>NZ_JBALTL010000002.1:0-848038 GCF_036964545.1 Hyphomonas oceanitis
CATGGCTCCAGTCTCTCAAGAAAAGGAGCCTCCGGCAAACCCGGGGCGGTTCAGAACCGCCAGGAGCGCTTCGTACTCAAAGAGGCGCGCAACAAACTTCTCGACCGGACGTGCAAGCAGATTCGAAGGGTCGAGACCAAGTTCCCCACGGACCCATTTTGCAGTCTCTGAGATCAAGGCAGAGCGCGCCGCTACCGTATCGAGGTCATGCTGGCGATAGCGATCCAGCACGTCTTCAAACAGCGCCCGCGTCTCTACCTCGTCCTTGGGACGAAACAGGCCATGCACCTTGGCGTGCATGCGCGCCGCGAAGTGAAGTGGCATCTAAGCCGCTTTCAAGATGAACTGCCGGGCCTCTTCCTTGGGCAACGCTTCGATGTGGATGGTTTCAGTACCATCCCAGTGCTTGGCGCTTTCCATAACCTGTCGCAACATTGCGGCGATGGAGGTTAGCCAGGCTTCTTTCTTGGCAAGATCAATGACGGTCTTGCAGGCAAAATTACGGCCATGTATCAAGTCGCGCACGAAGATTGTCTCGCGTTTGTTGTGGTAGTGCCAGTATGCGGTGCCGCCGAAGGCCAGCAACCCAAATAGCATGGCAACTGACGCTGGCAGGAACGTGTCAAGAAGGACCATGGCAAAGAGCCCGGCGACCAGTCCGAGGAGTCCAGCGTTTCGGATGAGGGTCGGTTGCAGGGCTTCGATCATGATCGCCTCGTCAAAACGATAGCGTTTGATCAGAGCTTTTTCGGAATCATCGAATTCCAGTTTGCTCCAGAGTTTGAACGTCACGCGACCCATGTGACCAGCGTTCTGTTCCCGTTTGAAAAGTATATCCATGATCCTCCCCTAGGTTTGTAACCTAAAGGTGAGGAGTTGAACCCCGTGATTGCAACCCAATTCACCCAGAGGGATAGGTTGCAAGCACGGGGTTCAACTAAAAAAAGAACGATGAAGTCACAAAAAGCGGGTTGGACATCCTGCACAACTATGAAATTCAATGCTCTGAAATGTATAGGGACCGAAGAGAAAATAAGATGGGGATACAGGTCATCAGCAATCCTGAGACCTGATTGGATTAAGCTTGTTGATCAGTTGAATCTCGCTATTCCATCAAAGGATACCCGAACGGGCAATTTCCACGTCACGTGTTAGAATCGAACAATGTCTGAAGAAGAAAAAAAGCGCCTTGAGCAACAGCTCTGGAAGATTGCGAACGAGCTTCGCGGCAAGATGGATGCCGATGAATTCCGGGACTACATCCTTGGCTTCATCTTCTACAAATACCTATCCGAAAAGCAGTATCTTTTCGCCAACCGGCTTCTCGAAACGGAAGGCATTAAGGACTATTCCCTGCTAACCGATGAAGATGATGTCGATGCGATCCGCGAGGAATCGCTTGAAAAGCTCGGCTACTTTCTCCGTCCGAATGAGCTCTTCAGCGCCGTCGCAGTGCGCGGTAATGCTGACAAAGAAGGCAAGAGCAATTTCATACTTGAAGACCTCGCAGGGATTCTCAATGGGATAGAGCAATCCACAATGGGTACAGACAGTGAGGATGACTTCAACAAGCTGTTTGAAGACCTTGACCTGTCGAGCACCAAACTTGGCCGCACAGTTGATGCACGCAATACACTGATCGCGAAAGTCCTTGCTCATCTCGACCAAATCGACTTCGAGCTGGCGAACGGCAATGCCGACGTACTTGGTGACGCCTATGAATACTTAATCAGTCAATTTGCTTCTGGAGCCGGGAAAAAAGCGGGTGAATTCTATACGCCACAACAAGTCTCGAAAATTCTCGCTAAGATCGTTACGCTCGACAAAAAAAAGATCAAATCGGCTTATGATCCGGCTTGTGGATCAGGATCACTCCTCTTGCGGATTGGCAAGGAAACTAATGTTGGATCATTCTACGGTCAGGAACTCAACCGCACGACTTACAATCTCGCACGCATGAACATGATCCTGCATGATGTTCACTATTCGAAATTCGACATTCGCCAGGAAGATACGCTGGAAGAGCCGCAGCATTTGGATGACCGCTTTGAGGCGATTGTTGCAAATCCTCCCTTCTCGGCAAAATGGCGCGGGAAAGATAATCCGCTTTTTGAGACCGACGACCGGTTCAGCCAGTATGGAAAATTGGTCTCGAAATCATACGCTGATTTTGCATTTGTGCAGCATATCGTCCACCAACTGTCAGACAATGGGACCGCCGCTGTCGTTTTACCTCACGGCGCATTGTTTCGAAGCGGTGCAGAAAGTTCCGTTCGCAAATATTTGATCGACACCTTAAATTGTTTGGATGCTGTAATTGGCCTGCCGCTCAACTTGTTCTACGGAACGGAGATTCCTGCATGCATCCTCATACTGAAAAAATGCCGACCACATGACAGTGATATCCTCTTCGTCGACGCACGAGATGAATACGAGCAGTTTGGGACAAAGAATACTCTTTCTGATGCGCATGTCGAGAAAATCGTATCTGCGTATGCAAACCGCAAGACATTCGAAAAATACTCCTACGTCGCGCCAATTAGCGAGGTCGCCGAAAACCACTTCAACCTAAACATACCTCGATATATCGATAAGTATGTGGACGAACCAGCTATAGATCTTCAAGTCGTCTCTCGGGATCTTCTTGACATCGGTAGTCGCATTGACGCTGTGGACATTGAAATAGAGAAGAGTTGTCGTGAATTGCGCGTGCCATCACCAACCGGCGAAAACATCCGCCTGCTGAAAGACTTCAAGGTGGGCTGTATGCAACGCCTGTTCAAGCAGAGTGATAGATTTTTAAAAGTTGATGGATCTAGCTATCCCGAATGGAAGCCGACGACATTGGGAGCCATTGCCGACAGAAGCACAGAGAAAAATTCGAACTTGTCATACACACGAGTTCTCACCAATTCTGCAGCAAGAGGTGTCATTGACCAGGGCGACTACTTCGAAAAAGACATCGCGAACGTAGATAACATTGATGGCTACTACGTAGTGAAGTTGGGCGACTTCGTGTACAATCCCAGAATATCGGTCTCAGCGCCAGTTGGGCCCATCAATAGGAATGATTTGGCCGCTGGGATAATGTCGCCACTGTATACAGTGTTTCGATTTAAGTCCGCTGACACAGATTTCTATAAGCACTACTTCCGATCCAGTATGTGGCATCGCTACATGAATAGAATAGCAAATTTTGGTGCTAGGCATGATCGAATGGCGATTTCAATTGACGATTTTCTCGACATGCCCCTTCCAACTCTGGACCCAGCTGAACAGAAAGACATTTCTGACTTTCTGAACCTGATTGATCAGAAAATTGAACTCTTATCAGGCGGGGCGTGGGAAAATGAAACTGAAGTCGTATGAGCACACAAACTGAACAGCAGTTGGAAAACGCGCTTGTCGCCCAACTTGAAACTCTAGGCTGGGAAAAGGTGTCAATCCCGGATGAAGCGGCGTTAATTGCCAACCTAAAGACCCAGCTCGAAGCTCACAACAAGGCAACGCTGTCAGATGTAGAATTCAGGCAGATTCTCAATAAACTCTCGCGCGGGAACATTTTTGAAAAAGCCAACATCCTACGTGACAAGGTAGACTTCACGCGGGACGATGGTTCAACCGGCTATGTCGAGCTTATCAATCAGATCCAATGGTGCAAGAACCAGTATCAGGTGACGCACCAGGTCACCATGACCGGCAAGTACACCAACCGCTACGACGTCACGCTACTCGTCAATGGTTTGCCCCTCGTCCAGATCGAGCTGAAGCGGCGCGGCCTCGAAATGAAGGAGGCATTCAATCAGACAAATCGCTATCACCGACATTCCTTTTCAGCCGGGCACGGGCTCTTTCAATATATACAGCTGTTCGTGATCTCAAACGGGGTCAACACGAAATACTATGCCAACAATCCAGTGAATCGGCGGGACTTCAAGCAGACGTTTTTCTGGGCTGATGTTGAAAACAAGAAAATCAGCACACTTAGCGAATTCGCGAACGATTTCCTCGAAAAGTGCCAACTCTCGAAAATGATCACGAAGTACATCGTACTAAACGAGAGCGAGCAGATGTTGATGGCACTGCGTCCCTATCAATTCTACGCCGTTGAGGCGATTGTCCAGCGAGTGCTGAACACTGCCAAGAATGGCTATATCTGGCATACGACAGGGTCGGGAAAGACGCTGACGTCTTTCAAGACGGCACAGATCCTCACGCAAAGCCCGCATGTCCACAAAGTAGTATTCGTGGTCGACCGGAAGGACTTGGACTTCCAAACGATCAAGGAGTTCAACTCCTTCCAGGAAGGCAGTGTCGACGCCACCAATAACACCAGCATGCTGGTCAAGCAGTTCTCCGATGACACACCGCTCATCGTAACAACTCTTCAAAAACTCAACACTGCCATACTAAATCCAAAGCACCTCTCGAAGATGGATGCACTCAAAGATCAACGGATGGTTTTCATTTTCGACGAATGTCACCGAAGCCAGTTTGGCGACACACACCGGCGGATCAAGGAGTACTTTCCCAATGTGCAGATGTTCGGCTTTACAGGCACGCCGATCTTCGCAGAGAACGCAGCGAAGAACGCGCTCGGCAAGCGAACGACCAAAGACCTGTTCGATGAATGCCTGCACAAATATGTTATCACCGACGCGATCCGCGATGAAAATGTGCTGAAGTTTTCTGTCGAGTATATCCGGACCTTTAAGCGCAAGGACGAAGTGACTGACATCGAAGTTGAGGCTATCGACACTGCAGAAGTTATGGAGGCCGATGAGCGTCTCGACAAGATCACTGACTACATTATCGCGAACCATGATCGAAAAACCCATGCGCGCGATTTCACCGCGATTATGTGCGTGTCGAACGTAAAGAGTCTGGTCACATACTATGACAAGTTCAAAACCAAGAAAGAGGCGGGTGAACACAACTTGAGAATCGGCACTATCTTTTCATATCAGGCCAATGAAGAGGATGCTGATGCGGACGGGATAGCTGACGATGTGATGCCGGATGACGGCGAGCCTGTGAACAAGCACAGTCGTGAGAAGCTTGACGACTATATTGACGACTACAACACAATCTTCGGAACCAATTTCTCCACCGATAATTTCTATGGATACTACAAGGATATCGGAAAACGCGTGAAGAAACGCGAGATCGACATTCTGTTGGTAGTGAATATGTTCCTGACCGGTTTCGACTCAAAACCACTCAACACGATCTACGTCGATAAAAATTTGAAATACCACGGTCTCGTGCAAGCCTATTCGAGAACAAACCGCACTATGGGCAGCAAGAAATCTCAAGGGAATGTTGTCTGTTTTCGAAATTTGAAACCGGCCACCGACAAGGCGATTGAACTATTTGCCAACAAGAATGCTCAGGAAGAAATCATTCTCGCGCCTTACGAAGATTATGTTGCTCGGTTTGAAGAAGCGGTCAAAAATTTGCTTGTCGTAACGCCAACTGTAAACAGCGTTGATGACCTGCTCACGGAAGAGGACGAAGCAAAATTCGTCCAAGCCTTCCGGGAAGTGATCCGGATCAAAAACGTGCTCGACTGCTTCACACAGTTCAAGTTCGATGACTTGCCGATGAGCGAGCAGATGTTCGCTGATTATCGAAGCAAATACCTTGACCTCTATGACAAGGTTCGCAGCGAAAAGGAAAAAGAGAAAGTCTCGATACTAGATGACATCGACTTCGAAATTGAGCTGATCAGTCGGGACAAGATCAATGTCAGCTATATCATAGCCCTCTTGCGGAACATGCAGGATGCAAAGCCCGAAGAACGCGCGAAGCAACGCAAGACGATCATGGACATGCTCGACAGCGAAGCGCAGCTGCGCAGTAAGAAGGAGCTTATCGAGAAGTTTATCTCGCAGCACTTCTCCAACGTACCTGCGGGCGGTGATATAGGAGACGCTTTCGACTCGTATTGGAGCGACGAGCGGCAGAAGGCAATCGAGACTTTGAGCGCCGAAGAAGGGCTTGATCTAGAGGGGCTCGAACGCGTGATTGGCGACTATCTATTTACTGAAAAACCACCCATGCGCGACGACGTGATCGAGATTATGGCTGAGAAGCCGAAACTAAAGCAGCGCGTAACGATTGCATCTCGCGTAATCGACAAGATCAGAGATTTTGTCGAGACGTTTATCGATGGGGTGGACTAGGCTTGTCCTGACGTTGTCTGATGTTGAACAGCCGGGTCTGCAGACCCGGCTGTTCGTACTCCCATCAGGAGTGTCGGGTAGGCGCTTCGCGGCATTCCAGACGTTGCTGAAGCCAATCTAGGACTTCATCCTCAACCCACCCCACCCGGTTCGGGCCGAGCTGTACCCGCTTGGGGAATGAGCCTGCCTTCTCCAGTCTGGCGATATGTTGGGGCGAGTACAAAACCAGCTCCTTCAGTTGGCGCTTTGAGAGTATCCTCATCACGATGTCTCCAAGATTGAAGAGCATCGCGATGCCCAAGGTTACGACAATACCCAGGCAGACTGAGTGTATCGGTCTTGAATGTGGGAGTCACTCGGCAACATAGCTGAACATAGTTGCGTGAAAAATAGGGTGGACCAAAAGGTGGTCTGAAATGAATAGCCCCCAATAAATCGAATAAAATCAACGATTTAGAGGGATTTCTGGTGCCCAGAAGAGGACTCGAACCTCCACTCCCTTGCGAGAACTACGACCTGAACGTAGCGCGTCTACCAATTCCGCCATCTGGGCACGGGGTAGGAAGGCGCGGAGATACTTGCTGATGAGGCAGGCGTCAACGGGGAAAAGCTCCTTCGCGGCTACGCCGTTGCTGAGCAAATTGGACGCAAGCTAGATGGTGCTAGAAACTGAGAGCTTTTTTGATACTAGGACGAGGTCGATCAGGACGCCCATCGATTGCAATAGATCGCTTGCTGAACCGCAGTGCTCCACAACTTTCTTGAGGTCGGCTGTCTGAAGCGTTAAGCGGCCAAGCAATACTGCCAGCAGAAATTCAGCTGCGGCAGCTCCTCGGGGGGAAGCATGAGCGTCTACTAAATGACATACGATACGTCTCATTTCCTGGCTAATCTTTTCGCTATTTGCGAAGTTGAGTTCCGCAGGAGTGGCGGCTCTCAATAAGCCTGCTTGGATCATCGTATCGTTAAACCGATTAAAGTTCTCTGGATCAACTAGCGTGTGATTCAGCCAGTCATTCAAGAGCTTGCCTGGCGGCAAAGAACCGCGCTCCCTTTCTCGAAGACTCTGTAGGACCCCGGAAACAATATAGAACGCGTCAGAATCGGAGCATATATCCGGATCAGACTTTTCCGGCCAGAACACCCATCCAGGCATCAACGAAATCGGATGTGTCACGTCAGCGTTTAGAAAAAGCGTACCTTTGGCCCCTGCTCGCGCATTACCAAGAACACTGAGCCGAGCCTGTATTATCTCACGGGCAGCGCCTATCAAATGAAGTTTGACTCGAGGGTTCGACCAAAAATCTCGTTCTTGGGACCAAGAGTTCATCGATCGTGATTTCGGAAGAACCAACCTTTCAACTGCCACATACGCATGGCTCGCAGGATTGGCAGTCAATGTAAGGTTGGTCGATAGCTTTCCTCTAGCTTTGGATTGACTGTCCTTCTCGAGTCCAACGAAATAGGTAAGTGGAGTCTTCTCTGCCACGCTTCTGAGTGCCTGACTTAGCTCCATCAAACTTCGTCCGCTCTCAATGACGTTCGCAACCACCATTATCGCATCTGTTGCTCCAACACGAAGTGATTCGATATCGCTCACGTCAACTATTGAGGCGCTTGCGAGTTGGGGGCAAATGGACTGTATATGATCGATGAGGGGCAGCGATTGTTTGTCAGCGGAAAGAATGTACTTGGTGTTGGCGGGTGCGCATTTGACAGCGAAATAGTTCAATCGTTCGACGTAAGCTGGCGTTTCGAGAAGTTTCTGAAAGTCGATATAGTACTCTGTGTTGTCCCCCTTCGGCCTCGGGCCGATAGAAACACTTGTTGCGCCATTCCCCGCGATTCGGGCCATTGTATCCCGCAGGCCTTTGGGCCCATGATTTTGCAGTATTATAAGTGGTTCCGTGTCCGGTGTGGCGATATGAAACTGGTCACCTCTGAGTTCAACAGCAGAAGATCCATCATCACAGAGCTTGCAACCTTCCGATTCTCTGAAAGACGGCGGTAGTCGGTCGGCACCCTCGGGGTTTTCTCGTTGATCTCGTTCAAGGTTCGCAACTATCTGATACTCTTCGTGCCTCGGGCCTAAGAAGAATAGATGTACAATCTTGTTCGGATCTAACTTCTTCCTTGTAGTGAGCAATTCCGCTAGCGAACCACTTGACGACGCAGAAATGAGTGTAAGCGAGTGAATGTTCTCGCGGAATGGTTCGTTCAATGCGCCCTCATATGACCGGAAATTGTGCGCATACAGTGGAGCTCGTTTGAAAGAGTGCAGTATGTCGTTTATAGCGCCCACTACAGAGAATAACGTCGGTGTATCGACGTAAACATACCGACACTCTTCGAATATTCGGTCTAGAATGCAAAAGGCTAAAAACGAAACTTCGGCCTGAGAAACCAGCACATTCGAAGCCCTCATAAACTTGCGCGTATGTCTACCAGAAGGGTTCCGAAAGTGGTAGGCATCCGTCGCTTCTACGAAACCATTGTTACGAATAAACAGCCTCGAGAGTATCTGGCGTTTTAGCGGCCCAATCCGGACAGCACTGTGCTTCGCAGTTCCTGCAACAACTATTGGGGGGAGCTCAGAACCCTTGTCATCGAAAGCAATAACGCTGACGGTTGTGTAGGGTGGCAAATGCCTCAAGGCAGTGACGAACTTGGAGTCGGTTTTAAGTAGGCTGACTAAGTCGTCCTGTAGGAAAGAGCGCACAAGAAATACTATTTCATCTGGAGCGAGTCTGTTTTCAATTGCATCACCAAGAACGGAGCTCAATTGAGCTGCCTCGATCTCGTGCTTGGCGAGGTAGAAAAGTGAAATTGAGTGTACTCGCCCAGATTTTCGTATTTCCAGGTGGTCGATGAAAGCGGTATTCATCAGCGCGACCCAGTGGGTAGTATTAGCGTCAAGGCAGTACCCGATATCTTTTCCAGCGGATATTTGTCATCAATTTCTGTTTTGATGGTGGGCACAATCTGTTTGCCGGTCGTCGCATAATCGATACTCAGCAGAGTGCGCCCGGTTCTCAAGCTCAAAAACCCCTGATGTTCGGACAGATAATCAGTGATCCTAACCAAGCCCTTCCCATCGGATGACCTTCCGCTCGAGCTGTGCTTTTCAAAACAACTTAGGACCGCTTGGCTTTCCTGCGCCAATGAAAGCTCTTCCAAAGGCTTTTTTGTCCACGATTGAGCAAAACCGATTCCGGAATCAAAAGTGCTAATCGATAGATAAGAGAACCCCGAATCCCTGTCATCGCCAATGCTGCTCTGGAAAAAGCCTGCGAGAGTCTCGTTCTCTGAAACGGCCTGCAGCAAATCATTCGCATCGGGAATATTGTGACTAGCAAAAAATCCCCTAACAGATTTTTTCAAAGGGGATGCGTCGAGATCTTGGCGAGCGTGGTCGTGAGTGTTCCTAAAGGCCTCGTACAGCAAAGACTCGGTGGCTGTTACTAATCTCTGCAAATTTGGCGAGCGCGATGTTCGACTGTCGGACCGAAGGAGTTTTTCAGCTAGTCTAGCGAACTCGGAAAGTGGCTTTAACTCTGCTTCTCCTCGTACAACATCATAAACGTTTCTTGGGTATCCCATCCCAAGATGATCAGCGCATACGATACTGTCTGTGCTCCGGCGGCGGCGTGCTTGAACAAGAAAGCTCTCAGAATTCTGTTCCTCAAGTCTTTGGATAGCTAACTCTAAAGCTTCCGTCGTCACATTGGAGTTCATCTTCCCAATTCTAATGACATCACTGAGAAGTAAGGCCACTAAGGCGTAGGGTTCTAAGATTAAGTCCTCGAGTTGTTGAACCTTCTGAACTGAAGGAAATGAAGTCACAAAGTTTTTTTGCTTCTGCGCCCAAGTCGTAAGCAATTGGATGAGGCGGGCATCCCCCTCAGCAGCCCTGTGTGTAATCCGAGAAGGGAACTCAACGGCATAGGATCCAGCCGACCGCGCTACTTCACGAAGAGTCTTTTCAAGCTCTCTGACACTACCTCGGCTCGCCAGTTTCATGTGAACATTCCCTCGCTTGGTTCAGCCTACTAGATACTGGACGGCGTAAACTCAATTCTTTTTCCAGCGAAAAGCAAAGCGTTTTCATTTGGGTGTTCGTATAAAGCGAACACTTGGTTTGAACGTTAACTCAGTAACGGAAATTGAAGTTGGTTAAGCCCAAACTGCGGGTGTCACACCCCATGCACCTTCGATGCTCACAGATCGCACGGCGATCCTGTCTAAAACACCCACAGTCAAAGGGAATTGCGCACGTCTGGACCGTGTACGCCAGCCGTGTTCGGCGATTACAATTTCGTGGCAGATAGGCTGGCGCGCCAATGACTACAGGCGAATGCGCAGCAGAGATGCGTACACGTCAGTGTTCACGGTCGTTGTCGCGCCCGTCGGCTTTCTGACGCAGGTTGATCTGCACGCCCTGCATGCTGGATGAGGCGCGCGACGCGACGGCGATGGCGCTGATCAATTGCTGGGCTGAGGGCAGGATACGGGCTGGTGATCTTGTGCGAACCTGAGGGCCTCGTATCGGACCGTGCCGGGTTTGGCCGCCGACCTGCGCTTGTAGCTGACGCGCCCTGGCGACATCGAAGCCGAGCGTTCTGGCCTCTGCCTGCCATGCCTGGAACAGCGCCGCGCGCTCCCGTGGGCGCTTGGCCTGGCGTGTGCGCAGCGCTGCGAGTTCCATACCCTTGGGCGTCCGGTAGCCATATGTGTCGGCTGCCTGTTCGATGGCCTGCCTGCGCTTCGAGAAGGCGCGCTCGATGTCGCGCGGGATGGCCTTCAGACGAAAGCCTTTGCCATAGCGCTCGACGGAATGGCCGTCGCGTTCAAGCCGGTTGGCGAGGTGTTCGCGGTAGACGGCGCCGGCTTCCTTCTGGGCCTTGTAGAGATCGCGGCTGACAAGACTGCCCCAGGTTCCGTCACGGCGCGGCGCAGTGTTGAAGATGAACGCGTGCGTGTGAAGCTGGGGGTCGAGATCGCGGCTCGTGTGATGGTGAAAACGGGCCATGGTCAGCCCGGCGACCGGTTCGCGGATCGCCCCGCCTTTGCCCCGGCGCGTAAACGCGTGGTGGTCTTCGAGATGCGTGGTCGCGGCATGAACGGCCTTGCGGTGTGCGGCTTCGATTGTCTTGCGATCTGCTGGCGGCGATAGCGCCCACATGACGGAGACCGACTTTGGAGCTGAGAAGGTCATGTCCCAGCCGGGGGCATGCGACTTGCCGATCTGGGTGAGGCGCTCGCCGGTCTTCGGGTCGATGCCGTTGAGTGCTGCCTCGAAGTCGGTCTTCGAGACGGGTCCCTCAAGAGCGAGGCGTTCCGCGCCCCGCCCGTCCCATTCGCCATCTGCTTCCGCGTCGGCTTCGCCCGTGCCGGTATAGTATTCGTCCTGGGCCATGTGCTTGAAATAGCTGACGGCGGCGCTCACCGATTTGCGGGCCGAGATGGAGGCGACCATCAGTCCACGCTTCCGGGCTTCGGCTTGCGAATGCGGACGATGTCGTCGGCTGAAAGCAGGCCTGCCTTTTGCGGCCGCTGGACCGGTAGGGCCGGGCGCGCAGGCGACGGTTCGGGGGCCGCCGTTTTCTGGTCTGGCCGGGTCCAGTCAGCCGGGACATTCGCGGGACGCTGAGGCGGAAGGATCGTGATCGGCAGGTCGATTTCGTGAACGTTTTCTCCGAAGCCCAGCACCAGCATCCGGACCTTGCGACCCTTGCGGCCAAGACGAGACGAAAGCTCGCTCGACGTTATCACCGCACGCAGCGAGTGTTCTGTCGATATGTTGACCGAGCTGTTTCCGCCAGAATGGCTTTTACTGCGTGATTCCCGTTCGATCTCCTGCATGCCGATGGCCCGGCTGATGTCGTCGGCCCCTTCGCCCGGATTCATCCGGCCGATGATGTGCGTGCCGATCATCGACAGCCAGGCATTGGTCCGGTCGCGGCCATACCTGATGCGGATCTGCGATGTGTCCTGAGCTGCCAGCACCACGCACACGCCCTTCGATCGTCCAAGGTCAAGTAGGGAAGCCAGGTCATCCATCGCTTCAAGTTGCGGAAACTCGTCAAGAAAGAGCCATATGCGGCGTTGGCTGCTTTCGCCGAATGCCGGACTGCAGACGTGCGATGACACCAGGCTGACCAGACCTCCGATCCAGGCATTGGTCAGCTGGGGGTAGCGCCCGTCGCGTTGCAGGATGACAGAATTGGTGGCGTGGGGGTCTGTCAGCCAGTTGGCAGCGCTGAACTTTTCCTGACCCTCTGCGCTCCAGGCTTCTGCCATTGCTTCCAGCACATGGATATGTGCCTTGAATGTGGTCAGGATGGACATGGCCGTCTTGCTGGCCGGATCGCCGATCATATGCGCGGCGGCCGGATGATGGATGAGTGCCATGTCTTTCAACGCCTCAGCACTCAGCAGAGCGCGGGCATGAAGATCGCCCCACGACCAGGTGGCGGGCATTTCCCGCTGGAGGCTGACGATACAGGCAACGAGCAGCTCGCGGGCAGCCTCTGCCCACATCGGGTCGCTGCTTTTCGGGATGAACCGGGCCGCCAGCTCCCGCGCATCCTGCTTGGTGACGCAATCGGCTGAGATATCCCAGACCGCTGATCGCTTGTCCTGCGGTGCAATCAGCGTGATCTCGCCCGGCAAGCGTTCGGTCATGTCCCCCTTGGTGTCGAGGATGAGCATCTTGTCGCCCCAGCGCATGGCTTCCAGGATCATGTGCTGGATGGTCTGGGTTTTGCCGGAGCCCACAGACCCAGATATCAGGCAGTGACGCGATTCCCGGTCTCGGCTCATCGCGAGGCCGGGCGGGAAGTCGATCCCCGCGCCGGTCTGCCTGATCTCCTTTCTGCTTGTCTTTCTTATCGCGGCGTATGCTTTTCTTCCGGTCAGGCGCACGGGACCGCGTACGACTTTGGGGGCCGACTTTTCGATGCGAAGGGCGATCAGCGCGAAAGCAAAGAGCAGCACGGTCGCAAGGACCCCAGCCGCAAATATCATCCATCGCAAATAGACCGCGCCTCGAATGCCGGCTGAGCTCAGGACGTCATCACAATATACCTTCTGGTTTTGCGCCTTCGCTACGCCAATACGGGCAAACAGTTCTGCCTTCCCGCAACCGGTCATATAGCTGGGATGAAGCGCAACGATTTCACCCGATGGAAGCGGATAGGTTGGCGTCGCTCTCACGACTGCGAATTGGTAGAATATCAGTGTCGCCAGGACCAGAATGCAGCCAGCACCGGCAAGCAGCTTTCTGATACTAGGCATGACGTGCCTCCATAGGTTCGACCTCGCCGCCGAGCGCTTTGAGGAGCGCGTCGAACATGGCTTCAATCTGTCCGAGTGAGTGGGAGTGACCATCGGTTGCCGTCATTACTCCCCGAAGGTCCTGGGACAGGACCGCGAGACGTCGTTCGATCTTGAGGAGTCGGTCAGCTTGCGTGAAGGGATCGCCGTCTGTCAGGCCGGACCGGATCAATTCGCGCGCAACGCCTGTCGGCGTGCCGGAGATGCGCCGGGCGCGTGCCGTCAACTGATCAATGTCGGACGCGGCAAGGCGGATGGACAGAGGCCGCGTCGGTTCAGACATGGCGCTTGGGCGAGGTGTCGGCGTCGGACTTTTCGCATTCGGCCAGCCATTTGAGAACAGTCCGGCGCCGGTAGCGCACAGCTGAACCGAGCTTCATGTAGGGCGGTCCGCCGCCTCGGCAGCGCCAGGTCGCCAGGGTGCAGACGGGCACGCCCGTCAATCTGGCAACCGACGGCGTGTCGATGGCTTCATCGAGCCAGCCGGGATTGTCCTGAAGGATATCCTCGATTTCGGGAAGGGTTTGTTCGGGTCTGGACATGGGACTCTACGCCTCTCTTGATGAGTGAGTTTGAGGCCAGCACGTCGGGCGCAGGCGAAAAAGAGGAATGATTTCGTCTTATTCCATCCTCATTTGTGCATGCGCATCACTCTGTGACATGGGCAGCAATCCTGTCGCCACGCGCGCAGTGTCATGCATCGCCGCGCATGGGCGGTTCGCGATTGTCGAGCATGCCGGCAAGCCGCCTGAGGATCGTGGTTTCATTCGGGACGTCGGCAGCCTCGAATTCCTGAAGCGCGCGTTCGTATAGCCGGCCAGCGAGTTCCTTGCGTGGCATATCCGGATCGCTCTCGTTGAGCTCCAATGCCCAGGCGGCGATCGAGGGCCATGCGCCGAGGGTCGGACGGCCGCGCCTGGTCTGGGTCGCGTGACTGTGTCGATCATTGGCAGGCTCAGTGATGGGGTGATGGTCCGACGCTTGATCGTGGTTGAAGAGACGGAGGAACCGGGACGACCGCTGGTCGAGCCAGGCCTGCAGCATGCGGCGCGGAATATAGAGCCCGGCGAAATAGGCGCGACCGGCTTCTGAGTACGTGTTGAGGGGCAGGCCGACCAGTGCTGTCAGGGCATCTTGTGCGCCATGCAGATACATTCTGCCATTTCCATTATTGAGCAGATCGTCCCAGGCGGACTGATCACCTGGCAGGAGCCTCATACAATACATGACGCTCAGCAGGGTCTCGCAGCCGCCTTCGTAGTATTTGAAGGGTCGCGGTTTGAGACTGAGTTGCCCTTGGGTGAGACTTGCAGACGGTGCTTCGATCGGGATTCGCAGCCAGTTGTCCGGATCATCGCGTTGTGAGTGATCATCGTCATTCTCTTCATACTGGCAGGGCGGATTGTAATCGCCGCGCCAGGCTGCCTGTACAAGCATTTCCAGCATCGCATCCGGTGTCGCATTCGGCTCGCGATTGGCCAGAAGCGCGGCTGCGGCATCGAAACGGATGAGTGTATCGTCCAGCGGCGAAATGGATTGGGTCATACCTGACTCCTGTCTATCGACTGGGCCCAAGCAGGAGGCGTGCCAAAAGCTCTATTAAGTAGAAATATATAGTACTGAAGGTAGAAAATATGTGATTTATCCGCCAAGGCGAAGGAGGGGCAGGGCAGTTACACCACGGGAATTGCTATTGTGGTGTAACGCTTCGCGCGGCTCGCTCTCTTGAATTCAAACGATTTATCAGGCCCTGCTTCAAATGTGCCAGCACAGCTTCGAATAATAATTTTTCGAATAAATCACAAATACTAAAAAATTTACGAGATTTGTAATCGTTTTTCGACTATATAGAAAAACGTGAATGGCTCCAAATATAATGATTATTCGAAATGAATGACAAAGATATCGATTTTGGACGAGATGTAAGAATTATTCGGGATCGTATGGTTCCGGAGGATACGCAACCGGTCGGTTACGCCGCGCTGATCGCGGCATACGACCTCGTCGTCCCGACCCCTCATTCGCTTTCAGCATTTCGCGCGGATTATCGGGAGGTGGAAGTGTCAGACTGGACTGTCTACACGAAACGCCACGCGCCAGAGCCGAGCCTTGTAGGCCACCTGACGTTTGCTTTGAAATATGAAGGTTTGGACCTGCTTGTCCTGAAATCCCTGTTCCGAGCCACTGGTCCCGCTGCAATCGAAGAATTCGTGACAGCGGCGCCGACCAGTCAATATGCACGACGTGCCTGGTTTCTCTATGAATGGCTTCTCGGCGAGGCCGTTGACCTGCCCGATGCCCAGACGGGCAACTATGTAGATGCCATCGATGAGACGCAGCAACTCGCCGGGCGCTCAGCAAATTCCCGTCGACATCGTGTGCGCGACAATCTCCCGGGCACACCGGCATTTTGTCCGATCGTGTTTCGGACCCCGGACATTGCGGCTTTGCTGGAGCTTGACCTGAAGTCCGAGGCAGCCGCTGCAATCGGATCTGTGCCAAGGGACATGATTACGCGCGCAGCCGCTTTCCTGCTGCTCAATGACTCCAAGTCCAGTTATGCGATAGAAGGCGAAAGTCCGCCGCAAGATCGGCTCCAGAGATGGGGCGCTGCGATCGGGCAAGCTGGAGCGCGGTCACTAAGCCATGCAGAGCTCCGGCGCTTGCAGGAACTCGTCCTGGGTGACACGCGATTTGTGCAAAGGGGCTATCGTAACGAAGGCGGCTTCGTGGGAGCGCACGACCGCGCGACACGCGCGCCAATTCCAGATCATATCAGCGCCCGGCCCGAGGATCTGCTCGCCTTGATGGATGGGCTGCTGGCCTTTGACGATCAGTATGCGTCCTCGATGGACGCCATCGTCGCCGCTGCCATCCTGGCATTCGGATTTGTCTATATCCACCCATTCGAGGATGGAAATGGCCGGTTGCACAGATACCTGATCCACCACGTCCTCGCGCGGGCTGGGTTCAACCCGCCGGGATTGGTATTCCCGATTTCGAGCGCCATCCTGGAGCGTATCGAAGAATACCGCCGCGTGCTGGAATCCCACTCTCGCCGGATACTGCCCTTCGTAGACTGGCGCGCGACGCCCGCTGGCAATGTCGACGTGCAGAACGACACGTCGGATCTCTATCGATATTTCGATGCGACGCCCCATGCTGAATTCCTGATGTCATGCGTGCGCCAGACAATCGAAATAGACCTCCCGAGGGAGGTCGCATTCCTGAGAAGCTATGATCGCTTCAAGGCCGGTGTGGAGGTGTTTGTCGAAATGCCCGACAAGACGATTGACCTCCTCTACCATTTCCTCAGCCAGAACGATGGGCGGCTATCCAGACGGGCCCGTGAAGGAGAGTTCGCGCTGATGACTGCGCCGGAGGTCGAGAAGGTAGAAAAAGTGTACTCGGAAGCGTTCCTTGGAGACTAGATAGGTTGTTGCGGAATAGCGCTTGGCAACTTTTACCAACGTATAAACTTGCGCATTCAGTATGAAAAAAAGCTGCAATTATTGTCACCCAAAAGATCAGCACAGGGAGACAATCCTGGTCGAGCCTTGCGACTGTCCGACCCACAGATACAGCCTCTGTTTCATGAGGTGATTTTGGGCTCCCGTGGTAACCTTGGTAACTTTTTCCAACTTGACCTGACAAAGTATATCAAAGTGAGGCAAAATAATCATTGTATTTATTGTACTTTGTCAAATCGCAGCAACGTAATACAACCCCTGGTATATTTTCCTAATCTGTAGGTCGCGCGTTCGAATCGCGCCGGGGTCACCAATGTTTCTGACGCATCGCCCTACAGTTTTCCCGTTGACGCCCGCTGCATCAGCACGTATTTGACCGCCTTCCTACCCCGTGCCCAGATGGCGGAATTGGTAGACGCGCTACGTTCAGGTCGTAGTTCTCGCAAGGGAGTGGAGGTTCGAGTCCTCTTCTGCACCAAACCGCTTTCCGGAGCGGTTTTGTTTTGCAAAACTCATCAAAATCAAATGTGTAGCAGCGCGTAGCCCGAGGCCTTCCCCGTCGGTGGCCTGTGCCGGGGCCTTGGCGAGGTGGCAAATCGAGTTACAAGCGAGACCAGTTTTGAAAGCCGCAGGCAGGACAGGTGACGTGCAGATGCTCAGGACATTATTGGTTTCGGTAAGTGCTGGTCTCGTGCTGGCGGCCTGTGCACACACACTGCCCCTCGGGGGTGATGTTTCCCCGATCAATACGGCGAACATGTCCGAAACTGTCAAAGTCCTGGCATCCGACGAGTTCATGGGGCGCGCGCCCGGCACCGAAGGCGAAACGAAAACGGTTGATTACCTGATCAAGCGCTTTGCCGCACTTGGCCTGGAGCCTGGTGGGCGCGATGGCAAGTGGACGGATCCCGTGACCCTCAAGCATTCCGTCGTCACGGAGGTGCGGACGCTTAATGTGCGGTACGGCGACCTCACGATACCCATTGAACAAGGCCGCGATATTGAAATCAGCTCTGCCAATCCCCGCCCTACCATTGCCGTGAAGAACGCACCGGTCGTTTTCGTCGGCTTTGGCGTTACCGCCCCTGAGAGGGAGTGGGATGATTTCGGCGATATGGACCTGACGGGGAAGGTAGCCCTTTTCCTGGTCAATGATCCTGATTTCGGTGTGGCTGAAGACGACCCTGTCAGCGGTGTGTTCGGCGGACGGCGCATGACCTATTATGGCCGCTGGGCCTACAAGTTCGAAGAGGCGGCCCGTCGCGGCGCCGTGGCGGCGCTTGTCATTCACGAGACCAAGGCGGCCGGTTATGGCTGGAATGTCGCGTCATCCTCCCCGGGGGAGAATTATGCTGTGGCCGGGAAGGGCGCCAAGGCGGCGTCGGTCGACCTGCAGGGCTGGCTGCACGAGGATATGGCGAAGCAATGGCTGGCCCAGGCCGGCTATGATCTGGACGTCCTGCGCACGGCCGCGCGCCAGCGTGACTTTAAGGCCATTCAACTGGGTGATCTCCGCTTCAATGCAGACCTCGCCCTATCGGTTGAAACGGCCGAAAGCCAGAATGTGTTAGGCAAGATCACCGGCAAGGCGCGGCCCAACGAGACGGTCATGCTGTCAGGCCACTGGGATGCTTACGGCATCGGCGCGCCGGATGCGCAGGGGCGGGTCGTGCGGCCGGGTGCCAATGATGATGCGCTAGGCCTTGCGGGGATCATGGAGATCGCGCGTAACCTGAAAGCCGGACCGCTCCTTGACCGAACCGTGGTGTTCGCCGCCTGGACGGGCGAGGAAAGCGGCCTTCTGGGATCAGAGGCCTATGCGCAGGATCCGATCTATCCACTGGAGACGACGGTTGCCAATCTGACGCTGGATATCCTCCAGACAGCGGGACCTGCGCGTGATGTGATTCAGGTCGGCGAAGGGCAGAGTGATCTGGAAGAGCTCATGGCGGAGACGGCCGCAGGGCAGGGACGGACCGTTTCGCCAGAGGGGCTGCCGGAGAACGGGCTTTTCTATCGGGCTGACCATTTCTCGCTCGCGCGCCGCGGTGTGCCGGTGCTGCTGATCATGGGCATCGCCGGTGGGCCTGACCTGGTCGATGGCGGCCGGGAAGCAGGCAATGCGTGGGTCAAAGGCTATACGGATAATCGCTATCACAACCAGTATGATGCATGGGATCCCGAGTGGGACCTGCGCGGTGCGGCGCAGGATGTAGAGCTCTTTCTCGACATGACGCGGGACCTTGCCAATTCGCAGATTTGGCCGGATCTCAAGGAGACTTCGGAATTCAAGGCATTGCGGGATGCAAGTGCCACGGCGCGCATTGTTGACTGATCTCGGTCCGATGGGGCCTTGTTTGGCCCATTCACGCCTCGCTAGTCATCCTTCAGCACGGCATAGTATCGGACAATCATGCGCGCGACTTCCGTGCTGATATGCTCGGCATCACGCTCAGGCTCTTCAAGCACCATTTCCATGGCCGCATAGGCAAGTTCTGTCGTTAGTCGGGCAGCTGCGGCATAGCGCTCGCGGGATATGCTGGGGTCGCGTTTGGACATCGCATCTGACAGGCGTTCAGCCACCATGTCGCGCGACGCGATGCGAACTTCCCTGAGCAGGGGAATGGCGCGAAGGGCTCGAAGCACAAAAATATTGCCCGGGAAGTTGCGTGTGATTTCGTTCACGCCTTCCTGCAACAGCTGGTGGCTTTCGACGGCTTCCTCAAATGTTGACGTATTCAGGCCGCCATTGTCGATCCAGACCAAAACCGCCTGATCCTGAAGGTCCATAAGACGCTCGCCCAGCTCTCGCAGGATGGCATACTTGTTCGGAAAGTAGCGATAGAGCGCGGGCGGTGACAGGCCGGCCCTTTTGCAGACCAGATTTGTGGACAGCTTTTCAAGGCCGACCTCATCCAGAAGGTGTCCGGTCGTTTCCAGGATAAGTTCAAACGTGTCCTGCGCGCGGGCTTGCTGCGGCAATTGCTTCGTCGTCGTGTCAACTTGTGACGCGGACTTTTTCAGAGGCTTTCCGCTGGCGGCCTTGGGCATGCTGCTCATTTCTTTGGCGGTCCCCGGAGTGAAGTTGCACATTTATCTCACATGAAAACGTAACATCATCAAATGGTAATAAAAGCTATTGTAAAAGATATAGCGATCGCTACCCTATCCCAAAGCCTCAGAGGCAGATTGAAAGGAATAGTGTAATGAGATTGCGTCTTCTTGGTACCAGCGCTGCGGCGCTTTTGATGGCCGCGAGTGCATATGCGCAGGCACAGGAAGCTGATGCGGGTGCGCCAGCGCAGGCGGAGACTGAAGACGCCGTTGCTGTGCTTGAGCAGATTGTTGTGACCGCTCAGAAACGCTCTGAAAATGTTCAGGAAGTGCCGATCGCCATTACGGCCCTGTCGTCGTCGACACTGGAAAAGCAGCGCGTGACCAATGTCGTCTCACTCGACAATCTCGTTCCCGGCCTGCGTATTGCCGCAGCTGATGCGGCTGCAAACCCGAAGATTTTCATCCGCGGCTCGGGCCTCAATGACTTCAACCCCACGTCTTCAAGTGGTGTCGGTCTCTATGCAGACGGCGTCTATATCGGCTCACCGCTCGCGCAGTTCGCGACATTCTTCGATCTCGATCGTGTCGAGGTGCTGCGCGGGCCACAGGGTACGCTCTATGGTCGCAACACAACCGGCGGCGCCATAAACGTCATCAGCAAGCGCCCGACCTTTTCGCCCGAGGGCTATGCCGCGCTTGAGTATGGCACCTTCAACGCTGTTGATGCCACGGCAGCCTTCGGCGGGCCGATCGTGGAAGACAAGCTCGCCTTCCGGATTGCGGCCAAATATGCCGAAGACGATGGCTTCAGCACCAATGCGGCAACCGGACATGACGTGAACTTCACGGAACAGTATGCTGTGCGCGGCTCGCTTCTCTTCACACCTGACAGCGACACGGATGTCATGTTCACGGTCAATCGTTTCATGAACCGTGGTGGCGCTGTACAGCCAAAATCACGCGCGCTCTTTCCATCGGCGCCGGAAGCGGCTGGCCCAGACGGCGTTTGCGCGCCGAATGCCTATCGCAGCGGACTCTGCACCGATCTGCTCGGATATGCCGATACCAATCCCGATCCATACAAGGTCGACTCAAATCTCGAAGGTCTCGATAAGGTTGATCTGACCTCGCTCATGCTGTCGGTTGACCGTAGCGTTGGCGACCTGACGCTGACATCAATCACGGCTTGGCAGGACGTTAAGCGTAACGCGCAGGAAAATACTGATTCCAGCCCGCTGCAGATGATTGAATCATCTTACATCAACCAGCAGACAGAGTTCTCTCAGGAGCTGCGTCTCGCTTCGGATGTTGGTGCGCTGCAATGGGTCGTCGGTGCGTATTACATGCGCGATACAACTGACAGCAAAAGCGCTTACGACCTTCTGCGTGCCTACCGTCCATTCTTTGTGACGCCCGAGAACCCAAATGGCGCAAGCCCTGAGAATTCGATCGGCGTCTTCGGTTATCCCTACGAGCAGACAACTGACACGTATGCCATTTTCGGCCAGGCCGACTATGAGCTGACACCGGACCTCATCCTGACAACGGGTCTGCGCTGGTCTTCGGACGACAAGACGATGGATTATGCTCGCACCATCGAAGAATCGATCGTCCAGTTCTCGGTCAAGGACAGCAAGACATTCAGCGACTGGTCCGGCAAGGTAGGCCTGAAATACAATCTCAGCGACCTGTCGAATGTCTACGCAAGCTATAGCCGGGGCTACAAGAGCGGTGGTTTCTTCGGCGGCAATGCCGATGACGCCTCGCAGATTCAGCCCTATGCCAACGAGACGGTGAATGCCTATGAGGTCGGCTCCAAGAGCGATCTGATGGGCCAGCGTCTTCGCCTGAACCTGTCCGGCTTCTACTATGACTATCAGGACATACAGGCTTACTCGACTGTGCTGCGTGACGGGGTCACTGTGCAGGTGCTGGACAATGCGGCCTCCGCAGACATGTACGGTGCCGAAGCGGAACTGACCTACATGCCAGTGCGCAACCTGGACCTGTCT
The DNA here is from genome assembly GCF_036964545.1 of Hyphomonas oceanitis. NCBI lineage: Bacteria > Pseudomonadati > Pseudomonadota > Alphaproteobacteria > Hyphomonadales > Hyphomonadaceae > Hyphomonas > Hyphomonas oceanitis. Next base: position 22,060 of record NZ_JBALTL010000002.1, read on the forward strand.
CTTGGGATGGCTTGGCTGCATGCTGAATATGGAGACTACAAGTCTCTGGGCGATGACTATTCCGGCGATCAGATGCCGCAGGCGCCCAAGTACAGCCTGACGTCACGCGCCCAGTACACATTTGAAATGCCAAGCGGCGCCACGATCACGCCAAGCGTTGACATCTCCTATCGCTCCAAAGTGTTTTTCGACAGCACGGAGCGTGAGCGCCTTTCCGATCCGGAGCTGTGGCTCGTCGGAGCCGAGCTCGCTATGACTTCCGCGAGCGGCCATATCGAAGGTGGCTTCTGGGGACGTAACCTCACGGATGAGGCCTACCTAACTTCGGCTAACCCGATCGACAGTCTCGGTGTTGATCTGCTGACTTATTCGCGCCCTCGCAGCGTGGGCATCTTCCTGCGCTACAACTACTAGGATGGCCCTGATGTCGGCAGGGCCCTCGGGTGAGATGGAAGCCTCACCCGAGTTTCCGGTCTCTGGCCGGAAACTCGACCGGAGTGCGTGGTCATGGGCGCTCTACCAGGGCGGCCGTGATCCCTATATCGGCCTTGTCAGCGGCTTTCTCTTCGCACCCTACTTTGCGACGGAAGTTGTCGGCGATGCCGTGAAGGGCCAGGCGATGATCGCCCAGGTCGGCATCATTTCAGGATTGACCGTAGCCTTCGCCGGCCCTGTGCTGGGGGCAACGGTCGACTTGCTTGGGCCGCGCAAGCCATGGCTCGGGCTTTGCACGCTGCTGGTCATCCCGCTGATGCTAAGTCTGTGGTTCGCGCTTCCGGGCGGAACGCTTCTGTCGCCTTGGGTCGTTGCCGGCATTCTGGCCGCGATCGCAGTGTTGCTGTCCTGCGGTGAAGTTCTGTTCTCCTCTATGCTCACCTATGCCGCCAAGCCGCGCATGCAGCCGATGGCATCAGGACTCGCGCTGTCGCTTGGGAACGTAACGTCCATTGGGCTGCTGCTCTTCATTCTTTTCGCTTTCATGCTGCCGGAAACGCCCTTGCTTGGGCTGTCAAAGGAAACGCATGAGCCGGACAGGATCGTACCAATCCTCGTGGCGGCGACATTCGCCCTGTGCGCCATCCCCATGTTCCTGTTCAGCCGTGACGCGCCATCCTTGGCCAAAAAGGCATCGCTGAAATCCATTCTCGGCGGGGTTAAATCCCTGATCGGGCTAGTCAGGAATGCAAAGGATAATTCTGACGCAATGATATACCTGCTGGCCCGGACCCTGGCGCAAGATGCTGGTGGCGTTCTTCTTGTCCTATGTGGCGTCTATGCGGCCGGCGTGATGGGGTGGGGCGCAACTGAGATGCTGGTTTACGGCCTGCTTGGGTGTGTAGCGGGCTTTATTGGCGGCTTTGCGGCTGGCTTGCTGGACGAGATGTTCGGGCCGAAAGTGGCTTTCCAGATCGAGATCGCCGGATCGGTTCTGGGCCTGATCAGTATTATTGGCGCTGCGCCTGACCAGATCCTGTTCATTCATATCGCCGATCCGGTTGCCTTGTGGAACGGACCCATGTTCACGACAGCGCCGGAAATGGCATTCCTGCTCTGCGGCTTTTTCGGCTTCGTGTTCCAGATCGCGGCCTGGTCATCCAGCCGTACACTGCTGACGCGCATCGCCCCGAAGTCGCAGATGGGCGCCTTCTTCGGGCTCGCTGCGCTGGCTGGCAACAGCACAAGCTGGCTTGGCCCGCTCTTCGTCGGCATATTTACCAGCGTGTTCAAATCGCAGCAGGCCGGTTTTATCCCTGTGACCGTATTGTTTGCGGCGGGCTTCTTTCTGCTCTTTCTGGTGAAAGGCGGCGGGCGGGAAATCGATCCCGCCTGACGCATCGGCGCAAGGTGCCTTGGCGAAGGGTTTAGCCCTCCGCCCGGCGTGTCACGCCAAACTTGTCCAGGACATTGCGGGTGATCGCGGCGACGAAGGGGGCCTTCGCAGCAAGGCCGTGCGCCCATTCCGTCGTGCCGGAGTTGAAGACCTCGCCTTTGCCCCGCTTGAAGCTCGTGATCATCGTGTGGCCGCGCAGGACGCGTTGCTGCGATGCAGGTGAGCTGTCGCCATAGGTCACTTCGGCAATGACATCGAGTTTCTCAGGTGGGATCATGGCGGCGTATCCGGTTTCGGCGTCTTCACCAAAGGCAACCGGGGCCAGCGCAATGATCTCGAGGTTCGCTGGCACGCCCAGCGTCGGAATTGCGCGCGGTAGGCCGTCTTTTCCGAATTCGAACAGGCAGCCGTCGCTTTCGTAGCCTATGAGCGGAATGTCGCCCCCCAGCACATCACCGTAGAAGAGGTCAGAGCCTTCAAGCGCCCAGTGGCGGTCATTGTAAACGGTAAAGCCGCCCTGACCGCGCGACACGCACATGCCGAGGCGGTGATAGCCACCGAAATTGAAACTGAGGCCCGTGAGTTCTGCTTCCGGTGCGCCAAAGGCGGAATGGGACCAGAGGTGCGTTGCCTGGTCTGCTGGCACGTCTTCAGCCTCGAATCCTTTCCATTTGTGGCAGACATAGGTGCGGCCATCATCTTCCCAGCGCACTTTCCAGAAGCAGGTATTGCCCGACAGGATGGCCACATTGCCGCCGGCGTCGACAAAGCGCTCGACCTGCGCGCGCTCGTTGCCGGACCAGTATTCACTGTGGCCGACAAAATAGGCGGATTCATAACTTTCGAGGATAGACTGATCGACGTCGAGATCATAGTCGGTCACGAAGTCCAGTGCGTAGCCTTCGGTCTCTGCCCAAGCCACAAATGCATGTTCCCATTTGTGCAGGAATCCGGCCGAGCCGTCATAGGGCGACACACTGTGTTCACGCATGAATTTCGGATCCGCGGCCCACGGCTTTTCCTTGAATTCACGCTTGCGCATATTGACGAGGCGCGGCGGATTTTCCGGTGGCGCGATAATCATCTGAACGAAGGGGCGCTGCGTGGAGAGAACACCGATTGCCTCGTCCATGGCCTGCGCAAACGGGACGGTGCCGTTCATCAAGCCTGTAACGTTTGAGTAGGCATTCGCGCCTCCCCACCAATTATAGGAATGGTACGTATTGGTAGAGAGGACCATGACGGCTTTCGAGCCAGTCGTGCCAACTGTAGGGCGTACACAGACAAAATGGTGAGTCTTTTGCCCGGCGGTGTCCGTCAGGCAGATGTCATAATATCCGGACTTCCAGTCCTCGCCAACTTTCACTTCCAGCGCCACGGGCCAGTTGCAGCCATCCCGGTCGACATGCGGCGGGACGGGATATTCACCTGCCTCGATGCTATCCATGGTCAGAACGATTTCACGTGCGGCGCCGACGCGGGCGATCTCCAGGAGGCATGGCCCATTCGCAACGGTGGCATGCAAAGCAAAGGATTCGCCCGGGCGGACGCTGAGGCGATCAGTATAACAGGCAAGCATGCGAAGCTCCTAATTGGGTGCTTTAGTGACGGTAGCTATAGATATCTTATGTGCAAGGGCGGTGAGGCGCGCTGCGGCATTCAGCCTTGCTTCTTCTGCCCATAGGTCTTGAAGCGATCCAGGATGCGCGACATTTCATCATCCGAAAGCAGGGCGGGCCCGCCGATGGCCAAAGTGCCCCAATAGATCGCGGCTTGCTCTTCGACTTCTTCGGTAATGAGGAGGGCATGCTTGAGGCTCGGCGCGACGACGACCTGCCCGTGATTGGCCATGAGGGCGGCATAGCGTCCGCCGAGCGTGTTGATCACGGACGTTGCAAGTTCGGCCGATCCGAATGTCGCATAGGGCGCAACGGGAATGCTCGCGCCTCCACTGACGGCAACCATATAATGGAGCGGCGGAATCTCGCGATGGGCACAGGCCAGCATTGTCGCGTGACGGGAATGGCAGTGGACGACTGCGTTGGCGTCAGGTCGCAGGGCCAGGAGTTGCTGGTGCATGCGCCATTCGCTCGACGGGCGCATGCCGTCAGGATCAAAGTGTCCATCTGCATCGATGCAGACGATATGTTCCGGCAGGAGTGCGCTCGGCGGCACACCGGTCGGCGTGACCAGAAGCGACGTGCCCAAACGGGCCGACACATTGCCGGACGTGCCACGGTTCAGACCGCGCGCGTCCATGGCTTGCATGACCTCGGTAATCTGCTCGCGCAGTTTGTTTTCAAGTGCCTTGTCCATCATGCGTCCTCAAGTACGGTTAGTGTGTGCATGGCCGCCTCTGTTGCCGCGAAGCTTTCGAGTTTGCCATAAGTTGCAAGTCCTTGCGCCACCTGCGCGGCCGTCGCAGCCGCGAACCGAAGGGCTTCAAGGTCGGCCCAACCCTTCAGGTGCGCGGCGATGAAGCCCGCACAAAAGGAGTCGCCGCAAGTCGTTGTGTCGGCCACTTTCACGGAAAAGGCCGGAAGCCGCCCTTTCAGTTCGCCTGCCGCCATCACGGCGCCCGCGCGTCCGTTCTTGATGACACAGTTGCGTGCGCCCATGGCAAGGAAAGCCTGCGCTGCCATGGCAAGATCGTCTTCACCCGTTATGCGGCGGGCTTCGTCGGCACTTGGCAGGAACCAGTCGACGTGCGGCAGTACGCGCGCCAGCTCGTCCCGTGCACTGGGGCCGGGCGCGATCAGGTCGCACACAATCACCGCGCCACTCGCTTGCGCCTGTTTCAACAGTTCTGCGCCGGGTCCGCCGTCAAATGTTGGTGCACCGATGGCCCCATAGTGCAGGTATCGCGTGTTCTGAACCGCGTCCTTGAGCGCGTCGGTCAGGGGAGGGATCGAGCCAGCACCGGGGGCGTGAAGTGTGGGCCTGCGCCCCTCATTGTCGATGGGCAAGATGGTCGTCGAGGTGGGAACACCTGCAAGCGTCTGCACGAGTTGAGTATCGACGCCGCCTTCCTCCAGAGCAAAGCGCACAAGGCGTCCGGTCAGGTCATCGCCGACCGCGCCTGCGAGCGCAGTGTTCACCCCGAGGCGAGCCGCAACACATGCCGTGCCGCCGGCTGTTCCGGCGGGCGCACAGGCGATCTGTTCGATCAGCCGACCGCCTTCATTGGCTGGAATTTCGGTAATCGGACGGCCGACCACGTCCAGCGTGATGAGCCCGACACAAATAAGATCCCGCTTCACTGAACTATCCTCCATAATTCGCCTTGCGAACCTAGACATAAATAGTAAGATAGTCAAAACTATCATTCATAATCTTTGCGAGGGCGCCATGTGGTCTAATTCTGTTGACAAGAATCTGCGTGAGCGGGCTGAGGCGGTTATACCGGGTGGCATGTACGGTCACCAGTCCGTTCGTCTCTTGCCGGATGATTACCCTCAATTCTTTGATCGGGCCTCGGGCGCCTATTTGTGGGATGTCGATGGCAATCGTTATATCGACTATATGTGTGGCTACGGTCCCAACCTTTTCGGCTATGGGCGACTGGATATTGATGCCGCCTATATTGACCGCATGAAGCAGGGCGACACGATGACGGGTCCTGCCGGGCTCATGGTCGAGCTTGCCGAACAGATTACGGCGCTGGTTACGCATGCCGACTGGGCAATGTTCTGCAAGAATGGCACAGATGCAACAACGATGGCGATGATGATCGCCCGCAACCATACGCGCCGCAAGACCATCGTACTCGCCAAAGGTGCGTATCACGGCGCCGCGCCATGGTGCACACCATTGCGAAACGGTGTTGTGCCGAGTGACCGGGCCCACCAGATTTTCTACGACTATAATGATGTTGAAAGCCTGGAGGCTGCCGTCCGTGAGGCGGGTGATGATCTGGCGGCTGTCTTTGCCTCGCCGATCAAGCACGACACATTTGTGGATCAGCAAGATCTCGACCCGGCCTATGCACGCCGCGCACGTGAACTATGTGACGAAACGGGCGCGCTGCTGATAGTCGACGATGTGCGGGCTGGCCTGCGCCTCGCGCGTGACTGCAGCTGGTCACGCGTCGGAGTCCAGCCGGATCTGTCAAGCTGGGGCAAATCGATTGCAAACGGCCATCCGATCTCCGCGCTTCTCGGCGCCGAGAAAGCGCGCGCCGCAGCGGCAACAATCTATGTCACCGGCTCTTACTGGTTTTCTGCTGCCCCCATGGCTGCCTCGCTTGCAACGCTGAAAATGGTGCGCGAGACAGACTATCTTGAGCGCACCCAGATTTTGGGTGAACGTCTAAGGTCCGGATTGGACGAAGCGGCAATACGCCACGGATTTTCACTTCGGCAAACCGGCCCGGCTGTCATGCCTCTTATCATGTTCGACAACGATCCGGGGCTCGGGAAGGGATATCTCTGGAACGATGCACTGATGAAACGTGGCGTTTATTTCCACCCATGGCACAACATGTTCATCTGTGCGGCGATGACAGAAAAAGACATCGACGACACGCTCCAGGCCAGTGACGAGGCCTTCAAGATTGTTCGCGATGCAGGCGCGATACCGCCAGTCGAAAAGCTCGCTGTACTAAGCAAACTCACAAATGCTGACTGAAGCAGCTGTGCGGCTGAATGAAATGGCTGACCGGATCGGATCATCCGTTCATGCTGAGGCGGGCGTTCTGTCGATTGACCTCTCGGCGGTCATTGCAAACTATCGCTTCGTTCAGATGAAAGCGCCTGCGGCGCGCATTGGCGCAGTGGTCAAGGCAGATGCTTATGGGTTGGGCGCGCGTACCATAGCGCCTGCGCTCGCAGGTGCAGGCTGCCGGGACTTCTTTGTGGCGCATCTCGCAGAGGCGCTGGAACTGGTTCCAGGCCTTCCCGAATCTGCGCGCCTCTATGTGCTCAACGGTCTTGCGCCTGGCATGGAAGGTCTGTGTGCGCAGGCCGGTATATTTCCGGTACTCAATACGCTGGAACAAGCGCGACACTGGCAGAGACAGGCGGCCGAGATCGGCCAAAAATTGCCAGCTGTCCTCCAGCTGGATACGGGCATGTCCCGTCTGGGACTCGGGATGAATGATCTGGAAACGCTCCTGCGGCAGCCCGGTTTCCTTGACTGGGTCGACCTGCGCGTTGTGATGAGCCATCTGGCCTGCGCTGATATGCCTGATGCGCCTGCCAATGCAGACCAGGCCAGGCGTTTTGCGGAGATGGCGATACGCGTGCCGGGAGCGCAGAGATCGCTGGCCAATTCTGCAGCCGCCATGGGCATGTCTGATCATGCTGACGGTCTGGTTCGTCCCGGACTGGTGCTCTATGGTATTGATCCCTTGCCCGGTCCGACGAAAGGTCTTCGTCCTGCGATCGCACTTTCTGCACGGGTGATCCAGATCCGGACTGTGCCAGCCGGTGTGGGGGTCGGCTATGACCATGACTATGTGACGCCCTCACCCCGGCGGCTTGCAACACTATCGGTGGGATATGCGGATGGTTGGCCGCGCGCACTTGGTGGCAAAGGCGCGGTATGGCTAAACGGCGTTTCGCTCCCGCTCGTGGGGCGTGTCTCGATGGATACGTGCACGGCGGACGTCACAGAAATCTCGGCGGAAAGCATAGAGCCTGGCGACATGGTTGAGCTGATCGGCCAGCATCAAAGCGTATCCGATCTGGCGACACTGCTCGACACGGCGCCGCATGCGGTTCTCACCGGCCTTGGTAAGCGGTTTGAGCGGCGCTTCACGGGTCAGGCTCAATAGGGCTTAGAGGTATAAAATGAAAGTTGTTGTTCTGGGTGCAGGCGTCGTCGGCGTGACGACAGCCTATTATGCTTCTGTTGCGGGGCATGATGTCACCGTGATTGATCGCCAGTCGGGCCCAGCCCTTGAGACGAGTTTCGCCAATGCAGGCGAGATATCACCAGGCTATGCGGCGCCATGGGCGGCGCCGGGAATACCACTCAAGGCGCTCAAATGGCTGCTTATGGAGCATGCGCCGCTAGTGGTTCAGCCGCGGCCTGACCCTGCCATGATTAGCTGGGGCCTCCGTATGCTGCGCAATTGTACCCCGCAGCGCTATGCCATCAACAAGGCGCGAATGGTGCGCCTCTCGACCTATAGCCGTGCGATGCTGCAGGCGTTGAGAGAAACGGAGGCCATTGAATATGATCACCGCACACTGGGCACGCTTCAGCTTTTCCGGACGCATGCCCAGCTTGATTCAGCTGAAATGGATATTGGCGTCCTGAAGGGTGAGGGTGTAAATTTCGAACTTCTGGATGCGGAAGGGTGCCGTCAGATCGAGCCCGGCCTGCGCAAGGCAGAGACGCCGATCGTAGGTGGTCTACGGCTGCCCGCTGACGAGACTGGCGATTGTTTCAAGTTTACGCAGGCGCTGGCGGCAATTGCGGAACAACGCGGCGTACATTTCATGTGGAATGCGCCGATCGAAAAACTGGAGCGTCAGGGCAACCGTGTCTCGGTGTGCGTTGCCGGCAATAGCATCAACGCTGATGCATTTGTCCTTGCTTGCGGAAGCTGGTCGCCTGTTCTGGCGCGTCCTATCGGGCTGCGCTTGCCGGTTTACCCGGTGAAGGGTTATTCGATTACAGTTCCTGTCGGCGACGACCAAAGCGCGCCGCAATCCACCTTGCTGGACGAGACCTATAAAGTAGCCATTACCCGGCTTGGCGATCGCATCCGGGTGGGGGGAATGGCAGAGCTTGCCGGGTTCGACCGCAGCCTCAACCCTCGGCGACAGAGAACGCTTGAGCATTCGCTTTTGAGCCTGTTCCCGAAGGCGACTGAGTCCACGGAGCGGTCTTTTTGGTCCGGTTTCCGCCCCATGACACCCGATGGTACGCCGCTGATCGGTAAAACTGGCTTTGACAATCTCTATCTCAACACAGGGCATGGCACGTTGGGCTGGACAATGTCGTGCGGGTCGGCGCGGGTGGTTGCAGACCTGATCTCGGGCCAAACGCCGGATATTCGCGCAGATGACCTGGGCCTGGACCGCTAGTTCGGTCAATGCATCAGTTGGAGGCGGCTGAATCCCGTATATCGGCATTCAGCTCTGCCAGTTTTAGGCTGACAGCGTAGGCCTTGCGGGTTTCCATGCTGGCCATAATAAGGCCGGCTTGTTCGCTGCGCATGAGGCGCAGGAAATTGCCGGCAAAATCAGGCTCCATCTGATTGAAAATGGCCGCCGCCTGGTCTGGCTTCATTGAGCCGTACATGCGGGCCAGATGCATGATGTCCTCGTCCGAGGTGGTCTGCATTTCCTTCCAGCGCGCTTCGAGTGTTTCCTGAAGGGCGTTCAGCTCAGCCGTTCGGCTATCGAGCTCGAGTGAGCGAGCCTTCAATGCAAGGGTATCTCCCTGCAGCTGGTCTTCCTGCGCGGCGATCAACTCCTGCTCTGCGGTGATTGCTGCTGCCGTCTCGGCGGTGAAGCAGACTTCGTCAATCGGTCTTGCTTCGGGTGCGGCGGCGGCTTCCACCACTTCATGCGCGTCTTCCTCGCTGGCATGCGTGCCTGCGGCCAGTGCTTCTGCGGCAGTTGCAAGATTGCTTGGCAGGAAACGCACGGCGGCACCGACGGCAAAGAGAAAGCCGAGCGTCAGGAGGACATACGAGCCGCGGTTATTCAATGATTTCATCGCGTTATTCCGCCGGATACGGGATGGCGGGCCTGCGCGCAGGCGCAGAGGCGCATCCGCGTTCCGCATCTTTTTCTGTCAGTTCACGGAATTCTTGCATCATGTTCGTCATCTCAACGATTCGGCTCTTCGACTGGTCGAGGATGATCCGCATCATGATGCCGAGTTCCGTTTGCGTGTTGGTCACCTGATCGACAGCGCTCTGCTGGGTGGTTTCCAGTGAGGACTGAACCGTCTCCAGGCGGGCGCAGGTGGCATTGGCTTCTTCGAGGAGGCCGGCAAGGCGGCCGGCCATCTCGCCGACATGTGACCGGGTTTCCTGTGTTGAACTCGACATGGCCGAAATCGACTTGGACATGGCCAGAATGGTGGCCCCAAGGCCATCCTTTGTGTTCTGCAGCGCCTTCAGGCGCCGACTGAGCACGAAGCAATAGACGCAGGCCGCACTCGACACCAGGATGATCGCAATGTCTGTGGGTTCGAAACTCATCGCCTTACCTCAACAGGAATTCTGTAATCAGGACGCCATCAGAAACGCCGCCACCGAGCACCAGTTGTGAGCGCCGCCCGAGTTGGTCCCGCATATGGGAATAAAAGCCGGGATTCTCGAAATCTGTCAGCTCCACAGACCGCAGGTAATTTGTGAAGGCGTCGACCAGCACTGGCTCCGCATCGGTGACGGCGGACGTGCTGCCCGAGTCGCATATGATCGCAATCTTCAGCTTTATGTACCGCGTCGCTGGTTCGCTTCCGATCGTGACGAGAATATCCCGAAGCTCGACATAAGACTGGTTGGGCTTGATGGATGATTCGGCAACTGTAGGTGATTCTCCGGGGGCACACACCGGTGTCGCATCGGCAGGGGCCGAAGGTGTAAGAAAAAAGACGGTGGCAAACGAGGTTGCGAGCGCGCCCACAGCGAGCAGCGCCAAGCCGACGACACCGCCGGATTTCGCACCAGCCGGTGCAGCGTCAACGCCATCTGTACTCGCGGCCTTCGAAGCCTTCTTCCCCGCCATAGGCAGTCACCTAATTTACCATCCCAGATGTCTGTTAAACAAATGTTGGGGTAAAGGAACCGTTAACAATTACTCGTAATAAATTAACCAATACCGGGAGCAGGGTTCAGTTCGGAGTTGGTGGGTTATGAGTTTTATCTCAACCTTGAGAGGGTTGCCGTTGTCTCGGCAAATCATGCTTGGGGTGGCTGTCCTTGGCGTTGCACTGGCAATGGCGTTTCTCGTGCGGGGCGCGACGCAACAGCCTATGTCACTGCTATACTCCGGCCTTGAGCCAGCGCCGACAGGCGAGATCATTGAAGAACTCGAAAAGCGTGGCACGCCCTATGAAATTCGCGGCGACGCGATTTTCGTTGGCGCAAAGGACCGCGACGCCGTTCGCTTTTCCCTCGCCAAGGCTGGCCTGCCGCAACAGTCAGTTCAGGGCTATGAGCTGCTCGATAGCGTAAACGGTTTTTCCGTCACCTCGGAAATGTATAACGCCGCGTACTGGCGCGCCAAAGAAGGCGAACTGACCCGCACCATTCTCGCCATCCCTGGCATTGAATCGGCCCGTGTTCATATCGGAGCCAGCCTGCGAAGCGGATTTTCGCGCAGCGCCCCGAAAGAGACTGCCTCCGTAACGTTGGCCACCAAGTATGATCTTTCCAGCGGGCAGGCGCAGGCGATCCAGTATCTGGTCGCGCTCGCCATTTCCGGCATGAGCCCGGACGAAGTGGCGGTCATCGATTCCAAGAAGGGCATCCTCGCCGGACCGGGCAACGACACTGCCAAGCAGCCGGGCGTACAGGCTGAAACGCAGGAAGGCATGCTCGAGCAGAAAGTCATGCGGCTGCTGGAGGCGCGCGTTGGGCCAAACAATGCGCGCGTTTCTGTTTCGGTGGACGTCAGCCATGAGAGCCTGCGCACATCCGCCGTCACGTTCGATCCGGACTCCCGTGTTGTACGAAACCGGTCGACCGGTGATGTCAGCGAGTCGAGCGGCGGAACATCCGGCGCCGTCACGGCGGCGAGCAACCTGCCGCAGGCGAATGATGCGCCTGGCGGTTCGTCCAATAGCACAGCCCGTAATTCGAATGAGACGGTCTCCTATGAGATCAACGAGACGCGCACCGAAACGGAGCGCATGCCGGGCGCGATTGAGCGTATTTCAATGGCGGTACTCCTCAACGATCAGGTTCTTGGCATCGATCCTGCGGCCCCCGATGCGGCAACCCTTACCGAACAGATGGCTGTCGATTTCAAGCAGTTGATCATTTCAGGCGCTGGCCTCGACACAAGCCGCGGCGATGACCTGACGGTTGAATTCATGCCTTTCCAGGCGCTGCCAGAACCTGAAATGGTTCAGGCACCCAGCCTCGTGCAGCAGCTGATGGAGCGCTATATGTGGTCTGGTATCAAGATTGTGGTTCTCGGTCTCGTGGTCATTGTGCTGGCGTTCGGCGTGATCCGTCCCCTGCTCAGCCAGAAGCCGCAGCTGGAAGGCATGGCTGGCGGCGCGGGTGATCCTTTTGCTCTGGGCGTCGATGGCGCTGCCGCAGACCCGTTCCTGTCATTGAAAGACTATACCTCTACGCGCCAGGATGATGCAGCAGCCATCCTTCAGGAATGGTTGAATGAAGACCGGAAGGCGGCTGTCAATGAGTGAAGGCTTCCTTGCCACTCGGCCGCGGTTTGATATGGACGCTCTGGCGCCTGTGTCCAATGCGCGCCGCATTCTTCTGAGACAGACGGTTGCTGAGCCTGAGCTGGAACAGCCTGTTCCGGAAGTCGCGGCGCCCGATCCCGAGCCTGAAATAATGGCGCCCGTTCATCCGGATTTTGCTGATGTCGAGATTGTCGTGGCGGCCCTCTCGGACACGATAGAGCGGCTGGAAAGAGAGTCGCGTCAACAAACGCTCAAGACAACACAGGCCCTCGCTGCGCGCCTTTTTCCGGAGCTCTCTCGCGCGTTTCTGGCACAAGAGATTGCACAACACCTGAGTTCCATGGTGCCGACGACGGCTCCCGCCGTTGAGATTCGCGCGCAATCGCTCCTCGCCGAAAAGTTGCGTGAGCTGGTTGCTGCCTCGCCAACGCTGAGTGAGCGATGTGCCGTCGTCGCAGCCGGACCAGACGAGAGTTCCCGCGTAGAGGTGTCGTGGGAAACCGGCGGTGTCACCTTCGATTTCGATGGGCTTCTAACGGCCTGCCTTGCCCAGCTGGATTCCCCTCAAGCACCGATCAAAGAGTAAAATCATGGCAAACCCCGAAGAGATTCAACAACCTGATGCCGACCGGCGCGAAACGACGACCGCGAACAAGTACCGGCGCTCTATTTTCAACGTACCGGTCACCGTTACGGTGTCGATCGGGCAGGCGCGATTGAGTGTCTCGGAAATTCTCGAACTGCGCCCTGAATCAGTTGTCCCTTTGACATCGCGCATTGATGATCCTGTCAATATAACGATCGAAAACAAACTGATCGCGCGGGGCGAACTGGTCGAAACAGAAGACGGATCGCTGGGCGTCAAGATCACCGAAATATCAGAGCAGGCAGGCGATGCCATCGCTTAGGAGCGTCGGCGTCTATCGCTTTCTGGCAATCCTGATTGCGGCGCTTGGGTGCGTCGCAATGGCTGCCCATGCGCAAGCCGCCCCGCCGACGCCCATGGCAGGCCTCGATGACGTCCTGAACGGGGCGGGGGGAGGGCTCAGCCGCTCGACAATCCAGCTATTCCTGCTGATCTCGGTGCTGAGCCTCGTGCCGGCGATCGCGATGATGGTCACATGCCTTCCCTTCATGGTGATCGTGTTTTCCTTCATGCGCCAGGCCATTGGCGTGCCGCAGGCGCCGCCGAACATGATGATCATGGCGCTTGCCATGTTCCTGACCTTCTTCGTCATGGAACCGGTCTTCAAGGATGCCTGGGAGACAGGCATCTCGCCTTATATGGATGGCGTGTCGACAGAGGAGCAGGCCTGGGTGGACACGACCGGGCCGTTTCGCGAATTCATGTCGCGCCGTATTGAGCCGGAAACGATTGTGGTGCTCGGTGAGGCTGTGAACCGTCCGGTTGTGGAAGGTGAGGCACCGTCTTTTTCCCTTCTGGCAACCGCCTTCATGCTGTCGGAAATCAAGCATGCCTTCCAGATCGGCTTTGTGATCTTCCTGCCCTTCATGGTGATCGACCTGGTCGTTGCGTCTGTCCTGATGGCGGTAGGCATGATGATGGTTCCGCCAACAGTTGTTTCCCTTCCGTTTAAGCTTGGATTCTTCATTCTGGCTGATGGTTGGCTAAAGATCACCGAAGCGGTTTTGAGAGGATATACCGGATGAGCACCCAGCCCCGTACGGAACTGGCCACGAGACTCTCAACAACGCCTGAGCCGGTTGTGCCACGGCTTGTGCCGGTGTCGACGATTTCGCCGTCGCAACGCGCCGCTGTTATCATCGCAATGCTGGGCGAGGCGGCTGCCAAGCCGATTGTCGAGAAACTGGATGATGCGGCGCTGGCAAAGGTGGCGGTAGCATTGCAGAATATCTCTTTCGTGGCACGCGACGAGATTGTCGCGATCGTCATCGACTTCCTGACCCATTTGCGCGGCTCCGATGGTGCCCTGCGCGGCGGACGGGATAAGGCCCGCGAAGTGCTGGCGGGCGTGCTCGACGCCGAAAAGCTTGCGATGATCATGGGCGATGAGAAAGCCAGCAAGCAGGCTGTGCCTGGAACGGCTGAAGTATCAGCCGACCCATGGGTGCGCTTTGCCCGCCGTGAGCCCAAACAGATCGCTGCCTATCTAGGCAAGCTCTCTCCCAACATCATCGCTCTTATCCTCCGCAAGATGGAGCTTGGAGTCGCATCGGAAGTCCTGGCCCTCTTGGATGATTCCAAACTGACGCCTGCCATGGGCTTCATGGTGCAGGCCCAGAAGGTGGATCCGGGAATCGACCAGGTTCTGGCCCGCATGATCGAGATGGAATTTCTCAACAATGAAGACGAAGGATCTGAAGAGAATGATGATCACCTGTCGGCGATTGGTGAATTGCTGAGCCTTATTCCGGCGGAGAAACGCGACACGCTGGTCAAGTTCCTCGAGACCTCGCATGAGGACAAGTTGCAGGGTATCCAGAAGTCACTCTTCACGATTGATGGCTTGCCGGACATGCTGCCGAAGAATGGCGTGCCTGTCGTTTTCCGCGAACTGGACGAGGCCACCTCGCTCAAATTGCTCAGCAGTCTGCAAGGGCCTTATCCTGCCGTGGCGGAATTTCTGCTGGGCAACATTTCCTCGCGTCTGGCAGACAAGCTGCGTGAGGAACTGGGGGAGGCCAAAGCGCCCTCGCCGGTCGAAGGCGAACAGGTGCAGCGCGAGTTCCTGAGCATGCTCATGACCATGAAGCGCAGTGGTCAGATCACGCTCGTGACGACCCCAGCGCCAGCTGAAGCCTGAGCTTCAAGTAACGTCCTCTAGCGTACGATCAGCTCGGCGTGGATCGCGCCGGCGGCCTTCATCGCCCGGATGATATCGGCCATTTCCTGAGGTGACACGCCCAGCGCATTAAGCCCGGTGATCAACTGGGACAGGGAAACGTTTTCATCAAGCATCGCGATATTGCCATTGCCGGTATTCCCGATCGTGATCTGCGAACGTGGTACCGTCGTGGTTTCGCCTTGCGAGAACGGATTTGGCTGGGACACGATGGGCGATTCTACGATCTTGATCGATATATTGCCTTGGGCGATCGCCACTTTCGAGATCGTCACATCTTCACCCAGAACAATCGTGCCTGATTTCTCGTCGATCACGATGCGTGCAGGTGTCGACACGGCGACCGAAAGGTTCTCGATGCTGGCGAGCACGCGGGAAGGGGAGTCAGTCACTTGCAGCAGGTCCAGGTCGATCGTGCCGGAGTCGCGCATCGAAGCCATCTGGAAACCAACGGATTTGTTGATCGTGTCTTCAATCCGGGCTGCGGTCGTGAAATCGGGATTGCGCAGGGCCAGCGTGACGATGTTACGGTCATTGAAGGCATAGTTGATTTCACGCTCAACACGGGCGCCATTCGGCACGCCGCCTGTGGTCGGCGAGCCGCGCGACTCGCTGGCGCCGGCAGCCTGCACATTGATGCCGCTGACAATGATGCTGCCCTGCGCGACAGCATAAACCTCATTGTCGGCGCCCTTGAGAGGCGTCAGGATAAGTGTGCCACCTTCAAGGCTTTTCGCGTCGCCGATCGAGGCAACGGTCACATCTATCGTGGAGCCGTTACGTGCAAAGGACGGGAAGGTCGCCGTAACAAGTACAGCCGCGACGTTCTTTGGTTTGATGTCTTCACCCTGAACGTTCACGCCAAGGCGCTCCAGCATATAAGACAGGGAATCTTCGGTGAAGGGGGAATTTTTGACGGAATCGCCTGTGCCATTGAGGCCAACGACTATGCCATACCCAACGAGATCGTTCTCGCGCACGCCTTCAACATCCACGATGTCGCGAATGCGTGGCTCAGCGGCGGCCGACATGGGCAATGCAAAGAGGATTGCCGCGATCAGGGCCTTGAGTCGGGGGGCGCGGGTCATGGCATTACCTCAAGAAATTGAGCAGGGTCAGATTGGCGAGGCGCGACGTCAGCGTATAGGCGGCCTCAAGGCTGCTTTCGAGCTCTTTGAGTTCGGAGGCGGCTTCATACTGGTCGCGGGCTGTCAGCTCATTGAAGGCTGCTGTCAGAACGGTTTTCTCGACCCCAAGTGATTCTTTTTCTGTCTGCACGCGAGCCTGGGAAAGGCCAACCACTGCACGCACATTGATCAATGAAGTCTGCCCGTCAGTCAGGCTCTGCGCGGCGACAGCGACAGCAGAGCTTGCGCCATTCAGAATGGGAAGGGCCTCGTCCGGCCCGGAAAGCGCCATGACGGCTAATCCGGAAATAATCTTTAACAGGCTGTCATTTGTGCCGGGAACGGACTCAGGATCAGACGCTGTTTCCGTTCCGGCATAAATATTTGCCCGCCACCCGCCCGTCGGTGAGTTGAAATAGGTGTCCAATTGTGCGGCAAAGTCAGCGTCATCTGTTGCCGTGGTCGCGATCTGCCGAATATCCGACAACAAGTCGTCGACCGAGGCAAAGGGCGGCGTTGTCGCTGCGTCGCCTGCAAATAGATATCTCTCGCCATAGCGGACATTGAGTGCCGAAAAGGTCTCGCTCAACGCCGACTTGGAATCTCGAGCGGTCGCCGTTTTCGACGCAACGTCATCAGACGCCAGGGCGGCCTGCATACGTGCGGGAAGGCCACTGATGCTGCTCTGAACAACTTCCAGACTGCGTTGGGTCAGTTCCAGCCGCCCTTCGCGGATCTGAAGACGCACACCCTGTTGCTCAATGTCGTCGATCGCCTTCTGGCCAAGCATGGCCTGGCTGATCCGGCCCGAGAGGTGGCGCGTCATGTCTTCGTAGCGACCGGTCACCGTCTCCTTTGACGTCGTCTCCAGACGCTCGCGAATGGCCTTTATCTCAGGACTGAGGCCCTGCGATGAGGTGAGAGAGGAGGGTGGCAGGAAACGAAGCATATCAGATATCCATCAGCCGCTGGATCATTTGGCTCGCGATCTCGATTACCCTCGCATTGGCTGCGTAGGCTTGCTCAATCAGCAGAAGGTCCTGCATCTGGGTGTCGACGTCGACGCCATTCTGCGCCTGTTCAGCCTGGAGAAGCATTGCGTGCTGAGAAGACGTGGACGACAGAACAGTCTCATTCTGAACGCGGCTTTGTCCGGCAAGAGAGGCAAATTGCGCGACCATCTCGACGGAAGAGAACGACCCCTGGATGCCTGAATCATTGATGGGGTTCGCGGATTTGAATGCGCCCAGCAGGCCGTTCAGAATTGTTGCATTGCCGGTCGGACCTGGCGCGGTCGCGCCGATGCCGTCACGCAGCCGCCATGTGCCGCCGCCCTTGTCCGGGTCTATGGCGGCGTTGATGGATATCCTGCTGGCAAGGCCGACGCCGCCTGCACCCGTTGAATCGACAAAAATGCCTTGCTCGCCCGGTGTCTTGGTCGGGTCGAGGGCATCATCGGAGAAGCGTGTTATCAAGTCGCCTGCCAGCGCGTCCAGTTGGGCGCCGACCGCCGGCAGGTCCTGATCCCTCAGCGTGAAGAGCGCGCCGAATACGCCGCTTGATACGGCGCCATAGGAGGAGGAGCCGGGTGTGATCGAGATGCCGTCCACACTCATTCCGGACAGGGTCCCGTTGGCTAGCGTATCACCCTGGCCAAAGGCGGAGGTCGGGCTGAATTCGATTTTGCGCGCAGTACCCGCTAGCAAGAAGACGCCCTCGGGCGTCACGACATCAATGGCGCCATATTGGCGATCAACGGTTTGAACCGGCATGTATTCCGAAATCGTGTCGAGCGCGCGATTGCGCTCGTCGATCAATCCGGCTGCCTGGCTGGACGTCCGGTCCATACTCGACAAACGACCGTTTATGTCCTGGATCGTCTTCAGAGCCGAATTGACGATATCAACCCCGTTGGAGATTTCGTGGTCTGCTTCGGATCTGAGGCTGTCGACCATTTGCGACAGGTTATGGAGTTCCTGAACAACGGACTTGGCCGAGCTGAGCACGGCTGCCGCATTCGAGCTGGATTCCGGCGACAGGGCGAGATCTGATAGGGTCGACTCAAGGCTGGAGAATGCCTTGAAGAGTCCTGTGCCTTCCGAAGAATTGCCGATCTGGGCGGACAGGGTTTTCCATGTCGAAGTCAACATGTCCGCTTGCGCGTAATCGCTCGTCAGGTTGCGCCGCTCTGCTGTCAGTGCGTAATTCTGCGAGCGGGATATGCCTATGGCCTCCACGCCACCTGCGGTGCCGCCAACGCGTCTTTCCGATACGACAAGCGCCCGGCTTACATAGCCGGGCGTTGAGGCATTGGCGACGTTGGTTGCAGCAATATCGGCCCTCAGACTTGTGATCTGAAGGCCGCTCTTTGCAGAATTGATAGCACTGGACAGAGTCACGTGTGCGGCCGCCTTTCAGCGCTGCTTATCAGCGTTTCAGATTGGTCGTTTCCTGCAGCATCTCGTCGACTGTCTGGACGATCTTTGCATTCGACGAATAGGCGCGTTGCGTTTCAATCAGGTCTGTAAGCTCAGCGGCGATGTCTGTCGTGGATTCCATTAGGGAATACCCGGCGACCGCGCCAACTGGACCGGCGCCAGCATCCCACAGGTACATGCTGCCGCTCGAACCTGAGACTTTGTAAGCTTGGCCATCAAGAGCCTGAAGACCGTTCATGTTCGGTACGTCGCCTACGGGGATCTGGTAAAGTGTACGGCGCAGGCCCGTATCATAAACAGCCTGCAGAAAGCCCTTATCGTCTATTTCAACCGATTTGAGATCTCCAATCGGTGCCCCATTCTTGGTAACGTTTGTTGGCGAGAATGGAGCTGCAAGCTGCGTAATTCCCTGGCTGTCATCAGGACGGCCAATGTTCACCGTTACGGGCCCGTGCGGGAGTGTGAGCGAAATGGCGCCTGTTGCGGCGTTATAGGCTGCGCCACCACCCGCAGTTGCCGTCAATATGCGGCCACCCGAGGCGGGAGCATCGCTGAATTCGAGCGCAAGGCTGCCAATCGAGATAGCAGGATCGCCGGCACTGTCAAAGATATCGACTTGCCACTGATTGCTGGCACCGCTGGCCGGAACAACCGGAGTAAACTGGAAGGTCAGCGTATTCGCACGTCCAAGATTATCAAAATACTCGACCGGCAGATTGAAGTCGCCGCTCGTGGAGCCGGCATTTGTCGCGTCGGCTGGCAGGTTGATGCCGAAATCCATTTCAGTTGTCGGCGTCGCGGTAAATTGCGACGTCGAGATGTTCACGGGCGCGAGGTTGACACCGCTATTACGGCTGACATTTCCGACGTCGCCCGAGGAATCTGCCGGCCAGCCAAGCAGGAACAGTCCGCTCTGCGTCCGAAGATTGCCATTCTCGTCCGCATAGAAGGATCCGGTCGGGACAAGCATCATGTTACGATTGGACGCCGTCGATGTCAGGCCGCTCGTATCGGTGACCGGAAGGAGCCCGCGGCCCGAGACCGCGATATCCGTTGCACTGCCTGTCGAAATGAGAGAGCCTCTGGCTGCAACATCCTTGAATGTGTCCACTCGCACGCCGCCTGCGGCGTATGCAGATGATCTCTGCTGGATCACCATGCTTGAAAAATCCACCTGGCTGCGCTTGTAGCCAGCAGTGGATGAGTTCGCGATGTTGTCTGAAATTGTCGAGAGACGCGCGGAGTTGACGTTCAACCCCATCACGCCTGCGTTCAGGGACGAAGAGATGCTCATGTACGGTTGCTCCTGCAAGGTATAGCAACCAAAATTAACCCTTGATAGTTAATGACCGGCTAACCGATCGGGCCGTTCTGTTAACGAGTCAGGATGGTGACCGAGATCCGGCGGTTCTGGGGTGCGGACGGATTACCCTGGATCAGCGGATCCGTGTCGGCCTTGCCGGAAACTTCGAGAATACGATTGGGGTCCATATTCGCGGCAAGCAATAGCTTGCGTGCTGCATTGGCCCGGTCCGATGACAGGTTCCAGTTATCATATACAGCACCGTCGCGGTAGCTGAGGCTGTCGGTATGGCCGACGATCTTGATATCGTTCTGGAACGTCCCGAAGGACTTCGCTACCTGGCCCAGCATACCCGTGAGCAGGGGAGACGGATCGCTCTGGCCGATCGGGAAGAGCGGTGCGTCCTCGGAATCGGTTATCTCGAGGACAAGTCCCTCAGGCGACATCTTGATCATCATGTGCTCGGAAAGCTGGTGGCCTTCAGCGCTCATCGACTGCTTGAGTGTTTCAAGTTCGGCGGCGATCTTACGCTCGTTGGCTTCTGATTGCTTGCCATCGCTATGGTTGGCGATCGTTTCCTTGCGAGATGCGCCTGTTCCCATACGGGCATAGGTTTCCTCAGTCATGATCGAGGAGCCGTTCAATCCATCAGAGCCGCCGCCTGATATGCGGGAGATCGGGATGGTAGGGCTGAAATAGTCGGCGATACCTTTACGCTGCTCTTCTGTCGTGGCGTTAAGCAGCCACATCAGAAGGAAGAACGCCATCATTGCGGTAACGAAGTCGGCGTATGCAACCTTCCAGGCACCACCGTGGTGCTCGGCGGCCTTAACCACGCGCCGGCGCTTGATGATCGTGGGTTGCACGATAGCTGCGTTTTGAATTTCCATAGGTCCCGCCAGTCGAATGATGGGACTCGTTTACCAAAGATCAGTGAAGGATCATTGCTTGTTCAATGCTTAACTTTAGGTCTTCCGTTAATTCTTTTTCAACGGGTCAGTCACCAATTGGAAGGGTTATTATCCCTCTAGTTGCAGGTGATTCGTGTCCGCCATTCTACGGAAAAAGATTGAAGCGGGAGCTGGTGTTCCGCCATCCATCGCAAATCTGCGTCCGTTCTGGGAGCAGGTGCAGTCCAGCGCAGAGGCGTGGGCCCATGCGAATTTGGGTGCGGAGACGATGGTCAAGATCATCGGTCGCCGCGTGATTGGTGCCAGTGCTGCAGACGATATCCTCGAGGATCCGTTTACCTTCTTTATGGCCGCCAACCTGTCGTCTGGCATTGCCTCGGTTACGCTGGATAATCGAATTGCGATACAATGTGCAGCCGCACGCCTGCATCAGGATGTCGAAAGTCTGGCAGACGCTTCCTCACTCTTTCTCAAGCTTCTTTGCGAGCAAACTTCCGTCGCCCTCTGGCAGAAGATGGGTGCGCCTCTCGAAGGACATGAAGTTTCTGCGAAGCAATCTCCGCTTTGCGATAGTGAATCGGCTGTCGGCGGGTTCGATAATGCCAGTCGGTATTTGCGGGTGGATCTCGAGCTTGAGTTTGGGGGCGGCGTTTCCGTTCTCAAGATTATGTACGCCTTTGATTTCATGCAGCAACATGCGCAAACCGAACTGCGACATGAGGAAGTCAGGAAGCAGGAGGCATGCCAGCAAACCCCGAAATCGCTCAGCGCATCTGTCCGGGCATCGGGAATATCGCTGGACGTGGTTCTAGAGCGCATGACGCTCACGATCGCCGAGTGTTCGCGGCTGGAAGTTGGCAATGTTCTGCCGCTTGCCAATGCTGACGCGAACCGTCTGTCGCTCTGTGCAGAAACAATAAATGGAAGTGTCGATATCGGCTTGGGAGAGCTGGGTGTGTGGAAACGGCAAAGAGCCGTGAAGCTTCATACGCCAATATCAGAAAACTTCGCTCGTGAGTTAGTGGATTTGTGACAGCGACCCGCGCCGTTCGCGCGGGGATAGGGAGTTCTGGGGTGAATACGATATTTGGATTGATCATAACCGTCGTTATGGTCTTCGGTGGTTACCTGCTTGCTGGCGGCAAGATGGGCATCATTACCCATGCGCTGCCATTCGAAGGCATGATGATCGGCGGTGCTGCACTGGGTGCATTCTTTGCCGGTAACGATATGAATACCGTCAAACATACCATGGGTGATGTCACGGCGGTTTTTACCGGCGCAAAGTGGAAGAAGACAGACTATCAGGACTTGCTCTGTCTGATGCACGAATTGCTGAACCTGATGAAGCAGAACCCGGTTGAGGTTGAAACCCACATCGAGGCGCCGGGCGAATCCAGCATCTTCACGAAGTACCCGAAAATTCTGAAGGACCATTCGGCCATCGAACTCGTTTGCGACACCATTCGCTCGATGATCATGAACTTTGACAATGTCCATCAGGTCGAAGAGCTCATGCAGAAGCAACTCGATCAGTTGGCTGAGGATAAGCTTCACGGATCACATGCGCTGCAGAACATGGCCGATGCCTTGCCTGCGCTCGGAATTGTTGCGGCTGTGCTTGGCGTGATCAAGACAATGGCCTCTATCGACAAGCCCCCTGAAATTCTTGGCGGCATGATCGGCGGCGCACTTGTCGGTACATTCCTCGGCGTGTTCCTCGCCTATGGCGTGGTTGGTCCCTTCGCGAAAAAAGTGAAGGATATCCGTGTTGAAGAGCATGCCTTCTACGCCATGATCGGTGAGATCCTTGTCTCCAACCTCCATCTCAACCCGGTCAATATCTGCGTAGAAGTTGCACGCAGACATGCGCCATCCCGCGTCCGCCCGACGTATGACGAGGTTGACCAGGCCATTCGAAACATGAAGCGCGCTGCATGACGCGCCTTCCCTGCATCCTGATGCTCAGCCTCTGCCTGGTTCCCCAGAGCCTTGCGCTTGAGCCGGATACAGGGACGCCGGACCGTACATCCCGGGAATCTGATCTTTCATCCAATTTGGAACTATTTGTTCAAGGTGCGATCCGAGAGGGTATACTGACGCCAAAGGGGCCGGCTTCCGTAGAGTCGCACGGCGAAGATGAAGGCTCGGATCATCAACCCGCCCAGCTTGTGAAGAAGCGCCCACCGGCTGCCTCGGTGCCAGACCGCGTGTATGATGCATGCGATGCGGGAGATGCCTTCGATTTCACGGACTACAAGGGCGTAACCGAATACCAGCAGGTCTACACCGCACGCGAAACAGCCGGCCGTCATGTGGAAAGCGCCACGCCCGCTTCGTCAGGCTATGAGCTGGCGAAAACATATATGGTTCTTGGCCTGTATTCCGAAGCGCAGATGGTGCTCAAGCTGACGCCTGGCGCTGAAGCCACGGCTCTCGGTAAGCTGGCGGATCTCATGGAAAACCGCGGCGCACCGGATGTCGGTTTCTTCGCCCAAATGGTTTCCTGCAAGTCGGATACTGCCATATGGCTGGCGGCTGCGGAACTTGTCTCGGGTCGTGAGGCGGGTGCTGAACGATTGCAGGGCGCATTGTCCGAATTCCGGAAACTTCCATTACGTCTTCGCTCGGATGTTACATTGCTGAGCATTCCAAAGCTTGAAGAGCGCGGCAAAAGCGGCCTGGCGCAGAAGCTGATCGCTGACTTCGATGAAAACGACTTTCAGGATTCACCGCAATTGCAGTTTGCGCGTGCGTTGATCCAGATGGATGGTGGGAATACGGAAGCGCAGAAAACCGTGTCCGGCTTCCTGCGCAAACCACGGTTCCAGGAAGCGGCGCTCGCCGCCATGCAGCGTCATGGAATGCCGGTGGAGCCCGCCTATGAGGAAGTGTTGCTTGGCGACCTTATGCAGAAGTTTGGCTATATCAGCAGCGACAAGGAGCTGGTCGCCAGTTTGCAGTATGCGCTGAGAGAATTGAGCGCCCGATCCAGCTACAAACCCCTCATGAAGCTTGCGGCCCAGCCTGCCCTGCAGAACCCGGAAGCCCAGACAGAGGTCAGACGGCAATTGGTGGCAAGCCTTCATCGGGACCTCGAAAGCAGCGAAAGCGTGCGCAATCTGGCGGCAATCGATGCGATGATCGAAGAGCCTGATTTTCTTGCAAACGAGCCAGACCGGAATGCGCTTTACAGCCTTGCCTCGGGACGAGCTGTCCAGCTGGGCTTTGCCGATCTCGCAAGCAAGCTGTCTAACGGCGTGTCCATGACAGAAGGCGTTGCGGCCGAGACCGCGGAGCTGGCGTTCCGCCGCCGCGACTATGAAACGGTCTTCGCACTCGCGACGAAATATATCGGCGACCCATCGCTCAACCTGCTCGCTGCGCGCAGCGCAATTCGTACGCATGCGCCGGAGCGTCTGAGGGTTTATGAAGATCGCCTCGAGATCGCCCCCGACGTCATTCTGGCACTTATCGAAGATGATGCGACTACGGGCGACTGGATCGTTTCGGAATGGGTCTACACGGCAGCGCGCATGCTGACTGGTGACGAACACAAGCACCGTGTCGCGCTGGTTGCAGAACTGCGACGAGCCGCACGCAAAGGCGCTGTAACACAGACCAAAGTCTCTGTCGCTCAGGCGCCAGCCATATTCAACCGCGCCAGCGGATCTGCGGTGCCGGTAGGAGGAGGTAACTGATGTCCAATGCGATTTATGCCACGCTCGCACGCCAGCATGGCCTGATGCAGGAAATGCAGGTCGTGTCCAACAACCTCGCGAACTCGAGTACAACGGGCTACAAGACAGACCGCGCCATATTCGCCGAATTCATGGTGAGCACCGGATCGGACACATCGTCCCTGTCCATGGGTAGCCTTGCAGGCCACTCCTTCGAAATGGAGCAGGGTGGGCTCAAGGTTACAGGTGGTCAGTTCGACCTCGCGGTGCAAGGTGATGGGTACTTCACGGTCGACACGCCGCAGGGTACGCGCCTTACGCGGGCTGGTCAGTTCCAGCTGGCGGCCAATGGCAATTTAATCGACATGAACGGCAGTAATGTCCTCAATGCGGGGGGCGGCCCGATCACGATACCCCCCGAGGCGACCAATCTCGTTATCTCCGCAGACGGTACAATTTCGGCCAATGGCTTGCAGATTGATCAGGTCGGGATAGTCGTTCCGGACGGCGAGCTTATGCGGGATTCGAATACCTATTTCTCGGCCAAGGACGGTTTTGCCGCTGCCAAGGATTTTGGCATCGTGCAAGGCGCGCTCGAGCAATCCAACGTTTCGCCAGTCCTTGAGGTCTCGCGCATGATCGAAGTGCAGCGTGCCTATGAGGCCGGGCAGGCCCTTTTAGAAACCGAAGACCAGCGCATAGGTCAGCTTATTTCAGCAGTGCGCGAACGCTAGGCCATGATGGCTAACGAGAGGAGACGGACATGAAGTCCCTACAGATTGCAGCAACGGGAATGGCGGCGCAGCAAATGCGTGTCGACGTTATCTCAAACAACATCGCCAACATGAGTACCTCGGCCTATCGGCCGCGTGTCGCTGAATTCTCGGACCTCATGTACCAGCAATATCTCACGCCTGGCACGATTACCTCGCAGGTGGGAACGGTCGTTCCGGCCGGCATCCAGATCGGTACCGGCGTACGGCCCTCAACCGTCTCCATGGAGATCACGCAGGGCACACTCAAGGAGACAGGCGGGGAGCTCGATGTTGCGATCGACGGTATAGGCTTCCTGGAGGTCACACTTCCCTCCGGCGACTCCGCTTATACGCGTGATGGCAAGCTTAACCGCAGTGCCGAGGGTGAGCTGGTGACCATGGATGGCTATCCACTCGCCGATGGCATCACAATACCCAATGATGCAACCCGCCTCTCGATCAGCCGTGATGGTGAAGTCGTCGCCTACTTTGCAAACGCTGCTGCAGGCCAGGCGATTGGCACGATCTCTTTGACGCGCTTTGTCAACGAGAAGGGACTTGAGGCGGTCGGCGACAACATGTTCCGCGAAACCGAGGCATCGGGCCCACCCACCCAAGTCGTCGCTGGCACCGAAGGCGCTGGTTATATCCGTCAGGGCTTTATCGAGGATTCAGGTGTCGATGTGGTGAAAGAGATTTCCGAACTCATCGAAGCCCAGCGCGGATACGAACTGAATTCCAAAGTCATTACGGCATCAGACGAGATGCTCGCGGCCACAACACGGTTGAGGTAGCGTCATGACCATGCTCGCTGCACTCGGACTGGGCTTGCTCGCCACTGTGTTCGATTCTTCATCGCTTGTTGCCGCCGAAGTCATTCGCGCTGGTGACCGGGTTTCCCAGGCGAATGCCGTTACCGAAGAGGGAGATGTCGTCGAAAGCGCCGATCCACTTATGGGACGTGAAGTCCGGAGGACAGTCTATGTGGGCCAACCGATCACCGCGAACAATACGCGCGCGCCGATGGTCGTGAAGCGTAACCAGACCGTATCCGTCAAATATATCAGCGGTGCGCTTGAGATCACGACGACAGGTCGTGCGATGGGAGATGCGGCCGCAAACGAAACAGTCACGGTTCTGAATCAGGAATCCCGGCAACTCGTCCAGGGCGTGGTCCAAGAGAGTGGATGGGTGCTGGCACAATGAGAACGCTTATTTCTTCCACAGTTCTGGCAACTGCGATAACGGCATGCGCAAGTGCGCCGCCCCCCACTGCGGTTCCAGACATGTCATACGCCACCCAATGGAACATCCCTGTCGACCAAAGTGCGGACGGCACAAATCCGTCGCTTTGGGCCACATCGCCAAACGCTCTGCTCAGCATGCGCCGCGCCAAGGAGGTAGGTGACCTTCTCACGGTCGTCGTCGAGATGGATGATCAGGCAAGCCTGAAGAGCTCCCTGACGCGGAGTCGGGACTCCAGCGAAAACTTCGGCGTCGACGCTCTGTTCGGATTGCCTGAAGTCGTCAACCGTGCCTTGCCCGGTGCGGCCAGTCTGTCGCCGGCAGTAGACTATACGCGGAATTCAAATCTCAACGGTGCGGGCGCGGTGAATCGCGCGGAAAAGATTGCCTTCACGCTTGCTGCGCGTGTCGTCGGGCTTGAGCCCAATGGCAACCTCGTGATCCAGGGCTACCAGCAGACTCGTGTCGGTAACGAGGTCCGTTATCTGAGCGTCGCGGGTGTTATCCGCGCACAGGATATAACGCGCACGAATACAGTGTCCTATGAGAAGATTGCGGATGCCCAGCTTTCATATGTCAATGGAGGCGACACGACCGGGATGGGGGGACGCGGAGTCGTTCCCAGGATGATTGATAAGGTTCTGCCGTTCTAGGTGTCATGATGAAGAATATCATTCCCGCTATTATCGTCATCTTATGCATCGTCGCAGGCGGCATAGGGGGCAATTTCCTGAAGACGTCAGGCGGAGGAGCCTCGGCTGACGCGCCAAAGCATGGCGCCAAGGAAGCGAAATCCTCGCATGGCGAAGAAGCCAAAAGTGGGCATGGCGCACCTGAGAAGAAGAAGGATTCGCATGCCAAGGATTCTCATGAGAAGGACTCCCATGGCGGCGGAGCCTCATCGGGCGTGGATTATTTCAAATTCACGCGAGAGTTTGTAGTGCCTGTCATGCGCGACGCGCGCGTCGACAGCCTCGTCATCCTGAACATCAACCTTGAAGTCGATTCCAGTATCACATCAAAGCTCTTTTCGATGGAGCCCAAGATACGCGATAACATCATGACGACGCTGATCGGGCTCAGCAATGACGGGGAGACGCTGGAAGCCATTTCCAATATCGATAACTATGAGTCGATCCGCGCGACGGTTTTGATGAACCTGCAGAAGATCATCCCGACAGGCATCGAAAATGTCCTCATAGTTGATATGGCGAAGCAGGAACTCTAGGCGCTCAGGAAGTCCGTCGCGGCTTAAGCTCTAGCCTGCCGTTACGCGCGGCGCGACAGTTCCGGCATATTCATCGCTGATATAGATATCGACGCCGAATTTATAGTTGCCTGCAGGGGACGGCTCTTCACTTGTCTGGTTCTCTCCGTTCCAGGTAAACGTTTCCGTTCCCGCTTCCAGTTCCTTGGTCCAAACTGTCTTGCCGGTCTCATCCTTCACCGAGAGGATTGCTGTGTCTGCATTCTCAGGTATGTCGACGGCGAAGGGCAGGGGGTTGCCCGAGAACGGCTCCCATGTGGACTCAACCGAAACGGTTTGGCCGATCCACTGGCTCGCGGCGATGGCATAGAGCTCATCCATGCGCGCGGCG
The DNA here is from genome assembly GCF_036964545.1 of Hyphomonas oceanitis. Classification (NCBI taxonomy): domain Bacteria; kingdom Pseudomonadati; phylum Pseudomonadota; class Alphaproteobacteria; order Hyphomonadales; family Hyphomonadaceae; genus Hyphomonas; species Hyphomonas oceanitis. The sequence continues at coordinate 50,111 of NZ_JBALTL010000002.1, forward strand.
ATCGTTTCGAGGCTCGTGTTGGATTTAACATCCTGCTCAAGTGATGAGAACGTGGCAAGCTGTTCCACAAACTGTGTGGAATCGAGGGGCGCGAGCGGATCCTGGTTGCGTAGCTGCGCTGTCAGCAGCTGAAGAAAGCTGTTGAACTCCGCGCCCGTTTCGGGCTGCGCTGTCGGTGCCGTTGGCACATTCGATGCGTAGGGCGTTGTCCCGTTCACTGTGGTCATGGGCTGTTCCTCAGAGTTTGATATTGAGCCCGGCGATGGATGTCGGCCGTGACTGAATGGTGTTTTGTGCAACCAGTTCCGGAAGCGCAGGCGATGTCGAACCGGATGTGTTCGGTTGGGATCTGCTCGGATCGCGGCCAGCTTGCTGGCCTGGGTCCTGCGGGGTCTGTTGTTGCTGATATGACATGTTCTCGCTCGACAGGCCCTGACGCTCGAGCGCATTCACGAGTTCAAAATGCATCAGCCGCAATTGCCGCATGGCTTCTGGCGTCTCGCCAACAATTGTTACGTGTTGCAGGCCATGGACGTCGAACTTGAAGTCGAGAGACACGCGTCCGAGTTCGGGTGGATCGAGCTGAATATGTACGTGGTTCTTCTTCTCGTCGGGCGACGCCAGCGAGTCTGAGAGAATATCGACAACTTCTGCAGGGGTCGCGGACACGAGAGCGTTCGTTGGTGCCATAACAGGAGGAGCGGTCGGCGCAGCCGATTGCGTTGCGACCGGTGGAGGTGCGGTCGCCGTCATTGTCATGGCTGCCGTGTCAACGGATGCGGCCTTGTCTTGAGTTGCGACAGCTTTGGTGGCGCTGTTCTGTTCGGCGGAAAGTGCAGACAGCGCAGCCGCGTCGGGACCATCAACCTCCATCTCTGGCGCCTCGGCGCGCTGCTTATCGCCGTGTCTCACTTTTGTGTCGGGCGTCGCCTCGGCAGTTCGGGGCGTGTGGGCGGCGGCTGGTGCTGCTCCAGCTTTCTCTGATCGGGGTACGGGCGTGTCTGCCACCTTGGTCGCCGCCACCTGCGCGACGCCGACTGTGGTCATATTCGCGGCGGGCGGCGTATCGGGGACGGTGTCTGCTGCGACTGGCTGAAGGGGCTCCGGGGTTTGCCCTGAGGCCTCAGCTTGCTGAGGCTGATTGCCAGGCAGTGTCGCCTGCGGCGAGGCTGCCATACTGGCATTTGTGGCAACCTTGTCGGATGACTTGGAGAGCTCACCGTCGGCCTGAGGTGAAGCCGTGACCGGTGCAGGGGAGGGGGCAAGATTGGGCGTTGGCGCCGAGCTCATCGCGGCGGCCTGCTGTGGATCAGTGGCCATCGATGCTTTATCCGCATCGTCGCCATCAGCCAAAATCAGCTCCGCGTCTCCCTCTGCGGCAATGCCGTCAACGCGAATGTCGCTTTTGACGTCGAGAGGCGTTTCCAAACCTGCAGTCTCATCCGGCTCCGGCACTTCTGCGGGGGCCTGTTGATCCATGAGAATGGAGGCGGCTCCAGACCGGTCAGGCGAAACTATTATAAGCTGTTTCGGCGCATCACTCTCAGGCGCTTCAGTCTCGGCGCTTGCGAGCGACCGTGCGAATTCTGCGCCGGAGCCAGCCTCCTTGGCTGTATCGCGGTTGCGCGAATTGGTTTCACCCGGACCGGTTTGCCGACGTACGGTGAAGTCCGTTTCGAGAAGGAATGTCATCGCGGGTCCGCTCTGGCTAGCATTAACCAAATTAAAACCAAGCCGCGTAAAAAGTAGGTTAATAATTCAAATGATTTTATTCACAGTTTGATCAGTAATCTGAATGCGGAATTTTAAATGACGGACCCGATAGGTATCCAGCTGGGAGGCATCGCGTCTCAAACGCCGATCAACCGGACGCCCGTCCAGAAGGGTATGTCTGAAGCGGAGAGTATCGGGCAGAAGTTCGAGCAAATGCTCTGGGCGGAGATGCTGTCGCATGCGGGCCTGGAAAAAGCTTTCTCCCAGGGGGGAGGTGAAGCGGCCTCCGCATTTTCGCGCTACATGGTTGAGTCTGTGGCCAAGGACCTCGCGGCAAGCCATCCCATGGGGCTTGCGGCATCGGTCGAGACCGAGCTGACCACCACAAAACGGAGTGAATAGACGTGCCGGCAGATTCCATCCGCGATAGGGCAACGCGCCTGCAGAACATACTCGCAATCGAGAAGGACATGCTCCTCTCTGGCCGCGCCCGTGATGCCATTTCCCTTATGGATGAGAAGCTCGATGCCATCACATCGCTGGAAACCGCTCTGGCAAACCCTGAGATGCGCGCCATGATCGATGATCACCAGAGCATCCTGCAATCAATTGCAATCTCTGCAAAAGAGAATGCTGCGCACTTCGTTGCGGTTCGTAACGGGCTCCGGCATGCGATCGACCGACTTCAGTCCCTCCACGCAAGTGCCTATGTGGGTTCTTATGGCCGGGATGGTGGAAAAGTTCCTTTTGCGGAAGTTACCGGACGCTTCCACAGAAAGGCCTGACTGGTTAACTCAATTTACACACAAGGGCCCTATCAGTGGTTGGACTGACCAAAGAATGGTTAGGTGATTTTCACTGTCAGGACGACGCGTGTTTGATCAATCCACGAGATGCTCGTGGAAAAAAATCTGAGGTAACATACTGTGTCCAGTATTCTGACAAATAACAGCGCCATGGTTGCGCTCGATACGCTCCGCAATATCAACAAAAATCTTGCGACCGTACAAAACGAAATTTCGACCGGTAAGAAAATCGGCTCCGCCAAGGATAACGCGGCGATCTGGGCCATTTCGACGGTCATGTCGACCGACGTCGACAGCTTCAAGCAAATCTCCGACTCGCTGAACCTCGGCAACTCGACTGTGGGCGTTGCCCGCTCGGCTTCCGAGAAAATCACCAGCCTGCTCCAGGACATGAAAAACCTCATCGTCTCTGCGCAGGAAGGCGGGGTCGACCGCGACAAGATCCAGACCGACGTTGCGGCCATTCGCACATCGATCGGCAATATCGTGAACGCCGCTCAGTTCAACGGCCAGAATCTTCTGAAGGGCACCGACAGCGTTGCAATCCTTGCTTCGCTTGATCGTAGCTCGGATGGTTCCGTTGCGGCGACAAAGATCACCGTGAACCGTGCTGACCTGTCGACGGGCGCTGCTGTGCCTGCGGCTGCCAAGACTGCTAGCGACGCCGGTTATGTTTCCACCGCCGACACGGTTACTACGACCGACGAAGACAAAGATGCTGCCGACGGCGGCGCCATCTCGACGGCGATTTCCGGTACGATCGCTGCTTCTGGTACGGGCACGCTGACACTGAAGGCCGGTGCAATTGCTGCAGGCGACAAGTTCTCGCTCAGCATTGATGGTCATGACGTGGTCTATACGGCCCAGGCTGGTGACACGATCAACGAAGTTGCTGCTGGGTTGAAGGCTGACTTTGACGCATCCGTGACGGATACGGACATTGTTGATGCAACGTTCACGTTCTCGGATGTTGCCGATCCTGCGGCGGACGATCTGGCCATTACGATCACGAACACGGACTCCAGCAACGCCCTCGACGTCGATGATACCGCGATCTCGGCAACTTACTCGCAAGGCGCTATCGCTGATGGCGATGATGTCGAAGTCGGCATCACTGGCGGCACGATTGCTGTTGGCGAGACGTTTACGGTCAATGTGGGCGGTGCTGACTACACCTACACGGCCGTTGCGGACGATACCAACAACACAGTTGCTGCTGGTCTCAAGACGCTTATTGACGCCGCAGGCATCTCCAACCTGACTGTTACAGTGGCTGATGCGGCTGATCCGACAGCAGACAGCGCTACGCTTACGCTGACGGCTGATGGCGGTGACGTCGTGGCCAACCTTGGTGGTCTCGCTTCCACGAGTGCCGACGTTGCTGCAGGTGGCCTCGGTGCCCTGGCGTCACTGGACGTTTCGACTGAAGCAGGCGCTGCGGCTGCCCTGACGACGATCGAGTCGCTCCTGAATACGGCCATTGATGCGGCTGCGACATTCGGTTCTGCTCAGAAGCAGATCGAAAGCCAGAGCGACTTCGTCATGACGCTGATCGACTCGATGACTTCAGGTATCGGCAGCTTGACGGATGCCGACATGGAAGCCGCTTCTGCCAAGCTTCAGGCTCTGCAGGTTCAGCAGCAACTCGGTGTCCAGGCGCTCTCGATCGCCAACCAGGCACCGCAGGCACTGCTGTCGCTGTTCCGGTAATATGACTATCCGACCCGGGCGCTGGGACGCGCCCGGGTCACCCTATCAATAAGGTGTTCAGGAGGGCGCTTTGCATAATCTGGCTTTCAGGGCTTACGGTGAAGTCCAACAACGTACCGCAGGTGCCAAAGAGATAGAGCTATCTCTCTTTCGCCAGATCACAGAAGCGCTGGAAAGTGTCGCGCAGCTTGAGACGCCGCCACTCGAAGCCTGGGCAGACGCGCTATATCGCAATCAGCAACTCTGGACCATTATCGCTACAGACCTGATCGGGCCCGGTAATACGCTTCCTGAAGAAACAAAAAACAACCTGATCTCCCTTTCCCAATTCGTCCGCCAATGCAGCAACCGCGTGCTGGCCGGGAACGATGGAATGGCGGATCTTATCGATATCAATAAGAGCATCATAGCCGGCCTATCGGGCATCCCAGTGTCGACAGTGACAGAGGAAGCCGCCTGATGTCTGGTCTTGTTCTGAAAATTGCCCCTGGTGAGCGCTTTATCGTAAACGGCGCCGTACTTGAGAATGGCGACAAGCCTGCCCGTATCCGGATTGCCGATGGCGACGCGCGCGTGTTGCGCTGCCGCGACGCCCTTCGCCCGGAAGAAGTCAACACGCCCGTCAAGCAGGTCTATTATGCTGTCCAGCTCCTGATCACAGGAGATCTCAAGGAAGCAGATACACTGCCGGCAATTGATGATGCCTGTTCAAATCTTCTCGATGTGTTCCGCGTGCTCGACGCAGAGCTCGTGCCGATGCTTCGCTCAATGATTAGTCGTGGGAACTATTACTCTGCGCTCTGCCACATGCGGCAGATGCTGGCATTTGAAAGCCAGCTCCTGGCGCGTACGGGTTCTTCGTCTGTATCGGATGTAAAGGTGGCCTAGGCATGTTTCAGCCTGTTATTCCCTTGACTGGTAACACGGGCTGGAAATTCCTTGAGGCGACCTATGATCGCCAGCTCGAGTCCTATACTGAATCGGCGCAGGTTCGCCTCGATCAGGATTACCTCGCCGAGAAATTCTCCAAGCCGGTTGCCGTGGAAGACTTCCTGAAGGATTCCCGGCTTCTGCGCATTTCGCTCACATCCTTTGATCTGGGGGGTGAGGAATGGAAGCGGGGCTTTATCGACAAGGTGCTGACAGAGGTCGCTGATCCTGAAAGCACATTCCTGACGCGGCTCAATAATCCGAACTACACTGCGTTTGCCAATGCAATGAAGCCCGTCGATGGCAAGATTACACTTGCCCCAGCTGCCATCTCGGCCATTTCGGCAGATTTCGCGACACAGTCTTTTGAGGCGGCAGTTGGTGAGGTGGATGACAACATGCGCATCAGCCTCAATTTCAAATCAGACATAGACGGCATTGTCGGCAATGGGTCGAGCGATACCGCAGTTCTCTATCGCATCCTGGCGAACGTTCCCGTGCGCACATTGCTGGAGGGTGCGCTGAACATTCCGTCCCAGGTGACAAACCTGACCATCGAGCGTCAGGCGGACATCTTCAAAGAACGGCTCCAGAGCGTATTCGGCATCAACAAGATGTCGGAGCTTGCCTCACCTGAAATCGTCGACAAGGCTATCCAGCGCTTCCACCTGATGGAGTCGATCAAGGAAGGCGCGGCCAACTATTCGCCAGCTTCTGCCGCGCTGACGCTGCTAAGCAACGGCCTCGGCAGCCAGGGCAGCCAGAACCTGTTCCTCAGCCTGCTCTGATCAGGATGGCGCGGCCTGTATCGGGGCGGCGTCACCTTGTGCTGAGAGGATCGCGCGCAATTGCGCAAACGCATCGCTGATCCCGGCGCTACTGCGCATCGCTGCATACCCATCAAGCGCCTGAAATAATCTGATAGCGCGGTCCGCTTCGGCATCCTTGCCGGGCTCGTAGAGATTTGCGCGCAACATCGGCGACACTTCCTCATAGAGCGCCAGCATTCGGCGGGCATCGCGGATTAGCGCATTCTCGTCGTCGGTCGCGGCATGCGGCAGGCTGCGCGAAACGCTGCGCAGGATGTCGATTGCGGGATAACGGCCCCGTTCCGCAATCTCACGCGAGAGGATGATATGCCCATCCAGAATGCCGCGGATCATGTCGGCGACCGGCTCTTCCATGTCGGATCCCGCAACGAGCACTGAATAGACCGCCGTAATATCGCCCTTGCCGTCTGTGCCGGGACCAGTCCGCTCTGCCAGTTCGGCAATCATGCGTACCGTCGAGGGGGGGAAGGCATTCAGCGCAGGTGTCTCCCCGGCGAGCAGGGCGGTTTCCCGGTGGGCTTCGGCGAAGCGCGTGATGGAATCGAACAGGAACAGGACATTGCGTCCCTGATCACGGAAGTGTTCGGCCGCAGCCATGGCGCAATAGGCGGCGCGCTTCTTGGCGCCGGGCGGTTCGCTGGCCGTTGCTGCGACGACGACCGTCTTCGACATGATGGCGGCGGGCAAGATATTGCGGACAAACTCGTTCACTTCGCGGCTGCGTTCACCAATCAACGCGATCACCACGACATCCGCTTCCATGCCGCCCGCGAGTGACCCCAGAAACGTGGACTTGCCAACGCCCGAGCCTGCAAACAGGCCGAGGCGCTGGCCACGACAGATGGGCAGCATCGTATCGGTCACCATCCAGCCCGAATCCAGGCGCGGTCCTATCCCGCGTCGGTCGTGGGCGGGCAGGGCGGCAGCATGCAGCCGTCGACCTGCTGAATGGCCGTCTGAGAGCGATTCGCTGTGTCCTGTAACGTCACCGCGATAGTTAATGATCTGTCCCAGCCAATGGTCGCCCGGCTTGACCCTCGCCTCCTGTTCGATCTGCACGGGATCACCGATGCGGATGGCATCGCAGGGCGAAAAGAGCAGCGCCGTGACACTATCGCCAGAGACATTCAGGATCTCTCCTAGAACCTTAAGGCCCGGTTTTTCTATGATAATTTCATTTCCAACGCCCGCCAGCTCGCTGACGCCGGCAACTTTTATCATACCGGGTGCCACATCGGTGACGGTGCCCCATAGGCGATAGAGATGAAGTGAAGCGGGAGAAACCTGCATGGGGAGCGCTCTGAACCTTCATCCTAAATTAACGGTTTCCTTAATATAGATTACCAAATCTTGTGATGGGGTTAACCAAAGGGGCAGGTCATGATTTCAGAACTTCCCATGTTCCAGATCCTGAGCGCCATGGCTCGCCATGCGGCGGAGAGCCAGAAGGTGAGCGCGACCAATATCTCGCATGCCGACCAGCCGGGATACAAGGCCGCTCAAATTGAATCATTCGATACGTTTCTTGATCGCGTCCGCATGGGCAGCGAATCCGGGGGCCTGAACGGAAGTTTCCGCACCGAGGCCGCTAACACACCTGCCGCGCCCAATGGAAATACGGTCAGCCTCGAGCGGGAATTGTTCAATTCAGCCGACGCCATGGGTCAACACCAGATGGCCCTGACGGTCTACACCAAATCGCTCGACCTGCTTCGCACCGCCATCGGCAAGAGATGAGTAAGGAGGAAACCACATGAATCCCCTCAAGGCAGTCATGCAACAAGCCGTCGCCGGCATGGGTCGCGAATCGAGCCGTATCACGGTCGCGGCCGAGAACATCTCCAACGTCGACACGCCCGGCTATCAAAAAAAGCTTCTCTCCATGCAGCCGCAGATCGGCGGCGCAGACGCGTTTGCCGCGATGAAGGAAACGCTCGACGAGACGCCTGGCGAGCGCAACTACCAGCCGTCCCACCCGATGGCCGACCAGGACGGTTACGTCACAATGTCGAACGTATCGCTGGTCATGGAAATGGCTGACATGCGCGAAGCCAACCGAACCTATGAAGCCAATTTGAACGCGTTTCAGCAGGCGCGTTCCATGTATTCCTCGCTGCTCGATATTCTGCGTCGCTAGGGAGGCGATCGACACCCATGTCCACAGTCAGTTTCAACGCCTATACGGCGCTCAACACCACAAAGCCTGCCGATACCGCGCAGGCCGCAGGCAAAACCGATGCGGCCAAGAGCCCTGTCGCAGAAGGTATTTCCGACTTCCGGATGGCGATGCAGCAGGCGGAGCAATCCACCATGCAGACAGCCGTTGCTGGCGCCGACCCGCACGCAATGGTGGCAGCTTTGGCCAATGCCGAGCTTATGCTGGATGCGGCTGTCACCATTCGTGACAAGGTTGTCGAAGCATACCAGGAACTTCTGCGGATGCCTGTCTAGGCGTGGGAGTAGGCCGTGTCGGAAGCTGAGGTCTTTGAGGTCTTGCGGGCCCACATCTGGGCAGCCGCGATGATGGCCATGCCTATTCTTGTTGCCACACTGATTGTGGGTTTTGCGATTGGCCTTCTCCAGGCGCTGACATCCATTCAGGAAATCACCCTGACATTCATCCCGAAGATTCTCGTCGTCGTGATCGTGTTTTTTCTTTCGCTCGGATACATGACCAGGATCTGCCTTGACCTGTTCAACAATTCGGTACTGCCGCTGATTGCCCGATAGGTCCCATAGTGCACACTTCCATTCTCTACGGACTGTCCAGGCCAACATCCCTGCTGGCGATTGGCCTTATGCTGGTGATTCTGGTGATGATCCTGCCGGTTCCGGCATGGGTCATGGATGTCGGGCTGACCCTGTCCTTCGCCTTCGCTATCCTCATCTTCGCAACCGCGGTCTTCATCGAGCGCCCGCTCGATTTCTCGTCCTTCCCGAGTGTGCTCTTGGCCTCGCTGATCCTGCGCCTCGCGCTGAACGTGTCATCGACCAAGCTGATCATCGGCGAAGGTCATACAGGTACGCATGCAGCGGGCGGGGTCATCGAAGGCTTCGCCATGTTCATCATGGGCGGCAATCTGTTTGTCGGCCTTGTCGTCTTTGGCGTGCTCGTGATCGTCAATTTCATGGTCATCACCAAGGGTGCGGGCCGTATGGCGGAAGTCGGCGCGCGTTTCGCCCTTGATGCCATGCCCGGCAAACAGCTCGCCATCGACTCCGACCTTGCCGTCGGCGCCATCACGCATGAAGAAGCCAAGATGCGGCGCCAGCGCGAGCAGGAAGAGGCGGGCTTCCTCGGCTCCCTCGATGGTGCGTCGAAATTCGTGAAGGGCGATGCGATTGCCGGCCTGATGATCACCGCCCTCAATCTTGTCGCGGGCATCGGTATCGGGCTCACGGTCCACCATCTCAGTTTCTCGCAGGCGCTCAGCAATTATTCGATTCTGACAGTCGGTGACGGCCTGGTCTCGCAGGTTCCTGCGGTCATTGTCTCGGTTGCGTCAGCCTTGCTTCTGTCCAAGGGCCGTGAAGAAGGCGCTATCGACCTTGCCCTGCTCGCGCAGCTCGGCAGCAACGTCGCAGCCCTGATGATCGTGGCCGGCATCCTTTTCGTCTTCGCGCTGTTCCCGGGCCTGCCTTTCATTCCCTTCATGGCGGCGTCTGCCGGATTTGCGGCCGCGTCCTTCTTTGTGCGCAAGCAGAACCGCGACAAGCGCGATGCCAAGGAAGAAATTATCGAAGACGAGGCACCAAAAGCAATCGTGTTCGGCGACTCCATCCATGCCGACGAAATCCATCTGGAAGTCGCACCTGACCTCGTGAACCTCGTCCTGATCGGTGAGAATGGCTTTGAAAGCCGTATCCACAAGATCCGCCGCTACATCGCGGAAGAATACGGCTTCGTTCTGCCGCCGATCCGCATGACGGATAATCCGACCCTCAAGAAGAATGACTATCGCATTCGCATTCAGGGTGTCCGCATTGATTCCGGCATGCTGCGGCCCGGTTCCATTCTCGCCCTGATGGAAGACGACCAACTGCCTTACCTGCAAGGCGAAAAGGTCAAGGAGCCGGTCTACAAGGCGGCCGCTCGCTGGCTCCCGAACAGCAAGAAGCAGGAGCTGGCCGCGACCGGCATTCCCGTTGTCGAGCCCATCGAAGTGCTCGCTACGCATATGCTGGAAGTCATCCAGTCCAATTTCTCGCTCGTGTTCACGCGCATGGTCCTGCTCGATACGCTGGATGCCCTGACCACGGTCAGCGACAGTGACCGTGCGGCCTCGAACCGCCGCTTCCTTGACGAATACATTCCCACCAAGGTGACGCCCGAGCTTCTCCTGTCAGTTGTCCGCCTCCTGCTTGAAGAGCGCGTCTCCATCCGCAACCTGTTCCTCATCATCGAGACCATTGCCGAAGCGAAGACTGCAAACCCCGGCCTGCCGCGCATGGTCGAACTGGTTCGCCAGCGCCTCGCCTTCCAGATCGTGGACCGTCTCCAGGACGATCAGGGCCGCCTGCCGCTCGTGCAGCTCTCCACCGCGTGGGAGCAGAAGTTCACGCAGTACGAAGTCGCCGGCGAGAATGGCAGCAGCGATATCGCCCTGCCGCCGGAAATGTTCGGCGAACTGACGAACGAGGTGCAGTCAAAACTCAATGAAGCGGCCAAGAAAGGCGTCATGGCCTCCGTGGCGACCTCTTCGCGCCGCCGCCGCTTCCTCCAGACCGTTCTGGCCAGCAAGGGTATCCGCAATTCCGTTCTCGCCTATGAGGAAATCAGCTCCAAGACCAAGCCCTATATTATCGGCGTCGTCTGATGGAGGCACTGGCGCCATTGGCGGGCCCCCTGGCCGGTTGGCTGGGCCTGTACATGGTGGTCATTGCACGGCTCTCCTTTGTCGTCTTCCTGATGCCCGGCCTCGGCGAGCAGGCGATTCCCGTTCAGATGCGTCTTGTTGTCCTGCTGGCAATATCAATGGCAATGGCAACGACCGGCGTAGTCGGCGTGCCGGTCACGTGGCCGCTCTCCAGCTATGCGGCCGTTCTTTTCAGCGAGTTGACCATCGGTTTCTGCCTGGGGGTCACCCTGCGCGTAACCATCTGGATGCTCAGTATCGCCGGTACGATTATCTCGCAGTCGATCGGCCTGTCGCAGCTCCTCGGTGTCGCGATGGAGCATGAAGCGCAGACAATGGCAGCGAACCTTCTCTCGCTGGCCGGCGCGGCGGTTCTACTCTCGGCAGACTTCCATATCAGCGTCGTTGCCGCGCTCCTGCGCCTCTACGGAGAAATACCGGTCGGCGCGCTCTGGTCCCTCGATCTGCGCATGCTGGCCGATCAGTGTTTCTCGGCGGTCGGCTTTGCTGTCCTGCTCGCATGGCCCTTCGTCGCTGTGAACCTCCTGTACAATATCTGTCTCGGCTTCATCAACAAAGCCCTGCCTCAGCTGATGGTTGCCTTTGTTGGTGCACCGCTGTTGATTGGTGGCGGAATGGTATTCCTCGCTCTCTCGGTCATTGGCCTTCTGGTCGTCTGGAAAGAGCGCGTGATCGATGTCGTGGGATGGATGTGAGCTAGGCCATGGCGGAGGAAAATGACAGCGGCGAAAAGGAATTTGACGCCACCGAGACCAAGCAGCGTCAGGCCCGGGAAGAGGGTAATGTTCCCCAGTCCAAGGAGGCCAACGCGTTCGCCTTGATCGTCGGCATTCTCATTGCCGGCATGGTGCTGCAGTTCACGGTTGGCAACGCGGTCTTTACCGACTTCTCATCGATCCTCTATCACGCGGATTCCTTTGCAAGCGACATCTTCGACTCTGGTGGGAGTGAAACGCGCAGCTGGCTTTCGGGCACTCTGATTCACTTCTCCCTGATCTATCTCCTGCTCGCCGCCGTCGTTCTCATATCCCTCGTTATCCAGCGGTCGATCTCCTTCTCGTTCAAGAAGATCAAGGTTGATGCCAAGAAGATTTCGCCAGTCGAAAATCTCAAGAAGCGCTATGGCGCGCGTGGCCTGACGGACTTCCTGAAAGACACATTCAAGCTGGTCATCGCGGCCGTCATTGCCGTGATGTTCCTCTCGCAGCTGGCCAAGGATTACTATGCCAGCAGCGCGATGCAGATGGACCAGTTCGCGATGTTCACTTTCAGCCAGGCGATGAAGCTCATCATCTGGTTCCTCGTCTTTCAGCTTCTCCTGGCCGCTGTCGATCTGCCGCTCCAGCAAAGGCTGCACAATAACAAGCTGAAAATGTCGCGCGAGGAAATGAAGAAGGAAATGAAGCAGAGTGAGGGCGACCCCCAACTCAAGCAGCAGCGCCGTCAGGCAGGCGTCAAGATCGCCAGCGGCCAGATGATGAAGAACGTGAAGACGGCCACGGTCATCATGGTCAACCCCGAACACTATGCCGTTGCCCTGCGCTGGAACCCTGATGAAGGCCTTGCGCCGGTCTGCGTGGCCAAGGGCGTCGACCACCTCGCTGCCAAGATCAGGGAACTTGCCATGACAAACGATGTTCCGATCTTCCGGGATCCGCCGACAACCCGCTCTATCTACAAGCTCGTCGAAATCGATCAGGAAATCCTTCCCGAGCACTTCGCCGCCGTCGCCGCGGCAATCAATTTTGTGGAGCGTGTGCGTAAGCACATGTAGTCAGATGGCCCGTCGCAAACCCGACCTTCAAAAACTTGTCTCCCTGAAGCGTCAAAAGGCCGAGCAGAGCTATCTTGCCGCCCAGCAGGCCCATGCCGGCGCCGAGGCTGAGCGCGAGCGTCTCGCCGGCAGCCTCAAGGCAATGGATAAAAGTGCGGCCGATATCGACTCCCTGATCCTGTCCCACCAGCAGGGCCATGCCCGCAAACTGGTCCGTGACATCGATGATCAGCATCAGCGGGTGAATGACGAGGCGCTTCAGGTCCGGTCGGCCCACGACGTGCTCAAGCGCGCATTCGATTCCGAGCAACGTCTCAAGCGGGTGAAAGACTAGCACCACGTGGCATCGCGTGCCCCAAAAATCCGGCTGCGGAAGAATGGCGGATGGCTCGCCCCAAAGGCGCCTTAAAGTCGCGCCCTTTTATCGCACTTGTGAAATTCGGCGATCCCGATCATAAGCACGCGCCTGAGCGGAAGCGACCTTCATGGCGCGCCCGCAAAACCACTGTTTTTTGGCCGGACGCATATTTCCGGCACGATGTGCGCCAGGTTAGTTGGGAACTCTTTGCCGGGGTCTCCTGTTCTCACTGAAGCATATCAAGCTGCTGCCCCGATAGGACCTGAAGATGCATGATCCGCGTAAACTTGCTATTCGACTGTTCCTGACGATGCCATTTGTCGTGGCATCGACGCCCGCAGCGATTGGCGCAGTGCATGGAATCGAAAGATCCAATTCTTCCGAGGGTCAGCAGCAACCCCGCGGCCACGGCGGCGTGGGCCTGACGGCAGAAGCAAGACGCACTGATGTCGGCCAGGATGACGCTGCCGACGCCGAATAGGCTGGCCGCTCCGACTTCGCGAACTTATTCGCGTTCAAATTCCAGTCTGCTGCGTACACGGGCCAGTCCATTCCTGTGGAATCCGTGGCGCCCGGTAACCATGACAATAGCAAAAAGTGAGGGCTGGGTGGGCTTGTGCCCGCGAGCCCGGGAGGCGTGTGGGCACTGTGTCATGCCATCCGCTCCGATCCTTATCGCCTGGGCTTGAGCTGTTCACCTTGGTTAACAATAAATAGAATTCTGTTTACTTGGTAAACGCATGTAAAAAGAAATTTAACCAAGCCGTACATTGAGCATATATTACATATTATCAATCAATTCACGTCGACGTGTGAAACAAGTATTTCGAATAGCGAAGTATAAAAAACACACCAATGAGTCAGACGTCATCACCTAAAGCGACTTTCACGCCGGCTTCCCGGTTTGCACCGCTGCGCACGATAAGCGCGGTGGTGGTGCTGATATGTGTTGCCCTGATGGCAGGGGCGCCGACCCCCGACTCTGTCCAGATCCAGCTCTGCATTGCCACCATCGCAACCTTTTTCATGATGACCTGGATCCGGCCATCCGGCGGCCCGTTCCGCAGCTTTGTCTCCCTGCTGATCGTGTTTACCAGTACGCGCTACATGATCTGGCGTGTCACCGAGACAATGCCGACCGATTCCGTTCTGTCGATTATCGGCGGCATGTTCCTGCTCGGCGCAGAAACCTATGGCTACATCCTGCTTCTCCTCTCCACTTTCCTGTCGGTGGACGTCTACAAGCGCGCCCCGCGTCCGGCGCCGATTTCGCCTGAAGCCTGCCCGACCGTCGATATCCTGATCCCGACCTATAACGAGCCGGACGACCTCATCGAGGTCACGCTGACAGCCGCGCTCAATGTCAATTATCCGGCAGGCCGGGTGAACGTTTACCTGCTCGACGATGGGGGCACGGTCGCCAAGCGCAATCAGGCGGACCGTGAAAAGGCGGACGAGGCGCAGGAGCGGCACGTCTATCTCAAACAGGTCTGCGAGCGCCTCGGCGCGCATTATCTGACGCGCGAAAAGAATGACCATGCCAAGGCCGGCAATATCAATGCCGCCCTCGCTCACACGTCCGGCGAACTGATCCTCATCCTCGATGCCGACCATGTCCCGTCGACCGACATCCTCACGCGCACCGTCGGCTATTTCGTGGAAGACCCGAAACTCTTCCTCGTCCAGACGCCGCATTTCTTCCTCAACCCCGATCCGCTCGAACGCAATCTCGGCACATTCCGCAAGATGCCGAGCGAAAACGAGATGTTCTATTCGGTCATCCAGCGGGGGCTTGATGGCCTTAATGCGTCTTTCTTCTGTGGTTCGGCGGCCGTGCTTCGCCGCTCGCTCGTCATGGAGATTGGCGGCATCCAGGGCGAGACAATTACGGAAGATGCCGAAACCGCGCTGGAACTGCACGCGCGCGGATACCGCAGCGCCTATGTCGACCGTCCCATGGTGGCGGGTCTCTCGCCAGAGACCTTCTCCGGTTTTATCACGCAGCGCATGCGCTGGACGCAGGGCATGGTCCAGATATTCTTGCTGAAGAATCCGCTGCTGAAGAAGGGCCTCACCTTCGGCCAGCGCGTCGGTTACTTCAATTCCTGCTTCTACTGGTTCTTCCCGTTGGCGCGCATGGCGTTCATCCTCGGTCCGCTGCTCTATCTCCTGTTCGGCATCCAGGTCTATGTCGGCGACCTGTCAGACTTCCTCATGTACGGCCTGCCGCACATTTTTGGTGCGCTGATGCTCTCCTCGATGCTGTACGGCCACACACGCTGGGCCTTTGCCTCGGAACTTTACGAAGTCATCCAGTCGATCCACTGCTCCGGCGCCATCCTGCAGGTCCTGCGCAATCCGCGCTCGCCGAGCTTCGCCGTGACGCCCAAGGGCGAGAGCCTCGACGAGAACTTTGTTTCTCCACTCGCTCGCCCGTTCTACATTCTCATCGCCATTGTCTGTCTCGGTGAAGTGGCAGGCCTGGTGCGCTGGTTCATTGATCCCGTCGGTGCGGGTGTGATCACGGTCCTCCTGTTCTGGAACACGTTCCACCTCCTGCTGCTCATCTCTGCCCTCGGCGTCCTTTACGAACGCTCCCAGCAGCGCATCTTCCCGCGCTTCGAGACCAGCCGCGACATCACGCTCAAGCATTTCGGTGCGCCCGTGCCCGGCCAGATGACCGATGTATCGATCACCGGCATGGGCTGCAAAGTGCCCTATGGCGAAGGCAAGCGTTTCGTTATCGGCGACATTATCCAGGCCGATGCGCGCGACCTTGGCGCCACGTCGCCCTCACGTCTTGATCTGAAAGTCCTCTCTGCCACCGACACGCCCACGGGCCAGAAGCTCGGGCTCAGCTTCGTCATCGAGAACAATGAACAATGGTCGGCCGTCGTCGCGCTCATGTATTCGCGCAGCGAGAACTGGAAGACCTTCCGCGATGGCCGCGCCAAGGCCGACCATATGGGCACCAAGATCGCCGGTCTTGTCCGCTCAAGCATCTCTCACGCCATGAACCACATCCAAGCCGTTACCCGGGAAGCACGCTCATGATCACTCTTATCCGCTCCACAGCGTTGGCCGCGATACTTGCAGCCGCGCCCCTTACAGTCCCTGCGCACGCGCAGGAGGCCCCGTCTCAAGACGCCGTTTACGACGTCTATGCCCGCTTCCGGGATGATCCGCAGGTTGCGGTCGAGCAACTCGAGAACGGTCTCTGGCGCGCCCGTCTCCCATTGGCTGCGCTCCGGCCGGAGCAGGGGGCCATCCGCCTTGATGGCGCAAAGGCCAGCGAGAACATTTCCTTCGCAGTTGCGCCGCAGGCAGACGTGCAGTCGGCACGGCTGGTCATGCGCCATGTCAGTGGCCGCGCCCAGGAAGACGCACGTCCCCAGATCCGTGTCGGCCTGAACGGTCGCTTCGTCGCCCAGCTTGATGGCATCACAGAGCGCGCCGCCGCTGTGAACGAAATCCAGCTCGATCCCGCCAGCGTCATGTCTGGCTTCAATACGCTGCGCATCGATGCCGTCCAGCGCTACACCTATGGCTGCCAGGATCCTTCTGCAGCCGAGCTCTGGACCGACATTGATACCTCTCGCTCCTATGTCGAGATCACCTATGCGCGCCGCCCGTTTGCCGGCTCGCTGGCAGACCTTGATGCGCTGGTTACGGCGGGCGTTGGCGGCGTCGAAAATCTCGGCATCCTCATGGCTGACGGCGAGATGACAGCTGACAACCTGCGTTGGGGCACGCTCGCCTCGCAGGCCGTCGCCAACCGTCTTGCCTACCGCCTGCCGGATATCACCCGCGTCCATGTCAGCGAGATGAGCGACAAGGCCATCGGCGCCGACCTCATTGCAATCGGCACGCCTGAGCAGCTGGCCGGCATTGCGCCCGCTGGCCTCGCTGATCTGGAAGGTGAGGATTCCTTCCTGTCGATCAGTCCGTCCCCGGCAGATCCGTCCCGCTTCCTGATCGTTGCGGCCGGGCGCACCCCTGCAGCCATTGAGGGCGCCGTTCGTGCGCTCGCAGCCGCCCGCTTCCCGCTGTCGGACACAGGCTCGGTCATCCTCTCGCCTGCGGAAACACCAGCCGGCATGATCCTGGCGAAAAAGCACCCCCTGCAGCCCGGCACGAAATACGTCTTCCGCGATCTCGGCCTCGCTGAAACCTCGCTGCTCGGGCAGGAGCGCGGCGAGATCGGTTTTAACTTCACGCTGCCCGCCGATATTCGCTTCCGCTCCAAGAGCGAGGTCGAGCTGTCGCTCGATTTTGCCTATGGCGCGGGCCTTGATTCCAATTCCGTCGTGAACATCCTGGTCAATGGCGAGTTCCAGCGTGCCATTCGTCTCACCAATCCCGATGGTGAAGTGATGCCGGGCTACCAGCTCACGATCACGCCGGATGCCCTCCATCCCGGCCAGAACCATGTCGCGTTCGACGTGGAACTCTCGACCGAAACAAAAGGCGAGTGCACGTCGCACAACATGAATCACCTCGCTTTCGTGATGAAAGACAGTTCGACCTTCACGCTGCCGGAAGCCGACACATTCGTTGAGCTGCCCAACCTGGCGCTGCTTTCAGAGTCCGGCTTTCCCTATTCCGGCATCGAAGGCACGCCTTTCGCCATTCGCGCAGGTGACACCGGCGACGAGACGGCCGCTTCTGTCTGGACCGTCGGTGCGCGTCTTGGCCAGATCTATGGCACAGTCTTCACCGATACCGATTTCGGTTTCGGCCTCGCCCTGCCGGACGAGCATACGCTTGTGGTCGGCACGCGAACGGCCCTTAAAGGCTTCCTCCCGGCTGAAGTCAGCCTGACAGGCCAGTATACCGCGCTTGCAACCCGTGGCTCTGCGGATCCGCAGGTCACTGCGACCCGCGAATACAAGTCGATCGATCTTGGCGACAATGGTCTCCTCGTCGAGGGCCACTCGCCGGATCATGCCGGTCGCCTCGTCACCGTGGTCACGGCTGAAACGCCGGGTCAGCTCATTGCATCGGCTCGCTCGCTCGTCCAGCCAAGTCACTGGACCCAGCTCAAGGGCGGCGCGGCTGTCTGGCGCACCAGTGCCGCGACTGTCGTGACGCAGGCTCCGGCGGTCACGTTCGAGATCGGCCAGATGCGCCCGGCCGAAATGGCCCGCATGAAGTCTGCCCGCTCGCCTCTGCGCTGGATCATCACGCTTGGCGCTGTGCTCTTCGCACTCGCTGCCGTGCTGGCCCTCATCGCCCGCTACATGCGTGATCGGATGAATGAAAAGTGATGCTGCTTCGCCGCCTCCTGCGCGCGGCTGCGGTCGGTGCCCTCATCGCCCCGTCTTTCGGCGGCGTGATGACGGCTGCCGCAGACCCGGCGCTCGCAGGCAAGGCGGAAGGCGTCATTGCCATCGGCATCCCGACGGCCGATGAACCCGCACAGCAGCAGGAGGCACAAGCCGCCGCGACGCAGCTTGTCCAAATCGGTCCCGCGCCGGCTGATGTCCAGGCCATCTGGGATCTTGGCGCCGCCAACCAGTGGAACAGCGCGGAAGACAGGCTGGCCGGTCTGAAAGCCGCCAATCCCGGCTGGCAGCCGCCGCGCGATCTAATTGCCTATGTCGCCAATGGCGCACTCGACCAGCGCATCGCCGACGCCGTGGCAGAGCATGACTGGACCACGGTCCTCTCCGCCCTGCCGCCTGTCGCCGCAGATAAATGCGAAACCCCGTTCCGCCTCTTCGCCCGCGCTGACGCGCTCGAAGGGCTGGGTGAACCTGCCGCCATCAATGCCTACTACGTTCGCGCGCCCACGGTCTGCGATGCGCCAGACAGCGTCGCCACTCTGGCCGCCCGCGCAGCCTCGGTGCTCGATCAGGACGGCCTGGCTGCCCTGCGCGCCCTTGCTCCGCTGCAGCAACGCGCCAGCGACAACGCGCAGGTCGGTGCAGCTTACGCCAAAATCGTCCAGGCCGATAACCGCCTCCAGTTCAACACGGCCATCAATACCGGCCACATTGGCGCGGCTGTCGCACTTGCCGACACATCCGGCGATCCGGATCTCCTGATGCAGGCCGGCTGGGCCATGCTGGAAACCGATCCCTCCGGCGCAGGCCAGCGCTTCTCCCGCTCCCTCGCCGAAAGCGGCCCCGAGGACGCCCGCCGAGGGCTGGTCCTCGCCTCACTTGCTTCAGGCGATATCAGCGCCGCCCGCGCTGCCGTCTCTACCGCGCCCGACCCGGCCAGCCTTGCCGAACTCAGCGGCCGTATCGAGCTAGCCGACGCGCGCGTCCACCGCGAACAGGGCAGCTGGCGCGAAGCCGTCACGCTCGCCAATAGCGCCGTCACGTTTTTCCCCGCCCTCGCCGTTGATGCCGGCACGATCGCCGGCGGCGCCCTGCTGGATGCCGCTGGCGCTGCAACAGAGGCCGGCAATTACACCAAGGCCCGCGCCCTCGCGCTTGAGGCCGCCGATTACGCGCCGACCCGCCGCGCCGGACGCATGCGCGCTGCCTGGTCAGATCTCCGCCTTGGCAATGACGCAGCCGCCGCCAGCCTCTTCAGCCAGCTCTATGTCGAAAGTCCGGAAGCGGAATCGGCTGAAGGTTACGCCCTCGCCGCACAGCGCACCGGCGGCATGGACACGGCCGCTGCGCTCGCCCGCACCGTCGGTGGACCGCTTGGCGCACGCCTTACCGCCCTCAATGCCTCCGCCGCTTTTGATCAGGGCGATTATCTCACCGCCAAGGCTCTCGCGCCGGACAGTTTCCCGCCGCTCGAAGGCATCGACTCCAATTGGTATCGTCAGGCCGTCGCCGTCCGCAGCCAGGGCGGCACCAGTGGGCAGAACCGCTTGAGCGGCGTCGTTTCCACCACATCGGCTGGCCTCATCCGGGGGCGCAATCGCTTTGAAGCCGGCGTGTCGGTCTATTCCCTCGATCCGGGCCGTAGCGCGCTCCCCGCCATAGACGCCTCCCGCGAGACCGTCGCCATGCCCTATCTCGCCTGGGCCCGCGAAGGTGACACCAGCATTGCCGTGCGTGTCGGCGTCACGCCGCTGAACGCCGATGTTGACCCGGCCCTTGTCGGCGAGATTGCCATCGCACACGAAGATGCAGGCCGCGCTGTCGAGGCACGCGTTTTCGCCCGGCCGAAAATGGATAGCGTTCTGTCATTCGCTGGTCAGCGCGATGCCACAACCGGCGAGGCCTTCGGGCGTGTCATCGAAAGCGGCGTCGCCCTGCGCGGTCGGCTGCCGGTCGGAAAGTCCAACACGCTGCAGGCCGATATCGAAGCCACCAGCCTGCACGGCGAGAATACCGCCGATAACAGCAAGCTCGCGCTGGGTGTCGCGGCCAATCGCAATTTTGCCCGCAAGGGTTTCGCCTACCTCGTCTCGGGCCTCTTCTACCAGTTCCAGTCCTATGACGAGAACACCAACTTCTTCACGCCCGGCCATGGCGGCTATTTCAGCCCGCAGACTTTCCATCGCACGGGCGTCTCGCTGAATGCCCAGACCGATCCGATGAAACACTGGATCCTCAAGGCCGACGCCGCCGTCGCCTATGAATCGGTTTCGGAAGACCCGGCCCGGGCCAACCCGCTGATGCGTGGCACCCAGCCCCTCATCGGCGGTAGCGACAGTTCCGGCTTCGCAGCCGCGCTCGATCTCAGCGCCGCACGCCGTATCGCGCCTGAAGTCATCCTGTCGGGCAATCTGTCGGCCATACAGTCTGAAGCCTATGAAGATGTCCGCGTCGGCCTCGCCCTGACATGGGTGCCGGGCGGGCGTGATGGCCTCGTCCGCAATGACCTGCCGCAAGATCCGTTCAATCCAACTGCCTGGACCCAACCATGATCCATACGCCACCGCCTGCAGCTGATACCGCACGCCCCGGCGGGCTTATGCGTCTGGCCCGACGGCTTGAGCGCAGCGATCCTTTCCTGATGCGTGCGGTCCAGGCGGCTGCGCTGATAGGCTGTGTCGTTGGTGTGCTGATATATGCCTGGCAAGTCGTTGGCGACGACATATCCACCACCCGTTCAGCGCTGGCCGAGACGGCGTGGACAGGGGAAGTCGCTGTCGAGGCAGATCTCGCGCGAATCTATGCAGCCGGCACCGAGGCTTCCCCGGTCATTGCCGCCGCCATG
Source organism: Hyphomonas oceanitis (assembly GCF_036964545.1). Lineage (NCBI taxonomy): Bacteria > Pseudomonadati > Pseudomonadota > Alphaproteobacteria > Hyphomonadales > Hyphomonadaceae > Hyphomonas > Hyphomonas oceanitis. The sequence goes on from NZ_JBALTL010000002.1 coordinate 71,239, forward strand.
GCGGAAAATGTCCCGGCCAGCGAGCAGCGCGCACTCCAGGTGAAGATAAACCAGCAACTTGCGGATACACCGGTCACCGCCATCATCATTCCCGGTGCCGATGGCGCAGCGCCGCGTGTTTTCGGCGAGATGCCGTCCGGGGCCGAAGGCGCGCTCGCGCCGCGCCCCTATAGTCGGCGTGCCGGGCGTGAAGCGCTCGAACTCGAGCTCGTCTCGGTCGGGCCGGGCAGGGCAGCTGTCTACCGTGACCTTGCCCTGACAGATGGCCGGCAGATTCCGGCGGTTCTCGTTCTGCGCTCGGGTGCCTTCCAGTCGGCGCTTTCGGCGGGCTCGATCGCCGGCAAGCACTGGCGTGCCGCGCTACTCAACCGCGATGGCGATCCCGTCGTCACGGCCTCTGATCGCGGCGCGACTTTCACGGCGGCCGATCTCAACCTTGCCTCAACGGCGCTCGGCTGGGTGCCGCTCCACGGGGACGATATCCCGGCGGCCAGCCAGGTGTCCGGCGAGGACGCTTCACGGTTCATCGAAGCGCGTGGCATTGCGGGCGGCGCGCTCCAGCTTGTCTATATCGGCACCGAGCCACCCGTCGTCGCCGTGCTCGCGGCGCGGCGCTTTGAATTCATGGCGCTCTTCGGCGCGTCTCTCTTGGCCGTCCTGCTGGCGGTCTCGGTGATTCAGAACGAATGGCAACGTCAGGACAGGGAAGTGCGCGATGCCGACCTCTCGTCAGCGCTTGCAGACATCACCTGCGACCTCCTCTCCGCAGGCGTGATCGACTGGTCCGTCGCAGAGGGCACGGTCACCTATTCGGAAGGCTGGGCCGACATGTTCGCACAAGGGGTCGAGCCGACCTCAGAGGACATCTTTGACTGGATCGCCCGCATCCATCCCGACGACCATCTTGAAGCCCGGCATGTCTACCAGCGCATGCTGGAAGGCGACGCATCCGAACTCGTCCACCGTCTGCGCGTGCGCATGTCGACAGGGCTATGGGTGCAGGTTGTCGAGCGTGGCCGCGCGCTCCTCGGTGCCGGCGGCACGATCAAGCGCATCATCCTTGTCCAGACGACGGAACCGGTCGATGGCAGCATGCTGCGAAATGTGTTCGGGGAAAACAAGGTCGCTGACAGCCTGACAGGCTGAGCGTGGGGCCAGTGACTGCCGCGGGCCTGTGATCAGGCGGCGGTGTCTATCGGGTGAGGTGAAGGCTCACTCAGCCGCTTGATATCGCTCAGCAGGTCATCGAGGCCGCGTGTCGCTTGCGACAGTTCGCTATGCCCGCCGGTTACGCCGTTGCCATTCTCGGCCTGTGTCATGATATGCATCCCCGCATCGCGTGCGCGGCTGACGCGGCTTTTGACTGTCCCGGCCGAGCAATCGCAGATGATCCCGGCTTCATCATAGGTAAAGCCGGCGGCCACCACGAGGATGATGGCGTCGCGCTGGGCTTGGGGAAGGGAGTCGATGGCCGCCTGCAGGACGCGGAAGTCGGAACGCGCTTCCAGGCTCTCATTGGCCACCAGCGTACGTTCAGCCTGTTCGGGCTCAAGTTCGGTCGATCGCCACGCCCGGCGCGTATGCTGATAGAATTCGTTGCGAAGGATTCGGAAAAGCCATGGCCGCATGGCGGCGCCGGTCTGAAAGCGGTCGATTGCGCCCCAGGCGTTCAGGCAGGTTTCCTGCACCAGGTCATCCGCTAGGTCCCGGTTGCGGCAAAGGCTTCGCGCAAACGCTCTGAGCTCCGGCAAAAGGCGCTCAAGCTCATCTGCAAAACTGAAAGATCGATTCTTTTCTTCCTCGGCGATACTCATCGGCGCCAAATCCTTTGGCTAACTGCAATTTCACAAACTCGGAAATGCCGCGTATGCTCTATCGTGGCGATCCCTACATCCTGTATATTCTACTCCTGCTTGGAAGATGAAGTCTGGGGAAAATCTGTTAAGCATTCCTTGCAGAGTCCTGGTCCTAGCACTGTGCATAATGTGCAAACGATTGTTAAATTTCCGTCTCTAAACTATGTCGGATATAGTACGAATACACCAAAAAGGCAGTTTAGATTCTGACCCTTTGACCGACGCTAGGCCAAAAGATGCTCTCCGACCTGATTGAGTCCGAACTCCCTTTCCTCCGACGTTATGCGCGTGCTGTTGTCGGCTCTCAGGAGGTCGGCGATCAGCTTGTTTCGACCATGATGGAGCTCCATCTGCTCCCGCAGGTTGCTTCGGGCGATACCGACTTTAACCGCACCCGGCTTTACAAGAGTCTGGACGAAGTCCTTGCCGAGCCGCGCGAGGCCTCTCCACCTGACGACATACTCGTGAAATTGGGCGCACTGGAGCGGCGGGCCCTCCTGTTGGCCTCCGTCGAAGCTTTCCCGGTGGATGATATCGCCCTGATTCTCGGCATATCCGACACCGAAGTCGAAACGGCCCTGAGCAATGCAGAAGCTGCGCTTATGGAAGCCCTCACCACCCGCGTCTTCATCATCGAGGATGAAGCCATGATCGCGGCCCATCTGTCGGAAATTGTAGCGTCGCTCGGGCATGCCACCGTCGCGGTTGCCACGACCCATGCTGACGCGGTGGAAATGGCCAGCCAGGAAGAGTTCGGCCTGATCCTGGCCGACATAAGGCTGGCGGATGGATCCTCAGGAATCGATGCTGTCAATGACATCCGCAAGACCTGGAATGGCCCGGTCATTTTCATCACGGCTTATCCGGAAGCTCTGCTGACCGGCGAAGGGCAGGAACCTGTCTTCCTGATCCCCAAGCCATTCCGCGTGGACCTGGTGAAGGCCGTCATCAGCCAGGCCCTGATCGGCCGGCACTGACACCCACCTGATCGCATCCTGTAATGGCCTCTCTTGCACAAACCGTTCTGCAAATGGAACGGTTTCAGCCTCCTCCGTATAGAGTCGCTGCCAGACACGGCGGAAGGAGGTATGCCATGATCGTCTTGAAAAAGCTCGCGGATGAACGCGGCGCGTCGCCGGAGAACCGCCGCTATACGCGCACGAAAATGACCCGCACCGGCTCGATCTGGAGCCTTGACCAGCGGCTCATCACCCGTGCGAGCATGGTCGACATGTCAGCCGCAGGCGCCTGCCTCGAGCTCGCGTCGCCAAAGCCTCTCCCGCCCCGGTTTACCGTTCGCCTCGAAAGCCGGTCTGGCCAGAAAGTGCATATGGTCCATTGCGAACTCGTCTGGCAGCACGAGGCGATGGCCGGCATCCTCTTCCGTGAAGCCGGGTCTAAAGCCACTTCATGATGTCGTTTGCCCAGCCGGGCACCACATCGCTGGCCTTGCCATAGCGCGCCTCGTCGAAAAACGTCGCGCCGTCCGATGGCTCAAGGTTCAGCTCCAGCGTCCGCGCCCCGGCGCGCCGCGCCAGCTGCACAAACCCCGCCGCCGGATACACATTCCCGCTGGTCCCGATCGATACGAACAGGTCCGCGCGTGACAGTTCCACCTCGATCTCGTCCATATAGAGGGGCATTTCGCCAAACCACACCACATGCGGCCGCATCAGGCCGGTCGCCTCGCAGACGGGGCAGTGCGTCTTGCTGGTGAGGTCATCGGGCCAGCGCACCACGCTGCCGCACGCCTGACAGCGCACTTTCAGCAGTTCGCCATGCATGTGCAGCACATTCTGGCTGCCGGCGCTCTCGTGCAAATGGTCGACATTCTGCGTCACCAGCGTGAACCGGCGGCCCGCCGCCTGCAGCGCGGCCTCCAGACGTGCCAGCGCGACATGCGCCGCATTGGGCTCTGATGTCTTCAGCTGTGCGCGGCGGTCATTGTAGAAGCCCTGCACAAAGTCAGGATTGCGGGCAAAGCCCTCCGGCGTCGCCAGGTCTTCGAGCGGATACTTGGTCCATATGCCATCCACGTCTCGGAAAGTGCCGAGCCCGCTTTCTGCGGACACACCGGCCCCGGTAAGCACCACGATACCGCGTGGTGCGTTTGCATTGGACATGTAGTCGGCCTCGTCATAATCTAAACACAGGGTTAATGTAGGGGAGCTGGGGTCACGTTGGCAATTGTAAGGGGACATTCTGACATGCTGCCTAACCTCACGCGGAAAACCACGCAAATCGCAATTGGTGCTGCCATGGCGAGCCTGCTTGTTCTGGCCGCCTGCGACCAGCAGGGCACAAGGCTCGACCGGGCCCGGGAGCTGGCTGATGCCACACTCGACCAGATCAGCGGCCGCGCCGTGGTCGAACCCGACGCCGACAAGACGCTGATGACCGCTTCGGTCATGGACCGCGCCATTGCCGGCACGCTCGTCAACGACATGGCGGTCGCGTCAGTCGGCGAGAGATCCATGTTCGCCATCGGCTCGATCATTGCCAAGCCGAAGAACATCCAGCCCTCCGCCATTGCCGAGGAAGAGGCCTTGATGATGGAGGACGAGGACGTCCTGAACGACCTTGAGGAAGATTTTGTCGACACCGAGGAAGTGCCGGCAGGCTCGCCTGCACCTGCACCTGCACCTGCACCTGCACCTGCGCCCGCCGCGCCGCCCCCGCCTGCTGCGTCAATGGAACTGGCCCAGCCCGCGCGGCTTATGCCGAGGGTGAAGCTTGACCCGAACGCCCCCGAAGAATCCCAGCAGCAGATCGCGCAGGCAACGCAGGATCTTGAACGTGCCGCCGCGTCAGAGCCTGTGCCCGTTCCCCGCACGCGCAGCCTTGCCCCGCGCGCTCCGTCGTCTGCTGCGCCCGCGCCCACGCGCGAAGTCGCTCGCAAGCTCGCCCGCCGCTCGCTGATCACGGGCGACGCCATCCGCAAGCAGGAAGATGCCAACTCCGTCATGCTCGACACGCTGTCGAAATACGGCATGGACGGGCAGGTCGCCCTCTCGCGCGAAGGCCAGATGGTTATCCAGATCGGCTCTGACGGCGCTGACCCCACGCGCTTCACGCCCGAACAGGTCGCCAATGCCCAGCAGAGCTACCTTGCGGTCGATACGGGCGCAGGCTGCCCGGAAACAACCGATATGGTAACGGTCCAGTCCAATCCGGCGCTGGCCACCGAATGTATCGTTCAGGACCTGCGGGCCTCCGGCCAGTTCGAATATGTCGAGAAGGACTACATCTTCGAGAACCAGTTCGTCCGCCATCCTAAGCCGACCGACCCCGGCACCACGCCTTCAACGGGCGGCCAGACACCTGGCAACACCGGTACCCCGCCTGTCACGATCACTTCTGAAATCACGCCAAATGACCCGCTCTGGAGCCTGCAATGGAATTTCCAGAACCAGGGCACAGGCGAAGGCAAGTCTGCCGGCGGTGCCGGCTTCCAGGATTTCTGGACGCGTCAGGCCAATGAGGGCTCCAGCGAAGTCGTTGTTGCCGTGGTCGATACCGGCCTGCAAATGGTCCACCCTGACATCAAGAACTCGCCCAATGTCGCGGCTGGCTGGGACATGGTCTCCGATCCGCGCATGGGTAATGACGGCAATGGCCGCGACAATGACCCGAACGATCCGGGCGACATGTGCGACCCCACGGCTCCGCTCGCCGCTGACACGTTCCACGGCACGCATGTGGCCGGCACGATTGGCGCTGCAGCCTCCAATAATGGTACCGGCGTTGCCGGCGGCGCCTGGAACGTCAAGATCGTTCCGGTCCGCGCGCTCGGCAAATGCGGCGGTCGCCTCTCCGACATCAACGACGCCATCCGCTGGGCTGGCGGCCTGATCCCGGGTGAGGATACCGAAGGCAATGAGGTCTGGAACGAGAATCCGGCCGACATCATCAACCTCTCCATCGGCCTTTTCGAATTCTGCCCGGCCTCGCTGCAGGATGCGATCGATGCCGTCACTGATCGCGGCGTCATCGTTGTCGCCGCTGCCGGCAATGCCCGCGTTTCGACGCAATATTACGCGCCCGGCGGCTGCCAGAACGTGATCTCGGTCGCGGCCGGTGATGCCCGTGGCCAGATCGCGCCCTATTCGAACTTCGGGCCCAATGTCTCGGTCATTGCACCGGGCGGCGATCTCACCCGCGACGACAATGGCGATGGCCGCCCTGATGGCGTCCTCTCGACCAAGGCCTCGACCAATTGCTACGATCCGGTCACAGGCGAAGGCGTCGACAATTGCTATTATGCCTACGAGCAGGGCACCAGCATGGCCGCCCCGCACGTCGCTGCTGCGCTGGCCCTGCTGAAGGCGCGCCAGCCTGACGCCACCCCGCAGGAGCTGAAAGCCACGCTGATCGCGGCGCTTGATCCGCGTGAGCCGCTGCAATGCGCCGGGTCCTGCGCGCTCTATCCCGGCACGACGCCCATTCCGGGCAGCCCGGACATGTGTGCCCGTCCCTGCGGCGGTCTCCTGAACCTCGCCAATGTGCCGGCCCTCAGCACCACCAGCGGAGGTGCCAACTAGGCATGGCCGGTTTCCGCACGCCTTTCCATCTCGGCGGCCCGCTCGGGCTGGCAGGCCTCGCTACGCTTGCGGGCGCGACGGGCCTGTTTGTGCTGGCCGGCTCGCCGGAAGACAGGGACGAACCCGCCGTGCCGCTGTCAGGCATGTCAGAGCGCGAGTCCCGTTCGCAGGTTGATGCCCGTGTCGACCGGGACAAGAGTCCGCTGGTCGGCGCCCTGCCGGAAGACATTGTGCCGGATGAAGTGCCGACCGAGCCGCCGCTCGTGCGGCCCGAACAGGCCCCGCCTGCGGTCATCACGGCCCAGGCAAAGGGCGCGGAAGTCACCTTCATTGTCCGCATCAAGGGCGCGCCGGAAATCGATTCCATTGCCCGCCTCTACAAGAAAGATCCGGCCGCCGCCCAGCAGACCTATGCCGATTATGTGGGCCGCACGCCCCAACTGGCGGATTTCGCCCTCGTCGGCGCCAGCTATTCCGGCGAGATCAAGCTCGCCTACCAGATGCCGCCCGGCACCGAGCCCACCCGCGCCGCCATTAGCGATGTACAGAAAAAGATCATGTCCGTTGACGGGGTGTCCTATGCAGACCCCGACTACGTCGCCCATCCCGGAGAGAAAAACTGATGATGACCACAAAGCATTTGCTGGCCTTCGCGGCGATAGGGGCCCTGACACTGTCAGCCTGTGACCGGATCAAGGCGCCCGAACAGCCCGCTGCGCCTGCCGCCACCGAAACCCCGACCGTGGCTGAAACCCCCACCGAGCCCGACCTGCCCGTCCGCCCCGAAGCGGTCGAAAGCACGGCCGGTATCGACTGGGAAGCTGCCCGGCGCGACATGGCCTCGGTGCCCAGCGAGGACCGCGGCGAAGGCGCCTTTCAGGTCCAGTCCGGCGCATCCGCCCCGCCTGTGCCCGTCCTCCTCCCCACCGGCATCGTTGTGCCCCAGTCAGCCGAGGGCGGCGTGAAATTCATGCCCATGAGCGACGGCTATTTCGCCACCTATCCCGGCGTCGACTATGACATCGTGGTCAACGGCACCAATGAAGTCATCGGCGCGCGCGATGCCGGCGACACATCCGCCGATACCGAGCCGAGCTATCTGGCCACCGCCTCCGGCGCGCAGGTCGCCTTCTCGCGCTATGGCGCTGACTATCTCATCGAATTCGAATGCAAGAATGCAACGGGCGAAGACCCTGAATGCATCGGAGAGGACGAGGCGCTCGAAATCGCCCGTAAACTGGTCATCGCGGGGACACGCTGATGCAGAAGACTGTTGCGTACGTTCTGGCCGCATTGGCCGTCACCGGCCTGGCTGGCTGTGACTTCATCCGCTTCCCGGGCGATGGCGGCCCGCCGCCGTCCACGCCTGAGCCCGGCCCGGCCATTCCGCCCGGCGCGCCCGGTCCACCGCCTCCCGGCACACCGGTCGAAAACCCCTATGGCGAAACGCCGGTCGATCCTGCGGAGCCAACCGATGGCAGCGAGACACCGACCGACCCTGAAACGGATACACCGGCCACCGACCCCGTCTCCGGCGAGGACACTGTCACGCCCCCCGACACCAGCGCCGAGGTGCCAACCGAAACACCTCCGACTGACACGGACGTGACACCCGAAACCCCTGCCGAAACCGACACGCCGGCCACAGATACCCCGGGAACGGACTCCGAAGTCCCCGGAACGGACACGGAAGCCCCCGTCGATACACCGGAAGATACCGTAACGCCCCCCGAAGACACGGCTGAAACACCCACGGAACCCGTCACACCGCCCGTCGAACCGGCCTTCAGCTACCATGCTCCCGGCGCGCTTCTGCCGGGTTCAGGGCAGGGTGACATCGACCAGATCGTCCACGCGCCCGGCATCGTTTTCCCAGTGAAATCAGCGCCTGCCTACCTCCAGTCCCAGGTCTTCACCTTCGGCGGCGGCATCGGCGGCGGCGACCAGTGCGACGCGCGCAACTTCGCCTATCCATGGCGCGACAATTTCTGCGAAACCCGCAGCGCCAACAGGAGATCCCCCTTCTGTCCGGCCCAGAAAATCCACCAGGGCCAGGACATCCGCGTCGGCACACCCGCCCAGTGCAACACGATGCGCCGCACCGCCAAGGCTGACCGCGCGCTGCAGGAAGTCGTCGCTACAGAAGATGGCGTCATCTCCAATGTCGGCTCCTATTCGATCAGCCTGCGCGCCGGTGGCCGTATCTACAAATACCTCCACCTCAACATGGCCAAGCTCAAGGTAAAGACCGGCGACACCGTCACCGCCGGCCAGTCGCTCGGCTATGTCTCGAATGATTTTGGCGGCTCGGCCACCACGTTCCATCTCCATTTCGAGATCGTACAGAACATGGCCGATCAGGGCTGGGTCTATGTCCCGCCCTATCTATCACTGGTCGAGGCCTATGAACGGCGCGAGAATGGTCCCGGCGAGGAAGTCGAACAGAATGTCGCCGTCGCCACAGCGCCGTTTGTCATTCCCGAAGGCTATGTCATCACCGAATAGGCTCAGGCGGGCTTGAAGCTCAGCGCCACGCCATTATTGCACCAGCGCAGCCCCGTCGGGGCCGGGCCGTCCTCGAACACATGGCCCTGGTGGCCAAGGCAGCGGGCGCAATGATATTCCGTGCGCGTGTAGATCAGCTTGCGGTCAACGCTTGTCGCAACAGCGCCCGGCAGCACATCGAAAAAGCTCGGCCAGCCTGTGCCGCTGTCGAACTTTTTGTCCGATGAAAACAGCGGAAGGTCGCAGCCCGCACAATGATAAATGCCTTCGCGCTTCTCGTGCTCCAGAGGCGAGGTAAACGCGCGTTCGGTGTTCGCCTTGCGGAGCACGCCAAAAGCGGCTGGCGACAGGCGCTCGCGCCATTGGTCCTCGGTCAGGTCACGCCATTCATTGCCGACATACTTATCGCGGTCGGCGGCGGCTTCAGGTGGCTTCTTGTCCGCGCCGGCAGACGAACAGGCAGCAACCGCAAGGGCGGCAGAGCCTGACAGCAACAGGGCGCGGCGGGAGAGGAGTGAATGGGTCATGTGTTTCATACGCACAGATTTAGTCGCCGGTTCAGACACGCAACACACACAAGGCCGTGAGGGCCTAAACGCCGCCATCCACCCAGACTTCGCCATCAAGGTCGTCCAGCTTGCCCTGCAGGTGCGCCCGCACATCCTGCACGGCCTGATTATACACCGCCGGCCCCATCGTTTTCAGCATCAGGTCGACAATCTCGCCCGCCCGAAAATCACTCAGCGTTTCATCAAAGGCCACGCTGAACGTCTTCTGCACTTCGCGGCACAGCGCCTCGCGGCGTTCGGGCGTCAGCGTGATCTCTTTCATGACTCGCCCGTCTCCTTGTCCAGGTGCGGGTTGCGGCCGAAGTTTACCGCGCTGGAATCCTGCCCTGCATCAATGATCGCCTTGCGGATCGTCCGGGCCCGCGTGAACTCGCGCATCAGCATGTCGCCATCCCCCCAGCGGATCGCGCGCTGCAGAACGGCGAGATCCTCGGAAAACCGCCCGAGGCATTCAAGCACGGCTTCCTTGTTGGTCAGGAACACGTCGCGCCACATGACGGGATCAGAGGCTGCAATCCGCGTGAAGTCGCGAAAGCCACCGGCGGAGTATTTCACCACTTCGCCCTGTTCCACGGTTTCCATGTCGAAGGCGGTCGCCACGATATTGAACGCGATCAGGTGGGGCAGGTGGCTGGTGATGGCCAGAACGCGGTCATGGCGCGCACTGTCCATGGTCTCCACTTTCGAGCCCAGCGCCTGCCAGAAACGCGTCAGCGCATCGACGCCCGCGAGATAGGCCTCGTCCGTGCTTGGTCCCGGCGTCAGGATATACCAGGCGTCGCGGAACAGGGTGGCAAACCCGGCTTCCGGGCCGGATTGCTCGGTGCCCGCAATCGGGTGGCCGGGTATGATATGCACGCGGCCGTCATCGGCGGCCATGAGGGCGGCGGCAGCTTCCCCCTTCACCGAGCCTACATCGGTCAGGATCGCCCCGGTCTTCATATGCGGCACAGCGGCGGCTGCGACAGCCGCCAGCGCGCCAACCGGCACGCACAGCAACACGCAGTCAGCGTCGGCAACAGCAGCCTGCAGCGTCTCCGCAACGTCGCCCAGGCCAAGGCCGGCCGCGCGCTGGCGCACATCGTCGCTCACGTCATAAAGCTTGACCGATCCCGCTGCGCCATACTCGGCGGCAGCCCGGGCAATGGATGCGCCGATAAGGCCGGTGCCGATAATGGCAATCGAGGGAAAGACAGGTTCGGTCATTGTGTATACTCTTGTTCAGGTCATCTGCGCTGCTCTGGTGTGCAAAGCGGGGCCCGAGGTCAAGGGTGGTCTGAGGTTAATGCGCGGGCCTCAACTGCGACCTTTGAGCTCCAGCGACGGTTTGGCACGGCTTAAAGGCGTGTCTGAACGCCTACATGAGCGGTGAAACACGGAGTCTGACATGTCGAATGCATCCCCCATCCTCTCGGGCCTGCGCCTGCGTTGCGGCAAGTGCGGCGAAGGAAAGCTGTTTTCGGGCTATCTGAAGCTCAATTCGGAATGCCCGGTCTGCGGACGTGACATGACATCGGCTGATACGGCAGACGGTCCGGCCTTTTTTGTCGGCTTCGGCGTACTGATCCTGCTGGCGCCGTTCCTGTTCCTGCTGCCGATGAGCCCACTGCCCACGGGCCTGAAGATCCTGTCCTTCGTGGCGCTATGCATCGTCCTGATCGGGCTTTGCATGATCCTCCTGCCTGTCGCCAAGGCGGTGCTGCTAAACCTGCAGCTCCATCATGGCGCGGAAGAAGTCACCGCGTCCGATATCAAGGATCGCTAGTTGATCGCGCCGGTCCAGCCGCCGCCCTTGCGGGTCAGTCCGCCCAGCAATTCCTCCGGGCCGGTCATGGCATGCAGCGCGTCGGCGGCACCCGGGCGTCCCAGCGCATAGCCCTGCAGGAAGTCGCAGGACAGTAGCTGCAGCACAGCCGCCTGGTCCTCGGTCTCGACGCCCTCGGCGACGACTTTCATGTTCAGGCTGTGGCCCAGCGCAATGATGGATTTCAGCAGTTCGCGGCCCGTATGGCCGATGTCGAGCTGCTGGATGAAGGCGCGGTCAATCTTCAGTCCGTCGAACTGGAATTGCTGCAGATAGCTTAGCGATGAATACCCCGTGCCGAAATCGTCGAGCAGCACCTGCACGCCCATCTGGCGCAGGCGGTTCATCGTGCGCTGCGCTTCGCCCGTATGCGAGATCAGAACGCCTTCCGTGATTTCGATGTGCAGCAGTGCGGGCTCGATGCCGTGGCGCTCCAGCGCGGCTTCCACGCTATTGGCAAATCCATCGACGCGGAACTGCACGGGTGAGACATTGACCGCGATCGGGATCGTCTTCTGCCGCTTGATTTCCAGCATGGCCTGGTCGAGCGCCCAGGCGCCGAGTTTCGTGATCAGCCCGCTTTCCTCGGCAATCGGGATGAACACGCCCGGCGAACCGGCCAGTCCCTGCTTGCTCGGCCAGCGCATCAGGGCTTCGGCACTCATCACCTTGCCCGTCCGTGCACATACAAGCGGCTGGTAGACCAAGGTCAGCTCATTGTTCATGAGTGCACGGTCGAGTTCGGAATTGATCGTCCGGCGCAGTTGCAGCGCTTCATCCATGGCGGGCGAATAGGTGCGGATTGCCTCCAGCCGGTCATTCTTGGCCGCAAACATGGCGACGTCGGCCCGGCGCAGGATTTCGGTTGCCGGCACTTCACCTTTCTGCGTCGGCGCGATGCCGATATTGGCTTTCATACTGATCACGTCCTCGCCGATGCGGAAGGGGGCGTGCATGGCCTCGTCAATCGATTGCGCCGTCTGCGTGGCGCGGACTTCGGCGTCCGCGCGGGTGATCAGCGCGGCAAACTCGCCGCCGCCAACGCGGGCCAGCATGTCCTTGTCGTTCAGGCAGCTGTTCATGCGCATCGCCACGGCCTTCAGCAGTTCGTCGCCGGTCTCGTGTCCCAGTGTGTCATTGACCACTTTGAACCCGTCCAGCTCGATCACCATCAGCGCCGGGTCCGGCCCGTCGGATTCAAGCGCCTCGGTCAGGCGCTCATGCAGTTTGGCGCGATTGGGAAGATTGGTGACCGGATCGGTCGAAGAGAGCTTGTTGAACTGAAGCCGCACGTCGCGCAGTTGTTCGGCATGCATGGTGCCCTGCCAGTAGATCAGGGCTGCCAGCAGGGCCAGCGAGATATTGGCGAGGAGAATCCCGGACAGGACGGACATCAGAATGCCCCGCCTGTGAAGGAGTGAAACAGATACTGCATGGCATGACCCCGCCCGATACTAGGCGGTCATCCTTACAGAACCCCCGTTCATGAAGGTTTGCGCCGGGCGGCAAAACAATGCCGCCCGCGTTAATCTATGGTTTGCCATAGAGGCGTGGCGGATCAGCCCGTCAGGGCCTGCTCGTCGCGCTCGCCGGTGCGGATACGCACCACGGATTCGACCGTCGTGATGAAGATCTTGCCGTCGCCGATCGTGCCTGTGTTTGCCGCCGAGATGATCGCGTCGGCAAAACGCTCTGCGTCGGCCTCGCTGCAGGCGACTTCCACGCGGACTTTCGGCAGGAGGCGCACTTCATATTCGGCCCCCCGATAGACTTCCGTCTTGCCCTGCTGCCGGCCATAGCCGCGCACTTCCGATACGGTCAGGCCAGTCGCGCCAGCCTCGGACAGTGCGTCGATCACAGCGTCGAGACGGCTTGGTTTAAAGATTGCGGTAACGAGTTTCATAGTCCACCAGCCCTTTGGTTTTTGCAGGTGCGAACGTATCGGTCGCACCGCTTGCGTCAATGTCTTTCGCGCCGTGACGTCGCCGCAGGCTTGGCAATCCGCACCCGCTCCGCCACAGGCGCGACGGCGCCGCCTCCCGGTTCAGCATACAGTCTCTTCACCGCTTCGACCAGCACGACCCCGCCAAGGCCCGGCGTGATGATCCGTCCGATCGCGTCCCAGCCTTCGGCCGCAGCGGTCACCAGCCGGGCCGAAACAGGCGGCATATAGAGCGCGCTGGCGCTGGCCGTTACCTGGAAGAGACCGATCGACAGCAGGTTCATCAGCTGCGACCGGCTCCACGGTCGTCCCTGGCCAAACGGCGTCCGGGTCGCCCGGCTCCACAGGCCAGCGCGGTTGGAAACAGCCAGCACGATGCGTCCCTCCGGCGCCATGACGCGCCAGATCTCCCGCAAATAGGCGCGTGGATCGCCCGTTTCCTCAAGGCCATGCAGTACGATCACGCGGTCAAACTGGCCATCCGGGAAGGGCAGGCGCAGGTCGCCAACGGAAACGGTCGCATTGCCGCGTCCGGTCGGGTCCCAGCGCACAGGGCCATGGTCGAACGGTACTGCGGCCACGCTGCGGCCCGGCTGGTCGCCAAACGCATCCAGAACCGGAATGGCATAGCCAAGGCCCAGAACCGACAAATTGTTCGCCTCGCCCCACAGGTCGACCAGCTTCGCCGACAGGATGCGCGCGGCCGCGCTCCCCAGCGGGGAGGCATAGAATCGCTCCAAGGTGACGGCATCCTGACGCATGGGCTTCCTTGTGTTATTTAGGGTTTTACGACCACGAATTGAAGCCGCCCGGAGATCCGACCTGATGTTCCAGATACACCAGTTTCCCTGCCTGAATGATAATTACGGCTTCCTTGCACATGATTCCGTGTCCGGCGAGACCGCTGCCGTGGATACGCCCGACGCGCAGAAATACCTCGCCGAAGCCGCCGCGCGCGGCTGGACCATCACGCAGATCTGGAACACGCACTGGCATCCGGACCACGCAGGCGGCAATCTCGCCATCAAGGAGGCCACCGGCTGCACCATTACCGGCCCCGCTGGCGAAGAGGCAAAAATCCCCGGCATCGACCGCGCCGTGAAGACCGGTGATGTCGTCTCCCTCGGCGCGCTGGCCGCGCATGTCATCGATGTGCCGGGCCATACGCTTGGTCATATCGCCTATCATCTGGCGGGCGAAGCCACGGCCTTTGTCGGCGACGCCGTCTTTGCGCTCGGCTGCGGCCGCGTCTTCGAGGGCAATCCGGAAATGATGTGGGCCTCCCTCTCGCGCCTGAAGAACCTGCCGCCCGAGACGGCACTCTACTGCGCGCATGAATATACGGCCTCGAACGCCAAGTTCGCCGTCACGGTCGACCCCGGCAATGAGGCGCTCGCCGGCTATGTGAACGAGATCACCGACAAGCGCGCCCGCAATGAATGGACCGTCCCCACCCAGCTCGCCCGCGAACTGAAGACCAATCCCTTCCTGCGCGCCGACGATCCGGGTCTTCAGGCGGCCATGGGCCATCCCGGCGACCCTGTGGCAACATTCGCGGAAATCCGCGGCCGGAAGGACCGGTTCTGATGAACGCCATTTCGGGGGACCTTGGCGCCAATGAGATCATCCGCCTGCTCGGCCTGAAGCCGCATCCCGAAGGCGGCCACTATGCCGAAACCTTCCGCGCCCCGGCCATGCATGGCTACCGGCCCACATCCACGGCCATCTACTACCTGCTGCAGGCCGATGAAGTGTCCGCCTGGCACCGCGTCGATGCCGATGAATGCTGGTTCTGGCATGCTGGCGGCCCGCTTGCGCTCACCCTTTCACCGCCGGACGGGAGGGGCGCCGACGCCTACCAGCTCGGCCCGGACCTGCGCGCTGGCCAGCATCCGCAAATCGTCGTCCCTGCCCATCACTGGCAGACGGCCGAAACGCTCGGCGCGTGGACCCTCGTCAGCTGCACGGTCGCGCCGGGCTTCGAGTTCAAGGGTTTTGAACTGGCCCCGCCTGACTGGCGGCCCAAGGTCTAGCGCGCTCTTTCCAACATGAAACACCCCGTAATCGCCCGCCAGCCGGGCTTTCACCATAAACTTGTCCGACAGCGCGCGTCCCGGCGTATTCTCTTCTCGTCCGGCTGGCTCCCATCTCGCCGGGCAGCGCGGGAGACGGGGCAAGGGATCGCGACCTTGCTTCTATCCTGAAATACAAAAAACGCGTTCCCGGCACCTCGCCTCCCGCGTCTTTAAATACAGAAAAACCGGACGGCGCGGGGCCGGTCCGGTTCTTCGTTTTGCTTGCAATGTCGGCAGGCCTAGCCCGCGATATATTGCGCGCCGTTCACCGTCATGGTTGCGCCGGTGATGAAGGCGGCTTCCTCGCTGGAGAGATAGGCGCACATCGAGGCGATCTCTTCAGCCTTGCCGAGACGGCCGACCGGGATCGACGCGATGATGCTTTCCAGCACTTTCTCCGGCACGGCCTGAACCATTTCCGTATCGATATAGCCCGGGCAGACCACGTTCACGGTCACGCCCTTCTTGGCGCCTTCCTGGGCGAGCGCCTTGGTGAAGCCGATCAGGCCGGCCTTGGCGGCGGAATAGTTCGCCTGGCCAAACTGGCCCTTCTGTCCGTTGATCGACGAGATGTTGATGACCCGGCCGAAACCGCGCTCGCGCATGCCGTCCCACACCTGGCGCGTCACGTTGAACGCCGAGGTCAGGTCGATATTGATGACCTGTTGCCACTGGTCGAGTGTCATCTTGTGGAAGGGTGCGTCGCGCGTCACGCCGGCATTGTTGATCACGATGTCGATCGGGCCGAGATCGGCCTCGATGGCCGCGATGCCTTTGCCCACGGCTTCATAGTCAGCCACGTCGAACTTGTAGCAACGGATGCCTGTTTCTTTTTCGCAAAGCTTGGCCGCTTCGTCATTGCCGCCGTAATTGGCCGCAACCTTGTAGCCCTTTGCTTTCATTGTCTCGCTGATCGCACGTCCGATACCGCGCGTGCCCCCCGTGACCAGTACTGTCTTTGTCATGCCTAATTTTCCTCCGGCTTTTGTTGCCCCGTCTCTAGCCTTCATGGCCGGTAGACTTCAATAGCGCATTGGTCACACGCAAATTCTGTGCAAATATTGCTGCATAGCACAATAATTGCTTCTCCCATTGAGGAGAACTGAGGGTAGGATATGGCCAAGCCAAATGGATCGTCCCAGACGATCATCATCAAGAAATACGCGAATCGGCGTCTCTACGACACATCCACGTCATCTTACGTGACGTTGGAACACCTTTCCGAACTCGTCCGTGAGGGCCGGGATTTTGAAGTGCGCGATGCCAAATCGGGAGAGGATCTGACCCGTCAGGTGCTCACGCAGATCATTTTCGAGCAGGAAACAAAGGGGGAGGGCGCCCTTCCGCTGAACTTCCTGCGCAAGCTGATCGGTTTCTATGGTGGTGGCGGACAGGCCTTCCTTCCGGCCTTCCTCGACATGTCGATGAACAGTTTTGCCGACACGCAAAAGGAATGGACCAAGGCCGCCAATCCGATGTCGCTGTTTGAAAAACAGGCGCGCCGCAACATGGCGATGTTCGAGCAGGGCATGAAAATGTTCATGCCCACGCTCCACAAGGCGTCCCATAACGAGAAACAGACGCCATCAAATCCGATCATGGATTTCCAGGCCGAGGCGCTCGCCGCCATGCAGGCCCAGATGCAGGCCATCCAGGACCAGCTCGCCGACCTCGCCAAAAAGGACTAGGCGCGAGCCCTTACGAGCCGACGATGATGCCGCCATTCGGGTGCAGGACCTGCCCGGACATGTAGCTTGAATCCTCGCAGGCGAGGAACAGGAAGCTTGGCGCGACTTCGTTCGGCTGGCCGGGACGCCCCATGGGGGTTCCCTCACCGAAATGCTCCAGCTTTTCGGGCGATGCCCCGCCGGCTGGATTTAGCGGCGTCCAGATAGGCCCCGGCGCCACGGCGTTGACGCGAATGCCATCGCCCACAATGTTCTCCGACAGTGAGCGCGTGAACGCCGTGATGGCGCCTTTGGTGGCCGAATAGTCGAGCAGCTCACTGGCGCCGGCATACATGGTCACCGATGTGCAATTGATGATCGACGCCCCTTCTTTCAGGTGCGGGCGCGCGGCCTGCGTCAGGTAGAACATCGAAAAGATATTTGTCTGGAAAGTGCGCTTCAACTGCGCATCGGTAATGTCCTCAATCTCCTTGTCGGGGTGTTGCTCCCCGGCATTGTTGACCAGGACGTCAATCGTCTGGAACCGCGCAATCGTCTTTGCAACGACCATCTGCGCGAAATCCGGATCGCCGAGATCGCCCTTGATGGCCAGCGCGTCGCGGCCCTCATCCTCGATCATCTTGCAGGTCGCATCCGCGTCTTCGGTTTCCGAAAGATAGACGAAGGCAATATCGGCGCCTTCGCGCGCAAACAGCACGGCCACCGCGCGGCCGATGCCGCTATCGGCGCCGGTGATCAGCGCGACCTTGCCTTCGAGCCGGCCGGAGCCCGGATAGCGGGGTTCCCATTCGGGCTTGGGCGACAGGTCTGCCTCGCTGCCGGGAAGGCCGTCTTCATGTATCTGGGGGGCAATCGTGTTCATGGGTTTCGTCTCCTGCTCAAACTGTGTGCTTGCAGAACCAACGAAGCGTCACCTCGGATCGTTCCGCGCGCGCCGATGCAGATGTTAGCGATACAAGCGGAACCCGGAGGGGACCGCTACGTTCAGAGGTTGAACTGACAATCAGGAGAGGGAGACGTGACGCGACTTGTCGTATTTTCGAACCGTGTGCCACTGGGCGACAAGCCGAGCGGCGGCCTGGTTGTCGCCCTCAACGACACGATGGCCTCGCAGGGCGGGCTTTGGATCGGCACTGAAACGGTCAAGGAACGGTCCGGCAATGGTCCGGAGGCACTCATCAATCATCCCGGGGCAACCTTTGAACGCCTCGCCATGGGCCTCACGCCGAAGGAACATGCAGGTTATTATCTCGGCTATTCCAACTCGGTCCTCTGGCCGCTTTTCCATGGACGGGCTGACCTCCTCAGCGTCAGCGTCGGCCAGTTCACCACCTACAAATCCGTCAACAGCCGCCTCGCCGAACTCTCCGCGCCGCACCTGCGTCCCGACGACACGATCTGGATCCACGACTATCATCTGATCCCGCTCGCGCATGAGCTGCGCAAGCTCGGCGTGCGAAACCCCATCGGCTTTTTCCTGCACATCCCGTTTCCCGTCGCCAACGGCATCCGCGCCCTCTCGGACAATGCCGAATTCCTCGAATGGTTTTCGGCTTATGACCTTGTGGGCCTGCAGACGCAGCGCGACGTCGCCAATTTCATCGGCGCCTTCCGCACGCTTGGCCGCGCGGAACTGCTGTCTGACGGGCGTCTGCGCTTCAATAACGGCTTCATCCAGGTCGCGAGCTTTCCCATCGGCATAGATGCCACCGGCTTCCGCAAGGCTGCAGAAGAGGCGCCTGAACTGCCGGAGATCACGACGTCAGCCCAGAAGGTCATGATCGGCGTTGACCGCCTCGACTATTCCAAGGGCCTGCCGCACAGGCTGCGCGGCTTCCAGGCCTTCCTGCGGGATCGGCATGTCGAGGCTGACCGGATCGCCTTCCTGCAGATCGCCCCGCCCACCCGCGAGGATGTTCAGGCCTACAAGGATATCCGGCGCGACCTCGAACAGCTCTCAGGAGAGGTCAATGGAGAGTTCGGCGACATCGGTTACATGCCCGTGCAATATATCCATCGCTCCATCCCCCGCGAACGTCTGGCCGGCCTCTTCCGCCGGGCCGACATTGCGCTCGTCACGCCGCTGAATGACGGCATGAATCTGGTCGCCAAGGAATATGTCGCCGCCCAGGATGAAGCCGATCCCGGCGTGCTCATCCTCTCGCGTTTCGCAGGCGCGGCCGAACAGCTCGCCGAAGGCGCCCTGCTCATCAATCCCTATGACGCGGCCTCGATTGCCGGTGGCATCACACGCGCCGTCACCATGCCGCTGGAAGAGCGTCGCACACGGCACGCGGCCATGTGGAGCGAGATCGCGAGACATGATAATGACTGGTGGACGGCCACTTTCCTGCAATCCCTCGCAAGGGCGGCCGCGTCCCGGCGCACCAGCGAAACCTTTTTCGCGGCGGCCGGGGAATAGGAAGGCCTAGACGTCGCCCGCCACGCCAAAGTCGCGCCGTGCGGAAACGATGGTCACGACCACACCGGCCAGAACGTCCAGCAAGGTCATCGACATGAGGATGAAGAAGGTCGAGGTCGCAAAGTTCGGCAGCAGCAGGAACTGGATCAGGCAGACGATGAACAGCATCATCGACACGGCGTGATTGATGATGGTCGATGTGCCCGTGCTGGTCGATTTGAGGATTTCCAGAAACAGGAAGATCACCGCCACCAGCAGGATCGCGTCGCCCTTGGTCAGCATCCAGTCCACGCCGGAAATCATCGGCAGGTGCATGAATGGCCCGTTGAGCAGGTTGAGGATCGGCGCCACGGTTGAGCGCACAAGCTCGCCCTGCGCATTCACTGTCTCGACAGCGCCGCCAAAGCCCAGCGCCAGCAGATTGTACAACACTACCGGAATGACCAGCAGCGGAAAGATCCCGAAAATTACGCGCATGAAGTACCCCTTTTCATTCGAGTCGTCAGAAGCGTGTTTCTCACGCTTCTTGCGTTCCATCTTGGCGACCGCTGCTCCCGCCAGCGCGATCTTCGTGTCTTTATTCATTTCAACACCACCCGTCCTGCGGCTGAGTTAACACGAGGTTTACCGTAATGCGCCCAGCGATGCGAGCGGATTTCCCCATGCTGGCCGCCCGGTGCGGCCCTCTACCCATAAACAGCGGTAAACACGGCAATTTCGGGTCATAAACGCCACTCCACGGA
The DNA here is from genome assembly GCF_036964545.1 of Hyphomonas oceanitis. NCBI lineage: Bacteria > Pseudomonadati > Pseudomonadota > Alphaproteobacteria > Hyphomonadales > Hyphomonadaceae > Hyphomonas > Hyphomonas oceanitis. Next base: position 91,384 of record NZ_JBALTL010000002.1, read on the forward strand.
GAAATACGTGCCAGACATTCATATTTTCACCGGTCCGCCTGGCAGCGGCAAGTCGAGCGTCCTGACCCATCTCGCTCCAGATTTCCAAACGGTCAGCGAGCCTGCCCGGCGGGTCCTTGCCGATCAGCGTGCAACAGGCGGGCGCGGCACGGGCGATCGGGACCCGGCCCTGTTTGTTTCGCTGATGCTGCAGCAGGCAATCGACGACCAGCAATCCCTGCGCGGTGTTTCTGGACCCGTCATCTGCGACCGCGGCCTGCCAGACCTGCTCGCCTATACCACCTATTGGCAGCTGCCGGACGTCGCCATTCGCGAAGCCATCGCGGCCATGCCCCCGCCGGAAGCCGTGTTCTGGTTCCCGCCCTGGCAGGCGATCTACACGCAGGACGCCGAGCGCACGCTCGATTTCGGCGGCAGCGCCGCTTTCGGCGCGCTGGTGCGCGAGGCCTATGAAAGTCTTGGGTTTTCGCTTGTGGACGTGCCGCTGGCGCCCGTCGAGGGCCGTGCCGCCTTCATTCGCCAGCGTATTGGCGCCTAAAGCTCGTCCGCGCCGCCCGGATTGCGCCGCCGGCGGATCAGCCACATCACGCCGCGCAGGTCTGACAGCGCGTCGCCGAGGCGGCCGAAATTGGTATAGTTGGATGTGCCCGTGGCGCGCGGACGGTGGTTCACGTCGCGATATTCCACCTTGTACCCCTCGGCCCGGAACAGGGCGGGCATGTAGCGGTGCATGTGATCGAAATAGGGCAGGGACACATAAGTCTCGCGATAGAAGGCCTTGATGCCGCAGCCGCTGTCATCGCAGTCGTCGTTCAGCAGGCGCATGCGGATATTGTTGGCAAAGCGCGACCCGAACCGCTTCCACGCCGTATCCTTGCGACTGGCGCGGCGGCCCATCACCATTTTCAGGTCTTGGGGCGCATCAGCGCGCGTCAGGGCGCGGTAAAGGTCCGGCAGGTCGGCCGGGTCGTTCTGGCCGTCGCCGTCCAGCGTGCCAATCACCGGCGCCCGCGCCGCCAGCACGCCCGAACGAATGGCCCGGCTCTGGCCGGCATTCTTGCGGTGGGCCACAACGCGCAGCATCGGGAAACGGCTTTTCAGCTCCACCAGGACGGCACGTGTGTCATCCGTGGAGGCATCGTCGACGAACAGCATCTCGAAGGCGCGCCCGTCCAGCGCCCGCGCGATCTCCTCGATCAGGCGGGTGACATTGCCGGCCTCATTATGCAGCGGCACGACGATTGAGAATTCGAGGGAATTGGCCAAAACAGAAAGCCTTCGGGCTGTCAGGAGAACGAACCAAGCCTCATAACGAGGCAAGGCGGCAAAAGCGAGACCCTACCGCACTTGGCGCTGGTCCCGCTTTCCTGCCCAAAACCACAAGACGGCGCGCGCGAGTGCCGCTAGAAGGCAAAGCCATGACATTCCTCGACCGTATCTCCACCGGCTGGAAAGCCTGGGTCCTGCTTTTCGTGATCACGTTCGGGGCCGCTGCGCCCGGCGTGTTCAACCTGCCTGCGCTCGACCGCGACGAAAGCCGCTTCGCGCAGGCCTCCAAGCAGATGCTGGAATCGGGCGATTATATTCGCCTGCGCTACCAGGACGAGCTGCGCAACAAGAAGCCCGCCGGCATTCATTGGCTGCAGGCCGGGTCGACGGCCCTCTTCACCGGCGCAGAAGCGAAACAGATATGGACCTATCGCGTGCCCAGCTGGCTCGGCGCGGCCTTCGGCACGCTCGCCTGTTTCTGGTGCGGTATCCCCCTCATCGGAAGGCGCGCCAGCTGGCTCGGCGCGGCCCTGTTCGGGGCGACCCTGCTGCTCACCAGCGAGGCGCATATTTCCAAGACGGATGGCGTCCTCGTCTTCCTGACGACGCTGAGCATCGGCGCGCTCGCCCGCCTCTATATGCGAAATGACCAGTCGAAACGCATGGCGCTTCTCTTCTGGACGGCCATGGGCCTCGTCTTCCTCATCAAGGGCCCCGTCGGCCCCATGGTCGCCGCCTATGCCGGTATCGGCGCATGGGTGTGGACGAAAGCGACCGTCGGCAAGGGCGGGGACTGGTGGAAAGTCCTCCTCTGGTGGCCCGGGCCGCTCATCTTCGTCGCGCTCGTCCTGCCATGGTTCCTCTGGATTCAAGCCGCCACCCATGGCGAATTCATCAAGGGCGCCGTCGGCAAGGATCTGAAAGACAAGTTCACCGGCGCCTCCGAAGGCCATGGCGGCTGGCCCTTCTACCACCTCACCCATTTGCCAGCCTGGTTCTTCCCGGCCACGCTGATGCTCGCCCCGGCCTGCGTCGCGGCATGGCATCGCCTGAAACCGCGCAACGAGCTTGGCTGGAAATGGCTGCGCGACTCCGCCGCCATCGCTGCTGTCGTGTTCGCCTTTCTCACGGTTCTCCTGTTCGCGCTGCCCTTGCTGCCCCATCCAGAGGGCACGGGGCTCATGGCGAAGACGCTCGGCACGCTTTCCACATTGAAGACACTGCCGGCCTATCCGGCCCTTCTGCTCGCCGCCTTCTGGTACATTGCCGGGCGCGACGACTGGAAGACACGCTGGCCCATCGGTATCGACGGCCTCACCGACGAGACCCGCGCCATCCGCTTTATCGTGGCCTGGGCCGCGCTCACCTTCGTCTTCTTCGAGCTGATGCCGACGCTGCTCAGCCACTATATCCTGCCTGCCTATCCGGCCATGGGTCTCCTCTGCGGCTATGCCGCCGTGCAGCTGATGGACGGTGTGCGCATGCCGGTCAGCCGCTGGATATCGCTCACGCTCTTCGCCATCGGCGCCATCCTCCTGCTCGCTGTCTCGTTCCCCGGTGTCGCTGTCTTCTACATGGAAGAAACCGCGGGTGATTTCAAAACCGTTGCGGCCAGCCAGGTGCTCGAGTCCTGGACGGCCTATCGCAGCTTCCCGCTCTGGCTCTGGTGGGTCGGCTTTGCGCTTGCAGGCTTTGCCATCGTGGAATTTGCGCGCCGCAAGGACGGCCTCGCCATCCTGCTCGCCATCGCCGCCAGCATCACGATCGGCTGGCACGTGCGCATCTTCATGCTGCCAAGCCAGGTCTGGCTGCAGCCGACCGAAACGGCCCGCGCTGCACTGGAAGAAGTCTGCGGCGTGCCCGGCGATGATGCGGATTGCAACACGGTCGCGCCCCAACGCATCCTGGCCCTCGGCTATGCAGAGCCCTCCTACATCCTCACCATGGGCACGCAGAACCTGCACCCACCTGAAACCCCGCTCGACCTGCCCACAGACACAGCCGCCTATCCGCTCGTCTATCTCGTCAATTTCGAGGACCGCAAAGCCGTTCCTGCAATCGCCGATGAAGTCGCAAACCTGCGCGCAGAAGCCGACAGGATGAAGCTCTGCGTCACCGAATCCGAGCCGCACTACGCCCTCAACTATTCCAATGGCGACCCGGTCAATTTCCGGGCGATCCGCTTCGATACCGGCGGTTGCCCGGGCGTCTCGCCTGCCGAGTGATGGGCAGTTGCTAGAAGCTGTAATCCAGCCGCACGCCATAGGTGCGCGGGTCTGAACGGAACGTGTTGTAGCCGATAAAGCCATAGCCCGAGAGGGCATAGTCTTCATCGGTGAGGTTCCGGCCCCAGAGTGTCAGGCTCAGCCCCGTGTCGATAAAGGCGAACGTCGCCTCGGCCTGAAGCGTGGTGAAGCCCTTCTGCATCCGCGCCTCAAGGCCTTCCGGGTCCAGATAATAGTCGCCGCGATACTTGGCATGGGCCGCAAGGCTGGCGTCCACACCCGGCGTCAGCGCAAAGTCATAACGCGCGCCCAGCGTCGCCGACACGTCCGAGGCAAAGGGCAGGGGATTGCCGTCAAAGGTGGCCGCATTGCCGCCAATATCGGAGCTCTGCTCGATCTCCGTGTCCAGCAGCGTCAGCCCGGCATCCAGCGTCAGGCCCTCCGTCGCCCGCCACGTAACGTCCGCCTCAGCGCCATGGACAGTCGCGGCATCAAGGTTCGACAGCGAGTTCGAGGTAATGCTCGATCCGTCCGGCAGCGGGAAGTTCACAAAGATGCGGGCCTGCGGGGAATCATAGTCCTGCCAGAAGGCCGCCAGCGTCCATGTCAGCGCCTCCGTAGGGCGCGCCTTGTAGCCGACCTCATAGGCCGTGACTGACTCCGCAGAGAACAGGCCCTCATCAGCAAAATGCGTCGCATTGTTCTGCACTTCACCATTGAAGCCGCCGGACTTGTAGCTGTTCGCCACAGACGCATAGGCCGTGCCAGCACCGAGATCATAGGCAAGCGCTGCATTACCGCTGAGGCGCGTCTCATCAATCGTGTTCGACCCATAGGCGAGGCCCAGGCCGCTCACATTGTTATAGCCAATCGTGCCATCCTCGAAGACGTGCCGTCCGCTGCCATGCCCGTCGATCTCCTCATGCGTGAGGCGCAAGCCAAACGTGGCGGTCAGCTGCTCTGTCAGGTCAAAATCATTGTGCGTGAAGGCCGCGAGCGTATCGCGTGACTGGTTGATATCGGTCACCAGCGTCATGGCGCGGGTGGGCGAGACGGGCGTCGGGCCCGCGCGGCTTGCTGCGCCGACATAGGGGCAGGTGCCGATCAGCGTAGACGGGTCCAGCTCGCCGCACCAGATCGTATAGGTCTGGCTGAAATCATCGGTCGATGCGCTGAGGCCGAATAGCGTATGCCCGCCGGTCCTGTCCGTCTGCAGTCGGAATTCCTGCGAATACTGACGGAATGAGCGGTCATAGGAAAGGTTCGCACTGAGCGCCGCATTGCCGAAAAGAGCCTGCGCGCCGTCAAAGTCAAAGCCGTATTGCTGCGCATAGCCTTCGAACGCCGTCAGCGAGGACAGCTCCCAGCGGCCGAGGTCGCGCGTATAGTCCACCGACGCGCCATAGAAGGCATTATCCGTGTCCTGCGTGCCGGTGCCTTCAACCGCGATCTCATGGTCGCCAAGGTCGAGGCTGTCATTGCGCGGCGAGGCATTGACGCCATTGTCTTCTTCGTAATGCGTGCGCACCAGAAGGCGCCCGCCCAGCATTTCGTCCCAGTTGAGGCCAAGGCGCAGGCCAAACTCGTCACGCACGCCGCCAGCGTCTTCCGGTCCGGCGGTGTTGTCCAGCGCCGCATCCCGCGACAGGTAGCGCCCCGCAAGACGATAGCTGAAGCCGCCGCCAAGGCTCTCCCCATAGGCGCCACCAAGATCGACACGATTGAAATTGCCATATCCGGCGCTCAGATAGCGCGACTGGCCCTCGCCCGGCTTGGCCGTGATGAAATTGATCGCCCCGCCGGAGGCATTGCGGCCATAGAGCGTGCCCTGCGGGCCTTTCAGCACTTCGATCCGCTCAAGGTCGTACAGCATCAGGCCCGTCTGCACATTGGTGGCCAAATAGACGCCATCTGCATAAACCGCTGCGGCGCCGGGCGTCAGCGCCTGATGGTCCACCGCGCCAATGCCGCGGATCTGGAACGCCACCTGCGTGCCATTGGCCACCGCCGCATCAACACCCGTCAGCAGGTCGGTCACGTCCTCTGCGCCGAGATAGGCCTTTGCCAGTTTGAGGTCATCCGCCCCAATCACGCTGACCGACATAGGAATGTCGCTGAGCGGCGTCGCGCCCGGTACAGCCGTCGTCACGACCGGGTCGAGACGCTTCGTGGCATCCTCATTCTGGGCAAGGGCCGGGGCGGCGAAGGAGAGCAAAACAAGCGAGGCGGGGAGGGCGCAGGATGATTTCATCCGGCGCGATTAGGGCACGCGAGAATCGTTTGCAATAGCTGCAATTATTACGATTTCCATGACGCGTGCGTCATGGCTGACAGGCCTCAACCCTCAGGTGTTTTCCTCAGCGCGGCGCACGTTTCGCGAGGATCCGCTGCAGCGTGCGTCGGTGCATGTTCAGACGGCGGGCTGTCTCGGACACATTGTGATTGCACAGCTCATATACGCGCTGGATATGTTCCCAGCGCACCCGGTCGGCCGACATCGGATTTTCCGGCGGCGCCGGTTTTTCGTCCTTCGTGGCGGTGAGCGCACGAATGATATCGTCAACATCAGCCGGTTTGGACAGGTAGTCGACCGCGCCAGCCTTCACGGCGGCAACCGCCGTTGCAATCGCGCCATAGCCGGTCAGGATCACGGCGCGGGCATCAGGGCGGAATTTTTGCAGCACTTCGACCACATCAAGCCCGCTGCCGTCTTCCAGGCGCAGGTCCAGCACGGCAAAGGCGGGCGGGTTCATGCGGGCAATATCCTTGCCCTCGCTGACGGTCGAGACGGCGGAAACCACAAAGCCGCGCTGGGCCAGCGCCCGCGCCATGCGTTGTACGAACGGGCCATCGTCATCCATCACAAGGCAGGAACGGTCTTCCACGCCCTTGAGGCTTTCGTGCACGTTAACTGTCACCGGGCGGTCCATGGCCGCGTTCCTTCTTGCGATTCAGATTCAATATAGGCCTTTTGCACGGCTTAGGCCAATTTAGAAGCCTCAAGTGCTGCACGCGGCCACAGGGCCTGCACAACGGCGCCGCGTTTCGGCGGTGTGCGGTTACGCGTGGCGATGCGCCCGCCAGTGCGTTCGATCAGTGTTTTGGCGATGAAAAAACCAAGCCCCATGTCTCCGCCGCCGAGCTGGGCTTCGCTGCGCTGGGAGACATAGGGCTCTCCCAGCTTGGGCATGACTTCTGCCGCAAAGCCGGGGCCGTCATCAGTGATCGTGATCAGGATCTGGTCGTCCGTCCATGAAGCGACCGCCGTCACGCGCGTGTCGGCAAAGCTGACAGCATTCTCGATGAAGGCGCCGAGCGCATGCAGAATTTCAGGACTGCGGTTCAGGATGGGCGCCTTCGGCTCGCCGCGCTCGCCCGGTCCCGCCCGCACGACAAGGTCGACGCCGAGGCCCTTGAACGGGGCGGCGGCTTCTTCCACAAGCGCATCCAGCGGCATCAGGGCATGGACAATGTCGGTCGCCTCGCGGGCCTCACGGATGGTCGCCAGAATGGACCGGCAACGGTCCGCCTGTTCCGCGATAAGGCGCACATCTTCCATGTTCGGATCATCAGGGTCGAGCTCGGCCAGCAATTCCTTGGAGACAAGGTGGATCGTGGCCAGCGGCGTGCCAAGCTCGTGCGTCGTCATCGCCGACATGGCGCCAAGCGCGGACAGCTTCTGCTCACGCGCCATGACCACGCTGGCGGCATCAAGCGCGCGCACGAGGCGGGCCTCATCCTGGCTGACGCGTACAGCGGAGAGCGAGAAGAAGACGAGGCCCACGGCGAGCGCCGTGAACTGGCCCCACTGGAAGAGGGGCGGCAGGCTGATCACTTCGCCATTCAGCCAGGGCAGGGGAAGGGCCACGAACGGCATCAACGCGGCCAGCAAAAGGGCCAGAACGGCCACCAAAGTCGCCCGCATCTGTGACACGGAAAGCGCCGCCACCGTCACCGGCGCCAGAAGCAGCAGCAGGAACGGGTTCGACAGGCCGCCCGTTGCGGTAATCAACGCCGCCAGTTGCAGCGTGTCGAAGGCCAGCTGCAGGCTTGCCTCCCAGCCGCGCGTCAGGCGCTGGCTCTGAAAGGCAAAGGCCAGGAACACGTTAAGCCAGGCGGAGGCGGCGATAATCGCCAGGCACAGCGCCAGCGGCAGCTCGAAACCCAGCACGAAAGCCACGAAGAGTACGGCCATGGTCTGCCCGGCCACGGCCAGCCAGCGCAGCGTGATGAAGGTGCGCAGCCGCGTGCGTCCCAGCGCCGACTGGGCCGAGCCTAGGCCTTCCGGGGCCAGTGTGAACACGGCATCGTCGAGGCCGTAACGGGAGTCGCGGGTGATATCGTCCATGCGATGCTTATGCGTCAGCGTGACCCTTGCGCCAAGCGGTGCGTTGGCGGCATATCGCGGCCATGACCTTTCCCTATCGCACCCTGATCGCGGCGCTCGGCGCCATTGCCGCCACCGCCTGTTCCCCGTCCGGCCCTGCCGATACGCCCGAAGGCGCCAAGTCCGGCGGCACAAAGTCAGGCTGTCTCAGCCGCGCCTATCCGGAGATTGGCGGGCCTATCTCGCTGGTCAATGACAAGGGCGAGGCGGTTACGCAGGATACGTTCAAGGGCCATCCGACGCTGATCTATTTCGGCTTCACCTATTGCCCGGACGTCTGCCCAATGACGCTGGTGACCGTGGCGCGCGCCTACAAGATGCTGCCTGAAGGCATCGACCCGCCGCAAACACTGCTGATCTCCATCGATCCGGAGCGCGATACGCCTGAGAAACTCGCCGAATATGTTGCGACCTCAGCCTTCCCGGACAATCTGGTCGGCCTCACCGGCACGCCCGAACAGGTTCGCGCCGCCGCGCAGGCCTTCATTGCCGACTATTCCCGGGTTGATGATCCCAGCAGCACGGCCGGCTATACGATGGACCATACGAGCCTGCTCTACCTGATGGACGAGGACTGGAACCTCAAGACCTTCTTCACCCATGACGACACGAGCGAGACCATTGCCGCCTGCCTCGCCGATGTGTTGGACGAGTAGGCGGCATTAGGCTTAGGCGGCGGTCCAGCCACCATCGATTGAAAGTTCCGCGCCATTGATCTGGTCGGCGTCGGGCGAGCAGAGGAAGGCGGCAAAGCCGGCAATCTGTTCGACTGTCACGAATTGCTTGGTCGGCTGGGCATCGAGAATAACATTCTTGATCACGTCTTCCTTCGACATGCCACGCGCCTTGGCCGTATCGGCGATCTGATTGTCCACCAGCGGTGTGTGCACATAGCCGGGGCAGATCAGGTTGCAGCGCACGCCATGCTGCGCGCCCTCCAGCGCAGTCACCTTGGTGAGGCCGGCGAGGCCATGCTTGGCGGTCACATAGGCTGACTTGAACGGCGAAGCGACCTTGGCATGGGCGCTGCCTGTATTGAGGATACGGCCCCAGCCCTTTTCCTTCATGCCGCCAAGGGCCATGCGTGTCGTATGGAAGGCTGATGTCAGGTTCAGGGCAATGATCAGGTCCCATTTCGCAATGGGGAATTCCTCGATGGGCGCAACATATTGCACGCCTGCATTGTTCACGAGAATGTCGGCGCCGCCAAAGTCGCGGGCGACATAGCCCATCATCCCTTCAATCGCGTCCGGCTTGGTCAGGTCCGCGCCCGAATAGCCGACCTTCACGCCGTATTCCTTCGCCAAACCCGCACGTTCGGCCTCGATTTCCGCCTCGTCGCCAAACCCGTTGAGCACGACATTGCAACCTTCGCGCGCGAACCGTGTCGCGATCGCCTTCCCGATACCACTCGTGGATCCCGTGACGAGTGCAGTTTTTCCGGTCAGCATGATGAAGTCTCCTTGAGGCGCAGGCGCGCTGTGTTTAGGGATAGGGGCGGCCTTGGGAGGGTCGCAGGCGTAAGTGTAGAGGATAGGCAGGTTCGATGGGCGGTGAAATCGGTGCTTTCGTTGAGGCTTTCCCTCGCTTTCTGATATGGACGACCGCGGCCGGTGTCATGTTACTTGTCGCCAGTACTATTTATGTACTCCTGACGCCGTGGAAAGAACTGGCACTGGTAAAAGGCGGAAACGCCTCGGCCGGCCTCGCGCTGGCAGGCGCCATCACCGGTCTTGCCATCCCGATTGCATCCACGCTGGCCTCCAGCGTCTCCCTGCTCGACCTGCTGATCTGGGGCGTCATCGCGCTGCTGCTTCAATTGATCGTATACCGATTGGTGGATGTCGTGTTGCGCGACCTGCCAAGGCGCATTGAGGATGACCAGGCCGGCGCGGCCATCGTGCTGATCGCCGCCAAGCTGTCATCCGCCCTCATTCTGGCTGCCGGATTGTGGGATCCGGCCTTGCAAAGGTTCTAGCGCGCAGGAGGCGCCACCGACCATGAGATCGTTTGACTGGGTCCTGTACCTGTTGGTCTTCACCGTCGTGGTCGGAACCCTTTTTGCGAATGAACGCAGTGTCGATGCGCCCGAACCGCCGCCAACAGTTCTGGAATCCGACGGGCCCACGCTGCCGCCCCCCTCCATTCTCGATGAACAGATCCTCGTCCAGGTCGATGAGCCGAAAGACGGTATCGGAACGGCCTTTGCCATCAACACAAAAGGCGACTGGGTCACCGCCCGGCACGTCGTCGATGGCTGCAACAGCGTCGGCTTGCTGATCGCGCCGGACCAGTACGTGCCCGCTGCGCGCGTCACCGTCGATCCGGACCATGACCTCGCACTGATCTCCACCGGCCGCAGCCCCTCCGCCGTGAAGCTCGATCTCGATTCGCCGCTCCGCGTTGGCTCCGAGGGCTATCATGTCGGCTATCCGCAGGGACGGCCGGGCGAAGTGGCAACGCGGCTGCTGTCGCGCTCGAAATTGATCACGCGCGGGCGCCGCGACGGGCAGGAACCGATCCTCGCCTGGGCCGAGATTGGCCGAACGCAGGGCCTGACCGGCACGCTGGGCGGCATTTCCGGCGGCCCGGTCTTTGACAAGAATGGCGGCGTGCGGGGCGTGATCGTTGCCGAGAGCCCGCGCCGGGGCCGCATCTATACGGCGGCGCCCTCGTCGGTTGATGCCTTCCTGACCAGTCTGAATGTGCCCATCACCGAAGGCCCGAACGAGCCTTTCACGGCCAATACCTATGGCCCGCAATCAGATAATGCCCGCCGCCGCTTGCAGGTGGTCAAGGTTGCATGCCAGGTGCGGCCATGACTGATTTTGCCAGCCGCCTCGTCGATTCAACACGGGCCCTTGGGCCGCTTTGCGTCGGTATTGATCCGCATCCCGGCCGCGTGCCCGCCTTGTTCGGCGGCGACACGCCTGAAGGCCTTGCCCGCTGGGGCGAAGCGATTGTTGAACAGGTGGCCGGGCGTGCCGCTGTCCTCAAGCCGCAGGTCGGCCTGTTCGAACGCCTCGGCCCGGATGGCATGCGCGCCCTGCAGCGCGTCTGCGACGCGGCCAAGGCCGCAGGCCTGATTGTGATCACGGATGCCAAGCGCGGCGATATCGGCTCGACGGCAGAGGGCTACGCGCAGGCCTATCTTGGCAGACACGCCCCGTTTGCGTCCGATGCGGTCACGGTGAACCCCTATATGGGCATGGACACGCTGGAGCCCTTCCTCGCGGCCGCCGAGGCGAACGGCAAGGGCGTCGTCGTGCTCGCCCGCACGTCCAATCCCGGTTCGGCCGACTTCCAGACGCAGGACATGGGCGGCGCGCCGCTCTATGCCCGCGTTGTTGAGGCCTTGCAGCCTGCCATTGAGCGCCTGACAGGGGCGTCGGGATGGTCGAGCCTGATGCTGGTGGCCGGCGCGACCGGCCCGGACGAGGCCCGCAAGCTGCGCGCTCTGGCGCCGACTTGCCTGATGCTCGTGCCCGGTTACGGCGCGCAGGGCAGTGGCGCGGCCGATGCGCTGGCGGGTTTCGTGCGGCGCGGCAACCATCTCGAAGGCGGCGTGGTCAATGCCTCCCGCTCTGTGAACTTCCCGGAAGGTGCAGCCGAGGCTGCTGATCTGGGCGCATGGCAGCGCATCATTGCGGCGGCCATCGAGGCGGCACAGGCTGATCTCACATCGCTCAGCGGCGTTACGGATCGCGCCGGAACCCTCACGGGAAGCTGACCCAGCGAAACGTCTCGACAAATGCCGATCACGTACTAGCATGCGCGCCTGATCAGAGATCGCGCGCAAGATCGCGACCATAACCATACACGGGAGAGAGACGGCCATGACACATTGGCGTTCATTCATCATGGCTGGCAGTGCGCTGGCCCTGCTTGCAGGCTGCGCACCGAAGGAAGAGGCCAAGGCGCCGGAAGCGCCAGCGGTCGAGGCGCCCTTCGCAGATGTCGATACCAATCGCATTGAAACGGCCAGCGGCGGCGCGGAATGGCTGACCTATGGCGGTACCTATGACGAGCAGCGCTTCTCGACACTGACCGGTATCAATACCGAGAACGTTTCGCGTCTGGGTGTTGCCTGGACCCATGATCTCGACACCAATCGCGGCGTTGAAGCCACGCCCATCGTTGTTGACGGTGTGATGTATGTCACCTCGGCCTGGTCGGTCGTCTATGCGCTCGACGCCAAGACGGGCGAAGCGCTCTGGACCTATGATCCTGATGTCGACCGCGCCGTCGGTGTGAAAGCCTGCTGCGATGTCGTGAACCGCGGTGTCGCTGTCTACAAGGGCAAGGTCTATGTCGGCGTCATCGACGGCCGCCTTGATGCGCTTGATGCCAAGACCGGCGCAAAGGTCTGGAGCACGGTCACCGTCGACCAGGCCAAGCCTTACACGATCACAGGCGCCCCGCGCGTCGTGAACGGCAAGGTGCTGATCGGCAATGGCGGCGCCGAGCTGGGCGTGCGCGGCTATCTCACCGCCTATGATGCAGAAACCGGCAAGAAGCTCTGGCGCTTCTACACCGTTCCAAACCCGACAAAGCAGCCTGACCATGAAGCCTCCGACAAGGCTTTCGAGACTGTCGGCAACGTCACCTGGGGTGATGAAGGCGCATGGGTCACCGATGGCGGCGGCGGCACGGTCTGGGATTCGATCGTGTACGACTCAGTCAACGACCAGATCATTTTCGGCGTCGGCAATGGTTCGCCCTGGAACCGCACGTTCCGCGACCCATCCGGCGGCGACAACCTCTTCCTCTCGTCCATCGTGGCGGTGGATGCCAATACGGGCGAATACAAGTGGCATTTCCAGACCACCCCTGGCGACAATTGGGATTATACAGCTACCCAGTCGATCATCCTGGCTGACCTGCCCCTCGGCGAGAATGGCGCCACGCGCCGCGTCGCCATGCAGGCCCCGAAGAACGGCTTCTTCTATGTTCTGGATGCGGCCACCGGCGAATTCCTCAAAGGCAACGCTTACGGCGCCATGAACTGGGCAACCGGTCTCGACGAGAATGGCCGCCCGATGGAAGTGGCGGCGGCCCGTTACGGCAAGACGCCTCACCAGCAGCTGCCCGGCCCGCTCGGTGCGCATAACTGGCAGCCAATGGCCTACAGCCCGGAAACCAAGCTCGCTTACATTCCGGCGCAGGAAATCCCGCAGGCCTATGTCGAGGATCCGCGTTTTGCGTCCAAGGCCGTCGGCTGGAACACAGGCGCTGACTTCTCGTCCGGCATTCCGCCAATTGCGCCGCCGGATGTGGCGAAATTCCTCCGCTCGACGCTCAAGGGCCATCTCATAGCGTGGGATCCGGTCAAGGGCGAACCGCGCTGGACAGTCGATTATGACAATGCCTGGAATGGCGGCGTGCTGGCCACGGCAGGCAATCTTGTCTTCCAGGGCAAGCTCAGCGGCGAGTTTGTGGCCTATAATGCCACGACCGGCGAAAAGCTCTGGAGCCAGAACGTGAAAGCTGGCGCGGCCGCTGGCCCCGGAACTTATGAGATCGACGGCGAGCAATATGTCACGATCACGACCGGCTGGGGCAGCGCCTTTGCGCTGGTTGCCGGCTATGCCTATGACGACGCCGTGCCTTCATCCGTCGGCAAGGTGGTCACGTTCAAAGTGGGCGGCACAGGCCTGATTGCCGATTCAAACCTTCCTCCCATCGACCGGACACCCAAGGCTGATGCCTTCGGCGACGAAGCGATGGTTGCGGACGGCGCCATTGCCTTCTCGCGCAATTGCATGGTTTGCCATGGCGCCCTCGCCAAGAGTTCCGGCGTGCTGCCGGACCTGCGCTGGTCGGCCATCACCGGTAATGCCGAAGCCTGGAAGGGCGTTGTCATCGACGGCAACCTTGCCGCCAATGGCATGGTCTCGTTCGCCGAGTTCGTGACGCCCGAAGAGTCAGAGGCCATCCGCGCCTATGTCCTCGCTCAGGCCCATGCAACAGCTGACGCAACGGGCGGCGAGCAATAGTCTTGTCACCTGACTGAATGATGTGGCGCGTCCCTCTGGGGCGCGCTACACTTTTTTGATGCAGTTCATTCTTGGCATTCTCACCATTCTTGTGGCCATCGGCGTCTGGTCGTGGCGCCTGCGCATGGCGCGGGATGGCGCGCGTGAGGCGGCCGACCTGGCCCGCACGGCGGCCAACCTGCCCCGGCGCCTGGCCTTCAAATACCGCTCCGGACGCAACGGCCTCGACCTGATCGAGGATCCGCGCGAGGCCGCCGCGATCATGATGATGGAGATTGCCCGCGCGCGGGGCGGGCCGTTGACGGACCGTCAGAGCGATGTGATCTCGGAAGAGATGATCCGCCATTTCAGCTTCACGCTGGACGAGGCCCATGAACTCGTCGCGCATGCGGCCTGGGTCACCAACAAGGCGCCGCTGCCGCAGGAGACGATGCGCCGGTTGAGCCAGAAGATCGTGGCCGACAAGTATCTCGGTCCCAAGGAAGTGGTCGATCTCGACAGCATGCTTGTCGCCGTCTCCGAGGCGGAAGGCGCGCCGACGAAGGACCAGCTCTCCCTGCTGCAGGTGTTCCGCGACAAGGCGGGCCTGCGCACATGACCAGCCTGTCAGTTGCGCGATGCCTGACGGGGCTGTAGGGGCAAAAAGATGAGCCAGACTCTTCCCGCCGCCTATCGCGCCCGTGTCAGCAATGACAATTGGCATAATTATTCGGTTCTGCGTCATGGCGCCTTTGACGGCATGCTGGTCACCTCCAAGAATTCCGGCACGCACTGGCTGAAATACATGCTGGCCATCGCCATTGCCGACACGCACGGTATCGAGCGACCGAAATACTTCTCCGAGAATGCGGTGCGGCCTTATATCGGCTGGCCGAAGGACAAGCCTGTCTTCCCGCAGATCCCGCGTCTCGCCTTTAGCCATACGATCCCGCACCGGCTGGCGGACTGGGGCTGGGCGCGGCGCCTCGCCAGCCTGCCGCCCTATGTACTGGCCGTGCGCCACCCGATGGCCATTCTCGCCAGCCATCATGCCAAATGGGAATATGACATCCAGGTCGACTGGATGACCTATCTGGAAGGCGACCCGGCCGGGAAACAGTATCGCTGCGACATCTACTGGCTCGCCCGGTTCTGGAACCGCTGGGGCGATGTCCGCCATGACGCGCCTGGCCTGATCCTCAATGTCCACTATGAGGACACGCTGAAGGATGCCCGCGCCGTGCTGGAAGCAGTGGCCGAGCATTGGTCACTGGACCTGGCGCCGGACGCGATCGACGCGGCGCTGGCGGCGGGCACCAAGTCTGAAATGGCCAAGCATACAGATCCTGAAGCCGAGCCAAACGTGCTGCAGAACCGCAAGACCTCGCTGGAAGAGCTGTTCACCGGCCCGGCCATGGACCTTTACCGCAAACAGGTGCGCACCCTGTTCCGGCATGATCTCGGCTACGACCTGTTCATGCCTCCGGCTTGAGCGATCCGCTTGAGCGGCCATCTGGCCCGTACTTTATCCACCAGGGTTCGGCCTTGGCCTGTTCTTCCAGTGTCAGGAATTTCGCATCGGCCAGCACGGCATCAGCATAGGCCTGCGCGGCGGGGCTGAGCGGCAGGCCATAGGTGCGGAAACGGGTCACGACGGGCGCATAGAAGGCATCCGCTGCGCTCCACTGGCCGAACAGGAACGGGCCGTCCTCACCAAAGCGCATGCGCAGGTCGCACCAGAGCGCATCGACACGCGCAATGTCTGCTGCCAGCGCGGCGGACATTTCCGGCGTCGCTTCACGGCCGCGAATGTCCATCGGGCAGTCCTTGCGCAGGGCAGGGAAACCGGCATGCATTTCAGACGCTGCGGCGCGGGCAATGGCACGTGCGGCGGGGTCTTCCGGCCAGACCTGGCCCGGCTCTGCCCATTCCGCGATCCATTCCGTGATGGCGAGGCTTTCCCACACGGTCTGTCCGTCCCACAGCAGCAGCGGCACCTTGGCCGTCGGGCTGATCTCTTTCAGCTTCGCTGTCGTGTCCGGGAAATCGAGCGGCACGATCACTTCTTCCACCGGCAGGCCGACATGGCGCGCGACCAGTAGCGGCCGGATCGACCAGCTGGAATAATTGAGATTGCCGAGGATCAGCTGTCTCATGCAGGCTTGCCTTCGCCGATGGCCCAGCGGACCTCATTGATGCGCACCTCGCCGAAGACGCCGGCCTTGGAATAGGGATCAGCAGCGGAGAAGGCCTTTGCGGCGTCGAGGCTGTCGGCCTGCAGCAGGAAGACCGAGCCGATCATCGTTTCGCCGTCGTCTGCCAGCAGCGGCCCTGCCATGCGCACATCCGGGCCATTGCCTACGACCCATTCCAGATGGGCGCTGCGCGTCGCGGCGCGCAGGGCGGCGCCGCCGTCTTTCTTGTCGAAGCAGTGAAGGCAAAACAGCGGCATGATGGTCTCTCCGGGGGCAGGTTTGAGTGGCGCTACGCCTATGGCATACTGACGGTGCGCTGCCTACTCTCAGAGCCTTGGCGCGAATATTCACTGAATGAATCATTGATCCTTCAGGATTTGATAGTATGGTTTTCGCATGAATGACACGACAGACACCCGCCAGCAGATCCTTGAAGCCGCCATGGAGCGCATCCATCATTATGGATACGGCAAGACAACCATGTCGGAAATTGCCCGCGACTGCAGCATGTCGGCGGGCAATATCTACCGCTTCTTTGCCTCCAAGATCGACATTGCCGAAGCCATGGCGCGCAAGTTCAATGCCAAGGTTTTCGAGGAATATGCGGCCATCGCCCGCAAGCCTGTCTCGGCCTCTGCCCGCATTCGCGAGTTTTTCGAGATGAGCCTCGACCGCACGTTCACGGCCATTGAAGAAGATGCAAAAATTCTCGAAGTCGCCAATGTGCTGAAGCAGGAACGCCCGCTCTATTTCAACGAACAGCTGGCCCAGGAGCGCGTTTACCTGGTGCAGATCCTGAATGACGGCGCCCAGACAGGCGAGTTCCGCCCGCTCGACCGGCCGGAGGAAACCGCCGAATACATGCAGGCGGCGCTGATGAAATTCCGTTTCCCTCAGCTGTTTTCGGCCCTCTCCCTGCCGAAACTACAACGCGAACTGGTCGGTGTTCTCGATATTCTTCTGGCCGCGCTTTCCTGTGGCGCAAAGACGCCGGATAGATAACAAATCCTAAACGCTGAATAAAATCGAATTTGTTCATTGATTATTTTTCAGGGCCTGCTATATCAGGGTCATGGAAGACTATGGTGCCTTCCAGAAGACCCTCAATGAGCGATCCAATGACCCTCTCGAAAACCGAAGCCCGCCAATCCTTCTACGCCCTGCTTGCAGCCATTCCGTTCGCCGCTGCCATCCTGGCCGCCACGTTCGCCCTTGCTGAATTTGCAGTGTAGTGGTGCCTGATCAGGCCTTGGCGCCCTTGAGCCCTGTGGCATAAGCCGGATCGCGCGTCGCTGACGCTTCGTCCAGCGGCCACCGGGGTCTCGCCCCCGCGCCAAGGTCTCCGATCCCCCCTATCTCGCCGGCGGCCATCCGCTCGGCCCCGACAAGGGCGATCATCGCGGCATTGTCCGTACAGTGCCGCAGCGGCGGCGCGAACAGTTCCCCGCCAAATGCCTTTGCTTCCGCTTCCAGCGCCGTGCGGATCGCCTTGTTTGAGGCCACCCCGCCCGCCACGACGAAGCGCAGGCTTTCTCCCTCACCCGGATCAAACACCTCGAGTGCCCGGCGCGCCTTGCCGGCCAGCACGTCGCAGACGGCTGCCTGGAAACTGGCGCAGAGGTCTGCGAGGCGTTCCTCCGTCAGCGGCGCTTCGGCAGCGGCGCGGGCGACGGCGGTTTTAAGCCCGGCAAAACTCATGTCGAGGCCGGGCCGGTTCATCAGCGGGCGGGGGAAGTTGAAGGCCTTCGGGTCACCGGCCTTCGCCAGCCGCTCCACCGCAGGCCCGCCCGGAAAGCCAAGGCCAAGCAGTTTCGCCGTCTTGTCGAAAGCCTCGCCCACGGCATCGTCAATGGTCGATCCAAGCCGCTTGTACTGGCCAAGGCCGCGCACTTCCAGAAACTGGCAATGTCCGCCGGAAACCAGCAGCAACAGGTAAGGAAACGCGCAATCGCCGCCAAGCCGGGGGCTCAACGCATGCCCTTCCAGATGGTTCACCGCGATGAAGGGCTTGCCCGCGGCCTGCGCAATCGCCTTGCCGGTCATCATGCCCACCAGCACGCCGCCAATCAGGCCGGGGCCGGACGTGGCGGCCACGCCGTCCAGCGCGTCATAGCCGATACCAGCCTCGCGCATCGCAGCGGCCACCGTCTTGTCCGCAATCTCCGCATGCGCCCGCGCCGCAATCTCCGGCACGACACCCTGATAGGGCGCATGCTCCTCCAGCTGCGTATGGATCACATCCGCCAGCAGCGTCACGCGCCCGCCCTCAAGACGCAGCACAGCCGCCGCCGTCTCGTCGCAGGAGGATTCAATGCCGAGAATGGTGAGCGCACGGGTCATGCGCCGCATGTAGGCCCGGACGGGGAGAATGGGAAGGCTGGAGGGCAGGCGTGTATGACGGAAGAACGGAGGAGGTCGATTTCAGGCGTCGTTTTAACAGCGCTAACATATTAAGAAGCGCCATCACGTTTCTAGCTGTATTGCTGCAGCTTCACTCTATTCGGACCACCAGTCCTGACGTTTGATTCTCAACTTGTGAATTCAAGACCGGTGGCTGGAACTTAAGGGTGAGTTGCGAAGCCTCTGATGCTATCTGAGCCGGTAATTTTGGGCTCTTAGGGGCGATTGGAGCTGCATTGGCGCAACCAGCCATCTTCTTGGTTTCATCAAGATTGGTCAGTTCCGATAGCTCCACAAACGCTTTTCCAAACTCCGTCGTCGGGTCCGTTTGAAGCTGATCATTGCAGAGGTCCGATTTTTCTTTAGATGCCGTCTTATCCCCACTCACGTCTTGGTCTAAAGTCAGTAGAAGTTTGCCCATCTTCTTTGTTTTTGTCCGAACAGAGTTCGCCCACTCTGTTGCTGGCTCTTTCAAGCCTACCATTTCATCGAGCTGCGAGATAAGTGCGGTTGCGCTAAGCCGATTATCATTCAAAGTTGTGAGCTTCTGTGTAGGTGTAGATCCCTCAAGGCTGTTGCCTACTTTTTCCAGAACTGAATCGGCAATTCCATCGTCTTTAGAGAAACCTGCGTAGTAGGCAAAAATATATTTGGCATCGTCCATAGAAAAATTTGAGCCGTCATTCGCCAAAAGTGAGGTGAGGCTTTGAAGAACAGGTGCGGAGGCCGTCAGAAACAGTTGATCTCGGGCGCTGCTCTTATTGGTCTGTAGAATAGGTTCGCCATTAGCGACCGCTTCATTGACCAGGCGTGTAACCCCATTGAAAGTGCAGAGCTGGTGATATGCGGCGAGACGGCGTTCGGCCTCGAAATAGGTGAGGGTGGAGGTGTCCGAGAAAATTCTTGCATGGAGTGTATCGCGGGCTGCAAAAACCAAGGCTTCCACTTGCTCTATATCCGGCGACACAAGATAGGCCGCATCAATATTCTCGAATAGAGCCTCAAGTGATGAAAAGCTGACACTAACTAGTGAAATGGTTTCTGCAGAGGCTTCCGCAAATCCAAGAGCAGCGGATGCTACTCCATCTGTAATATTGAACGAGCCCTGAAGAGCTTCCTGATCAGCGCGTTGCTCGCCAAGTTTTTCGAAATATGCCCTGCAGTAAAGGTCAGCGACGGCCACGCCAGCACTTAAATACTGTCTTGCTGTATCCGCGGTAGCTCTGTTCTCACTTGCTTCCAGGAGCAATGTTCGGAAACGACCATTTGTGCTAACCCACTTCACACTTGTGCTATTGCTTTCTCCTCGCGCCAGCTCCTTTAAATGCTCTTTGCCCTGAACTTTTGCCGGGTTCATATCGTAGGGCCGCAACGAAGAGCATCCGCCGCAGAGCGCCGCTGTCAAAGCTACAATCAAAATGTTTCTCATGTCCCAAACTCGTTCGACAGCTTCAGAACATTAAGAATTAGTAAACATAAAAAAGTCAACCCAAAAGGGTTTTCGTCTGAGGCGGTAGGGTAAGGTGCCCTAGTCGTTATCCATCCTTAGAAAGCGTAAGGTGGGTTGAGAATCGCGATACCCACCAATCGTAGGCCACGTCTCTCCCACCCCTTATCCAACCTGAATCCCGTCCGGCCTATACTGGCCGCCATGACCAACCCGTCCGCCTTCGTCACCCATGGCATCGCCCACGCGCAGCGCGCTTTGAGCGCCGTCGCCGTGATGACCGAGGCACACCTCAACCCCACCACCCTGAAACGCACCCTCGCGCAGCTCGCCCGCGCCGAACTCGCGCGCCTCGAAATCATCATTCGGCGCCTGCTCGTGCTGATGGCGCTGGGGCTCGTGCTGCCGCCGGTCCCTGTTCGGGCATCGTCCGGGCATCATTCGTGCACCGAGCGCGTCGAAACCAAAGCTTCGACCGGCCTCACCGGCCTGTCGCCCCGCGTCATGGGCCCGGACATGGACAGGAACGGGCTTGCGACTGCGGCGCGGTCCTGCGGACCCGTTCAGGCCGCCCCAATTCTCGCCCGCCTCGCGGCGCTGCAGGAACTGCTCGCGGCCCCCGAAGCCCACGCCAAACGCCTCGCCCGCACGCTGGAGGGCCAGCGCAAGGCCGGAGATCCTGCACCCATGGCCCTGCCCATGACCCGCACCCACCGCATGCCGCCAGAGCTTGGCGCCATTGCCACGGCCCTGCCGGAACTGCTCCGCACCGCGTTCAAAAGCTGGGAAAGTTCGGGCTGAATCCCCCTCACAATCAGACCCCCAAGCCGGGCGCCCTGACGGGCGTTTCCGGTCGCACCCACATCCCTCAAAATCGTACACCCAACGCTCCCCCCGATGGCCCCTGCGGAGGCAGGGGCCCATGGACTGGCCGGGCCTCACAGCGCTTTGGGACAATCCGGTCCATGGATACCTGCCTGCGCAGGTATCCCCGGGCGGTGAGTGGGGCTCTCAAAGGGGGCATCCCCCACATCCGTGCTCCCGGCGAACGCCGGGACCTCAGGCAATTGGAGAAAGGACAAAGCCGCATGAGACCCCGGCTTTCGCCGGGGATACGGAGGTGGAGGAGGGACCTAGTCGTTATCCATCCGTAGGGCCGCCACGAAGGCTTCCTGCGGAATCTCGACCTTGCCGAACTGGCGCATGCGCTGCTTGCCTTTCTTCTGTTTTTCCAGAAGCTTTTTTTTGCGGGTCGCGTCGCCGCCATAGCATTTGGCGGTCACGTCCTTGCGCATCGCCGAGATGGTTTCGCGGGCCACGACCCGGCCGCCGATGGCCGCCTGGATCGGGATCTTGAACATCTGGCGCGGGATCAAATCCTTCAGGCGTTCGCACATCTGGCGGCCCCGGCTTTCGGCCCGGTCGCGGTGGACCAGCATGGCGAGCGCATCAACCGGCTCTTCATTGACGAGGATCTGCAGCTTCACGAGATTCTCGGCGCGGTGGCCGACGATCTCATAATCGAAGCTCGCATAGCCGCGCGAAATGGATTTCAGGCGGTCATAGAAGTCGAATACGACCTCATTGAGCGGCAATTCGTATTTCACCATGGCCCGGCCCCCGACATAGGACAGCTCTTTCTGAACGCCGCGGCGGTCCTGACAGAGTTTCAGGATCGCGCCGAGATATTCGTCAGGCGTGTAGATCGTGGCGTCGATCCACGGTTCGCGGATCTCGGACACTTTCACCACGTCCGGCATGTCGGCCGGGTTGTGCAGCTCGATCTCGGTCCCGTCGGTCATCGTGATCTCGTAGACCACGCTCGGCGCGGTTGCGATCAGGTCGAGGTCGAACTCGCGGCTAAGGCGTTCCTGAATGATCTCGAGGTGGAGGAGGCCAAGGAAGCCACAGCGGAAGCCCATGCCAAGCGCGGCACTGGTTTCCATTTCCCATGTGAAGCTGGCATCGTTGAGGCGCAGCTTGCCCATGGCGGCGCGCAAATCGTCAAAGTCGCCCGCGTCCATCGGGAAGAGGCCGCAGAAGACGACCGGCTGCACTTCCTTATAGCCCGGCAGGGCCTTTTCGCAGGGGCGCTTGTCTTCGGTGATCGTGTCACCCACTGCCGTCTCGCCGACTTCCTTGATCGAGGCGACGAAATAGCCGACCTCGCCCGGGCCGAGCGCGTCGGTTTCGGTGAGCTTGGGGTTGAACGTGCCGACCTTGTCGATCTCGTAGACGCCGCCGGTGCGCATCATGCGGATGGATTGCTTGGGCTTCAGCACGCCGTCATGGATGCGCACGATGACCACGACGCCGAGATAGGGGTCGTAATAGGCGTCAACGAGCGCCGCCTTGAGGGGCTTGGTCGCATCGCCGCCGCGCGGGGGCGGCAGGCGCTTGACGATGGCTTCCAGCACGTCGGGAATGCCGAGGCCGGTTTTGGCCGAGGTTTCGACCGCGTCGGAGGCATCAAGGCCGATGACATCCTCGATCTGGTCCTTGACGCGCTGGACGTCAGCGGCGGGCAGGTCGACCTTGTTGAGGACGGGCACGATCTCGTGGTTCTGGTCGATGGCCTGATAGACGTTGGCCAGCGTCTGGGCCTCAACGCCCTGTGAGGCATCAACGATCAGCAGCGAGCCTTCGCAGGCGGCCAGGCAGCGGCTGACTTCATAGGCAAAGTCGACGTGGCCCGGCGTGTCCATCAGGTTCAGCGTATAGGTCTCGCCATCATTCGCCGTGTAATCGAGGCGTACGGTCTGGGCCTTGATCGTGATGCCGCGTTCTTTCTCGATCTCCATCGTATCGAGCACCTGCGCGCTCATTTCACGGTCGGTCAGGCCGCCGCAGGCCTGGATCAGGCGGTCAGCGAGGGTCGACTTGCCATGGTCGATATGGGCGATGATGGAGAAGTTACGGATTTTGTCGCGTGGGGTCATGCTGGCGCATATAGCGGCGCTTGGACCGCACGGGAAGTGGGTATGGACCGCCCCGGTAGCAGTGCAGACTGGCTTTTCGCCTTGAAGATGCCACATGCTTCCCGCAAACACATTTCGGGCGAAGGTGTTAACGGGGGCGAATCGTGGGATTTAAGTCCAATGAGCACTGATACGACTGGCCGGCCACCGTCTTCCTTGCAGGTTGTCCCCGGACAGGCTGAGCTGAAAGCCACGCAAATTCCAGACGACGATCAGGTTCCGGCAATGCCGCCCACGTCGAGCGAGCAGGCGCAGATCCTTGAGCGCCAGTTTGCGCGCCGGATGGAAGCCGTCGACACCCGGTGGAGCCCGCGCCAGACAACCCTACGCGACCAGCTGCACCACACAAACGAGATCTGGGACGATATCCAGGCCAGCGAAGAGCGCCAGCCGCGCTATTCCTCGCCCTGGTTCTACTGGCCCTTCATGGTTGCGCTGGCTGTCGCCGAAGTGCCGATCAACCGGTTCAGCTTTGAGCTGTTCTTTCAGGAGAGCCCGGCTGTGGCTCTGCTCGTATCGTTCCTCGTGGGCGGCCTTCTGGTCACGCTGGCGCACAGGCTGGGCATGATGATGTGCCGGTTCGGCTATAACAAGAAGCGCAAGAACTGGTGGGGCGAGGTGCTGCAGATCGCAGCCGTCGTGCTGCTCATCTTTGCGCTGGCCTATGGCGTGTCGATCCTGCGGCAGGGCTATCTCGCCTTCATCACGCAGCCTGAAATGGGCTTCGGGCAGGCGCTGGAGAACCAGGAATATGGCGGCGCCGCCATCATGGCGCTGAAGGGCGGGCTTGGCCTTGATGGCTGGATCTTCCTGCTGATCAACCTCGCTGTTGTGGCGGTTGGCGTCTCGGCGGCGTATTTCTGCCACGACCCGCACCCGGATTTCGAACGCGTGGACCGCAAGAAGCACAAGCTGGAGAAGCAGACCGCCAAGATGCAGGCCAAGCGCGCCGATGAGGAAGCCGTCGAGAAGCGCCGCTTTGCCAACCAGATGCGCAGGCTCGGCGCCTGAATGAGACGGTTACTGCTGGCAGTTACACTTGTCCTCGCGGGATGTTCGGGATCGTCCGGTAGCGAACCGGGCGCGCAGGCGGCGGGCTATTGCGCCTTTGGCAAGACGTCCTCGCTGTTCCTGATCGACCAGACGACGCCCTATGACGACACGGACCGCGCAGTCATCTCCGAAAGCATTGGCACGGTGGTCGACCAGCTTGGCGCCGGCGACCGGATCGTGCTGGCAACGATTGGCGAGCACTACACACAGTCAGCCCGCCTGATTAATGCCTGCAAGCCCGGCTGCCCGGACGGGCAGGGCGCGCTTGATTCCATGATGGGCGGCTGCAGCAGCATGAAGGCGCTGGCCGACGAGCGCCAGTTCATGGGCAGCCTCGCGCAGACCCTGCGCCCCGCCGTTGAAGGCTCATCCTCGGCAGATCATTCGGCGATCATGTCGACCATCGCGCAGTGGACGCAGGCCCCGCCCGGCGACCAGCCTTTCACCCACGTCTACATTTTCTCCGACATGCTGGAGAACAGCCAGGCCGTGCCCTGGACCGAGTTCCGCTCAATGGCGCCGG
This sequence comes from Hyphomonas oceanitis, assembly GCF_036964545.1. NCBI lineage: Bacteria > Pseudomonadati > Pseudomonadota > Alphaproteobacteria > Hyphomonadales > Hyphomonadaceae > Hyphomonas > Hyphomonas oceanitis. The sequence continues at coordinate 115,836 of NZ_JBALTL010000002.1, forward strand.
ATGCGGCGCTGAAAGTGGCCGAGAAGTTCAATTACCTGCCAGCCGTGCGTGGCGCCGATGTGCGCATTGTCGGCTTTGGCCGCTCGCACAATCCCGGCCGTCCGCCGCTGGACCCGGAACTGGACGCGCGCCTGCGGGAATTCTGGGCCGAATACTTCCGTGAAGGCGGCGCATCGGTGACATTCGAAGGCGCGATCCGGAACTGATACGGAATTGGACGTAATGGCGCGCTGCGCTAAGCCTGCTAAGGAAGATACATGCCGGAGGAGATTACATGCTGCTGCGCCCCTTACTCGTGCTTGCCCTTGCGGGCAGCGTGCTGGGCGCCTGCGCCCGGCTTCCGGCCGAGCCGGTGACCGAAATGGCCGGTGGCATGCTCTATGCGGGCGTCGAACAGGATGGCAGCGACGTGGCCATGCGGGTCGGTCAGACCCTGCGTATCGAACTCGAAACCATCCCGACCGCTGGTTATGTCTGGGAGATCGTGGACAAGCCCGATTTCCTTGACCTCGTGGCCGAAAACACACGCCCGACCCATCCGGAAGTCCAGAACCAGGAAGGCTTTACCGGCGGCAATCATTTCATGTCGTTTGACCTGAAAGCCACGGCGCCCGGCAAGGCGACGATCAATATGCTGAACCATCGCCCTTGGGAGGGCGGTGACGAGATCGGCAAGTGGCGGATAGACGTCACGGTCACACCAGCGCAATAAGGCCCCATGGCAGATACCCAAACCTCTTCGGCTCCGCGCCTCGGCATAACGGATGACGGCTATCTCACCGATTGCTGGTATCTCGCCGCGCCCTCGACCGAACTGAAGGCAGGCAAGCAGCATCGCATCATGATGCTTGGCGAGCCGGTCGTTGTCGGTCGCACGCCCACGGGCGAGGCCTTTGCACTGCGCGATATCTGCCCGCACCGACTGGTGCCGCTCTCGGCGGGCAAACAGCTGGAGACCGATGGCGAGTGGACGCTGCAATGCCCTTATCATGGCTGGCGCTTTGGAACGGATGGCGGCTGCAAGCTGATGCCGAGCCTGACCGAAGACAGCGCCTACGACGCGTCAAAGGTCAAAGTGCGCCGCTATCCGGTGCATGAGGCCAATGGTGCGGTCTTCATCTATATTGCCCACAATCCGCGCGTTGACGCGCCGCCCGCCGTGCCGCCGCCTGATTTCGGTCCGTTGCCGGACAAGCCCGGCTTTGTCATCCATGATGTGTTCAATGCGCATATGGATGATGCCGTGGTCGGTCTGATGGACCCGGCGCATGTGCCCTTCGTGCATAATCAGTGGTGGTGGCGCCCGCCCTCTGTTGGCCTGAAGCTGAAAGAGAAACAGTTCGTGCCGGCGCTGCGCGGCTGGGCGATTGACCGTCACCAGCCTTCATCGAACTCGCTGCTTTATCGCTGGGTTTTCGGCGGCAATGTCGAAACCGAGATCATCTTCCAGCTGCCGGGCTTTCGCTGGGAGATCGTCTCGAACGAAACCGCGCGCCTCCTGACGCTGACCTGCCTGACGCCGGAGGGCCCTAAACGCACACGGATCACCCAGTTCACCTGGTGGACCGGCGCGCCGCTGCTGCGCCTTGCCGTGCCCATCGCGAAACCTGCGGGCCGCAAGTTCCTCCGCCAGGACGGCGACATGGTCGACCTGCAAAATCAGGGCATGGCGCACCAGAAGGCCATGCTCTGGATCGACGATATCGACGTGCAGGCCAAATGGTATCAGCGCCTCAAGCGCGAATGGGTCGAAGCCCGCTCCGAGGGGCGTGAGTTTGCCAACCCGATCGAGCCGCGCGTCCTGCGCTGGATGAGCTGACAGCCGCCCGCGCGGAACCAATTCTGCCATTATCGCGTTTTACATTCAGCCGCTCGGATAACTGAAGCGGACCCATTTGACAGCGCGATATACCTGAACCACCGCGCCCGTCCTGCTACGAGGATACACCTATGAAGACCCTGCTCCTGACGACGATTGCTGCCAGCGCGCTTTTCCTGGTGGCCTGTTCCGACAAGACTGAAACCGTGACGGAAACGTCGGCGGTAACGCCAGCTGAAACGGTCGAGACGATGCCAAGCGAGACGGCCGCAACGCCGGTTGAGCCGATCGCCCTGCCAACACTGGTCGACGTGATGGGCTCCAGCCCCGATTTCTCGACGCTCGTCGCCGCCATTGGCGCGGCTGATCTGACCGAGACGCTTTCGGGCACTGGCCCCTACACGATCTTCGCGCCCACCAACGAGGCTTTCTCCGCGATGGACCCGGCCATGCTGGAAGACCTGATGAAACCTGAGAACAAGGCCAAGCTGGTCACCGTGCTCAGCTATCATGTCGTGCCCGGCAAACTCAGCTCGTCTGACCTCGCCGGCAAGTCCGAGCCGCTGGCCTCGCTGAACAACAAGGACATGCTGGTCGACGGCACCGGCGACAATCTGATGGTCAACACGGCCACCGTGAAGATGGGCGATATTGAAGCTTCGAACGGCGTCATCCACGTGATCGACACCGTGCTGCTGCCTCGCTTCGAGGAATAGGCTTTCCCGGCTGACATTATTTTACGGCCGCGTCTCCCCGTAGGCGCGGCCGTTCTGCTTTTAGTCCGTGCCTATGGGCCAATTCTGAAAATAAAAGTCGAAAGCCAGGTATCGACACACCAAAGTTATTTTGTAACAATTTGGATCTTGTTGCGGGGGCTGGTGTGTTTTTTCGTGTGATATCAATCTGTGTGGTTTGCGCATGTATGCTTGGCCAGGTGTCATGGGCGGAACAGTGTGAAGCGAAGCTGAGCAAAACCGAGCCCTATCAGTCCCTCCGAAATGAAACGAGCGAGTTCGTGGCTTCCGATGCGCCGCTGGAGTCCAAATTGGACGCCATCGCCACGCTCTAAGCCACCGGGTTGAACTGCCGTGAGCTGATTGATGCGGCGATCATGCGGATGACGGCCTATGAGGGGGCCGGCCAGTATACTCTGGCGGCCGAAACAATCGAGCGCATTTTCGCGACTGGTGAGCTAACAGCTCTTCAGGGGCATTTCGCATGGATGATAATTCGGCTGCTCATCCGCAGCGATAACGCAGTGGCTGCTGAGCCTTATGTAGATTACCTATACGAATCTGTCGGTAGTCGTTACGAGGCAATGGATGAGGGGCAACATTCACTGTGGCGGTATGTCGATGCCTATCACAAGGTAGGGGCAAGTGAAAAAGCGATCCGCCTTGCGCAAGACCTGTGGGTCGTAAGGGTGCCACATCCGATTCAGAAAATGAGTGAATCAGCACAAACATATGCGAGTCATTATGGCGATTCTGATGCAGAGGCAGACGTACACAAATTGTCGGACGTTTTCCGGGCTGCTGATCGAGGGGATATCGCAGACATAATTGAGACCGAGTGGTACGCTCTTTGGATAGACGAGTGCGAAAAATATAGACTCAGTATTTCAACTCCGATGCATTGTGGAATAAGTCGCACTATCGGTTCCATTCCAGAGTTGATTGATATGTTCGAGGCGGGTGATCGGTAGTGGTATAGCGCTTGACGCACAGCTGATTGGTAATCGCTTTGCATATCCGCAGGAACAAATGGGGAAAATGCAAGCTGTCATTAACCTCGCTGCCTGATAGGGTAGGCGCCATGACAGCGACGATTCGTATCCTCGGGATTGATCCGGGCCTTCGCCATACCGGCTGGGGCGTGATTGAGCAGACCGGCGCCCGGCTGCAGCATGTGGCCCATGGCATCATCTCGATTGATCCGAACCTGCCCATGTCGGAACGCCTCGGCGGCATCTTCGAGGCGGTCGGCGAGCTGGCGCGTCATCACGCGCCGCATGCCTCCGGCGTCGAGGAAACCATCGTTAACGCAAACCCCCGGGCGGCCCTCAAACTGGGCCAGGCGCGGGGCGCGGCCATGGCGGCGCTCGCCATGGCAGGCATCAGTGTGGCCGAGTTTGCCCCCCGCAAGATCAAGCTTTCCGTGGTGGGCACGGGCACCGCCGACAAGACGCAGGTCATGTTCATGGTGAAACGCCTCTTGCCCCGCGCCGGGGAGATGAAGGAAGACGCCGCCGACGCGCTCGCCTGCGCTATCTGCGCCGCGCACCATATGCCTCTGGAGATGAAGCGGGGCGCGGCATGAGTGTGAAGTTTGCATCGCCCGGCTCGCCCTTCGACTTCGCTCAGGGTGAGCCTGATATGAGCGCTCATCCTGAGCGAAGTCGAAGGACGGGCGCGGGGAGGGTAGAGCCATGATCATCGGCCGGCTCACCGGAACGATCGCGGCCATGGGCCTCGATCATGTGCTGATCGACGTGAACGGCGTCGGCTATGTCTGTCAGGCTGGCACGCGGCTCCTGTCCCGTGTGCATGCGGGCGAGACGGCCGTGCTGCATGTCGAGACCAAAGTGTCGGAAGCGGCGATCACGCTCTATGCCTTCGGAACGGACGAAGAACGGGCATGGTTTGTCCGCTTGCAGGACGTTCATGGGGTGGCGGGTAAGGCCGCAATGGCCATTCTTGACGCGCTGACGCCCGCCGAACTGATGGATGCCATTGCGCTCGGCGACGCTAAGGTGCTGGAGCGCGCCAAGGGCGTCGGCAAGAAACTGGCCGAACGGATCGTGCTCGACCTTTCCGGCAAGGCGCCCCCCATGGGCCGGTTCGGACGCTTCGATGCGGCGAGCGCGGCCGGCATGGCAACAGCGCCGGCTGCCGCTGCCACGACAGGCCCGCGCAGTGAGGCAATCTCGGCGCTGGTCAATCTCGGCTATACGCAGGGCGATGCAGCGCGGGCCGTTGCGGCAGCAGCTTCGACAACGGATGACAAGGAGGTCGGCCCGCTGGTAAAGGCGGCGCTGAAGGAACTGTCGCGATGAAATACATTCAGAACCGCAAGACCTATCATGTTCCGGAACAGGAACTGATCATTTTGGCCGACCACTCACCAAAACCTGCTGGAACTCGCCATATCAGCAACGTTGTCGTCGAGACATCACAAACGGGCCGAAACTCCCTCGCGGTTATAAACCGTGAAATGTATGGCTCGGGGTCTATAGTCTTTCACTTGTCGGACATATTGGTCGCTCGCGGAAGTGAAACGATGACCATCTGGCTTAAAAATGGCGATCGTTTGGAAGACCTCCCCATCTCGCAGCTGACCTTAAAGGCTCTAGTTCGCGAGTTCGGAGCCGAGGCATTCGCATGAGCCGCGAGGGCGAACTCTCCGATCCCAACGCGCAGGGCGGCGACGCGCTGGACCGCGCGCTACGTCCGCAGACCTTCGACGATTATGTCGGCCAGCGCAAAGCCAAGTCGAACCTGAAAGTCTATGTCGACGCCGCGCGCGGGCGCAACGAGGCGTTGGACCATGTACTGCTGTTCGGCCCGCCGGGCCTCGGCAAGACAACACTGGCGCAGATCCTGGCGCGGGAAATGGGCGTCGGTTTCCGGGCAACATCTGGTCCGGTGATTGCCAAGGCGGGCGATCTCGCCGCGATCCTGACGAACCTTGAGCCGAACGATGTCCTGTTCATTGACGAGATTCACCGCCTGCCGGCCATCGTGGAGGAAATCCTTTATCCGGCCATGGAAGACTATGCTCTCGATATCGTGATCGGGGAGGGGCCTTCGGCGCGCTCTGTGCGGCTGGACCTGTCGCCCTTCACGCTGGTCGGTGCGACGACGCGGGCAGGCCTCCTGGCGACGCCTTTGCGCGACCGGTTCGGCATTCCGCTGCGGCTCGAATTCTACGAGCCGGAAGAGCTGGCGCGCATCGTCATGGCGGCGGCGCGCAAACTGGGTGCGGCAATTACCGAAGATGGCGCGGTCGAAATTGCCAGCCGCGCGCGGGGCACACCGCGCATTGCATTGCGCCTCTTGCGCCGTGTGCGGGACTTTGCCGAGGCCGAGGGCGCGAAGATCGATTCCGCCGCTGCAGGCCGCGCTTTGAAGCGGCTGGAAATTGACCAGGACGGGCTTGATGCGCTGGACCGGCGCTACCTACATGCACTGGTGAAGACCTATGCAGGCGGCCCCGTGGGCGTAGAGACATTGGCGGCGGCGCTGTCAGAGGCGCGCGATGCGGTGGAAGACGTGATCGAGCCGTACCTCATGCAAAAGGGCTATGTCGCTCGCACGCCGCGCGGACGCACGGCAGCGCCGCTCGCTTATGAGCGCCTCGGCCTGCCCGTGCCGGGCGGCACCCAGTCGGGCCTTTTTGGAGAGAATTGATCTGATGGAAGCTCTGCACGGAAGCTGCTTTTGTGGCGCGGTGGCCTATGAAGTGGAAGGGCTCGGGCCCGTCGGCCATTGCCATTGCAAGACATGCCAGAAGACGCATTCGGCCGCCTTCGCCACAACGGCGCGGGCATCACGCGCCGGGTTTCGCTGGACGAAGGGCGCTGATGTCGTGGCGGGCATTGAGTCCACGCCCGGGAAGACGCGGCACTTCTGCCCGAAATGCGGGACGCATATGATGGCCGAATGGCATGATCAGGATGCGGTGATCGTTCGTGTCGGGAGCCTCGATTCCCCTCTGCCATCCAAGCCCGTGGTGCATATCTGGACGAGCCAGAAGGCCGACTTCTTCGACTTCGAGGACGGCCTGCCGCGCCTGCCTGAAGCTTTTCCGAAACCGGCTTAAGTCTGTTCCTTCTGCTGCATGCGCCAGAGCAGGCCGATGAAACCGCCCTTTATGCGCGGCAGCAGGAACAGAACTGCGCCAATCGCGAACGCGCCAAGCGCGACGAGACTGATCCAGAGCGGCGCGGGCGATTTCATCGATACCATGAACGAGAGCGGCGCCAGCACGGGCCCGAGGATCAGCACGGTCAGCCAGGGCGGGCCATCCTCGGCGCGGATCAGGCCCGTCGGTTCGCCACAATGGGAACAGGTCGGTTCCTGCCGCAGGTAGCCCGAGAAGAGCCGGCCCTTGCCGCAGGCGGGGCATCGTCCGCGCAGGCCGCGCAGGATGGGTTTCAGGCCGGGATCAGTTGGTTGGGTCATTGGCGTCTCCGGCAGATGTTTCCTGCTTTGCACGTCATACAGTTGCTGGCCAGTCAGGCTTGCAACCGAACACAGCATGGCTGCGTATAGGGCACAGGAGACATTATTCATGATCAAGCATCTGCTCACCGCCTCAATCGCCGGCCTCGTCCTCACGGCTTGTATGAGCCAGCCGGACTATCGCGCGCAGGAAACTGCACCGCCGACCGTGCCGCATGTCGACTTGGATAAATATGCCGGCCTCTGGTACGAGATCGCCCGTTATCCGAACAGCTTCGAAAAGAATTGCGCGGGCGTGACGGCCGAATATGCCCAGCGCGATGATGGCCGTATCAGTGTCACCAATACATGCCACAAGGGCAGCCCGGACGGGAAAGTGAAAGTCGCTAATGGCGTCGCACGCGTCGTTGAAGGCTCCGGCAATGCGCGCCTGAAGGTGAAGTTCGCACCGTCCTGGGTGCCGTTTGCCTGGGGCGACTACTGGATCCTGCATCTCGAGCCGGACTATTCCGCCGTGCTCGTGGGTGACCCAAGTGGCAAATATCTCTGGATCCTCGCCCGCGATAAAACGCTGGACGCTGACACGCTTGCCCGCATCAAGGCCCGCGCCGAGGCGCTCGGCTACAAGACCGACCCGCTGGTGATGACGGATCAGGGGTGATCTGCTAACGCGATTGGCATGACCCTGCCTGTACTCGACGACAAGAATTTCGATGCGGACCGCCAGCACTGGATCAGTGTGCGCGTCTATTACGAAGACACTGATTTCACGGGCATGGTCTACCACGCCAATTACCTCCGCTTCTTCGAGCGGGGGCGGTCGGACCATTTGCGTGATGCAGGCATTTCGCATCAGTCGCTGCTCGACCGACCCGACCCGGCGGCCTTCACGCTGACCAATGTGAACGTCGCCTACAAGCGGCCAGCGAAGGTGGATGACCTCCTACATATCAGAACGCGTTATCTCGGCATGGACGGGCCGCGTATTCGCTTTGAACAGGCCTGTCTGCGCGACGGCCAAATTATCGCGGAAGCCGAAATTACGGCCGTAATGATCCATGCCGATGGGCGCCTAAGGCGGCCAATCCGCGAAGTAGCCGAGTATCTGGACGCTTTTGTCTGGTGGCCATAGTGCTGTAATTATTCGATTTATTGTCAAATTTTGAGTGGCGCAGTCTTTGCGGCAGCCGTTTTCTCACGCCTGGCACTTGCATTTAGATATATCGAAAACTATTTTTGATTTCGATATATCTAAAAGGAGTATCAATGAACAATAGAGACCCCGAAGACAGAATGGTTCTGTCAGGCGAGCTTTTGGACAATGACGACAGCTTTGGCAGCCACAGGCGCCGGGAAAGAGGAGAGAACATGCACGGACATCACAGACACGGCCGGCACGCACGCTGGCATATGAAAATGGCTATGGGCGGCCGACACGGCCATGGACGCGGTGGCATGGGACGTCGCGGCGGACGCCCGCTGGGGCATGGCGACCTGCGCCTGCTGATCCTGAGCCTGATCAATGAAACCCCGCGCCACGGCTATGACCTGATCCAGGAAATCGAGACGCGGACCGGCGGCACCTACAAGCCGAGCCCCGGCGTGATCTATCCCGCACTGGAAATCATCCAGGACCTCGGCCTGGCTGAAGTGCGCACCGAGGATGGCAAGAAGACTTTCCACATCACCGATGAGGGGAAGGCGGAACTGGAGCGCGAGGCTACAACGGTCGAAGCGATCCATGAGCGGCTGGCCGACCTGCTCAAGGCGGAGGAGGACGTTGATCCGACTGACGTGCGCACCGCGATGCATCGCCTTCGCCATGCCATCATCAAGACGGCCCGCCACAAGATGGCCGATGAAGCGCGCCAGCGCCGGATCGTTGAAATCCTGAATGCGGCGAAAGACGAGATCGACTCGCTCGACTAGGGCTTTTCCGTCAAGACACCTGCATGCGGGGCTCCGGAGGGGGCCCCGCAATGTATTTGGCGGGATCTAGAAACTGATTTCAGCCGACAGAGGCAGGTGATCGGAGAGCTGAAGGGGCAGGCTGCGGCGCTCTTCGAGGCGAACCGCGTCGGAATAGATGATGTGATCCAGGTCGCGATTGGGGCGCCAGGAAGGATAGGTCGGCATCGGCGGCTGGTCGGCAATTTGCGCGCCGACGGACCCGGCGAAGCTCTCCAGCTGAGTGGAACTGTTCGTACAGTTGAAGTCTCCGACGACCAGAAAGGCCTTTTTATGGGGCAGGTGTGTGCCAATGGCCTCCAGTTGCAACGCCTGGTCATTGCGACCGAGGCTCAGGTGTAAGTTGGCGACCGAAATCCCCCGTCCCACCTGTACATTGGCGATTAGACAGCCGCGTCCTTTCACGCGGCCCGGAAGCTTGAAATCATGTATATGAGACAGTTCGTACCGACTGAGGATGGCGTTTCCGTGCAGTGAGATGCCAGGGATGGTGCGGTTCTGCTGCTTGGCGACGTGATTGTGGCCGGACAGCATGGCAATGCGCTCGGCCTGACATGCGAATCCCGACCGCCTGCCGCCCAAGTCGACCTCCTGGAGGCAGACGACATCATGTTCGGAGACGATTTCGGCAATTTTTTCCAGCGTGGATTGCTTGGCACTGGTATTGAACACCTGATGATGCGCGCGTGTCAGGTAATGTGAATATCGTGCAGTGCCGATGGCGGCCTGGATATTCCATGTCAGGATCCGGAGTGTCTGTGTCATGGCCTTCATATGCAGTCTGGAACAGGTGGTTCCATGCAGCGTTGGGCGCTAGAAACTGAAGGGGACGGCCTTGCTGCCAAGTTCATTGGTCTTTGCGCTCCATATCGTGATCGCTGTCGCGCTCACCTTCCGCCTGCTTTACCGCAAGCTGGCCGTCAGCACGACGCTGGGATGGATCATCATCCTGTTTGCCATTCCTTATATAGGCATCTTTTTCTATTTTCTGTTCGGCGATCACAGGATGGGCCGCAAACGGCTGCATCAGAGCGCCTGGGTGCGCAATTTTTACCAGAAACGTTATGGCATTGATGATGATGGCGGCGCCGCCGAGGAGCTGGACGTCTCAGACGCCTTCCGCGCCATGAGCGAAAGCATCGCCGCAGATTCCGGCTTCCATGTCACACACAATAACCGGGTCGAGATGCTGGAAGATGCCGGCGAGATTCTCGACCGGCTGGTGGCCGATATCGATGCGGCGACAAACACCTGCTATCTCGAATTCTATATTGTCGAGCCGGAAGGCCGGGTGACAGCTGTGATGGAGGCGCTTGTGCGGGCGTCGAAGCGCGGCGTCGACTGCAACCTTCTGGCTGACCATTTCGGCAGCAAGGCCCTGTTCCGGTCAAGCTGGCTGCAACGGCTGAGGCAGGCCGGGGTGGATGTCGAAGCGTCGCTCCCCGTCGGCCTGATCAAGTCGCTGTCGCAACGAACCGACCTGCGCAATCACCGCAAGCTGATCGCGATCGACCAGCAGATTGGCTATGTCGGCAGCTTCAACCTGGTCGACCCGCGCTTCTTCAAGCAGAACAAGGCGGTCGGCGAATGGGTCGACATCATGTTCCGGCTGGAAGGCCATATCGTCGATTCCCTCGGCGTCGTGTTCAACGCCGATTACATCTTCGACACGGTCGGGCTCGATATTGATCGCAAGGCGCTTCGCGACCTGCCGACGGACCATCCGCGCGAGACGGCGCCGGGCGATGTGGCGCTGCAGCTCTTGCCCTCGGGCCCTGAAATCCATGACTCGCTTATCCATGAATGGGTGGTCTCGGCCATCTTCGCGGCGCGCAAGCGTGTCTCGATCATCACGCCCTATTTCATACCGGACGAGACACTGACCCTGGCGCTGAAGGCGGCGCAGAAGCGCGGCGTGGCCGTGGACATCATTGTACCGGAGCGCATTGATTCCCGCATGGCGCAGTCGGCGAGCGAGTCGGTCTTCTCCGAGCTGCTACGCGCGAACATCACGATCATGCGCTATCAAGATGGCCTGCTTCACACCAAATGCGTGCTGATTGATGACAAGGTTTCCATGGTCGGCACGGTGAACATGGATACGCGCAGCTTCTACCTGAATCTCGAGCTGACCCTCATCGCCTATGATCGCGGGCTGAACCGGGATATGGATGCCCTGCGCGAACGGTATCTGGCCAATTGTGTGCCGCTGACGCACGAAGAGTGGACAGCAAGGCCGCGATTCAGGCGCCTTCAGGAGAATGTCCTGCGACTGGCCGCCCCACTCCTCTAGATACGAATCGGAGGGGTTGCTGCAGTGCAGCGAAGCATGTCATCAGCACGAAACCTTAACCAAATGGCCCTAGCGGTTAACCAACTGCGGAAAACGGCGTCCCTGCCGTGTTTCCGCCAGATTTGGTGTTGAAACAGGGGCAGACGCCGAGGCTTCGCGCCATCGGCACAGACTCATATGCAGTGCGCGTCCCGCACGCAGACTTCAAGGAGCAGGACATCTCATGGAATCCGAAGCGATTGGCACGGCGGCCAGCAATACTGACTTCTCGCTGCTTTCTCTCGTGTTTGACGCCGACCCCGTGGTCAAGCTCGTGCTCCTTTTCCTTCTCGGCGCCTCGATCTGGTCCTGGATGGTGATTGTCGAGAAGCTGTTCTCGCTGGGTGGCGCACGCCGCAAGGCGAAACAGTTCGAGGCCGCTTTCTGGGGCGGGCGTACGGAAGATTTCGACATGCGCCCCGGCCAGGTCGGCAGCGACGCAGCCGGCCGCGTCTTCGCTTCGGCGGCCCGCGAATGGTCTGATGCCAAACGCGGGATGCCGGCGCCTGCTGAAGCCGCTGCACTGGTCAGCCGGGCAGAGCGCTCCATGCGGGCGACGGTTGATCGCGAGATCGGCAAGGCCGGCAAGGGGCTGGGCGTGCTTGCGACCATCGGGTCTGCGTCGCCCTTTATCGGCCTTTTCGGCACGGTCTGGGGCATCATGAACGCCTTCCTCAACATTGCCGCCCAACAGGATACGAGCCTCGGAACGGTTGCCGGCCCGATCGCGGAAGCCCTGTTCGCCACCGGCATGGGCCTGGTTGCGGCCATTCCGGCGGTCATTTTCTACAACAAGTTCACGGGCGACCTTACCAGCTTCGGTGACCAGCTCGACACGTTCTCGCAGGATGTGCTCGTGCGCCTGTCCCGCCGCGCCTCTGATCCCGGGAGGGACTAAGCCATGGGCATGATCCTCGGATCCGGCGGCAAGGGCGGACGTCGCGGACGTCGCTCGCTGAACGCTGAAATCAACGTCACGCCTTTCGTTGACGTCATGCTGGTGCTGCTGATCGTGTTCATGATCACGGCGCCGCTTCTGGTGCGCGGCGAGGACGTTGCCTTGCCGAAGACGCGGTCTGGCCCGATCAAGACCGAGCCGAATGACGCGCCGCTGGCGATCACAGTCAAGGCGGACGGCGCGATCTATATTCAGAACACGGAAGTGAGTGTTGATGAGCTTGGCGCCAAGCTCGCGGCCATTATTGGCGAGGGCTATGAGCAGCAGATGTATCTGCGTGCCGACGAGGCCACCCCTTATGGCCGGATCATGGAAGTGACGTCCGAAGTGCGCGCGGCGGGCTATACGCGGCTCGCCTTCGTGACCGAACAGAAGAAATAGCAGGACCTTTCCACACTCATGATGCGCGGTTTCACCCTTTCGGCCCTTCTCCACGCGAGCGTTATCGCGCTGGCCGTGATGTCGTGGCCGACGCAGAAAACCGAGTGCGACAAGGCCATCGAGAAGCTGAAGCGGGATGAGCCGGGCCTCGGGCCTGTCGATATCCTGATGCGGCTGCCGGAATGCGCGAGCGCCATCGACGTGCCCATCGAGTTTCTCGACATCGGACTGGTGACCAATGTGTCCGCCATTCCGAAGGCCGAAGTGCAGGAAGAGGCCGAGCCGGTGCCTGAAGAGGCGCCCGAGGAAGAGGCGGTCCCGGACGACCAGCCGGACCTGACGCCGGATGAAGTCGACGCCAATGATACACGCGCCGAGGAACCGAGCGAGGATGACCTCGTTGTGGAAGATGAGAAGGCCGAGCCCGAGCCTGAACCGGAGCCTGTGAAGGAGCCGGAAAAGAAAAAGCCCGAGCCCAAGAAGGAAGAGAAGCTGGTCCAGAAGACAAAGCCAAAGTCGGAGACGGACGACCTCGACTTCCTCAATGATTTCGAGGACGTGCTGAAGACCAAGGCGCAGAACGAGCGCAAGGCGCCGCCGGCGCAGGAGCCGCCACGGATCGAGAAGCCCGTGCTGGCCGATGCCCAGCAGCCCCGCAAGGGCGCGGGCGACCGGACCGGCAATACCGCGTCGCTGCAGGCCGCTGTGCGCCGCCAGATCGGCTATTGCTGGAATGGCATCGACGACCTGCCGAAGGAAGACCAGATCAATGTCGTGGTGCGGCTGAAGCTCGCCCGCGACGGCTCGCTGTCCAACTCGGCCGATCTTGTGCTGCCCAAGTCCCGCCCCATTGGCCGGGCCGGCATACCCGTTGACCTGGCGCTGAGGGCCGTGCGCAAGTGCGCCCCGTACAAGCTGCCGGCCGACGATTACGACCAGTGGAAAGAAATCGACGTGACAATCGGGCCCGAAAATTGACGGCCCATCCCATTATTCTAGGAGGCAAACGAATGAAACGTATCCTGATGGCGCTGGCGACAGCGTTCCTGTTCGCCACAAGTTTCGCGCTTCCCTCTGCGGCGCAGCTTCAGGTCCGTGTGACCGACGGCAACTTCACCCCCACGCCGCTGGCCATTCCGGATTTTCAGATCTCGGGCGCCAATGCCGAACTGGCCAAGCAGATCAGCGACGTCGTGCGCGCCGACCTGACCTCGACCGGCCTGTTCGAGATGCAGAACCCGGCTTCCTTCATCCAGAAGGACCTGTCGCTGGACGTGCAGCCGCGTTTTGCCGACTGGAAGATCATCAACACGGACGGCCTGGTCGTCGGGCAGTATGAAGAGCTTCCCGATGGCAAGATCGCCGTCTCGTTCCGCCTCTGGGACGTCTATGCCGGTGAAGTGATGCGCATCAATGGCCAGCCGGGTCGCCGCCTGACCACGACGCCTGACAACTGGCGCCGCATCGCGCACAAGATTGCCGACTCCATCTATACGCGCCTGACCGGTGAAGACCCGTATTTCGATACGCGCATCGTCTACATCGCCGAAACCGGCCCGAAACTGGAGCGCGTCAAGCGCCTCGCCATCATGGATAGCGATGGGGCCAACCAGCAATACCTGACGCCCGGCCGCAACACGGTGCTGACACCGCGCTTTTCGCCGTCGGCTCAGGAAATCACCTACATGTCCTATGAGGGCGGCAAGCCGCGCGTCTATCTCTTCAATATCGAGACCGGCCGCCAGGAACTGCTCGGCAATTTCCCGGGCATGACCTTTGCGCCCCGTTTCTCGCGTGATGGCCAGAGCGTGCTGCTGACGCAGGCCCAGCGTGGCAATTCCGACATCTACATCATGAACCTCCGGACGCGGGAATCACGCCGTCTGACGGATCACCCTGCGATTGATACATCGCCGTCCATGTCACCTGATGGCGATGCGATCGTGTTTACGTCCGACCGTGGCGGCAGCCCGCAGCTATATATAATGAATGCCGATGGCAGCCCGCGGACCTGTCCGTCGGGCGGTCGTGATGCAGCTTGCCGTATTACCTTCGGCAAGGGCAGCTACTCCACGCCCGTCTGGAGCCCGCGTGGCGACCTCGTTGCCTTCACGAAACAATCGGGCGGCAAGTTCTATATCGGCGTGATCGGTGTGGACGGAAAAGGCGAGCGCCTGCTCACCGAAGCCTACCTCGACGAGGGTCCGGACTGGTCGCCAAACGGCCGTGTCATCGTGTATTTCCGCGAATCACGTCCCGGTGCAGGCCCTCAGCTCTGGTCAGTTGACCTGTCTGGCCGCAATGAGCAGCGCCTCAAAACGCAAACAGATGCGTCAGACCCTGCCTGGTCACCGCTTCTGCAGTAATAAAAGCAGCAAAAGCCCCCGGGAAAGGCCCCGGGGGCGTTGCTTTCAGGAGACAGACGGATAAAATTGTGCGAAACGGGGCGTGGTTCAGTCATCGCCCGATTATTGCCTGATTTCGTAATCATATGGAAATCAGACACGCGCTAGTCGTCGTCACGTTGACCAAACGCCCGCCGCAAGGCGCCTATATCGCTCTAAAGACATCCAGGGGAGTCTTAGCAATGCAAACCTCACTGAAACTTACCGTTGCCGCCGCCGTATTGCTTTCGCTCGGCGCATGCGCATCGAAACCCAAGCCTGTCGCAGAAGAAACCGCGCCAGTTGAAGTCGTTGACACAACGCCTGCTCCAACTGAGACAGTCGAAGAAACCGTTGTTGCACCTACCGGCCCGCTGGCTGGTTCGCTTGACGACTTCCGCGTGAACGTCGGCGAGCGTGTATACTACGATCTCGACGGCTACCGCCTCGACACCGACGATCAGGAAATCCTGAAGCGTCAGGCCGCTTGGCTCGCGTCTTACCCGAAGGTCCGCATCCTCGTTGCAGGTAACTGTGATGAGCGTGGCACACGCGAATACAACCTCGCCCTCGGCGAGCGTCGCGCTTCGGTCGTGAAAGATTACCTCGTCAGCCTTGGCGTTGATCCTTCGCGCATCGACACGATCTCGTACGGCAAGGAACGCCCGATCGCTGCTGGCAGTGACGAGCAGTCCTGGGCCCTCAACCGTAACGGCTTCACGCAGATCGTTTCCGGCTCGACCAGCTAATCCGGACTGCTGACTTTACGACAATTTGCAGCCGGGTGCCTTATTTTGGCCCCGGCTGTTTTTGTATTGTGCTTATCTAAACGCGTGGAGAATTTGCATTGATGTTCAAAGCCCCGGCTGTCGCCTTCGCCTGTCTCATGCTTGCTGCCTCGCCCGCGATGGCGCAGCGTGGCGCCCCGATAACGCAGGGCGTAACCAGTTCAGACCTCTCCAGCCAGGTTGCCACCGTGCGCCAGCAGAACGCCGATCTGAAAGTTCAGGTCAATAATTTGCTTGGCGATATCATGACCCTGACGGGCCGTGTCGAGACGATGGAATTCCAGCTCTCGCAGGCACGCGACATGAATGACGGCCTGCAACGCGACAATGAATCCCTTTCCGACAGTATAGGCGAACTTCGCAGCCAGCTTGAGGCCCAGTCGCGCACGCTTGCCGCGCTTGAAGCCCGCCTTGGCGGCGCGGAGTATAGCGATCCGAGCGCTGACCCGTCCGCTGGCTATCCCGGCGCAACGCAAGGCAGCGACTATCCGGCGGCCTCGCCTGCTGCCCCCCGCGCTGGCGGCCTCGCCTCCGGACCGACGCAACTGATCAACCGGAATGCCGACGATTCTGCATCAGATGTGGCCAATCGCGCCTCCGGTGTGCGTGAGGCGCCGACCTCCGTATCGAACAATCCTTCCGAGGATGGCCTCAGCCTGCCATCGGGCTCGCTGGGCACGATTTCCGCCAGCGACCTGCCGGGCGAGGCCGGTCCGCTGTTTGCGGCAGCCAAGTCCAAGCTGATCCAGTTTGACTATGCCGGCGCCGAAGCGGCTTTCCGCCTCTTCCTCGAACGTTTCGGCAATGACCCGCAGGCCGGCGAAGCCCATTACTGGCTGGGCGAGACGCTCTACCAGCAGAAGGCTTATGCAGACAGCGGCGCCGCCTATACGACCATGATCCGCTCCTTCCCGAACGATCCGCGTGCGCCTGATGCACTGGTCAAACTCGCCCGGGACATGCGCCTGATCGGTGACAAGGAGAAGGCCTGCCTCGCGCTGGACACGCTGCCGAAACGCTATCCGAATGCTTCGGGCGTGACGCGCGACCTGTCTGCCGTCGAGCGGACCAAGTCCGGGTGCGACAACTAGAGGGGCTCGCGCCCCGTCTCGCCGCGTTTGACCGGCTGTGCCACGATGCGCGCGGTCCCGTCGGGATTGCGATTTCGGGCGGCAGCGATTCCCTCGCGCTTCTCTTCATTGCCCATGAATGGGCCCGTTCGCGCGGGCGCAAGCTGGCGGCGCTGACCTTTGACCACAGGCTGCGTACGGCGGCCGCAGGCGAGGCGGCGCGGGTCGCAACGATCTGCCGCGACCTGCATGTTCCACACCAGACCCTGCGCTGGGACGACCCGGTGAACCGGCAGTCCTCGGCGCGGCGGGCGCGGCATGCGGCGCTGGCGTTGGCGTTGAAGGCGCAAGGTGGCACGCATTTGCTGACCGGACACACGGCCAATGACCAGGCAGAGACGTTCCTGATACGGGCGCGTCAGGGGTCCGGATGGTACGGTCTGGCGGGCATGCAGGCCCTTTCCATGTCCCCTGTGTGGCCGGAAGGGGAGGGTGTACGCATCGCGCGGCCTGTTCTTTCTGAAAACCGCGAAGATCTGCGCAGCCTGCTACATGCACGCGGGCAGGTATGGATCGAGGATCCGAGCAATGAAAACCTGGCCTATGAGCGGGTGCGCATGCGTCGGCTGCTCGCTGGGTCGCCCGAGACGGCGGCGCGGGTCAGGCGCTGCATGGCGGAGCTGGCAGGCCTGCGCGCGATCGAGGATCGGCGCCTTGGGCGCTGGCTGTGCGATCACGTTGTTATCAGCGAGGACGAAGGTGGGATCGAAACGGACCTGGGGGCGCTGTCCATGGATACGGCTGTGCGCGGGCTGGGTCTGCTGATCCAGGCTGTGACGGGGCGTGAGACGCCGCCGCGACGGGAGAATCTGGTCAGTCTGGCGGCGCGTCTGATGGCGGACACGGTTTTTGCGGGTGCGACACTTGGCGGGGCAAAGCTTGTCCGCAAGCAGGGGAGGGTCCACCTTATGCCTGAAGCGGGGCGGGATGGCCCGGAAACGCTGACGGCGCGGCGAATTGATGGTTTACGAAGCCTCTATGCAGCCAGCGCATGACTATTGCTGCGTGTTAAGCCGAAAGGAGTCGTTTTTGTGTAATGCTGCTCCTATGTTAAAGATCAAGTATCCCTGTAAACGGAAAGAGCTGATATGAGCGTGCGAAATCTTGCCATCTGGGGGGCGATTGCCCTGCTTGTTATCGGCATGGCCGTTGCGATGGGCGGATCTTCCGAAGCCGACCATGCCGACAAGGCCAAACTGTCTGAAATCTACAAGCTGATCGATTCCGGCCAGATCACGGAAGCCACGCTTGGCGACCAGCAGATCGTCGTGAAAACGACCGACAACCGGACGCTCGTCAGCGAGCTGCGCGGCCTCGACATGGAAACGCAAGGCGTGCTGGTCAAAGAAGGTGTCCCGTTCTCGGTTGACGCTGATAGCGGCCGCAATGGTGTCGCCTCGCTGATCTTCTCGATCCTGCCAATCCTCCTGATCGTCGGCTTTGTCTTCTTCATGATGCGCCAGATGCAGGGCGGCGGCGGACGCGGCGCGATGAGCTTCGGCAAGTCGCGGGCCCGCCTGCTCACTGAAAAGCATGGCCGCGTCACGTTTGACGATGTGGCCGGTGTCGATGAGGCCAAGGAAGAGCTGCAGGAGATTGTTGAATTCCTGCAGGACCCTTCGAAATTCCAGCGCCTCGGCGGCAAGATCCCGAAAGGCGCGCTGCTGGTCGGTCCTCCCGGTACAGGTAAGACACTTCTCGCCCGCGCTGTTGCAGGTGAAGCTGGTGTGCCGTTCTTCACGATCTCCGGTTCAGACTTTGTCGAAATGTTTGTCGGCGTTGGCGCGAGCCGCGTGCGTGACATGTTCGAGCAGGCCAAGCGCTCGGCGCCGTGCATCATCTTCATCGACGAGATCGACGCTGTCGGTCGTTCGCGTGGCGCAGGCCTTGGCGGCGGCAATGACGAGCGCGAGCAGACGCTGAACCAGCTCCTCGTCGAGATGGACGGCTTCGAAGCCAATGAAGGCATCATCCTCGTCGCCGCGACCAACCGGCCTGACGTGCTGGACCCGGCCCTGCTGCGTCCCGGCCGTTTCGACCGCCAGATCACTGTCGGCAATCCTGACATTATCGGCCGCGAGAAAATCCTGCGCGTTCACATGCGCAATGTGCCACTGGCCAAGGATGTCGACTCCAAGACGATCGCACGCGGTACGCCCGGCTTCTCGGGTGCTGACCTTGCGAACCTGGTCAACGAGGCAGCCCTTCTGGCAGCCCGTCGCGGCAAGCGCGTTGTTGCCATGGCCGAGTTCGAGGACGCGAAAGACAAGGTCCTGATGGGCCCTGAGCGCCGCTCTATGGTGATGTCTGAAAAAGAAAAAGAGCTGACGGCCTGGCACGAAGCCGGCCACGCCATCGTGGCGATGAAAGTGCCGTCGGCCGATCCGGTCCACAAGGCGACGATCATTCCGCGCGGACGTGCGCTCGGCATGGTCATGCAGCTGCCGGAAGACGACAAGCTGTCCATGTCCAAGATCGAGATGACCAGCCGCCTGGCCATCATGATGGGCGGCCGTGTCGCCGAGGAACTGAAATTCGGCCATGACAATGTCACCGCTGGCGCCGCTTCCGACATCCAGCAGGCCACAAGGCTTGCGCGGGCGATGGTCACGCGCTGGGGCTTTGCCGACAATATCGGCCCGGTGGACTATGGCTCGGACCAGGGTGACGTGTTCCTTGGCCAGCAGCTGATGCAGTCTTCGCATGTGTCGGAAGACACATCGCGCAAGATCGAGGAAGAAGTTCGCAAGCTGATCCAGACCGGTATGGACGAAGCCCGCCGCATCATGACCGACACGCGTCGCGACTGGGAGATCATTGCCGAAGGCCTGCTCGAGTATGAGACACTGTCGGGCTTCGAGATGGCGGAATTGCTGAAGGGCAACAAGCCAACGCGTCCTGATCTGACCGATGATGATTCCGGCCCGGCCTCTGCCGTTCCGATCACCGGCAAGCGCCGCAAGCCGAAGGGCGATGCCGGCCTGGGCGACACCGAGCCGAACCCGGCCTGACGTCTGCCAGATATTAGGAATTGAAATGGGGCGCAGCCAGTCTAGGCTGCGCCCCATGCTTTTGCGCTCATGTCTTGGCGGCCTTGCCGCGCTTTCCGTTTCGGCCTGCATCCCGTCTCCCGAGGCGGAATTCTGGGGGCGCGTCTCGTCGCTGTGTGGCGAGGCCTTTGAAGGGGAGATCGTCAGCGAGGATGCGGCAGACGATGACTGGCGCAGCCAGCGCATCGTCATGCATGTGCGCGACTGTTCGAAATCGCAGATACGCATTCCGCTGTCGGTGGGGGAGGATACGTCACGCACCTGGGTGCTGACACGCGGGGCGGATGGACTGGCCCTGCATCATGAGCACCGGCATGCCGATGGCAGCCTTGATGCGGTGACGGGCTATGGCGGGACATCGGCGGATTACAGCAGCGGCTCGCGGCAGAATTTCCCGGCGGATGAGGCGACCAAGGCCCTGTTCGATGAGGCGGGCATCCCGGAATCCAAGGCCAATATCTGGGCCGTGGAAGTGCGCCCGGCCCATACGCTGTTTGCCTATGAGCTGGAGCGGCCGGGGCGTTTCTTCCGGCTTGAATTTGATACGGCCAAGCCCGTCACGCCGCCAGAGCCGGTTGAGGCGACTGACTAGTCGAGAATATGCGGCAGTCTTTTCTTCCGGCTGCCGCTGGCCCGCGCCGTGGTGATCAGATGCGGCGCGACACGCAAGGTGCGCGTGGCGATGGAAATCTCCATCAGGAAATAGACCAGGCCGGCGACCAGCACGCCCATCGAAGCGACGAAGAGCACAGCGACAAGGTTTGAGACGTCGGTGCGGATCAGCTGGCCGGTAAACAGGATGACGATGACGAGACAGATCAGCAGGGCCGAGAGCGTCGACAGCGTGACGGCCCGGTTGATGCGGATCATGCGCTGGTCGATGGCGGCCAGTTCCAGCACGTGGGCTTTACGGGCCTCTTCGCCGAGATCGGCAAGGAAGCCTTCGACCTTGCGCCAGCGGTCAACGACGCGGCCAAGGCGGTTGGCCATGACATTGAGCAGCGCGCCGATGCCTGCAAGCAGGAAGACCGGCGCGATGGCGAGCTGGATGATGTGGGAAATATCGGCGGGTACGGAAATGGGCATGGCATAAGGCTTCGCCTTGTCACGCGCTCACGTCAAGTATTGCCTTAGGCCTCCTAGGCTTTTGCGCTGGGCCGGGCGGATACGGCGGCATGCCAGCGTTTGAGATGCACAAGGCTCTCTTCCGGGGGCACGCCGACAAGGCCGGCGCCGAAATCATAGGTGGCGAGGGCGACGGCATCGGCGACGGTATAGGTGTCGCCTGCGATGAACGCGTGTTTTGCCAGCTGGTCGTCGAACAATTTGTAGCCGATGGCGGTGCGGGCGCGGTTCTGCGCGGCGGCTTCGGGAATCTGGCGGATGAGCTTTGCCGTCAGCGGGTGGCCATGGATCCAGACCATGCCGATGGGCGACATCAGGTTCAGCTCGACGCGGCGCAGCCACATGTCGACGATGGCCTTGCCCTTGGCGCCGGTGCCGAAGAGGGGCGGGGTCGGGTGCAATTCCTCGAAATAGCGGCAGATGGAAACGCTTTCCGAAATGCAGCTGCCATCGTCCAACTCCAGCACGGGCAGGCCGCCGACAGGGTTCTTGGCGAGGAAATCCGGCTGCCGGTTCTGGCGGGCCATCATGTCCACCTGCTCGACAGGCACGTGGAGGCCCTTCTCGGCGAGATAGATGCGGACGCGGCGCGGATTCGGGGCACGGGTGCTGTCGTAAAGGATCATGGGGAGGACTGTAGACCCGCGACGCAGGCCGGGGAAGGGGCGTCAGACCCAGAGCTGGGGCTGCGCGTCGATCACGGCTTCGGCGCAATCATCATCCCAGGGGTAGAGGCCGCCCAGGTCGCCGGGCCAGACGAGCTGGACGACGCCCGGATGGCCGCGATGGCCGAGGCGCTGCCAGTACCAGTCGGCATAGGGCACATAGTCCGTGAACAGCTTGGGATGGCCGGCTTTCTTGCCGACACAGTCATGGTCTTCGAGGAGGCCTTGCCAGTGCTGTTCGCCCTCCACTTTGCGGCCGGCCTTTATCTGGCGGAACACTTCCCAGAGCATGCCGTGCATCACGTCGCGGTGGAGGCCGAAGACGATGAATTCCGGCGCGTTCAACGTGTGGCTGAAGCCGATGGAATAGGTGAAGTTCGGTTTCGACAGTTCCGGATCGAACACGTGCAGGCTGTGCCAGCCATGCGTCTCGATGTTCGAGAGGATGCGGTGTTCGGCGGCGGTGAGGTCTGGCGCGTCCATGGGGGCATGACGGCGTGTGCCGGGCGCGGGGTCAAGCGCGGTAAGGCTACATGTCCGAGATTTAAGGCGGGGCCTACTTCGCGAAAAGCTGGCCGATATCGGCAAAGGCCTTCAGCTCGATCGCGTTTCCGGCCGGGTCGTGGAAGAACATCGTGGCCTGTTCGCCGGGCTGGCCCTTGAAGCGGACATAGGGCGCAATCAGGAATTCCACTTTGCCTTCAAGGCGCTGGGCCATGGCTTCCCAGTCTTCCATGGGGAGGACCAGGCCGAAATGGCGCACGGGCACGCCGTGGCCGTCGACGGCGTTCGTGGTGGCGGCGCGGCATTCCTCTGGCGCGAGATGGGTGACGATCTGGTGGCCGTGGAAATCGAAGTCGATCCAGTCGGGCGAGCTGCGCCCCTCGGGGCAGCCGAGCAGGTCGCCATAGAAGGCGCGGGCGGCGGCGAGATCGTCAACGGGGAAGGCGAGGTGGAACGGGGCGACGGGCATGGGCGGCGGGCCTTCGGAATGGCTGCGGGACTGGCAGTATTCTTAAGGCGGCGCGGGCGAAGCGCAACTGCCAGCACGTACGGCCACAGGCCCTGGGGGCATGCGGCGGGGGAGGCGTGAATTCCGGTTGAGGGGCGGGCGTCAGGACGTGTCGGGGCTGAACGGTATCCGAAGGATGCCCGGATACAGCCCGAACGATGCCCGGAGCGTGCCCGGACGCATCCGACGCCACGGGAAGGGCAAGCCGTTCCCATGCGAACTGTTCCGGCGGCGTGTAGGTATAGCGGCCTTCCGGCGCCGGGGCGTCGGAGATGGCCGTGATGTAGACCTTGCCGGTGCGGTGCGAGACGGCGAAGAGCACGTCGCGCTTGTTCGCGCGGATCCAGCGCTCGAGGCCCCATAGCTGCAGCCACAGATAGGGCCAGAGATAGAGGGGCACGGCAGCAAAGAGGCGGGCGCGGGTTTCAGGGGTCATGGGGCGCAGTATAGGCGCGCGGCGAGGGGGTGGGGAGAACGGGCGGGTTCTCCTGCGCGCAAAGCCATAGGCGGCGGCACGTGCATGAGGGCTTGTCCGCAGGAGAGCGCAGGCGTAAACATCCGCCGCCGCCGACTGATGCAATGGGCACAAACGGGCGGCGGAGCTATCAAGCACATTCCATGACCGACCCGGCTTATGACTGCGTCTCCTGCGGTGCCTGCTGTTTCAGCCGGCACCCGCGCTACCTTGCCCTGTTGCCCTATGACGCCTCGCGCAGCCTGCCGGCCGAGAGCCTGTTCGCCGAGGGCGGGCAGACCTATGTGAAGTTTGCGTGCGGGCGCTGCGTGAACCTGCAGCTGACCGATGGAAAGGCCGTATGCGGCGTGTATGAAGACCGGCCTGAAGCCTGCCGTGCCTTCCGGGCGGGCAGTTTCGAATGCGGCAAGGCCCGGCGCGCGAACGGCATATTGGGGGCGAATGTGCGCACACCTGAGGGCGAGGCGGCCTGACACGGCGCTTGTGCTATGACGGGTGTTCGTGACAGCGTTCCTGCAAAACGGCGGGGAGGCCATGGCGATGACGGCACTATTCTTCTGGGCGGCGGCGGGCGTGGCGACGCTGACCGTGTTCATCCATGTCTTCCTGGGCGGGGCGAAATTCGTGCGGCCTTTCCTTACGGTGGAGATGGAGCCGGGCCTCAAATGGCTGGCCTACCTGATGTGGCACCTCGGCACGGTGTCGACCGTCTTCATCGCGCTCGGCTTTGCGGTCGGCGCGGTGCACCCCATGTACGCAGACTATGCCGCCATCGCGACGGCGGGCGCGGCAGGCTTTGTGTGCGTGGCGCTGTTCACGGCAGTGAAATCCGGCCTCTCGCCCCTCCGCTTCCCGGTCATCCCGATGTTCAGCCTGGTGACAGGGCTGGGGCTGGCGGGGCTGTTTGTTTGAATTGAGAGAGCTGCATTCCTAGCCGAAGGCTAGGCCACGATCCTCTGGGCGCTGGAGGCGCGACAACAGCGAGCTTCGTGTACGCGTATGGAACCGCACCCTCTTCGTCGTCAAAAATCCATCTTGACGATTGTTGACGCATCAAGTCTTGACAAGATGACTTGATTGTCTTATTTGACATTAAATTCAAGTGGGATATTGCAAGATGAGCAACAACCGATCTTTGGAAGGGCTTACGCGCTTTCTCGACTACTTGGGAGAGAAAGGCTTGTTGAATCCGGCAACAGCGAGTTCTCGCAAGGCCGCTGCCAGCAAGGTGTTTGAAATTCTTTCAGACGAAGAAAAGCTGGATGTTATCGCTGTCGATTTGGATGACGCGATGCGGCGCTTCCACAACCTGAAGGGGCAGTCTTATTCGCCGGGGAGCTTAGCAACCTATCAAAGCCGCCTGAAATCTGCGCTGGAGGATTTTGAGAAGTACTTGGAGAATCCACTCGGCTTTCGGCCCTCGACACAGGTTCGAGAGCGAAAGGCGAAGCAGCCAAAAGCCGAGAAATCAGAAGCCGGCGATCAAGCATCCTCGGCGAGTGCTACCCAGTTCTCAACAAAGGAAACGGGATTCACGTCGAGCAGTATACTGCCCATCCCGATTCGTGCCGATCTGATTGTGAGAATTCAGGGGCTACCATTCGATTTAACTGTAGCAGAAGCGAATAAGCTGGCTTCAGTTATCAAGGCAATGGCAGTGCCAGATTAATATTCGGCCCCCCTCCACAAGGAGTCGATAATTCCGGCGAAAGTCGGGGACCGAGCGCCGCTGGTTTGGGATTCCAACCCCATTTCCAGCGGCCTCATTATTTCATGTGGAATAAGTGCGCACAATTTTCAACAGGAAAATGGCGCCATCGATCCGCTCAATGCTTCTTGCGCTGCTTGGCTCAGTCTTCATCTCTTAGCTGTGCTTTAAGCAGATCACTCAGATAATTTGCGAGCGGCTCAAGTCCGAAGTGCCCATCCACCCATGCCCTGTCCGCCACCTTTAGCGCTTCATAGTATGGCTGTCTGTTCTCGCGAATACGTTCAGGTACGATCTTCTTACCTGGTAGGAGTCCGCCACTTCTTGCGCAGATTAAGTAATAGCAAGCTGCTCGTGCTGTCCGACCATTTCCTTCGACGAAGGGGTGGATCCAGTTGAGTCTCCAAAGTGCGTAAGCCGGAATTAACGTCGGATGATTTTGATAATGCCAGTTTTCATGAATAAATGAGAAGAACCTGTCCATTGCATTTGGCACATCCTTAAAATGTGGTGGGACATGAGAACCAACATAGATCGGTTCCTCTCGGTATCTGCCTGCCGACTGGGTTATGTTCGCTACAGCTGAATGGTTCAGCGCCCACAGCACATACTTGTCAAATGCCTCTGGTCCGCCTCGCAGTCCGATCTCGATACAGTTAGTCAGAAGATCATATTGCCGGAGCAAGTTTTGCTCTTGCACTCGGGCAAAAAAGTCGGGATCGTCCTGCTCTCTAACAACCATCGGGCGGGTGGCTCAAACCCCTACTAATCGAATTCGCTTCGATGCTTTGCGAATGCTTTCCTTAGTAATGGCTTTTGATTCTGGTGCATTGCCATAGGCAAAGCTGATCCGCTGCTCCAGAAGTTCAGCGTCCGTGACATTGCCGCGATCTTTAGCTTTGGCTAGCAATTCAACCAATTCGACATCTGGCTCGATAGCTTTGATGAATGGTTTTCGTTCAGCCATATTGAAATTCTCCATGTTAGTTTTATTACAATATGTAGCGTCGCCATTTTCGCAATACCCCTCATGAGGGAATTCGGTAAATGACCTGATAACGTTGTTCTTTTTTTGTTCACTTTGTTGCGAACTACCCTTCAACGTAAATCTCCCCGCCTTTGTCCATGAATTCCTTGCTCTTCTCCAACATGCCCGCTCTGGCGTCGGCGGCTTGTTTTTCGAGGTCGGTGCGTTCGTTGTCGGAGAGGCCGGCGGGGTAGTCGCGGACTTGCCGGGTGATCTTCATGCGGCGGAATTTCATCCCCCTAAACCATCTCCAACAGCCCGTTCCTGTACAGTATTTGCAGGTGGAGGATGATGTCCTTGGGGGGCGGGGCGGTGGCGCTTTCGGGCCAGGTGATGACGTCCGGGAGGGTGAAACCGGCGGTTTCGGTTGTCATGCGGCGGAGGATGGGCGCGAGCGTGGCGGGGAAGGTGAGCAGGCCGCCGTCGCAGGGCAGGGCCAGCGTGTCGCCGGTTTCGATGAAGCGCAGGGGCGCGGCGCGGGCGACGCGGAAGCGGTCTTCCGCCGTGGCGCGGGGCAGGGGCTGGACGGGGTCTGGCGTCCAGCCCGTATAGGGGCCGTCGGTGAGGGCGTCGAGCCAGGGGCGCGCCATGCCTTGCGGGTTGTCGATGATGGTGCGGGCCTGCGTGTAAAACTCTTCCAGCCGCGCGCGCATATAGGCGGCGACGGGGGGCGGCATGCGGCCGTCAATGGCGCCGACCGTGGCAGGCGGGCCGCCGCGCCACTGGCCGCTCGCACTGGCAAATTCCAGTAGCAGGGGGGCGAGCTGGTCGAACAGGTTGCGGGGCGCGAAATAGACGTTGAGCGCCAGCGACACGCCCACGCCGCGGGCCGAATGCCAGGCGCCGGCGGGCAGGCAGAGCAGGTCTCCGGGGCTTAGCTCCACGGTGCGGAAGGTCATGTCCGCGGGGGGCGTGCCGGGGTCTGCGGCGGCGGAGACGATCTGGCCGTCCTTATACGTGGCGTTGGCGTCGGGCCAGGGGCGCGCGGCCTCGGTGGAGAAGGTCCAGCGCTTGCGGCCGGCGATTTGCAGCGTGGTGGCGACGCGCCGGTCATAGTGCATGGGCAGGCCCGCGCCATCGGGCGAGACATAGCAATTGACGCCCACCGTGCCGGAAAAGTTGAGCTGGGTGCGGAGGGCCTGCGCCCAGCGGGCAAGCGCGGGGTCGGCCATGTGGATATTGGTGATGCAGATGGTGGCGCCGGCGGTCAGCAGCTCGGTGACCTGGGGGATCTGCACTTCGAACATGGGGCGGCGGCTGCCATCGGCCTCGCCACCCGCGAAGGAGGCCATGAGGTTGAAGCGCCGGTCCTGAAGGGTCTCGCCGCGCGCGAGGGCCTGCTTCAGCCGCGCCCAGCTGAAGATATGGGCGAACTTGTTCTCGGGGCCTTCGACATTGAGCGACTGGCGGGCGAAATAGTCAGTGGCGAAGGCCTCGGGCGTGAGGGGGCTGAGCAGCGCCTCCAGCTCGCGGCCGGTGAGGGGCGCGGGCGGGGCGGCCTCATCAGGCGCGCCGGGGCCGAGCAGGGCGTTGAAGTCTGTCTGGGTCATGGGATATGCGCCGCCGCGATTACCTTACGTTGAGCCGAGGCCTAGACGTAAACGGTATCAGGGCGGGGCTCAAGGCGGGGGTGGGGGGCGGCGGCAAGGCGGGACCCCGTAGGGTGGGTTAGCCGAAGGCGTAACCCACCAAGCGATGTGTGCGGTGCGTAATAGCGGTGGGTATCGCTCCGCGTGGGCCCACCCTACGCTTGCTTGCTAAATTTCTTAAAGTGCTGATTATTTGCATAAAAATACCAATTGGAAATGCTAATGGAATCCCATCAGACCGACCTGAAATTTATGAGCAACTGGCCAGCTACCGACCGAACTGTGAGATGTTTGGGTGGGACAAAGGTGGCCAATTGGGTGCAAGACGAAATATGTAGGGTCATGATCGGACTTGATCGACCAACTGGCCAATTCAAGATTCGAGAATTTGGTCATCTCTACAAAATTTGCGATATGATCGGCTTGGTTCCAATCGGGTGTGAATTTATATCCGATCCCGATACTGCGAATGGGGTTAGACCGCCCGAATGGCATTCATTTTTTCTTGGTGATGGCTTTTTAGGAAAAGACCTCCAATTGCGAGCGTCTCAAGGTTCTACGTGGGCACTGAACCGCGATAAGATGCAGGCATGGGATGTCCTAAGTAGGATATCGATCCAGACACTCATCTGTGACGCTCGTTTAAGGGAAGTACATGAAGTGTACTATAAGGCGCTTCGTGCAAGGGCGTTAAAAGACGACCTCCAACCCAAGTCCTATCAGGATCTTTGGCAAAATGAGCTAATACTCTCACTTCATTCTGCGCTTTTCGACTTTGGAACGCTTAGAGACTATCTTTGCGAGCTTTCCGGTGTACTTGCTGATGGATCGGAAAATACCGTAACTACCGCGAACTCTGCGATTAAAAAATTCAAGTCAAAGGAGCCCGGTAGTATTGAGCGGTGGGTCAGGGATATCGTTGTTAGTGAAGGTCCTTATTCTATTAGGCAAACATCTCTCTACCGCGATTTAATAGTTCACAATGCTCCTATAGGGGCGAGAGGGGCATTGGGGCATTGGAGTCTATGTGAGATGGAATGGTCGGGGCGCCGAATTCCAAAGCTGGAATTTTTGATTCCTGGTGACCCCTCAGAAATACTTAAATTTCGGAATGACAGCAGTATTCCTCCTAGTAAAGATGAGTTGCTCTTGGAGAAAGCTGGAGAATGGAATCAGCCCGGAGCTAGAGACGCGCTAAACATTATGCACAACTCATATCGCACGCTCTTCAGGTTTGGGCTCGATTTATTTGATAAGCTCGACATAAAGGGAGAAATGGTGGTTTTGACTGACGATGATGTAGTTCCATCAAGCTCCATATAAAATTTTGGCCAGTGGCCTCATGCCCCTTCGACTTCCCTTCGGTTAATCAATCGCCTCGCGCTTTTCTCCACTCTCCGAGAGATAAATCTCGCCGCCCTTGTCCATGAATTCCTTGCTCTTCTCCGCCATGCCGGCGCGGGCGGCGGCGGCTTGTTTTTCGAGGTCGGCGCGTTCGTTGTCGGAGAGGCCGGCGGTGTAGTCGCGGACTTCTTGCGTGATCTTCATGCTGCAGAATTTGGGGCCGCACATGGAGCAGAAGTGGGCGACCTTGTGGGCCTCCTTGGGGAGGGTCTGGTCGTGGAAGTCGCGGGCGGTTTCGGGGTCCAGCGCCAGGTTGAACTGGTCTTCCCAGCGGAAATCAAACCGGGCGCGGGAGACGGCATCGTCGCGCAGGTGGGCGGTCGGGTGGCCCTTGGCGAGATCTGCCGCGTGGGCGGCGAGCTTGTAGGTGATGACGCCGACCTTGACGTCGTCGCGGTCTGGCAGGCCGAGATGCTCCTTGGGCGTCACATAGCAGAGCATGGCCGTGCCGAACCAGCCGATCATCGCGGCGCCGATGCCGGACGTGATATGGTCATAGCCGGGGGCGATGTCCGTGGTGAGGGGGCCGAGCGTGTAGAAGGGCGCCTCGCCGCATTCGCGCAGCTGCTTGTCCATGTTGACCTTGATCTTGTGCATCGGCACGTGGCCGGGCCCTTCGATCATGACCTGGCAGCCCCTGGCCCAGGCGACTTTCGTCAGCTCACCGAGGGTTTCGAGTTCGGCGAACTGGGCGGCGTCATTGGCGTCGGCCGTGGCGCCGGGGCGCAGGCCATCGCCGAGGGAGAAGGAGACGTCATACTTGCGCATGATGTCGCAGATTTCCTCGAAGTGCGTGTAGAGGAAGCTCTCTTTATGGTGGGCCAGCATCCATTTCGCCATGATCGAGCCGCCGCGCGAGACGATGCCGGTGACGCGGTTGGCGGTGAGGTGGATATAGGCGAGGCGCACGCCTGCGTGGATGGTGAAATAGTCGACGCCCTGTTCGGCCTGTTCGATCAGCGTGTCGCGATAGATTTCCCAGGTAAGGTTTTCAGCGACGCCGTCGACCTTTTCCAGCGCCTGATAGATCGGCACGGTGCCGATGGGGACGGGGGAGTTGCGCAGGATCCATTCGCGCGTGTTGTGGATGTTGCGGCCTGTCGAGAGGTCCATCACATTGTCGGCGCCCCAGCGGATGGCCCACACCATCTTGTCGACTTCTTCCTCCACCGATGAGGTGACGGCCGAGTTGCCGATGTTTGCGTTGATCTTCACGAGGAAGTTGCGGCCGATGATCTGCGGCTCAAGCTCGGCATGGTTGATGTTCGCGGGGATGATGGCGCGGCCCGAGGCGATCTCGTCGCGGACGAATTCCGGCGTGATGAATTCGGGAATATGGGCGCCGAAGCTCTGGCCGTCGGCAATGGTGGCGGCGGCGTCCTCATGGGCCTCAGCGCGGCCCATGTTTTCGCGGGTGGCGACGTAGATCATTTCCTTGGTGATCACGCCGGCCTTGGCGAATTCGTATTGCGTGACCATGTGGCCATCGAGACCGCGCAGCGGCTTGTGGCGGACGGGGAATTCGCGGGCGAGGTATTTGCCATTGGCGCCGCCATTGTCTTCCGGCTTCACATGGCGGCCTTCGTATTCCTCGACGCCGCCGCGTTCCAGGATCCATTCGCGCCGGTCGCGGGCGAGGCCTTTTTCCACGTCGATGGTGACCGACGGGTCTGTGTAGGGGCCGGACGTGTCGTAGACGGCGACGGGCGGCTCGTTCGCGCTGGGGTGAAGGTCGATCTCGCGGTGCGGGACGGCGAGGTCCGGCAGCGGATGGGAATAGACCTTGCGGCTGGCGGGGAGGGGGCCCGTGGTGACGGTGGGCGTTTCGAAGGCGGACTGGTCGGCGGGCTTGTTCATTTGGCTGGCTTTCTTGCGTGATAGGTGAGGGCCATTGCGATGCAATGGGCGAGTTCGGCGCGCGGCAGGGGCGCGGTGATATCGAGGTCGATGGCGCGCGTGCCGGAGAAGGCGAGCGTGTCGGCGTAGCGTTCGCGCCAGTCGTTCACGAGCGTGGTGGAGCAATGGACGAGGAGCTGGGCGGTGTTCGGCGCGGCGGGCTTCCAGCCGAGGCGGATGGTGGTGCCGCTCTTGGTTGCATTGGTGAGGTAGGCGGGCTCGCCCCATTTCAGGGTTTCGGTGAGCGGGCCGACGCCTTGTGTCTCCTGCGCGGTGGCGCGGATGAGATCGCGTAGCTTCAGGAGGTAGGTGCGCGCAGGCGGCGGGAAAGCGTCAAAGGCGTCTTCCACACTTGGCGCGGCGAGGGCGCCTTTGCTCATGACGGAAACCCTTTCGGGACGGCGGGCGAGAGGCCGAGTTCTTTCTGGAGTTTCTTGGTGAGGCCGGCGGCGACGAGCCGGTAGCTGTCGCGGATATAGGTGAGGAGTTCGGCGTCGGACATGGTCTCGTCGCCGGTGCGCTGGATCCATTTCATTCCGCGCGAGGCAAGATGCGGCGCGCCGCGGCAGCCGGGCTGCTCTTTCAGGATATGGAAGGCGATAGGCGTGACCTTGAAGGAGACGCCGGTGATCTCGCCGTTAGCGTCGCCCGCAATGGCGTAGACCTTGCCGCCGATCTTCCAGACATGGGAGCCGCCCCACTGGCAGACATAGGTCGAGTGGGCGAGGGATTTGCAATGCGCTGTGAACTCGTCGAGCGTCAAGTCTGTCCTCCGTCCCTCGCGCCGGTATGAGCCGGATCAGGTTCAAAGGGTAACTCTCAGCCCGCGACCATCGCGGACACCCCTCGGATGGCTGAAATGATAGGCGGGTTGCGCCGGAATTGAAAGGGGGTGTGGTCTAAACTTAGGCATTTGCCTAAGTGACTTGACTCTCGGTCGGGCCGCGGAATAGATAGGCGTATGCCTAAGTATTCATCCGCTGACCCCATCGCCCTCGACCGAGGCTTTCAGGCACTCGCTGATGCCACGCGGCGCGGTGTCATCGCGCAGCTGAGCCTTGGCGAGGCGAGCATTGCTGAACTGGCCGAGCCTTATGGCATGGCGCTGCCGAGCTTTCTCCAGCACGTGCGCGTGCTGGAATCGGCCGGCCTCGTGTCAACGCGCAAGCAGGGCCGGGTGCGGCGGTGCCGTCTGGAGACCGCGCGACTGGCGGAACTCGATGGTTGGATCACGCAATACCAGCAGGCCTGGGCCGCGCGCCTCGACCGGCTGGGCAATTTTCTCGACACACCTGACAAGAAGGCAAGCAGACATGAGCCATGACACGATCCGCCACGACACAGTCACAATGGAGCGAACCTATGCCGTCAGCCCGGCGCATGTGTTCGACGCCTGGGCCGATCCGGAGAAGCGTCGCATCTGGGGCTCGCCGTCCGATGAAATCGATCTCAGGCTTGATGCTGAAGATTTTTCCGTGAACGGAGAGGATGTGACAAGCTGCATAATGGGCGAGGAGGCGATCGCGATCGTGCGGGCGCGATACCATGACATCGTGCCTGACAGCCGGATCATCTACACAGAGAGTATCGCGGGCCTTGAGGCCCTGGAAGGTGTTAGCCTGGTCGCGGCGGAGTTCCTGCCGGACGGGCCGGGCACACGGCTGGTCCTCACGCTGCAGACACTGGCCGTGGACGGGTCTGACCTGCTCGCAGGGGTGCAGGAAGGCTGGGAGAGCGCGCTGCTTCGCCTGGGAACGCTCGTGGCGTAAGGCGGGCTCAGGCGGCCGCGCCGGGGCGCTGCATGACTTTCCGTGTGAGCTGCAGCAGTGGGCGTTCGATATAGATGTGCGCCAAGGCAGCAGCGGGGATGCTGAGCGCGAAGATGGCGAGGACGAAGACCAGATTGCCGACGATGCCCGGCTCTGAATAGACGAGCCAGGTTTTCCAGCCTTCCGGGAGCCTGAGGCCTGCTTCGCGCGAGAGACGCTGCAGGCCGAGAATGATGATCGTGTGCACGAGGTAAAGCGCGTAGGACCAGTTGCCGAGCGCGACGCACCAGCCGGGGATGCGCAGGCCCCGGTTCTGCTCCATCACGACACTTCCATAGAGCAGGGCGCAGCAGGGCAGGGTGAAGACGCCCACCCGGCCCCATAGCAGCGACCTTGGCGTGGGAGTCGTGTAGAGAACCAGCGCAGCGACAAGTCCGGCCAATCCCAGCAGGAGGATGATGCGTGGCTGGATGTGAAGCCGGTGCGTCACCGCAAGGGCGACAAAGGCCCCGGCGATGAATTCCAGCGTCAGGTGCGAGGTGGCGAGCGCCAGAACCGGGCTCTCCAGGTTTGCGCCCTGAACCAGCCAGGAACCGAGCAGTGTCAGGCCCGCCCAGACGATGAGCAGGACCGGCAGGGCCGAGCGCCTGAACAGCAGTGCGAGACTGAAGATCATGTAAAAGAATAGCTCGTGGATGAGTGTCCAGCCGACTTTCAGCACCGGCATTTCCGACTGCGGCCAGAGCAGCAGGGATTTCAGGATATAGGCGGGCGGGTTGGTGATCAGGGCGGACTGATCGGGCGGCAGGGGCGCACCATAGGTGACGAGAAAATAGAGCGGCAGGATCAATGCGAAGACCCACCAGAGGGGATAGACCCGCGTGGCGCGCGCATAGAGGAAGCGCGCGACGGTCGGCAGGTCGCGGGTATAGTCGCGCGAGACATAGGTGAGAATGAAACCGGATATGACGAAGAACAGGTCGACACCGGCATAGCCGCGCGCCCAGATGCCCGGGGCGAGTTCTGCGGTCTGGGCGTGGAAGAAGACCACCATCACGGCGGCCAGCCCCCTTAGCGCCTGCACGCTGTCCAGCGTTGGTCTGGCCGGGGTGGAGTGGAGCTCAGGCATCGTCATTGCGCAACTCGGAGAGCCCTCCAGCTCAGGGGCTTGGGCGCCCCGGACGCAGCGACGCTTAGCGTGAATTGTGACGGAGTGAAAGGCGGAGCCGGGCGGGCTCAGGCGGCGGTCACCGGGGGCTTCAGGTCGATCCAGAGTTGTTCGGACTGGGCGAGCAGTGTGCCGTCTGCGGAGAACAGGCCCGTGGCGGCGCCGTGCTTGCGGCCTTCATCATAGAGGTGCCAGGCGGCGACGATGACCTCCTCGCCGGCGCGGGGGCGCGCGTGGATCTCGGCGATGATGCGGGCGAGCACCATGGGCCTGTCCTCAAAGCCAATGGCAAAGGCGCCGGGGCAGTCCAGCGCGGCCCAGAGAACTTCGCGCCTGATCTGGCCGGTCTTGTCTGCAAAGGCCTCAGACGGCGTCCATGTGTCGGCAACGCCGTCGAAGCCATCCGGCTGGCCCGTGAAGATGCAGAGGCCATCGTCTGCGCGGGCGGGGCCGCAGACGAAACAGGCCGGAAAGGCATGCGTTTCGACCGGGGGATAATGGTCGCGGCCCTTGCGGGCGATCGCGAGGGAGGGCGGCGGCGATGGCAGGGGCGCAAGCGGCGCAGCACGGCTGGCTGTCATGACAATCTGGTCGCCCTGTCGGCATTCGTATGCGTGCTCGCCTTGCGTGGGCACGAGACTGAGGGGCGTGTCGAGCGGTACGGACGCGCGGAGGGAAACCTCTGCCGGGCCATCAATCAGCTGCGCGGCAAGGCCGGCCGAGAAGCCGCCATTGCCCATGCCCGGTGGCCCGTTGAAACGGGAAGAGACGAACAGGCTGATGGCATCTGACATGGGCGCTCCGATCCGGCGCCTTGGGCCATAGCGGAGCGCCTGGGTCAATGCGGGCGGGCGCGGCCTCTTGGCGCGCCCGCCCGCATATGGGTCAGCCCTGGTAGCTGTCGTTCAACATCTTGAAGGTCTGGTCGAAGCGGCCTTCGCGTTCGGCGCTTCGGAGCATCTTGGCGCGCTCGACGGCGACTTCATCGGGTGTGTCCTCGATGCTGAAGCTTTCCATTGTTTCGGCGATGAAATCCTTGAGTGGCATGTAGACTTCGCGGGTCGACTGGCCGGGGGTGAGATCGGTCTGCACGCCGGGCGGGGCGAGCTCGATCATCTCGACATTCGTATCCTGCAGGAGGTAGCGGAGCGACTGTGTCCAGGCGTGCATGCCGGCCTTTGAGGCGCTGTAGGCGGGTGTGTGAGCCAGCGGCACATAGGCGAGGCCTGACGTGACGTTCACGACCCGCGCGACGGGCTGGGCGCGCAGGTGGGGCAGGAGGGCGGCCGTCAGGCGGATCGGGCCGAGGAGATTGGTGGTGATCGTGTTCTCTGTGATCGTGAGGTCGACCGGATCGGCCAGCCAGTCTTCCTTGGCCATGACGCCGGCATTGTTGAACAGCGTGTTCAGGGCGGGGAAGTCTTTCACCAGTTCCGCAGCAAAGCGGGCAATGTCATCGGGGGCGCTTACATCCAGTGTGCGGGCGTGCATGCCGTCGCGATCCCTGATGGTTTCCGCGAGGCTGGCCGATGTGCGGCCTGCCACGATGACCGTGTTGCCGAGGGCGTGGAGTTCGCGGGCGAGTTCGCGGCCAATGCCGGACCCGCCGCCTGTCATCAGGATCGTGTTGCCTTTGGTTTTCATCGCATGGCTCCTTGTGTTCAGCGGTGTTGAGCTGAAGATGGTGACATGCTCTCTTTGCGTAAGAAGGCACCTGAAAGAATTATACTTACCAAAAAGAGAGTATGCGTCATGGCAGGCATTTCATCGTTTACACCGGCGCAGATTGCCGAGGCGGAGCATCATCTCGATACGCCCTCGCCGGAGACCGACCCCAAGGTGGACCGACTGGTCAATGAGCTGATCGGACGTGTGGCCGACAAGTGGACCATGCTGATCCTGGAGGAGCTGAACGAAAAGGGTGTGATGCGCTTTTCCGAAATCGGGCGGGCGATTGAAGGCATCAGCCAGAAGATGCTGACGCAGACACTGCGCCTGATGGAACGCGACGGACTGGTGACGCGGACGGTCTATCCGGTTGTGCCGCCAAAGGTGGAATATGCGCTGACGGCGCTGGGCGAGAGCCTTGGCGCGGCCTTTTGCGGCGTCTGGGTCTGGGCCGAGCGCCATCTCGAAGAGATCGAAGTGTCACGCGAGGCGTTTGATACGCGGGAGTAGGCGCGCGCGCTACTCCGGCGCGGCGTCCAGCTTTTCGACTGCGTCTCGCCAGACCTTTGCTGCATCCAGTTTTGTGTCGAAAGTCCGGTCCTCACCGGGCTGTGTGTAGAAAAATGCGGCGAGATAGGGCTTGGCTTTTTCCGCAAGCGGGCGGGCCTTGGCGTCCAGTTCGGCCTTCTTCACCTGCATCTTTTCTTCACTGAAGATGGGATCGCCGGCGAAGGCGTTGGACCAGTAGTAGCCCCCGCTGCCGTAATTCATCGCCTCCATGTAATTGTGGTTCCAGTGGGTGAGGGTTTCGACTTCCTGGCCGTAGAGGCGGGCGAGGTAGAAATCCAGGTCGTGCCGATGGGTGGGGCAGGCGGCGTGCAGCGCTGTAAGGCGGTTCTCGGCCCATGTGAAAATGGGATCGCCATTTTTTCCCTTTATGGATTTGTCCCACAGGCTGACTTCACTCTCAAGTCGGCTATCCGAATGGTCGGCATAGGGACATATGCCGAGTGGTTCACCGGAAATGGCGGGGTGGATACGGCCCGATCCGGCCATGGCGGTGAGATAGGGCAGGGCCGTTCCGGTCAGTACCCCGGTGGCGGTGCTATAGCCGAAGTAACTGGCTTCGCTGCCATCGGCTTGTTTGAGGACACTGGGGTCCTGCTTGGTATTCCAGGCATAGTCGCTCTGCCGGATCGCCGTCAGCATCACCGTCATGTAGCGGTCCAGCACATCCAGATCATTCGTCGTGCGTACGGCCGCGCTCATCAGCGTGGCGGCGATCGCCTGCGCGTCAGGCCGGTCGGGGCAGGTTTCGATCGCCCATTCTGCCATTGTGACAATCGCGACGGGGTCTTTCTGCGTGCCCTGCCGGATGGACGTTTCCATGTCATAGAGCTGCTGTTCGGCATCGGCCGGGCAGGTGCCATCGGGCGCGGCATGGGCGGCTGGCAGGCAGGTCGCCAGCGCCGTGAGGCCGAGTGAGAAAAGCGTGCGGGTCAGTGGGTGGGTCATGGGGCGTTCCGGGGTGGCGGCGTTGGCGGCGCGGTCAGTTGTCAGTGATAAGTTTCTTCATGTTTGCAATGTCGGCTGGCACGTTAAATTTCCAGTCTGCAAGGGGCGGCTCGAGACCGGCATAGGTCATGAAGTCTTCGAGTTCGGTCACCGCATGTCCCGCGAGTTCGACCGCCTTTTCGTTATGGGTCATCGTGTGCTGCTCTGTGGCGGCATGGGCATAAAGCTCACCGAGTTCATATGTCAGCCGGGGACGGAGAAAATCGCAGGCATCGCGCAGGGCCCGCAGGCGATTGGTCGCGAAAGTGACCTCGCCATCCCAGCGGTTCTCGGCCGCATCGCGCAGAGCTTTCGCCTCTTTCAGCACACGGTCCTCAGCACTTGGCGGGAAAGGGCATTCTGCGAGCGGCGCGCCCGTGAACATCGGGTGGACGGTCCCGGCATCGGCTAGCGTCAGCAATTGGGGTATGATCGACTTGTAATGATAGTCGGTGACCGCGCTGTAGGTATCGACCTGGCTCGCGCTGCCATCGGGGAGGGTAATCGTAACGCTCGGAATCTCGACTCGCCAGGCGCGGCCATTGTTGATCACGGCTTCATAGGCTTTGGAGAGGGCAACCAGCTGGGATTCACCTGGCGGGAATGCTTTTGCCACCGCATCAAGCAGCGGAACGGCGAGGCCATTCACGTCAGTCCGGTCTGAGCATTGGTCTACCGCTGCCGCGGCGTACTGAAATACTTTGACCGTATCGTGTTCGAGACCGCTCTTAACCTGGTAGCCGAGATTATAGAGGTTCTGCTCGGTCCGGGCCGGGCAGGCGGCGGCCTCTTCGGCGCTAGCTGGGGCGTGGGTGACAAGCGCGAACAGGGCGGCAGCAAAAGCGAAACGAAGCATGGGTCATGGCTCTCCTTCTCGCAATCCTAGCCACGGCGCGGGCGGACGTCATGACCCCTGGAGGGGATGGCAGGCCGTGGGCAGCGTCAGTTCTGCAGGGCCTGCTCGGTGCCGCTGGTCCAGCCGACGAGGATGTCGGCGCCGGTGTCTATGACGGGGCGCTTGATCAGGGTCGGGTTTTCGATGAGGAGCGCGGCGGCGCCGTCGCCGAGGGCCTTGGCCTGTTGGTCGGTGGTGAGGCCGCGCCATGTGGTGGAGCGGCGGTTGACGAGCGCCTCGGCGCCGACAGCCTTCAGCCAGGCGGGGACGCGGGCGGGCAGGTCTGCTTCTTCGCGGATGTCGACAAAGGCGACCTCATGGTCAGCCGCCGTCAGCGCCTGCATGGCCTTCTTGCATGTGTCGCAATTCTTCAGGCCGTAAAGCGTCAGGGGCGGATTGGACATTTCAACGCGTCTTTCTATGCATATTCAGCGGACAAAAAGAGGCGAATTCCGGAAGCAATGCAAGCGGAGGATGACGCGGCTCCACCCGCCATCAGCCCCCGCCGGCACCGGCGGCCATCGCGCCCGCCTTCATGATGGCGAGGGTTTTGAAGCTGTTACTGGCATCAATGAATTCGTTTGAGACGATTTTTCCACCCGGGTTGAGCCTGGCGCGCCCTTTGACCCAATACGCGGCGCCGTCCGCTCCGGTAAACGAAAGCGTGCCCTCGCCTTCATTGCCATCGCCCGAGGCGAGACAGCTGTTCAGCTCAAATTTCTTGTTGTTCCTCATCCAGACAACAGCACTGGATTCGGCCTCAAGCCGGGATTCCAGCGCACTTTCGATTATGGATGCGTTCTGATCGCTGCATTGGCCTTCACCGGTCGCCTGAAGCGCTCCGGCGAGGACGCCAAGCACGAGAGCCATGTTTTTCGTGAAATGTCTGATCGTCATGGGTCCCTATATGGTGCCGAGCACGGCGATAACCAAACCGAAGGCCATGGTGACAAGGCCGAAGCCGCGCACATGGTCGTCCTCCGGCATCATCCAGCGGCCGAGGGCGAGGATGGGCTTTGGCCAGGCGAGAAGGAGCAGGCTTTCCACCACCATCACGGCGGCGATGAATGTGCTGATGCCCTGCGTGACCGTGCTGAAGCCGTCAGTGAAAGCGAGCACGCCCGCGCCAAGGAAGAACATGAAGGCGCCGGTGACGTAAGCCACTTCCGGGCTGTTCTCGAAGGCGGCAAGCAGGCGGCCCGCGCGGGCAGGCTCGATCACCATGCCGGTTCCTGCGGCGAGGGCATAGATTCCAAAGATGACGCAAACCGTGTCGGCAATCATGGCGCAGGCTCCTGCATTGACCTTAGCCTAGCATAGGTCTGGCGCAGGGCCGAATTGTGTCAGGGCGCGTCCGTGACAACGGCGACGATGGGGCCGAGGTCGAGGCCGGGTTCGTCGCGCTGGAGGTCGGCCGCGTAGAGGCGCGAGACGACGCCGTCGAGATAGAGCGCATTGGGCGTGCCGAGCTGGTCGCGGAAGAGGCGGGCGAAGCTGTGGAAGTTTACGGCTGTGTCGCTGATGGCAAAGTAGAGCGTTTGTCCATCCGGGCTGAGGCCGACGCCATTGCGGCGTTTCTTGCTGGGGCCGTTCTCGTTGAAGTCCGGATGCAGTTGGCCGTCCAGCACGAGCATGGGGCCGGACTGGGACGCATAGCGCGGCGGGGCGGCATCGAAGCGTGTGGCATAGGCATTGGTTTCTGTAATGCCTGCTGCACCATCGTCTAACCAGAAGACGCCGTTGGGCAGCATGCCGAAATTGCCGGGACCGGCCGATTTGACCAGCGGGGCCTGCTGGACGCCGTCTTCGACATAGAGGCCGACGGCGCGCCGGTCGTCATGATACATGCCGCCATTCATGGCGAAGGCGAGGGCGTATCCGTCTGACTGGAGCGTGTCGCGCAGCCGGTCGAACTGGGCATAGGGTGCGCCGTCCGGATGGGTGAGGAAGAGGCGTATGTCGGTTGTCGCGACATCATAGGCGCAGACCGTGTAGGGCGTGGCATCGAACGTGACCGGGTTGCAGGCGTGCGCGGCTGGGGGCTTGCAGGCGACAAGAAGGGCCAGCGCGAGGGCGCTGAGGAGTATTCCAAGGGGCTTCCGGGGGTATTCGTGGACCATTCGGGAACGCTAGCGGGCGTTCGTGGCAAATTCCAGACAGGCAAAGCGCAGAATTCTGTGGGGCGTTTGGGATGCCGGGGAAGGGTCGCGCTGGCGGACGGTGTGGGCTAGGCTGCGGCCAGCCCCGCCCCAATGGTGCGGCCCTGCCAGAAGGAGGCCGCCATGGCCGAGAAATTCGAACGCCACCGCCAGCCATGGACAACCGACGAGGTGCAGAAGCTGCACACGCTGGCCAAGAAAGGCATGGGGCTCAAAGCCATCAGCAAGGCGATGACGCGCAGCGAGGAATCGATCCATACGCGCGCGAAGCTGGACAAGCTCAAGATTGCGAAACTGCGCTAGGCGGGGGCGGGTCAATAGGGCAGGTCGTGCGGTTGGATGTCTGTGAAATCCGGCTCTGGGGTTTCTTCAAACTGGACGCTTGGAATTGTCTTTTGTCCTAGAGCGAGGGCTTTCGTGATTCTGTGCATGCCATCCATGAGTCGCCCCTCCGCGCAGAGGATGATGGGGTATTGAAGGTCTGCCGCCATCATGAGTTTAAAATGCTCGGCGATGCTCCGGCACGAAGGGATGTTGCCTGCTGAAAACCAATAGGCTTCGTCCAGCTCGGCAATTTGCTCGAGTCCCACGGCTTGCAGCGCAAGCGGTCCAGACAATTGGACCAGTCGGTCAACATCCCACGCGTAGAACCCATCGGGGCTGGGCCTGAAGTGATACTGCTTGCGCATGTGTTCTCTCACCCTGCTTGTCAGGTCATCGTAACTCTAAAGGCTGACGGCCTTACGGTCCAACGATTGACGATGGTCTTCGGAAATGGTCGCAATGACTGGATGAAACGCGTCTTGGGTATCATTCTGGCGGTTATGGTTGCGCTCGGGCTTTGGGCCATGGTGGTGGCTGTGGGTGCGCGTGAGGGGTGGTGGCGGCCTATGGTGGCGGAGCGGGGGGATGCAGAGGCGTTCCTGCTCTGGGCTGAGGGGCGATATGCGGCGGAGTCCGAGGGCAATATGGCCATCGTTCTGCTGGAAGGCGGGCAGACGTCAGGCAGCTGGTTTGCATCGCATGGGCGCCCGGTGAATGCGGAGTCGCTTTTTCAGGTCGCTTCGGTCAGCAAATGGCTGACGGCGTGGGGCGTGATGACGCTTGTCGAGGACGGGCGTGTGGACCTTGATGCCCCGGTCTCGCGCTATCTGACGCGCTGGCAGCTGCCGGAGAGCGCGTTCGACAATGATCAGGTGACGGTGCGCCGCTTGCTGAGCCATAGCGCGGGCCTGACGGATGGGCTCGGCTTTCTCGGTTTTGGCCCGGATGTGGACCTGCCGTCCATTGTGGATGAGCTGACCGACCCGGTGGACGCCTATCCCGGCCGGAGCGGTGTTGTGCGCGTCGGCGCGCGAGCGGACGGGACATGGCGCTATTCGGGCGGCGGGTATCTTGTCCTGCAGCTGGTCATCGAAGAAGTGTCGGGCGAGGCGTTCAATGACTACATGCGCCGCGCGGTGTTTGCGCCGCTGGGGATGAGCGCGTCGACCTTTGTTGATCCCGATCCGGAGCATCTTGCGGAGATCTATGCGGCGGACGGATCAGAGGCGGTCCATTACAGGTTCACCGCCACGGGAGCGGCGTCGCTCTATACGTCGGTGGCTGACATGACACGGTTTCTGGAGGCGCAGGTGGCGGCGCCCGGCGCTGTGCCGGGGCGCGGTGTGCTGAGCCCGGAGACGCTGGCAGCGATGGCCGCGCCGGAGGCGTTTGTTTATAGCCTGCCGGTCTGGGGCCTTGGCGAATCCCTCTATGCGCCGAACGGGGCAGGGGGATTTGTCATCGGCCATGATGGCAGCAACTTCCCGGCCATCAACACCACGGCGCGCCTCGACCCGGCGAAGGGCAATGGCCTGATCGTGCTCTCATCGGGCAATGCCACGCTGGCCAGCGAGATCGGCGGCGAATGGCTCCACTGGCAGACGGGCAAAGTGGGGCTGGATACGATTGTGCTGTTCGACCTGCGCCGCATCCTGATCGTATTTGCGTCAGGCGCGCTGGTGATTATTGTTGGCGGTGTCGTTTTGGTGCGGAGGTGAGGATCCGCGCGCAGTGGCAGGTGGCTGCGAATCCATACATTGAGGAAGGAACAAGTTGACCGCCATTGGTTCAACACAACCTTAGTGCTGATCAAACTCAATGTGCGATGAACTTGTCTGGTCATTCGAAGCCATCACCAGCGTCAATTGGCTTGAGGTCATAAGGACGCTTGCGACCATCACGACAGCGATCATTGCGTTCTTGGCGTTGAGGAACTGGCAACGGCAGGACAAGGCAAAGAGGCAGGCCGAGTTCATTGATGCTCTAATCGAAGCCGCTCACACCTACACAGCCGAGATGTCCAAGCCGGTCACACTCATGGAGTTCGCAAAAATCGGAATGATAAGCTACGCGCCGATAGATGGGGAAGACAGAGACGTCAAAGGTGCAATCGCGTACATCAAAAGCAATGGAGCCCGCGACAAGGAACGCTGGCTAGATGCCCTCCAAGAAGCCCGGCCTTCAGTAATAAAGCTAAGGTCATTGGCGGCGAAGGGACAAGTGTTTAACTTTGACAACTATGGGCAGTGTCAGGAAGCTGTAGAGATGCTCACATGGCACTTCAAACGCATTGAAGCGTTTGTAGCTGGCGTCGCTTCTCCAACATGGAATTGGGATAACCCTATGGTTTTGAAGCACTTGAAGGATATGATGGCAATCGAGGCGGATCACATCCGCGAGAGTATCAAAGACAATAATATTCTGTTGATCGAGTTCGCTACTAAGACGTACAAACAGATTTACGGTTAGACCCGTAAGGGCTGGAGGCGGCTCTCACGGCTCTGGCCATCCCGCCCTCACGCCTCCGGCGAAGCGGCGGCTTCCAGTGCTTCGCGGCGTTTTTCGGCGGCGGATTTCTTGACGCTTTCGGAGCGGAGCTGGCCGCAGGCGGCGTCGATGTCGCGGCCGCGCGGGGTGCGGATGGGGGAGGCATAGCCGGCCCGGTTCACGATCTCGGCGAAGGCTTCGATGGTTTCCCAGTCGGAACATTCATAGGGGCTGCCCGGCCAGGGGTTGAACGGGATCAGGTTGATCTTGGCAGGCACACCCTTCAGCAGGCGGACAAGCTCGCGCGCCTCGGCCTGCGTGTCATTGATGCCTTTCAGCATGACATATTCGAACGTGACGCGGCGCGAGTTGCCACTGCCCGGATAGGCGCGGATCGCTTCGAACAGCATTTGCAGGTCGTACTTGCGGTTGATCGGCACCAGCTCGTTGCGCAGGTCGTCATTGGTGGCGTGCAGCGAGATGGCGAGCATGGCGTTTGTGCGCTCACCCAGCTCGGGGATTTTCGGGGCGACGCCGGCGGTGGAGACGGTGATGCGGCGCCGGCCGATGGAAATGCCGTCGCCGTCCGAGATCGTGTCGATGGCGGCGGCGACGTTATCCAGATTATAGAGCGGCTCGCCCATGCCCATGAAGA
The DNA here is from genome assembly GCF_036964545.1 of Hyphomonas oceanitis. NCBI lineage: Bacteria > Pseudomonadati > Pseudomonadota > Alphaproteobacteria > Hyphomonadales > Hyphomonadaceae > Hyphomonas > Hyphomonas oceanitis. Next base: position 159,409 of record NZ_JBALTL010000002.1, read on the forward strand.
CGATATTGGTGAGGTTGCGTGCTTCGATGGAGGAGGGCCATTCATTGAGCGCGTCGCGGGCAATCATGACCTGGGCGGTGATTTCCTGCGCGGTGAGATTGCGCACGAGGGCCTGTGTGCCGGTATGGCAGAAGGTGCAGTTCAGTGTGCAGCCGACCTGGGAGGACACGCAGAGCGCCCCGCCATCCATGCCGACGCTGGGAATGTAGACGCTTTCGCCTTCAACGCCGGGCTGGAAGCGCGACAGCCATTTCTGGGTGCCATCCTTCGAGACCTGATGATCGGCGATCTCCGGGCGGTCGAGCGTGAAGCATGCGGCGAGCTCTGCGCGCAGCTCCTTGCCGATATCGGTCATGCCCTCGAAGCTGGTGGCGCCGAAATACTGGCTCCAGCGCGAAATCTGCTTGGCGCGCATGGAGGCCTTCTTGGGATCGAGCCCCATGGCCTCAAGCTCTGCCTTCAGCGCAGGGAGGGGCATTCCGGCCAGGGAACGTTGGCCCTGGGGCTGGTCGGGCTTGCGAGAGAGATCGAGTGTGATTGTCATGAAATCGCGCTATAGCATGGGCTGACCGGCGCAGAAACCGTCGGCGGCAGGGCATTATGGACGGAAGTTAATGTGGCAGCCTTTAATTTGCCACACGCGCAACCGAAAGCCCGGTTCACGCGTATTGAACGCTTATCAACGGGGCTGAGTTAAAAAAACCCTGCCCGCAATTTGGAGGATCTCCATGAGACATCTCATTCTTGGCGCAGTCGCGCTCGCCCTTATCCCTACAGCTTGTGAAACCGGCCCAAGCAACCGTGTCCTGATCGGTTCCGGCGCTGGCGCCATTGCAGGCGCAGGCCTCGGCACGCTGGCGGGCGGTGATGACGGCCGTAACGCAGCCATCGGCGCTGTTGTCGGCGCGATCGCCGGCGGTGCCGCTGGCGCGTACATGGACAAGCAGGAGCGCGAACTGCGCGCCGCAACGGCCGGTACCGGCATCGAAGTGGCCCGTAATGGCGACCAGATTGCCCTGACCATGCCATCGAACGTGACGTTCAACGTGAACAGCGCAGAAATCCTGCCGGGCTTCTACCAGTCGCTCAACGATGTCTCGAACACGATCGTCAACTATCCGTCGACGGCTGTCGACATTGTTGGCCATGCCAGCTCCGATGGTGATGATGCCTATAACCAGGCCCTGTCCGAGCGCCGCGCCAATTCGGTCAAATCCTACCTGATCAATCAGGGTGTAACCCCGGTTCGCCTTCAGGCCTATGGCATGGGTGAAACCCAGCCGATCGCCGACAACTCGACCGAAGCTGGCCGCCGCGCCAACCGCCGCGTCGAGATCATCCTGACGCCTATCACCGAAAGCTGATCTGCAGCCTGAAAAGGCCAGAGTTACGAAACGCCCGTCAGCCCCGCGCTGGCGGGCGTTTTCTTTTTTCGGCCATCGACCTCAATTCGCGCTGGCCAAGGCGGGGCGAAACATGAAACGTGGCGCGATGCTGGCGCCTGCCCCCCCCTCCAGAACCCGGCCGACGGCTGGGACGGCCCTCGGCCTATCGCGGTTTCGGCTCTGAAATCGTCCATCACCTGTGTGGATTGTACTTGCGCCTTGGCGGGTGGCGACTGATCGATGACTGGCCGGCCGATCCGAAAATGGTGATCCTGGCCGCGCCGCATACGTCCAACTGGGACGGGATCAACATGCTGGCGGTGGCCGGCTGGTACCGCGTCAAGCTGAGCTATATGGGCAAGAAATCGCTGACGACGGGGCCTTTTGGCTGGCTGGTGAAGCGGACGGGATGCATTCCCATCGAGCGGGGCCAGTCAACGGATATTGTTGGCCAGATGCGGGCGGCGTTTGCCGCAGCCGACAGCCTGTTCCTGGCCGTGGCACCAGAAGGCACGCGCCAGCGGGCAACCCAGTGGAAGAGCGGCTATTATCACATCGCCCATTCGGCCGGCGTTCCGCTTCTGATGTCGGTGCTCGACTATGGCACGCGCACGGTGCGCCTGGCAGGGCCGATGCAGACGAGTGGTGATTTTACGGCAGACCTGCCGGCCATCCTCGCGCCCTACAGGGCGGCCGAGGGGCTCAATGCGGACCAGTTCGCGCTGCCGGATGGGTGACTAGCGACAGATGGCGGCGGCCTTGTCGATGGCGGCAGCCGAGCCCTTCAGCGAGAAGTGATAGGCGACCTGCGTATTGCGCTCGGACACGGCTTCGACACGCAGTTCGGAGCCCTTCTTGAGGGCGTCAACGATGCGCTTGTCGTCGGCATCGCTTGCGAAAGCCTCCTGTCCGACGGAGAAAAGCGACCATGAGGAGCGCCCCACGCTGGCCTTTCCACCGGAACTTTCGCGCAATTTGAAGCCCACTTTGAGGCTTGGCTGGTTGCGCGCACGGCCGGATTTCCAGTTGGTGACATAGTACCAGACTTCACCATGATCGGCCGAGGCAGGGGCCTTGTCTGTCGCAGGCGTGGCGGCGTAACACACTGTTTCGCCACCATTTGTGTCGGTGAACACCGACCAGTCATTGTAACGGCCGATGGCCGTCGGCTGAGCCCAGGCGTTCGGGATCATTGTACCTGCCAGGAGCGTGAAAATCGCAATCAGTTTGCGTCGCCTAATAAAATATTGCATGTTGTATACATAACCCTTCTGGCACACTTAAGGTTTATTCTTATGGCATCAGAGTTAAGGCCAAACTACGACGGTTGCGAGCTACGCTCGACAGGGCGGGTTTCAGGTTTGCAAGGTTGCGTGCAATCGGGCACGAGTCGATACTATGTTGCTGTTGGAACAAAGAGACTCAAAGTGAATGATGCCTCTGGCCGAAAGGTCGACCTGGAGCAGCGCGAGCGTCATGCTGATTGCATGGTCAAGATTGCGTCTGACCAGTGCCGGGAGTCATTTGCCGAGCTGTTTGCCTTCTATGCGCCCCGCCTGAAAAGCTACATGCAGCGCCTCGGGGCCGCGGAATCGGAAGCCGAGGAACTGGTTCAGGAAGTCATGGTTACTGTCTGGCGCAAGGCTGGCCTGTATGATCGCCAGCAGGCTTCAGTCTCGACATGGATCTTTCGGGTGGCCCGTAATCGCCGCATCGACGCGCAACGCCGCACGACCCGGCCGGAGCTGGAACCGGACGAGCCGATGCTGCAGCCCGCGGCCGCCGAACAGCCCGATGCCGCCGTGGCCCGTGGACAGATGGAAGAAAAGGTGCGTGCCGCGATGGCCAACCTGCCCGAGGAACAGCTGGTCTTGTTGCAGGCAGCCTTTTATGATGGTCTCTCACATTCAGAGATCGCAGAGGCCTATGGCATTCCACTGGGCACAGTCAAAAGCCGTATACGTCTTGCCTTTGCCAGGATGCGGGGTGGCCTTGATGACGCCGAATAGATTGTCCCTCCTGGCGCACGGAGCTGCCTGATGACCGAGACGGGGTCCCATTACAGCGAACTCTATGCGGCCTATGCAGCCGGCACGCTTGATCCGGGCCTGGCGCTGCTGGTCGAGACGCAAGGTGCGTTGCGCCAGGATGTGCGCGATGCGGTGGCGAGCAGCGAAGCGGCCGCTGGTGTATTTCTGGAAGCGGAAGAGGGCTCGCCTATGGCGGCGGACGCGCTTGACCGTGTCTTTGCAGCCATTGATGCAGCCGGGACGGTCGAGGTTTCGCACACGGGCGCCGCGACAGGAGAGAGTAATGAAATAGAACGCTTGCCGGCGCCGGTAGCGAAGCTCGCGCGAGAGGCTCATGCGCGGAGCGGCTGGAAACGGCCGGCACGGGGCATCAGCCGGTTGAATCTCGATATTGGCAGCGATGCGCGGGTGGAACTGTATCGGATCCAGCCCGGCGCGACGGTGCCGCGGCATACGCATGGCGCGCAGGAATATACGCTCGTTCTTGCAGGCGGCTACAGCGATGCCACGGGCAGCTATGGTCCCGGCGATCTGGCCGTGAAAGGCCCTGAGGACACGCACGTACCTGTCGGTGACGAGGGCGAGGTTTGCTACGCGCTGATCATCCACGGCGGCTTGCGCCTGACGGGTGCGATGGGGATCGTTCAGCGCTTGCTGGGGCGCTGATCAGGCGCGCCCGTGATCGGCGGGCCTGCCATCGCCGCCCAGGCCGCCCGGCATGATGGGCCGCGGGGCATAGCCGCCCATTGAGAGGTGGCGGTCATACATGACAAGCGCGCCAGCCAGGCTGACATTGATGCAGAACTTGGTCGGGATTTTCACGACATGAGCGCAGCGGGCGAGGATTTCGTCCGACAGGTTGCCCTTTTCGGGGCCGAGAATGTAGGCGGCCTGCGGCGGATGGCGGAAGGTTGGCAGCATGACGGCGTCATCGGTCAGCTCAATGCCGACGAGCTGGCAGCCACGGGGCATCTGCATCTCGTCGACTGAATCCCATTGGTAATAGGGGATCTGGCCAGCCGATTTTGACGTGTCGGCCTGATAGGCGTCGCGCAGGCGATGTTCGGCATCAATCGAGAACACGTAGCTCGCGCCGAAGGCATTGGCCGTGCGCATCAGGGCGCCGAGATTCATCGGCTTCGAGATGCGTTCCGAACCGATCGAGAAATAACCGCGCATGTCAGATCACTCCAAGGGCAAGCCGTCCGATGATCAGGAGGAGCAGGATCAGGACGGGGGCAATGAGGGATGCGCGCCGGGCAAGGCGCAGGTGCGAGAGGGGATTGGGATAGGTCTTGGCGAGGTGAATGGCCGCCTCGCTGGCCTGGGCAGGGCTGGCTGCCTCGATTACGGCAAGCCGGTAGGCGGCATCGGTGGGGAGGCCGCCAAACTTGTCGGCCAGTGCGCGGCGCAGCGCGACCGAGATGATCATCCGCATCTGTGCGGCAAGGGCAAAGGCGAAAATGGCCATTCCCAACAATATCCAGAAAACAATCATCACAGGAAAGTCGCGACCTCGAACCGGCCATTGGAATCGGCCATGGCGCGCTTCATGCCGCCGGAATTGAAGAAGGCCGCCATCTCGCCATCGGCCGAAACGGCAATCATGCCGCCTTCGCCGCCGAGACGTTTCACATCGTCCAGCGCGCCCTGAACGGCGGAGATAAGCGTGTCGCCGCCATAGCGGATGCGGGCTGAGACATCGGCGGCGGCATTGGCGCGGATGAAATATTCCCCAAGGCCCGTGCAGGAAATCGCGCAGCGTTCGTCAGCCCATGTACCTGCGCCGATCACCGGCGTGTCGCCGAGGCGGCCGGGTGTCTTGTTCATGACGCCAGCGGTGGACGTGGCAGCGGCCATGTCGCCATAGGAGTCCAGCGCGACGGCGCCGACCGTGCCGATCTCAGGCGCGCCGACCTGGCGGGTGCGCTCATCCACGGGCTCGTAATAGGCGGCGGGGTCTTTCACCGTGGCGAGGCCAGCGGCATCGGCGAGGCGGCGGGCGCTTTCGCCCACGATGAGGACATTCGGCGTCCGGTCCATGACCATGCGGGCGGCGGCGATGGGGCTGCGCACCCCCTGCAGCGCACCGACAGCGCCAGCATTGCGGGTGCGGCCGTCCATGATGGCGGCGTCGAGTTCATAGTCACCGTTCAGGTTTGGTGCGGCGCCCTTGCCGGCAAGGTAGAGGCCGGAGGCCTCCATCGCGGCGACCATGGCCTCGACCACGTCCACGGCAGCTTCGCCATCGGCGAGACGCTTGCCGCCATCCTTGAGCAGGGAGGCGAGGTGTTTTTCCTGCGCAGAGTAATCCTGGCCGAAAATCGGCCCGGCACCGCCATGCAGAACGAGCGCCCATTTGGTCGTCATGTCGGACATCTCCCTTACGTCACACTTGGATTATGCCAGCCACACCGCTACCGTCTGGCAACAGAAACAACAAGGTAAGGAAGCCAGAACATGAAGGCTGTACTGTCGAAAGAAGTGGGTGGCCCCGAAAAACTCGTGATCGAGGATGTGGCAATGCCGGAAGCCGGCAAGAACCAGGTTCTGATCGAGGTGAAAGCCTGCGGCGTGAACTTTCCCGATGTGCTGATCATTCAGGACATGTACCAGTTCAAACCCCCGCGTCCGTTCAGCCCCGGCGGCGAGATTGCCGGTGTGGTCAAGGCGGTCGGCGAGGGCGTGACCCATGTGAAAGCGGGTGACCGCGTTCTGGCTTCATGCGGAAATGGCGGCATGGCTGAATATGTCGTCGCCTCGGCGCACGGCACAATGGCCATTCCGGACGGCATGCCGTTCGAGGAAGCGGCCGCTTTCCTGATGACCTATGGCACCAGCTATTATGCCCTGAAGGACCGGGCCGACCCGAAGAAGGGCGAAAGCCTGCTCGTGCTGGGCGCGGCTGGCGGCGTCGGCATCGCAGCGGTGGAACTTGGCAAGGCCATGGGCCTGACCGTGATCGCCGCCTGTTCGACGCAGGAAAAGGTGGATTTCTGCCTCTCCAAGGGCGCCGATAAGGGCATTGTCTATCCGACGGGCGATCTTGACCGCGCGCAGCAGAAACAGCTCTCCGACGATATCAAGGAAGCGGGCGGCGGCGGCGTGGACATCATCTATGACGCGGTCGGTGGCGACTATGCCGAGCCAAGCGTGCGCGCGATGAACTGGGAAGGGCGCTATCTCGTGATCGGCTTCCCGGCCGGCATCCCGAAAATCCCGCTGAACCTGACCCTGCTGAAAAGCTGCGACATTCGCGGCGTGTTCTGGGGTGCTGCGGTCGCGCGCGATCCGAAAGCCCATGCGCAGAACTGCGCCGAGATGTTCAAACTCTATGCCGACGGCAAGATCCGCCCGCACATTTCGAACACCTATCCGCTCGAAAAATCGGCTGACGCAATCCGCGAGCTGATGGACCGTAAGGCGATGGGCAAGGTCGTTGTGACGATCTAGGCCGCACAAGTCGAGGGCCGGGCAAATGGATTGCCCGGCCCGCCACGGCTGCTGTGTAGTCCAAACTGTATATTATACGGAACATAATACCCCTTCTGGGCATAGTCCGTATATGACTGATGTGCTCAATACCCCCACGACATCCACCGCCGATGCGCGGTCTGAAGGCCGCCATCGCACGCTGAAGGCAGGGCGTATTGAGGTGAACGGGCACGCGAGCACGTTCGATTGCATGATCCGTGACATGTCGGAGCGTGGCGCGCGCCTTGTGCTAAAGGCTGTCTGGATTGCGCCGGAAAAGTTCGACCTGCTCGTACTTAATCCAAATACCGGCAAGTCCGATCGTCATGCCTGCCTTACGGCATGGCAGAAGGGGACTGTAATCGGCGTTCGTTTTACAGACTGAGATTGTGCCCTGCTTTGGCGTACGCATAGCGTGATCCAACGGCTATTTAATGCCGTATATGTGGTATGATACAGAATCATTCCTTCGAACATCGCGTTGAACGCCGGGCGCCGCGTCAAAGGACGCTCAAAGCCGGGCGCATTGCGATCAATGAGCTGACCAGCACATTTGAAGTGCTGATCCGTGACATGTCGCAAACCGGGGCGCGTTTGGTCATGTCTGACGTCTACCTGCTGCCCGAGCATTTCGATCTGATCGTCCTGAACCCGAACACGGGGCGGTCGTCCCGTGCGCATTGCCAGCTCGTGTGGCAAAAGGCGCTGGTCGTTGGGGTGAAATTCATACGCGATGACCTGCCGGTCAAACTCGTTCCGGACCACCTCGGATAAGAAAAACCCGCCGGATCGCTCCGGCGGGTTTCTTCATTCTGGGAGGACTAATCAGGTTTAGCTGTTCTTGCCGTCGACTTCTTCGAAGTCAGCGTCGACGACGTCGTCGCTGTCAGCGGCCGAGTCAGCCGCAGCATCCGCAGTAGCTTCCGCTTCCTGCTGGTTGGCATAGATCGCTTCGCCGAGCTTCATGGCAGCGGTCATCAGGGCCTGATGTTTGGCCTGGATGTCGCCGACATTGTCGCCCTCACGGGAGGCTTTCAGCTCTTCGATGGCTTTCTCGATTTCAGCTTTGACTTCAGCCGAGACCTTGTCCGCATGCTCGACCACCTGCTTTTCAGTCTGGTGGATCAGCGCTTCGGAATTGTTCTTGGCTTCGACCAGTTCGCGGCGGGCTTTATCCGCACCGGCATTGGCTTCGGCGTCGGCCATCATTTTCTTGATGTCCTCGTCCGTCAGGCCGCCATCCGCCTGGATGGTGATCTGCTGTTCCTTGCCGGTGGCCTTGTCCTTGGCGGACACGGACACGATGCCGTTGGCGTCGATGTCGAAGGTGACTTCGATCTGCGGCAGGCCGCGCGGGGCAGGCGGGATGCCTTCAAGGTTGAACTGGCCAAGCTGCTTGTTGTCAGCCGCCATTTCGCGTTCGCCCTGAGCCACCTTGATGGTCACAGCGCCCTGATTGTCGTCAGCGGTCGAGAAGACCTGGCTTTTCTTGGTCGGGATGGTCGTGTTGCGGTCGATAAGACGGGTGAACACGCCGCCCAGCGTCTCGATGCCGAGCGAAAGCGGCGTCACGTCGAGCAGGACCACGTCTTTCACGTCGCCTTGCAGCACGCCGCCCTGGATCGCAGCGCCGAGCGCCACGACTTCGTCCGGGTTGACGCCCTTGTGCGGCTCGCGGTTGAAGAACTTCTTCACCGCTTCCTGCACGGCCGGCATACGCGTCATGCCGCCGACGAGAACGACTTCGTCAATGTCGGCTGCTGTCTTGCCAGCGTCTTTCAGGGCTTTCTGGCACGGGTCGATCGTGCGTTTGACGAGATCTTCGACAAGGCTTTCGAGCTTGGCGCGTGTCAGCTTGATGTTGAGGTGTTTCGGGCCTGTGGCGTCGGCCGTGATGAAGGGAAGGTTCACTTCGTACTGGCTGGCAGACGAAAGTTCCTTCTTGGCCTTCTCGGCTTCTTCCTTGAGACGCTGGAGGGCCAGCTTGTCGGCCTTCAGGTCGATGCCCTGTTCTTTCTTGAACTCGGTTGCGAGGAAGTCGACGATGCGAAGGTCGAAGTCTTCACCACCGAGGAACGTGTCGCCATTGGTCGACAGCACTTCAAACACGCCATCACCGATTTCGAGCAGCGAGACGTCGAATGTACCACCACCAAGGTCATAAACGGCGATTGTCTTGTTCTCGCCCTTGTCGAGACCGTAGGCGAGCGCAGCAGCGGTTGGCTCGTTGATGATGCGCAGCACTTCGAGGCCGGCAATCTTGCCTGCATCTTTCGTCGCCTGGCGCTGGGCGTCGTTGAAGTAGGCCGGAACGGTGATCACGGCCTGCGTAACGGTCGAGCCAAGGTAATCCTCGGCCGTTTCCTTCATCTTGGTGAGAATGAAGGCGGAGATTTCTTGCGGGGAATAGTCCTGGTCGCGGCCTTTGACCCATGCGTCACCTGCCTTGCCCTCGACGATGCCGAAGGGGGACATGGCCTTGTCCTTCTGGGCGGTCGGGTCGTTATAGGTGCGGCCGATCAGGCGCTTGATGGCGTAATAGGTGAAGTCCGGGTTGGTGACGGCCTGGCGTTTGGCTGGCTGGCCGATCAGGCGTTCGCCGCTTTCCGTGAAGGCAACAACGGAGGGCGTTGTGCGTGCGCCTTCAGCGTTCTCGATGACTTTCGCGGTGCCACCTTCCATGACGGCGACGCAGGAGTTCGTGGTCCCAAGGTCAATACCGATAATCTTGCTCATAGTTCAGGTCTCTCTTCAGTTAGCCGCCACGGGCCGTGTTTGGGTTCGGTCTGCTCAGCAGCCCCGGAAGCCAGTGGCTCTCAAGGGTTCATATGAGGTGGCGAGGCCGGAGTTTAAAGCCGTTCGCCTGTTCAGGTGCGATATGGTGAGCCACGATCCCCGCTCAAGGGGTAAAGACGCGCTTTTACACGCGGTTTAACCTGTATCAACACCCCCGGGCAGGCCCATTTGGCGGGGATTACCGATTTGACACGCAGGGCGCGCAAACTCTGAAGGTGCGTATGGTTGCCTCGCCGGTCCGGGGAACCCATGTCTTGCAGGTAAAATCAGCAGGAAAGATGCCCCCATGATCTATTCGAAACTCGGACGTACGGGACTTGTCGTCTCGCGCATTTGCCTCGGCACGATGACATTTGGCGGCGAAGGGGGGATCTGGAAGTTCATCGGCAAGCAGCAGCAGGACGAGGCCGATGCGCTGGTGCGCACCGCCTTTGACGCGGGCGTGAACTTTTTTGATACGGCGGATGTCTATTCCGCCGGCGTCTCCGAACGGATGCTGGGCCAGGCGATCCGCAACAATAACCTGCCGCGCGACGAGATCGTCGTCGCCACCAAAGTTTTTGGCCGGGTGTCCATGGTTGTGCCGGAAGACGCCTCGGACGCCGAAAAGGCCGAGGCCGAGCGCCGCGAGAACAAGGCGCGCAATATTTCAGGCCTGTCGCGCAAGCATATCATGGACAGCGTGGACGCGAGCCTTGAACGGCTCGGGCTCGACTATATCGATCTCTATCAGGTGCATGGCACCGATCCGCTGACGCCCATCGAGGAGACGGTGGAGGCGCTGGACCTGCTCGTGCGCCACAACAAGGTGCGCTATGTGGGCCTCTGCAACATGCCGGCCTGGCTGATCATGAAGGCGATTGCCTATGCCCGCGAGAAGGGCCTGCACCGGTTCGAGAGCTGCCAGATGTACTATTCCATCGCCGGGCGCGAGCTTGAGCGCGAAGTCGTGCCGCTGGCGAAGGATCAGGAGCTGGCCATCCTGCCATGGAGCCCGCTGGCTGGCGGTTTTCTCTCCGGCAAGTTCAGCCGTGATGGCGGCGGCCCCAACGATGCGCGCCGCACGGTGTTCGACTTCCCGCCCGTCGACAAGGACAAGGGCTTTGACATTATTGACGTGATGCGGCCGATGGCGGAATCGCGCGGCGTCAGCGTGGCGCAGGTCTCGCTCGCCTGGCTGCTGCACCAGAAACACGTTACCAGTGTCATCATCGGCGCCCGCACAGCCGAGCAGCTGACCGACAACCTTGCGAGTATCGACGTGAAATTCTCTGATGAAGAACTGGCAAAGCTCGACGAGATATCGGCGCTGACGCCTGAATATCCGGGCTGGATGGTGGACCGGCAGGGCAATGACCGCCGCAGCCAGGTCTCGTAGCGCCATGCAGCTCACCATTCTCGACACCGTCAACGATCCCGGCACGCCGGGCAAGACCGGTGACGACCGGGTGGGCTTCGACGCGTCCGCTGGTACCGCCTGGGTCCTGGACGGGGCGACCGATGTGACTGATCTGAGGCCGTTCAACCGGGCTGAAAGTGGCGCCGCATGGGTCGCGCAGGCCCTGAGTGACCGGCTGATCATCGCGCCACATGAAGGCGAGACGCTTGAGGCCTATTTCGAGCATGTCCTGACGGATGTGCGTCAGCGCGCAATCAAGGAAACGCGCCTGCCGCTCGACAGCCTGCCGGGCGAGGCGCTGCCCATCGCGTCGGGCATGTGGATGCGCCTTGAGGGCGACACGGCCACGTTCGCCTGGCTGGGTGACTGTATGGGCTTCCATCAGCGCGGCAGTGTGGTCACCGTGATCGGCTCGCCGGACAAGGCGGATGACGAGACGGATGTGGCGCGAACGCTGCTGGCGGGCACGCATGAGGCGAAGATGGCTCATTTGCAGGCGGCGCGGCGCCGATCGAATGAACAGGCCACGGGCTTCGGCCTTGATCCGCGCGCGGCGACGAACCTGCAGACGCAGGTGATGACGCTGCAGGCGGGCGACCGGATATGCCTGATGAGCGACGGGCTCTACCGGCTTGTCTCGCCCTATCAGACGCACACGCCGGAAGACTTCATGGCGCTTGTCGCGGAAGACGGTCTGGGCGCGGCGATCACGAGCCTTCGGGCATTCGAGAGCACACCGGACCGCGACATGCCGCGCCTCAAGGCGCGCGATGATTCCTGCGGAGTCTATGTAGAGATCAAGGCCTGAGACCCGACGGGGCTGGCCTCGCCCGCCTGACACCGGCATAGTGAGCGGACTGCCCACAAGATGGCAGGCCACAAACTTCAGGGGGACATTCCACATGATGCGCTATCTGACATTGCCCGCTTTCGCGCTTCTCGCTGCCTGCGCCACGCCGACCGCCGAGGTTGCCGCCGTGCCAACGCTGGAAAAACTCTGGGTCGCCGAGAATTTCGCTGCGCCCGAGAGCGTGGCTCTTGCGCCGGATGGCAATTATCTCGTGTCGAATGTCGGCATGGGGGAAGGCGGCGCCAAGGATGGCGACGGGTTCATTTCCAAAGTATCGCCCGAAGGTGAACTGATCGAGCGCTATTGGGGCGCAAAGCTAAATGGTCCCAAAGGCATCGTGGTCGCGGATGGCAAGGTCTACACCGCCGACATTGACGCCGTCATGGTGTTCGATGTCGACAAGGGCGGACTTGGCGAGAAGATCCCGGTCGAAGGCGCGGCTTTCCTGAACGACATCACGGCATGGCAGGGCGACATCTATGTCTCCGATTCCCGTCAGGCCCGCATCTATCGCATCCGTGATGGCGTGGCCTCGGTCTGGCTGGAAGACGAGCGCCTGGCCGGCATCAATGGTGTGCTGGGCGATGGCGAGCGGATGCTTGTGTCGACCATGACAACGGGTTCGCTGCTGAGTGTGACGCCTGAGGGCGCGATCACCGAGATCGCCAGTGGCATGACAAATGGCGACGGCATCGGCATCGTGCCGGGCGGCGGCTATCTCGTCTCATCCTGGAGCGGACAGATCCACTATGTCGGCGAAGACGGCGCGGTGACCAAGCTGCTCGACACGAGCGAAGAAGGCATCCAGCAGAGCGACCTCACCGAATTCGGCGACGTGGTCATCGTCCCGAACTGGACGCCGGGAACGGTCACGGCGTGGAAAGTTGTCCGTTAGTCAGAGGGTGTTTTCGACGAAACACGATCAAGCGCGCAACGACTGCGCCGGCAAGTGCTGCGGGCAATCCGAAAACAATCGCAATACCTAAAAACAAGATTAGAAGGCCGGGCGCGGTGCTGAATGCCAACGGGCTCGCAAGGACAATAAAAAATACGCTCACCAGCAGCCACATCTTGAGCGATAGCAAAATCAAGTACTTGGACGAATAAGCGCTCCGCCCACGGGCGAGTTCGGTTCCCAGTAAGGCTGCGATAGCACTCGGAAATGAGACGAACCAAAATACGGTCCACGGCGAGACTTCCCCGTCGATCATGAAGAAGACGACCCATATGAGTATTGTCGGGTTCAACGGCCCTGCCATGAGCCAGGCAAGCCATATTCTGGGATAGGCTGGCGCGGCAATTCGCAAAGTGTCCGATTGTGATGGTCCGGAAACTGAGCGGCTCCTTGCCGTTGCCGCCTCGCGATTCAACAACGGCCTCGGTATCTCGCGAACGGGCTGCTCCACAGCTTGCGGTGTCTCGTCGTCATTGGACATACTTCAGGTTTACGCTCCGGTTGAGAGCGAGCCTATATGTCACAACGTCACGTTGATAGTTTAGTTCGCCCCACCAGCGCTGACGGCCACCATAGCGGCCCGGAGCGTGCGTTCGCCGATTTTCCAGCCGGGCTGGAAGACTGAGGCGATCGTGCCGGAGGGCTGGTCTGACGGGATCTGCGCGACGGCCTGGTGCAGGTTCGGGTCGAACACGGCGCCGGGGGCGTCGTCGATCGGCTTCACGCCATGGCGGCCGAGCGCGGTTTCCAGTTCCTTGGCGGTCATCTCGATGCCGCTCAGCAGGTTGTTGCCGGCGTCAGAGAGATTGGCGCGGTCTTCGTCCGGCAGGGCGGCGAGGGCGCGGGCAAGATTGTCCGACACGCTGAGCAGGTCGCCGGCAAAGCGTTCGATGGCATAGACGCGGGCTTCGGAAATCTGGCGTTCGGCGCGCTTGCGCGTATTGTCGAGGTCGGCGAGCGTGCGCAGCAGCTGTTCGCGCAGTTCGTCCTTCTCGATTTTCAGGCGCATGGCTTCCTGTTCCGGCGAAATCTCTGCGTCGGCTTCGGCTTCCATTGTTTCAGCGGCCTGCGCCCGTGCATTTTTCAGCATGGCATCAGCGGCCGCCTTGAGGTCAGCCTTCGAGGCGTTTGGATCGATGTCGGCGCTTTCGCCGTTCTTGGTCTCGTCGCTCATCACTTCCCATCCTTCGTGCGCCGGGCGGCGAGGATTTCGCCGATCACCTTCGCGGTATAATCCACCATCGGTATCACGCGGGCATAGTTCAGCCTTGTGGGGCCGATGACGCCCAGCGCGCCGATGACATGTTTTGCGCCTCCCATATAGGGGGCAACGATGACACTTGAACCCGAAAGCGGAAAAAGCTGGTTCTCTGCGCCAATAAACAGGCGAACCCCATCGGCTTCGCGTGTCGTATCGAGGATATCGAGCAGGGACTGCTGCCGTTCAAGCTCGTTGAACAGCTGGCGCACACGGTCAAGGTCGCCGGCGGCCTTGGCATCTTCCAGCAGGTTGGCGCGCCCGCGTATGATCAGCGACCGGCCCCGGCCCGGCGCATCGCCGCTCCACTGGGCAAGGCCTTCCTCCACGAGGGACGAAGCGGCCGCATCAAGTGCAGCCCTGTGCGAGCGGATTTCTTCGCGCACATCCACAGCCGCCTCGGCCAGTGTGCGGCCCTTGAGGCGCGTGGAGAGATAGTTTCCCGCCTCGATCAGCGTCGTGGCGGGCAGGCCTTCAGGCACGCGCACAAGGCGGTTTTCAACATCGCCGTCTTCTGTCACCAGCACGCAGAGCGCATCGCGGCCCGCCAGCGGCACGAATTCAACATGGCGCACAGGCGTATCGCGGGTGGGGGAGGCGACAAGGCCCGCCCCGCCGGTGAGGCCCGAGAGAATGCCGGAGGCCTCGCCCAACACGGCTTCAAGGTCGCTGCCGGCGCTGCGCAACCGGTCCTCGATCTCGCGCTTGTCGCTGCCGGATGGCTCGCCAATCTCGAGAAAGCCGTCGACGAAGAGGCGCAGGCCCCTGTGGGTGGGCGCGCGCCCGGCAGAAATATGCGGCGCGTCGAGCAGGCCAAGGTCCGTCAGGTCGGCCATGACATTGCGGATCGAGGCCGGGGAGAGCGCAATGCCGCCCTTGGAGAGCGTGCGCGAGCCCACCGGCTCACCCGTCGACAGGTAGCCCTCGACAATCTCCTTGAAGATGTCGCGCGAGCGCTGGTCAAGGCGCTGCATCAGGGATTGGCTTTCGGGGGTCAGGACCATGTCTATTGATTAGGGGGCCGGGGGCCCCTGTACAATAGGGGGTCAGACAGTGAGGCTGGTGCCTTCGTCATGGTCATCCGCCGCCCGCCAGGCGAAATAGGAATAGACGACGCTGATAATGGCCGCCGCGAAGACAAGCGCCGACAGTTGCAACGCCAGCCAGATACCGCTCCACACGAAAGCGCCAATGAAGCCGAGCACGCCCGCAATGATGAACAGGCGCCCCGCCAGACGGTGGGTTTTTTCCCATGCCATATCGGATGACAGGGTCCAGGGCGTGCGCACGCCGAACATGTAGCTGGGCCGCGTCTTGGGCAGGTAATTTCCTATGGCAACGAACAGAAGCGCGCAGCCGGCAATGATCCCGCGCACAATGCCCGGACCAGCTGGTGTGCCGTGAATGGTATTCAGCAGAACCATGCAACTACCGACATGAGCCAATGCGAGGACGATCATGACGCCAATCCAGACCGCGACATAGGCCTTGCGACCGACATCTATGTTCGACCCACGCGGATCAAGATATGGTGCGGCAGCCAGAATGGCCGACACGATGGCGGCAATGACAGGCACAAACGAGAACACCAGCATGACTTCCAGACGTGAGCCGTAGCGGTTCGGTGTGCCGTCCAGACTAAAGTGAACCGGGATGGGGCCTTCAGCCGGTAGCGCGTGAAGTGTCCAGACCGTCGCGGCCACCATGATCGCGATCATGAGCGCAGACCAGATCAGTCCGGTGCGGATGTAAGGTTTCATTCTGCGGCCTCCTTTAGCTCGTCGTCGCCATTGTCACTGCCGATCAGGCCCAGCAGGGCCGTTGCGGCATCTTCCAGCACGCTCGTGTTCACGCGGTAGAGAATTTGGTTGCCCTGCCGCTCGGCGGTGATCAGGTCAGCCTCCTTCAGCACGGCCAGGTGCCGGCTCATCGTCGGCCAGCTCGAGTCGAATTCGGCCGCGAGATCGCCCGCCAGACGCGGCCCTTTGCGCAGCAGCGCAAGGATTTGCCGGCGGGCAGGATGGGCCAAGGCTTTGAACACGCTGTTTTGCATGAATGCTAATTAGCTTTTTTGCTAATATGAGTCAACACCCACGCAAATCGCTCATCCTGAGCGAAGTCGAAGGACAATCGGTCAGAGGATTTGCCTAGAAAAGACCCTCGATCAGCCCCTGATCGTTGAGGTGGATGCTCTCGGCGGCCGGGTGACGGGGCAGGCCCGGCATGGTCATGATGTCCCCGCAAATGGCGACAATGAATCCAGCCCCTGCCGAAAGCCGCACTTCGCGCAGGCGCACCGTGTGGCCTTCCGGCGCGCCGACGCGTGTGGGGTCGGTTGAGAAACTGTACTGCGTTTTGGCGATGCAGACCGGCAGGTGGCCGAACCCGTCGGCCTCCCAGCGTGCGAGCTGGTCGCGCACGGCGCGCGGCGCCTCGACATGATCGGCCCGGTAGATGCGGCGGGCGACGGTCTCGATCTTGTCGAAGAGGGGCATGTCATCCGGATAGAGCGTGCGGAAGTCAGCCGGTTTTGTCGCCAGCGTCTCTGTCACGATCCGCGCGAGGGCTTCGGCGCCCCGGCCGCCTTCGGCCCAGTGCGTGCACAGCGCCACGGGCACGCCGACCTTGGCGCAATAGGCTTCCACGGCATCAATCTCGCCTTCGGTATCGCTGGTGAACCGGTTGATCGCGACGATCACGGGCAGGCCGTATTGCTGCAGGTTCTCGATATGCCGCCCGAGATTGCTGAGCCCGTCATTCAGCGCCTCATAGCTGACGCTTGCCAGCTCACTCTTCGCCAGTCCGCCATGCATTTTCAGCGCTTTTACTGTCGCCACAAGCACGGCAGCGTCCGGTTTCAGCCCGGCCTGGCGACACTTGATGTCAAAGAATTTCTCCGCGCCAAGGTCTGCGCCAAAGCCCGCCTCGGTCACCACATAGTCGGCCATTTTCAAGGCAGCCTGAGTTGCGATCACCGAGTTGCAGCCATGTGCGATATTGGCGAACGGGCCGCCATGGATCAGGCAGGGATTGTTCTCCAGCGTCTGCACGAGGTTGGGCAGGATCGCATCCTTCAGCAGCGCCATCAGCGCGCCGGTTGCCTTGATATCGGCGCAGGTGACGGCCGTGCGGTCGCGGCGATAGCCGACAATGATGCGGTCAAGGCGTCGTTCAAGGTCAGCGGCATCGGTCGCGAGGCAGAGGATCGCCATGATCTCGGAGGCAACCGTAATGTCGAAGCCGCTCTCCATCGTCGCGCCATTGGCCGGGCCACCAAGGCCGGTGACCACGCTGCGCAGGTTGCGGTCATTCATGTCGAGCACACGGCGCCAGGTCACGCGGCTGGCTTCAAGGCCGCTGGCGGCGCCCCAGTGGATATGATTGTCCACCATCGCAGCGAGCAAATTGTGCGCCGAGGTGATGGCGTGGAAGTCGCCGGTGAAATGGAGGTTGATGTCTTCCATCGGCACGACCTGCGCATGGCCGCCGCCTGCTGCGCCGCCCTTCATGCCGAAGCAGGGGCCAAGCGAGGGCTCACGCAGGCAGAGGAGGGTGTTCGCGCCAATCCCGTTCATCGCATCGGCGAGGCCCACGCTGGTCGTCGTCTTGCCTTCACCGGCGGGCGTCGGGTTGATCGCGGTGACGAGAATCAGCTTGCCGTCAGGCTTGGCGCCGAGGTTTGAGAGATAATGCGCGGCGATCTTTGCCTTGTCATGGCCATAGGGGATCAGGTCTTCAGGCGGTATGCCGAGCCGGGCGCCGATTTCGGTTACAGGCTTCTTCGTCGCCGCCCGGGCGATCTCGATATCACTGGCCATGTGGCCCCCTCTTGTCATCTCTGGTGCCGCTCCGGTGTAGACAGGCGCGGGAAAACCCGCAATCAGGCGGCACAGAAAAGAGGACCTCGCCATGACAGACCTTATCCGCCCTTCGGGCCGCGCCTTCGATCAGTTGCGCGAGATAACGCTCGAGACCAACGTGACAAGGTATGCCGAAGGATCGTGCCTCGCGAAGTTCGGCAACACGCATGTCCTCTGCACCGCAAGCTGGGAAAAGGGCGTTCCGGGCTGGATGAAAGGCAAGGGCGCTGGCTGGGTAACGGCTGAATACGGCATGCTGCCGCGCGCCACGCACACGCGCGGTCGCCGCGAAGCCGCCGCTGGCAAGCAATCCGGCCGCACGCAGGAAATCCAGCGTCTGATCGGGCGTTCCCTGCGCTCCGTCGTTGATCTTGCCGCGCTCGGCGAAAACCAGGTCACGATCGACTGCGACGTGCTGCAGGCCGATGGCGGCACGCGCACAGCCTCGATCACGGGCGGCTTCGTCGCCCTTGCGCTCGCCTGCCGCTACCTGAAGTCTGAAGGCGTCATCAAGATGGATCCGATCCTGAAACAGGCCGCAGCAATCTCCGTTGGCGTCTACCAGAACCATCCGGTGCTGGATGTCGACTATCCCGAAGACAGCCAGGGCGAAGCCGACATGAACGTCGTCATGAGCTCCGATGGCGGCTTTATCGAAGTGCAGGGTACAGGCGAGGAACGCCCGCTGACGCGCAAGGAGCTGGATGAAATGCTCCGCCTCGCTGAAATGGGCTGCAACAATCTCTTCGAAGCGCAGAAGGCCGCGCTGGCCTAGTTGCGCGTCGGCAGGTTCTGCAGGCCAAACATGGCCAGCTGCAGGCTCTTGGCGATGCGCTGCGCCCGTTCCATGAAATAGGGCACGGCTTCGGGGCTGGGCGCAGTGTCTTCCAGTACCTGCTGGAACAGGCCAAGCCATGTCTGGAAATGGGTTGCGTCCACGCCGGTCAGCTTCGTGTGCGCGGGCACCGGCTTGCCGGTATAGCGTCCGGCATTCATGGCAACCGAGGCCCAGAAGTCTTTCATGCGGGCGAGGTGCGGCGCCCAATTGTCGCCAATCTCCTTCTCGAAGATCGGGCCCAGATCCGCGTCAGCCCGCACGCGGGCATAGAAGGTCTCAACGAGCTCTGAGATATAGGCGTCATCTATGCCCATGCGATCGGCATTGCGCTGGATCTCGCGGCGGCGTTCTTCGGCGGTTCGCAAGAGATGGTTCATGCTGTCTCTCCCAAGGCGCGTGCCAGCCTATAGCCGGGATGAACCACCATTAGAATAAGGGGGATGCCCTATATGCCTCCAAACGCATAGGCATCCATCGTCAGCGCGCCATAGGTCGTGCTGTGGTGGATGCGGCGCGCGGTGCTGCCCCCAGCGCCCATGGCCACGAAGAGCGGCAGGATATGATCCATGGTCGGGTGATTGTCGCGGCCATGTGGTGCCTGCTTCACGGCCTGCAGCACACTGTCCGTGTCACCTTCTTCGAGATGCGCATCCATCCAGTCGGCAAACTTCGTCACCCAGGCTGGCGGCGGACTATCGATCTGGAAGCCCCCTGAAAAGACGGCGCGCAGATTATGTGTCAGGCTGCCCGATCCGATAATCAGCACGCCGCGCTCGCGCAGGGGTGCCAGCGCCTCGCCCAGCCTGAAATGCCAGTCGGGTGTTTCCGCCATGTTGATCGACAACTGGATGACCGGCACATCGGCTTCGGGATACATCAGTTTCAGCGGCACCCACGCCCCATGGTCCAGCCCCCGCGCCGGGTCACCGCCAGCCTCAAAGCCAGCCGCTTGCAGCAAGGAGGCAATTTCTGCAGCCAGCACGGGATCGCCCGGTGCCGGATAGGTCATGCGGTAAAGCTCGTCAGGGAAGCCGCCGAAATCATGGATCGTCTCAGGCTGCGCGCCGGAGGTCAGCGTGGGGCGCCGTGCGTCGTAATGGGCCGAGATCACCAGAATGGCGCGCGGTCGCTCATAGGCATTGCCAAGGCCAGCAAGGAAGTCCCGCGCGGGGCTCGGGTCCAGGCCAATGCTCGGGGCACCGTGGGATATGAAAAGGGCGGGGAAGGGGGACATGGCGGGCATCCGATTATTATCTTGATCGGATATGGCCTTGCGGCCGAAGCCACACAATCTGCCCCTGCCGTATAGGACTTATTCCGCTGACGGCTTGCCGCGTTCCCAGGTCACTTCGCGGCCATAAAGCGGCACGGTCGACAGGCTCATCTTGGCCGAGCCATTTGTGATCTTCCGGCTGAAGGACACATACATCAGGCTGTCGCTGTCGACATCATAGATGCGGCGCACGGCGAGCTGCTTGAAGATCAGGCTCTGGTTCTGGTCGAACACTTCCTCGCCTGACTTGTCGAGAGCGATATTGTGGACCGTGACAGGGCCGGTCTGCAGGCAGGATATGGAAGAGTTGGACGGGTTCTCGAACCAGTTGCCCTTGCCGACGCGATCCCAGAATCCGCGGTCGAAATAGGAGAGGTGGCAGATGACGCCGTCGATCTTCGGATCGGTCAGTGACTTGATCTTGATCTCGTTGCCGACCCAGTCATTCTTGAACTCGCCGACTTCATTGTCCTTGCCGCCACAAGCAGCGAGCAGGCAGAGAGCGGCGATAGCGATGGATGCAGTTTTCATGTGGCCTCTACGTGGGGCGGGGCCGCTTGTTCCGTCAAAGGATCGCCCGCCTATTCAGCGGCGACCTGTTTTCGGTCTTCCTCGCCTTCTTCGTCGAACACGAGCAGGTCTCCCGGCTGGCAGTCGAGTTCACGGCAAAGGGCTTCCAGCGTCGAGAAACGTACGGCCTTGGCCTTGCCGGTTTTCAGGATGGACAGGTTGGCGAGCGTCACGCCGACACGTTCCGACAGCTCGGTCAGGGACATGCGACGGTCCAGCAACACACGGTCGAGGGTTACACGAATAGACATCTTCGACCCTCCTATATGGTCATTTTTTCTTCGTCGCGAAGGCGTGTGCCTTCACGGAAGACCTGGGACAGGATGAAGAGGGCCGCAACCGAGGCCCAGGCGATCAGGTCGAGATTCAGGCCGACTGTCGTATTGTCGAAATTCATGAGTATCACCAACGCAACGGCGATGCGTAGAAATTGTGTGATGGCAATCGTTGCGGCCACGCGGGTGAGGCGGGAGGCGTTCTGCGGCACGAAAGGGTCGCCCTCTGCCAGCGTCGCCAGAATGCGGCGCAGCTGAATGCAGACATAGATAATGGCGGGAATGGCAACCAGACCGCCGACCAGACCGGCAATCAGGGCCGGCAGGCTTTCAGTGCCGTCGGTGACGGAGATGTTCAGCGTATCAAGCGATCCGCCATTCTGATGCGCAATGATGGCCGCGCCCACACTGGCGAGGAAGATCAGGCCAATAATCGCCGTCATCCACATAACGATGGTTACGAGTACCGTCATGATGGCGGCCATCGAGTTTCTTGCCTGTTTGCTCATGCCAGTCTCTTCACCGCTCTTCACTCATGGTCTATGCCTCGATCACGCTTATCGCAAAACCGCACACCTTTACCGTTTAACGATATAGGTATTTGCAGGTAAAGCAACAATTGAACCATTTCATATGCAGGTGAAAAAATTATACCTCGTACCCTCACGCCCGGCCGTCTCGTCGCTGCAACCCATAACAAGGGGAAAGTGGCAGAACTGAAAGACCTTTTCGAACCTCTTGGATTCACAGTGGTTTCTGCATTGGAACTTGATCTGGCGGAACCCGAGGAGACCGAATCCACCTTCGCAGGCAACGCTTTGCTCAAGGCGCGCGCAGCCATGCTCGCGACCGGTTCACCCGCCCTGTCTGACGATTCCGGCCTCGCCGTGACGGCTTTGGGCGGTGCGCCGGGTATTTATTCCGCACGCTGGGCTGGCGAACCGCGCGATTTTTACCGCGCGATGGAGAAGGTGGAGGCGGAACTGAAAGAGATCGGCGCCACTGACCGCTCCGCTAAATTCGTCTGCGCCCTGGGCGTGGTCTGGCCGGACGGGCATGAGGAAGTCTACGAGGGCGAAGTGCATGGCCAGCTCGTCTGGCCGCCGCGCGGTGAGCTTGGTTTTGGCTATGATCCCGTATTTGTTGCTGAAGGCGAGACGATCACATTCGGCGAGATGGAGCCTGCCCGCAAGCATGACATGAGCCACCGCGCTGTTGCCGTGGCCAAGCTCAAGGCGGCATTACTGTAATGGCCGGCACCGTCGCCCCGTTCGGTCCACATTATGGATTCGGGCTCTACGTCCATTGGCCGTACTGTTCCAAGATTTGCCCTTACTGCGACTTCAATGTGTATGCAGCCAAGTCGCGCGACAATGGCCCGTTGCTCAAGGCCATCAATGACGACATCCGCATCCACCGCCCGCGCATGCCGGAGCATGGTGCGCTGGATACCGTCTATTTCGGGGGCGGCACGCCCTCACTGCTGACGCCGTCCGAGATTGAAACAATCCTCGCCACGGCGGATTCCACATTTGGCGTGAAGCTCGACGCCGAGATCACGCTGGAGGCCAACCCGAACGACATCATGCGCGCCGACCTGCGCGGCCTGAAGGCTGCTGGCGTCAACCGGCTCTCCATCGGCGTCCAGTCCCTGCGCGACAATGCGCTCGCCTTCCTCGGCCGCGACCATGATGCCGCCTCCGCCCGCGCGGCCGTCGACCGGGCGCTGAAGGTCTTCCGCAATGTCTCGGTCGATTTCATCTATGCCCGCCCCAGCCAGTCGCTGGATGAGTGGGGGGAGGAGCTGTCGGATGCGCTGGCCCTCGGCGCGCCCCACCTCTCGCTCTATGAACTCACCATCGAACAGCGCACAGCCTTCGGCAAATCGGTCGAGCGCGGCGAGCTGGTCCCGATGGGCCCGGACGCGCAGGCAGACCTTTACGACCTGACACAGACCATCACGACCAGCGCGGGCCTTGAAGCCTATGAAGTTTCCAACCACGCCTCGGCCCCGAAATACCGGTCGCGTCACAACATGATCTACTGGAATGGCGGCGACTGGATCGGCGTTGGCCCCGGCGCGCATGGCCGCGTCACGGTCGGCGGAAAGCGCTATGCCAGTGAGGCGCAGCGCCAGCCCAATGCCTATATTGCCAATGTCCAGGCGCTCGGCTCCGGCTGGAGCGAGGCAGGCGCGCTGCCGCCGCTCGATATTGCCCGTGAACTGATGGCCATGGGCCTGCGTCCGGCTGGCGGCATCAATCTCGATCGTATCGAGATGTTGTCGAACGAGACCGTCCCGCGCGAGAAGATCGACGTCTTTGTCGAGCAGGGCTGGGCCCGTTACGATGGCGCTATCCTGTCGCTCACACCCTCTGGCTGGCTGCTGGCCGATGCCATCACGGCGCAGCTCGCGCCTTAACGCATCAGAGCGCTCATCCTGAGCGAAGTCGAAGGACGAGCGCGGGCGCCCGGAACCCGTCCTTCGATTTCGCTCAGGATGAGTTCCTCAAAGTCCCACCACCTCAAGCCCGCGGGTGCGCCGCCGCGTGCACTTCGCGCAACCGGCTCGCATCCACGCCCGTATACACCTGCGTCGTCGAGAGCGACGCATGCCCCAGCAGTGTCTGGATCGCGCGCAGGTCCGCCCCGGCGGCCAGCAGGTGCGTCGCAAAGGCATGACGCAGGGCATGCGGCGTCGCCGTGTCCGGCAGGCCCAGCACGCCGCGCAGCTTCTGCACCAAGCCCTGTATCAGGCGCGGGTTCAGCGCCCCGCCCTTGGCGCCCCGGAAGAGGGGCCCCGCCTTGGTCAGCGCATAGGGGCACACCGCCGCATAGGCATCCACCGCCTCGCGCACCGCCGGTATCAGCGGCACGATCCGCACCTTGCCACCCTTGCCGCTGATGCGGAGGCGCTCCGGCGCCGGAAGGTCCGCCCCCGTCAGGTTCAGCGCTTCGGATATCCGCAGGCCCCCGCCATAGAGCAGGCTCAGCACGGCGGCATCGCGCGCGCCGATCCATGTGGCGGAATCCGGGTCCGTCTCCGCCTCGAAGATCATGTCCTTGGCCGCCTCGATGGAGACGGGGCGGGGCAGGCGCGCCTTGCGTTTCGGCCCCTGCAAATAGGCGATCTCGGCATTCTCGATATCGTGCGCCCGGCTCAGCCAGCGATACAGCGCCTTGATCGACGACATCAGCCGCGCAATCGAGGCGTCCGACAGGCCGTCGCGCCGCCGCTGCGCAAGATGCGCCCGAATATCCCGCGCCTTCAGCCGGCCTAACGCTTTTGGCGTCGGCTCCTCGCCAAGGTGCACGCGCAGGAAATTGAAGAAGTCCGCCAGATCGCTGCCATAGGCCTCAACCGTATTCTCCGCCAGCCGACGCTCATGCTCCAGATGCGAAAGAAAGGCAGGCAACGTGTCCATCCCGCCAGAGTGACAGCGGCGCATTAAGGATGGGTTTCGCGGGCGGGCGGCCCGCGACGGCTTCTGCCAAAAACTGGCGATCCAGTGAAGGACGCGATTTGACCGCTTCATCCCGATGCAGACACTGGCAAGCCGAGTCTCGAAAGGCGGAAAATCGCCAAGAGCTGTCATTGCCAACGACAGGGGTTGAACCTGCACCCGCTACCGGGCGCGCTGTAGCGCGGCGTCTACCAGTTCCGCCACGTTGGCGGGCCAATCTACCTCAAACGGCATTGGTGTTCCATTGCTGTCGCTCGAGGGAGGCCCGGCCTGTCGGAGGAATGTCGCCGAGAATGCACGCTCGTGACTTTCAGCTAGCGCAAAGTCCAGAGGTCTTGACTATCGCTCGATTTATCGCGGGAACTTCTGCAGCCTGCCTGCCCACTCGATAGAGCCCCCCCATCTGTCGCAGCCAAACGCTGGTCGATCCGGGCCAACAATCGTTTTTCCGCATCGGTCGTTGCTTTGGCCAAAGCCTGTGCCGCGATCAATCGAAGCTCAATGATGTGCTCTTTTGAAAGAACGTGCGGGCACTCGAGTATGTTACTGATCATGCCCTCATCATCAAACACTATCAGGTCCGACCAATCCTGGGGCGTCCAAGGCCAGCACGCCCTGAAAACAAGGTAGTCTTGGAAAGAAAAATACGAAATGCCACGTCCATCAAGGTAGCCGTCGCCGCGCTTGTCCTCGCAATTGGAATCGACAACTAGCTGGACAGACGCCCAGCTATCCTTTGCCATCCATGCCACACATCCTGAGCTCAGCGCTCGTTTCCAGGTCCAAGTCCAATCCCCCTTGAGAGACCAAGCAGCCTCAGCTTCTTTGGGAACACCTGACGGTCGCTGAGGCGCGCAGCTTGTCAGAATGAGGCACGCCACCAAGAACGCGAGTGTCCTCGAAACTCCAGACATGCCTGCCTCCTGTTCAAAGTTTCTTGCCATAGTTGGCTCACTTGGACAATGTCCGAAAGGGGCCAATATCGACCGTTGGGGCCGCAATGGTCGAATGTCTTCTATTGCGCCCAATACAGGCCCTCACGCCTCCTCGTCCCACTCCACGATCCAGTCTTCCATGTCGTCCTCGAAGACGGTGTCTTCGGAAACCGTCTTTCCACGCACGGAATTGCCGGTCGCGTGCACGCGTTCGCGGTCGCCGCAGACCAGGTGGTGCCAGTCGGGTAAGGGCTTGCGATCCATGACCAGCCGGTAGGCGCAGGTCTTCGGCATCCAGTTGATTTCCTCGATGCCCGCAGGCGTCAGCTTCACGCAATCCTCGACGATGGATTTGCGGTTCACATAGTTCGTGCACTGGCAGGTCGTGCCGTCCAGCAGCTTGCAGTGCAGTTTCGTATAGGCGATCTCGCCCGTGTCCTCGTCTTCCAGTTTCAGCAGGCAGCATTTGCCACAGCCGTCGCACAGCGATTCCCACTCCTGCGGGTTCATCTCGTGCAGCGTCTTGGTTTTCCAGAACGGCTCGCTCATGCCTGCTGCGCGGCCCATTCCGGCTTTTTCTCGATCAGCGCGGTCGCATACCAGCAGGAAGATGACACCTTGTCGCCCGCCGCAATCGCGTCTTCCATCGCGCGCGTCACAAGGCGCTTGCCAAGGCCGCGCCCGCCAATCTTGTCCGGCACGATTGTGTGCGTGATGTGCATGCGGTCCTTCGCCGGGCGCTCATAGGTCAGGTAGGCCTCGGTCCCGTCGATCACCAGGCTGTAGCGGCGTGCGGCGGCATCATGCGTGATGGTCTCGCCGCTCATGCCAGCACGTCCTGCCATTCAGGGTGCTTGCCAATCTGCGCCTTGGCATAGGGGCAAAGCGGAATGATCTTCACGCCATTCTTGCGCGCGTCTTCCACGCCGCGCTTCACCAGCGCGATGCCAACGCCCTTGCCGGCAAGGGCCTGCGGAACAGCGGTATGGTCGATAATGATGCGGCTCGTGCCGGCCTTGGAAAAAGTCATTTCGGCTTCATGACCGTCCACGACGGCCACATAACGCCCGCCCGTGGGGCCATCTTCGAGTGTGATTGTAATGTCGGTCATGCAAGCTCCATTCTCTGAATGGCCTGAATATAGGGGTTCCGGCGTATCATGTCGCAAGAAAAAGCCGCCCAATAAGGGCGGCCCTGGGAAGGTGTTTCAAAACCCGCCGTGCGGGCTTACTTTTTCTTGAAGGCGTCTTTCACGTCGCCAGCCGTCTTGCGGGCTTCGCCTTCAACCTTGTCGGCTTTGCCTTTCATTTCGAGCGACTTGTCGCCCATGGCCTTGCCTGTCGCTTCCTTGACCGAACCTTCGGCTTTTTTGGCAGCGCCCTTGATGTGTTCCTTATCCATAGTGGTGTCCTTTCTTGCGGCCGCTTTATTGCGGTCATTCAATCAACGCGTGACTTGGCAAATCGTTGGATTAAATCTCGGAGAGCTGCAGTGTTCTGGCCAGATTGATGAAATTAGGCTAGGCTTTCACCATGAGCAAAGACCTGAAATCATTCGGGCATTTCCAGCCCGGCGACGTCGTTTCCATCCCCTTTGGCGGGGTGCTGACGCATTATGGCGTGGTCACCGCGCGCGGCACGGTTATCTCGAATTCGCGCAAGCATGATGGCGTCACCGAACAGTCGCTGGAAGACTTTTCGGCAGGCCGCCGCATCAGGCATCATGGCCAGACAGGCGGCGCCGATCCGCTCCATGTCGAGGCCCGCGCCCGCCGCGCGCTTGGCGCATCCTATCGCCTTGCCGGTTCCAATTGCGGCGACTTTGTCGGCCACGTTCACCGCCGCAAGCCGACCGTCACGCAGGTTGGCCGTGCATCGCTGATGGCCCTCGGCGACCTGATCGGCAATTCCCGCAGGTTTCGCTAGCGAGAGCGCTCATCCTGAGCGAAGTCGAAGGACGGGCGCGGGTGAGGCAGTGGCTGTGCAACTCCCCGCGCATCCGCTAGTTCAGCCTGAATGGCCCGCCTGCTCACACCTCCCGAGATTGACTGGCGCGACGACGGCACCCCCGTCGCCCGCGCGCATGATGATGTCTACTTCACCGCCGGTGACGGCCTGGCGGAAACGCGCGCCGTTTTCCTGCAGGGTTGCGGCCTGCCGGAGGCTTGGCGGGGGAGGGAAGTCTACACCGTCGCCGAAACAGGCTTCGGCACCGGCCTCAATTTCCTTGCCCTCTGGCAGCTATGGGAAATGCACCGGCCCTCGCCCACGGCCCGCCTCCACTTTGTCAGTTTCGAAGCCTTCCCGCTCCACGTCGAAGACGCCGCCCGCGCCCTCGCCAGTTGGCCGGAACTCGAAGAGCTGGCCGCCCTCCTGATTTCCAAATGGCCGGGACCCGTCCAGGGCGTGCGCCGCATGGTCTGGCCGGAGGCCGGCATCAGCCTCACGCTCCATCTGGGTGACATTCGCGAGGCCCTCCCCGCCGCCCGCTTCCGCGCCGACGCATGGTTCCTTGATGGCTTCAGCCCGGCCAAGAATGAAGACATGTGGGGCGAGTGGATCTATCCCGAACTCTCCCTCCATTCCGCGCCCGGCGCGCGCCTCGGCACGTTCACCGTCGCGGGCGCCGTCCGCCGGGGGCTGGCAGGCGCCGGCTTTGAGGTCACGCGCCAGCCGGGCCATGGCCGCAAGCGCGAACGGCTCGAAGCGACCATCGAAACACCCATGGAATCCCCGCCAGACCCCCGCATTGCCCCGGGAACGATCCGCGAATGGTCCGGGAATGGTCAGGCAAATACCCGTATTGCCGTCATCGGCGGGGGCATAGCGGGCGCTTCTGCCGCTCGCGCGATGGTGGATGCAGGGGCTGAGGTCACCGTGTTCGACAAGGAGACCGAAGTGGCCAGTGGCGCCAGCGGCAACAAGCTGGCCCTGTTGATGCCACGCCTGGATGCGGGCGATACGGTGCAGGCCCGCCTGCTGATCGACGCCTATCTCGCCGCCCGCAGCGCCTATGAAACCCTGCCCGGCGTCACCGAAACCGATGTCCGCCAGCTCCCCAAGGATGACACAGACCTGGCCCGCTTCGCCAAGCTGCTCGCCGACCCGCCTTTGCCGCTGGAAGACCTTGAATCCATTCAGAATGGCGGCCTCTTGCACAAGCGCGCCATGATCCTGCGCCCCGCCCAGCTCATCCCCGCGTTGCTTGCTGGTGCCAACCTGCGCCTCGGTGAGACGGCCAATCTGGACATGGAGGCGCGCACCGTAAACGGCGAAGCCTTCGATGCGATCATCCTCGCAACTGCAATGGATACAGCAGATCAGCTCCCATGGCTGAGCCTCGTTGCCCGCCTCGGACAGGTCGAATGGGTAGGCGATGCCACCGCCGCACCGCCCGACGCCGTCACCAGCGGCACCTATGCCCTTGCCCACGGAACCGATCGCCTCTGGGGCGCCACGTTCGAGCCCGCGCCTGCCGGCATCATTGAAGTATCCGACGCGGCCCGCGCGGAGAATGCGCAAGGCCTCGAAGCCCTTTCGCCCTGGTGGATACGCGATGCCCGCGATCACACGCCGGTCTCCCGTGCTGCGCTGCGGGCCACCACAGTCGACCGCCTCCCGCTGGTCGGCCCGGTGCCGGACCATGCCGCGGCGCTGGACCTGTTTGACGGCCTGAAAAAAGGGCGCCCGGTGAATGCGGACGCCCCTGTTTTACCGGGTATTTTTATCGTGAACGGCTTCGGCGCGCGTGGGTTTACCTGGGGGCCGTGGGCTGGCGGTATTCTGTCCGCCATGATCCTCGGTGGCCCGGCCCCGACGCCGGCTGACGCGCTTGCGGCGGTCAGTCCGGTGCGCCTTATCCTGCGCGCCCTGAAGCGGGGAGACGCCTAGGCAGCTCGCACGAAGGAGAGGTGGAGCAAACCGCCATTCTCGTGCGGCGCCAGCGTCATCTCCAGTCCGCCCATCTCCAGCGCAACCCCTCCATTCAGGCTGGCCACGGCCGCGATGGCCAGGACGATCAGTACGGCTACGCCTCCGAGCAGCCAATTATTGTAAAGCAGTGTCCCCTTGCTCATTGTTCCGGTCCTTTGTCGGGTTTGGGGTTAAGTCATCAAGTCAGGTGGGATGGTTTCTAGTTGCCGCGTTCCAGGTCGCGGAATTCCTTGCGCAGGCGCCATTCGTCGGAGGTCACTTTGCGCTCAATGGATTGCAGGCGATCGTCGAGATCCATGAAGGTGTACTTCAGGTGACCGAACGTTGCGCGCGGGCGGTCAGACACGCCGCGCCAGAAGGCGTCTTCCTCAGGTGTGATCGTGCGGCCAAGCGGGGTGCGCGGCGTAATGATCCAGATCGTCATGTAGATGATGATCGAGAGCGGGCCGAACATGAAGAGCGTTGCCAGCACGAAGAGGACGCGTATCAGGATGGGTTCCCAGCCGAACCGTTCGGCGAGGCCGCCGCAGACACCGGCAATCACCTTGTCATTGCGCGAGCGATAGAAGCGCTTCGGGTTGGGAGACCGGTACTCCGAGGTGGAGTCGTGGTCGGAATAAGGGCGGGTCATGGGCTATGTTCCTTTAGTCGTCGAGGGTTGAGCGGGGGCGGCGCACGGGGCGGCCGCGCTCCCTGTTGTCGTCGTCATCGTGGGCCAGAAGGGCTTCCAGCGTCTCGAGCCGGCGTTCCATCGCCTTGGCCGAGCGCCAGAGGTCTTCCAGCATCCGCTCGTCGTCCGGCTGGAGTGTCTTTTGCCGGCGCCACTGGGAAATGTAGTGGAACAGCATTCCGGGCAGGAAGACGAAGATGCTGAGGATGGCAACGAGGGCTATAAGGCCTTCATCCATGGCTTAGCCCTCCCGGCGTTCGGCGCGGTACTGGGCAACGAGGCCCGGCGTGCAGACCACCGTCAGGAAGCCGAAGAGGCAGACAAGTGAGAATACCATGGATCAGGCCTCCGATTTCGAGGACTTGGAAGACGCCTTCGAGCGCTTGGCTTTCAGGGCTTCAAG
The DNA here is from genome assembly GCF_036964545.1 of Hyphomonas oceanitis. NCBI lineage: Bacteria > Pseudomonadati > Pseudomonadota > Alphaproteobacteria > Hyphomonadales > Hyphomonadaceae > Hyphomonas > Hyphomonas oceanitis. Next base: position 189,776 of record NZ_JBALTL010000002.1, read on the forward strand.
TTCCTTCTCGACGCTCTCGTTCTGCTCGAGGGCTGCGAACTCGGCTTCGAGGCTCGGCTCGCGACCTTTGATCGTGTCCGCATAGGCTTCCATTTCGTCGACCTTGCGCTCAATCGTGTTGTAGCGGGCAAGGGCGTCATCGACCCGGCCGTCATAGACCTGGCTGCGGACGCGGATGCGTTGCTCGGCGGCTTCGCGGCGCATCATCAGCGAGCGATGCTTGGCCTTGGCTTCATCCAGCTTGGCTTGCAGCTTGCCGAGGTCTTCCTGGCGCTTTTCGAAGGCTTCTTCGGCAGCGTCCATGGCAGCCTTGCGGCGGACGATTTCGCCGTCGGCCTTTTGCTTGGCGATCAGCGCGCCGCGGGCAAGGTCTTCACGGCCCTTGTCGATGGCGAGTTCAGCCTTGGCGGCCCATTCGTCACGTGCCGACGTGAAGTGAACGACTTCGCGTTCCATTTCTTTCTTGTCGGCCATGGCGCGGGCAGCGGCCGTGCGCACTTCGACCAGCGTGTCTTCCATTTCCTGGATGATCAGGCGGGCGATTTTTTCGGGGTTTTCAGCACCGTCCAGCATCGCGTTGATGTTGGAGTTGATGATGTCACCGAGGCGGGAGAACAGACCCATGTGGGTATCCTTTCGTATTTGACTGGGAGGATTTAGAAGAAGAGGCCGCCGAGGAAGACGCCGATGCCGAAAAACATCCAGCTCTCGGCAGGGCGGGTCGACAGCCAGCGGCCAAATCGGCCAGCGTCGCTGCGAGCTTCTGTTCGGTAATTGCGGTCGTCCATCTTGGGCTTGGTCCTTCTTGTTGAATGCGACGCCCCGTCGCTCTGAGTGCCAATCTCATTTCAAGGACCGTGCCAAGTGAAAATTAATTTCATAGTGCATTGAAAAATATAAGAAAAAAAGATTTCAGAGCCATTCCGTTAACAACGAATCGGTCAAATAGACGAAAAAATTAGTCGATTATGCAATAAAGAATGGCTAAATACGCCTCATGATTGGCGAAACCACCCAGCTTATTGGCGAAGCTCCGGCCTGGCTCAGCGCGCAGGAGCATGTCTCCCGCGTTGCGCCGCTTGAGCGCCCGATCCTCGTTATCGGCGAACGCGGCACCGGCAAGGAGCTGATCGGCGAGCGACTTCACTTCCTGTCAAAGCGCTGGGAAGGGCCCTTCATCAAGGTCAATTGCGCCGCACTTTCCGAGCAATTGCTGGATTCCGAATTGTTCGGGCATGAGCGCGGCGCTTTCACCGGCGCCACCGAACAGCGCAAGGGCCGGTTCGAACTCGCCGATGGCGGCACGATTTTCCTCGACGAGATCGCGACGGCCAGCCAGCAGGTGCAGGAAAAACTGCTGCGCATCGTGGAGTATGGCGAATTGCAGCGCCTCGGCGGCTCGCGCGTGCTCAGCACGAATGTGCGCATTGTGGCGGCGACGAATGCGGACCTGCCAGCCATGGCCGAACGCAATGAATTCCGGGCCGACCTGCTGGATCGCCTTGCCTTTGATGTCATCACGCTGCCGCCTTTGCGCGCGCGGCCGGGCGATGCAAGCCTGCTCGCCGATTTCTTTGCGCGCCGTATGGCCATCGAGATGGCGCAGGATTTCCCCGGATTTGCGCCATCGGCGGTGGCGGCCATCGAAAGTCATGACTGGCCCGGAAATGTGCGCGAATTGCGCAATTTCGCGCAGCGCCTGGCCCATCGGTCCATGCTTGAGGCGCCGAACGAGCCCGTGCGGTTTGATCCGGCGGCGCTGAACCCTTTCGCCTCGCCGTGGCGGCCGGGCGCCGTGCCCAAAGCAGAAGCCGTTCGGGCCGCCTCTCAAGCCGAACCGGCTGTCAGCGCGCGGCATGGGCCGGTCGATTTCAATGCCGAGATCGCCCAGGTGGAGCTGCGCCTCATTGATGAGGCCATGGCCGGTGCGCAGGGCCATCAGGGCCGGGCCGCCGAGGCCCTCAGTCTCACATATCACCAGTTTCGCGGCCTCTTGAAGAAGCATGGGTATGGCAAGAAAGCAGGCACATCCGCTGACGTTTAGACGGGCTGGAGAAAGATTAACCTTGGATAAGCAAGGGTTTTCACCAAATCGATTCGCGTCGGACTCAAATCTGAGCCATACTTCCATGTCTCGAATAGCAAAGGAGACCGCCCATGCAGATACAAATTACTGGCAAGCATATGGATCTCGGAGAAGCTCTCAGGAGCCGCATCGAAGACGGCCTGGAGGCGGCAGTCAGTAAGTATTTCAATCGCACGGGAGAGGCGAGCGTCTATGTCTCGCAGCAAGGTCATCTCGTCGAGGTGGACTGCAATGTTCACCTCCCCTCGGGCATTGTGCTGCAATCGACCGGCAAGGCAGGCGATCCTTACGCCGCCCTGGAAGACAGCCTCGGCAAGATGGAAAAGCGCGTGCGCCGCTACAAGCGCCGCCTGAAGGACCACCACGCCAACCCGTCCGCGCCACTTCCGGCTGAAATGGCAATGGGCGCAGTGTTCAAGGTCAATGGAACCGGCGCCGATACTGAAGATTTCGAAGACGAGATCGAAGATATCTCGGACGTTCCGCTGACCGTGGCCGAAACCTCCGTAAGCATTCGTAAAATGAGCGTTTCCGAAGCCGTCATGCAGTTGGAACTGCAGGAGGTCCCGGCGCTCATGTTCAGGAATGCTGGCCATGATGGCCTGAATATGGTCTACCGCCGCCCGGATGGGCATATCGGCTGGGTTGACCCGGCCAATACGCCCAGGAACTGAAGCCCGCATACGGAAGCAGCGTTTATGGCAACCGATCTCAGCTCCCTGCTCAAAGGCGGGATCATTCTTCCTTGTTTCGAGGCGACCAGCCGGAAACAGGCCTTGCATGCCCTGTCTGAAGAGCTTGGGCGTGTGACGGGGATTTCCGCACGCGAAATCGAGGATTCCGTCATGGAGCGCGAACGTCTCGGCTCGACGGGTGTGGGAGAAGGCGTTGCCATTCCGCACGCGCGTGTCGAGGGCATCGACGCGCCGATCGGCGGTTTCATGCGTCTGGCGACAGGCGTGGACTTTGAAGCCATCGACGACCGGCCCTGCGACCTGATCTTCATGCTGCTGGCGCCTTTGTCAGCCGGCGCCGATCATTTGCGGGCGCTTGCGCAGGTGAGCCGGGTTTTCCGTCAGCCTGCGGTTCGCGATGCGCTGCGCGAGGCCAATACGGTTGAGGATGTCAAAGCCATCATCTGCAAGGAATCAGTCGAAACCTCGATCTGATTTCCGACGCACAAAATTAAAAAGCCCGCTGGTTCACATCAGCGGGCTTTTTTTTGTTTTTGAGGGCAGGACGCTTCAGCCTTCACTCGGCTTGTCTTCGATAAAACCGCGATTTTTGAGGAGGGGCTCAATCGTCGGGTCCGAGCCGCGGAAATTGCGGTAGAGGTCATCGGCCTCACGCATGCCGCCGGCCTCGTAAATCCATTTCTTCAGTTTGGCCGCCAGCTCCGGATTGTAGATATCGCCTGTCTCCTTGAAGGCAGCGAACCCGTCGGCATCGAGAATTTCTGCCCAGAGATAACCATAATACCCGGCCGAATATCCGCCTGCGAATATATGGCTGAAATATTGCGAGCGATAGCGCGGCTCGATTTCCGGCGGGATTCCATAGTCTTCCAGAACCTGTTTCTCGAAGGCGCGCGCGTCGGTGATCTTTGCGGCTTCCTCGGAGGACAGCGAATGCCAGCGCAGGTCGAGCAGGGAAGCGGCGATATACTCGGTTGTCTTGAAGCCCTGGTTGAAGGTCGCAGCGGCGTTCATCTTGTCGACCAGTTCGAGCGGAATGACCTCGCCTGTCTTGTAGTGCTTCGCATATTTGGCCAGCACTTCCGGGTCGTCTGCCCAGTGCTCCAGCAGCTGGGACGGAAATTCGGTATAGTCCTTGGGCCCATCGACACCGGAAAAGGTCGAATATTTTACCTGGGTCAGCATGCCGTGCAAGCCGTGACCGAACTCGTGGAATACGGTCTCAACCTCATCATAGGAGAGCAAGGTCGGCTCGCCCTTGGCCGGAGGCGTGATGTTCAGATTGTTGACCACGATGGGGCGAATATTCTCGTCCACATTCGATGCGTTGCGGAACGAACTCATCCACGCCCCGCCACGCTTGGAGTCGCGCGAATACATGTCGGCCATGAACAGGCCAAGATGCTCGCCGGTCGCACTGTCCTTCACGTCCCACGCCTGGACGTGCGGGTTCCATGTGTCGGTCGGAACGAGTGTGAAGCTGATATTGAAAAGATGGCTGGCGACATCAAAGACGCCCTGCCGCACAGCGCCGATTTCAAAATAAGGCTTCAGCGCATTGCCATCGAAGGCATATCGCGCCTGGCGCACTTTATCGGCGTAGAACCACCAGTCCTGGCCTTCCAGCTGGAAGTCATCGCTGATCAACGCCTGCATGTCAGCGCGCTCTTCTTTCGCACGGAAAAGGGCGGGTTCCAGTACGCGCACGAGGAAGGCTTCGGCCTGCTCGGGCGTCTTGGCCATCCGTGGCGCCAACTGATAGGCTGCGTGGGATGTGTATCCCATCAGCTCGGCCCGTTTGGCGCGCAGCTGCGCAATCCGTATCAGGATGGGTCCATTGTCATGTTCGCCGGATGAGGCGCGCAGGCGGTAGCCGTCGAACATCTGCTTGCGCAGGTCACGGTTTTCGCCCTCGGTCATGAAGGTCTCGTAGACGGAACGGTCGACCGTCAGGATCCATTTGTCCTCGCCGTCCACCTTGATGGCATTCTTGAAATCGTCCGACAGGCCGGCAAGCGATGCTTCGTCGGTCACCTCAATCTTGAACGACTTTGTTGCCAGCAGCAGGTTCTTGCCGAATTCGGTTGTCAGGCTGGAGAGTTCCGCATTGATCGCGGCCACCTCTGCCTTCGCGTCCGGGCTAAGCGCGGCGCCCTGGCGCACGAAACTGCGATGGGTCAGTTCCAGCAGGCGTGCGTCCTGTTCGTCCAGCCCGAGCCGGTCGCGCTTCGCGTAGACAGCCTGCACCCGTTCGAAGAGGGCAGGGTTAAAGCTGATCGCATCGGATTCCCGCGTCAGCATCGGGTAGATTTCCGATTCAAGCGCGCTGAGCGTGTCGTTCGTATCCGTATTGGTGATGTTGCCGAATGTCTTCATCACCTTGTCGAGCGATGCACCGGTCTGGTCGAGTGCCACGATTGTGTTCTCGAATGTGGGCGCATCAGGATTATCGACGATCGTGGCAATTTCGGCGCGCTGTTCCAGAATGCCCTTCTTCACAGCCGGCAAGTAATGCGTGTCGCGGATGTCGTTAAATGGCGGCACGCCGAAATCGGCGGTCCATTCGCGGCGGAAAGGATTGTCACGCAACTCGGCTTCCGTGACCGTTATTTCCGGCAGCGCTGCGGCTGCGGGTGCGGCTGGTGCAACGGCCTCGCTCTCATCGCTGGATGTCTTTTCGCAGGCAGGGAGAGTCAGGGTTAGCGCGGCGGCTGCGCCGAGCATAATATGCTTTGGGGTCATCAAGTGTCCTCAGACTGGTTATGTCCGGTTTATCTTCAAACCCTGGCAAAAACCAGCTTGCCTGAGCGGCTTAGACTGCCAAGCGTGAAAGTGTCGCGTGATATTCGGCAATCGTTTCCTCGAATATCTGGGCCACCGGCTTCACGTCATGGATACGGCCCGCCACCTGTCCCGTCAGCGCAATGCCCGCTTCAAGGTCGCCGCCGAAGTACACGGCCTGCGTATCGGCAAACTCACCGAATATGTTCGGGCTGCCTTCGGTTTCGAGCCGTGTCGTGCGCTCGGTGCGCAGGGCCCGCAGGGCAGGGCCGGGTCCGGCGCGGTTGAGGAAGACCGTATCGGTGGCCTCCGCCTTAACGATCGCGTCTTTCCAGTTCTGGTGCACCGGGCTTTCGGCAGACGAGAGAATGCGCGTGCCCATCAGCACGCCTTCGGCGCCGAGCGCAAAGGCCGCCGCCATCGTCCGCCCGTCCATGATGCCGCCCGCGGCCACCACCGGCACGTCCACCGCCTCGCATACCTGCGGGATCAGCACCATTGAGGCCACATCCTTAGGGTTCTTGAAGCCGCCGCCTTCGCCGCCCTCGACGATCAGGCCGTCAACGCCCGCCTCGATGGCGCGCAGCGCGCCTTGCAGGCTAGGCACGACGTGGAAAACGGTCAGGCCTGCCTCTTTGAGCATGCTCGTATATTTCATCGGGTCACCCGCCGATGTCGTGACGAACTTGATGCCCTGATTGATGATGAAGTCGACAATGTTCGGGTCGCGCACAAAGGCCTGCGCCACATTCACGCCGAACGGCTTGTCGGTCAGGTCGCGCATCTTGAGGATTTCCTCACGCACAGCGTCCAGTTCGCCGGACGAGGTTTCGATAATGCCCATGCCCCCGGCATTGGAGACGGCTGACGAAAGATGCGAGCGGGCGATCCAGCCCATGGCGGCCTGAATGATCGGCTTTTCGATGCCCAGCATTTCGGTGATGCGGGTCTTTACGGGCTTGCTTGTCATGAACGTCTCCTGCCTTTGTTTTCCTGTTTGGTGCGGGCCTGCCCCAAGGGCAGCGCAAGTCGCTTAGCTGCCGCGTGGAACCGGCGTGCCGTAGCGATGGGCAAAATGGCGCGCGATGCTGCGGGCGCTCGGCAGGTAGCGCAGGCCATTGGCCTCCTGCACATCAAGGTCCGGATGCACCTGCGTGTCGGGATGCAGCACGAGCGTCGGCGCGTTGTGATTGCCCTCACCAATCAGGGCCACGATCTCTGAGCGTGGATGCTCAAGCCCCACATGCACAATGTCTAGCGCATCGCGGATGGCGGGGAAATAGCTGAGCACGCCCCATATCTCGGCGCATTCCGGGCAGAACTCGCGGCGCCCCTTATCCTCAAATCCCGGCGGTAACAGGAACAGGACATCCTTCGGCATCGATAACTCCTCACATCTATGATCTGCAGGTCATAGTATGAGCGTGCCCCGAAGTCATGGCGTGACACGAACCACTTGCCCCCTATGCTGTCTCGAAAGCTCTGGGAGATATCATTGATGGCCGAGATGCAGCAGATCGTGCTGAAGCGCTATTGCGACGGACCGCCCGTGCCGGAAGACTTTGGGCTGGAGACTGCGGCGCTTCCGGAGCCGAAAGAGGGGCAGTTCCGGGTGGCGCATGTCTGGTGTTCGGTCGATCCCGGCACGCGTTCGCGCCTGTCAGGCGGCGATTCCTATGCCATGGCGTTGCCGCTCGGCAAGCCGATTGACGGTTTCAGCGTCGGCGTCGTGGATGCCAGCCAGAACGAGGCCTATCCGGTTGGCACGAAAGTATTCTGCGCCGGGGGCTGGAAGACGCATTCGATCCAGTCGGGCAGGGGCTTTGTCGGCAAGGTGCCTGAAGCGCCTGTGCCGCTCAGCGCCTGGATCGGTGTCCTTGGCGTGCCGGGCCTGACAGCATGGTTCGGGATGAAGACGGTCGCGAAGTTCAAGGAAGGCGACGCCGTGCTGGTCACCTCCGCAGGCGGGCCAGTCGGCGCCACGGCGGGGCAGCTCGCAAAGGCCTGGGGTGCATCGAAAGTGGTCGGTATCGCAGGCGCGGATTCCAAGTGCGAATTCCTGACGAGCGAGGCAGGCTTCGATGCGGCCATCAATTACAAGACAGCGACAGACCTGACAGCGGCCATCGCCGAACACTTTCCCAAGGGCGTCGATATCCTGTTCGACAATGTCGGTAATGAGATGGTCAACCGCGTCCTGCCGCTGATGGCGCTCAACGGGCGAATCTGCATTTCAGGACAGGTGGCCGACTATAACCTGACGCCGGAAGAGACGCCTGGCATCGTCAACACAAAGCCCTTCATCACGCACCGTGTGAACATGCAGGGCCTCGTCGTGTTCGATTTCGCCCGCGACTTTCCCGAAGCCCTGCAGACCATGGCGGGCCTGCTGGCGACGGGAAAACTGAAGAGCAACGAAGAACGCTTTAATGGCATCGCCGCCATGCCCGAAGCCTTCTGCGGCCTGTTCCGCGGCGAAAATTTTGGACGACGCGTTGTGAAAGTGGGAGAAGAAGCATGAGCACCAGTTACGATATCACGCAGGATAAATGGCAGCGTTTCACCTTCTCCCGCGAGGGCCGCGTTCTCACCGCCGCGATCACATCGGACCATCCGGTCAATGGCGTGGACGAGCAGATGCACACTGAACTCGCGCTCGTATTCAATTGCCTGCAACGCGACAGCGAGAGCGACATCATCATCCTGACCGCCAAGGGCCGGGCCTTTTGCGCAGGTGGTGATTTCGACTGGTTCGAGGAGCAGATAAACCATCCCGAACGCTTCCGCGCCATCGGTTGGGACGCCAAGCAGATCGTCACGACGCTGCTGAATATGGAAAAGCCGATCATCTGCCGCATGAACGGAGCAGCCGCCGGTCTCGGGGCGACCATCGCGCTGCTCTGCGACATCATCATTGCGGATGAGACGGCCAAGATCGGTGACCCGCACGTGAAGGTTGGCCTCGTGGCTGGCGATGGTGGCGCACTGATCTGGCCGCAGCTGATCGGCTTTGCCAAGGCCAAGGAATTGCTGATGACGGGCGACCTGCTGAGCGCGAAAGAGGCCGAACGCCTCGGCCTCATCAACTATGCCGTGCCCGCAGCGGAGCTTGACGCGAAAGTGCAAGAACTTGTCGCCAAGCTGCAGGCGAATCCCAAATGGGCCGTGCGCTGGACCAAGACCACCGCCAACATTCCGTTGCGCGCGCTGGCGGCCCAGCTCATGGATGCCAGTATCGGCTGGGAAAGCGTGTCGAATTATCTGGGGGATCGCCGCGAAGCTGTCGCGGCCTTCAAGGAAAAACGTGCACCCAAGCTGACGGGTGAATAGAATGCGCCTTCGCTCACCCAGCCACTACGAGTACGCCACCCTGACGGACCTCTGCATGCGGTCAAAGGCGGTTTGGGGTTATCCGGATGACATGCTGGAGGAGTTCCGCGCGGAATTGACCATCGCTGAAGAAGATGTGGAATCAAGCATCGTTATCGTGGCCGACGATATTCGCGGCATTGCCGGTGTCGCCCAGGTCGCGCTGGACGGTGACACGGCCTGGCTCGAGAAACTCTTTGTCGAGCCCACGCGCCTCGGCGAAGGCACTGGCCAGATGATGTATGTTTGGGCCTGCCGTGTCGCACAGGATTCCGGAGCACGCGACCTCGTGATTGACTGCGATCCTGACGCGATGAAATTCTACATGCGGATGGGCGCCGAGCGGGATGGCGAAGCTGAGTCCCCGTCCATTTCCGGCCGCATGCTTCCACGCCTCGTGCACCGGCTTCATCCGATGCGCTCACGCTGAGCCTTGCGGTCAGGCCGTTCCGGAACGGTCAGCAACCATATCGAATTCGTTGAGCTCCGGCACACGGCCAAAGGCGATCTTGGCCCCGGCATAGCCGCCCGGCGGTTCGTTATGGGTCCCGAGCGACACAACGCAGGTGCCATGGCGTGCGTTCAATGCATCCATTGCGTCCGTCACCCGCTCCCAGCGGTGGCGTTCCGAACGGCTGTCTTGATGGTCAAACAGGTCCGCGCTAGCTTCGCCGCTCTGGTTCAGACCGTGCAGGATGACAGACACCTTCTTCAGTCGGCTGGTGCGCAGGGCGGCAAGGCCTGTGTCATAGAGCAGGCTCGCCTCGTGCAGGAATGTATGATCATCGCGCGCCGGGAAAAAGCTGCGCTCACCGCTCCAGCGCCGCCCGTCGGTGCACGACATGGAAACGGCGAGCATGCTGGCCGTATAATTCTCCCGGCGCAGGCGCCGCGCCGCCTTGGCGGTCAGCAGGCGCAGGCATTCGCGCGCCTTGTCAGGCTGGCGCCAGTCATTCGACAGGACACGTCCATGCCCGAACATGCGTCGCACGGTTTCGGGGCGTGACACGGCATAGCCATGCAGCTGAGCCCACATGCGCTCACCTTCGACACTGTTCCATATCTGGCGCGCCTGCTTGGGCGAAAGGTTCCAGAGCTGCTCGACCGTGTAGACGCCGGCTCGGCCAAGGCGCGCATACATGCCACTGGAAATGCCGGGCAGGTCTGTCAGCTCAAGATCGAACAGTCGCCCCGGCAGGTCTTCCGGGCGCAGGATGACAAACCCGTTTGGCTTGTCCATTTCGGCAGCGACCTTGGCGAGGAACTGGTTCGGCGCCAGCCCGATCGACGGCGTCAGCCAGGGACCAATATTCTGCCGCAGACCTTCGCGAATGTCTCCGGCGAGCGCTTCGCAGCGCTGGCGCTCAGAACCGCTCAGGGCGCACTCCATTTCATCGACCGACCAGACCCGGTGCACGGGCGTGTGCCGGTCGATCTCTGCCAGGATCTGGTGATGCAGCTTTACATAAACATCGTGCCGCGCCACGGGCAGGGCGATATCCGGGCAGAGCGCCCGCGCCTCGCGCACGGATGTGCCCCGCTTGATGCCGGCCTGCTTGGCGAGATAGCAACGGGCGATAAGGCTCGTATGGTCCGATTGGAGCGGGATGACCCCGACCGGCCGGTCCCGTAATTCCGGGCGCAATTGCTTCTCCGCGTTGGCAAAGAACGCGTCGAAGTCGATGTAGAGGGACTCGATCTCTGTCGGCTGACGCATGGGGGCTCCTGTAAGAGAACATAAGCAGAACATTTTATCCGAGTCGAGCGGTTTCAGTGCGGCAACCGCAACAGAAATTTGACGGCGGGGCCTGTCAGCGCTATCTGCGTTTTCGTGGTGATTTGGCCGGTCGGCTTGCAGCCACGTTAAACAAGTCGCTAAAAGGCCGCGCGGAACTGCCAGCAGACGCCTGCAATCCGCCTCCCTTTCTCGCGATGCTGAAGAATTGGAGTCATGGCTATGCCAATCAGGATCCCAGATACGCTGCCCGCCCGCGATGTGCTCGTGCGCGAAGGTGTTTCCGTGATGAGCGAGACGGATGCCATCCGTCAGGATATCCGCCCGCTGCAGATCGGCCTCCTGAACCTGATGCCAAACAAGATCCGCACCGAGGCGCAGATCGCGCGCCTGATCGGCGCCTCGCCGCTGCAGGTGGAGCTGACGCTGATCATGGTTGGCGGGCACACGCCCAAGAATACGCCCGAAGAGCACCTGATCAGCTTCTACCAGAACTGGGCGGACGTGCGTGACCGCAAGTTTGACGGTTTCATCATTACGGGCGCCCCGGTCGAGACGCTGGAATACGAAGACGTCGGCTACTGGCAGGAACTCACCGAGATTCTCGACTGGACACGCACAAACGTCCATTCCAGCTTCTTCATCTGCTGGGGCGCCATGGCGGCCGCCTGGCACCTGCACGGCGTGCCCAAGCATACGCTGGCGGAGAAGGCGTTCGGCGTTTACCGCCACCGCAACCTGGTGCCGACATCACCTTTCCTTTCCGGCTTTTCCGACGATTTCCAGATCCCGGTCAGCCGCTGGACCGAAGTGCGCGCCGATGACATTGCCAAGGCGCCGGGCCTGCAATTGCTGATGGAGTCCGATGTGACTGGCCCCTGTCTCCTGTCTGAGCCGGCTCAGCGCAATCTCTACTGCTTCAACCATATCGAGTATGATTCGACCTCGCTGAAGGAAGAGTATGAGCGCGATGTGGCCGCCGGAAAAGCGATCAAGCCGCCCTATGGCTATTTCCCGAAGGACGACACGACCGCGCAGCCGCTGAACCGCTGGCGCAGCCACGCGCACCTTCTCTTCGGCAACTGGATCAACCAGGTTTACCAGACCACACCGTTTGACGCGGCGCGGATAGGGGAGGCATAGCGACATCCGGCTTTCCCGTTCGCGGCAATCGCACTAGGTATCGCACATGACCACATCCTTTGCCCCCGAACCCGCCCATGTCACCGAACTGCGCCGCCAGCTGTTGCGCTGGGTGGCCGACAAGATGCCACGTGAGAAGCGCCGCGAATGGGACAAGGCGCATACATGGGACCGCGCGCTGTTCAAGGAGCTCGCCGAGATGGGCCTGATCGGCCTGACCATCCCGGAAGAATATGGCGGGCAGGGCGAGGACATCTACGCCGCCGCCGCCGTGATCGAGGAGCTCTGTCAGGGCGGTCCCAGCATGGCGGGGCCCTTCATCCACGCTGCTTTCTATGGCGGCCTCAATATTTCCGAAAACGGCTCGAAGGAACAGAAGGAAGCCCTGCTGCCCAAGCTGGCGCGCGGCGAAATGTTCCTCTGCTATGGCCTCTCAGAGCCCAATGTCGGCGGCGACCTGCCGAGCGTCGAAACCCGCGTCACGCGTGAGGGCGACGAGATCGTCATCAATGGCGCCAAGCGCTGGTGCACGGGCGCCGACTGGTCTGACTATATCTACTGCCTCTGCCGCTCCGGCGGGCCGGAAGACCGGCACGGCAACCTCACCTTCGTCCTTGTGCCGACCGATGCGACCGGCGTCTCGATGCAGCCGCTGGAACATGCCAACCTGCGCTATACGGACTCGATGGATGTCTTCCTCGATGACGTCCGCCTGCCGGCCAGCGCCATCGTCGGTGGCCCCGAGAAATGGAACAAGGGTTGGGAGGCGCTTGCCGGCCGCGCCCTTGATGTCGAGAAGATCGAGATCACCGCCGTCGCCTATGGCATTGCCCGCGCCGCGCTGGAAGAGGCCTGGGCCTATGCGCAGGAGCGCACCCAGTTCGGCAAGCCGATCTCCAAACACCAGGCCATCGCGCATAAGCTCGTTACCGCGCGCACCAAGCTCGCCGCCTGCCGCCACATGCTCTACCACGCCGCCTGGCTCGCCAGCGAGCATATGCCGTGCAGCGTCGAAACGGCCATGGCGAAGCTCTATGTCGCTGACACGGGCGTCGAGATCGGCCTCGCCTGCCAGCAGGTCATCGGCGCCTATGGCCTGTCGGATGCCTATGACATCGAACGCAATGTCCGCGACCTGCTCGGCATGCCCATTGTCGGCGGCTCGTCGGACATCCAGAAGAACAATCTTGCGCGGATGTTGAGACTTTAAATGACAACCGAGACGCTGGAGTCGCCCGAGCTTTCCTACGCGTCCTATTTCGACGATCCGCTTAAGCGGCACCTCATCCGTACGGTCGAGCGCATGTCCGGCCAGCCGAAGATCAAACAGCTCTACGAGCACTACCGCGATCATCTCGCCCATGATGTGCCCTTCTTCGAGGCGGCCATGCGCCTGCTCGATCTCGATGTGCAGTTCTCGGCCTCCCGGCTTGCCGAGATCCCGCGCACGGGCCCGCTGGTCATCGTTGCGAACCATCCCTTCGGCGTGCTTGATGGCCTCGTCATCTGCTGGCGGATCAGCCTGCGCCGGATGGATTTCAAGGTCCTCACCAATTCCGCCCTCGATGGGGTGCCCGAGGCGCGCCCCTATATCCTGCCTGTTGATTTTTCCGGCACGAAGGAAGCGCTCGCGGCCAATGTCGCTATGCGTAAACAAGCGCTGGACCATGTGAAGGCGGGCGGCTGCGTCATCGTGTTTCCGGGCGGTGGCGTTGCCACGACGCCGCGTCCGTTCGACCGCACCGCTGTTGACGACGAATGGAAGCCCTTCACGGCCAAGCTGATCTCGCATTCAGGCGCGCATGTGACGCCGGTCTATTTCGAGGGCCAGAACTCGCGCCTCTTCCAACTCGCCAGCCATTTTTCGCTCGAGCTGCGCCTCGCCCTCGTTTTCCGCGAAGTGAAACGCCGCATGGGAACGGCCCTGCCTGTGGTAATTGGCGAGACGCTGACACCGGACGCTCTCAAGGATGCCGGCAGGCGCAAAGGCCTGATGGAGTTCCTGCGCGCGCAAACATATGGGCTTGCGCCGGTTGGCCAGACCTTGCGATATGACGCGGCGACACGCCGTTTCATGGCGAAAAAACCGTTGGTATTCCGCTAGGGGTGGAGGAATCAAATGAGTGATCCGCTGGGAGATGCTGTCGACACGGCGCTTGAGCACGCCGGCGCCGATGCGTTCGCAGGTCTCGCCGAGGGCCGGCGCGAGGCAAATGGCACGCGTTGCCTGAATTGCGGCGAACCGCTCAAGGCCAATTATTGCCCGGAGTGCGGGCAGGGCGCGCACAGCCTGCGCCGACCGTTCTGGTCGCTACTCGGCGAGAGCGTCGAAACGCTCTTCTCCATCGACAGCCGCTTCGCGAAAACTGTGCCCGACCTGATGGCGCATCCCGGCCGCATGACTCGTCACTATCTTGACGGTCAGCGCGCCCGCTTCCTGCCGCCCTTCCGCCTCTACGTGCTCGCGTCGCTTATCTTTTTCATTCTGATGCCGTTGATCATGGGGAAGGGCGTCGCATTCATGCCCAAGGGCACCCAGGATTTCGAGGATGCCCGGGCGGAAATCGAAGCGTCCCATAATGATGGGGATATGACCGACGAGGAATATCAGTCTGCGATCCGCGGTCTCGACCAGGCTGAACAGGTCTGGCGCGGCGGCATACCCGGGCTGGTAACGCCCACGGTGCCGAATGCTGAAGGTGACGTTGCGCCGCCGCCTGATGAGGAATGGGCCGGGTTCATGCCGCGTGAGGCGCTGGATGCCGTGCGAGAGGCGGGGGCGAACGGCGACAAGGATGCGGCCCGTTTTGCCGAAATCATGGACGAGCCGGGACGATTGGCCGAGGAGACCCAGCGCTGGATCCCGCGAATGATGTTCGTGCTGCTTCCGGTCTATGCCTGCCTGCTCGCCCTGGTCTATTTCTGGCGACGACAATTCCTGTTCTTCGACCATCTGATCGTCTCGCTGCATTTCCATTCCGCGCTGTTCTTCGCCATGTCCATCGGCCTTGTCCTGGTGCCATTCATCGGTCTCGGCTGGGTCAGCCTCGCTCTGATCGTCTATTCCAATTTCTACCTCTACCGCCTGAACAGGGTGGTGTACGGACGGGGCGCGTTCAGTTCGGTTTTGCGAACCGTCACGCTCGACAGCCTCTACATTGTCATATTGATGTTTGCCCTGCTCATGGCCGCCATTCTCGGCGCCTTGTCATTATGAAGGGCCCCGCATGATCCGGGATATGTCCATGCGCCAGGCGAACGCAGACGATGCCCGAGTCTTGGCCGAAATCCATATGCAGGCAAGGGCGGCCGCAATGCCCTTGCTTGCGGTCGTGCATACACAAGACGAAGTGTTTGAATATTTTCGCGACGATGTGATCCCCGGTTCGGATGTCTGGCTTGCATCGAGCCCTGCCGGTATTGCCGGATTCTCTGCGCGCAAGGAATGGGAACTCGACCACCTCTATGTTGCCTTGCCTTTTTGGCGGCAGGGCGTTGGCACTGCGCTGCTTCACATGGCCATGCTCACGGTTCCACGTCTGGAATTATGGACGTTCCAATGCAATGACGCGGCGCGCCAATTCTATGAAGGACATGGGTTCGAAGCTGTGGCATTCACCGACGGATCGGCGAATGAGGAACGGGAGCCCGACGTTCGCTATGTCTGGGAGGGACCGGATGATCACGTCTGACCAGTTGTGCGGCGTGGCGCTCACCTTCCCCCACGCAATCGAGAAACCGCATTTTGACTGGGCCAGTTTTCGCGTGGATGTGCCCAAAGGCAAGATCTTCTGCACGCTGCCGCCCCACCATGAATTCTCGAACGTTTTCCTGACGCCTGAGGAGCAGGCCATGCTGGTCGAGGCCGAAGCAGACATCTTCTTCAAGGTGGCGAACAAGTGGGGTGACAAGGGCGCGACTTCCATCTGGCTTGCCGCCTGCGACGAGGCAACCCTTCGCTCCGCGCTGACCATGTCCTGGCGCCATGCCGCCCCGGCAAAATACCACGACGAACTGAAGCCTTGATCGTTTCGCATTCAGGTCTAGTCTTCGAGAATGCCTGATACATTCACACCGACTGACACGCTCGCCAATGCCCGCGCACTCGCGCCTGAACTCTCCGCCCGCGCGGCGGAAATGGAAGAGGTCCGCCGTCTCCCGGCTGATCTCGCCGCGAAGATGGCCAAGGCGGGCCTGTTCCGCATGGTCACGCCCAAAAGCTTTGGCGGCCTTGAGCTGACGCCCCGCGAGATTGTCGAAGCGGTCGAGGCTGTGGCAACGGCTAATGCCAGCGCTGGCTGGTGCGCCATGATCGGCGCTACGACAGCGCTCAATGCAGCCTATATGGCGCCCGACACTGCCAGCGAGATCTATTCCGATCCCGACATCATCACGGGCGGCGTGTTTGCCCCCATGGGCAAGGCCGTGGACGAAGGCGACCATTACCGCGTTTCCGGGCGTTGGCAGTGGGGCTCGGGCTCGGCCAATTGCACATGGCTCTGCGGCGGCTGCACGGTCTGGGAGAATGGCGAGATGAAGCGCCTGCCCAGCGGCGCGCCGGATGCCCGCATGATGGTCTTCCCGGCCAGCGAGGCGACGCTGCTCGACACATGGCATGTCATGGGCCTCAAGGGCACGGGCTCCGGCGATTTCGAGGTGAAGGACATCGCGGTGCCCAAGGCGCAGTCCGTGTCGCTGATGGTGGATCAGCCGCACGAGACAGGCGGCCTGTTCAAATTCCCGGCCTTCGGGCTCCTGTCGCTCGGCGTGTCGGCTGTTGCGCTCGGCAATGCACGCGGCGCGTTGGATGCCTTCGCCGCATTGGCGACCACCAAGAAATCCCAAGGTTCCGCCAAGACGCTCGCCGAGCGTCAGACAATGCAGGCCGAGTTTGCGAAATGCGAAGCGGCCTGGCGTGCCGCCCGCGCCTATCTCTTCGACGAGATCGACCAGACATGGGCCGTAGCGACAGGGGAGGGCGCCATCCCCATGGAGCGCCGCGCCGCCCTGCGCATGGCCTGCACCCACATGACGCGCACCGGTGCAGACATTTGCCGCACGCTTTACGACCTCGGCGGCGGGGCCGCGCTGTTCGAATCCTCTGACCTGCAGCGCCGCTTCAGAGATAGCCACGCCATCACGCAGCATATCGTCACGGCGCCCTCAACATGGGAACTGACGGGCCGCATCCTGTTCGGCCTGCCAACCGATGGCGGAATGGTCTAGCCCGCGATTGCCAACTGCAGAATCCTGATAAATGTGACTGGCGGCCTCCGCCGGGAATGTGTCAGTGTAACAAAAAGACACGTGCGTCCACGCGCGCTTCAGGAGAGGGAAGTCCCATGAAAATTCACGGATTGATGATGGCTGTCTCGCTGGTGGCACTTGCCGCCACAGGCTGCACGAACAAGATGGCGGGCCAGGAACCTGACCTCTATGTCGAAGCGCCCGAACCGGCGGCTGAAGTCCCAACGCCAACGCCGACGCCCGTTGCGGCAGATCCGATGGCCATCGACACCAGCACCGCCTGGGGTGCCTACCTCTCCGATTTCCTCGAGTCTTATTTTCCCGTCAATCCCGGTTTCGCGATCTATCAGGGCCGTCACGAATTCGACGGCCAGTTGCCTGACTGGTCGCCCTCAGGCCTGCAGTTCGCCGTCGACCAGCGCAAGCAGGCGATCGAAGCGGCTGAAGCCCTCGACGATGCGGCGCTGTCGGATAATGACAAGTATGAACGCAGCTACCTGATCCACGTCCTGCAGGGCGAACTGTTCTGGCTGACCGAAGCCGACTGGCCCCACAAAAATCCAAGCTTCTATGTCGGCGCGCTGGACCCGAACGTCTACATCGCCCGGCCCTATGCAGACGCTGAAACGCGCATGAAGGCCTTCATCAAATACGCGAAAGCAGTGCCCGCCGCCGCCAAGCAGATCGAGGCGAACCTCGAGCTGCCGCTGCCCGAAACCTATCTCAAATACGGCCAGGCCGGCTTTGGCGGTTTCGCAGAATATTATTCGGGCGACGCCAAGGCCGCCTTCGCGGATGTGAAGGACGAGGCCCTGCAGGCCGAGTTCGATGAGGCCACAGCGGCCGCGTCAGTTGCCATGCAAGCCCTGTCCGACCATATCGGCTCGGTGCCCGCCACCAAGGACGGCTACGCCCTCGGCGCAGAGAAATTCTCCGACATGGTTCGCCTCACAGAAGCGGTCGACGTACCGCTGGCTGAGCTGAAAGCCATCGGCGAGGCTGACCTGAAGCGCAACCAGACCGCCCTGAAAGAGGCCTGCACGGCCTATGCGCCCGGCCTCTCGCTTGGCGACTGCATGGCCAAGATGGGATCGAACAAGCCCGAGGTTGGCCCGGTCGAGGAAGCCCGCGAACAGCTGCCGGAACTTCGCGCCTTCATCGAGGCGAACAATATCGTCACCATCCCCGGCACAGAGCAGGCGCTCGTCGAGGAATCCCCGCCCTATAACCGGCAGAACTCCGCCTATATCGACATTCCGGGGCCCTACGAAACCGGCCTGCCTTCGGTCTACTACATCTCCCCGCCAGACCCGACCTGGGACGAGGAAACCCGCAACGCCTACGTGCCCGGCAAGGAAGACCTGCTCTTCACCAGCGTGCACGAAGTCTGGCCCGGCCACTTCCTGAACTTCCTACATTCGAACCGGTCGGAATCCGTGCTCGGCAAGCTGTTCGTCGGCTATGCTTTCGCCGAGGGCTGGGCGCACTATTCCGAAGAGATGATGTATGATGCGGGCCTGCACGACGGCGACGCTGAAACCCATGTCGGTCAGCTCTCCAATGCCCTGCTGCGCGATTGTCGCTATCTCTCCGCCATTGGTCTTCACGCCGAGGGCATGACGGTCGAGGAGAGCTACGACCTCTTCCGTAACGAGTGCTACCAGGACGTTGGCAACGCGACCCAGCAAGCGGCCCGCGGCACCTATGACCCGGCCTATCTCAACTACACGATGGGCAAGCTCATGATCCGCAAGCTACGCGAGGATTGGACGGCGGTGCATTACGCAGATGACCCGCGTGCCGGCTGGCAGGCCTTCCACGACGAGTTCCTGTCCTATGGCGGCCCGCCCATTCCACTCGTCCACAAGGAAATGATGGAAGAGCCTGAAGTGAAGGCCGTCTTCTAGCCAGCGAGCGGTCCTCTTGCGGCCTGTCATGCGCCTCGCCTAGGGTGCACGCAGGCCGGTTGGGGGACAGGAATTGGCGGCTTTACTCAATATCGGCATTGCGGGCGCGGGCATTGGCGGCCTCGCGGCGGCGGCGTTCCTTGCCCGTGAGGGCCACCGCGTCACTGTCTTCGACCAGTTCGAGACCGTGGGGCCCATTGGCTCGGGCCTGATCCTTCAGGAGACCGGCCTCACCATTCTGGATGAGCTGGGCCTGCGCGCAGAGGCCGAGACGCTCGGCGCACCCATCCGGCGGCTCTACGGTCTGTCCCGGCCTTCAGGGCGGACCGTACTGGACGTCCGCTATGGCGCTCTGCGCAAAGCCCTCATGGGCGTCTCCATCCAGCGCCCGGCCCTGTTCAATCTGGTCCATGGTGCAGCAATGACTGCAGGCGCGCGGATCGAGACCTCCACCCGCATTACGGCGGCCAATCCGAAAGATGCCGTACTCGTCGATGCCAGCGGCGCCACGCACGGTCCGTTCGATCTGATCGTCGATGCCCTGGGTGTACGCTCGGTACTCTCCACAACGCCGAGCCGTGAACTACCCTATGGCGCGCTCTGGGCCACATTGCCCTGGCCTGCGACGGGTTTCCATGCCGATGCCCTTGAACAGCGCTACGAAGCGGCCAGCCGCATGGCCGGGGTCATGCCGTCCGGTCGGGCCACGCCCGGTGCGCCCGACACGGCCACCTATTTCTGGTCCATTCGCGGCGACCAGCATGACGCTTGGCGCGCTGCCCCGCTCACCCATTGGCGCGACGCGGCCCTCTCGCTCTGGCCCGAGACGGAATCCCTCCTCGCGACCCTTCGGTCCCATGACGACCTGACTTTCGCCCGCTATCGCCACCGCACGCACTGGCCTGCCGTCGCGGGCCGCATGGTCCATGTTGGCGACAGCTGGCATGCGGCCAGCCCGCAGCTCGGGCAGGGGGCCAATATGGCCCTGCTGGATGCCTTTGCACTCGGCCGCGCCCTTGGTCGCAAGCAGGATGTCCGCGATGCCCTGGCCGACTATGCGAAGATGCGCGCCCTGCATGTGCGCCTGTTCCAGCTGATGAGTTTCCTGTTCACACCGGTCTACCAGTCGGACTCCCGCATCCTTCCGCTGGTGCGCGACGGGTTCGCCGCACCCGTCAGCCGCATCTGGCCAGCCCCCCAGATTCTGGCAGCGATGGTATCCGGCGGCCTTGGCGCGCCGCTCTGGCGTCTTGGGCTGAAGCCCGGCCGCTAGCGCTGGCAGGTGCCGCAATAGAAGGTCGACCGCCCGGACTGGACGATCCGCCGGATTGGCGCCCCGCACGCCTTGCAGGGCTTGTACTCGCGGTCATAGACATCGAACCGGTGCTGGAAATAGCCAAGCTCCCCGCTCGCATTGGCAAAGTCGGAAATCGAGGATCCACCCGCATCAATCGCTTCGGCAATCACCTGATTAATGGCAGGCGCCAGCCGCGCCGCGCGTTGGCCGGGAATGCTGGCGGCCTTGCGCTTGGGTGAAATGCCCGCGCGGTAGAGCGCTTCGCACACATAGATATTGCCGAGCCCGGCAATGACTGATTGGTCGAGCAGCGCTGCCTTGATCGGTGTCGCCTTGCCCTTCAGGGCCATATCCAGATAGGCCGCCGAAAATCCGTTCGACAGCGGCTCCGGCCCCATCGCCATCAGGCGTGGATAGGTGTCGAAGGTCGCCGCTGGCCACAGCTCCATGAAGCCGAACCGGCGCGGATCGTTATAGGTCACCGTCTGGCCGTCCTGCATCTGGAACACGACATGGTCGTGGCGCGCGTCATTGCCGGTCGCGTGGTGGAAGTCCCCCGTTGCATTTCCGCCAACCGTGAACCGCCCTGTCATGCCGAGATGCATGACCAAAACTTCGCCCGTCGACAGGTCCAGCGTCAGGAACTTTGCCCGCCGCCCCATGCGCTCAATCCGCGCGCCGCTCACACGTTCGGCAAACCGCTCGGGGAAGGGGAAACGCAGGTCCGCCCGGTTCTGCAGCAATGACTGGATGATCTCGCCCTCCATGACAGGGGCGAGTCCGCGGCGAACTGTCTCGACTTCGGGTAATTCAGGCATTCTTATCGCATATAGCTTATGGCGGTTCAGGCAACTATGGTGGCGCGCATGTCAGACGCAGAAACAGAGCGCAAGGTCTCCTTCGGTTTCGAGGAGGTGACGGAGTCCGAGAAGGTCGCCCGGGTGAAGGGCGTATTCCGCTCGGTCGCCTCACGGTATGACCTGATGAACGATCTCATGTCCGCAGGCGTGCACCGCCTGTGGAAGCATGACGCCATGAACAAGCTTAACCCCCAGCCGGGCGAACGCCATCTCGATGTTGCTGGCGGCACAGGCGAACTGGCGCGCGCTTTCCTTGAACTTGCCGACAAGGCCGGCAAGCGGCGCGGTATTGATACGAAGGCCACGGCCATCGTCTGCGATATCAATGATGCCATGCTGGAAGCCGGCAAGGCGCGGGCCGACAATGCAAAATGGAATGGGCGGCTTGATTGGGTCTGCGCCGATGGGCAGAACCTGCCCTATCCCGACCGCAGCTTCGATGCTGTGACGGTGTCATTCGGCATTCGCAATTTTGCTGACCGCGTTGAGGGGCTCAAAGAGTTTCGCCGCGTGCTGAAACCGGGTGGCCGTCTCGGCGTGCTGGAATTCAGCCACATGACAGCGCCCGCCCTGCAGGCGGCCTATGACACCTACAGCTATAACGTCATCCCGCGCCTCGGCAGCCTCGTTGCCGGTGACCGGGAGAGCTACCAATACCTTGTGGAATCCATCCGTCAGTTCCCGGACCAGGAAACCTTCCGCGCAGAAATGGAAAACGCGGGATTCTCCCGCGTTTCCGTGACTAACTTTTCCGGTGGCATCGCCGCCCTGCACTTTGGCTGGGCGGTCTGATGCGGGGCCGGCTAGTTGCCGTCGACCTTGATGCCGTCATCGCCAACCGAGATTTCGAGGTCGGCCTTGGCGCTGTGGTCCTGCGTGAAATAGTAGACGCCGAAGCCGATCACGCCGACCAGCAGTGCGCCCACGAGGAAGTACAGAAAACCGTTATTGTTCGCATTTGAACCAGACATGTCAGGCCCCTTGTTTTGTTAATATTGCTCTCACAACGCCCCGGTCTGCGGGATGGTTCCCGCCCGGATGGAGTGGCCTGATGGGCGCAGTGTCAGACTATCTGCGCCTGATGCGCGCGGGCACCGCGCTCGCCCGTCATGACGTGATCCTGCCGGGGGCTTACCAGTCGCGTCTGCCGCTGCCTGCGCGTATGGCCGGCGGCATCTTGCGTGTGTTCAGCGGCGGTGCCCGCGGACGCCCCGGCGAACGCCTCGCCCGGGCCCTCGAAAAGCTCGGGCCCGCCTATATCAAGCTCGGCCAGTTCCTTGCGACGCGCCCGGACGTCTTTGGCGCCGAAGTAACGATGGATCTCAGCCGCCTGAAGGACAAGCTGCCGCCGTTTGATGTGAAACTTGCCCGCGCAGCACTGGTTGAGGAGTTCGGCGCAGAAGAAGCCAATCGACTCTTCCCGGACCTTGGCAAGCCCATCGCAGCGGCGTCCCTCGCGCAGGTTCACCGCATGGAAACGGCGAGCGGTCCGCTTGCGGTCAAGATCCTGCGCCCCGGCATTGAAGGTCAGCTCCTGCGCGAACTCTCCGCCATGAAGCGCGCGGCACGCATGGTCGAAGGCGTCTCCGTCGAAAGCCGCCGTCTCAAGCCCGTCGCTTTCACCGAGACCATTTCCGCCGCCATGATGCGCGAGACAGACCTGCGTCTTGAGGCTGGCGGCGCCGACGAGATGCGCGCGCTCAGTGAAAAGAGCGGCTATTTCCAGGTCCCGCCAGTCGACTGGGACAGGACCGGTCGCCGTGTGCTCACCACCGGCTGGGTCGAGGGCATTCCGCTCACCCACCCGGACGCGCTGGCCAATCCGGCCATCGACCGCGTCGCGCTTGCCAATGACATTACACGCGGCTTCCTCACCCATGCGATCGAGCATGGCGTCTTCCATGCAGACATGCACGAAGGCAACATCATCATCACGCCGGAAGGCAAGGTGGCTCTGGTCGATTTCGGCATCATCGGCCGCATCGGGATGACCGAACGCCGTTTCCTCGCTGAAATCCTCTGGGGCTTCCTGAAGCGCGATTACATGCGCATCGCCGAAGTCCACTTTGAGGCAGGCTATGTCCCTTCCACCCAGTCGGTCGGGGACTTTGCGCAGGCCCTGCGGTCCATCGGCGAGCCGGTCCACGGAAAGCCCGCCGAAGAGGTCTCTATGGGCCGCGTGATCCTCCAGCTCTTCGATTACACCCAGACCTTCGGCATGGAGATGCGCCCCGAACTGGTCCTGCTCCAGAAGACGATGGTTCAGGTCGAAGGCGTCGCCCGCGCCATTGATCCCGGCCACAATATCTGGACGGCGTCCGAGCCTGTCGTTGGCGGCTGGGTGCGGCGCAGTTTCGGCCCCGAGGGCGCCGCGCGCCTCATCAGCGGCAATCTGAAGGAAATCACCAACCGCCTGAAACGCCTGCCGGAGGTCATGGATAGGTTCGAAGCGTCCCTTGATGAACCCGCGAACGGTCCGCCAACGGTCCGGCGTGCCCCCTTCGCGCCCTGGTGGGGCTGGTTCGGGCTGGTCATCATTCTGGCGCTGATTGCCTATGGCAGCATTCTCGCTCTCGCCTGAGGCGCCTGCTTTCGGCCTGGCACTCCCGTGCCGGGTGTAAGCCCTTAATCTGTATTAACGATTGGCCTACGCTTGCCCTGTCCGAGTCGGAAGGGGCGCGTCATGAAGGCCATCCTGTTTTCTGTTGCAGGCATCGCACTGCTCGCGCCAACTGCGGCCGCCCGCGATAGCCTCATCCTGTCGGCGCCGTTCGATCAGAGGGGGGTCTTCCCCCAATCAGGCGCCGCCCCACTGGGTGAACTGCAAGGCGGGCCACGCGGGGCTAGCGCGCATGTGTCGAACCAGACCCGGATCATCCGGGTTACGCCGCGCGAGCAAAAATCCGGCATTCGCATCTTTCGCGGCAGCACCGTCACCGAACATGGCCTGTCACCGACCCGCAGAATGGACACAGAATTCTCCGGGAAGACCGTGATAAGGGTCAAGAAACCCCCTCGGAATCCCTACAAGACGGTCATTGTTTACCGGCCCGGATCTGTCACACGCATTCGCCCGGACCGGTTTCCTGACTGAAACCCTGCTGAATCTTTACCAGTCACTGCGGTTTCACGGGGTTTTGTGAGGCTTGTGCAAGGATTTTGCGGTAAGACAGCGCCAGCAACCTATCTGAAGGCCATGGAACAGAAACGCATTCTCCTCGTCATCGGCGGCGGCATCGCTGCCTACAAGAGCCTCGAGCTGATCCGCGAACTTGGCCGTCGCGGCATAGCGAGCCGCTGCATTGTGACCAAAGCCGGTCAGGAATTCGTCACGCCGCTATCGGTGTCCGCGCTCTCCGGCGACAAGGCCTATACAGAGCTGTTCGACCTCGATGAAGAAGCCGAGATGGGCCATATCCAGCTCTCGCGTTCGGCCGATCTCGTCGTCGTCTGCCCCGCTACGGCCGATCTGATGGCCAAGGCGAATGCCGGCCTCGCCAATGATCTTGCCTCCACCATGCTGCTCGCCACCGACAAGCCTGTCCTGATGGTGCCCGCCATGAACGTGCGCATGTGGCAGCACGCGGCGACGATCCGCAATGTCGCCCAGCTGCGCGCCGACGGCGTGACCGTCATGGAGCCCGACGAAGGCGCCATGGCCTGCGGCGAGTTCGGCCCGGGACGCCTGCCGGAAATCGGTGCCATCGTGGCCGAGATTGAAGCGCAGCTTGGGGGGCAAGGGCAGGGCGCGCTGGCGGGCGTGCACGCCCTCATCACCGCAGGCCCGACACGCGAACCGCTTGATCCCGTCCGTTACCTCTCCAATCACTCCTCCGGCCGTCAGGGCTATGCCATCGCTGCGGCACTCGCTGCGCAAGGCGCAGACGTGACGCTCGTCTCCGGCCCTGTCGCCCTCGCGCCACCGCGCGGCGTCACGCTCGTGAAGGTCGAGACCGCCCGCCAGATGCTCAAGGCCTGCGAAGACGCGCTTCCGGCTGACGTGTTCGTCTCCGTCGCAGCCGTTGCCGACTGGCGCCCGGCGCGCGCGGCCACCAAGAAGCTGAAGATCAAGGCGACTGATGCCGAAGCCCCGGCCATGGAACTCGCCGAAAACCCGGATATCCTCAAGACGCTCTCCAACAAGCGCAAGAACCGCCCGCGCCTCGTCATCGGCTTTGCCGCCGAGACGCATGATGTGGAAGACTATGCCCGCGCCAAGCTCGACCGGAAGGGCTGTGACTGGATCGTCGCCAATGACGTGTCCGGCGATGTCATGGGCGGCGCCGAGAATGAAGTCGTGCTGATCACGCATGACCAGTCCGAACGCTGGCCCCGCATGGGCAAGGAAGAGGTTGCCACTCGTCTCGCCCGCAAGATTGCGGCTGAACTCGGCGGGGATGGTGGCCTGAAGCTCGCGGCGGAATAGGGCCGTCTTGACAGGTCGGTCGCCATGGCGCACCCGCCGGGCATGATTATCCGCCCTTATGAAACATCCGACCTGCCAGCCCTCCACGTCATCAATCAGGCCGGTGTTCCCGGTGTGGGAGACGAGACCGAGGCAACGCTCGGCAGGTGGCTCAGCCTCCATGATGCCCGCGTCGCCACGCGTGAAGACGGCACACTGCTCGGCTTCATCAACCTCATCCCCCCCGGCGAAATGGGCTATGACAGTGCCAATCTGCGCTGGCTCGAAAAATGGGGCGACGATTTCATCTATGTCGACCGCATCGCCATTGCTGAAACAGGCCGGGGGCAGGGCGTCGGCGCAGCGCTCTATGAAGACGCCTTCCGCGCCTATGCTGGAAAAACGCCATGGATCACCTGCGAAGTGAACCTGCGTCCGCCCAATCCCGGCTCCCTCCGCTTCCACACACGGCTTGGCTTTGAGGAGATCGGACGGCGTTCCTATGCCGATGACACGAAGGAAGTCCTCTATCTCGCGCGCGCCCTTACTTGACTCCGCGACGCGACTCGAACACGGCTGCGCCCCATGAAAAACGTCACTGTCAGCGTCCGTCCGCTCCCGCATTTCGAAGGGCTGAACCTGCCCGCCTATGAAACCGCCGGTTCGGCCGGCATGGACGTACGCGCCGCCGTACCAGAGGATGAGCCGATGGTTCTGGCGCCTGGCGCCCGCGCCATGGTGCCGACCGGCCTCAGCGTCGCCATTCCCGAAGGCTACGAGATCCAGGTCCGTCCGCGGTCAGGGCTTGCGGCCAAGCATGGCCTTACATGCCTCAACACACCCGGCACGATCGACAGTGATTATCGCGGCGAAATCAAGGTCATCCTGATCAATCTCGGCGCCGAGCCGTTCACCATCGCGCGCGGCGAACGCATCGCCCAACTGGTGTTAGCCCCGGTCACCCAACTGGGCTGGGCCAAGGTCGATACGCTGGACGAGACCAGTCGTGGCACTGGCGGTTTCGGTTCGACCGGGCAATAATAGGCCTTGCATCGGGCCGAGACTTGCCCATATATCGACTATCGATAATGCTTGGAGGCGCTTAAAATGGATCCATTTCAGATGGTCGTCATCATCGTACTGATTTGTGTCGGTGCGGGCGTGCTCAAGAACTATTTCAAGATGAAACATAACCAGCAGGCCGATGCGGCGTCCGAAAAGGATGTGGCGCGCATGCAGTCCGAGATCGACCGGCTGAAAGAGCGTGTCCACGTGCTTGAGAAGATCGTCACCGACAATGACCGCCAGCTGGCTGAGGAAATTCGCAAGCTCGCCTAGTCATTTCCTTAACACGGGGCGGAAAATTGCCCCCTTAGAGTCCACCGGAACCTAAACTCCTGCGTGTATGGAGATGGCAAACGGAGGACAGCCGTATGGCGACTTTTGGTAAAAAGAGAGCAGGCACAACAGGTGCGCCAAGCTTCGGCAAGCGCCCTGCGGTGACATCGTCGGCTGGCGTCTTCGGCGCGCCCGCACATCCCGCAGGTGATCTCAGCCCTGAGGCCCGCGCCTTTCTTGAAGCCGAGCGCAGCATGCGTGGCCAAGCGGCGCCCGCGGCCCCATCTTCCATTCCAATGCCGTCCTACGCGTCGTCACAATCGGGCGAGACGCAAGGCAAGCCAGCCGGTAAGCCCGTTTTCGGCCGCCGCATCGCTGCGCGCATCATCGACGAGTTGCTCATCCTGATTCCGGTCGGCATCATGTTCATGCCGTCTCTCACCAGCGCCATCAGCGCACTGGCCAGCGCAGACGTCGGCTCGCCCGAAGAGGCCCGCGCCAATATTGAAATACTGAAGTTTGGCGCCGTCTGCTTCCTGGCGCAGGCGCTCTACGGCACCCTGCTGGAAAGCTCAGGCATGCAGGCGACGATTGGCAAGCTCATGTTCGGCGCGGTCGTGACAGACCCGAACGGGCAGAAACCAGCCCTTGGCGCGGTCATCATGCGCAACACACTTGGCCGATTGATCGTGAATCTGATCCCGTTCTGTGGCGGTTATGCTGTCGGCCTGTTCCGGGCAGACCGGCGCTGCGTGCATGACCTCATCGGCAACACGATGGTGCGCGCTCGGGCGCCTTATGCCGCGCCGTCCTATTCGCAGGTCTTCGCCTAGGCGCAGCGCTTTTCAGATCAGGGCGCTGTCGTCGCGGGCAAACTTCGCCAGCAGATAGGCATCTGTATCCTCAATCGTCTCGAGCTTGCCGAAGGCGAACGCGTCACGGTCGAGCACAAGGTCACGCGGGCGCAGTTCGCGGCTGATCTCCAGCCCTTCCAGCGTCCGCGCGCGTGAGAAGGCGACATAGGCTTGCCCATGGGCAAACATGCCGCTGTCAAAGTCGATAAACACCTTGTCCAGCGTCAGGCCCTGCGCCTTGTGGATCGTCACGGCATAGGCAAGGCGTAGCGGCATCTGCTTGAACGTGCCGACGACTTCGCGCTTCACCTTCTTGGTCTCGGGCTCCAGATCGTAGCGGTATTTTTCCCAGGCTGACGGCTCGATCTCATAGGCTTTTCCGTCAATCGAAACGATCACGCCCTTGCCGGAAAAGCCTTCCACGATCGCCAGCGAGCCGTTGACCCAGCGCCCTTCCGGATCGTTCCGGATCAGCATGACGCGGGCGCCTTCCTTCAGCACGAGATCGGCTTCGGTCGGAAAGGCCTTCTCCTCGAACTGTCCCTGCACTTCAGCCGAGAAGGTTTTCGAGCGGGTCTTCAGGCCGTCAAGCCGAGCCTGGTTGATGCGGTTGGCATTGGCATTGTTTGGTGTCAGCACGACATGCGTTTCGGACGCATCCACGGCGCTGCGCGACGACACGACACTGCGCAGCACGGCCTCGTCCATCGGCGTCACCTTGCCTGTGCGCAGCGCGCCCAGCAGCGCCAGAAAGCGCGGGTCTTCCTGCCGGAACACATGTTTCAGCGCGAGCAGGGCAAACTCGGCATCCTTGAACGCCGGCGCATTGAAGAAATAGCTGCCGCCATAACGGTCCTGCAGGATCGGTGCTTCGCTGTTCGAGACGACGGGCGGCAGCTGGTGCAGATCGCCCGACAGGATCATCCGAACACCGCCGAACGGGCGCTTCGACATCCGGTTCAGCTTGAGGCTGCGATCGATGGCATCCAGCATGTCGGCCCGCACCATCGATATTTCGTCGATGATCACAGTCTCCACGGCCTTGATCAGGCGTGTCGAGCGCAGGCGCTTGATGTCGCCCGGCTCCACAAGGCGCGGTGGCAGCTTGAAGAAGGAATGGATCGTTTGCCCGCCGGCATTCATCGCCGCGACGCCTGTCGGCGCCAGCACGACCGCCTTGTCGCCCGCGCCAGCGAGGAACTTGCGCAGCATGGTCGTCTTGCCGGTTCCTGCGCGTCCGGTGAGGAACAGGTTGCCTTGGGCCCCGGCGCCGCTGGCCACCCATTTGGCGGGCGCGGCATAGAGGGTTTCAGGATCGTCGGAACGCGTCTCGGTCATCCCCCCGCTTAACGGGCTTTTTCCGCCATGGCGAGTGTCGCGGCCGCGTAAAGCCTGACACCGGCTTGACTCTGGAAAATTTGCAAACTACTTTGTATTTCAAAGTTGATATCGGAGCCTTCCTCATGAGCCATTCATCCCTCACCGACGACCTATCCTATCTGCGAGACATGGCCGAAGCGGGCCAGAACGCGCCGCTGCTCGGCGGACGTTTCCTCAGCTGGTGGGGAGGCCTGACCACGCTCGCCTATCTCGGCCATTATGCCATTGCCGAAGGCATGTTCGGCCTGCAGCCGATCGCCTTCGCGTGGATGTGGGCAGCTTATGGCGTGCTGGGCTTCGGCGGCTTCAAGCTGCTCCAGCTGACCTTCCCGCTCAGCAAGCCGGGCGCAGCCTCTACCGGAAACCGCGTGTCGTCGCTTGTCTGGATGGGTGCAGGCATGATGCTTTTTGCCTTTTTCTCCGGTGCCATCTTGCGCTCAATTGCTGATGGCGGCGCCAGTGATGCCTTCGTCTGGTCCGTTCCGGTCGTGCTGGGCGCCTATGGCCTGTCACAGCTCACCTCGGGGCTCATATCCGGCAGCCGTGTCCTGACGCTGGCAGGGTGGGGCGCCATTGCCAGTGTTGCCGCCGCCGTCTTCCTCACGGGTACGAACATGGTCTGGCTGCTTGGGGCGCTGGTCGCCGGACTGACGGTTTTCCTGCCCGGCATACTCCTGCTTCGCGGTGAACCGTCGGAGACTGTGTAAGCCGCCATGGCCAGCGAAAACCCCTTCGACCACAATGATATCGACGATGTCATCCATGGCCGCCTCAGGCTTGGCATCATGGCCTATCTCACCTCCGTCAGTCCTGCCATCTTCGGTGAGCTGAAGGACAAGGTCGGCGCCACCGACGGCAATCTTTCCACCCATCTGCGCAAGCTGGAAGAGGCGGGCTATGTCCGCATAGAGAAACGCTTCGTCGGCAAGCGGCCCCAGACGCGCGTGTTCCTCACTGAAGCAGGCCGTGCAGGCTGGATGGCCTGGCTGGACCGTATGCAGGCGCTCATGCGAGCCGCCGAGTAGGTTTCAGGGGCTGATCAGCCTCACTTGCTGGCCGGGCCGTAAGGGCCGCGCATCGGCGACGACCTGCCAGCCCATATGCTCATAGGCTTTGCGCGCACCTGTATTCTGCGCATCCACGTCCAGCGTCAGCGGTTTTCCCGCCTCGCTCTGCGCCACATCCAGGAGGCCGCGTCCCACACCGCAAAGCCGCCAGTCGTCATGCACGAAGAGGTGGTCCACATACCCGGTCGAGACATTGAGTGTCAGGAATCCGATAATACCTGCCGAGCGCTCTTCCGCCACCAGCACGCGGGCATTCGCAAAGGCGTTCTGCAGGACCGGCAGGTAGGCCTGCCATTCGCCCCGCCATGGAAACGCGCGCAGGCAATCACGAAAGATACGCAGGCACGCGATCCGGTCGTTCCGTGTGAACGGCCTGATGCTCCATCCGGCTCCGGCATGTCTGTACATGCGGGGCAGGGTAAGCGGGCGTCGTTAGATCGTCCAGCGGCAAGCGCCTGCTTTAATCAGTCAGCGGTGCACGGGGTAAGCTGCAGGCCGCCGCTGCCGTTTATGGCTTGCATTAGACCCATCGACACGAAATTTGTGAAATAGGTTTCAGTGATCGCCGCCTTGGCTTTTTCTGTCGCTGCCGCTTTTTCGGACGCAGGCAGACTGTCAATCAGGGCAACTTGCGCCGCATAGAGGTCGGTCACGTCCCCGGCGCCGATCCGCGCATCCTCTTCGCTCCACTCTCCGCCATCCTGAGCCAGGACAAAGTAGCGCTCATCGCCTGTCAAATCCATCGTGTTGAGGTACAGGAGGATCCAGCCGACCCGCTCAGGTTTTCCGAGCCTGAATTTCTCGACGAAAGCGACTGTATCCGTCGAACTGCCGAAAGTATCTTCCCGCGTGACGGAGTGAATTTTCGCGTCGCCATATTTCAGGGCCAGCGTGTCGAGTGTGCAGGTCTCGTCACCGATCACCCGGAACTGCGTGACGTCGCCGATGGCCGCCGCTGCTGCCTGCTTTTCCTTGATCTTCTCGGCGGCCACCGCCTTGCCGAAGGATTCGGTCACTTCGATCATGACCTTCACGGTTGGCGCACTGCCTTCCAGTTCGGCAGGCACGGGACGGCAGCGTTCGACATTTGACGCCCGCTCCCGGCAGGCCAGCCCCTGGGTCTTGTCGGCCAGTGTCTCAAGCGGGTTTGCGGCTTCATTATAGCCGTAGCCCTTGAATTCCTTGATATGCGCGATCTCCTTGTCGAGTGCCGCGCGTTCGGCTGGCGTATAATGGAACACCTCGCCCCAGCGCAGGCTCCCCAACACATCGACGTGTGCGATCATGCGCCAGTACTGGTCCATCACAAACATGGTGATCTGGTGCTGTTGCGGCAGGTCCGATCCGTCAGCCTGCTTGCAGGCCATCTCGGTGACGCTGGCCGTGGCTTGCGCCACTGCGGTGTCTACCTGTCCGCGAACGTCCGGTGGCACCATGGCCTTCAGGTCCGCCGCTCTGATCGCCAGCATGGCTTCCGACGCGGTCACATTGATCGGATATGTCCAGTTGCACTTCTTCGCCGCGGCCGTGATCTGCGCCACGTTCGACAGTTCTGCGAGGATCGCATTGGGATTGGGCGCCGCAGGTGCGGGCGCGCGCGGGTCCGCCCCCTGCGCCAAGGAAGGCATTCCCAGCAGGGCAAGGCACAGGGCCGCCCCCGTCAATTTCATGCACCGGATCATTGAGACGTCCCCCTGAACTCACTCAGGGTTTAGTCTATTCCCGCTTTTGGCCTGCGCGCAAACACCCCCAGGGGGGATGCCTGCCTACATTTGCATCGTCCAGCCTTCGACGCCCATGGCTGCCTGACGGACGGCTTCCGACAGGGTCGGGTGGGCGTGAGAGGTGCGGGCGATGTCTTCCGAAGCCGCGCCGAATTCCATGGCGACGCAGATCTCGGCAATCATCTCGCCAACACCGACGCCGATCATGTGGGCGCCGAGAATCTTGTCCGTGCCTTTTTCCGCGAGGATTTTCACGAAGCCGACGGTCTCGTGGTTCGTGCGTGCGCGGGAGTTGGCCATGAAGGGGAACTTGCCCTTCACATACTCGACGCCAGCGGCCTTCAGCTCTTCCTCGTTCTTGCCGACCCAGGCGATTTCCGGGTTCGTGTAAACGACGCTCGGCACGAGATTATAGTCGACATGGCCCGCCTTGCCGGCGATCAGCTCGGCGACAGCCGCGCCGTCATCCTCTGCCTTGTGCGCCAGCATGGGTCCCGGAATGCAGTCACCGACAGCCCAGACGCCGTCTGCCACCTTGAAATGGCCGTCGACGGGCTGGATCACGCCGCGCTTGTCCGGTGTCACGCCAATGTTTTCGAGGCCGAGGCCCTCGGTATAGGCTTTGCGGCCGACCGCGAGGATCACCACATCGGCGTCCAGCGTTTCCGAATCGCCGCCCTTGGCGGGTTCCATTGTGAGTTTCAGTTTGCTCTTCAGCTTTTCAACGCCCGTCACTTTCATGCCGAGGCGGAAATCGAGGCCCTGTTTCTTGAAGACTTTCTGCGCTTCCTTCGCCACTTCAGCATCGGCTGGCGGCAGGATGCGGTCGAGATATTCGACAACCGTCACTTCCGATCCGAGACGGGCCCAGACAGAGCCCATTTCAAGGCCGATCACACCGGCGCCGATCAGGATCAGGCGCTTTGGCACGGAGGTTAGCGACAGGGCGCCCGTATTGGTGACAACGCGCTCTTCGTCGACCTCGATGCCCGGCAGGCCAGTCGGCTCCGATCCGGTCGCGATCACGATATTCTTGGCTTCCAGCGTCTGCTTCTTGCCGTCGAGGCCCGTAACCTCGACTTTGCCCTTGCCGACAATCTTGCCGTAACCCTGGATATAGTCGGCCTTGTTCTTCTTCAGGAGGAACTCGACGCCCTTGGTCAGGCCTTCGACCGCTTCTTCCTTCTGGCTCATCATCTGGGCCAGATCGAGTTCGAGCTTGCCGACCTTGATGCCCATGCCGGCAAAGTCGTTCTGGGCCGACGCATACATCTGCGACGCATGGAGCAGCGCCTTGGACGGAATGCAGCCGACATTGAGGCATGTGCCGCCAAGTTTGCCGCGCGATTCGATACAAGCGGTCTTCAGACCAAGCTGTCCGGCACGGATGGCGCAATTGTAGCCGCCGGGTCCGCCGCCGATAATGACGACATCATAGGTCTCTGACATGGGAATTCTGCCTTGCTGAAGGGGCCTCTAGGGCGAGAGCCTGCAACCTAGGCATTTTGGCTCTGAAATCAATGCGACCTCTGACGCTAGGTCAGGCTTTTCGTCGCTTGATCACACAAAGGGCAGCCGTGAGAGCAATCAGGACGACCGAGACCACGGCCTCGTCGGCCCACAGGCGCGACGCGGTGCCTGTGGCCGCCATCATGATGGGCAACAAGGCGAAAAGCACCGTACCGATTGCGGCAAGCCAGGCACCGCCGGGGCGCTGGGCAACAGCAACAAGTGCACCGAGCAAAACCAGGCAGGCTGCGACGATACGGACCAGGCTGGTTGGCGGCTGCAGCAGGGCATCGCTGAGCGGGCTGCCACGGCTTGTGATCATCATCACGGCGGAAAGGCCCTGCCACAGCAGCCAGCCAGAGAGGAAAGCCAGAGCGATCCCGACCAGGATTCGAATATTCATTGCAGTGCCCTCCCAAGCTCCCGGAACAAGCTATGGCGAAGCCGCTCGGCTCGCAATCAGAAACAGGTTCACCCTAGAACAGGCGGATGGTGATCGGCCGGTTCTGCTTGGCATGCATGCGTCGCCCATGCGCGGCAAAGCTGGCGCGCTGGCGGGCGATGGCGGCGGGAACGAAGGTCGGCTTGGGAGCCCCCGGGCGTTTGCGAACGGGCTCTGCCTGCGGCTCCGGTGCCGGGGCAACGGCCACGGCTTGCGCAGCGGGGGCGGGGGCCGGCTCGGCCAGCGGCACTCGAACGGGCTTGCGCTTGCGCAATTCATAGACAGCGCTCAGCAGCAGCAGCGCGCCAATCCCTGCGCCTGCCACGGCGCCTTCGGCAGGCGTCGGGTTGTTCCACCAGCCATCCGAAAACCGGACGAGATAGACGGTCGGGAAACCCGCTGCGAGCCCCATGATATACCAGAGCACGCCGCCATGGCGGCGCCCGGCGATCATCGCGGCAGAGGCATAGAAGCAAAGTGCGGCCAGCAAATAGGGGGCTCCATAGGCAATGCCGAGCGCGCGCCAGTCGACCGCTTCCAAACCTGCGGCCACATCGTCATGCACGATCCAGCTGACCATCATCATGATCGAGGGCCAGCGCACGGCCGTCAGGGCGCCGAACGCAAAGGCGATGGCATAGACAGCTATCAACGAGGCGATGAGCTTGCGGAGCATCCCCAATCGCTAACACGGGCAGGGTATATGCCCGCTGAACACGATGTTGCAAATTTGATCGATATGGGCGGTTTCGGCGCTATAGCTTGATGATCAGCGCGGGCACCGCCATCACCGCCGCCTGCAGCAAAGTGGTCATGAACAGGGCGTCGCGGGTCGAATTGAGCTGCCAGGCCAGAAATGTCAGCGAATAGATGAAATAGGGCCAGGCAAAGATCAGTCCTGTCTGCGGTCCGGCCAGAAGCGCGAACACGAACGTGAAGCTAAGCGCCGACCAGCCTGCAGCATGCCAATAGGTCGGTGTCGCCCGCCGTGTCATCGAGAGAATGAACCAGAGCGCCAGTGTCGAGACGACAGGCCAGATAACGAGCAGGCCGAACAGCGGCGGCTCGCCCTGTTCATCTGATTGCGCTGAGGGCGCGTTCGGAAAGAGAATGGCCACCAGCGTCAGGGTCACGACGCTGCCAGCGATCACGGCACCGAGTGCCTGCGCCAGATAGACGACACGTGACCTGTCGGTCTGCGTCATGAAGTTCAGGTATTTCAGCGGTCCCGGTCCCACAACGCCCCTCTTTGCCTGTGTGCCCCCTCAAGGAACACACAGGTCTATAAGGGAAGAGGCGCAACCTCGCCACAAATGGGTTCAGGCCATTTCGGTCGCTGGCCAGACCGCCCGGGCGAAAAAGGTCGCCTTCATCCGGTCCATATAGGCAACCAAGTTCGTATGGCCGCGCACAAGGTCTGTCAGCGGCGTGTCGAAGAACTCGGTCGCACAGCTGATCAGCACGCTCGCCACGCTGGCATCTGCGGCCTTTGGCTTGTCACCGAAAAGGTAGGGCTTGGCGCCGAGCTGAATGGCGACCGCCTGAAGGTCCCATTCGGCAAGCTGCATGCGTTCTGCCTCGGTATGGCGGCCTATGCCGACGGCATATTGCGTTGCCGCCATGCCTTCACGCAGCCCGGCCACCATGTCCGACAAAGCCGGTTCCGGCATGCCGTCAAAGAAGTGGATAGGTCCCTTGTAGAAATTCTCGTCCTTCAGCCAGCGTTCCGTCCGCATCACTGCCGCGAGATTGTCTTCCACCATCCGCTCCAGCGCCCAGCCAGCCGCGCGCTGCTCGTCGGTCAGTCCCGCATCAAGCGACTTGTGCAGCTTTTTCTCGAAATGCGCCCGGATGAAATTGCTGTCCTGAACCAGTACGTCGCCATCCATCACATAGGGCGCCTTGTGCTTGGACACGGCCTCAAGGTTGGCAATGGCGCGATCAAATTCCACGCCCAGCATTTGCAGCTGGATGTCGGTCTTCATCACAAAGGGGCTGGGCGAGGGGCAATCGAACATCGGGCCCCATCCGTAAAGTGTGATCATTGTCAGTCTCCGTCTCAAGGTTGCGATAGGGGCTTGATACGGCAAGGCTGCTGACAGCATGGTGTCAGCAGCGTGGCAGTAGGACCTTAAAAAATGAGACGCACCGAACGCCTGTTCCAGATCATCCAGGTCCTGCGCCGCCATCGCGCGCCGGTCACAGGGCAAGTGCTGGCGGAAGAGCTGGAAGTCTCCCTGCGCACGCTCTATCGCGACATGGCCGAACTGATCGCCCAGCGCGTGCCCATCCGCGGCGAGGCCGGCACCGGCTATGTGCTGGAAGACGGCTACGACATGCCGCCGCTGATGCTGACGGCCGACGAACTGGAGGCCGCCGTGCTTGGTGCGCAATGGGTCGCGGCGCGCGGCGACGCGGCCCTCGCCCGGGGCGCGCGAGACCTGATCGCCAAGCTCACCGTCGCCGTGCCGCGCGAACTGCAACCGGTCATCGTCGATTCCGGCCTCACGCCTGTCAGCTTCAAGGAGCGCCCGAAGGACAGTTTCGACGTCGCCCTCGTGCGCCAGTCAATCCGTGGTCAGACAAAGCTCGCGCTCGACTATGCCGACGAGACGGGCAATGTCACACGCCGCGTCGTCTGGCCTTTCCTGCTCGCCTATTGGGACGATATTCGCCTGATTGGTGCCTGGTGCGAACTGCGCCAGGACTTCCGCCATTTCCGCACAGACAGGGTGCGCAAGGCCGAAACGCTCGGCCGCTTCCCCGAACGCGTCACCACCCTGCGCCGCAAATGGGAAGCCCAGCGCCGCAGTGCCAAATCCTAGTCAAACAGGCCGGGCAAGGTCGGCGCCGCGCCGTCGGCATCGGCCTGTTCCAGTTGCAGCATCTTGCGTTTCGTCGCCCGCCCGCCATAGGCCGAGAAGCCGCCAATCTTGCCCGATGCCGCCAGCACCCTGTGGCACGGCACCACCAGCGGCCACGGGTTCTTGCCCATCGCCGCGCCAATCGCCCGCGCCGCATGTGGATCGCCAATCTGCCGCGCCAGCGCGCCATAGCTCGTCGTCTGCCCCCAGCCCACATCCCGCAGCACGGTATAGACTTTCGCGCTGAACGCATTCACCCGGCTCATGTCGAGATCTATGTCGGTGAAGGCCACGGGCTCGCCCTTGAAATAGGCATGCATCCGGTCCTCGCAGTCAGACACATTGTCCGGCAGCTTGTCAGACCAGGCCGCGCGCGTGATGCGCCCCAGCCGCATTTCTGTCGCCGCCTCGCTCGCTTCGGGCAGCTGCACCTGGATCAGGCCCGCAGAAGTCCATGCCAGGCCGCACGGTCCAATGGCCGTATCGAACAGGTGGAAATGGGCTTCTGCCCGGTCAGGATCATTGCCCTGCGTCATGCCTTCAGGATCACTCCGAATGGATCAGGCATCAAGGGCATTTGCCGAAAGAATGCGTTTGGCGCCGATCACTTTCGGCTGCTAGGGAGAAGGCGATCAAAAAAAACGAGAGGAAACAGGTATGGGCAGAGTTCAGGGAAAAATGGCATTCATCACCGGCGGCGCGCAGGGCCTCGGCGAAGCCATCGGCAAGATGCTGGCCAAAGAGGGCGCCAAGGTCACGTTGACCGATGTGAACGGCGCGGGCGCCGAAAAAGTCGCCGCCGAAATCAACGCCGCCCATGGCGAGGGCACCGCCTTCGCGTTCCAGCATGACGTCACCGATGAAGCCCGCTGGCAGGAAGTCCTGAACGCAGCCCATGAGGCAATGGGTGGCATAAACATTCTCGTCAACAATGCCGGCATCGGCTCGCTCGGCTCGGTCGAGGACGAGAACTATGACATGTTCAAAAAGGTGCAGACGGTCGATGTCGACTCCATCTTCCTCGGCTGTAAGTACGCCATCCCGCTGATGCGCGCGCACGGCCTCGGCTCGATCATCAACATCTCGTCCATCGCAGGCATCATCGCCAGTGCGAACTATGTTTCCTACAACACGGCCAAGGCCGCCGTGCGCCACATCTCCAAGTCCATCGCGCTGCATTGCGCCAAGGGCGGCCAGATCCGCTGCAACTCGGTCCACCCGGTCTTCATCAACACGCCGATCCTGGACCGCACCAAGGAAATGTTCGGCGAGGAAGAAGCCCTCGCCAAGCTCGGCCGCCAGATCCCGCTCGGCAAAGTGGGCGAGCCTGACGATATCGCCTATGCGGTGCTCTATCTCGCCTCGGACGAATCCAAACTGGTCACCGGCATCGAACTGAAAGTCGATGGCGGCATTTCTGCGATGTAGGCGATTGCCTTTTTAAATATGTTCATGTTATGTTCTTTTTCTCAACTGGGGAAAAGATGATGATTGGATATGTAACTTTCGGCACGTCAGACCTTGCCCGCGCGGCTGCATTCTATGATGCGATCGCCAAGGAAATGGGCACGGGCCGCATGATGGAAACCGACACATATATTGCGTGGGGCACGCCGGGCGGCGGCGCAGGCATTGCCGCCACGCTGCCGTTTGACGGCAAGCCGGCGACGGTCGGGAATGGCACGATGGTAGCGCTCGAGGCGAAGGACAAGGAACAGGTCCACCGGCTCTACAAGATCGCGATCACACAGGGCGGCACCGACGAAGGCCCTCCCGGCCCGCGCGGGGAAGGCGGTTTCTATGCCGCCTATTTCCGCGATCCGGACGGCAACAAGCTGAACGCCTTCATCATGGGGTGAGCGTCTTCTTGGACGTCACCAGGAACGCGTAGATACACAGCACCGCCATAACGCCCGCTGATGCATAAAGCGTCAGCGGTGCGGCGATGGAATAGAGGCCCGCGCCGATCAGCGGTCCGAACACAAACCCGGCCGGCGGTGCTGCAGCCAGCAGCGCCGCCGCCGAACCCTGCTCATGCCGCTCCACCGACAGGCTGCCCAGCGCATTGGCGGATGGCACAGCCAGCGCGCCGCCCACACCGGCGATCAGGAAGCTGACGCACATGGCCCAGAAAGGGTGGAACGTGTCGGCGCAGATATAGCCGAGCGCGACCAGTCCGAGGCCTATGGGCAGGATCTTGCGCGGGTCGGGCCGGCGCGGCACGATATAGCCGAACTGCACGATGATCATCGCCACCGCGAGGCAGGAGAAGATGATCCCGGTATAGCGCACGGCAATCTCGCCGGCAGTATGCGCCGCCGTATCGACGAAATGGTAGCGGTCCTCGATGAACCAGCCAATCGTCTGCTGGATCATGCCGATGGCCATGAAATAGATGAACAGGAAAACAAGGTGCGGCAGCACGCGCTTGTCATTGAACGCCAGCGGTGTCGGGCGTTTGGACTCGCGCGGTGTGTTGCGCGTCCTCGGCAGCACGAAAGCGAGGATGATGCCGACGGCGATATTGAGGATGATCGTGCCCCAGAGCGGCACCAGTGCCCCGAAGGGCGCAAGCACGGCCGCGCCCGCCGGGCCAAGGATCGACCCGACGCTCATCGCCGCCCCCAGCATGCCGAGGCCCCCGGCGCGGGTCAGCGTGGTCGTTGCATCTGTCATCGCCGCCATCGAGGCTGGCTGCAGGCCGGGCGCCAGCAGGCCAAACCAGAGCCGCGTAAACGCTAGCAGGAAAAACGCCGCGAGCCCCGTCACCACGCCGGCCAGCGCGGCGCTCAGTGCAAACAGGAAGGCCATGTTCAAAAGGCCCATCGCGACCAGCGAGAATACCATGACGCGCTTGCGCCCGATCCGGTCGGCCAGCCGCCCCCAGACCGGGATCATGAAGGCATAGAGGGCTGAGGAGAAGGTCAGGATGCCCGCCACTTCGATCGGGGCCAGTCCGGCTTTTCGCGCGAGCGGAGCCACAACCACAAAGTTGATTGTCATCCCGGCGCCCATGGCGACCATGGCGAGGGCAATCATGCCCTGCTGCAGGCGGGTCAACGGGCGAAGGGGCGTTTCTGTGTCTGTCATCCCCGATTCCCCTTCATTGGATCACTCAGAGCTAGTCTGGCTCACGTTCCGGGCCAACCGTGTCGCAGGGTAAACCGGCAGTGGTGACCTTGCACTCACTCACCAACACACCCTAAGTGACACTTATAAGCCACCCTGTTTCCGGAGAGATTACAATGCGCGCGATCCTGGATGTTGTCCTGTTCCTCCTGAACATCGCCACATGGATCATTATCGTGCAGGCCGTCATGTCCTGGCTTGTGGCTTTCAACGTCCTCTCCATCCGCAACCCCACCGTGCGCAGCATCTGGGGCGGGCTGGAGCGCATTACCGAGCCGGTCTATGCGCCGATCCGCCGGATCATTCCGCCCCTCGGCGGTTTGGACCTCACGCCCATGGCCGTGCTGC
The DNA here is from genome assembly GCF_036964545.1 of Hyphomonas oceanitis. Classification (NCBI taxonomy): domain Bacteria; kingdom Pseudomonadati; phylum Pseudomonadota; class Alphaproteobacteria; order Hyphomonadales; family Hyphomonadaceae; genus Hyphomonas; species Hyphomonas oceanitis. Next base: position 229,956 of record NZ_JBALTL010000002.1, read on the forward strand.
TCATCATCTTCTTCCTGCAGCGCCTGATCGTCCGCTACGGCTACACGATCGCGCCTTTCTAGCCCGATGCACCGGCTCACCGTTCGCGTGCAGCCAAACGCCTCCGCCGACCGGATCGAAGGCCCCGAAACCGATGCGGCGGGCCGCACCTACCTGAAAGTCCGCGTCCGCGCCGTTCCGGAAGACGGCAAGGCCAATGCGGCCGTCGAAAAACTGCTCGCAAAGCATCTCGGCCTGCCAAAGTCTGCCGTCAGGGTGGTGACGGGCGCCAAGAACCGGCTAAAAGGCCTCGATATAGACGGGCCGCCGGATCTGGCGGCTGTTCTGGCAGGGATGATGCAGGAATGAGTGCTCAGCGGATTGATGGAACCGGCGTCGCCGCCGAGGTGCGCGCCAAAGTGGCCGAAGCCGTCAAGGCGCTGCCGGGCCAGCCGGCCCTCGCGGTCGTCCTCGTCGGGGAAGACCCCGCCAGCCAGGTCTATGTCCGCTCCAAGGTCCGCCTCACCGAAGAGGCGGGGATGGTCTCCGTCCATCACCAGCTTCCCGCCACGGCCACGCAGGCCGAAGTCGAAGACCTGATCGCCCGCCTCAATGCCGACGACACAATCGACGGCATCCTGCTCCAGCTGCCACTGCCCAAGGGCCTCGACGAGCACAGCGCCATTGAATGCATCGACCCCGACAAGGATGTCGACGGCCTCACCGAAGTCTCCGCCGGCCGCCTCACGCTCGGCAAGCCGGGTCTGCGCCCCTGCACGCCGAATGGCTGCGTCATCCTCGCGAAAAGCGCCCTCGGCGCTGATCTCTCCGGCCGCCACGTCGTCGTCATCGGCCGCTCCATTCTCGTCGGCAAGCCAGCCGCGCTGCTCTTCCTCGCCGAGAACTGCACCGTAACCATCGCCCACAGCCGCACGGCAGACCTGCCGGCCGTCTGCCGCACCGCCGACATCCTCGTGCCCGCCGTCGGTCGTCCCAACATGGTCAAAGGCGACTGGGTCAAGCCCGGCGCCACGCTCATTGATGTCGGCATCAACCGCATTCCCGCGCCCGAGAAGGGCGAGGGCAAGACCCGCCTCGTCGGCGATGCAGACTTTGCCGATTGCGAACCCGTGGCCGGCCACATCACGCCCGTCCCCGGCGGCGTCGGCCCCATGACCATCGCCTGCCTCCTGCGCAATACGGTGCTGGCCGCCTGCGCCCGGCGCGGCTGGAGCGTCCCGGAGAGCCTTTGAGCCAGGAGTTCGCGCCCCCCGCAACCAAGATGTTCCAGCGCCTCTGGCAGGCGCAGGGCGGCAAGTGCGCGCTCTGCGGCAAGCCCATGCCGTCCACGCGCTTTGCCGTTGGTCACGCCACGGTCTGGAAGAAACAGCGCCCCACGTTCGACCACATCCACGCCCTCGCGCGCGGCGGCCCGGATGACGAGTCAAACCTCCAGCTTGCCCATGCCGTCTGCAACAAGCGTAAGGGTAAAGGTTAAGCCTCGGCGGCCTTGGCCGCGCCATTGCGCTCCATCAGGTAACGCGGGCCCGGCCCAAGGCGCGCTGCCCGGTCTTCCGGATTGTACAGCGCGCAATTCGACAGCGACAGGCACCCGCACCCGATGCACACGTCCAGCCGGTCGCGCATCAGTTCCAGCCGCTCGATCTGCCCATCCAGTCGCTCCCGGAACTGCGCGCTGATCTTCGACCAGTCCGCCTTGGTCGGCGTGCGCTCCTGCGGCAGACCCGACAGCAGTTCGCCAATCTCGGCCACGGTGAAGCCCAGCTGCTGCGCAATCATCACGAAGGACAGCCGCCGCACGTCCGAGCGCAGGAACCGCCGCTGCCCGCCCGCATTTCGCATCGCCCGTATCAGGCCCTTATCCTCGTAGAAGCGGATCGCCGACACCGCCACGCCTGTGCGCGCCGCCAATTGCCCAATCGGAATGAGATCAGTTGTTTTCATGGCACGAGGAAATAGCAAAGAAATACCTTGACCTCAAGTAAGGTTGAGGAATTATCAAAGACGTCCAATCACGGAAAAGGGGCCTGAAAGCCCGCACGAAAGGACGTCTCCCATGCCCACCGCAACCCTCGAACACGTCAACATCACCGTCAGCGACATTGACCGCACAACCCGCATGCTGGAGCGCATTTTCGGGTGGCACCTGCGCTGGAAAGGCGCGTCCATCAACAATGGACAGACCGCGCATGTCGGTACGGACACGGCCTATATCGCGCTCTACTCGCCGGGTGAAACAGACGCACCGGACCAGATCACCTACAATACGCAAGGCGGTCTCAACCATGTCGGCGTCATCGTCGATGATCTCGCCGCCGCCGAACGCCGCATCCTCGACGCCGGCTTCGTCACGCACTCCCACCAGACGTACAATCCCGGCAGCCGCTTCTATTTCCACGACTATGACAATGTCGAATACGAAGTGCTTTCCTATGCCTGAACGGAAAAGGCCCGGTCTCTCTCGGGAGGCCGGGCCTTTATTCAGGTCACTGTCATGGCAGCGTGGATCAGGAAGGGCTTTCGTCCGGGCCGTCGGCGATATCCTCGATCACCTCATCGGTTTTGTCGGCCACGTCATTGGCCACGCGAGCCGTATCTTCAGGCAAGGTTTGAAGCGTGGCATCCATCTTCCGGCCTGCGCCTTCGAAAGAGCCTTCCTGAATATAGAAAATGCCAAGCGATACGATGAACACGATGCATATCACTGCCAGTATCGTGGAAAGAATGTCTCTGCGCATGATGCAGCCCCTTTTAGCCTTTGGAATTAACCATACGCAGGCGGCATGTTTCAGTTCCCTGACGCGTTGAGGGCAGGCCTCGCACCAAAAGGATGCATACGCCTCGTCTGCAACGGCCCAAGTCCGAATCCTGTTGAACAGGCTGCGTATCAGGGGGATGGCTAATGTCTTTCCGCCATCCCGCCGACATCTCACCGGAGCCGCCGCCATGTCCCAGACTTTCCTGTCCCGCCTTGCCCGCACCAGCCTCTGCGGTGTGCTCGCCCTTGCGCCACTCGCCGCGCCCGCCAGTGCCGCGCCAATCAATGACAAGTTCAAATCCAATGTTGCCAGCTTTGTCTCCGAGCACATTGATGACTGGGTGGCCGTCTACAAGGATTTCCATGCGCACCCGGAACTCGGCCTGGAGGAGACGCGCTCGGCCGGTATCATCGCTGCGGAGTTGCGCACGCTCGGCTTCGAGGTCACCGAAGGCATCGGCCAGACAGGACTTGTCGGCATCCTGCGCAATGGCAAGGGTCCGCTCGTCATGGTGCGCGCCGACATGGACGCCCTGCCGCTACAGGAAAAGACCGGCCTCGATTATGCCAGCACGGTGCAGACCGATTGGCGCGGCGAGAACACATACGTCATGCACGCCTGTGGCCACGACGCCCACATGGCCATCTTCCTCGCCACGGCGCAGACGCTCGTCGACATGAAGAAAGACTGGAAAGGCACGCTCATGTTCGTCGCCCAGCCTGCGGAAGAGGGCGGCGGCGGTGCCAGCAAGATGATGGCGGATGATATCTTTGGTAAGTTTGGCGTGCCGGATTATGGCTTTGCCCTCCATGTCGGTCCGTCTGCCTATGACACGGTGCAGATCGTGAAGGGCCAGATGAACTCCTTTGCCGGCGGCTTCGATATCGTCTTCAACGGCATCGGCGGCCATGGCTCGCGTCCCAGCACAACCATCGACCCGGTCATGATGGCCTCGAAATTTGTCGTCGACCTGCAAAGCGTGGTCAGCCGTGAAAAGCCGGAACAGGAATTCGGCGTCATCAGCGTCGGCGCTATCCAGGCCGGCTCGGCTGGCAATATCATCCCGGACTCTGCCCGCGTGCGCGGCACGGTGCGCTGGTACAAGCCGGCCGTTGGCGAGAAACTGCTGGCAGGCGTCAAGCGCACAGCCGAGGCCATCGTGGCCATGGCCGGCGCGCCAGACGCAGAGATCAGCGTGCGCAGCGGCGGCACGGCGGTCTTCAACGATCCGGATCTCTCGGAGAAGACCCTCGCGGCGATGAGCAAGGTACTGCCAGCCGACAAGGTCTACTTCGCCGCCCCCACCACTGGCAGCGAGGACTATGGTGAATTCCTCAAGGCCTTCAGCAACTCGGTCTACTTCCGTGTGGGCGTCTATGACCCGGCTCTGTTCGACGAGACCGGTGCCCCGCTCGACGTGCTGAAAGTACCGGGCAACCATTCGCCCTTCTTTGCGCCTGTCCCAGCGCCAACCATCGAGACCGGCGTCACCGCGATGACAACCGCCGTCGTCAATGTGATGGCGAAATAGGCGTCGGCATTACGCCCACATAGCGGGCCCGGGGCCGGATCAGCGATCCGGTCTCGATTTGCTCCATGGCATGGCCGAGCCAGCCGATGCAGCGGCCAATGGCAAAGATGCCGAATGCCGTCTCCGCCGGAAAGCCAAAGTGCTGCGCCATCGCGCCAATGGCAAAGTCCACATTCGGATGCTCGCCGGTTTCCCGCATCACGGCAGCCTGCACGGCACTGATCAGCGGCGGCACGTCGAAATGTGATAGCAGCTCCGCCGCACGCGGGTCGCCGTCCGGATAGAGCGGATGCCCAAAGCCGGGCAGGGCGCGCCCCTCGTCCAGCCGCGCCCGCACCGCCACTTCCGCGCCCACCTGTTCCGCCTCGCTCAGGAAGGCCAGCACGCCCGCCACCGCTCCCCCGTGCAGCGGCCCCGATAGGGTCGACAGACCTGCCAGCGCACAGGCCGACAGCGACGCCCCCGTCGACGCCGCCACCCGCGCCGAGAAGGTCGAGGCATTCAGCTCATGATCCAGCAGCAGGACCAGCGCCCGGCGCACCATGTCGGTGCCCTTGGGCTCGAGGCCCCAGGCTGCGCCGAGCCGCTCATGGATCGCGCCATTGCCTCGCCGCTCTGTGGCGGCATCGACCAGCGTTTCCAGCACGGTGGCGGCGTCAGCCGTCAGAACGGTCCGGGAACGGCCCCGCGCGTGCGCGTCATGGCCCGCCCGCGCCCCTAGAGCGGTGAACAAACGGACCTTGAATGGTCCGGGAATACCCACCGAATGGTCCCGCCGCGGGGCATAAGGGGCCGCCCAGAAGTGCGTTGCCGCCTCTTCAAGCGTCGCTGTGCGCGACAAGGTGATGGCATCCACGCCCCGATAACATAGCCGCCCGTCAACAATAACCGTCAGTTTCGAGGTCAGCACAGGCTCGCCCCAGGCAATCGACGCCTCGGCAATCTCCGCCGCCCGTATCGGTCCGGACCGGCGCGACGCCAGCCGGGCCACATCCTCGGCACTGTAGAGCGAACGGCGGGAATCGTCCGGATCAGGCCGCGCCTCCAGGCGCCCCCGGCTGACATAGGCATAGAGCGTTTGCGGCCGCACGCCGAGCAGGCGGATCGCCTCCTCCGAACTGATCCACGCCATGCCTGCTCCATACGTTGATTATATTGATCAAGATTGACGATACAGCATTTCACGCCGATCTCCACGCTGAAAATCAAAAGGAGAACCACAAAATGAGCCAAGGCCTGGATGATGTCATCGCTGCCGAAACGCGCCTCTCTTCCGTAGATGGTGCGCAGGGAATCCTTGTTATAAAAGGCTTTTCACTGGACCAAATCGCAGGCCAGAAACATTTCGAAGAAGTCGCGCACCTTCTGTTGGAAGGCCTGCTGGATGATTTGCCGGATGCGAAAGCCTTTTCCGCTCGCCTCGGTGCCGCCCGCGACGCGGTCTACCCACTCGCCCAATACATTGACGATGCACTGCTGGCCCTGCCGCCCATGGACGGCGTCCGCGTCCTGACCGCCCGTATCGAAGACGGGGAAGACATGGCGACTGCGCTCCGCCTCCTTGCTGCGCCCGCCGTGCTTCTGCCCGCCTTCCTGCGCCGCCGCCGAGGGCTCGCCCCTATCGCACCAAACGCAAAGGCGGGCCATGCTGCCGACATGCTCCACATGCTGACCGGCGACATCCCGGCGCCGGACGTGGCAGCTGCCCTCGACACCTACCTCGTCACCGTCGCGGACCACGGCCTCAACGCGTCCACCTTTGCGGCCCGTGTCGTCGCCTCCACCTGGTCAGGCCTGACATCATCGGTTCTCGCAGGCCTCGCAGCCCTCAAAGGCCCGCTCCATGGCGGCGCACCCGGCCCGATCATCGCCATGCTGGACGGCATCGGAAAGCCCGAGAATGCCGAAAGCTGGATCGAGGACGCGCTGGATCGCGGTGATCGGCTGATGGGCTTCGGCCACCGCATCTACAAGGTCCGCGACCCGCGTGCGGACGCGCTGAAAGCTGCGGTGAAACGCATGTCCGCCGACTCGAGCGCGCTACCGGGGCGCCTTAAACTGGCCGAAGCCGTCGAGCGTGCTGCGCTGAAAGTCCTGCACCAGCGCAAACCAGACAGGCCCCTCGATGTGAATGTGGAATTCTATACCGCGCTCCTGCTCGAAGCGCTGGGCTTCCCGCCGGATGCGTTCACGGCCGTCTTTGCCACAGGCCGCACAGCTGGCTGGCTCGCACATGCGCGCGAGCAGCGTCTCACTGGGCGTCTTATCCGCCCGCAATCAGTCTATGTGGGACCGGAGCCCGCCGAACTGGTCTGACGGATCAGGCCTGCTGCGGCGTCAGGGCACCGTGGCAGTGCTTGTACTTCTTGCCGGAACCGCACGGACAGGCCGAATTGCGCGGCGTGTTCGTCCAGTCATCCTCGGCCTGGTGAAGCGCCGGGCCGGGGCCTGTATTGCCCGCTGGTTCCTCGGGCGCCATCTCGTTGACACCGGTATCGGGGTCAAGGTGCAGCTCGCGCATCGGCGGAGGTGGAGGCGGTGGGGCAGGGCGGCGCTGTTCCGGCGGCTGGACGCGGATATGCATCAGCGAACGGGTAACCGTCGCGCGCAGTTCGTTCAGCAGGTTGTAGAAAAGGTTGAAGGCCTCTTCCTTGAATTCGTTCAGCGGGTCGCGCTGGCCGTAGGAACGCAGGTGGATCACCGAGCGCAGCTGGTCGATCTGCTGCAGGTGTTCCCGCCAGCGCAGGTCCAGAACCTGCAGCAGGACCTGTTTCTCGATCCGGTGCATCTGGGCGTCGCCGACCTGACGCCCAAGGTTCTCGTAAGCCTCGGATACGTGCTTGCGAATGCGTTCGGCGATTTCCTGGTTGGCAACGCCTTCTTCAGCGGCCCATTCAGCCACGGGCAGGTCGAGCGCGAGATCGGTCTGCAGCGCTTCCTTGAGGCCAGTAATGTCCCACTGCTCGGCATAGGCCTTTTCAGGCATCGTGCGCAGCACGAGCGCATCGATCACGTGGTCGCGCATTTCGGCAATCGTGTCTGACACGTCGTCGTCGCGCATGAATTCCATGCGCTGCTCGAAGATGGCCTTGCGCTGGTCATTGATGACGTCGTCATATTTGAGGACGTTCTTGCGGATCTCGAAGTTGCGTTCCTCGATCTTGCGCTGTGAGGTCTCCATCGCCTTGTTCATCCAGGGATGGGTGATGCCCTCGTCTTCCTTGATGCCGAGGCGGCGCATCACGGCGTCCATGCGTTCGGCGGCAAAAATCCGCATCAGGTCGTCTTCGATGGAAATGTAGAATTTCGAGCGGCCCGGGTCGCCCTGACGGCCCGTTCGGCCGCGCAGCTGGTTATCGATGCGGCGGCTTTCGTGGCGCTCGGTGCCGAGGACGTAGAGCCCGCCCGCGTCGAGCGCGCGCTTCTTCTTCACCTCGATATCAGCCTTGATCTGCGAGGTCAGTACGGAGAGTTCGCTCTCGGTCAGCTCGCGGCCAAGCTCTTGCTCTTTCGCGGCTGTCTCATGCTCGACACGCATGTCGAAATTGCCGCCGAGCTGAATGTCGGTACCACGGCCAGCCATGTTCGTGGCAACCGTGATTGCGCCCGGCACACCGGCATTGGCGACGATGAAGGCTTCCTGCTCGTGGTGGCGCGCGTTCAGAACCTTGTGCGGGATCTTCGCTGCGGTCAGCAGGCTGGAGAGGATTTCGGATTTCTCGATCGAGGCTGTGCCAAGCAGGATGGGCTGGCCCTTGGCCTGGCATTCCTTCACTTCCTTGACGATCTCGGCATATTTCGCCTTGGCCGTCCGGTAGACGACATCGTCATCGTCAATCCGCTGGATTTCCTTATTGGTCGGCAGGTCGATGACTTCCAGCTTGTAGATGTCATGGAATTCGGAGGCCTCGGTCAGCGCCGTACCGGTCATGCCGGCCAGCTTCTTGTAGAGGCGGAAATAGTTCTGGAACGTGATCGAGGCGAGCGTCTGGTTCTCGGGCTTGATGTCGACGCGTTCCTTGGCCTCGATGGCCTGGTGCAGGCCTTCCGACAGGCGGCGGCCTTCCATCATGCGGCCGGTAAACTCGTCGACCAGCATGACCTGGTCATCCTTGACCAGATAGTCCTTGTCTTTCTGGTAGAGCTTGTGCGCGCGCAGGGCCTGGTTGGCATGGTGCACGAAGGAAATGTTCGACGGTTCCCACATCGAGCCTTCCAGCAGGCCCGCTTCGGTCAGCCATCGCTCGATCTTCTCGGTACCGAACTCGGTATAGGTGACAGAGCGCTGCTTCTCGTCGAGTTCGAAATCTTCCGGCTCAAGGCGCGGCATCAGATTGTCGAGCGCAATATAGAGTTCCGATCGGTCATCCGTCGGACCGGAAATGATCAGCGGCGTACGCGCCTCATCAATCAGGATCGAGTCGACTTCATCGACGATGGCAAAGTGGTGTCCGCGCTGGGCCATCTGGTCCAGCGAGTATTTCATGTTGTCGCGCAGATAGTCGAAGCCAAACTCGTTATTCGTGCCGTAGGTGATGTCGCACGCGTAGGCGGCCTTGCGCTCTTCATCCGTCACGCCGTGCACGATGATACCGGTCGTCAGGCCGAGGAAGCCGTAAATGCCGCTCATCCATTCGGCGTCGCGCCTGGCGAGATAGTCGTTCACGGTGATGACGTGGACGCCCTTGCCTTCAAGCGCGTTCAGGTAAACGGCCAGCGTTGCCACCAGCGTCTTGCCTTCACCGGTGCGCATCTCGGCAATGGCGCCGGAATGCAGGATCATGCCGCCCATCATCTGCACATCGAAGTGGCGCATGCCAAGCGCGCGGCGCGAGGCCTCGCGGACAACGGCAAAGGCTTCTTCCAGAAGGCTGTCGAGGGTTGCGCCATCGGCCAGTCGTTTGCGGAATTCCACGGTCTTGGCGCGCAGGGCCTGGTCGGAGAGCGCCTCCATCATCGGCTCAAGGGCATTGATCCGGTTGACGCGGGCGCGCATGGGTTTCAGCTTGCGGTCATTGGCGGAACCGAAAATCTTGCGGGCTACGGAAAGCATATCAGGCGGCACCAATCGATCTGGGCAAACTAAACTCTTAGTCCTGACAGTATCATATGGCAGGACCGTTTTGCGGGTTCTTCCGCAGCGCTTACACTGGACGAGAACTCTCGACCAGAGTGAGGGTCAGACTTAAGAACGCCGCAATGGGGTGTCAATGCGACCCTCTCAGCGATCACGGGAGATAACTGTGCTGTTTTTCAAGGCGAATAAGGCTGCATTCGGCCGACTGGCCTGCGGCGCGGCGCTACTTGTACTGTGCGCCTGCGGCAATGGCGACGAGGCCGAAATTCCGGTCCAGGTCGATGGCGCTGCCGCGGCGACGGTCAATGGCGACAAAATCTATGTCAGCGATGTCGAGCTTGAGGCGGTTGCGCGGGGGCTGGTTCCTGCCGGACAGCCGCTCGATCACAAGAGTACGGAATACAAGACCGTGCTCGACCAGCTGGTCGATCAGAAGCTGATGGCGCAGGAAGCCACGCGGCGCGGTATCGACAAGGAATCGGCAGCCAAGCGGCGGCTTCAGATGGCGCGTGAGCGCATTCTCGGCAATCTGCTCGTGGAAGACCTGGTCGCCCGTGAGGTGACCGAAGACCGGATCGACAAGATGTATGCCGAACAGGTCACGCTCCAGCAGTCCAACGACGAAGTCTCGATTGCCCATATCCTGTTCGATACAGAAGAGGAGGCCCAGGCCGTCTATGACGAGATAAAGGTCGGCGCGAGTTTCGAGAGCATGGCGCGGACCCATTCCAAGGATACCGCCACAAGGATGGAGAATGGCGATCTCGGCTATGTCTCGCCGAACGACCAGCCAGATCCGTTTCCGGTCATGATCGCCGACACGCCCGAGGGTGAGATATCGAAGCCTTTCAAGGGCGCCGACGGCTGGCACATCCTGAAAGTGAAGGACAGACGCACCCGCGCGCCCAAGACCCGCGAGGAAATGCGGCCCGAGATCGTCACCTTCCTCACCCTGAACGAGATCAGCAAGATCCTGCGCGAGTTGCGCACCCAGGCCACGGTTCAGGAAGGCGGCCCGGGCGTCGATAGCGCGCCGGCCGCCCCGATCTCGCTTGACAATGGGCTCATGCCTGATGAGGACGCTGCGCCTGAAGCCGATCAAGGAAGCGACCTGTGAACCTGAAGCCATCTCCCTTTGCCCCCGCCACGTTTCCGGTGCTGCCAACCGTCAAGGGCCTGCGCGCCACAGCGGGCTCGCGCGGCTTTTATGCGCGCCGGGGAATAGAGCGCGATGATGTCTTCCTGTTCGCGTTTGACGAAGGCACGACTTGCGCTGGCGTCTATACGGTCTCGAACACGGCCTCGGCTGACGTGCGCTGGTGCCGCGAGGCTTTGGCGGCCGGCGGCGGCAAGGCCCGCGCGCTGGTGGCCAATTCGGGCAATTCCAATGCCTTTACCGGCCCCAAGGGCGTCGAGAAGAATGAAGCGACCCTGAAGGCGATGACCGGCACACTCGGCGTCGCCAGGGAGACATGCTTCCTCGCCGCGACCGGCGTGATTGGCGAGCCGCTGAAGGATCCGAACTTTGTCGGCGCCTTCGTGCCGGATCTCGCCGCCAAGCTCGGCCAGCCCGACTGGGAGGCCTGCGCCCGCGCCTTCATGACGACGGACACCTATCCCAAGGCGTCAGGCCGCACGGTCGATCTGGCTGGCGTGCCCACGGCCTTCGCGGGCATCGCCAAGGGCTCCGGCATGATCATGCCCAACATGGCCACCATGCTCTCCTATGTCTTCACAGATGCTGCCGTCGCGCCTGAACTCTTGCAGGACCTGCTCAAGGACATCACTGACGTGACCTTCAACGCCATCACCGTCGATGGCGACACGTCGACCTCCGACACGCTGATGGTCTTCGCTACAGGCGGCACCGGCGCGCCGGTGATCGAGTCGCGTGACGATGAGCGCTTCCGGGCGTTTGCCGATGCCCTGCATGCCACCTGCCTCGATCTTGCCCTGCAGGTCGTGAAGGACGGGGAAGGGGCCAGCAAGTTCGTCACCGTGAAGGTCGAAGGCGCCGACACAGAGCGTTCGGCCAAGAACGTGGCCTGTCACATCGCCAACTCTCCCCTCATCAAGACGGCCATGGCAGCCGGTGATGCCAACTGGGGCCGTGTCGTCATGGCTGTCGGCAAGTCGCTCGAGCCGATCGTCATGGAAAAGCTGGCCATCTGGTTCGATGAGGTCCAGGTCGCCAAGGGCGGCGCCCGCGCTCCGGATTATGACGAGGCTGCCGCCAGCGCCGTGTTCGCAAAGCCCGAGTTCACGATCCGCATTGACCTTGGCTATGGCGAAGGCGCGTCAACTGTCTGGACCTGCGACCTCACGCACGGCTATGTCGACATTAACGGCGCCTACCGGACATGACGCGTCCGCTTTTGCTGGTGGTCGCGGTCGCGCTCTACAATGCGAAAGGCGAAATCCTTCTCGCGCAGCGCCCTGAGGGCAAGTCCATGGCCGGCCTCTGGGAATTTCCCGGTGGCAAGGTCGAGCCGGGTGAGACGCCAACCCGGGCCCTGGTGCGGGAGCTGCAGGAAGAGCTATCCATAATGGTTGACGAGGCCGATCTGATACCGATCACATTTGCCAGTCACGATTATCCGAAATTTCACCTACTTATGCCACTCTTCCGCTGTCGGGCTTGGGCTGGCGACGTAATCCCTGCGGAAGGCCAGTCGGTCGCATGGGTCGCGCCATCATCCCTGCACGACTATCCGGCGCCTGCGGCAGATATCCCTCTGTTTGATGTGCTTTCGGGGAAGTGAACTCGGAGGGTTCAATGGGGCTGAAGACAACACTCCTGCGCTGGACCCATGATGAGCGGGGCGCCACGGCAATTGAATACGGCCTCATACTGGCGCTGATCTGCATTGCCATTGTTGGTGGAGCAACGCTCATGGGCAACAGCACCGGCGACGCCATGCAGAATGCGGCTGACCAGTTCCCGAGCTGAAAGCCGTCAGTCGTCCTGGCTGCTTTCTCCCTGTCTGCGCACAGCGTCAGCAAGGCTCACCTTTGCGCTTCCCGGCTTCAACGGCTTTGGCTGGCTCGGTGCTGGTGCCCAACCTGACAGGTAGACAATTTCGAACGTCGCGCGCACGCGCCCGTCCGGGTCACTGAAATTCTGCGCATAAAGCTCGGCCATCCGCATCAGCACACGCCGAGGCAGGGGCTGAGCCATCCCGCTGGCAAAAGCCGCCCGCTCGCCCATGCCTTTCAGGTCTGCCAGCAAGCCAAACACGGAATCGTAGCGCACCACCACGCTTTCGCGGTCCACCACTGGCAGGGCAAACCCGGCCCGCTGCATCAGCGCGGCCATGTCGGCCAGCGCCGGAAGCGGCGACAGGCGGGGCGCAAGACCGCCCATGATCTCCGTTTCAGCCTCGATCAGGCACGCGCGCAGTTCGGCCAGCGTGCCCGCCCCGAACAGGGCGCCCAGGAACAAGCCATCCGGCTCCAGCACGCGGCGCACCTGTATCAGCGCGCCGGGCAGGTCGTTGACCCAATGCAGCGACAGGGCTGACACGACGAGATCGAAACGCGCTTCATCGAAGCCAAGCTTCTCTTCATCGGCAACGACCGCATCGAGACCGCGTTCACGCGCCCGCGCCACCATGGCGGGGGAGGGGTCTGTCAGCGTCATCGCGGCCACTTTTGCGCCGCCCTTCAGCTGCTCGCTGACGCCGCCATCATGCCCGCCCAGCTCCAGTCCTGCCCGAAACGTACGGGCCGTATCGTTCAGCCGGTCGACAAGATCACTCGACACGCGGTCCTTCAGGAAGGAATACTCGTCGAAATGCGGTGCGGCCCGGTCACGGCGGCGCACCAGCAGGTCGCGGTCAAACAGGCGCGGCGGGGCTTTGGGAGCGGCAGGAGGGGTCATGCCAAGCGATATGGACCGGCGTCCGGCCCGCGCAAAGGGCTTTCTGCGCGCGGCAGCTGACTTCCTTTGGCCGCCCCGTTCCCTTGTTTCCGGCCAGCGCGGCGTGGGCAAGGGTCCCCTCGCACCGGAGGAATTCGGCCAGATCCATTTCCTGACAGGGCCCGTCTGCGAAACCTGCGGCAGCCCGTTCGACTTTGATCTCGGCCCCGGCGCTATCTGCGCCCCCTGCATCGCCCGTCCGCCGCGATGGGACCGCGCGCGCGCCGCCATGGTCTATGACGCGGCCTCGCGCCGTCCGGTGCTCGATCTGAAGCGCTCTGGCCGTCGCGACGGCCTGCAAACCCTCGCCGGATGGATGGTCCAGTCGGGCCGGGATCTCGTCGCAGAGGCCGACCTGATCGTGCCTGTGCCCTTGCACTTTGCCCGGCTCGCCCGGCGCGGCTTTAACCAGTCTGCCTGGCTCGGACAGGCCATTTGCCGCATGTCCGGCACGCCAATTATTGTTGATGCGATAAAGCGTACGCGCCGTACACCCAGTCAGGCGGGTCTCTCTGCCCGCCAGCGCCGCCGCAACATGGCCGGGGCATTTACCGTCAGAAAGCCCGCCATAGCGCGGATATCGGGCCGACGGGTGCTGCTTGTCGACGATGTGTTAACCACCGGCGCCACACTCTCGGCTTGTACACGTGCCCTGAAACAGGCAGGCGCAGCCAATGTGGATGTGCTTGTGCTCGCGCGCGTTGTCCGGGAAACAGATGTCACCATATAAGCCAAAGAACTCACAGCTTTAAGGAGCCTGCCCGTAATGCCCAAGGTTACTATCTATACGCGCGCCTTCTGCCCGTATTGCAGCCGCGCCGTATCCTTGCTCAAGGAAAAGAAGATCGCCATGAAGGAAATCGACGCTGGCATGGATGCCGCGAAGAAAGCCGAAATGGTTGAGCGCTCCGGTGGTGCCCGCACGTTCCCGCAGATTTTCATCGGCGACAAGCATATCGGTGGCTGCGACGACATGATGGCACTCGAACGGGCCGGCAAGCTCGACGCAATGCTGGCGGCCTGATCAGGCATGATCCGTTACGCTCTCATCTGCGGTGATTGCGAACACGAATTCGAGGCATGGTTTGCCTCATCCGCCGCCTTTGACGCGCAGGCGAAGAAGCATCTTGTGATCTGCCCGGAATGTGCCGGGGCTCAGGTCACGAAACAGATCATGGCGCCGTCGGTGAAATCGCCCAAGAAGACGGCGGCGCGGTCGGAGGCGGAAAAGCTGGCAGCCGAATTTGCCGCCAAGGCGCGCGATCATGTCGAGAAGAATTTCGACTATGTCGGCGACAGTTTCGCCGACGAGGCCCGCGCCATGTATTATGGCGAAACCGAAGACCGCCCGATCTGGGGCGCCACCACGCCAGAAGAGTCGGCTGCCCTGCTTGAGGAAGGCGTCCCGGCTGCGCCCCTGCCGCGCGCCTTCACGCCAAAACCTCCGAAACAGGCCCGTACCAAGGGCAAGCTGAACTGAACACGCACCCGCGCGCTTTGCCGCGCTTGACCCAAGCTCCGCCTTCGCTAATACGGCGTGCAGATACGAGTCACGGAGAGGCCTCATGGCGACCAGCGAATATCATCACGGCGATATGGACATCGAAGCACAGGAAGCCACTTGGCATGGCTTTATCGTGGGCAGCACCTGGGGCGGCCTGATCACTGTGCTCTCCGTTGGCTATGCAGTGCTTGCTGTTGCCATCGGCATGAACTGGATGATCTCGCTCGGTATCATGGCTGTTGTCGGTCTGGCCGCCGGCCTGTTCCTGAACCTTGGTGGCCGCTGGATGGCAACGCTTGTGCTGCTCATCATCCTGGCCCTTGTCGTTCAGGGCTTTATCGGTCTGTTCGGCCTGCTGCTCTAGGCAGCCTGCAATCTAACAAATCTTGAGACAGTCAGGGCACCGCACCATTGCGGGGTCTGCCTCCAGCATGGCGCGCGGGATGGAGCCGCCGCACTGAGTGCAGAGGCCAAATTGACCACCCTCCATCCGCGCCATCGCCGCTTCGATACGGCTTAGCAGACGGTTGCGCTCAAGCAGCGCGTTGCGCCGGGTATTGGCCATGTCCTCGCGCGTCAGACGAAGGCAATCGGGCGCAACAGGGGAAATATCCCTTTTCATTCCAATATGCTGCGTCGGCTTTAAGGGCTTGGCAAGGCGTTTCGGGTGAAACTCTTTCGTCTGATAGGGGAATTGCGCGCATTTGCGGGCTCCCGGCTGCCGAGGAGGCTTTCATGGGCCTGCCGCCCCTGGTCATGAGCAACGTAACCAAGCGCTTTGGCGCGTTCACAGCTGTGAGCGACCTGTCGCTTGACGTGCCCGAGGGCGCGATTATCGGCTTTCTCGGCCCAAATGGCGCCGGCAAGTCGACCAGCCTGCGCATGGCACTCGGCGTGATGCAGCCTGATTCCGGCTCGGTCAGCCTGTTCGGCAAGCCGCCCGAGATTGCCACGCTGAAGCGCGTCGGCTTCCTTCCCGAAGAGCGCGGCCTCTACAAGAAGATGACCACGCGCGCCACGATCGAGCATTTCGCGCGCCTGAAAGGCCTCGCCGCCCGCGATGCCCGCGCCCGCGCGATTGAACTGCTCGACATGTCGGGCCTTTCCGAGTTCAAGACGACACGCATTTCCAAGCTGTCCAAGGGCATGGCGCAAAAGGTCCAGATCCTCTCCACGCTCGCTCACCGGCCGGACTTCCTGATCCTCGACGAACCCTTCTCCGGTCTCGACCCGGTCAACCAGCAAGTGCTCGAAGACCTTATCCGTGCCGAGCATGACCGCGGCGCCACCATCCTGTTCTCAACCCATGTGATGGAACATGCCGAACGCCTCTGCGACCGCATCGTGATGATGGCGCGTGGTCGCAAGGTTTTTGATGGCACGCTGGACCAGGCCTTTTACGCGCTGGGGCAGGGCGCCCGCATTGCCGTCAGTGAGGGCTTTGATCTCGCCGCCGCGCTTGCCCCCAAGGGTTTCGAGGCCCATCGCGCCCCCGACAAGGGCCCGGGAGATGCCTGGCGCATCAGCCTGCGACCCGGCACAGGGGCACAGGACGCCCTGCGCGCCGCTATCGAGGCCGGCGCTCCGATTGTCGGCTTTGCGCCTGAAGAGGCCCGGCTGCGCGATGTCTTTGTCTCGCTTGTGGGTGAGGCCGATGCCGCCGCCCTGCTTGAATCCACCGGGGAAGGGGTGCCTGCCTGATGCGCAATGTCTACCTGATCTTCCGGCGTGACTATCTCGGTTATGTGAAGGCTTGGGGTTTCTGGCTCAGCCTCGCTGCGGTGCCGCTCTTCATGCTGATTGGCGGCACGTTCGCTGTTTTCGCCGCCAAGTCTTCGCCCGTGCGCTATTACGCCGTCGTCGAAACGGGTTCTGTCTATGCCGATGCCATCGATGGCGAGTTCGCCCGCGATGAGGCCGATATCGGCAATCAGGCCCGCGATATGGCCGAAGGCATGGACCTGACCGACGACCAGCGCGACCAGTTGCGGGACAATGCAGCCGCTTCCTCACGCAAGTTCATCCGTGTGCCTGCTCCGGCAACGGCCATAGACGACCTGCGCCCCTATCTCCTCGGCCAGCAACTCGTCTCAGGGCCCCTGGGCGACAAGCCGCTCTTTGCCGTCTTCATTCCGTCGTCCGATGGCACCAGCCTCGAATACTGGAGCGATGATGTCAGCGTCAGTGGCCTGCGCTGGCAGGCTGAAAGCGCCATGCGCCGCCTCGCCCGCCAGCAGGCCTTCAGCGAGGCCGGCCTCGGCGATGACTTCCTCGACACGGTCGATGACAGCGCCCTGACTGTGCCGGCCCATCGCATCCGCACCGTCGCCGAGCAGACCACAGCCGGCTCCGAAGTCACCATGGCCGACAAGGCGCCCGTTTATGTCGCCGGCGGCCTCGCCTATTTCCTCTGGCTGATGATCTTCTCGATCATCCAGTACCTGCTGATGGGAACGATCGAAGAGCGCTCGAACAAGATATTCGACACGCTGCTGACCTCCGTGAAGCTTCCGGAACTCCTCGCAGGCAAGCTGCTCGCCGTGTTCGCGGTCACGTCCACGATGATGCTGTCATGGGGCCTCTTCGCGTTCGGCGCCTCGCTCTTCGCCACCAGCCAGATCCCCGGCGGCGCGAGCCTCCTGTCGCCCTTCCTCGCGGCCTTCGCCAATCCGGCCATTATCATTCCCGGCCTGATCAGCTTCCTCCTCGGCTACATCATGTACGGCATGATCTTCATGGCCCTCGGCTCGCTCTGCGACACGATCCAGGAAGCGCAGACCCTGCTCAGTCCGATGATGATCCTGCTCATGCTGCCCATGTTCGCCATCTTCATCGCGTTCCAGGATCCGGGCTCGCCCGTCATCGACATCGCGTCATGGATCCCGGTCTTCACGCCGTTCCTGTTGATCCTGCGCATGCCGCACAATCCGCCCATGTGGGAAATCATCGCCCAGATGCTGATCATGGCCGTAACCGCCGCCACGATCCTCTGGCTCGCCACCAAAGTCTACCGCGCAGGCGCCATCCACGGCGCCGGCATCGGCGACCTCGGCGGCGTCTTCAAACGCATGTTCAGCCGCAAGAAGGGTTGATCCCGGGGCAGGGGCTCAGCCTGAGCGAAGTCGAAGGACGAGGCCCGTGCGGCTTATGCCGACTACCACGTCAATAGGTGGCAAGACCAATTCCCATTTTCATCGTAAGTGACCGCTGTGTCGATATGGATATGGTGACAACCTGACAGGTGCTGCACCACATAACCCGAGCGTCCCAGTTCTGCGCCGGTGTTGGTGTCACGGATAATGAATTCGCTCTCGCCGTCTTCGAAATAGCGAACCACTTTTCGCGATCCCGGGGCCACCAACCAGGCATGGCTGATCGTTTCCCCGATTAAGTGGCTGGATACTTCCACTGTGATGCTGGCGTCCGGGTCGTTCTCGATGACAACGGTCTGAAGGGATATGAGATTTATCATAACCCAATACCCGGCCCATAGCGCGATGATGCCAACCAGCATGACGCCAACCGTGATCACCTTTTTCATCTGCGCCTCCGATACTCCATAACAAACCCCTGAAGCGGCATTCTGGCCAGATGATGACAGGACCATGGAGGAGCCCCGCTGGGTGCAAAGGCGCGCTGATAAACGCATGTTCAGCCGCAAGAAGGGCTGAGCGCGGCGATTAGCCTAACCCGCCTTCAGCTCATTATAGGCGTCGCGCGCGTCATCATCGATCACGACGGCCACGCCTTCCGCCCAGTGCACATTCGAGCCGCGTTTCTTGATGCCGGAAACCCAGTATTCGTCTCCGTTCTCGACATCGACAAAGTTGCCGGCCACGCCGTTGGCCTTGGTCAGCGTTCTTTCGCGATAATGGACAGACTGTCCTGATTTCGAAAACGTCACCCAGCCTATCCGGGCTGCAACACCGTCAATCTCGCCCGACTTGTTTTCCACGTACATGACGCGCCGTTTCTGTCCCCGGGTGAGTTGCGTGCGCTTGGTCATGTTCCGATTATTGCGCTTCCTTGTTCGCGCTTCAATCCGCAAGGCGTCCCTCCGCCCGCGCTAACACTTCTCATCAAGCCCTGACAGGTAATCCACGGTCTCCCTGATCGTGATGACATGGCATTGCGCCATGCCCGACGTGAGATAGCCGGGCGTGGCGAGGATCTCGCCACTGCCTGCGTCCACGATTTCGAAATGCGCGTCGCCCTTGGCCTCAAAACGATCCACCACTGTCTCGCCCGGAGTCACCATCCAGGCGTGGTCATAAATCGTCACTGTCACGGTCCGCTCGCTCTCATTGGCAATGGTCAGCGTCTGCGTGGCGAATACGTCCGGCCCCAGCCAGAAGGCGAGGCCGCAGGCCACGATCACAATCGGCACGATCGCCCAAAGGATAAGTCTCTTCATCGTCTGTCCCGATTGACTGCAGTCAAAAGCATGTACCCGCATTCTGGCCGGATGATGACAGGCCAAAGAAAAAGCACCACCAAATGAACACTGGCTGTTCCGCTCCTCCGGCCAATGCTATTTTCGCAACATGGAGATCAGGCCCGAAAACCCGAGCGACTATGCAGCAATAGACCGGATAACGCGCGCGGCTTTCGCGCCCATGCCGTTCAGTGAAGGTACTGAGGCAGAGTGTATCGAAAAACTCCGCAGGGACGGGGATCTGACACTGTCTCTGGTTGCGATAAAGGACGCCGCGTTGGCGGGGCATATCGCGTTCTCACCCGTCCTCATCAATGAGAGCTTCGATGGCTGGTATGGCTTGGGGCCTGTCTCGGTTTCGCCCCGGTCCCAGCGGACGGGTATCGGGACCGCCCTGATCAACGAGGGGCTTGCGCGGCTAAGGCAGATGGATGCGCAAGGCTGCGCATTGATCGGCGATCCGGCGTATTATTCACGATTCGGTTTTGTCGGTGACGGTCGCTTATCCTACCGCAACCTGCCAGGCCGGAATGTCCAGTGGCTGGCATTCAATGACACCCAACCGTCCGGCGTACTTCGATACAGTCCGGGGCTCGAATAGCAGGTCCCCCAAAGAAAAAGCCCCGCCAGATCGCTCTGACGGGGCTTTTTTCAATGCGTAAGACGCGGAACGCCTACACGATGCCTTCGCGCTGAGCGCGCTTGCGAGCCAGTTTGCGGGCGCGACGAACGGCCTCTGCGCGCTGACGGGCTTTTTTCTCGGATGGTTTTTCAAAAGCCTGACGGGCTTTCATTTCGCGGAAGAGGCCTTCACGCTGCATCTTTTTCTTCAATGCGCGCAGGGCTTGCTCGACATTGTTATCGCGGACGACGATCTGTACGATGGGTCTTCTCCATTGGGTTGGGGGCGTCGCCCCGACTAATTCTTTACGGCTTTGTCGGCCATGAAGGGGCGCCTATATCACGCAAGAAGCAAGTTGGCCAAGCCCCTTAAGTGATGCAAAGGTAATATATGACACAAACGCCGTCAGAAGCCTACCGTTCCCGCTGGGTTACCGCCTTGCTCCCGCATGTCGCCTTTGATGGCTGGACCGATGCGGCCGCCGCCACAGCCGCCAAAGAGGCGGGGCTCAGCCAGGGTGAACAGGCCCTTGCGGCGCCCAATGGCGTGATCGACCTGCTGGAAGCCTTTTTCGCCGCTGCCGAAGCCGAAGCAAAAGCGAATCTCGCCTCGCAGGATATGTCCGCCCTGCGCGTGCCGGACAAGGTTAAACGTGGTGTGCTGGCCTGGCTGGAGGCGCTGGAACCGAATCGCGAGGCCGTGCGCCGCGCCGCCGCGCGCGGCTTCCTGCCATGGGGCGCAGGTGCTGCGGCTCAGCGCACATGGTCTGTCGCGGACATGGTCTGGACCGCTGCAGGCGACACAGCCACCGACTATAATCGCTATTCCAAGCGCGGCCTGCTCGCCGCCGTAATTCCGGGCATCGTCATGCACTGGCTCGACAATCCCGCACCTGCCGATCTCGACGCCTATGTGTCGCGCCGACTGCAGCAGGCGTCCGGTTTCGGCCGCAGCGCAGGTAAAGTCGTCGGCCCCGTTCTGGACAGGCTGAGCGCGCTGAAAAGCGCCGGAAAATCATCCGGGCGCGGACAGGAGAATTGATTTGAAGGGGGAAGGTGTCGGGCGAAAGTTGATCAAGCGCCCCAGGGGGCTGGGGGGGCTGATGGGTCCGGGGTGCTTGGTATACACCTCCGCCCGACACTTAGAAGATGACGAGCGCCGGTGTTCCACGCAAGGCCAAAAAACGGCATTTTTGCCCCAATTCGATTACAATGCGGTTAGGCGACTGCAGATTAGCGGAATCGCCAGCCGGGCGAGCCTGAAAGGATGAGATGAGCGATACGTTCTCACGGAAAATGGCGCCGGAGCCGCGGGTCGCCTTCCAGAAAGCCGAGATGCAACCCATCCTCGATGTCTATGGCCGCCTCGTCATTGCCGGAGAGGCGCGCGACTATGCCATCGGTATGGAAAAGGACATCGCCATCTTCGCCATCTTCAGGCGCCACGCCGAAAACCCGACCTGGCGCATCGAGAAGGAGCCTGCGCTCGCCAACCGTCAGGGCCAGTATGCCGTCTATGGTTCAGCCGGCCAGATCCTGCGCCGGGGCCGAGAGCTCAAACAGGTCCTGCGCGTTTTTGATACGCGCCGCTTCACTGTTGTGAAGTAAGCACATCCGTCGAATTTCACCTAATCTGTTAACCTCTTGTTAACTAAAAAATTCTTGCGCGTTCTTTTGGAACATATTAGGAACAGGAACACGAGAACGGAGCAGGAACATGGGTATCGCAGTCAGCTTTCGGGGACGGTCTGGTAAGGCCTGGGAATTTCAGCGCGTGGCAGCAGATGCCCCTTGGGCCCGCAGCCCGGGCGTGGTCATCTTCGCCGCGCCGGACGCCTACGGATGGCGCCTCATCCGTGTTGTAGAGCTGTCGGGCAAGCCGCATGACCTGCAGCCCATCTGGGCCCTGGCAGAGGCCGAGCGCTACGGCGCGAACGCCGTCTTCCTCGCCCTTGAGTTCGACGCCGCGACGCGCAGCCTGATGGCCAACGACATCGAGGAAGGCTTCTCGACCGTCTGCTTTACCGATCATTCCCGCAAAATCGCGGCCTGATCCCTATTCGCCCTTGCCCGGGCTGGTCAGTGCGGCCTGGGCATCGGCGGTTTCGGCCAGTCGGGTGAGTTCAATGAACTCGGCGCGATAGCCAAATTCATCTTCGCCCTTGGCACCCAGCCCCAGGTTTCGAATTGCCTCCCACCCGAACCCTGTGCCAAGGGCGTCCCCGCCTTTCAGCATTTCGCCAAATCCGGCTACGGCCGTAGCGAACCGGGCCCATTCAGGCGCGGTGTCCACGCTCTTGGAGCGATCCTTGTCGGTCACGGCATGGGTGATGAGGGTGGAGTCGCTTGCGCCCGGTGCCTTGTAGCGCAGCTTCACGAAGGCGTACTCGCCCTTGGCGCTGCCAGCCTTGGCCGCGTCGCCATAGCGGAGCGGGTCAATCGCGGCGCCGTCCGAGCCTGCCGGTGTCACTTCATAGATCGCCGTCACGCTTGTGCCCGCCCCAATGTCGCCGGCATCCACCTTGTCATTGTTGAAATCCTCGCGATCCAGCATCCGCGTCTCGTAGCCGATGAGGCGATATTCCGCGATCCGGGCCGGGTTGAACTCCACCTGGATCTTCACATCATCCGCAATCGGGAAAATATTGCCGGCCATGTCATCGGCCAGCACCTTGCGCGCTTCTGACAGCGTGTCGACATAGGCCGCGATGCCATTCCCCGTCTGGGCAATCTTCTGCATCATCGCATCATTGTAATTACCGCGCCCGAAGCCGATCACCGAGAGATAGATTCCCGTCTCGCGTTTGCGGGCGACAAAATCCTCAAGCTGTTCGGGGTCTGAAATCCCCACATTGAAGTCGCCATCGGTCAGCAGCATCACGCGGTTGACCGCATCCTTCTTCAGGCCCTGTTCGGCGAGCGAATAGGCAAGGCGCAGGCCTTCGCCGCCCGCAGTCGAGCCGCCTGCCTGCAGGTCTTCCAGCGCCGCCACGATCTTGCGCTTGTCGCTCACCGGCGTCGGCGGCAGGATTTCCCCTGCTGCGCCCGCATAGACCACGATCGCAATCGTGTCCGTCGGCGCCATCTCCTCCAGCATCAGCTTGATCGCCTGCTTGGCCAGCGGCAGCTTGTCCTCGGAGAACATCGAGCCCGACACGTCCATCAGAAGCGTCAGGTTGATTGGCGGGCGCGCATTGCGGTCAATGTCGCGGCCCTGGATGCCGATCTGCATCAGCTCGCGCCCCGCATTGAAGGGCGAGGGCATCAGGTTCACGCTGGTCGAGAACGGGTCCGCGCCTTTCTCAGGCTGCGGATAGGTATAGTCGAAATAATTGATCAGCTCCTCGATGCGCACGGCGTCCTTCGGCGGCAGCGTGCCCCCCTTCAGGAAGCGACGCACGTTTGCGTAAGACGCTGTGTCCACATCAATCGAGAAAGTCGAGACCGGCTCTTCGCTGGTCAGCTTCACCGGATTGGCATCGACATCCTCATACTTGTCCCGGAATTCCGGTTCCGGTGGGGCCTGCATCGGCATTGGCGCCGGCATGGAGCGGCCCATAACGGCGGCCATTTCTGCTGAAGCGGCGGCCGGCGGTGGTGGTGCAGGCGGGGGAGGCGGCGGTGGTGGTGGCGGCGTTGCCGCAACCACCTCATCTGCCGGCGCGCCGGTCTCCGATGCACATCCTGTCAGCAGCGCTGCCGCTGCCACACTTGCCAATACCAATCCATGCAGTCGCATATCCCGTGTCCCTCCGTTTCGCGTCCGGGTACAGAGTGGCCGAGTCGTCATGGCGGGAATAGGGCAGAGTCAGGATTGTTTGGAGATTTCTAAGTCCTCAGTTGGATCGGTCGACCTGCGCGCCATACCATTGCTCCACATCTTTCTCCAGAATGTCGAGCGGACGCGGCCCGCCTGCGAGGATCACTTCATGGAAGGCGGCGCGGTCGAATTTCGGCCCCAGAACACGCTCGGCACGCTCGCGCAGGTCCAGGATGCGCTGGCGTCCCACCCAATAGGCCGCTGCCTGTCCCGGCCACACCGTATAGCGATCAACTTCCGCTGCCATGGCCGGTTCGGGCTGTCCGGTTACGCTGGTCAGATAGTCGATCGCCTGCTGACGGGGCCAGCGCATCCGGTGGATGCCGGTATCGGCGACGAGCCTTGCCGCGCGGAACAACATGCTCTGCAAATAGCCGATGCGCCCCAGCGGATCATCCGCATAGAGCCCCATGTCGTCCGCCAGCGTTTCAGCATAGACGCCCCAGCCTTCGCCATAGGCTACGTTCCAGATCATCTGGCGCGCCAGCGGCAGGTTCGCGCGCTCTGCCGCCACAGCGCTCTCCAGGTGATGGCCCGGCAGCGTCTCGTGATAGACCAGTGTGGCGAGGGTAAAGTCAGGCCAGTCGGTCATGTCCTTCAGGTTGATCTCGAACACCCCGGGCGCTGTGCCATTGGCCGGCGCCGCACTATAGAAGGCCGAGGGGGAGGAGTTCTGCAAGAAGTCCGGTACGGCGCGGATGGCCACGCGCGTCTTAGGCAATTTCGGAATCTCGCCTCCGAGTGCCGATTCTGCTTTCTGCTCCAGCAGCCGCATGCGTTCCAGCAGTGCGATCCGGCCTTCTTCCGTGTCGGGATAGGCCTGTTCCGGCAGGGCTGCCAGCGCGACCAGCCGCTCGGCGACTGTGCCTTCAACAAAGCCCGCCTCGGTCAGCGCCGCATCGATCTGATCGGTCAGCGCGATCACTTCGCGCTTGCCCAAGGCGTGCAGCTCTTCAGCGCTGATGCCATCATAGGTATAGGCCGCGAGCGAGGCATCATAATAGGCATCGCCATCCGGCAGCTGCCACACGCCCGGTTGCGACGGCGCCTTGGTGGCGAGTGCAATCATGTCATCGGCAAAGCGCTCATAGGCCGGCAGGATCTTGTCCTCCACCAGCTCGCGCGCCTGCAGGGCCAGCTTTTCTCGCTCTTCAGATGTCAGGTCTTCCGGCCCGGAGAGCAGGCTATCCAGCGTCACCACGAGAATGTGGGTTTCGGCCGGGCTTTGGCCCATCTCGGTCGCCAGAACCGCCATCCGCCGCAGGATGAAATCCGGCGGGATTACGCCTGCCGAGGCATCGGCGTAAAGTCGGCGGCGTTCGTCATCAATCGCATCGGGCAGGGCGGCAAGGCGCGCAATATAGTCTTGTGCATCCTGCGCCGTCAGCACGGGGTGTGATTTCGTCATCAGGTCCGGCACGTCGATATAAGCGCCGCGCATCTGGTCAGCGACATAAGGATAGGCGATGCCGAGCCCGGTCTGCCCATGTCCGGCCACGAACAGGCTCTCGGCGGTCTCATAGGCCTTGATCAGCGTTTCCAGATTATGCGCCTGCGCGCTGCCCGGTGCGGGCTTCGGCGTATCGGCCAGTGCCTGGAGCATTTCCAGCCGCGATACGCGGGTGCGCTCATAGGCGGCCTGCGAACGGTCCGTCAGATAGCGGTTGAAGTCATAGCCAACCGTCTTTTCGGTCAGGCCCAGCCGTGTCGCCAGTTCCGGGTCGCGCGCCAGCTCGGTCTGCGCCAGCGTCGTCATCAATTGGTCCACCTGCCGCGCGATTCGGCGTGGCGTGCCGGAATCATCGACAGGGGCCGAACACGTGGCCAGCGGCAGGGCCATGGCAAGGCCGATCGCTGCTGAAGCTACGCGCTTTTGGAAGCTGGTTAGCCTCTGCATGAACATGTCGTCGTTTTCACCTTGTCTAGACTGTACTTCAAGCCGGTTCGGGTGTTGTGGCCAGCCCCTATTTCCGCTAACGCTCGGCCCATCAAATCAGGAGCAGACACGTGAACAACCCCCCTGCAACACCGCAAAACGGCGGTACTTCGCCTCTCACAGGCCAGGTCCTCTTCTACCAGCAGCCCCAGCCGCTGTCTCCGGAAGATCACGGTGGCCTTGGCGTCAAGCAGGTCGCTGAACCCTTCGGTTTCATGCGTCAGGCGCACGCCGTGCCGATCACGGTCACCGAGTTTGGCCTTGCGGCCGCCTCGTATCCGATCATCTTTGTCGGCGCTGACCGTACGCCGGTCGCAGTCATGGGCGTCCGTCAGGGCCAGAACCTGTTCGTCGATGCCAATGGCCGTGTGCCGGATGATCACTATGTGCCCGCCTTCGTGCGCCGCTATCCGTTCGTGTTTGCGTCCGATGACCAGTCAGATCGCCTGATCCTGTGCGTCGACCGCGCTGCGCCCATGGTGTCCAACCAGCCGGAAGTGCCTTTCTTCGAGAATGGCCAGCCGACCAAGTTCACCAATGATGCCATCGAATTCTGCAAGGAATTCGAGCGTCAGCGCCGTGCAACCGCTGAATTCACCAAGATGATTATGGATCTCGACCTGATGGAAGAGAAATCCATCGGCTTCCAGCCGCGCGATGCGCAGGGCAATGAATCCGGTCCGCAGCAGAAAGTGGCTGACTATTTCGCCATTTCCGAAGAGCGCCTTAGCGCCCTTCCGGACGACAAATACCTTGAGCTGCGCAACAATGGTGCCCTTGGTGCCTGCTATGCGCACCTCGTCTCGCTGCTTAACTGGCAGAAGATCATCCAGCGCGCCATCCGTAGCGCGCCGGCGGCCCAGCCTGCTGCCTGATCGCTATTTATACCTTAATTCAGGGGCGGCGCCGCAAGGCGCCGCCCTTTTTGCATCTGCGGCACATTGCTCGCGCCGTGTTCACGAAAAGGCGAGGGTCTTCATTCTCCAGCCAATCGCAGGCATATGGGCAGCTGGCATAATGAAAGCCCTGTCATGATCCGTATCTTCACAAGTCTTCTGGCCATCTTCTTCCTCGGCGCCCTGGCCCCTGCCAGCGCTGCGCCCGTCGATGGCGGCCATGCCCGTGTCGAGCTGATCGCGGAGCGTTCCAGCGTCATGCCGGGCGAAACCATCTATGCCGCCCTCAAGATGGACCTTGATCCCGATTGGCACGTCTATTGGCGCAATGCGGGCGATGCCGGCCTGCCGCCGGAACTGATCTATCGGGAAACCAGCAACATTCCCGGCGGCGCCATTGGCGATTTTGTCTGGCCCGTCCCGCATCTCCTGCCCGTCGTTGAGGGCGAGATCATGGATTACGGCTACAGCCGCGAGGTCATCCTGCCATTCCCGCTCATGATCCCGGCCAATGCCTCCGGCACGGTCCAGCTCGATGTCGTGGCCGATTATCTTATCTGTGAAGACATCTGCGTGCCCGAAACAGCCGATGTCTCACTGACGCTGAATGTTGGCGAACCCATACCTGACACCCAAAACGGCGACATGATCTCGCAATGGATCGCGCAGGCGCCGCTGGCATTTGTCGGCGAGGCCCATGTCGATACTGCGGCCACGCCCTGGAAGCTCAGCCTGCGCGGCGAGCCCGGCCTCACGCGCGACGCCGATATCCGCTTCTTCCCCTTCGGTCACGAGATCAGCCACCCCGCCGCCCAGCCGGTCAGTTTCGGCTCGGCAGGCGCAACGCTGACGCTGACCCCCGCAGGCAGTGCGCCGCTTGAAGGCAATCTCGACGGCGTCCTCGTCGTGGAACACGCTGACGGCACGCGCCTCGGCTATGAAATCTCGGCTGCGCAGGGGCCGACCTTTGAAAACACGTCCGGTTTCGCCGCGATCCGCTCCGGCAAGGGCGGGGCAGGGGGCGGCAGCAGCCTCCTCACGCTTGCCTTTTTCGCACTGATCGGCGGCCTCATCCTCAATCTCATGCCCTGCGTGCTGCCGGTCCTCTCGATCAAGGCCATGGGTATGGTCTCTGCCGCCGCCAGCGGCCACGCCAACGAGCTGCGCAGCCATGGCATCTGGTACACGGCCGGCGTCCTTGTCTCCTTCGCTGCCCTCGCAGGTGTGATCGTTGCCGTGCGCGCCGCCACAGGCTCGGCCACGCTCGGCTTCCAGCTTCAGAACGGGCCGACCGTCGCCATTCTCGCGCTCATCATGTTCGCCATTGGCCTCTGGCTGATGGGCCTCTTCGAGCTCGGCACCTCCATCCAGAACACTGGCAGCGGTCTCGCCAGCCGCAACGGCGCCGCTGGCGCCTTCTTCACTGGCATCCTCGCCGCCGTCGTCGGCGCGCCCTGCGTCGGTCCCTTCCTCGGCGTGGCCCTCGGCGCCGTGCTCAGCCAGCCCGCGCCTGCCGTCTTCATCGTCTTCCTCGCCATGGGCTTTGGCCTCGCGCTACCCTTCCTGCTGCTCAGCTTTGTGCCCGGCCTGAAGCGCCTCCTGCCGAAGCCCGGCAAGTGGATGGAAACGCTGAAACAATTCTTCGCCTTCCCCATGTTCCTCACCGCAGCCTGGCTCCTCTCCGTGCTTGGCGCCCTCTCCGGCCACAGCGCTGTTGCGTGGACCGTCGCTGGTGCCACCGCCGTCACCTTCGCCATCTGGCTCGCCCGTCGCGGCGGCATTCCCGCCCGCGCGGTTGCGGCTGCAATCCTCGTCCTCGGTTTTGCCTACCCGGTCCTGCGCGCCAATGCGCCTGCCGCCGCTGAAGGCAACTCGGCCGCCTATGCCGCCAAATACGAAACCGAAGCCTGGAGCCCTGAGCGCGTCTCCGAGCTGACTGCGCAAGGCCGCCCCGTCTTCGTCGACTTCACCGCCACATGGTGCGCCACCTGCCAGCTGAACAAGCTCAGCACGCTGAAAACCGCCGCTGTGCAGGAGGCTTTCGCCGACGCCAATGTCGCCTTCCTCGTGGCAGACTTCACCCGCAAGGATCCCGTCATCGCCGAGGAACTGAAGCGCCGCGAACGCGCAGGCGTGCCCATGTATCTCTGGTATCCTGCCGGTGCCTCAGAGCCCGATATCCTGCCTGAAATCCTGTCTAAAGACCTTGTGATTGGACTTCTTGCCCCATCATGACTTGAATACGGGGCGGGAGGGGTCGATTTTTACATCAGATACCAAGGAGACTGCCCATGTTCAGCCGCCGCAACTTTTCCCTCGCCGCAGGCATGGCCGCCGCTGTCGCACTGACAGCTGGCGCCCTTATCGCCTCCACCGCCAATGCCAGCCCGCTTGTGGCGCCCGGCGAACCGGCGCCGGCCTTTATCGGTCTTGATTCCGAAGGCCAGAGCGTCTCCCTCGCTGATTTCGCCGGCAAGACGGTCGTCCTCGAATGGACCAATGATGGCTGCCCCTTCGTCCAGAAGCATTATTCAACGCCGCCCTCGAACATGCAGACGCTGCAGACCGAAGCTGCCGCCGATGACGTTGTCTGGCTCTCGGTCATCTCCTCGGCCCCAGGCAAGCAGGGTCATGTTTCCGGCAATGAGGCCAACGCCCTGACCTCCAGCCGCAGCGCCGCCCCGGCTCACGTCATCCTCGACCCGTCCGGCGACATCGGCCGCCTCTACGGCGCCAAGACGACGCCCCACATGTTTGTGATCAAGGCTGACGGCACGCTGGCCTATGAAGGCGCCATCGATTCCAAACCCTCCGCCCGCGTCGACGACATCGACACGGCCACCAATTACGTCCGCGCCGCCCTCACCAGCGTGGCCGCCGACGAGCCCGTCACGGTTGCCAGCTCCAAGCCCTATGGCTGCTCTGTGAAGTACGAATAGGCCTCAGCGGTCCGGCGCCAAATTGGCCGGGCCTTAGGCAGCTTCCGCGATGTCGAACCGGGCCACCTTGCCGTCCCGAAAATGGAAGACGTGCCCGACCGTCTTGTCCTTCAGCCCGTGCGTTTGCCCCTCGAGCGGCTTGCCCTCGAGATCGAAAACGGATTGGCGGACCGCCGCGATGATCGCGCCATCCGCCATCCGCTGAAAGCCCACAGGCTCGACGTGCGGACTGACCATTGTCCACTGGCGCGTCCAGTATTCGCGCACGGCCTCGCGGCCATGAACATGTCCGCCATCCATCCCGTTGGCCCAGGCAACATCATCGGTCAGCACGGCCAGAACGCCGGCAATATCGCGTGCGTTGAAGCTGACATACATGCGTTCAACGGTTTTGATGTCATCTTCCATCGCGTCGCTCCTTGCAGAGTTTGGGTATTGCATCAAGATACATATGCACATATATATTTGAGACTGGATAGGTGCAAGGGGTGATCTGCGATGGACATGAATGTGCTTTCGACACCGGGGCACCTGATCAGTCTGGCGGCACGCGGTTTCGCCCGCCTCAGCGAAGCGCGGCTCAAGCCGCTTGGCTTCGGCGTGGGGCATCTGCCCGTGCTGGTCGCGCTTCAGCATGGGCGTGCCAGCACGCAACGCGATCTCGCCCGCTTTGCGCGGGTCGAACAGCCGCCAATGGCCCAGATGCTCGCCCGCATGGAGCGCGACGGGCTGATCCGGCGCACGCCTGACCCGGCCGATGGGCGCAGCAGTCTCATCACGCTGACAGAGGGCGCAGAAGAGCGCCTGCCGGACGCCGTTGCCGTCCTGCTGCAGGGAAATGATGACGTGCTGCGCGACTTCACGGAGGAGGAGGCAGGTCTGCTCGTAACCCTGCTGACGCGCCTGATCGCAAACCTTGATCGGGTCGCAGGCGCCGAAGCCTCGCCCGGCCCGGAACGCTCATCCTGAGCGAAGTCGAAGGACGAGCGTGGGCATCCTGTTCTTGCCGTACGGGGTCCGTCCTTCGACTTCGCTCAGGATGAGCCCCTCTTGCCCCGTCCCCAGCGTCAGGCTTGCCTTCACCCCCCTCCCATTTATGACAGGTATGTCTAAAAAGAGGGGCAGGCCATGAGTTCAGGATCCGACAGTATCGTCCGCGACCAGCCGGCGGAAATGCCCTCTGAAGGCGGCCCGCTGCTCGAATATCACGGCAACCTGCCGCCATCGCCCGCCTGGTTCCAGGACGCCGTCGCAACGCCCTACGAGACCCATTTCGTTGACGTCAAAGGCGCCAAGGTCCGCTACCAGCGCTGGGGCCAGCGCGGACGGCCCGGCCTGCTCCTCGTGCACGGCAACGGCGCCCATGCGCACTGGTGGGACTTCATCGCGCCCTATTTCGCCCAGCATTACAATGTCGCCGCGCTCACCTTCTCCGGCATGGGCGACAGCGAGTGGCGCGAGAAATACGACATGGCGACCTTCGCCGAAGAGGAAGTCGCCGTCGCCGAGGATGCAGGCCTCTTCGATGCGGACGTAAAGCCCATCATCGTCGCCCATTCCTTCGGCGGCTTCGTCACCCTCGTCACCGGCGCCGAACATGGCGACCGCTTCACCGGCATGGTCATCGTCGACAGCCCCGTGAATCCCCCGGAACGGCCCCATCAGGGTCCGCCGCGCTCCGGCCGGCCCAACAAGGTCTATGATGATCTCGCCAGCGCGCTTGGCCGCTTCCGCCTCGCGCCGCCGCAGATCTGCGACAACCATTACGCCATGGACTATATCGCCCGCTGGAGCCTCAAGAAGGCCGATGGCGGCTGGACGTGGAAGTTCGATCCCTCGATCTGGACCCATTTCGAGCCGAACGACGCGCCCGGCGACATGCTGAAGGCTGCCAAGTGCCGCATCGCCATCATTCGCGGCGAGGAAAGTGCGCTGATGCCCGATGATGTCGGCGCCTATATGCGCAAGCTGCTCGGCCATCAGGTGCCGTTCATATCGATCCCGCATGCGCGCCACCATGTCATGCTCGACCAGCCGCTCGCCTTCGTCTCGGCCCTGCGCACGCTGCTCGCCGAGTGGGACCATTCAGAGCCTCACCGCAGCGTCTGAAAAAGCCGCCGGACGCAAATCCGGCGGCTTTCAAGACGACCAGGGTGAGGACCTAGTCCTTGAAGTTGAGTTCCTGCATCAGGCTCGTGCCCATCACTTCGCGGAATTCCGCGCGGTCGGCACTCTCTGCTTCCAGCTGCGCGTCGGAAGCCTTTGACCATTCATTATAGGCCACATACCGGGCTTCGGCCTCAGGGCCACTGGCAATGTCCGTCATCACCGTAATCAGGTAGAGGTCCGGCTCGCCTGAGCGGTTATGATAATTGGACAGGACCATATAGTCCTTGATCCAGCCCTTTGATTTCGCAAACTCCTGCGAGGCGCGCCATTTGTTGGCGAGGTGGTTGGCATAAGCGAGGCCGCCGCCCGGCTTGATGTCGATCCCCGTGACTTCCCAGAAATCACCGCTGACCATCGGATACGTATCGGCATCCGTCGTGGTCGTGGCTGCCGGTTCCTGCGCCGTTGCGGATGTTGCGCATCCCGCGAGCACAATCGTTACGGCAAGGCCCGCGATCTTCAGCGAATTGCTCCAGTGTGTTCTCATCGTTTCCTCCTTTTTTTATTATATATCCGATGGTTAACACAAATTAACATTTTCGCCTATAATTGTTTTTATGCGGATAATATTCGCGGAGCGCGTGCATTCTGCCTGTCGTGCAACTGATCGCATGACGGCGCTTTTCTGAAGGCTTTGCACAAGTGCGCTGTATAAAGATGAGGGGCAATTGCGCGGATTTCCACGGGAGAGAGTGCGCCCATCAGCAGCGGTCATTGCGCAGCGCGGCGATAATTTGCCGGAAATCCGCGGCCGTCTCCGACCGGGATGAAACCCGTGAGAGGCTTGGCCCATGTCTCTCACGCCGCTTGATCCTTTCCAGTCCCTTGTCATGCTCGCCTGGCGCCGGGCCGATTATCTCGTACATAAAATGGTGTGCGCGCTCGGCCTTGGCTTGCTGCCGTGCAAGCCCTTCCTGCTGCGCCCCGTGCGCGCCCGCCTCGCGGCAGATCTTGCCCGCTTCGAGGCTCTGACGCGCCGCCTGCTCGTGCTGATGGTTCTGGAGAAGGGGCTGTCGCATTACGGCGTCGCCCGGTCCCCCGTCGCCGCTCGCCGGCAACAGCCCGCGATCGCGCAAACATCTGCGCCCCAATCACGCCCCAGCCTTACCGTCCCGTCCTTCCGGCTTGCCGAGAGCACCGGCCGCGCCGCAGGCACGCCGCCACCCCGACGTCTCAAAGGCGGCCCGCGTCCGCGCATCCTGCGTCTCGACCAGCCGCTGCCTCCGCCGGAGCCATGGGAATATCCCGTCCTCTCCGAAGACCTTGTGCCGAGCCAGCCGCTGATCCGCCGCCTCGTCGCCCTGAATCAGGTCTTCGTGGATCCGGCCACTCATCTTGCCCGCATGGGGCGCCACCTCCTGCGCGCCAGGGCCCAGCCCGCGACACGCCGCTACAAACTCGGCGCACTCCCTCCAGCCGTCCGCGCCCGCCGCGTCCCGAAGGACGAACGCGACGCCCTCGAACAACTCCACGACGAAGCCGTCTACCAGCTGGACAATCTGAACTCGTCCTGACGCGCAGCCCCCCTTATCCTCCCCCGTAAAACGGGGGAGATGGCTGGACGCGTAGCGGCCAGTCGGAGGGGGAGTGTGATATATTATGCAGATACCCCCTCCGCCCCTTCGGGCCACCTCCCCCGCGCGCGGGGGAGGATAAAGGGCATTGTGCTTGAATCAGTCCTCAAGCCGAATAGTCAAACACCGGCCAGCGCTCAGCGATCACCGACGCCTCGCCTACCTATTCGGCTGCGCGGGGCAGCGAGGCGACATAGGCCGTCACGGCCTGCGCATCGGCATCCGACATTGCATAGCGCGGCATCGGTGGCAGCACCGGCACGCCGCTCGGCCGCGGGCCACCAGTCATGAAGGCTGTGAACTCGCCATCCGTCCAGCCTTCGGGCAGCCCGGCAATCGATGGCGCAACCGGCGCCCAAGGCATCTCGGCCAGCGGGGCGAAGGGCAGCGGTCCGCCCTGCAGCGCATGGCCCATGTCCGGGCCGGTCGGCGTCATGGCCGTATGACAATCATGGCACCCTGTGATGCTCACGAGATATTGCCCGCGCGCCACCGGATCTTCAGCGACCGGCCCCTCGGCCACCTCTACCGGCGCAGCGGCTTCAGCGGCAGGCGCTGCTGGTGCTGCAGATTCGGTCGGCGTGCACGCCGACAACCCCACGAGTGCCAGTGCACCCGCCAAGCCTGATTTTATCATGGAAATGGGTCCCACCCTTTAGCGCCGCACAGTCGCGGTGCAGGGTGAAATCTACATGATTTCCCCGGGATTTGGAATATCCTGATTTGGGCCTGCAGCCTCAGGCCGAATAATCAAACACCGGCCAGCGCTCCGTGATCGCCCCGTCTTCGTAGACGGCAATATCCCCGAATTGCAGGAACACCGCCTCGCTCTGGTGCGGGCGCAGGAACACGAATTCGTCGGCGGCAATCTGCAGCTCCGGCCCACCATTCAGCATTTCCTGGTTGGATGAGCGCCCGAACGTCTTGTTGTAGGCAAGGCCCGGCGGGTCGACCGGGTCGGCCAGCCAGTTGCCGCCATAGATGAACACGGTCTTCGACGCGTTCGGGTTCCAGGCCTTGGTCGCGCCATCGGCAAATTCCAGGCCCGGCATATGCGTCACCGGCATGGACTTGATCACAGGCGTCGCAATGAAGCTCGCGGGCAGATGCGGCTCGAGAAGCTCGGTGTCGAAATGCGTCGGCTTGACGAGGCACGAGCCAGCCGACACTTCGCTGGCAATCTCCGTATCCTGATAGGTCCGGTAGGTCGGGCTGCCCGCCGCATTGCGCGTGATGCCTTTCATGGCATCCGCGCCGAACACTTCGGTCGCCTGCGCCAGCGCCGCCGCATAGCCCGTGCGTACGCCCTTCATCGCCCGCGCCTGCCAGCCCATGGCCGTCGGCAGCGAAGCGATGTGCGGGTCATATCCCATGAAGCCTGCAAAGCTGAGGCGTGGATTGGCCTTTATCGCCTCCAGCATGCCTTTCAGCGCGCTGCCAGCCACCATGCCGCCCCGGTGCAGGCCGACATCGAGCTCGATATTGATCGCGAGGTCGCGGCCCACCTGGTCGGCGAGGTCTGCATATTGCGCCAGCCGCTCGGGGGTATCGATCAGCCACTGCACATTGTCCGCCGCGCCGGAATAGTCCGCAGGCAGCTGTTCGAAATAATGCTTCGCCGCGACCACGGGCAGGGGCTTGCCCAGCAGCTGACTCGCCTCCGGCATGGCTTGCGAAATTTCCAGCAGCATTGGCAGGTTGAACGTCATCAGCCGGTCTGTGCCCGTCCGTTCGCGAATGTGCTGGATCAGCCCCAGCGAGGGCAGGGACTTCGCCACGATGCGATAGTTCATGCCCGCTGGCAGGAAGCCCTTCAGCGTGTCCACGTTCGCATTGAGCCGCGCCTTGTCGACCACCATGGTCGGCTGCGCGATGCCGGCCGCAATCAGCGCCTTCTGCACATCCAGGAAATAGGCGTCGCGTGGCCCGCTCTTGTCACCAGGTTTCATCATCAGGGCTGTTACTCCTACCAGGGCCGCTCCGCCCAGGATCACATTGCGGCGCGAAAATTCAATCATTGAAAGGCTCTCCAAACAGGTAGGCCAGATATGGGTTCAGGAACTTGCCCGCCGGGTCGAGCTCGCGGCGGAGCGCCAGGAAGTCGTCAAATTTCGGATACAGCCCGGAAAGCTCCGCCTTGCCCAGCGAATGGTGCTTGCCCCAATGCGGCCGCCCGCCATTGGCGCGGTGTATCGGTTCGATCTCCGAGAAGAAATAGTCATAGCGCTCGTCCACAGCGGCATGGATCGCTACCGAAATGCGCGGACCGGCATTGAACGGACTCAGCCAGGCCTCATCCGACGCAATGAACCGCACTTCCATGGGGAAGAAAACGTCCTTGTGCGTCTCCAATTGGGCAATCACTTCGCGCAGGCCCTTGATCCCGGTCTCGCGAGGAAGGTGGTATTCCATCTCGTTGAACTTGGTCGGCCGTGTCGTAGACAGCAGCTTGTAGGAACTGTCGCTGAAATCCTCGATCGTGCCCTTGGGCAGCGCTGCGCCGACAATTTTGCGCCGCAGCCAGGGCGCCCAGCCGAACTGGTTGCGCAGCATCTTCAGCTGGTCCAGCGTCTCGTCATCAATATCGTCGCCGCGCCCGGTGACGGGCCCTTCGTGCAGGTCATGGCTGATCGCCGCGCCATAGCCAGTGTGCGGGAAGTAATAGAACTCAAAATTGCGGTGCGTCCCGGCCAGCGCCTCGGCCCGCGCGATCAGCTCGTCGATGGGCTCGACCCACAGTTTCCTGTGCAGATTGAAGCTCGGCACCGTCTTCAGCGTGTATTGCGAGATCACGCCAAGGGCGCCGAGCGACACGCGCCCCGCCGCGAACAGGTCAGGGTGGCGCTCCGGCGTCACATCCATCACGTCGCCCGTGGCGGTCACCAGCCGGAAGCCGGCAATATGGTCATGCAGCGCCGTCAGCGTTTCGCCGGTGCCATGCGTCGCTGTGGAAAAGCTCCCTGCCAGCGTCTGGACGTCAATGTCCGGCAGGTTGGGCAGGGCCCGGCCCACTTCGGCCAGCTCCGTTGCCATCTGGAAGAGGCGCGTGCCGGCCCCGAACACGGCATGGCCTGTCTGTTCATCAAATGATTTCAGGCCCGTCAGACGGCTCACATCCACCATCACGCCTTCACTCGGCGCAAGGCCCACAAAGGAATGGCCGCTCCCATAAGGGCGCATGCGGGACGTCGTTCCGGCGACCAGTTCGCTCAGCTCATCCTCGCTGGCGGGCAGGCTGATCGCCTCAGGCGTCGCGCGCTGAACGCCCGACCAGTTCATCCAGCTGTCCTCGCCGTCCGGCGCCTCCGGATAGTCAGGTTCATAGTCCGGGCGTGTGAAATCACGCCCGGTCCAGGCTATGTGCTTTTCGACGGGAATCGCAGCGCTGCCTGCAGCAACCGCGCCTCCTGCCAACAAAATGGTCCGCCTCGAAACCGCCATGCCCTCTCCCTCCCCATCCTCAGGGAATAGGAGCCGGGCATCGGCTCCGGTGTCAATAGATGACATAGGCGTCAGTTTTTTACGAAGCGGTTTGCTTCATCGGCAGGGCAGGGATCAGCCTGCGAAGGCTTTCTCGATCACGAATTCGGCCGGCGCGGAATTGGACCCTTCGGTCAGGCCATTGGCGATCATCAGCGCCTTCACGTCCTGGATCATTTCCATCGAGCCGCAAATCATCGCCCGGTCGGTTGCCGGGTCGAGCTTCGGCACGCCGAGCGCCTCGAACAATTTGCCGGTCTCGATCAGCGTCGTGATCCGCCCCATTGTCGGGTGCGGCGTGCGCGTGCAGCTGGTAAACAGCTTCAGCTTGCCGTTCGACATTTCGCCAACCAGCGGGTCATTGGCAATGTCGCGCACAAGGTTTGTCGAATAGGCCAGTTCGCCATTGTCGCGGCACGTATGCGTCACGATCACTTCGTCATAGCGCTCATATGTGTCCGGGTCGCGGATCAGGCTGGCGAAGGGCGCAAAGCCGGTGCCGGTGGAGAACATGTAGAGCCGTTTGCCGGGCGTCAGCGCGTCCAGCACCAGCGTGCCGGTCGGTTTCTTGCCCAACAGCACCTTGTCGCCCGGCTGGATCGATTGCAGGCGCGATGTCAACGGGCCGTCGGGCACCTTGATCGAATAGAATTCCAGTTCCTCGTCCCAGGCAGGGGAGGCGATGGAATAGGCACGCAGCAGGGGTTTGCCGTCTTCCTTGGGCAAGCCGATCATCACAAATTCCCCGGTGCGGAAGCGGAAGCTCTGCGGGCGGGTAATGCGGAAACGGAACAGCCGGTCGGTATAATGCTCGACGCTGAGGACAGTCTCCTCGGTCGGGGCATTCGG
Source organism: Hyphomonas oceanitis (assembly GCF_036964545.1). Classification (NCBI taxonomy): domain Bacteria; kingdom Pseudomonadati; phylum Pseudomonadota; class Alphaproteobacteria; order Hyphomonadales; family Hyphomonadaceae; genus Hyphomonas; species Hyphomonas oceanitis. The sequence goes on from NZ_JBALTL010000002.1 coordinate 267,465, forward strand.
GTTCACTTTCGGTGCAGGCGTCGCAGCAGCGGCAGATGCATCAGCAGACATGGGCAGGCCTCTTTACAGGGGGCGGCATTACAGGTTCAGCCCGCAAATGACCCCTCGGGCCTGCAAAAGCAAGGCGTCAGATTGGCAGTTTAGTTTTGCTGAACAGTCGGGGCCAGGGCTATTTCCGGCCAGTCGGACACCCAATGCACATCGGCATCCTTGATCGAATGGGCGCCGTTCAGCTCGTAGATATTCTCATATCCATAGCCATAAAGGTTGATGAAGGTCGGCACGTTGAGCGCCAGCTCCATCCGTTTCAGCATCACTGGCGCCGTATTGTCGCTGAAATTGTTGTTGCAATAGATCAGGATGCGCGTGGTCTTGTCGCCCAGCGCCGCGGCCAGTTTCGCGTCGGTGAAATCGGAAAAATTGACGTTCACGGCGCCCTCGATATGGCCCATGTGGAAAGCCTCGGCGCTGCGCGTATCCAGCAGGATCGTGCCTGGCTCGGCCTTCATCGCGTTAAATGTCTCAAGGCCCACAAGGCGGGCCTGCCGATAGGCGGCGAGTTCGCTGCTGAGGCCGACAAAGCCGTCATAGTCAATCAGGGCTTCGGCTGGCTGAGGTGTCTCCTGCGCCTCGGCATTGGCCAGCAGGCCGCAGCCGACAAAGGCGGCGATCGTCAGTATTCCCAGGATGGCATTGCGCTTCACGCCCACGGGAAATCTCCTTTTCGTATCCCATTGCCTGTGAATCCTTGCTCGCAATTACGGCAGGATTGCGGAGGACGCCGTGGCATTGCCGCCGCAATCGCTTGTAGCCAGCTTCAACAACGCTGTGTCGCAGCCCTGTCCGCAGCAGCAGGACGTAAAGGTAAACACCTCAGGGCTGTATTTTGCCATTCTGTATAAATTACTACAGATTTGGCGTTTTGATTCAGGAAATAAATACATATTCCGCCTAAGGCTCGTTAAGCAAGGAATACCGTATGCAGTTTGAGTCGGCCCCTATCCAGAGAACGCCTGCCCTGACACGGGAGATGGGTTTCCATGATGTGGCGGCTTTCTTCCGGCAATATCCCGACGCGACGCTATGCCCGGTGATCGACGCGCAGCAGGTTCCGATCGGCTATGTGTCCTCCCTGTCTTTCCAGACAATGCTCGCCTCGCCCTTTGGCCATGCGCTGCACGAAAAGAAGAAGATTCATGACCTGATGAAGTCCAGCGCGGACTTTCCCTCCATCCGCGACAGGATTGCGGATGTCATCGGGCGCTATATTTCCGATGACAGGACGATCCGCGACGGCCTCGTGCTCGTCGATCAGCATGGCCGCTATTACGGCATCATGAGTGGCCTTCACGTGTTCGAAGCCATGAACAAGATCCATACGAGCATGCTGGCAAAGCTGACACTTGAAATTGCCGAACGCAAAGTTGCCGAAGAGAAAATCAAGTCTCTGGCCGATGAAGACCCGCTCACGGGAATCCTCAACCGGCGCGCCTTTGTCCGCGAGGTCGATGCCCATATCGCGCGGGGCATTCCCTTTGCCTGCGCTTTTGTCGACCTCGACCGGTTCAAGCATCTGAATGACCGTTATGGCCATGCGGTCGGCGATGAAGTGCTGAAGGCGATATCAAACCGCCTGTCGAATAATGCGGCGCTGGCGCATGCGGCCCGGCTGGGCGGCGACGAGTTTGCCTTTGTGGTCCGGGCGTCCGGTGGGTCTGCTGCGATCCAGCAGATTCTAGAGGACACACAGGCAGAACTGATCTGCGGCATCGATTCCGCTGTCGGCCAAGTCTTTGTCGGTGCCTCCATCGGCTATGCCATCCACCTTATGGACACGTTCGAGCAAGCGGCCATGCTGCATGCCGCCGACAAGTCCATGCTGCGGATCAAGGGGCAGGGCGGCGGCGTTGCCCGCTTCAACAGGGTGCTCGACATCGGCAGCCGCGAGGCCGACATGGTGGATCTCGCGCTCGTCTCAGCTGTGGCGAACAAGCGTTTCGAGCCGGCGTTCCAGCCCATATTGGATGTTCGCACCGGCCGCGTTGTCGGCCATGAAATGCTCGCCCGCTGGCCGCAAAGCGGTCTCCAGTCCGATCCCATGCCCAGCCAGTTCATCCAGGCTGCCGAGCGCCTCGGGCTGATTGACCCGCTGTTCTGGTCACTCGCAGACAAGGCCGTTGCAAGCATGGATGACAGCGAGACATTCCTCGCGCTGAACATCTCGCCGACCCAACTCTGTTCGGACTATTTCCTCGACAAGCTCGACAGCCTGCTCACACGCCACAATGTTGACCCGGGGCGTCTGGAGCTGGAAGTCACCGAGCATATCTATTTCAGCAATCTCGATCTCAGCACGGAAATCCTTACAAAGGTGCGCGCCATGGGCGTGTCTGTCGCGCTCGACGATTTCGGCACGGGCTATTCCTCACTCAAGCTGATCGACCAGCTGCCGATCGACAAGATCAAGATCGACCGCTCTTTCGTCGCCCAGGAAGGCGGAAAGACCGTGCGCGGGACGATCCTCAAGGCCACGATTGCGCTCTGCAAGGAGCTCGGCATCAAGAGCTGCACCGAGGGTATCGAGACGCGCGAGAATCTCCATCTCATCGCGCAGCTGGGATGCGACCTCGCGCAGGGTTACCTGATCGGTCGGCCGGAGCTGCGCGCGCCAGCGCCCGTTGGCATCATGCAGCGTTCAGCCTGACAGAGCATATGGTCTGAGCCTGAAACCAGCACTGCGCTGACGCGTTTATCCTGTCGGCATGGAAAACGTATTCATCACTTCCTTCGAGACGAGCCTGCCCTGGGGTGTCATTGCGTTGCGCCTCGGAGCCGCTTGCGCGCTCGGCATTGCCATTGGCATCGACAGGGAAGTGCGTGATCGTCCGGCAGGCTTGCGAACGCACATGCTCACGGCGCTGGCAGCCGCCATGTTTGCCATCATCGCCATCGAGATGATGGCAAACATGGCTGGTGAAGACCGTCACACCCAGTTCGATCCGATACGCGTAGTGGAAGCGGTCACGGCAGGCGTCGCCTTTCTCGCCGCCGGGACGATCATTCAGGCGCGTGGGTCCGTAAAAGGTCTGACGACGGGGGCAGGCATGTGGCTTGCTGGCGCAGTCGGTCTCGCATGCGGGGCAGGGTATCTAACGGTCGCTGTCATCGGCGCCGTGTTCGCCATTGTCATCCTCTTGCCCTTCCGTATCATCGAGAGCCGTTTGCTGGGAAAGCGGCGGATCCTTGGCCGCGAGGAACCTGACAATGACGTCTGAAACGACGCGTTTCGAATTTCGCTGCTGGCCCGAACTCACGTCCGCTCTGCGCCGGGATGTCGAGACGCGCTATAATCTGGCACCCGCAAACCGGCGGACCGATATCTATTTCCCGGCCGCTCACCGCGACGACCTGTTGATCAAGCTGCGAAGCGGCAGTCGCTTCGACATCAAGGCCTGCATAGGCTGGCAGGCCCCGCTGGAAATCTGGCAGGTGCAGATGGCGTCGGACTTTCCGCTGACGCCGGACGAACAGGCCATGTTGGCTGTCATCTTCCCTGATATGGACTGCGCCGACGAGCCGCTCGCAAATCCCGCCGATGCGCTGCGTCGTCTGGGGGCCGTCGCCCCGGTCCGTGCAGTCGAAAAGGTCCGCCGGCTGAGCGATGCAGGCGGACTGCGCGCCGAGCTGACAGAAGCAACCTGCGCCGGTATAGCGCAATGGACGCTGGCGTTCGAAAGCGCCTCGGACACTCAAGTGATGGATGAACTGGCCGCGCTCTCGCTCGGCCTGTCCAGGAATCTCAGTTATGGCGCCGCCTTGCGCCATCCGGCGCTGTTTGGCGGGGCTATCGCTTGAGTAGACCCTTATTCGGCGTCGAGCAGCGGCAGGCCGAGGGCCGCTTCCACATCGGCCCAGCTGACCATTTTGAAATTCTGGTCCTGTTCCTTCAGCGGGTTGGCATCGTCCTGCACCGCCAGAAGGCCGCGCGGATAACCAGGCAGGGCGGCCGAGACGATGTCGAGCCCGTCAGTGTGGGTAACACCGTCAACGCCTGCTTCGGTGTTTTCGACCAGCATGAAAGCGCCCATCGGCGTGTGCGGTGCCTGGCGTTCGTACACGACATAGCGATTGGCTTCCTGCGCCGATGCAACGATCCAGCCCTTGCCATCCTTGCCGCGCCACATCGAGACGCCCTCGACATCGGCCACGAGACCATTACCCGCGGCAATCGTGTCGAGTTCGATCGGCTGGGAGTCCGCCTCTTCATAGGCCAGCGTCCAGATGCCGTGACCTTCCTCGCCGATCACCAGCTGGCCATTGACCTCGTCAAACACGCAGCCTTCCAGCTGGGTCGCCAGCTTCACGCTGCGCAGCAGCTTGCCGGTGACGCCATCGGCTTCGCCGTCAATCTTCCAGAGTTCAACCGTGCCATCCTTGTAGGTGACGCCGGCAATCGGGTTGGATTTACCGTCGCCTAGGCAGATGCCGTAAGGCTCGGTCTTGCCCGTCTGGATGTCGTTGATATGGGCGATCTCGCCCGTCGTGCGTTTGATCGAGAAGACCGAAATGCCCTGCGTGTCATTGCTGGCCACGGCGAGGTCGAAGGGGCCGCCAAGGTCCTGGCGCACGTCGACATTGTTGATCGGGCCGAGTGGCAGGCGCTGGACTTCAGACCCGTCGAGCGCGAACACGACCAGACCTTCCTGCTTGTTGGTGCCCAGGATCAGCGATTTCGCCGGATCGGTCGGGCTGACCCAGATGGCTGGATCGTCCGCGCTGTCGCCCGTCGCACCGACAAGGCCGGTCTCGGCAAGCGGCATAACGGAAGCGGTCGGGAAGGCCGGAACGCTGGCGCAGGCAGCAAGGGCGAGCGCCGATGCGCTGGCGAGAACGAGGCGGGCAGGGGACATGTCAGGCTCCATCAGGGTCGGTTCTGTGCCCGGCTATAACGGTGATGGCGCTACTCAACCAGCCGCATATTTGCGACGATTGCGTGACATCGCGGCCCCTGGATAAGCGGTTCTCAGCCGACGGGGAAACGGCCCATCCGCTCTTCCCAATGGCGACGGCAGAGGGAGAGATAAGTCGTCTTTTCGATTGACACCTGATCGCCCTCTGTCAGCGCCTTGCCGTCCGGCCCGATGCGCACGACCATCGTGGCTTTGCTGCCGCATTCGCAGATCGTGCGGATTTCGCGCAGATTGTCGGCAATCGCCAGCAAGGCCGCCGAGCCCTCAAACAGTTCGCCCCGGAAGTCCGTGCGCAGGCCATAGGTCAGCACAGGCACATGCAAATAGTCGGTCACCCGCGCCAGCTGCCAGACCTGTGCTTTCGTCAGGAACTGCGCCTCGTCGACAAAGATGGCGTCCAGCCGTCCCTTGGCCATCACGTCCTGGATCAGCGCAAAAAGGTCCACCTTGTCGGAATAGAGCGTCGCTTCGGAACTGATACCGATGCGCGAGGAAATATGCCCGTCCTCGGTGCCGCCATAGAGTTCGGAGGTAAGCAGCAGCACATCCATGCCCCGCTCACGGTAATTGTGCGCCGCCTGAAGCAGGATGGTCGACTTGCCGGCATTCATTGCGGCGTAGGAGAAATAGAGCTTGGCCATGGTCTAGTTTGTCACAATTTTGCCCGTCCAGAGCCGTCTCCCCAGCGAATGCTGGGGCCCAGTTTGCCGCATCCGTGACGCGCCGCACTGGACCCCTGCATGCGCAGGGGAAGCGGGGAAGGTGCCCCGTTGTCGACCCTATTCCAGCTTCTTCGCAACGCCTTCACGGCGCGGATCAGCGGCGCCTTCAAGGCCATTGTCGCGCACGACGATGACGTGCAGGCCGGAATTCTCGCCTTCGCGCTCGTCAACATCATAGCCCATCTGGCGCAGCGTTTCGGCATCTTCCGGGCCGCCTTCGCGGTCGACTTCGACGCCAACCGTGTCACCGCGCGCGATGATGTTCGGCAGGTCGACGGCTTCCTGCGCCGTCAGGCCCCATTCCATCACGCCGACGAGCGTCTTGGCGACATAGGCGATGATCGAGTTGCCGCCCGGCGAGCCGGTGACCATGAACAGGTCGCCCTCAGGATTGAACACGAGCGTTGGTGACATCGAGCTGCGCGGACGCTTTCCGGCAGCAGGGGCGTTGGCCACAGGCTGGCCACCAGCTGTTGGCGCGCGGGAGAAGTCGGTCAGCTGGTTGTTGAGCAGGAAGCCATGCGTCATGCGCGACGAGCCGAAGGCGGCTTCAACGGTCGCCGTCATCGAGACGGCATTGCCGTCAGTGTCGATGATGGAGATATGCGTCGTGCCCGGCTTGTGCTCGGTCTGGTCCTGGCCCCACATGCCGATCATCGGGCTGCGGCCAAGGGCCACGCCCGGATCGCCCGGCGTGGCATGCGCGTCCGGCGCAAAGGCCTCCTTGGCGCGTACTTTCAGATAGTCCGGGTTGATCAGGTCAGCCGTCGGCACGGTGACATGGTCTGCATCGGCCACATAATAGTCGCGGTCGGCATAGGCGAGGCGTTGGGCGTCGACGAAGATTTTCAGGTAATAGTCTTCCGACACTTTCACGTTCGGGCCGGGCTTCATCAGGTCATAGAGACCCATGATCTCGTTCTGCGCGATACCGCCGGAAGAGGGTGGCGGGGCGGAACAGATCTTGTAGCCGGTCGGCAGCGTGCCGCAGACGGCCGGGCGTGTCTTCACGGTGTAATCGGCGAGATCTTCCATGGTCATCACGCTGCCATAGGGCTCGGCACCAGCGGCGGCGACGATGCCTTCAGCAATCTCGCCGGTGTAGAAGGCGCTGGGGCCTTCAGCGGCGATGCGTTGCAGCGTGGCGGCATAGTCCGGGTTCTTCAGCAGGTAGCCCTCTGGAAGCGGCTTGCCATCCGGATAGAAATAGGCGGCCGTCACCGGGTTGTCGTCGAGATTGATAACCGCGCGCAGCCGCTCGGATGACAGCGCCTGCGAAAGCTTTTCACCAACTTCAAAACCATTCTCGGCAAGGCGGATGGCGGGCGCGAAATCTGCCGCCCAGTCGCCCGTGCCGGCGGCGTCATGCGCGGCCTTGTAGAGCGCGACCTGTCCCGGAACACCCACCGAATGGCCCGACTGCCAGGCTTCGATGAAATCCATCACCTTGCCGTCCTTGACGAAATAGTCCGCCGTGGCAGCCGCAGGGGCCATTTCGCGACCATCGAATACGGTGATCTCGTCCTTGGAACGGTCATAATAGACCATGAAAGCGCCGCCACCGAGGCCCGAGCTTTCCGGCTCGACGAGGCCAAGCACGGCATGGACGGCAATCGCCGCATCGATCGCGTTGCCGCCATTGCGCATCACTTCCAGCCCGGCTTCCACGGCCAGCGGGTTGGCCGCAGCCACCATCGCGCCCTTGGTCCAGCTGAGGTCGCCGGTTGGCGGGCTCAGTGATTCGGCTGTTTCCGCCGCGGTCTTGGCCGCGTCTGCGGAGGAAGTGACATTGCTTTTGGCCTGCGTACAGGCGCTCAGCGCAAGGCTGGCAATGGCAATGAGAGGCAGCCCGAGGAAACGGCTGGGCGATAGCGTGCGACGATACATGAAAAACCCTTTGCTTGGCGCAGTGTTCGGCTGACCTTAAGAGACTGGCACAGGAATGAAAAGGCAAAGGCAGACATCATGGCAAAGCCCGGAAAGAATAACCTGATCACGGATGTGGCAGGTATCAGCGTCGGGCAGGCGGAAGATGCCCGCGTGCGCACGGGCACGACCGTGATCCTGGCCGAGAAGCCCGCTGTTGCTGCCGTATGTGTTGCAGGGGGTGGCCCCGGCACGCGCGAGACGGACCTGCTGGCAGGTGGCACGCTGGTTGATGCGGTCGATGCCATCTGCCTCTCCGGCGGCAGTGCGTTCGGCCTCGCCGCTGCAGACGGCGTTGCGGCCGGCCTCAAGAAGGCGGGGCGGGGCTTCGGCCTGATCGACCTGCCGACCGTGCCCAAATCGCCCATCGTGCCGGCGGCCATCCTCTATGATCTCGCCAATGGCGGCGACAAGGACTGGGGCGAGGCCTCGCCCTATGCTGCACTCGGTCGCACGGCCTATGACGCCGCCGCAGACACGTTCCGGCTTGGCAGGGCAGGTGCAGGCTATGGTGCGGCAGCGGGCGCGCATCTGGGCGGCACGGGCTCAGCCAGCATCGTGACGCGGGACAAGATCACAGTCGGCGCCCTTGCGGCGGTCAATTGCTATGGCTCAGTCTACATGCCCGGCACGGACGCCTTCTGGGCATGGCCGTACGAGATTGATGGTGAGTTTGGCGGCGCGCGCCCGCCATCCGACTTTTCCATGAGTGCCGAAGACTGGGGCGCGGCCAAGCTGAACCCCAGCCTCGGTCAGAACACGACCATTGCCTGCATCGCGACAGACGCCATCCTGACGCCCGATCAGGCCAAGCGCGTCGCGCAGATGGCCCTGTCCGGTTTCTCGCGCGCCATCCGGCCCGTCTTTGCGCCCTTTGACGGCGACGCCGTGTTTGTTCTGGCTACCGGCAAGCGCGCCTTGCCCGATCCAACGCCCGCCACAATTGCCCGGATTGGCGAGCTGGCGGCCAGCACACTGGCGCGCGCCATCGCAAGAGGGGTATACATGTCCGGGAGGTAAGGGGACGGACATGAAAAACATCACAAGATTGAGCCTGGCGCTCGGCGCGCTCACGCTCGCCACGGCCTGTGTCGTGGAAGGAAGGGACGCAAATCCGGCTGACTGGCCGGGGATGGCCTCCATGCAGTCGGTCAGCGGCAAGGAAATCTATCACGAGTGCGGCGCCACGATGATTTCCGACAGCTGGGCCATCACGGCAGCCCACTGCGTCGAGACCGCGCGCATCGAGAATGGCCGCCGCGCCATTCAATACGTGCCAGATGCGTCGGGAGACCTCGTCCGCTTCGGCCCGCTGATCCTGACCATCGGGGCAGGGGACCTGCGCAAGGTCGCAAGGGGCAGCGTTTTCCCGATCCGGGACGTCGTCGTCCATCCGGGCTATAAGCGCGGCCATGCCGAAGGGGGCAATGACCTTGCCCTCGTGCGCATTGATGGCGTCTGGAAAGGCGCCGTCGGCAGGCTCGACGGCCTCACGGGCAGCGTCAGCGATTTTGACCCGCCCTATTCGGAGCTGATGGTCGCCGGCTATGGCAAGACGGGCGAACAGGCCACCGGGCAGGAAGCCGTCAGCCGCACCGGGCGCCACCTCAGCGCGCCGATGATGGTGCTGCAGGAGGCCTACCTTCCCAAGATTACGCCGGAGGAATGCAAGACGGACCTGGAAGGCCTCATCACCCAATATGGCCTGCAGGACGACTATGCTGGCGTCACAGTCTCGCCCGAGACCCAGATGTGCGCCGGCGCCAGCTATTCCGACAGCTGCCAGGGCGATAGCGGCGGACCGCTCGTCCAGCGCGGCAATGGCGGCAACGGGCCGGTTCAGGTCGGCGTGGTCAGCTGGGGCCTCGGCTGTGGCCGCGAGGGCAGCCCGGGCGTCTATATGCGCGTCTCGGGCTATGCCGACTGGATCGCCAACACGACCGGGATCGCCCGTTCGGCAACTCCGGCGGCACTCTGACGGGCCTTGTCCGCCCCTTGTTGTGCCCTGCCAGTCGGCGTAAAATGGTTGCCTCTAGCGAGGTCAAAGCATCATGCAGAGGTTGGCATATCGCGGGTTAGTCAGGCGCGTTGCGTTGCTGACGAACGCTTGCGCCATTATCGCCACAGCTGCATCTGCACAGATCATTGCAGGACGCGATGCCAACGCGGATGACTGGCCGGGTATGGCCTCGCTGCAGACCGTGCTGGGTCATTCGCTCTTCCATGAGTGTGGCGCCACGATGATTTCGCCCGAATGGGCCCTTACCGCTGCCCATTGCGTTGAAGACGCGCGCATCGAGACAGGCGGGCGGGCCTATCAGTATGCGCGCGCCGACGATGGAAGCCTCGTCAGGTTTGGCGTTTTGAGTGTTGCCATCGGAGCGGCCGATTTGCGACGGCGAGGGGCCGGGACCGTATTTCCGTTGAGCGCCGTCGTTGTTCACCCCGCCTACAAGCCCGAAAAGCCTGAAGCCGGCAATGATATCGCCCTGCTGCGCCTCGAAAGTCCCTGGGAAGGTCCCGTCGCCCTTGTGGACGGCCTGACGGTAGGGCCACCAGAGGATAATCTCGACGGCCCGCCTCTCGTGGTTGCCGGATATGGCCGCACGGAGGAAGACGGGCCCGGCGAGGAGGCCTTCAGCCAGACTGGCCGCCAGCTCAGCGCCCCCAAGATGCGCCTGCAGGAAGGCTACGTGCCCTTTGTGGAGACAGAGGCCTGCCGGCAACAGATCGACAGCCTCGTCGCGCGCTATGGCCTGTCTGACATATATACGGATGTCGCCATCAGTTCCGAGAGCCAGATCTGCGCCGGCGCGGGCACGACGGATTCCTGTCAGGGCGATAGTGGCGGCCCATTGGTCTATCGCGACTATGATGGCCCCCCGGTCCAGGTCGGCATTGTCAGCTGGGGCCTCGGCTGCGGTCGGCCCGAAAGCCCCGGAATCTACACCCGTGTCGCGGCTTATGCAGACTGGATTTCCGGCGTTACGGGACTGCAGATCGCTGCGCCGCAGCCCTGAGTGCAGTTTTCCGTGAAAACCCGTGTCAGGCAGGCTTGCAAGCTGCGAAACCTGCCTGTATGTGTCCGCCTTCCTTATGGGGGCACCCGTAGCTCAGCTGGATAGAGCACCAGACTACGAATCTGGGGGTCGGGCGTTCGAATCGCTCCGGGTGCACCATTTTCTCCTATAGGGTGATAGGCATTTAATGTCCTTTCACATCTTCGGGCTCATCATTGCTATCGGGTTCGACTGACCTGACTGCCTGGTCCCGCAGTCATTCGGACAATTTGCGCAGTTGACCCAAGCGGGTGCGAAGGTGACGCTCACAACGGCATCTATTTTCGGACTTTCGAACTGTCATGGATGACCAAGGGAGGGGGAGGCCATGAAATGGCTTGCGTTCCTTGTGGTATTGGCGATTTCGGGCTGCGGTGTGAGCTATGTCGCACCGACTGCCAAGCTGGGCGTGGAGTTTCAGTCAGTATCCGATCTGGACACGGCTTCGGTTGAAATCCAGCACGAGCTGAACCGGCTGGGATTTGAAACGCAGCCAGCGACGGAAGGCTGGACGAGTGACATGCTAGATAGCCTGTCCAGCGAGTTTCGCTTGCGCATGTCCCACACGATCAGTTTCTGGCGGCATCAATCCGAACCGGTGGAGTCAGACGTCCACGGCGAAATTATCGCTGTTCCGACATCATCGGACGCGGATTCATGGCCGGTCGATGGCGTCCAAATTCCCTATATCGAGATCAATATCACCGATTTCAGGGCGGGCGGGTTCAGCCCGCAAGCCCTCCAGGTCTATGATGATACTCTCGCCGTTCTCCGTCAGCATGGCTACCAGGTCATTGTCATATCTCCTCCGCCGCCCACCGACGAGAAGGAGAACGGTCGCGTGAAGATCATCAACATGCTGGCCGCAGCTGGGTGGTGGACGGCGGTCTGGGCAATCAGCATGGCGATATTTGGCGGTCTGGCGATGTGGGGCCTTCGACGCATAAATGTGGGTCAAAACCTGCGTCGACTCACACTTGTCTGCATCGGTGTTATTGTCGTTACACCTTTTCAGGCCTCAACAATGTTTGTGAGCATCTTTCTCCCAAATGTCTTTTTCATGGCGTTTGGTTATTCCCATGAGGGGGAACCGTGGCAGTTCGATGGGAATGTTTTCGGACATCCTTTTTTGGCGTCATTTGTTTTGAGCGCCGTTGGCGCTGTCGTCCGCGTTCGAGATAACGTGCCTGACGTGACGTCGAAATAATTGCGGGTTCCGCTTTCCAATCTGCACACTGGAGCTGCAGCCCTCTCTGGGCTAGAGCCCCCTCATGACAGCGACATTCATTCTGGGAGGGGCGCGTTCGGGCAAGAGTGCGCGGGCGCAGGCGCTGGCGGAGGCGGCGGGGGAGACCCGTGTTTATATCGCCACAGCCGAAGCGCTGGACGTGGAAATGGAAGCGCGGATCGCGCGCCACAAGGCTGATCGCGGCGCGGGCTGGCGCACGGTGGAGACACCGCTGGACCTTGTAGCTGCAATGGAAGCTGCAGATGCGCCCGTCGTGCTGGTCGATTGCCTGACGCTGTGGCTGTCCAATCTCATGCATCATGAGCGAGACGTGGAGGCGGAGACCCGAGCGCTGTGCGCCTGTCTCGGGCGCTTCGAGGGCGAGGTGATCCTTGTGTCGAACGAGGTGGGTCTTGGCCTTGTGCCGGAGACGGTGCTGGGGCGGGCGTTCAGGGATGCGCAGGGGCGGCTGAATCAGCGCGTGGCGGCGGTGTGTGATGTGGTGGAATTCGTCGCGGCGGGCCTGCCATTGCGCCTTAAAGGCTGAGCGCGGCGGCGAGGCGGTGTTCGGCGGCGGCGTCTGAAGGCAGGCCGATGCGGAGGAGATCGGGCGCATAGTCGAACCGGCGGACATAGATGCCTGCCTCGGCGAGCCGGTGCCAGAGTTGCTGGGCTTTCTCTGTCTTTACAAGGCGGAAGAGGTCTGTCCCGCCGACCAGCCAGAGACCTGAATCCAAAAGGATTTTATCGAGACGGCGACGGGCGGCGGCAAGCTGGTTGCGTGTTTCGGCCTGCCAAGCAAGGTCGGCATAGGCCTGCTTGCCAATAGCGAGCGCCGGGCCAGAAACGGGCCAGACGCCGAGGCGGTGGGATAGGGAGTCGAGCAGCGCGGGCGGGCCCAGCAGGGCGCCGAGGCGGAGGCCGGCGAGGCCGTAGAACTTGCCGAAGGAGCGCAGGATGATGAGGTTTCTGGCGCCGGCGAGGGGGGTGAGACTGAGGGCCGGGCAGAGGTCGGCATAGGCTTCGTCGACGATTAGCCAGCCATTGCGGGCCGCCTGGCGGGTCAGAGCCTGACCAAGTTGTGACCGTTCGTGGACCATTCCCGTGGGATTGTTGGGGTTACAAAGGACCAGAGCGTCGACTTTGCCAGCAAAGGCGAGTGGATCGGCCGTTTCGATCACGTCGGCGCCGCTCGCCCGCCATGCGCGCGCATGATCGCCATAGGTGGGCGAGAGGAGGGCAACGGTGCGGGGCGCGATCACGGTGGGCAGGAGACGGATCAGCAGTTCGCTGCCGGGAGCGAGCAGGAGGGCGGCTTCGGGCGCGCCGATGGCGTGGGCCATGGCGGCGCGGCAGGCCTGCAGGGCGGCCTCGGTGGGCAGGTGTTGCCAAGCTGAAGGCGGGAGGGCGCCGACGGGGTAGGGCCAGGGGTTGATGCCGGTGGAGAGGTCGACCCATGGCGTCGGCGCGTTCGGGTAGGCGGTCTGCATATGGTCCAGCGCGCCGCCGTGGAGGAGGTCGTCATTCATGCGAGGCTCCTTGCCAATGCGGCTGCGGCGAGCAGCAGGGCGAGCAAGACCATCGCACGGAGATAGAGACGGAGGCCGCGCTTGAGTGTGTCGGGGGTCGGATCGGGCGCGGCGGCGTTGAGCCATGGCTCGTCGCTTACGCGGTCGCCATAGAGGCGCGGGCCGGAGAGGCGAATGCCGAGGGCGCCGGCCATGGCGGCTTCGGGCCAGCCGGCGTTGGGGGAGCGGTGATGGCTTGCATCGCGCAGCATGGTGCGCAGGGCAGATGTGCTGCCGGACATGGCTGCAAAGGCAAGACCCGTCAGGCGTGCAGGGACGAGATTGGCCACATCGTCCAGCCGGGCGGCGAAGCCTCCAAAGGCGGCGTAGCGATCAGTGCGATGGCCGATCATGGAGTCGAGCGTGTTCACGGCCTTGTAGGCGGCAAGGCCCGGCAGGCCAAACAGGGCGCCCCAGAAGAGGGGGGCGGTAACGCCGTCAGACGCGTTCTCGGCGAGGCTTTCGAGGGCGGCGCGGGCAACACCGGGCTCGTCCAGCTGGGCGGGGTCGCGGCCGACGATTTGCGAGACGGCGGTGCGGGCACCTGCGAGGTCATAGGCGGAGAGTGGGCGCGCGACGGCAGCGACATGTGTGTAGAGGCTGCGCGAAGCGATGAGGCTGGAGGCGAGCAGGGCCTCGATTGTCCAGCCGAGGATCGTGTCGGGCAGGGCGCGCGAGATGGCAAAGGCGAGCGCTGTGGTGGCGGAGATGGCGAACAGGGATGACAGGGCGCCCGCCACATAGCGTGCGGCGTGGGGCCATGAAGGCTCATTGAAGGCGCGTTCGAGCCAGCTGATCCCGGTGCCGAGCCAGACGACGGGGTGCCGGATCAGGCGGTAGAGCCATTGCGGCCAGCCAAGCAGCGCTTCGACCGCCCAGGCTGCCAGCATCAGGGCCGCCGCGCTCATACCAAACTGGGGCGCCAGCCGGGTGCGCGCGCCTCGGCGAGCAGACTGTCAACATCAACGGCGGCTTCGACGCCATCGGCCAGTGCATCCAGCGCCCGATCCACTTCGCCATCATAATTGAGCGCGAAATCGCCCCGTCCGCCGGAGCGGGTTATCCAGCTGCGACGGAAATTGTCCTGCGCAAAGGCGCCGTGCAGGTAGGTGCCCTCAATGCGCCCGTTCGGGCTACGGGCGCCTTCGGGCTTGTTGTCGAGGGTGAACATGGGCCGGTCTGTGGCCGGGCCTTGCGTAATGCCGGCATGGATTTCGTAACCGGCGACGGGCGCGCCGCTCAGGGCGCACTGGCCGCGCGCCTCATTGACCTGCTTGTCGGCAATCATGTGTGTCTCGACATCAAGCAGGCCGAGGCCTTCGGCTTCGCCGGGCAGACCGTCGACACCTTGCGGATCAATGATCCGTTTACCGATCATCTGGTAGCCGCCGCAAATGCCGAGCAGGCGGCCGCCATTGCGGACGTGGGCGTGAATGTCATGATCCCAGCCCTGCGCACGCAGGAAGGCAAGGTCGCCGAGCGTGGACTTGGTGCCGAACAGGATGACCACGTCGGTGTCGCGGGGAATGGGGCGGCCGGGCGTGACCCAATGGAAGTCCACATCGGGTTCGATGCGCAGCGGGTCGGCATCATCGAAATTGGCGATGCGCGACAGCATGGGCGCCGCAATGCGCAGGCCCTTGCCGGAGCGGGGCACGGGTTCGTCAAGGATGACGGCATCTTCTGCGGGAAGCTGCGTGATGGCCGGGAGCCAGGGAATGACGCCGAAACAGGGCCAGCCGGTGCGCTGCTCAATGCCGGTGACGCCGTCATCGAAGAGGCGGATGTCACCGCGAAACTTGTTGACCAGAAAACCGCGAATCATGTCGGCGTCCGCCGGGTCAATGACGGTCTTCGTGCCGACAAGACTGGCGATGACGCCGCCGCGTTCGATGTCGCCAATCAGGCAGACGGGCACCCCGGCGCGGCGGGCGAAGCCCATATTGGCAATGTCGCGCTCGCGCAGATTGATCTCGGCGGGGCTGCCCGCGCCTTCGACGAGAACGAGGTCATATTGGTTGGTGAGCCGGTCAAAGCTTTCCATCACTGCGCCCATCAATCGGTCGCGATTGGACATGTAATAGGCCGCGTCGACTGTCTGGACGGCCTTGCCGTGGACCACGATCTGCGACTTGCGGTCTGTCTCGGGTTTCAGCAGGACGGGGTTGAAATCCGTATGCGGCGCAATGCCTGCGGCGAGGGCCTGCAGCGCCTGCGCCCGGCCGATCTCGCCACCGCCGGGGCAGGCGGCCGCATTGTTGGACATGTTCTGTGGCTTGAAGGGCGCAACGCTGAGACCGCGTCGGCGGGCAATGCGGCAGAGGGCGGCGGTGAGGACGGACTTGCCGACATCCGATCCCGTGCCTTGCAGCATGAGCGCGCGTGCCGTCATGCGGCGCCCTCGATATGGACCAGCGTGCCATGGACGCGGGCACGGACGCCATAGATTTCGGCGAGGCGCTCGGCGGTGAGGGTTTCGGCGGGCGGGCCGTCGGCCACGATGCGGCCATCCTTCATCCAGATGAGGCGGCTGGCATAGCGCGCCGCAAGCGATATGTCGTGCAGCACGACAAGGGCGCCGCCGCCGCGCGCGACATAGGACTGGATGATGTCCATGATGCGGAACTGGTGGCGGGGGTCCAGCGCAGCGACGGGTTCGTCCGCGACAAGCAGCGGCGCCTCTGCGGCAAAGGCGCGCGCGCAGTGGACGCGGGCAAGCTCGCCGCCGGACAATGTGTCGGCGGAGCGGTGGGCGAGGGCGGCCAGGTCGCACGTTTCCATGGCGCGATCGACGGCGTCGGCGTCCGGCTGGCTGAGGCGTCCGGGCGCTGCGCCATAGGCATAGCGGCCGAGGGCGACGACATCGCGCACGGCATTGGGCCAGGCGAGGGGGCGCTGCTGGGGCAGGTAGGCGACGCGGCGGGCGCGTTCCATCGGCGACAGCCTGGCGCAATCATCGCCGTTGAGGGAGGCCATACCTGCGTCACGTCTCTCAAGGCCGAGCGCGGCGCGCAGAAGGCTGGTCTTGCCTGCGCCATTGGGGCCGAGCAGTGCGACGAGTTCACCGGGCACAAGCGAGAAGCCGGCGCCTTCCACGAGCGTGTTGCGGCCCGCCTTGACGGTCAGGTCGGTGACGGTGAGATCAGTCATTGCCGGTCCGCCTCTGTATCGCAATCCAGACGAAGGCGGGCGCGCCGATGAGGGCGGCGACGACGCCGAGCTTCAGCTCGTTGGAGGTCGGGATGATGCGCACGCCAATATCGGCCAGCACGAGGATGAGGCCCGCGAACATGGCGGACGGCACGAGGGAACGTGCGGGGTCATGCCCGACAAAGGGACGGATCACGTGCGGGGCGACGATGCCGACAAAGCCGATGGCGCCTGCGAGGGCGACCGAGCCGCCTGTCGCCAGCCCGGCGCCGAGGACAGTGAGGATGCGCTGGGCGCGGAGGTTCAGGCCCACGCCGCTGGCGGCTTCCTCACCGAGTGTGAGGGCCGAGAGGCCGCGCCGGGAGGCGAGGAGGATGGCGGCTCCGACAAGGATGAAGGGGGCGGCAAGGCCGATCTCGCGGAAGCTGCGATTGGCGACCGAGCCGAGCATCCAGTTGATCATGTCGGCGAGCGAGAAGGGATTGGGCGCGAGGTTCATGAGGAGGCTCATGGCGGCGCCGGCAAAGCTGGAAAGGCCGACGCCGATGAGGATCAGCGTGACCACGGAGCGTGTGCGGATGGCGGCGAGCGTGATGAGGCCCGTGGCCGCCAGCGCGCCAAGGATGGCCGAGAGGGGCAGGATCCAGGGCGAGAGCGCGACCAGGCCGTAATAGAGCGAGAAGGTGGCTGCGAGCGAGGCTGTGGCCGAAACGCCGAGCACGCCCGGCTCGGCCAGCGGGTTGCGAAGCAGGCCCTGCAACGCGGCGCCGCTGATGCCGAGTGAGGCGCCGACCATGTAGGCGGCGAGGGCGCGGGGCAGGCGGATCTGCCAGATCACGAGCCGGTCGCCTGCGTCGCCGCCACCGAAGAAGGCCGCCAGCACACGCTCCGGCGACATGGGCGTCGAGCCAAGCAGGCAGGCGGCAAAGAGGGCGAGCAGCGATGCGGCGACCAGCGCGGGGAGGAGCCAGACATTCGGTTTCATGTGTCGCTCCCTTCGGCCAGCGCTTCGATGGCGTCGATCAGGAACCAGCCATTGCAGGAGGTCCACGCGCCCTCAAGCGAAACGACGGGGTGGTCGGCCAGCTGGGCACGGGCAACGGGATGGTTCATCGGGCTCCAGGCATCGGGATGATTGGTGCGGGCGCCGAAGAAGGCGGCGGCGATCACGTCCGGCGCTTCATAGGCGAGGCGTTCGAGGGGGAGGGAGCGCCAGCCGGGCTGTTGCTGGAAATTCTCGAGGCCGGCGGCAAGGATCATTTCGTGCACGAGGGAGCCGGGGCCGCTGGTGACGCCGGCGGGCGTCATGTAGAGCGCGGACTTGCCGCTGCTGCGCTGGGCGAGGTGGTCGAGCCGGGCCTGCGTTTGCGCGACCAGGGCGGCGCCGCGATCGTGTTCGCCGAGGCCGTCGGCGATGCGCTGGACATTGGCGAGGACGCCCGGCAGGTCGCCGGCCCAGCCGACGTCAAGAACCGGGATGCCGGCGCGCTCGAAGAATTGCGTCGCGTCAGGTCCGCCGCCATAGGAGCGTACGACGAGATCCGGCTTCAGCAGGATCACGTCTTCTGCAATCGGACGGACGGTGCGAATGCCTTGGGCGGCATCGCGCATGTAGGAAAAGTCTTTGTCCGCATTGGGCGAGATGGCGAGGATGCGGTCGCGGTCTGCGAATTCAAGGACGTACTGGTCGGCGCAATAGTCGAGACTGACGATCCGGACCGGGCGTGCCGTATCGGCCGCAGGCGGTGTGGGAGGACCACCGCAGGCGGCCAGCAGCCCGGCCAGGAAAAGGATCATCAGTCTCGACACGCTGCTTCCTCTAGTAACGCAGTCTCAGGCCGACACTACCGGAAAGGCCGGGTGTGCCGTAGCCGAGGACTTCCTGATACTGCTCGTCGAAAAGGTTCTCGATGCGTGCGAAGAGCTCGACACTGTCTGTCAGGTCATAGCGGCCTGTCAGGTCAACGCGGGTCCAGCTGTCCAGCATGCCGCCGGAGGAGTTGGGCTCTTCGCCATTGTAGCGGACGAGGACGGCGCCGGAGAGCGGGCCTTCAGGGTCGAGCGAGACCGTGACGTCACCGCTATGTTCCGGCATGCGGACGAGGGCATTGCCGTTGCCGTCTTCAGCGTCGATATAGGCGTAGTTCGCCGAGACGCCGAGCCAGTTGGTGAACTGGTAGCCGCCCGTGAGTTCCACCCCCTGCGACTCAACGAAGGCGATATTGTCGTATCCGGCGGTGTAGGAGAAATCGATCATGTTCTCCGTTTCCTGATGGAAGACAGTGACGCCAGCCTGTGCGCGGCCATCCAGAGAATTCCATTCGACGCCCAGATCATAGGCTTCGGAGGTTTCCGGTTTCAGGTTGGCATTGGGTTCTGTCAGGCCGCAGAACGAGCAGACATAGGTCGACTGGAAGATGGAGGGCGCCTTGAAGCCCTGTCCCCAGCTTGCGCGTAGCAGGACCTGGTCGGTTGCGCTGTATGCAGCTGCGACCCGGCCTGTGGTTTTGGATCCGAACGTGTCGGTATCATCGACGCGCACGCCGCCCGTGAGGGTCAGCTTTTCAACCGGTTTGTACTCATAGAGCGCAAACAGGCCATCAATCGTCGAATCGGAATCATTGGCCGTCGTTTCTTCGCGTTCAGCGCCAAAGGCCAGCTTGTTGGCCGGGTTGACGGTGAACGTTCCCTGGTAGCGATAGACCGCCCGGTCGCCTTCGGCCAAATAGCTTTGTGCGCCGTCGGTGAAGTTCTTGCGGGTGATGTCGGAATAGCCGACCACGAACAGGTTTTCGAGCCTGTCATCGAATAGCGGCACTTTTAGGGAGAGATTGCCCGAGAGCGAATCTGACTCCGTCGACTCGTCGCCATCGGCTGTGCTGCCCTGCGCGCCGCCGGAATAGCTGTCATACTCGCTGGTGGCCTCGCTGTAGAGCAGCGTGCCATCGAGGCGCATCTTGCTGGGCAGGTTCAGGCCGCCGCGGGCCGACAGCGTGGTGGAGTCGTAGCCGTCATCCTCGGTATTGCCATTGGCTTCGTCGGCCTTGGAGATGCCGTCCGTAGTGATGCCGGTGGCGGCGATGCGGAAGTCGCCGGTGTCATTGGCACCGCCAATGGATGCGCCGCCGCGGAACGTGTTGAACGAGCCGTATTCGCCGAACGCGCTGCCGCCGAGGCCGTCTTCCGGACGCTTGGTGGTAATGGCGACCACGCCGCCAATCGCGTCGCTGCCCCAGAGCGTGGATTGCGGGCCCTTGAGCACTTCAATGCGTTCGATGTTCTCTGTGTCGAGATAGGCGAAATTGTAGCCGCCGCCTGTGCCGGATGGATCATTGATCGGCACGCCGTCCATCAGGACAAGCGTCTGGTCGCTGGAAGCGCCGCGGATGCGGACAGTTGCGTTGCCGCCAAAGCTGCCGCTCTGGTTGATGGTGACGCCGGGCGCGGAGGCAATCGCATCAAGGGCAAAATCGAAGCCGAGCTTATCGATGGTCTCGGCGCTGATGATCGACACGCTGGAGCCGACTTCCGTCGCCGTCTGGTCGAGACGTGAGCCAGAGACGATCACGGTGTCGAGCTTGGTTTCTTCGGTATCAATTGTCTGGGCCAGGGCTGGCGCAGCCATAGCAAGGATGGTCATGCCCAGAAGGGCAGTCTTGAAAGACATATTAGCATTCCTCTGCACCCTTGCCGCCCGCGAGGAGGGTACATTTCACAACGACATGCTGGCCCACTGCGAAACGCAGCCGGGCGGCCAGACCAAATTTTACGATTGTCGTCACAAAGGACTGGCGTTTAGCCTTCCCGCCCACTGAGAACTTTCCCCGGTTCTCGGACGAACGACGCGATGGCAGGTCTCCTGGCTCACCGATCATCACTTCAGGCCGGCCTTCCCAGGGCAAAAGCCCCAGTGGCAAGTTTGGCCATCAGCTCCTGGCTGACAGTTGCGGGTACAGCGCCGGATTTAAACCGGCTTCCCTCTTAGCCCCCGGTTAGGGGAGCACCATCTGCTGCGTCTGTTGCTGCAAGCGCGAAACGCTGTCAACAGAAATGCGCGCTGCAGGACGCTGTGGCGGGATCAGAAATCGAGGCCGCGCTGGGCCTTGATGCCCGCCTTGAACGGGTGCTTCACTTCGGTCATTTCGCTGACCAGATCGGCGTAATCCATGAGTTCCGGCTTGGCATCGCGGCCCGTCAGGATGACGCTGGTGCGCTCGGATCGGGCCTTGAGGCCATCAATCACGGCCTGCACGTCGAGATAATCATAGCGCAGCGCGATATTGATCTCGTCGAGGACGATCAGGTCATAGTCACCGCTGCTCATCATCTCGCAGGCGCGGGAAAAGGCGGCTTCGGCGGCGGCAATGTCGCGGTCCTTGTCCTGCGTATCCCAGGTGAAGCCTTCGCCCATTGTGTGCCAGGTCACCTGATCGGCGAACTTCGCGAAGAACTGGCGCTCGCCGGTGATCCACTTGCCCTTGATGAACTGGACGACGCCCACTTTCTGGCCCCAGCCAAGGGCCCGGATGATGACGCCGAAAGCCGAGCTGGACTTGCCCTTGCCATTGCCCGTGTGGACGAGGATGAGGCCGCGGCCCGGATCGCGGGCTTCGGATGTTTTCTTCTTCTGCTCGGTCTGCAGGGCCTTCATCTTTTCCGTGTGCGTCGGGTCAGTGGTCATGCAGAGATTCCTCGGAAGGGGTGTGGGACAGTGACGAAGCGGCCGAAGCCGATATTTGCGTTGTAGCCTTGGGCGGTTGCCTCACTGGCCAGCGCGGCCTTGATGACGCCCGCATGGGTGACAATCAAGCCATGGCTTTGGTTATCGTCCCATTCGGCCAGTGCTGCCTGAACGCGCGCGGTCAGCATGGTTACGCTCTCGCCACCATGGGGGCGGGCATGCAGGAAGTCGGCCGCCCATTGGTCGAGTTCGGCGCGCGGGATGTCGGACCAAGGGAGGCCTTCCCATGTGCCGAAATCCATTTCTCGCAGGCGTTCGTCTATGGTGACCGGCAGGTTCATCGCCTCGCCAATATGCTCGGCCAGCAGGCGGCAGCGTTTGAGCGGGCTTGTGGCGATACGGTCCGGTGGTGGGAGTGCGGCCACCACGTCGCGCGCTTCCGCCGCAAACGTCTCCGCCACATCGAGATCGGTCATGCCGTAGCAGATGCCGGACGCGATGGCGGGCGTGGTGTGGCGCAGAAGGGTCAGAGCCATGCGAGCAGTCCGAGATAGAAGCCGATCTCGCTTACCTGCTGCACCGCGCCGAGTGTGTCGCCGGTATAGCCCTTCAGCTTGAATTCGAAGAAGGCGCGCATGGCGACATGGCCAGTGGCGAGGCCGATGAGGCCAAACAGCAAGGGCGCTGCGGGCAGCAGATAGATCCATGCGAGGCAGATGGCGACGCCCGTGACAGAAGCGATCAGCAGGCTTGGCAGGGAGAGGCCTTGGGCGACCGGCTTGCCTGTGCCCGCAGTGCGAACATAGCGGCTGGTGGCAATCGTGAGGACGCTCGACAGGCGCGACAGGCCATGCGCTGCGGGGAAGGCAAAGAGCAGCATGTGCGCGGGCAGGGCGGTAAGGGTTGCAGTCTTCAGCGCAAGGGCGGCGACAAGGGCCGCCGTGCCATAGGTGCCGAGGCGGCTGTCGCGCATGATCTCCAGCGCGGCGTCGCGTGTGTGCCCACCGCCGATGCCATCGAACGTGTCAGCGAGGCCATCCTCATGGAAGGCGCCGGTGAGGAGCAGGCTGGCGGTGTTGGCGATTAGCACGCTGACAAGCGGCGGGAAGAGCAGGGAGACGCTCCAGAACACGGCGCTGCAGAGGGCGCCGACCATCACACCGACGAGCGGGTAATAGGCGGCAGACGCGGTCATGCGTGCTTCGCTATAGGTGAACCAGCCCGGCACGGGCAGGCGCGTCAGGAACTGGATCGCCAGCAGGAATGACGCGATCTGGTTCTTCATGCAGGGCCGCTGACGCCTGCGCTGTCAAAGCTCGCCATCTCGCGCAGCATGGCGGCGGCGGCTTTCACCAGAGGCCAGGCGAGCAGGGCGCCGGTGCCTTCGCCAAGGCGCATGCCAAGGTCGAGCAGTGGCTCGGCGTCCAGCGCGTCGAGGACGCGGGCATGGCCGGCCTCGGCAGAGCGGTGCGCATAGACGAAGGCGCCCGCTGCTTCAGGCATCAGGTCGCGGGCGCAGAGAGCGGCGACGCTGGCGATGAAGCCGTCGACGATGACGATTGTCCCGGCCTGTGCGGCGCCCATCATGGCGCCGGCCATCATGGCGATTTCGAAGCCGCCATATTCCATCAGCGCGACCCGTGCGGTGAGGCGCGCCTCGGTGCGGGCCGCTGCGGCGCTGAGCAGCTGTCGCTTGCGGGCAAGGCCTGCATCATTGAGGCCTGTGCCGCGCCCGGTGATCTCTTCCACCGGCAGGCCAAGCAGTTTGGCGGCAACAAGACTGGAGGCGGACGTGTTGCCGATGCCCATCTCGCCGAAACAGGCGACGTCATGTGTTTTTTCCGAGCCGAGCGCGCGGCCTGTGGCGATCGCTGCGCCCATCGCCGCCTCGGTCATGGCAGGGCCTTCGAGCGCATTCGCCGTGCCAGCCGCGATGCGGCGGGAGACCAGATCCGGATGCGCAATCGGCTCGCCCGCCACGCCGCTGTCAACGATGCGGATGTCGGCGCCAAGGCTGCGGGCGAACACGTTCGCTGCGGCGCCACCACTCAGGAAGTTCGCCACCATCTGGCGCGTCACATCCTGCGGATAGGAAGAGACGCCGGCCGTCGCCATGCCATGATCGGCGGCAAAAATGGTCAGCTGGCAGGTTTCGGCGGTGGGTTTCAGCGTTCCCTGAATGCGGGCAATCCGGGCGGCGAGCGCTTCCATGCGGCCGAGCGAACCGACCGGTTTGGTCTTCGTGTCGATGGCGTGCTGCAGGGCGGCGGTGAAGTCGGCGTCTTGGGTGATCATGCCGCCTGATAGCAAATGCGCGCGCCTTGGATAGTGGCACTGTTGATTTTGCTACGGCTTGAGGTTCCTGATGACGCCTTCCGATGGATGTGGCACGTTTGGCTGAAGCGAGGCGGCGCACACTGTATGCGCCCCCGTGAACAACAGACTTCAAGGCAGGAAACCCATGGCAATCATCTCCCTTTCACGCATTGTGGCGCACTGGGCCGCTATCCAGCCGGACCGGGTTGCGCTCGACCATCTTGGCGATACGCGCACCTGGGCCGAGCTTGACGCCCGCACCAACCGGCTCGCGCGGGCCTATGAGGCGATGGGTGTCAAACCGGATGATTTCGTGACGATTGCACTGCCCAATGGCTGCGAGTTCATGGAAGCCTGTCTTGCCGTCTGGAAGGCGGGCGCCACGCCGCAGCCGATCTCGGCCAAGCTGCCGAAATTCGAGCGCGACCAGATCATCGAACTCGGCCAGCCGACGTTGGTTGTTGGCGTCGAGGCGGGGGAATATGCGCCCGTGCCATGCCTGACCAAGGGCTTTGAGCCGGATGCGTCCCTGTCGGACGCGCCGCTGCCAGAGCGGACGGCGAGTTCGATCAAGGCGATGACGTCCGGCGGCTCGACAGGGCGGCCGAAGCTGATCGTGTCCAAGATGCCGGCGGCCTGGGACCCGGAGATGGACTATCTCGAAATCCGGCAACAGGGCACGATGCTAATCCCGGGACCGCTCTATCACAATGGGCCCTTCCTCTGGGCGTTCATTGCCCTGTTCAAGGGCTGCACCGTGGTCATCACCACCCGTTTTGACGCCGAACAGGTGCTGGAGCGCATCCAGACGACGGGCGTCGACATCGCCTATTTCGTGCCGACCATGATGCGCCGCATCTGGGCGCTGCCGGAGGAGGTGCGCAACAGGTATGACCTTTCCAGCCTGAAAACGATCTGGCACCTCGCGGCGCCATGCCCGGCCTGGCTGAAGGAAGCTTTTATCGAGTGGCTGGGCGCCGAAGTGATCTGGGAACTCTATGGCGGCACGGAAGGGCAGGGGTCCACCACGATACAGGGCACGGACTGGCTGAACCATCGCGGTTCGGTTGGCCGGCCGGTAGAGACGTGCGAAATGAAGATCGTCAGCGAAGACGGCCAAACGCTGCCCGCCGGTGAAGTGGGCGAGGTCTATATGCGGCCACTGGCCGGGCCGGGAACGACCTATGAATATCTCGGCGCGGAAGCCAAGATCATCGAAGGCGGCTGGGAAAGCCTGGGCGACATGGGCTGGATGGATTCAGACGGGTTCCTTTATTTGTCGGATCGCCTGTCGGACATGGTCCTCTCGGGCGGGGCCAATATTTACCCCGCTGAAGTGGAAGCCGCGCTGGACGCCTTTCCAGGTGTTCGCTCGTCTGCCGTGATCGGCCTGCCGGACGAAGACCTTGGCGCGCTGCTGCACGCAATTGTCGATTTTCCGGAAGGTGAACCGGACGAGGCCGCGCTGATGGCGCATCTGGCGGATCGCCTTGTGCGCTACAAGATTCCGCGCTCGGTCGAATGGGTGCGCGAGCCACTGCGCGATGATGCCGGAAAGGTGCGCCGAAAGGCCTTGCGCGAGGACCGGCTTGGCCAGTTGCAATCGGCAAATTAAGTATGCTGGGTGCGATAGAGAAATTCTCTCTAAAGGCGAGAAATAAAAAAGGAACGGTCTGCGTCATGAAGGCGTAGGAGGAGCATGGCCAATAATCATCCGCTCCAAAATGTCCTGAAGACAGCCGCCGACGAAGCGCCGGGTGACAAAGTCTCTTTCGGAGACCTCCTCGACCTCTGGGAAGATCGCACGTTCGGGCCGATCTTCACGATTCTCGGCCTCCTGATCGTTCTGCCCCCTCTTGGCGCGATACCGGGCCTGCCATTGGTCATCGGCATGGTTCTCGTGCTGTTTGCTTTCCAGATGATGGTCGGCAGCACGCATGTCTGGGTGCCTGAGACGGTCGAGAAGCTGTCAGTTTCCAAAAAGAAGGTCCGCAAGGCTGACGAGAAGGCGAAGGGTGTTTTGCAGGAAATCGATTCCTGGGTAACTCACCGGCTGTCATGGGCCATCAGCCAGCCGGCGCGCCAGATTGCTGCAGGCGTGGTGATGATGCTGGGCCTGACATTGATCCCGCTGGAAATGGTGCCGTTTGCGGTTGCTGTGCCCGGACTGGCGATCACAATGATCGGCCTCGCCATTTTTGCCCGCGATGGGCTGCTGATGCTGCTGGCGCTGGGCCTAAGCCTCGCGGCGTTCGGCGTCGTGGGCGTGGCGTTTCTGGCCTAGTCGACTGCGGGCGCATCATGGCGGCGCGTATAGAGTATGAGCAGGGCAACCAGGCCGATACTTGTACCCTGGCTTGAGAAGAGTTCCAGCATTGCCGCGAAGAACCAGCTCGGTATGGACGCGCGGGCCTGTGTCTCGATCAGGATGTCACCGCTGCCTTGGCCGAGCAGTTCTGCATTGGCCGCTTCGATCTTTGACTGGAGGTCGTCCCGGCGGCGGGCAAGGCCGAGTTCGTTCTGGGCGTCGCGATAAGGTTTCTGCTCGGTGCGGCCGACGCGTTCCACTTCCGAAATATAGGCTTCAAGCCCCTCGACCGACCGCGTTTCCGGGGGAATGCCGGAGAGCTGTACGCGCCAGTCGGCCAGCTGCTGTTCCAGAAGGGCCCGGTTCGATCCGGCGGTGGTCACCTCGGCCTGTGAGGCCTGATTGTTGGCCGCAATGTACATCTGCGTGCCGAGGATGCTGGTGCCGGCGCCGGCAAGGGCGAAGAGGAGGGCGCGGACGCCTTCCCTCATGCGCTTGTTGGCCGTGTGCCAGTAGAAGAAGGTGAAGCCGCCGAACGAGATCACTGCGGCGATAACGCCCGTCCAGCCCCAGATTCCGGCCTGTAGCGGGTCTGTCACGGAGCTGGAAAAGGCCTGGTAATTGGCAAAGCCGGACAGGGCCGCCGCGCTGAGGCCTGCGCCGAGGAAGACGAGGGCGAGCAGGGTGATAATGATGCGTTCGCCGAGGTTTCGGTGGGGGCGGGGAGGGGCTTCCGTGACCGTTCTCTGCGGCTTCAAGGGTGGTTCCGGGAGCGGTTTGAGGCGCGGTGTGAGGGCGGTCTTGGTTGCGTGCGGTTCGGCCCTGGTCACTTCATGGAATTCGGCGTTGCGGACAACGGCGGTAGACGGCACGCCGCTGGACTCGAAGGCGATGACCAGATCGTCGAGGTCCCCGTGCTCAAGGCAGCTCGTGCACTTGAACGAACCTTCCTGGAAATTGATGCGGAGCGTCGGGTCGCCGGCATCCTTGCAATCGCCTGACAAGGAGCAAGGGATTGCAAGCGTGGTCTCGTCCTGACTCGCTTCCGGGTCGATGCCGAGCGAGACGAGGCGCTCGATCGCCTTCAGGCGGCGTTCTTCCTGCATGTCGCTCACTTCCCCGCACGTTCCCGCTGCCATGCATTTATCCGAATCCGGCGCGCGGCGTCACCCCTTTGATCACAGGTCCGTCAGGGCTGACAATTTAAGCCTGTAGACGCTGGCGCGGGGTCTTAAGTATGTGTTAATTGGACCTGCCTGAGAATGGCTTGCAGAAAGCAAATACGGCCTGCTGGCCGATTGGAGACCACGCCCATGATACCTCGCTCGCTGGCCATTCCGAAGAGTTGGAAGACGTTCGATATTCCCAGCTTCTTCTCGGCTTTCGGTTATCCGGCCCTCGGCCTTGGCCTGTTCATCACGATGGTGGTGCTTGGCTTTGCAGTAAGCGAGCTGACCTTTCACTGGTGGTACCTGCCGCTGGCCTTTGGTGTGATCGCGTTCTCTGTGTTCATATGCAATGCGGGCATCGGCCCGTTGCACCGTATTCTCCAGCACCGGGCCGGCGAGCTGAAGGCACCCGCGCAGTTCCTGACCATGCTGAACCTGATCATCGCCATGCAGGGCAATGTGAAGGACTGGGTGAACTATCACTCGCAGCACCACCGCTTTGCCGATGGCCCGGGCGACCCGCACAACCCGTTTGAGTCCAAGCGCTGGGCCTGGGTTGGCTGGATCCTGTGGCGCGACAAGAAAGACACCGACCGTCCGATTGCCATGTGGCTGAAAGGCCAGCCGGTCATCGTGTGGATGGACCGTTTCTACAATGAGATCAGCCTTGTCGTGCACCTGTTCATTCCGGCGGCGATCTACCTGATCGTCTGGGCGAGCGGCGGATCGCTGGTGCTGACCGCGCTGATCCACGCCAGCGTCGTGATCGGCCGCGCCATCCAGTTCCATGCCACGGTCTATGGCATCAACGTGCTGGGCCACCTCAAGACGCCGATCTGGGCAGATCATTTGATGGCGCTGCTGACGGGCGGCGAAGCCTTCCACGACCATCACCATGATGCCCCAATCAGCGCGCTGCACCGTCCCCGCAAAGGCGTGTGGAACCGGATTGTCGACTATAATGGCACAATCTTGCTGGCCTTCGAGAAGATCGGCTGGGTCAAGAATCTGAAGATCGCGCCGCAATTCGCCTGAGCCCTTCCGTGAACGGCAGATGAACAAGCCCGCCCCTTAAAAGGCGGGCTTTTTCTTGGCATGAACGCAGCTTGGCCACAGGTGCGCCCTAATCTTTGTTAATGTTGTCTCTCAACAAGGCTGGGGAGCCAATGCAACAGGGAAGGGACGCCCCTATGAAATCCACGCTCATTACACTTGCCATGACCGGTATCAGCCTCGCCATGGTCCTGCCCGCCGCCGCCAAGGCGCCGGCACCGAAACCCGCCGCCTCAGGCGAGTCGGTTCACTCCTATATCCTCCTTGACCGGACGGGCTCGATGAGCGGCATCTGGGACGAAGCGCTTGGCTCGGTGAACGCCTATGCCAAGAGCGTCGGCGAGGCCGATGAAGGCGAGATCGAGGGCAAGGATATCAAGACTGCTGTTACGCTCGCCGTGTTCGACTATCAGGAATCGCTCCAGTTCGACGTGCTGCGCAAGCAAGTGCCCGCCGAGAAATGGACCAACGTCACCAATGACGAAGCCAATCCACGCGGCATGACCCCGCTGTTCGATGCCATCGGCCGCGTCATCTCGCTGGCCGAAGCCGACAAGCCGGAGAAGGCCGTGATCGTGATCATGACCGACGGCTATGAGAATTCATCGAAGGAAATTACCCGCGACGGTGCCAAGGCGGCGCTGGACCGGGCCAAGGCCAATGGCTGGGAAGTCGTCTTCCTCGGTGCGGAGTTTGCGAGCTTCGGTGATGCGGATGCGGTTGGCATGAGCGCCTCCAAGACAATGGCTGTCGGCCAGGGCCGGATGCAGGACTCGATGTCGGCCCTCGCCAAGAAGTCCCGCGCCTATGGCAAGGGCGAAGAAGCCGAGATCACCTTTGACGACGCTGATCGCGCCGCCGCCGACGAAGAAGGCGTGAAGCAACGCAAGGGCCAGTAAGGACAAGTTCGGGGCGGTTACAGCTTCCCGTTCAGCTGCCCTGATGAGGAAAGCCCGCTCATGCCCGAGCGGGCTTTTTGATATTGGTGTAAAAGAAAAGCCCGCCCGGATCGCTCCGGACGGGCCTTGTTCATTGCCGTGCCGAGTGGCTCAGCGCGGGGCCATGCGGATGGCGCCGTCGAGGCGGACGTCTTCGCCGTTGAAATAGGCGTTGCGGCACATTTCGGTGGCCAGCGATGCATATTCTTCCGGATTGCCGAGACGGGCAGGGTGCGGAACCTGTGCGCCGAGGGCTTGCTTCACAGGCTCTGGCGCAGCGGCCAGAAGCGGCGTGTTGAAGATGCCCGGCAGGATCGTGTTGACGCGAATGAATTCACGGCTGAGGTCGCGGGCGATTGGCAGGGTCATGCCGACAACGCCGCCCTTGGAAGCGGAATAGGCAGCCTGGCCGATCTGGCCATCTTCAGCTGCAACCGAAGCGGTGTTGACGATCGCGCCGCGCTCGCCGTCGATCGGGTCGAGCGTCATCATGCCGGCAGCAGATTTCGCGATGCAGCGGAACGTGCCGACCAGGTTGATCTGGATGATCATGTTGAACTTGTCGAGCGGGAAGTGGCTGATGTCGCCGGTGTTCTTGTCGCGGCTGGCTGTCTTGATGGCGTTGCCGGTGCCGGCGCAGTTGATGAGGATGCGTTCCTGGCCGATGGCGGCGCGCGATTTTTCGAAGCCGGCATCAACCGAAGCATCGTCTGTAACGTTGACATTGCAGAAGACACCGCCAAGCTCTTTTGCAAGGGCTTCGCCTTTTTCAGCGTTCAGGTCGAACAGGGCGACCTTGACGCCATAGGAGGCGAGTTTCGTAGCGGTTGCGGCACCGAGGCCGGAGGCACCGCCGGTAATGACGGCGGAAATGGATGAGTCGAGTTTCATGGGGCACTGCCCTCCCTGGTTTTCGTCGGACGCGGATGTGTCTATAATGGTCTGAGGAGTACGCAATGACTGACGCAGCGGAAATTATAAATACCGTAAGGGGCCGTAACGGCACTTATCTGCCGAAGACCATAGAGCGGAATGAGCGCCTCGCGCGCGGCGTCCTGCCCAAGGTCATGCGCGTTATCAGCCGTGTGCCATTCGCTGACGACCTCGTAGCGGCCTATTATGCCGCGCGCGACCCACTCACACCGATGAAAGCGAAAGCTATCCTCTTTGCGGCTGTGGCCTATTTCGTTATGCCCGCCGACGCGCTGCCCGATGTGATCGTGGGCCTTGGCTTTACCGATGATGCGACCGTGCTGGCGACAGCGCTGAGCGTGGTGGGCATGTATGTGACGGAAAGCCACCGGAAGGCGGCCCGGCGCGTGCTGCGCCTGCCGGAACCGATCAAGCACGCCGACTAAGCCCGTATGACGGGGGGCGACATTTCACTTTATGGCGCCTTGGCGCTCGGCGCACTGTATGGTGCGGGCTTCTGCTATCGTGAGAAGAGCGTGGCCGGGCTTGTGATCAAGACCGGGTCGACCGCGCTGCTGGCGCTGTGGGCCTATCTTGCGGGCGGGCCATTGCTGCTGGTGGCTGCGCTGGCCTTGAGTTCGCTGGGCGACCTGTTCCTCGCGATGAAGGGCGAGGCCTGGCTGAAGCCAGGCATGGCGGCCTTTTTCCTCGCACATGTGGCCTATGTGGCGCTGTTCTGGGGGCTGGGAGCGGAAGAGCGGACGCTGCTCGTGCTGGCGGCGCAGATTGTGCTCGTGTTCGGCGGGGCGGTGTTCCTGCGCTGGCTGGCGCCGTGGCTGGGCGAGATGCGCATTCCCGTCTTTGCCTATACGGCTGTGATCCTGATGATGGGCGCGGCGGCGCTGAACCTGCCGCCGGTGCTCTGGCCGGTGACGCTGGGCGCGCTGATGTTCATTGCGTCGGATGTGATCCTGTCGCTGCAGCTGTTCAAGAAGCCGGCCGATGTGCCAGCGGGCACCGTTTCGTCCCTCGCCGTCTGGATTCTCTATTTCGGTGGGCAGGCGCTGATTGGCTGGGGCCTGCTGGCGGCGCTGGCCTAGCGCGGCCTGTCGCCATCGACCGTGGCGCGGCGCATGTGGCGGCGGTGGCCGTGATAGTCGTTGAGGGCATAGTGCCAGACGCAGCGATTGTCCCACATCGTGACATCGCCTGCCTGCCATTGGACGCGGCAGGTGTTGCGCTCTTCCTTTGACACATCGAAAAGGTAGTTCAGCAGGGGACGGCTTTCCTTGCGGCTCCATCCGGCAAAGCGCAGCGTGAAAGCCGGGTTGATGAAGAGGCCCTTGCGGCCGGTTTCCGGGTGGGTCCGGATGACGGGGTGTTCGTATTCGGGGGCTTCCGGGGCCGCTTTGGCGTCCATCGACTGGCGCCCAGCGGCGGAATAGCCGTCCGCGCCATATTCCTTGCTGGCGGTATGGATCGCGCTCATGGTGCCAAGTGTCTTCTGCAGGCCGGGGGAGAGGCGGTCATAGGCCGCCTGCTGGTCAGCGAACAATGTGTCGCCGCCATAGGGCGGGACTTCGATGGCGTGCAGGATGGACCCGAGGGCGGGCTCTTCGAGGAAGCTCATGTCGGAATGCCAGCCGCCGCCGAAATTGGTCTTTTCCTCCGGCTCCTTGATGATCTCCAGGAGTTCCGGATGACCGTCCATGCCCTTGACGTAGGGGTGGATGTTGAGCGTGCCGAAGCGGCGGGCGAAGGCCTTTTGTCGGTCCGGCGTCAGCCCGTTCTGGCCGCGCAGGACGATGACCTTGTGGTCGAGAAAGGCCCGATGGATGGCGTCGAATTCGGCGTTTGACAGGTCAGATGTCAGATCTGCGCCATGGATGACGGCGCCGAGTGTACCGGTGAGAGGCTGGATCGTGAGGGTCATGCGGCAAATGAACCACCGTCCCGGGACCTATGCAAGAATGTCATTTGCAACCCCCCATCAAATATGCGACTGACGCGGCGGGCCACATGCCCCCAACGGCATGCAGCCTATCTGTGAGGATAGGAGTAAAACAGATGACGACGACCGCCAAACCCGGCGTGCTTCCAGCATGCCCGCATTTTTCTTCCGGCCCGACCGCCAAGCGTCCCGGATTTTCCCTCGAAAAACTCGAAACTGCCGTCCTTGGCCGCTCGCACCGCTCCGGTGATGCGAAGAAAAAGCTGAAGGCCGCGATCGACCGTTCCAAGGCGCTGCTTGGCATTCCTGACGATTACCGCGTGGCCATCGTGCCGGCGTCCGATACGGGCGCTGTCGAGATGTGCATGTGGTCGATGCTCGGCGCCAAGCCTGTTGACGTGTTTGCCTGGGAAAGCTTTGGCCAGGACTGGGTGACGGATGCGACCAAGCAGCTGAAGCTGCCTGACTGCAAGACATATGGCGCCGACTATGGCGCGCTGCCTGACTTCACACAGGCGCGCGACGATGCCGACATTATCTTCACATGGAACGGCACGACCTCCGGTGTGCGCGTGCCGAACGCCGACTGGATCAAGCCAAACCCTGACCGCGTCGTGATCTGCGATGCGACATCTGCCGCTTTCGCGCAGGATATTGAATGGGCCAAGCTCGATGTCGTTACCTATAGCTGGCAGAAATGCCTCGGCGGCGAAGCCGCGCATGGCATGCTGGTGCTGAGCCCACGCGCTGTTGCCCGCCTTGAAAGCTATACGCCTGACCGCGCCCTGCCGAAACTCTTCCGCATGACCAAGGGTGGCAAGCTGGACGAAGCGCTGTTTGAAGGCGCGACGATCAACACGCCTTCGATGCTGTGCGTTGAAGACTTCCTGCAGGCGCTCGACTGGTGTGAAAGCCTTGGTGGCTGGAAGGCCCTTGAAGCGCGCTCGAACGAGAGCCTTGGCTACCTCACGGATTGGGTTGCCAAGACCGACTGGGTCGACTTCCTGTGCCCGGATGCGTCCGTGCGTTCGAACACCGGGGTGACATTCAAGATTGTCGATCCGCGCGTTGCGGGCCTCGACGAGGACGGCCAGCGCGATTTCGTGAAGCGCATGATGAAGCGCCTCGAAAAGGAAAACGCCTGCTTCGACGCTGCCGGTTACGCAAAGGCCCCTCCGGGACTGCGCATCTGGTGCGGTGGCTCTGTTGAGCCGTCGAATGTGGCTGCGCTGACGCCCTGGCTCGATTGGGCCTTCGCGGAAGAAGCCGCGAGCCTCTAGCCGCTTTCTCCTGCGCCCTCGTCCTTCGACTGTGTTCGGGACGAGGGCGCACGGAAACACCCCCACAAGCAGGCTCATCCTCAGCAACGTCCAAGGAGAGCCGGGCCACGCGCCCCGAATTCGCAAAGAGAACCAAGATGCCAAAAGTCCTTATCGGAGACACACTCTCCCCCGCCGCCGTCGAAATCTTTCATGCGCGCGGCATCGAAACGGTCACCAAGACCGGTCTGAATACGGAACAGCTGATCGCTGAAATCCCTGAATATGACGGCCTCGTCGTCCGCTCGGCCTGCAAGCCGAACGCGGATGTCATGGCTGCCGCAACGAACCTGAAAGTCATTGGCCGGGCCGGTATCGGCGTCGACAATATCGATATCAAGGCGGCGACCGCCAAGGGCGTCGTGGTCATGAACACGCCGTTCGGCAACGCCATCACGACGGCCGAACATGCCATCGCCATGATGTTTGCGGCAGCGCGCCAAATCCCGGCCGCCAATGCCGAGACGCAAGACGGCAAATGGCCGAAGTCCGGCTATATGGGCATCGAGGTCAGCTACAAGACGCTCGGCCTGATCGGTTGCGGCAATATTGGTAGCCGTGTCGCTGAACGCGCCATCGGCCTGAAGATGAAAGTGGTCGCCTATGACCCGTTCCTGACGGACGAGCGCGCCATTGAACTCGGCGTCGAGAAGGTGGAACTGGAAGAACTGCTGAAGCGCGCTGACGTGATCACGCTGCACGTTCCGCTGACGGACCAGACCCGCAACGTGCTGTCGCGCGAGAACCTCGCCAAGACCAAGAAAGGCCTCATCATCG
This sequence comes from Hyphomonas oceanitis, assembly GCF_036964545.1. Classification (NCBI taxonomy): domain Bacteria; kingdom Pseudomonadati; phylum Pseudomonadota; class Alphaproteobacteria; order Hyphomonadales; family Hyphomonadaceae; genus Hyphomonas; species Hyphomonas oceanitis. The sequence goes on from NZ_JBALTL010000002.1 coordinate 301,512, forward strand.
TCAACTGTGCCCGTGGCGGCCTGGTCGACGAGGAGGCCGTTGCCGACATGCTGGAAAGCGGCCATCTGGCTGGCGCGGCATTCGACGTGTTTGCGGTCGAGCCGGCCAAGGAGAATGTGCTGTTCGGCAAGAAGAACTTCATCGCAACGCCGCACCTTGGCGCTGCGACGAACGAAGCGCAGGAGAATGTGGCGCTTCAGGTTGCTGAACAGATGTCGGACTACCTGCTCTCCGGTGCTGTGACCAACGCGCTGAACATGCCGTCGATCACGGCTGAGGAAGCCCCGCGCATCAAACCGTTCGCAGGCCTTGCCGAGAAGCTCGGCTCGTTTGCCGGACAGATCTCGGACTTCGGCTATGATGAGGTTGTCATCGAGTATGAAGGCGAGGTCGCGGACCTTAACCGCAAGCCGCTGACGGCGGCGCTGCTGGCCGGCCTGCTGCGCGCTTCGCGTGGGGACGTGAACATGGTGTCTGCCCCGGCCATCCTCGCCGATAGCGGCGTCAAGCTGACCGAGACAAAGACCGAGGCGAGCCCGGTCTATGACAGCCTGATCCGCGTCAAGGTGAAGACCAAGGCGACCAAGAACGCGACTGAAGGCGGCTGGCGCACGCTGGCTGGCACGGTCATCGCTGGCCAGCCGCGCATCGTCGAGATCAAGGGCATGGCGCTCGAAGGCGATTTCTCGCCGGTCACACTCTATGTGAACAATCTCGACAAGCCGGGCTTTATCGGCGCGCTTGGCCAGATGCTGGGCGAAGCGAAGGTGAATATCGCGACCTTCCACCTCGGCCGGACCGAAGCGGGCGGGGAGGCGATTGCCCTGATCGGGATCGACTCGGTTCCCGCCGATGCCCTGATGGACAAGCTCGATAAGCTGCCGCAGGTCCGCTATGCGAAAGTGCTGACCTTCTAGGGCGTCACGGCCTGAATAATTCTTATGCAAACAGGGCGGGCTGCTGATGAGGTGGCCCGCCCTTACGTATCCGGCTCCAGACAAGACAGGAGCCTCACATGGCAAAAATCGCTATCGTTTATCATTCCGGCTATGGCCATACGGCCAAGGTCGCGGAACATGTCCGTATCGGCGCCGCCCGTGCAGAAGGGGCCGAAGTGACCCTCTACAAGGCCGATGACCTGACCAGCCCTGAGGCTGGCCCGTGGGACGAACTGGCCGCTGCCGACGCCATCATCTTCGGCGCGCCGACTTATATGGGCTCAGCCTCGGCTGTGTTTAAGCAATTTCAGGATGCGACGTCCAAGCCATGGTTCAGCCATGCCTGGAAAGACAAGATTGCTGCCGGTTTTACCAATTCCGGCTCGCTATACGGCGACAAGGGCACCACGCTGCTGCAAATGGCGACACTGGCAGCGCAGCACGGAATGATCTGGGTCGGCACCGGCATGATGCCCGGCTACAATGCCTCCACGAAGGATATCACCGCCGTGCATAACCGCGCCAGCTTCACGCTTGGTCTTGGTGTGCAGTCCCTGACGGACAAATCGGCCGAAGAGACGCCAGACCGTTTCGACCTCGAAACAGCCGAGCAGTTCGGTCAGCGCGTCGCAGAAACCACACTTCGCTGGGTGCGCGGCAAAGCCTGAGGGAACCGTCTTGACGGGACGGTGTTTAGGCTCTTGGTCAGGTCATAAAACTGTAATGGGGTTATCATTAATGCACCGCGCTGTTCTCAGCCTAACAGCCGTGCTTGCGTTTGCAGGCACGGCGTCCGCCGACGTTCTGGATGAGGTTCGTTTCGGCGTCATGCAGGAGAACATCTGTGTGCTCGACTGCGACAATGCCAACAAGGAACCGGGCCAGAGCCTGACCGGCGAGCTTCTGTTCACGTCACCTGATGTGCTTGATCTCATCTGGAGCCCAAGGCCCTATGTGATGGGTAGCCTCAACCTGAACGGCGACACGAGTTTCGGCGGCTTCGGCCTGCACTGGTCTTTCCCGTTCTCCGAGCGCTGGGCGTTCGAGCCGAGCGTCGGCTATGTCATCCACGATGGCGAACTGGAAAGCCCGTTCCCGCAGGGTGACCCGCGCGGCGACGCCTTTACCGAGGATCATGTCCTGCTTGGATCGCGTGACCTTTTCCGCACGACGTTCGGCCTGAAATATAAAGTGGACGAGACTTGGGGCGTGGAAGTTCTGTACGAACATCTCAGTCACGGCCAGATCCTCGGAAATGGACGTAACCAGGGCCTCGACAATGTGGGCGTCCGCGTGAGTTACGCGTTGGGGAACTAGGTTCGCGCGCCGCTTGGCGTAGCGATACCCCTTGCGCTCAAACCTGTTCCTGCCACTCTCTCCTGAAAATACAATCAGGAGGAAGTGATGCCGGACAAGCATGTTGTGGTGATAGGTGCCGGGCTCGGTGGGCTGACGGCGGCCATCAAGCTGCAGGAAGCGGGTTATGGTTTCACGCTGCTGGAGCAGGGGGACCGTGTTGGCGGCACCTGGGCGGCGAACACCTATCCGGGCTGCGCCTGCGATGTGCAGGTCGCACTCTACCAGCTCTCTTTTGCGCAATCGATGCACTGGACGCGCCTCTACCCGCAGCAGGCCGAGATCCAGGCCTATGCCGAGGAAGTGACCGACCGGTTCCAGCTGCGCCCGCACCTGCACCTCAACGAGGGCGCCAAATCGGCGGTGTGGAACAGCGACACGAAAAAATGGACGGTGACGACGGTCAAGGGCCGCACGATCGAGGCGGATGCCGTGATCGGTGCGCTGGGCCAGCTGAACCGGCCGTTCTGGCCTGACATTCCGGGCTTAGACACATTTGCCGGGGCGAAGATGCACTCGGCGGGCTGGGATCATTCGGTGGATTTCAAGGGCAAGCGCGTCGGCGTGATCGGGTCGGCGGCGAGCGCCGTGCAGCTTATCCCGCAGGTCGCAATGGAAGCAGCCAATGTCGGCGTGTTCCAGCGCTCGGCCAACTGGGTCGTGCCGCGCAATGACCGCGAAATCCCGCCGGAAGAACTGGCGCTGATGTTCACCGTGCCCGAAAAGGCGATGGAATTTGCCGAGATCAACCGCAAGATCATCTACGAGAATGCCGACTATTTCTTCTGGCAGGCTTTCCAGTGGACGCCCGAGGGCCGCGCCTTCTTCACGCGCCAGGCGACGGACCATCTGCATGCGCAGGTTCCTGATGAAGCGCTGCGCAAGAAGCTGACGCCGGATTATCCGGTGGGTTGCCGCCGCATCCTGATCGCCGACGATTTCTACCCGGCCTTGATGCGCGATAATGTCGACCTTATCACCGACGGGATTGCCGAGATTGTGCCGGAAGGCATACGCACCAAGGACGGCACGCTGCACGAATACGACATTCTGGTCTTCGCGACAGGCTTCGAGACGACGGGCTGGCACTGGTCGGTTGATGTGGTCGGGCAGGACGGCGTCACGATCGAAGAGGCGTGGGAAGAGGGCCCGGAAGCGTATCTCGGCATCACCGTGGCCGATTTCCCCAATTTCTTCGTGCTCTATGGCCCGAACACAAACCTGGGGCACAATTCGATTACGTTCATGCTGGAGCGGCAGGTCGAGTACACGATCAAGGCGCTGGCCAAGATGGACGAGAGCGGCGTGACCGCCATGGCGCCGAAACGCGCCGCGCAGGACCGGTTCAACAAGGACATTCAGGCGCGTCTTGGCACCACAGTCTGGGCCGATCCGGCCTGCAATAGCTGGTACAAGACCGATGACGGCCGCATCACCCAGAACTGGGCCGACCATACCCGCGCCTATGCCGATGCAGTCGCGGAAGTGGACCTGAAGGACTATGAACTCGTGAAGTAGCGGCAAAAGGCCCGAAAGCGGCATCTGCCCCCTTGCTTTTCGGGGCAGATTCCTGCCCTTGTCGCGGCGGCTGAACACGGGAGCAGTATATGTCAGGTGTCGTCGTCGTAGGCGCCCAATGGGGCGATGAAGGCAAGGGCAAGATCGTCGACTGGCTATCGAGCCGGGCCGATGTAGTTGTGCGGTTTCAGGGCGGGCACAATGCCGGTCATACGCTCGTTATTGACGGTAAGGTCTTCAAGCTGGCGCTTCTGCCCTCGGGCCTTGTGCGCGGCGGAAAGCTGTCGGTCATCGGCAATGGCGTAGTGGTTGATCCGTGGCACATGCTTAACGAGATCGACGGCATTCGCGCGCAGGGCGTTGAAGTGACGCCGGAGAACCTGATCCTCGCTGACAATGCCTCGCTGATCCTGCCCTGGCACAAGGATATCGACGCGGCGCGGGAAGGGGCCCTTGGCGCCGCCCAGATCGGCACCACCAAGCGCGGCATTGGCCCGGCCTATGAAGACCGCGTTGGCCGCCGTGCCATCCGCGTCGCAGACCTCGCTGATCCGGCTGCCCTCGACATGAAGATTGAGCGCCTTCTGGCGCACCATCGCCCACTGCGCATTGGTCTCGACCTGCCAGAGCCTGATGGCGCGCAGCTTAAAGCGGACCTGCTGGCGATTGCGCCACAAATCCTCGCCTATGCGCAGCCTGTCTGGAAAGTGCTGGACGAGCAGGTTCGGCGTGGCCGCCGCATCCTGTTCGAAGGTGCGCAGGGCGTGATGCTTGATGTCGATCACGGGACATACCCTTTTGTGACCTCATCCAATGTCGTGGCCGGTAATGCTTCGGCGGGTTCGGGCGTGGGTCCGGGCGCGATTTCCTATGTGCTCGGCCTGGCCAAGGCCTACACGACGCGGGTCGGCTCTGGCCCATTCCCGACGGAACTGAATGATGAGATTGGCGAGCGCCTCGGTCGCATTGGCAAGGAAGTTGGCGTGAATACGGGCCGGGCGCGGCGTTGCGGCTGGTTCGACAGCGTCATGGTGCGTCAGGCCTGTGCAACAAGCGGCGTGACGGGCCTCGCCCTGACAAAGCTCGACGTGCTGGACGGCTTTGACGAGATCAAGGTCTGCGTCGCCTATAAGCTCAACGGCCAGGAAATCGACCATTATCCAGCGGGTCTCACCGATCAGGCCGCCGTTGAGCCTGTCTATGAGACGATGGAAGGTTGGAAAGGTTCGACCGCAGGGGCGCGCTCCTGGGCGGACCTGCCGGCAGAAGCGGTGAAATATGTTCGCCGTCTTGAGGAGCTTGTCGGCAAGCCTTGCGCGCTCGTTTCGACATCGCCCGAGCGTGAAGACGTCATCCTGATGCGAGATCCGTTCGAGGGTTGATCCTGAAATTGTCCCGTATTGCCTTGGCGCCCGGACGGGGGGTAGCTTCGGTTGTGGAGCATGTTCGGGGACGAGTTGAATGATGCGATTGAGAGTCCTTCTGGCAGGTGTGCTGTGCGCTGTCGCAGCGGCCTGCGCCTTTGGCTCCTACACGCCGCTTATCCCTCCAGAAGATGTGGTCATGCCGCTGGGCACGGCCACGGTCGTCCGCGCCTATGTCCAGAGTGATGATGATCCGTCACGCTGGGACCCGTCGGCAGAGAATGGCGTTCCCGAGGAATATGACATTCGGCAGGAAGGCTATGGCTATTGGCTGGACGAAGACGTCTGGCTTGTCTTCGGTCAGATGGACGGCAGGGCAGGGGAATACCTGATGCAGATAGCGACTCCTGAAGACAGCGTTGAGGGTGGATATGTCTACAATTACGCGCTGGGCAAGCTGGTCGGAGATCGCCTCTTCGTGAAATTCCCCGATTGCGATGACCTTCCCATCGATACCATGAATGCGCTCGGGCTGGACGCTGAGTGTGCCCTTCCCAGCTATGACAGTCTCAAGCGCGTCTTCGCCGAGACCGAGGCCGCTGCCACCTACACGACCTATTATCAGCTGCGATAGAGCGGCATACGCAGACTCCCTGAGTGACGCGGGTCTTCCCATCTGAATGTATGAGGCCAATCAAAGCCCCGTCATGCGAAGGAGATCACCATGTCCCACACACCCCACGAGCTCGCCGAAGAATTCCCTGACGCCGGGGAGAAGATCCACGCACTGAAAATGTCCAACCCGCATTTCGCGCGCCTTGCCGAGGAATATCACGAGGTTAACCGCCATATTCACCGGCACGAAAGCGGAGTGCAGCCAGCCAGCGATACGCATGAGACCGAATTGCGCAAACGGCGGCTTGTCCTGAAGGATGAAATCTACGCCATGCTCAAGGACGAGGACGCGTCGGCCTGATTCCTGTCCATCATTTTAGGAAGTCCTGTCGGAACAGCTACGAAGCTTGAGCGGTTGATCTTCATATTCAAGCAGAGGACTTCCGATATGACAGATACAACCAACAAGACCGATATTGATGCCCTGAACGACATCACGAAAGTGCTGATCGATAGCCGTAAAGGCTATGAGAAATGCGCAGAGATCGCCGATGAGAGCTTCGGCCTTCGCTCGCAATTCCAGCAACGTGCAAAGGACCGGGAGATGCTGATCAGCCGTTTCCAGGCCCAGGTGCGCACATTCGGCGGCGAACCACAGACCGATGGCGGCGCGCTTGGCGCACTCCATCGCGGGTTCACGCAGTTCGCATCGGTGTTCAAGGACGACAAGAAGGCAGCCCTTGAGGCAATTGACGATGGTGAAGAGCACCTCGCAAACGCGATCAAGGACCGTCTGGACAAACCTGAGCTGCAGTCTCCCTCGCGGGACCTGCTCCAGGAGGCCTATTCAAGTGCCCGTTCGGGCGAAGCGTTCGCTGACAGCCTGACCTCATAAGGGATATCGGCCTTCGAAAATGCGAAAAACCGGTCCTTTCAGGGCCGGTTTTTTGTTTCGGGGCAGGGGAATATGATCTGAAAGTGCTCGAAGTGACGTAAGATATTCTAAATTATATACGGAATATGTTATCCTTATCATGACACGCCAACAACTGCACACCATGCCGGCCCTGGCCGCCAGCCTTGATACCCAACCTGACCGGGGCTCGCGGCATTTGCCCGATCTTATGTCGAAGCTTTTTGTGCTTCATCCCGCACTGGCCGCATTGGCTTTTATGCTGACAGCCGGAGCGATCATCTTTACCCGCGGCGCAGGAGACATCGCGGCGGTCTGGCCCGTGAATGCGGTGCTGTTGATCACGCTGCTCAAGTCCCGGCGCGCGCATTGGCCATCCCTTTTCCTGTGGTTCGGTCTCGGCGAATTCTCGGCGCATCTCCTGTTTGGGCACATGGGCGCCGAAGCGCTTCTCGTGCTGCTTGGGCACAGTATTGAAGTTCTCATTGCGGCGCTCATTGTCGGGCGCCATCCCGCATCCGGACTGATCTCCACTGCACGCGTTACAAGGCTGTTTGTGGGCGGTCTATTGGGGTGCCTTGCGTCAACGGCCATCATGATGGCGGGTTGGAGCACACTGGGCACGCCGGCGCTGCTTCTCGACGGCGCCTTGTGGTTTTTCGCCGATTTTCTTGGCTTGCTTCTTTTCGCGCCGCTGGTGTCTGCGCTTGCTTCCCGGCAAACCTCAAAGGGAGAGCAAATCGACTGGAAGTCATTCTTCCAGATGGGTCTCGTCATAGCCGTCACGTTTGGGGTGTTCGCGCAGTCGAACTATCCGTTCCTGTTCTTTGTGCCACCGATTCTTGTCCCGATCACATTGCGCCACGGTGTGCGCGGGGCGGCGGTTGCGCTTATCGTCGTTTCGCTGATCGCGATACCGTTCACCTATATGGGGAGCGGACCGACGACGCTGACGCAGGGCGATATCGTCATCCATATGTTGATCCTTCAGTCTTTCATGGCAGCAAATTCCTTCATGGCCCTCGCACTCGGTGCAGCCGTGGCTGAACGGCGGCGGCTGAACGAACAATTACGCAACTCCAAGCGGCGGATCATGCAGCGCTCCGGTCAGGAGAAAGTGCTGCTGGCGAAGGCGGAACTGGCGGAGCAGATTTCGCAGGTCGGTCACTGGACGCTGACGCCGTCGACGGGCGAGATCTACTGGTCGCCAGAGGTCTACCGCATTCATGGCGTCGATCCTGAAACCTTCGATCCGATGCTGGATGCAGCCATGGGCTTCTATCATGGCGAAGACGAGGCGCGCGTATCGGAGATGCTGGCGCGTCACATGGCCTCTGGCGAAGACTGGGATTTCGAAGCCTCGCTTGAACGCCGTTCCGATGGCGCAATCCGTCGCGTCAGATCCATCGCCAAGTGTCATAAAGGCCCGGATGGAAACGTTGAAAGCATCTTCGGCGTATTCAAGGACATTACGCGCGAATACGAACTCTATGAACAGATCGCGCAGCAGGAAGAGCAATACAGGCTGCTCGCCGAGCACTCGACCGATATCGTCCTGAAATTCGGCCTCGATGGTATCATCAGTTATGCCTCTCCGTCCGCCGCCAAAATCGTGCCTCCAGACGAGGCGGTTGGCAGGTCGGCGATGGACTTCATCGTACCGGAAGACCAGGAATTTGTGCGTAACGCCACGCGAGCGCTTCTCACCGACGGCGAACCAGACCGTTCTGTCGTGCGCGAGCACAGGGCGCCGCTCGCCGATGGCAGTATTGTTTGGCTGGAAGGCAGCCCCCAGCTGATCCGTGACAAGGACGGAATCCCGGTGGCGATCGTATCAACCTACCGCGATGTGACCGAGCGGCACGAGCGCGAAAAAATGCTCGCCGAAGCGAGGCGGGAAGCTGAAACCGCAACCATCGCGCGCACCGAATTCCTGTCGAACATGAGCCATGAAATCCGTACACCTCTGAATGGTGTGCTCGGCTTTACGGATATCCTCAAGTCGACTCCGCTAAGCGATGAGCAGCTCTCGCATGTCCAGCGCATCTCGTCGGCCGGGCGGACTTTGCTTGAGATTGTGAATGACATTCTCGACTTTTCCAAGATTGATGCAGGCCGCCTGGATGTTGAAAAGCGTCCCTATGATCTGCGCACGGTGGTAAACGACGTCGTCAACCTGATCTCTGCAGCGCGGCCAAACCCGAATGTAACAATCACCCACCAGATCGCGCCCGATATTGCGGCTAACGTGGTTGGCGATGAGGCACGTACACGCCAGATCCTTACGAATCTTGTCGGCAACGCCGCCAAGTTCACGGAGGCTGGCCATGTGATGGTGGATGTGCGTCTGAAGGGGGGCAAGATCTGCATGATCGTGGCCGATACCGGGGCAGGCATTCCCGCCGACAAGCTGGAACACGTTTTCACGGGATTCTCGCAAGCCGATTCCTCGATCAGCCGCCGTTTCGGGGGTAGCGGCCTCGGCCTTTCGATCAGCCGCTCGCTGGCGCAATTGATGGACGGCGACCTTCATCTGACGAGTACGGTTGGTGAGGGCACGAATGCCATACTGACCTTGCCCTATATTCCGGACCGCCGGACTGGTCGCACCGAAGCCGGCGCGGTGAAAGAAGACAGGCGCGCGCCTCAGGCCTCGCGTATCATGGTGGTCGACGATGTGGAGATGAACCGGGCCCTGCTCGAAATTGGTCTCCAGCAGTCCGGCCATGAGGTCATGACGTTTGCTTCGGCGCCGGATGCCATACTTGCGCTGATGGAGGGCCGCATGTTCGACATCATCCTCATGGATGTGCAAATGCCCGACATGGATGGTCTGACAGCGACACGTCGCATTCGCGAACTGCCCGGCCCTGTAAGCCGTACGCCGATTGTGGCGCTGACGGCCAACGTAATGGCGGGGCAGGCTGAAGAGTGCCGCGCAGCCGGCATGGACGCGCACTTCCCGAAACCTGTCGATATGGTGCGCCTGAACGGCCTGATTGAGCGCCTGTTGCGTAAGAAGCGGCAGGAAGCCGCCTGTCAGGCTGCGGATGCGGAAATGAAGATCGCCAAGCTGAAAGACGAATGCCGGAAAGACATTCTGGAGCTGCCGGGGCAACTGGGCGCGCTGCTGAAAATTACCTCTCCCGTCGAGCGGGCGAAAGCTGTCGCGGCTCTGGCGCATTCGGTTGCTGGCACGTCGGGCAGTCTCGGCTTCAGCCAGGTTTCAGATGCTGCGTTCCGGTTGGAGACAACGGCAAAGGCCATTCTGGAAGGAAGCTCCGAGCCTGCCGAGCTGAGAGAGGCGGTTGAGGATTTCGTCAGCATTGCTGCGGAAACACAAGCGGCCTGATCAAAAGGGCCGCTTAGTTCTCGCTGTCATCATCCGTCTCGTCAGGGTCGATGCCTTCTGCATCAGACGTCGGATCGGTGTAGGAGGCCACAATGGGCTCTCCTCCCAGAATAATATCATCCTTGCCTCTGAAGTGATCTGTCTGCTCGTCGCGTTCCGGCGCATGCGGGCCTTCGCCCGGCAGCATTTGCATGCGGCGATGGCGTGCGGCTGTTTCGATCTGTTCTGCCTCTTCAGGCGACGTGCGTGGGCGCGCTTCGGCGTCGAGTGTCTTGCGGGTCATGAATTATCTCCTCTTCGCCAATCAACGAATTGTCATGAGGAGAGTTCCGCGCGGTGACGCGTCAGGCGTTCTGCAGGATCGTCTGGAGGGCCGCGACGAGTTTCAGGCTGTCCTGCGGCGTATTGTAGAGGCTGGGCGTGACGCGCACGCAGCAGCCCTTCGCCACGCCAGTGCGATGCACGGTGAATATGCCATGCTCGTCGAGCAGGGTTTTGACGAGCGCGAGATTATCCTCAAGGCTGGTACGGCCCTTGATGCGGATCGACGTGATGCCGGCATGCAGGCGCGGATCATCTGGTGTGAGGATTTCAAGGCGAGGGTCGCTGCGCATCTCGGATACCCAGAGATTGCGCAAATAGGCAAAGCGCGCGGCCTTGTTGGCCGGGCCGACCATTTCGTGGAAGTCGAGTGCATTCGGCACGGAGAGGGACGCGGCGAAATTGGTCGTTCCCGTATGGACGCGGTTATAGATCGTGCCAGTGCCGTCGGGCTGTTCGGATATGTTGGGGGCGATCGATTCAAGACGGCCCTTGCGAATGTACATGATGCCGACGCCGAGCGGCGCGCCGATCCATTTGTGCATGTTGAAGCCGACGAAATCCGCGCCGAGATCGTCTACCGTAAAGTCCAGCTGGCCCCAGGAATGGGCGGCATCAACGATACAATCGACGCCCCGTTCGCGGGCCATGGCGACAATCTCGCTTATGGGCATGACGAGGCCCGTGCGGTGACTGACATGGGTCAGCAGGAGCAGGCGCACCTTCGGATTGGCTTTGAGCGCATCGGCATAGAAGGCGACAAGTTCGTCATGCGTGACGGGTTCCGGAATGGCGAGGCGCACGACGGAGCAGCCATTGTGCTCGGCCAGCGTGTCCATCGCCGGCAGCATGGAATCATAGTCGAGGTCGGCATACATGACCGCGTCGCCCGCCTTCAGGCCGCGATAGCCGCCGATCAGGCCCTGCAGGGCCTCTGTGGCGCCGCGCGTGAGCACGATCTCGTCGGTGCTGGTGCCGAGTAGGCCCGCGACACGGGCATGGATCGGCACCATGTCAGCATTGTACTTGCGGCGGGCATAGAAGGAGTTCTCGCGGTTCACGCGCTCGGTGTTGCGGATATAAGCGTCGAGCACGGGGCGGGACATCAGGCCCCAATAGGCATTCTCGAGATTGGCGACTTCATCGGTGACGTCATAATGCGCTGCGATGCGCGACCAGTAGGCCTCGTCATCCGGGGCGATGCCGCCAGATGCGGCAGGCGGAGGCGTGGCTGTCGCGCAGGCGGAGAGGGGAAGGGCGGATGCCGCTGTAATCGCGCCCTTTATGGCCAGCCGTCTTGTCATGTCCATTGCCTTGCCCCTGTCTCGATTACTTGCGTACCGAAACCGCGCGGAAACAGGAAGTCAAAGGAAAGCGCACATACAAAGTGAAAGGAACAGGGTCTGCGCAGCAAGGCGGCGCTGGGTAGAGAGTGAGAAGCCCCCTTGGTCAGAGCCAAGGGGGCGATTACCACGCTAAATCTGTCCTGAGACTTCCAGCACGTCTTCGACGGTGCGCAGGCCCGGCTTTGGCGATGTCACGAGGACGGCCATGTTGCCGGGAAGGTGCTTGTTGTCGAGCATCTTGTCGTGGGCGGCAGGGATGTCTGCCCAGGAGAAGACTTCGGACATGCCGGGATCAATGCGCCGGTTGATGACCAGGTCATTTGCCGCGCTCGCCTGCTTCAGGTGGGCAAAGTGGCTGCCTTGGACGCGCTTCTGGCGCATCCAGAGGAAGCGGGCATCCATGGTCAGGTTGAAGCCGGTCGTGCCGGCACAGATGACCACCATGCCGCCGCGTTTCACGCAGAAGACCGAGACAGGGAAGGTGCTTTCGCCCGGATGTTCGAACACGATGTCGACATCCTTCTTGTCCGTAAACTGCCAGATGGCTTTGCCGAACTTGCGCGACTCTTTCATATAGTCGGCAAATTCCGGGCCATTCACGGTCGGGAGCTGGCCCCAGCAATTGAAGTCTTTCCGGTTCAATACGCCCTTGGCGCCGAGGCTGAGCACGTGCTCTTTCTTGTCATCGCTGGAAACGACACCGATGGCGTTCGCGCCGGTGACGGCACAAAGCTGCACGCCGAAGCTGCCAAGGCCGCCCGAGGCGCCCCAGACGAGCACGTTGTCAGCAGGCTTCACGATGTGCGGGCGATGGCCGAACAGCATGCGGTAAGCCGTCGCGAGCGTCAGCATGTAGCAGGCGCTCTCTTCCCAGGTGAGGTGTTTCGGGCGCGGCATGCACTGGCGGGCCTGAACGCGGCAGAACTGCGCGAACGAGCCATCTGGCGTTTCATAGCCCCAGATGCGCTGGCTGGGCGAGAACATCGGGTCGCCGCCATTGCACTCTTCATCGTCGCCATCATCCTGGTTGCAGTGGATCACGACTTCGTCGCCCGGCTTCACGCGGGTGACCTTGCGGCCCACGGCCCAGACGATGCCTGCGGCGTCGGAGCCGGCAATGTGGTAGGGCTGCTTGTGGATGTCGAAGGGCGAAATCGGTTCGCCGAGACCGGCCCAGATGCCGTTATAGTTCACGCCGGCAGCCATCACGAGGACGAGCACTTCGTCGGAATCGATTTCCGGTACCGGAACCTGCTCAAGCTGCATCGCGGATGACGGGCGCCCATGGCGCTCACGCCGGATGGCCCATGCATGCATGAGTTTCGGCACGTGGAACTCGGGCGGAATCTCGCCCAGTTCGTAAATGTCTTTCTGTTGTCTGCCCATAATTGAAATACCAATCCTCCAGAATCACGTCAGGGAGCAGCGTGCGCACGATTATTGCGTGTCTTCACAAAGCCCCCGGGTCGCGGCACCTTGGCTTTTGGCCAGCAAGGATGCAAGGATTTTGTTGCGCCGCACAATATCGCAATCCCAACAGCGTGACAAAAATGACAATATGCCAGACTGCCTACCTCAACGGCGCCTTCTGTTCTGCAGCAGACGCTATGGTTTCGCCCTTTGACCGGGGGTTCCTTTTTGCCCATGCCGCCTATGAGGTAACGGCCGTTTATGGCGGCCGCCTGGTCGATTTTGAGGGCCATATGTCGCGTCTAGACCGCACATTGGGCGGAATTGCCCTGCCAAACCCGCTCAGCGCTGAAGCCTGGGGCAAGGTTCATCGCGATCTCATCGAATACAATAATCTTACCGAAGGGCTGATCTATCTTCAGGTTACAGGCGGCGCCTATGGCATGCGCGACTTTGCCGGGCCCGAAGAATTCGAGCCGACCGTTTTCCTCTATGCCGACACCAAGCAGCTGATCGGCGAAACGGCGCGCGATGGGGTGAGGGCGATCTTCCTGGATGACACACGCTGGAAGCGGCGCGACATGAAGACGACCCAGCTCCTGTCGCAGGCGCTGGCCTATCGCGCCGCCCGAGAGGCGGGGGCGGATACGGCCCTCATGGTCGAGGAGGGGAGGGTAACCGAGGCGGCCTCGTCCAATGCCTGGATTGTCGATTCGGCGGGGCAATTGGTAACGCGCGAGCTTTCCTCGTCGATCCTGCCGGGCATTACACGGGCCGGTGTGCTTTCCCTGCTGGAGGGTTCAGGCCTGACCCTCGTTGAGCGGTCATTCACGCCTCAGGAAGCACTTGCGGCGGTCGAGGCGTTCACGACGTCTGCCGGCGCGATGATTGCGCCTGTGATCTCCATTGATGGCCAGTCGATTGGCAGCGGCAAGCCGGGCCCGGTAACGCGTCAGCTCCAGCGGCTTTATTATCAGGCGATGGGGGCCGATGTGGCGGCTGTTGCGCCTTGGGCGATGGACTGAGGCGGGGCGAAAACGGCCTTTGCCTTGAGCATGAGGATCGTGCTGGCAAGGCAGAAGGTCACGAAATTAGCGGCGATGATTGATGGGCTGGCCAGCATTATGCCATAGACCAGCCAGACGGCGACACCGACGGTGAACATGGCGTACATAATGAGGGATATGCCGTCTGTCTGCCGCGTGCGCAGGATTTTGACGGCTTGCGGCACGAACGAGGCGGTTGTCAAAAATGCAGCCAAAAATCCAATATATTCAGCCACTTGATGCGTCCTCTGTCAGCGTCCGAAAGCTTTATACATCAAGCCGGACCTAGCGGCGAGTAGCGGGATCGGTGTCGTCTTCGGCGTCGTGGAATTCGCCCTCGATGATGTCTCCGCCTGTCATGCGGGCGCCCGGATTGGCATCACGGAACGAAGCGTTCATTGTGCTCATGACGGCGCCAACCTCGGTTGTGGCGATGCGGGCGCTGATCGCGTTGGCCGCAAGGGCAAACCCGGTGATGCCGATCAAAATTGCTGCATCTTCAAGGCCGAAGCCGCGCGCCAGTGACGTGTCGCGAAAGAGGGCCAGGAAACCCAGGAAGACGATGAACAGGCCCGCCAGGCCGCCAAGGCGCACCGCAAAGCCGGGCAAAAGCGCTGTCATGGCGATAGGCGCCGGGTTCCCCGTCAGGCGGGCGAGACGCAGGCGCTCAACCAGGCTGACGCCCATCATGGCGGCAGCGAGCAGCACGATCATCAATGCGCTGCGCTCCATCAGTGCCACAAGCAATACGCCGAAAGGGAAGGCGAGCAGGGTGGCAAGGCGAAGGCCAAGGGCGGTCTGGAGCGGGGAGGTGGACTGGGTCAGGGTATTTCCGGGTCGGTTCGAGGTACGTCAAAGGGTATTCGCGGGTCTGTCGCGGGTGGTGTAGTGTCCCGAATGTGGCCACGCAAATGCGTCAGCACAAGGGCGCCATGTGCCGCTTGCGCTCCGGCGCGCCGCGCGGCATGTTGCGCCGCAACAATACAAAGGGGAGCCCCGGCATGGCCGATACACAGAGACCGATCCAGCACGCGCCTGACAGGCCATGGATTTTCCGCACCTATGCGGGTCATTCAACGGCGCAGAAATCGAACGAACTCTACCGGGGCAACCTGGCCAAGGGGCAGACGGGTCTCTCCATCGCTTTCGACCTGCCAACGCAGACCGCCTATGACGCCGACCATATCCTGGCCAAGGGCGAAGTCGGCAAAGTGGGTGTGCCGGTCAAGCATATGGGCGACATGGCGAAACTGTTTGACCAGCTGCCGCTGGAAGAGATGAACACGTCGATGACGATCAATGCGCCGGCCGCCTGGATGCTGGCCATGTATGTCGCGCTGGCAGATGAGCGCGGCGACGACCGGGCGAAACTTCGCGGCACGACGCAGAATGACATCGTGAAGGAATACCTGTCGCGCGGCACCTATGTATTCCCGCCGGAGCCGTCGATGCGGCTGATCGCGGACATGGTCAGCTGGTGCTATACCGAAGTTCCAAAATGGAACCCAATGAATGTCTGCTCCTACCACCTGCAGGAGGCTGGTGCGACACCTGAACAGGAGCTGGCCTATGCGCTGGCGACGGCGATTGCGGTGCTCGACAAGGTGAAAGCCGGTGGGCAAGTTCCGGAATCAGACTTTGAAACCGTGTTCGGGCGCATTTCCTTCTTCGTGAATGCAGGTGTCCGTTTCGTTACGGAACTCTGCAAGATGCGCGCATTCGTCGATCTCTGGGAAGAGATAGGGCGCGAACGTTATGGCGTGTCAGACCCCAAGGCACTCCTGTTCCGCTATGGCGTGCAGGTGAACTCGCTGGGCCTCACCGAGCCGCAACCGGAGAATAATGTCTACCGCATCCTGATCGAGGCGCTGGCCGTGACGCTGTCCAAGCGTGCCCGCTGCCGCGCGCTGCAACTGCCAGCCTGGAACGAGGCCATGGGCCTGCCGCGCCCGTGGGACCAGCAATGGAGCCTGCGCCTGCAGCAGATTCTCGCTTACGAGACCGACCTTCTTGAGTTCGAGGACATTTTCGACGGCAGCCATGTGATCGAAGGCAAGACCGAAGAGCTGAAGAAGATGGCGCGCGCCACGCTGGCTGAAATCGACGCGCTCGGCGGGGCGACCAATGCGATCACGCATATGAAAGAGAGCCTGGTCGGTGCGCATATCGACCGGATCAAGGCCATCGAGAACGGCTCGCTCAGCGTGGTCGGCGTCAACAAGTATACGTCTACCGAAGAGAGCCCGCTCGGCGTGGGCGACGGCTCCATCCAGACGGTCGATCCGATGGAAGAAGCCATGCAGGTGCGCGACCTCGAAGCATGGCGTGCGAAGCGCGACAATGCGGCGTGTGATGCCGCGATTGCTGCGCTCAAGGCGGCGGCCGAGAGCGGCAGCAATATCATGGAGCCTTCCATCACATGCGCCAAAGCGGGTGTGACGACAGGCGAATGGGGCACGGCAATGCGCGAAGTGTTCGGAGAATTCCGTGCACCGACGGGCGTGGCCATGGTTATCAGCAGTGGCGGAGATGAAGAAATCGAAGCGGTGAAGGCCGAGGTCGACCGTGTGTCAGACGCGCTCGGACGACGCCTCACCTATGTGCTGGGCAAGCCGGGCCTTGATGGCCACTCGAACGGTGCCGAGCAGATCGCGGCGCGCGGACGGGAAGTCGGCATGGATGTCGTCTATGAGGGCATCCGCTTCACGCCGGCAGAGATTGCCGCGCAGGCGAAAGAGGCCAAGGCGCATGTCATTGGACTGTCGATCCTGTCGGGCAGCCACCTTGACCTTGTTCGCGAGACGATTGCCGAGATGCGCAAGCAGGGGCTGGAGAATGTGCCGCTGGTCGTCGGCGGCATCATACCGCCGGAAGATGCGCAGGCCCTGCGCCAGATGGGCGTTGCCCGCATCTATACGCCGAAGGACTTCAAGATCACCGGCATCATGGGTGACGTGGTGAAAGTAGTCGAGAAGGCGTGGCTCGCGACGGCTTAGCAAGATTTTTCCTCCCCCGTGAAACGGGGGAGGTGGCCCCGAAGGGGTCGGAGGGGGAGCATGGTTGGTGGGGGCGGAAAATGCCCCCTCCGTCACACGCCTTGCGGCGTGCGCCACCTCCCCCGCTGCGCAGGGGAGGAAAGGCAAGTACGGCTTTCTGGCTCTGGACGATGTGCCGGAAGCCCATTAAGGGCGGCGCATTCTTAAAATTCAGTCTGAGCGGGAGCCGGTATGGGACAGTTTGAACTCGGCTGGGAAGAATGGCTGGCGCTGCCGGACCTTGGGCTTCCTGCGATCAAGGCCAAGGTGGACACCGGCGCGAAGACCTCGGCCCTGCATGCCAGCGTGATCGAGCCGTTCGGGCCGAGCACCAAGCCGCAGGTGCGCTTCCTGATCCAGCCGAACCCGGCAGACCCGAACCTTGAAATCACCTGTTCGGCGCGCGTCATCGACCGGCGCGAGGTGACCAGCTCCAATGGCGACACCGAACTGCGCTATGTCATCGAGACCGATGTGCAGATGGGCAAACGCCGCTGGCCGATCCAGCTGACCCTGTCGAACCGCGAAAGCATGACCTATCGCATGTTGTTCGGCCGCGCGGCCATCCAGCCGGACATGATCGTCAATCCGAACGTGTCCTTCAGCCAGCCGGTGTTGGATTTCGCCCGCTATGGCAGCCTGCCCAAGCGCACCCCGGTGAAGCGACCGCTGCGGATTGCCTTGCTGACGCGCGAGCCGAACAATTATTCGTCCAGGCGCCTTATGGAAGCCGCCGAAGCACGCGGCCATGTGATTGAGGCCATCGATACGGCACGCTGCTACATGCAGATCGGCACGCTGGACCCTGAAGTTCACTATGACGGCAAGGCGCTGGCGCGTTTCGATGCAGTTATCCCGCGCATTGGTGCGTCGATCACTGACTATGGCATGGCCGTCCTGCGCCAGTTCTCGAACACGGGCGCCTTCTGCCTGAACGGGGCAGGGGCCATCGGGCGTTCGCGCGACAAACTGCTGGCGCACCAGTTGCTGGCGCGCGCCAATATCGGCATGCCGATCACGGCCTTTGCACACAGTCCGAAGGATACGAAAGACCTGATATCGCTCGCCGGAGGTGCGCCCGTGGTCGTGAAGCTGCTCTCCTCGACGCAGGGCAAGGGTGTTGTGCTGGCCGAGACGCGCAAGGCGGCCGAGAGCCTGGTGGATGCCTTTCGCGGCCTGGAGGCGAACTTCCTTGTTCAGGAATTCGTGGCTGAGGCGGCCGGCGCGGACACGCGCTGTTTCATCATCGGCAACAAGGTGGTTGGCGGCATGAAGCGGCAGGCAGCCAAGGGCGAGTTCCGCTCGAACCTGCACAGGGGTGGCACGGCGAGCGCAGTGAAGCTGACGACCGCGGAGCGTGAAGTTGCGCGCGATGCGGCGAAGGTGCTGGGCCTCCGGGTGGCAGGCGTCGACCTGTTGCAGACCGATGAAGGTCCGAAAGTGCTGGAAGTGAATTCCTCACCGGGCCTTCAGGGCATAGAAGGCGCGTCCGGCAAGGACATTGCCGGCATGATCATCGAGCATCTGGAGCGGCAGGTTCGCCCGCTCGCCAAGGTGCGCGAAACAACCGGGCGGACCGGGCGAACGGGCCGCCGCGTCAACGTGAACTGAACAGCTGGCCCTTCTCGGTGATCAGGATGATCACGAGCGATGCGAGGCCGAGACAGACAAAGCCGAGCGTGATCGGGATGGTCGAGCCGTTATACTGGCTGGAAATGGCCATGCCGATAAGGCTGGAGACCGTCGTCGTCGCAAAGCCATACGCCGCTGACGCTGTGCCGGCGATCTTGCCCAGCGGCTCCATGGCCAAGGCGCTGAAGTTCGACCCCATCAGGCCGAAGCAGCCGAAGCAGAGCGCAAACAGCGGGAAGAAGATGTAGAGGTGCTCGCCATAGAAATAGCTGATGGCCGACAGGACGGCGGCGCCGATTGTGAACACAAAGAGGGCCGTCTGGCTGATACGGCGCATGCCGACCTTTTCCACAATCCGGGAATTGAGGAAGTTGGCGCAGGCGAGCGTGCCGGCGATGCCTGCGAACCAGAGCGCGAAGGTTTCGGTCTGGCCGAAGATTTCGCGGAAAATCTGTTCCGACGAGGCGATGAAGGAAAACAGCGCGCCGAAGATGACGCCTGATACGCACATGTAGCCGAACGTCACGCGGGACTTGAGGATCTGGCCATAGGCGCTCATGGCGGCGCCGAGGTTCAATGGCTGGCGTGCGGATTCCGGCAATGTCTCGGGCAGGCGCATCCAGGTCCAGCCCAGCATGATCATGCCGAAGATGCCGAGGACCACAAAGATGGCTTCCCATGGGGCGAACAGCAGGACGAGCTGTCCGATACCCGGCGCGAGGATCGGCACGACCATGAAGATGGTCATCACCAGTGACATGAAGCGGGCCATCGAGCGACCGGCGAAGAGGTCGCGCACAATCGAGACAGCGACGAGGCGGCCGCCGGAGGCGAACACGCCTTGCGTGAACCGCATCAACAACAGGGCATGGAAGTCGCGCATCACGATGCAGGCAAAGGCGGTGATGATGTAGCCGATGATGGCCACGAAAAGCGGACCGCGCCGTCCGAAACGGTCAGAGATGGGCCCCCATATGATCTGCGGCGCGCCGAAGCCGAGCACATATGAGAAGATGATCATCTGCTGGCGGTTGTCGCTTTCCATGCCGGGCGCAGTGAGGCCGACGTCATGGGCAATCTGGTTGAGTGCGGGCAGCATGACGTCGATGCCGAAAGCATTGAGCGCCATCAGGCCGGCAATCATCACGACAAGTTCGCTGCGCCCAGGCACGGGGCGCTTCGCGCCGGGCAGGACGCCTGTAGGTGGAATGGCGGTGGGTTCTTGGTCGGCCATGGGCCCGCCTTTCCTGTCAGGTGCGGTTTGGGGGAAGGCCCCTATCTGGGCCAAGCCTTCCCGCTTGCCTAGGGGCGAATGCGCGAAAAATGTGCACCAAGTAAAAACGCCGCCCTGAAGGGGGCGGCGTTTAAGCGGATGTTCAGCGCTGACTCAGGCTTCAGGGCGTTGGATCTGGGTGCCCAGGTTGAAGATCACCTGATCGGCGTCAAAGAAGGCTGGATCATCGGGTTTCGGACCCTTGCCCATGACGATCTCGGCCGAGGCGACATATTTCGTCACTTCGCGATATTCCTGCGGGCCGTCCCAGAACGGGTCATAATAGCCGAAGCGGGATGCGTAGAACGACCGCGGATAGGCCCAGCGGCGGTAGGGGTCATAGAAGTATCCGGCGCGGGGGCCATAGTAGCTGTAGTCGAGATAGAAGTTGCTGTAGAATGGCGAATAGCCTGTACCTGTCGGTACGACGCGGCTGTCGGCATCCGTGGCGCGCTGGACAACGCGGAAATGGTCAAAACCATTTTGCTTGGTCAGTTCGGCGGCGCGATAGAGCATGTAGGTTTCAACCGTCTTGCGGTCTGTCAGGCTGTTGCCTGAGAACTGGACCTGGAAACGGTTGGATTCGATCTGTTGTTCGGAATAGCCGCGCTGCGTGTCGAGCGCTGCCTGATAGGGGGTCGCGGTTGTACAGGCGACAAGCATGGCGAGCGCTGCAAAACCGGCGGCAATCTTGGAAATGTGCATTTTGGCGGTCCTCCTGAGGGGAGCTGGTTACCTTCAATGTAAGCCAATCCAAGCTGAACGCCAGTTGAACTGGCAGGTTCCAGCTGTCCCATTTGTCATATGACAATCACGTTTTCGGGAACTAGCGTGAGATTTGGGGCATTCCATCATTGTGAGGAGGCGCCATCATGCCAGAAGTAACGCGTAGGTTCAAAACCCGTCTTGGCCTGATTTCGGCGGCTCCCTTGTTATTGGCTGCCTGTAGCGGCGGAAGTGATGGTGGGAATGCGCCCACGCCACCGCCCACCCCTGCCAATCGTGCGCCCGCCTTTACGTCATCACCCACAGCCAGCGTCGATGAGAACGCGACCGGGACGCTCTACACGTTTGCCGTATCCGACCCGGATGGTGATACCGTCTCCGTTTCAGTCGTGCCCGGCGGTGATGAAGCGGCCTTCAATATTGATACAACGGCCCGAACGATCAGTGCGGCCACGCCGCTCGACTTCGAGGCGCCTGCGGATGCCAATGCGGACAATGTCTACAACATAACCCTTGAAGCGACGGACCCGGGCGGCCTTACGGCGCGTCTGGAACTCGCCATCACTGTGGACGATGTCGTCGAGGGCATGACCGTCGCGCGGGTTGGCACCGGCTTTACGCAACCGCTTTACCTTGCGGGCCTGCCGGGCACGTCGCAGGTCGTCGTGCTTGAAAAGGCGGGCCATATCCGTGTGCTTGATCCGGCGACGGGCGTGATCGACGCTGTCGATTTCCTTGATGTATCCGGCGAAACATCTGCAGCGGGGGAAGGGGGGCTGCTCGGGCTTGCCTTCTCGCCAGACTTCGCGAGCGACCGGACCTTCTACATCAACATGACCAATAATAGCGGCGACACGGAAATTCGGCGTTACCAGATGTTCTCAGGTTCGCTGACACAGGCCGACCCGGCAACGGCCGACGTGATCCTGACATTTGACCAGCCGCAAGCGAACCATAATGCGGGCTGGATCGGCTTCGCGCCGGACGGGCTTCTGGTCGTGCCGACGGGCGATGGTGGCGGCGCGGGTGACCCGAACGGATATGCCCAGAATCCGAACTCACTACTTGGCAAGATCCTTCGCATTGATGTGACCGGAGATGATTTCCCTGCGGATGATGCACGTGACTATGCCATCCCGTCGGGGAACGCGTTTACGGGGGCTTCGGGCCGTCCGGAAATCTTCGCGCTGGGTGTGCGCAATCCGTTCCGCTGCAGCTTCGATGAGGTGAGCGGCGACCTCTTCATCGGCGATGTCGGGCAGGGCGCTGTGGAGGAAGTCGACCGGCTTAGCATGAGTGATGCGGGCACGAATTTCGGCTGGAATATTCAGGAAGGTACGCAGGATTATAGCGGCGCAGACCGGGCTGGCCTTGTCGACCCTGTGATCGAATACACGCATGGCAGCGGCATGACACAGGGACAGTCCATAACGGGCGGCTATGTCTACCGGGGCAATCTTGAACTGATCAAAGACCATTATGTTTTTGCGGATTTTGTCTCGAATAACGTCTGGGCCGTGCCGGTGGATGATCTCGGCCCGGACCGCACGGTGTTCGGCAGCGAATTCCTGCGCATTAACGGATCGCTGCGCCCGGAGACGGGAACGGTCGAGAGCATTTCCAGCTTTGGCGAGGACAATGACAGCAATCTCTATATCGTCTCCATTCTCGGCGATGTGTTCCGCATCCAGGCCGACCAGCCCTGACCCCGCAAAGAAAAAGGGCGGCCTCGCGGGCCGCCCTTGATCATGTCTGTATTGCGAACCTGATGGATCAGGCGGCCTTGTAACCGATGACGGCTTTGGTCTCGAGGAATTCCTCGAAGCCGAGCTCGCCCCATTCGCGGCCGTTACCCGACTGTCCGTAGCCGCCAAATGGTGCGGAAAAGTCAGGGTTCGCACCATTGACCAGAATCTGGCCGGCGCGGATCTTGTTGGCGACTTCATTGGCTTCTTTTTCAGGGCCCTGAACATAGCCGGCAAGACCGTAGACCGTGTCATTTGCCATCGAGATGGCATCTTCCAGCGTGTCATAAGGCAGGATGCAGAGCACCGGGCCGAAGATTTCTTCGCGCGCGATGGTCATGTCATTGGTCACGTCTGCGAAGACGGTCGGGCGGGTGAAGTAGCCCTTGTTGAAGCCTTCAGGACGGCCAGTGCCACCTGCGACGAGTGTCGCGCCTTCGTCGATGCCCTTCTGGATCAGGTCCTGAACCTTCTGAAACTGGCTGCCGTTCGAGATCGGGCCAATGGCGCCTGGCGTTGCTTCGCCGGGCATCATGACCTTTACGGATTCAGCAGCGGCCTTGGCGATCTTGATCGCGTCAGCCTGCTGGTCCTTCTGGACGAACATGCGCGACGGCGCGTTACAGGACTGGCCTGTGTTCGTCATCATCTGGCGCACGCCGCCGCCGACAGCTTTTTCAAGGTCAGCATTTGGCAGGACGATGTTCGGCGACTTGCCGCCGAGTTCCTGGGCAACGCGCTTGACGGTCGGTGCAGCGGCCTGGGCCACGAGCACGCCGGCGCGGGTCGAGCCGGTGAAGCTCATCATGTCGACATCCGGATGTCCGGATAGAACGGCGCCGACGCTTGGGCCGTCACCATTGACGAGGTTGAACACGCCTTTTGGCACGCCGGCCTCATGCAGGACTTCAGCGAAGATCAGCGCATCAAGCGGCGCGATTTCCGAAGGCTTCAGCACCATTGTGCAGCCTGCGGCGAGGGCAGGGGCGACTTTACAGGCGATCTGGTTGAGCGGCCAGTTCCATGGCGTGATGAAACCGCAGACGCCGATGGCTTCCTTGCGCAGGAGCGTCGTGCCTTTCAGCTCTTCCCATTCATAGCCGCGCAGGATGGCAGCTGTCGTGGCGAAGTGGCCCATGCCGGCAGGCACCTGAGCCGCATTGGCGAGCCACATGGGCGCGCCCATTTCGTCTGAAATGGCGCTGGCAAGGTCAGGCATGCGCTTCTGGAGACCGGCCGTGATCTTGTCGAGCAGGTCGGCGCGATATTCGACGCTGGTTTGCGAGAAGGACGGAAAAGCAGCCTTGGCGGCGGCGACAGCCTTGTCGACATCGGCTTTCGAGCCGAGCGAGATGCGCGCAAAGGGTTCTTCGGTTGCGGGGTTCTCGACGTCGAGCGTACGCGGCTCGACCGGATCGACCCATTCACCATTGATGTAGAACTTGAGATAATCTTTCATAGGCGTGAGCCTCCCTGTGGTGTCCGTTGTTCTTGCCTGACTATAGGTGACGTGCGCGTCACCGGCGAGTCCTGACGCAAAGGAAATCTGGTTAGTAACAAGGAATTCATCAAGGGCAGACCTGCGACCTAGCGCTTCATGCCGCCCAGGATGCCCCGTAGGATATAGCGGGTAATCTCCCGCGTCGCCGTGCGGGCGGCCTGCTTGCCCGCCGCCTCGATCGGCGTCTGGCGGCGCGAGCGGGTCGATTTCGCGCGGGTTTTCTTCTTTGCGAGCGCTTCTTCCGCCTTGGCTTCCTTGGCGGCGAGCTTCTCGGCCTGTTCCGCCGCTTCTGCTTCCTTCTCTTCCAGGATCTCGTAGGCGGATTCCCGGTCGATCACGTCGTCATACTTGCCAGCATAGGGGCTGTCCTTCTGCACGGCGGCCCGTTCGGCGTCCGTTGCCGGGCCGAGGCGGGAGGAAGGCGGGCGCACCATTGTGCGCTGGACGACCGATGGCGCACTCTTGGCGTCGAGCGTGGAAACGAGCGCCTCGCCCGTGCCGAGCTGCGTGATGATCTCTTCGGTGTCGAGGGAGGGGTTTGGCCGGAAGGAGTCAGCTGCCGCTCGCACGCCTTTCCGCTCAGCGGGTGTGTAGGCGCGCAACGCATGCTGCATTCGGTTGCCGAGCTGGGCGAGAACGCTTTCGGGCAGGTCGCGCGGGTTCTGGGTGACGAAGAAGACGCCGACGCCCTTGGAGCGGATCAGGCGCACAACCTGTTCGATCTTCTGCATCAGGGCGGGGGGCGCATCATTGAAGAGGAGGTGGGCCTCATCGAAGAAGAAGACGAGTTTCGGTTTCTCCGGATCGCCGACTTCCGGCAGGCGCTCGAATAGTTCCGACAGGAGCCAGAGCAGGAAAGTGGAATAGAGTTTCGGGCTGTTGATCAGTTTCGTGGCGTCCAGCACGTTGACATAGCCGCGCCCGTCCTGGGTCGTGCGCATCAGGTCTTCCAGCTCCAGGGCCGGCTCGCCGAAGAAGTGTTCGGCACCTTCACGTTCGAGCATCAAAAGGTTGCGCTGTACCGCGCCGAGCGAGGCGGCGGCCACATTGCCGTATTCCTTGCTGATCTCGTCGCGCACGTCTTTCTGGGAAAGATGGGTGAGCAGCTTGCGCAGGTCTTTCAGGTCGAGCAGCAGGAGCTGGTTGTCGTCGGCATATTCGAAGGCGATGTTGAGCACGCCTTCCTGCGCATCGGTCAGGCCCATGAGGCGCGACAGGAGCAGGGGGCCCATTTCTGAAATCGTGGCGCGAACGGGATGACCGTTCTCGCCGAACACGTCCCAGAAAATGGTCGGCGCGGCGGCATAGCCGAAGTCTTCCAGACCGATCAGTTCTGCCCGCGCGACGAGCTTTTCATGCAGCTTGTGGTCGGCGCTTCCCGCAACGCAGATGCCTGAGAGGTCGCCTTTCACATCAGCGCAGAAGACGGGCACCCCTGCATCGGAAAAGCCCTGCGCGAGAATCTGCAGGGTCACTGTTTTGCCCGTACCGGTGGCGCCAGCGACGAGGCCATGGCGGTTGGCCACTTTCAGAAGCATTTCCTGGGCCGTGTTCGGTGTTCCCGTGCCGTCTGCGTCAGCGCCGCCGATGAAAAGTGCGTCCGTCATGTTGCCCATTTCTCCCCTGATGCGGAGCGGACGCTAGTGGTTTCACAGGATTCGGCAAGGCCCCCACTGAGCTTGGCTGCCATCAAAGAAAGGCGTGGCTTGACGGCGGGCAAGGCTGCTTCCAACCTGTAATTCTAACGGGGGCCCCTGAATGGATCGCGCGACCAAGACCGGCATCTGGATCATCGCGACCGGCGTGATCATCACCTTCCTCTATGTGGGGCGGGGCATCCTTTCGACATTTGCCATGGCGGTGTTCCTGTTCCTCGTAATCGAGGGCTTCGCGCGCATGATCGACAACTGGTCGCATTCAATGCGCCGGAGTGCGGCGCGGGCTGTGGCGATCCTCATCGTGCTCGGCGGCTTTGTCGGCTTCATCGCCTTGCTCGCGAATGGCGTGTCGCAGTTCGGGCGCGATGCGGCGGAGTATGAGGAGAAGATCAACGGCCTGATCCAGGACGCCTATAGCCTCGTGAACATGGAGAACGCGCCGACATTGACGCATCTTATGTTCAACGAGGGCGGTCAGCGCTTCTTTGCCACGATTGCGAATGCGACGGGCGACCTGTCTGGCGACCTGATGCTGATCTTCATCTATGTCGCGTTCCTGTTCCTGGCGCAGTCGGGCTGGACCCGTAAGCTGGACAATATTTTCCCGGATTACGAAAAGCGCGCGATGGTGCGCGAGGTCGGCGATGAAGCGCGGCGCGGTATCGAGACCTACCTCTGGACCCAGACGGTGATCTCGGCGCTGATAACGGCGTTGACCTATGTGTCGCTGCTCCTGCTGGGTGTCCAGAACGCGCTCTTCCTCGCGGCGCTGATTTTCGTGCTTAACTATATACCGACCGTCGGGTCGATCGTGGCCGCGCTTGTGCCGCCCCTCTTTGCACTGGTGCAGCCGGATATCCCGGGATGGATACCGGGCACTCCGCCTCAGGACATCTACATCTATGCCGCGATCGTGTTCGGCATTGTCAGCTTCTGGCAGTTTTCGATCGGGAACTTCATCCAGCCGCGCATGATGGGCGACTCACTGAATCTTTCTGCATTGGTTGTATTGCTGGCGCTTGCGATCTGGGGTGTGCTTTGGGGCATACCCGGGATGTTCCTGTCAGCGCCGCTGACTGTGTTGATGATGATACTGTTTGCGCAGTCTCACAGTACGCGATGGATCGCGATCCTGCTCTCCGCCGATGGAAACCCGCAAGGGGCAGGAGAGAGCAAGAGATCAGTGACAACTGCCAAAGTTGATAGCGGAAACAGTTGAAGTATGGCATCGCGCACCTTCAGGATTCACTGCATCCACATCAGTAATCTCTTCATGATTTTTAATGTAGCAATACCAGCGGCAACCCTTGTCTTCCAAAGATAAGGGCCGAAATAAAGAGATCAGGCCTCCGCGTGCGTCCCCCCACCCAGCCTGCGGAACGCCTGTAGGGCCCGTCGGACACGTCCCCGTTCGGCGGGCCCGCCTTATTTGGCAGCCATGATTTGAATTTGCCTGAGACGCAGAAAGTTCCATTTGTAACAGGCCATTGAAGGTCGTCCCGGTGCACGTTACACCCGGTTGGATAGTCTTCACTGCCAGTGAGCGAAAATCCCATGTCCCAAACACCGTCCAAGGTCGACCCGCTTCAGCAATTGCTCAAGCAGGTAAAACTGGAATCCAGCAACGAAGATCTGACCGGCCTGACAGAGGCTGATCTGATGGCTCTGGCAGAGGGCCTCTGGAACTGGGGGAGCGAGGTTGCGCCTGACACACAGGATGCGCGCGTCCTGAGGGATCCCGTCGGCGCCAACGGGACGTTGCAGCGCTCGGTTCTCGAAGCGGTCGGGCCCGACATGCCCTTCCTCGTGGACTCGCTGCTGGCCGAGTGCGCGGCCGAAGGCCATGAAGTCAAAGCGCTGTTTCACCCGATTGTGACCATGGATGACGGGCGGGTCGTTTCTGTTATCCAGATTCATTTGCCTCCCATGACCCCGGCCGAAGCCACCCGCCTGACCCAGAGCGTGCGCATGACACTCAGCGACACGCGCCAGGTTGTCAGCGATTTCGAGCCGATGAAGGAGCGCATGCGGGCCGAAATCCGAAGCATTGCCGAGCAGCAAAATCACGCCGCTGACGACCGCGCCGAATCCATCGCTTTCCTTGAATGGCTGCTTGAGGACCATTTCGTCTTCGTCGGCTGCCGCGAGTATCGCTTCGAGACGGACGCAAAGGGCAAGGTTCTGCCCGAAGAGCCGATCATGGTGGAGGGCTCCAATCTCGGCATTCTGCGTGACGAGCAGCTCAATGTGCTGTCGCCTGACAGCGAACCGCTCGTTCTCACGCCCGAGATCGGTGATCTGCTTGCCGAGCCGTTCCCCATGTTCGTCGCCAAGTCGACCCTTGTCAGCCGCGTACACCGGCGCGTGAAATGCGATTATATCGGCGTCAAGAAATACGATGCCGAGGGCAGGGTGAATGGCGAGGTTCGCTTTCTCGGCCTTTTCACCGCTGAAGCCTATGACGAGACGGCGCGCTCCATTCCGTTCGTGCGGCGCCGCGTGAAGAAAGTCATCGCGGCCTCAGGCGCAACGCCCGGTGGCCATACCGAAAAGACAATCGCGAACCTGCTGGAAACCTGGCCGCGGGACGAACTGTTCCAGACGCATTCACGCACCCTGACGCCAATGATCGTCGGCGCGATGCACCTTGTCGGCCGTCCCCGCACGCGCCTCTTCCTGCGCGCCGATCAGTTCGACCGCTTCGTGACGGCCATCGTGTTCGTGCCACGCGAAGCCTATGACACCAATTTGCGTATCCGTATCGCAGACGTGCTGACGCGCGCATATGATGGGACGCTTGAGAAATTCCAACCCTATTTCGATACCGGTCCGCTGGCGCGCGTGCATTTCGAGATATCGCTCGACCGCGACCATCCCGAGCCCGACGCCGCAGAACTCGAACGCGAGATTGCCGCGCTGGCCCGTACCTGGGATCAGGGCTTCCGTGAAGCCATCATGGCGAGCCCCCTCGCTGATGCTGACCGCGATGGCGGTCGTGCTTTCCTGGGCGCGTTCAACGCAGCCTATCGTGAAGCCTTCCCGCCCGCCGAGGCGCTGCGCGATGTGATGACGATGGCCGGCTTGCACGCCACCACGCCGGTCCTCGCCCGCGCGTTCCGGCTTGAGGGCGATGGCGAAGATGCTGTCCGTGTGAAGATCTATGCGCGCAAGGGTGCGATTCCGCTTTCACGCTGCGTGCCTGTGTTCGAGAACATGGGCCTGTTCGTGAACTTCGAGACCGGCTATCCGGTTCGTCCGTCGGAGAAGCCCGCCGCTGACGCCCCGGACACTTACTGGATCCACTCGCTGTTCATGCAGTCGGTCAATGGCGATGTCGTAGACCTCGCGAAACTCGCGCGGGGATTTGAAGACGCTTTTGTAGCCGTGTGGAGCGGCCTTGCGGAAAATGATGGCTTTAACCGCCTTGTCCTCCGTGCCGGTGCCAGCTGGCGCGAAGCAGCCCTGATGCGTGCACTTTCAGCCTATCGTCGCCAGTCGGGCCTCGACCAGCCGCAGGATGTGCAGGAAGATGCACTTGCTGCACATCCCAAAATCGTGCGCCTCTTGCTTGATCTCTTTGCCGCGCGGTTCGACCCGTCAGCCTATGAAGGGCTCGATGCGCGCCGCGCTGCCACGGCCGAAATACGCTCGGCAATCGAAACCGCGCTCGCAGACGTGGCCACCCTGACCGACGACCAGATCCTCCGGCACCTGACAGACCTGATCTTTGCCCTGCAGCGGACCAATTTCTACCAGACTGACGCAGACGGCCGCCCGCTCTCCTTCATCAGCTTCAAGGTGGCGAGCCGCGAACTGGAAGACCTGCCAGATCCAAAGCCCTACCGCGAAATCTTCATGTCGAGCCCGCAGGTCGACGGCGTGCACCTGCGCTTCGGCCCGGTGGCGCGTGGCGGCCTGCGCTGGTCGGACCGCGCGGCGGACTACCGCACCGAAGTGCTGGGCCTTGTGAAGGCACAGCAGGTCAAGAACGCGGTCATCGTGCCGGTTGGCTCGAAAGGCGGCTTCTTCCCGAAACAGCTGGCCGACCGGTCTGACCGCAATGCCTGGTTCGAAAGCGGGCGCGATGCCTACAAGCAGTTCATCACGGCACTGCTGGAGCTGACCGACAATCTCGATGGTGCAAACGTGCTCCATCCGCAAAATACGGTCATCTGGGACGGCGAAGATCCCTACCTCGTTGTCGCTGCCGACAAGGGTACGGCGACCTTTTCCGACACGGCCAACGCGATCAGCGAAGCGCACGGCTTCTGGCTGGGCGATGCGTTCGCATCCGGTGGCTCTGTCGGCTACGACCACAAGAAAATGGGCATCACGGCGCGCGGCGCCTGGGAAGCTGTCAAACGCCACTTCCGCGAAATGGGCAAGGATATCCAGACCGAGCCTTTCACCGTCATCGGCGTCGGCGACATGAGCGGCGACGTGTTCGGCAACGGCATGCTTCTGTCACCGGAAATCCGCCTGATGGCCGCGTTCAACCACCTGCACATCTTCGTCGACCCGAACCCGGGCGACTCGGCCAAGAACCTCGCCGAGCGCCAGCGCCTGTTCGACATGCAGGGCTCCAGCTGGTCCGACTACAACACAAGCTTGATTTCAAAGGGCGGCGGCATCTTCCCGCGCACCGCCAAGTCCATCCCGCTCAGCGATGAGATGAAGGCCATGACGGGGGTCAACAAGGATGCCGTCACGCCGGACGAGCTGATCCACGCCCTCTTGAAAACCGAGACAGACCTGCTCTGGTTCGGCGGTATCGGTACCTATGTGAAAGCCAGTAGCGAGACACATGCCGAGGCGGGCGACCGCTCGAGCGATGCGTTCCGCGTCAACGGGCGCGACCTCAAGGCGAAAGTCATCGGGGAAGGGGCAAACCTTGGCCTCACCCAGGCAGGCCGCATCGAGTTTGCCCAGAATGGCGGACGCATCAATACCGATGCCATCGACAACTCGGCTGGCGTCGACAGTTCCGACCATGAGGTCAATATCAAGATCCTCGCGGCCGAGGCGATCCGCATCAAGTCCCTAAAGGCGAAGGACCGCAATGGTCTGCTCGCCGAGATGACGGACGATGTGGCCGCCCACGTCCTGCGCCACAATTACGACCAGACCGCCGCCCTGTCGCTGGCCGAGGCGAGCGCCGCAGCCGACCATGAAGCGCTTGAGCGCCTGATGGTCTATCTTGAAGAACGCGGCGTGCTGAACCGGCCACTGGAAGGCCTGCCAAGTTCGGCGCAGATGCGTGTCCGACAGGAACAGGGGCAGTTCCTGACCCGACCCGAACTCGCCGTGCTTCTGGCCTGGTCGAAGATCGTGCTGATTGATGACGTGGTTGCTTCCGACATTCCCGACGATCCGTATTTCGAAAGCGTGCTGACCTCCTATTTTACCCACCCGATCGACACGTACGGCGAGGCGATCAGCAATCACCGCCTGAAGCGGGAGATCATCGCAACTGTGATCGCTAACCGCTCGCTCGACATGGCTGGGCCAGTGCCTCTGCTGCGCCTGCGCGAAATGTCGGGCGGCGATAGCGCGGCGACTGTGCGCGGGCTGGAAGCGGCACGCGCCGTGCTCGACTTTGACGCCTTCCGCCGCGAAGTCGACAGCCTGGACAACACTGTGCCCGCAGATCTGCAAATTGACCTGCGCATGCAGGCCATGCAGGCGATGAATGAGGCGGCAACATGGTTTGTCCGCATGCGCCCAGGCCTGTCCGTTGGCGAGGCGGTTGCCGAGTCTCACGTACCGCTGAATGAGTTGAAAGCGGCGCTGGCGTCGGTGCACTCACCGTATCCGGCATCCCGTATCGAACGGGCGACGCGTGCCTTCATGAAGCGCGGTGCACCCGAAGCGCTTGCCCGCTGGGCGGCTGCCATGAGCAACTTCGCGCAAGGCCTTGTCGTCACTGATCTGGCAAAGACAGCCGACATTGGCGTCGAAGAGGCGGCTTCTGCCTTCTATGCGCTCGGCGACTCGCTGCGGCTCGACCGCCTGCGTGACAGCGCATTGGAAGGGCTGGAAAAGGCCGGATACTGGGACCGCGTCGCGGGCAGGCGTCTGGTCAGCGAGTTGGTGCGGCTGCAGGCAACTGCAGCAAGTGATGCGATTGCAGCCGGCGGTATCGATGCCTGGCTCGCCGACAAGCTCGAGGCGCGTCGCCAATTGATCGCGACGCTCGGTACGCTCTCCAAGGGCAAGGACTGGTCCTTCGCAAAATTCACCCTGTCGACAGACGCTGTGCGGCAATTCATGGGCCGGTAAGGGCTGGCAAGTTATACACAGGGCAGAAGTGCGCGGGACGGCGGCCGATAAGGCTTGGCTTGACGGGCGCAGGCAGCCTGTTGTGAGTGTATGCGACCATGAAACGGCTCTACCATTGGCCTCTTGATCCAGCCGGACGGCTGGTCCGCCTCGTTCTCGCCGAGAAGGGTGAAGCCTTCGAACTGTTTGACTCCACGCCCTGGGCGCCGCACCCCGATGTGGCCGCGCTCGCCTATGGCGCCGTTGCGCCGGCTTTGGTCGAGACCTTGCCCACCGGGCGTCTCTTCGCCTGCGGCACGCGGGCCATCTGCGAACAGATGGAAGAGATCAAGCCAACGCCCGCCCTCCTGCCAACTGACCAGAACGAGCGCGCCGAGGCACGTCGCCTCTGGGCATGGGTCGAGGCGGGCTGCGAGGAAGTGACCGACAAGCTGCTGACAGAGCGCGTCATGCAATGGGTGCGGCGCGACCGCCAGCCGGATTCCGAAAAGTTGCGCCGGGGCGCCCATGCCCTTCGCGGGCGTCTCACCTTCCTGAATGGCATGGTCGAGATGAACGGCTATCTGGCGGGCCGTACGCTGTCGCTGGCTGATCTTTGCGCGGCGGCGCACCTCTCGGCCTACGACTATTTCGGCGATGTGGAATGGAACGCGGTGCCGGATCTCAAGACATGGTATGCGCGCATCAAGTCCCGCCCCAGCTTCCGCCCGTTGCTGAGCGACCGGATCGAGGGTACGCGACCTGTCTCCCATTATGCCGATCTCGACTTCTGACCCCCTCGCCAGTTCGCCCGAAGCCTTTCTCAAAGACACGGCGCGTTCGATAGGTTTCGACAGCGTTCGCATTACGCGGGCCGATGAGCCATGGGCGGCAGGCGAACGGCTTGAGGTTTTCGTTGCCGACGGTCGCCATGGCCAGATGGAATGGATGGAAACCACGCTTGAGCGACGCAAGGCCCCCACCGCCATGTGGGCTGGGGCGAAATCAGCTGTCGTGGTCGCGCTGAACTATGGCCCCGGCATCGACCCGATGGAGCTGCTGGCTGAACGCAGTGTGGGAAACATCTCCGTCTATGCGCGGGGGAGGGACTATCACGACCTCGTCAAGTCGCGCCTGAAACAGCTCGCCCGTGCTTTCGTGGCGGAGACTGGCTCTGAGGTGAAAGTCTTCGTCGATACCGCCCCGTTGATGGAAAAGCCGCTCGCCGCCAAGGCGGGCATGGGCTGGCAAGGCAAGCACACAAATCTGGTGAGCCGCGAGCTTGGTTCGTGGTTCTTCCTCGGCGTGATGCTGACAGCGGCAGAGTTGCAGCCTGATGCAACAGAGACAGACCATTGCGGCTCCTGCCGCGCCTGCCTTGATGCCTGCCCGACCAAGGCCTTTCCGGCGCCGTACCAGCTCGATGCACGCCGCTGCATTTCCTACCTCACCATCGAACATGCCGGGCCCATCCCGCGCGAGTTCCGCGCCGCGATGGGCAACCGCATCTATGGCTGCGACGATTGCCTTGCCGTCTGCCCGTGGAACAAGTTTGCCGAGGCAGCCTCGGAAGCCGCGCTCCATGCCCGCGCTGAACTGAAGACACCGGGCCTCGATGAACTTGCCGCGCTGGATGATGCCACCTTCCGTGAAGTCTTCTCCGGCTCACCGATCAAGCGTAGCGGCCGGACCCGCTTCGTGCGAAATGTGTGCGTCGCTATCGGTAATTCTGGAGACGTGCGCCTCGTGCCATCGCTGCTCAGCTTGCTGGGCGATGAGGCGGCTGACATTCGGGGTGCAGCCATCTGGGCGCTCACGCGTCTTGATCCTGACAGATTTGAGGCCGAGAAGGCCGCGCGGATGGCGGAAGAGACCGATCCGGGCGTCTTGGCGGAATGGGAAGGGGCAGCATGACCTACGCAAACGGACACGGAACGGACTCAAAAGGGCCCGTCCGCGTATGGCTAGGCCGCCTTGTAAAGCTCATCGCAGGCCTGTTCGTGGCCTTTCATGTCTATGCACTGCTACTCAAGTTCGTGCCGGTCCCAGGCACAATACTCATGGCCCAACGCGCCATTGGCGGTGAGAGCCTCCGCCGCGACATTACCCCTATCGAAGACATCTCGCCTTACCTCGTTAGTGCAGTCATTGCTGCAGAAGACACCCGCTACTGCGAACACCACGGCGTCGATCCGGAAGCCATCGAGAAGGCCATTGACGAATACCAGCGCGGCCGCAAAGCGCGGGGCGCCTCCACGATCACCCAGCAGACCGCCAAGAACGTGTTCTTCTGGAATGGCGGCGGCGCCCCCCGCAAGGCCGGCGACATGTGGATGGCAACCTTCATCGACTACACGTGGGGCAAGCGCCGCGTGATGGAGGCCTATCTCAACGTGGCTGAATGGGGCGACGGTATCTTTGGCGCCGAGGCTGCGGCTCAGGCCCGGTTCGGCAAGCCAGCCTCGAAACTGACAGAGCGCGAAGCGGCGCTCCTGGCGGCTGTGCTGCCCAGCCCGAACAAGTGGCGGGTCGATCCACCCGGGCCTTATGTTTCCAAGCGGGCAGGCACGCTGCAGGCGCGCATGCGCGTGGTGCGCAACCAGGGGCTCGATGCCTGTGTCTTCGGGGATAAGCGTCCGGCAGCCTTGCCGCCCGTGAAGGGCCAACCTGCACCAGCGCCTGAAGTGATGCCCGACCTGCCGCCGGATCCCGAGCCGCAGCCGGAAGAAACACAACCGGATGCGCCGGTATCGACTGAGGATCCGCTGAACGATGTGCTGGATGCCGCCGACCAGTCTTTCTCGCGGCCCGCACCTGAGGTGACCGAAGAGCCAGAGCCGTTTAGCGAGCCCGACCTGGCGCCGGCACCGCAGGAAGAAACGCCCGCAGAATCCGCTGCGCCGCAGGAGAGCGGTCCGACGGACCTGCGTCCGCGCAATGATTTGGGACTGGACCCTGAGCCGGAGCCGGACAGCCCGCCGCAATAAGCGGGCTGTCCTGAAGCGGTCTAGACCGGGTCGTAAGGGAAGACGCTGGCCGACGCGCCAAGATCGAAGAAGCTGCCCTGCATGGCGGGGAAGGCTTGGTCGATGATGCTGTCGGGTGTCCAGCCTTCCATCCGGGCAACGGATTTGATCGGGCGGGGCTGGTCGCAGAGGATGACCTCATTGCCGCGCACGATGAAGATCTGGCCGCTCACCGTCTTCGCCTTGTCGGCGCAGAGGGCGATGGCGAGCTGGGCCACTTGGTCTGCGCGCATGGAGTTCTTGATCCGCTCGACGCGCTGGGCGCCAGCCTCATCCTTTACAGGGATGGAGGCAATCATGCGCGTCCATGCAAACGGCGCGATGACGTTGGACCGGATGTTCTTGCGCTCACCTTCCATGGCGATGATGCGCGAGAGGCCCACAATGCCCATCTTGGCGGCGGCATAGTTCGCCTGACCAATGTTGCCGATTATGCCGGACGTGGACGTAAACAGCACGAACGAGCCGCTTTCCTTTTCCCGGAAGAGTTCCACGGCGGCGCGGGTGACGTTGAAGCTGCCGCGCAGGTGAACGTCGATCACGGTGTCCCAGTCAGATTCGCTCATCTTGTGGAACATGCCGTCACGCAGGATGCCGGCCGGGTTGATGATCGAGTCCAGCGTGCCGTAGGTGTCCTTCGCTTGTTCGACCATGCCCTGCACGGCTTTCATGTCGGTGACGCTTTCGGAGTTAGACACAGCCTCGCCGCCAGCCGCGCGGATTTCCGCCGCGACCTTTTCAGCCGGTCCGGCATCGCCTTCGTCGCCACCTGTCAGGCTGCCGCCGAGATCGTTGACGACGACCTTGGCGCCTTCGCGGGCCGCCAGAAGGGCGGTCTCACGCCCGATACCGTTGCCGCCACCGGTGACCAGCACCACTTTTCCGTCAAGAACGCCCATTTTTGTTAATCCTCCGAATTTTCCATGTGATTGACGGGCACCCTAGATACCGCCAAGCAATGTTCAAGGTTTGAAACGCGAATTGAGGAAGGCTAAGGCTGGGGCATGACAAAGACATTTAAAGCCGTGATCTGGGATTTCGGGGGCGTGTTTACCTCCTCTCCCTTCGACGCCTTCACCCGCTACGAGGAAGAAAAAGGCCTTCCAAAGGACTTTATCCGCTCGGTAAATGCCGTGAATCCGCTGGAAAACGCATGGGCCTTGCTTGAGCGCAGCGAAGTGGACGCCGCCGGTTTCGATGGGATGTTCCGGACGGAATCTGCGGCCCTCGGCCACGAAGTACCGGGCCGCGACGTCTTGTCCCTCCTGTCCGGCAGCTTGCGTCCACGCGTCGTGGAAGCGCTCAAAGTTTGCAAGGCCAAGGGCAAGGTCGGCTGCATCACGAACAACGCGCCGATCGGGAAGGGGGCCTCAATGACGAATGACGCCCAGAAGGCGGCTGATCTGGAAAAAGTCTTCGCCATGTTCGACCATGTCATCGAAAGCTCGAAGCTCGGCATCCGCAAGCCTGATCCGCGCATCTATGCGCTGATGTGCGAAGCGCTGGATGTGGACCCGGCCGATTGCGTCTATCTCGATGATCTCGGCATCAACCTCAAGCCCGCCCGCCAGATGGGAATGACAACAATCAAGGTGCTCGGCGAAGACCAGTTGCTGGCCGATCTTGAGGCCGCCACCGGCTATGTGCTGGCGTAAGGCGTTCGTCGCGGCGGCGACGCTCGCCCTCGCCGGGTGCGGCCAGGGCGTGGACGCACCAGAGCCGGCGATCCCCGACGAGAGCCTGACGCAGTCTCCGCAGCCAGCCGTCTCGGTCTACCTGACGGAGACCGTGAGCGACACACGCGAGCTATTGCTGAGATATGCGGCGCAGGGGTCGCTCACCCGACTGGCGCGCCTTGCAGACCAGAGCGATGGGTTCATTTCCAATTTCAATGGTCAGCCCCATCAGGAGTTCTGGGACTTGCTGCGACGCACCGGTCTGGACCCGAACCTGAAACTGCGCGAACTGCTGGATCAGTCACCGGGTGTGAGAATGGTCGACGGGGAGCGCTGGTATGTGTGGCCCTCACTTGCCGCGCGCGATGCCAATGAACTTATCCCTGAGAAACTCTCCTTTCAGGAGCGCAAGGAATTGCGGGAACTCATCGGTGATGACGGGATTGACTTGATACGCGCCGGCAAGGGCTATCCGGGCATGCGCACCGCTATCGCGGAAGATGGCCGCTGGGTCTATTTCGTGCTCGGACTTGATGGAGAGGAATGAAAATATGTCAGGCAAGATAGGCGCGCGCGCCGCACTGGAACAACTCACGGGCTGGGCGCAAGGCAAAGGCGACCGCGACGTAATCGAGAAGACCTATAAATTCGCCGACTTCAAGACGGCCTGGGCCTTCATGACCGGTACGGCAATCAAGGCTGACGGGATGGATCACCACCCTGAATGGTTCAATGTGTACAACAAGGTCGAAGTGACCCTGACAACGCATGACGTGGACGGCGTTTCCTCAAAGGATGTCGAGCTTGCCGGATATATGGACGCCTTGGCCGACAAGCTGGGCTGAGCGCGAGCGTATCAGCTTCCGACGGTCGCCTTGCGAGTGTTGTCTGCGGAGGTGATGTCATGATCGGAAAGGTCTGTCAGAGCCTGGCCGGGTCCAGGCGCCTTATGCCCTTCTTTTCATGTACACGCGTCAGCGCCGCCATGAGGTCATGCTCTATGATCGGCTTGGCGACATAGTCATCCATGCCTATCTTCAGGTAGCGTTCCCGGTCGCCATTCATGGCATCAGCGGTGAGCGCAATCACGGGAATGTCGCTCCAGCGCTCGCGGCTGTCACGGATTCGCCGCAGCACTTCCGGGCCATCCATGTTCGGCATATGCGCATCCAGCAGGACGATATCGAAGGTCTCGCTGGAGAGATGGGCTAGCGCGTCCTTGCCACTCGGCACATCGGTCACGATGACGCCCA
Source organism: Hyphomonas oceanitis (assembly GCF_036964545.1). NCBI lineage: Bacteria > Pseudomonadati > Pseudomonadota > Alphaproteobacteria > Hyphomonadales > Hyphomonadaceae > Hyphomonas > Hyphomonas oceanitis. The sequence goes on from NZ_JBALTL010000002.1 coordinate 339,474, forward strand.
GCGGCTCCAGAACAATGCGCGCCACCCGCCGGTTGATCGTGTTGTCATCCACGACGAGCGCCCGCACGCCTTTCAGGAGGTCCACTTCACGATTGGCCATGCCCGATACTGACTTGGTCACTTTACGCGGTGCATCGGCAACGCGGGCCTCGAACGAGAAGGTAAAGATCGATCCTTCACCGAGCTTGCTGACGCATGTTACATCACCGCCCATGAGCTGGGCCAGCTTGCGGGATATGGCGAGACCGAGGCCGGAGCCGCCATATTCGCGTGTAGTAGAGGAGTCCGCCTGCTGGAAGTTCTGGAACAGCCTGCTGCGTTGCTCCTCGCTGATGCCTATTCCGGTGTCTGAAACATGGACACTTATGGCAATCCGTCCGTCTCGCGACATGTCGCCAGCCATCACGGCGAGCGTGACGCCGCCCTCCTTGGTGAATTTGAGAGCATTCGTGAGAAGGTTGTCTATGCACTGGCGCACGCGCGTCGTGTCGATCGCAAGATGCTCCGGCAGTTTCGGATCAAAGACGACCTTGAGGGAGAGGCCCTTCTGCTCGGCAAGCGGCCTGTAATTGCGTTCGATCCAGGAAATCCTGTTGCGGACATTTTCGACGACCGGGGTGATTTCCAGCCGACCCGCCTCGATCCGCGAAAGGTCGAGGATGTCATTGAGCAGGAGGAGAAGCGTATGCGAACTCTCGACAATCGTGTCGACCATTTCCGCTTCTTCGGTTCCCAGCGCGCGATGACGCAGACCCTCGGCCATGCCGATAATGCCATTCAGTGGTGTGCGTATTTCGTGGCTCATCGAAGCCAGGAACTCCGATTTTGCCTCGCTGGCCATAAGCGCGTGGCGGCGCGCGGCATTGAGTGAAATCTCACGCTGGACAAGGTCGGTTACATCATGCGTCACGCCAATGATATGGCCATCATCGAGGTGCGAATGGCTGGTCACGACGTGCCGGCCTGTGGCCGTGACCATATCAAGGTCCTTGCACTTGCGGATCGCGTCCATGACGATGGTGTGGCGCACCTGAAAAGTGGCTTCGTTCAGGCGCGGGAAAAGGCTGCGGATCTGGCGCGCGACAGAATCGTGAAACGAGATGCCGTCGTCCATGCTGGAATAGAGAACAGGCCAGTGTTCGCGGGCCGCCTTGTTGGCGTACCGAAGCGTGCCGTCGGGCCGATAGACGATGAAGCCCCCCTGCAGCTGATCGAGTGCCAGCCACGCCCTTTCGGCAGGGATATTGTTTTCATCCTGCATCTTGGCCTGTCCATTCCCCCAAACCCCCAGCCTAGTGGGCATTTATGTAGGGAATGTAAAATCCGCGCCGGATATAAACCCGAACGGGTTTAGCCGCCCTTTTTCCACGCCACCTGGTAGAGATCGAACCGGCGGTCCTTCAGATTTTGCACGGCGCCCGACTGGCGTGCCGTCAGCAGATCCGAGAGCGAGAGATCGGCGAGGGCAACGGTCTCTGTATTGGCTGGCGTATCAGCGGCAACCCCGTCGCGTGAGAAGGGGAAGTCAGATGGCGTCAGGATGCAGCTCTCAGCATAGTGAATGTCCATGTTCTCGACGTTTGGCAGGTTGCCCACCACGCCGGACATGACGACATAGCACTGGTTCTCGACCGCCCGGGCCTGACAGCAATAGCGCACGCGCAGATATCCGCGCCGCTCATCGGTGCAGAAGGGTACGAACAGTAGCAGGGCGCCTTGATCGACCAAGTGGCGGGCCTGTTCGGGGAACTCGCTGTCATAGCAGATCATCACACCGATCGGGCCGCAATCGGTCTGGATCACCGTGTTGCCCTTGCCGCCCTGGATGTTCCACCAGCGGCGCTCCGAAGGCGTGGGATGGAGCTTCTGCTGGGTATGCACCGAACCATCCCGCAGGAAGATGTAGGAGACGTTGAGAATGTCGCCATTTTCCATCTTGCTCGGGTGCGAGCCGCCAATGATGTTGATATTGTAGGAGACAGCCAGCTTCTCCATGAAGGCGATATAGCGCTGCGTATATTCCGAGATTTTCTCGATGGCTTCCATCGGCCCGAGTGGCTTTTGCTCAAGCGATAGTAATTGCAGCGTGAACAGTTCCGGGAAGACGACAAAGTCCGACCTGTAGTCGGACGCGATATCGACGAAGTATTCCACTTGCGTCTCAAACTCGTCAATCGACTGTATGCGGCGCATCTGGAACTGCACGGTGGTGATGCGTACGCTTTCAGGCAGGTCGGTATTGCCGAGGCTCGCTTTCGCCTTGATCTCTTCCTGTGCAAGCGGGTTCTTCCAGAACATGTGGGTGGCATGGTTCATCGAAGCTGCGTCGCCGGGCAGGTAGTTCTTCAGCACACCGATAGGCTCAAAGCCCTGGCGCAGCTGGAACGTGATAACCTGGTCTTTCAGCTTGGAAGCAACGACGGCGGCGACATAGTCGGCCGGGTTGGGATATTCCTTGGCGCGGCGGGCATAGCCCGGCATGCGTCCGCCGAACACGATACCCTTGAGCTCGAGATACTGGCAAAGTTCCTGACGCACACGATAGAACCGCTGGCCGATCCGAAGGCGGCGGAAGTCAGGGTCAACGCCGACATCCATGCCATATAGAACGTCGCCCTCGACATCATGACGCGCAGCAAAGCCGACACCGGTAATCTCGTCCCACGTGTGCGGCGCGAAGGCGACCTCGGATTTGATCATGAACGTCGCCGCATGGCCGACGATCTTGCCTTCATATTCGGCGACGAACTGACCTTCGGGGAAGCGGTTAATATGGCCGAGCAGATTGTCTCGGGTATAGCCCATGCCGGTGCCGTAAATTCGCTCCGACAAGTCGATCATCGCGCTCACATCAGCGGGCTTTGCGTTGCGGACAATCAGTTTGGCGGCAGAATTCGTCATGGAGGCTCCGGATTGGGGGAAGGGCTACAATATGGGCGGTGTCCTGGAAAGTTCCAGTTAATGCGGCAGTCGCAGGCTGGCTCGCAACCCACCAAGGACGCTGTCAGACAGGCGCAGATCGCCTCCATGCGCTCTTGCCGTGTCCCGCGCAAGCGTAAGTCCCAGCCCTGTGCCCGACGTGTTTTGCGTACGCGCTTCATCAAGACGGGAGAAGGGACGGAAGGCTTCTTCGCGTCTCTCAGGCGCAATGCCGGGACCATTATCGTCGACATGGACTTCGGCGGCATGCGGACCATCGAGCACGGTGACCCGCACATCGGTCGCATATTTTACGGCATTGGAAATCAGGTTGTTGATGGCGCGCTTCAGCGCTAGCGGTCGGCCGGTGGCCGAGATTGAAGTCGGTCCGACAACCGGTACATGGGCTCCGAATCCAGCAGCGGCCTCGCGCACGAGCTCGGCGAGGTCCAGCGCCATAGGTTCGTCGCCTTCCTCGCCTCGGGCGAAGGTCAGATACTCGTCGAGCATCATGGCCATGTCATCAAGGTCCGACTGAGCGGCTGCAAGATCTTCCGACTGTTCCATCATGGCGAGGGACAGTTTCAGGCGCGTCAGGGGCGTGCGTAGATCGTGACTGACGCCGGCCAGCATGGCTGTGCGCTGATCTGCAAAGGCGGTCAGGCGGCTTTTCATGTCGAGTAGCGCACGGGCGGCGTCGCGTACTTCGGTCGCCCCGGACGGGCGGAAGCCCGGTGCGTCACGTCCCCGGCCGAAGGCCCGCGCAGCTTCCGACAGGCGCAGGATGGACCGCACCTGCTGGTTCAGGAAGGCAACAGCCAGTGCAAGCATCAAGAGGGAAGAGGCGATCACCCAGACAATGAAGAAGTGCGAGTTCACGACCAGCGCCCGCTTCCGCTCGATCAGGATTTCGGCTGTGCCGCTACCTGACGGAAAGCGGAAGTGCAGCATTGTGCGCGGATCGACGCTGACATCGACCGGCACGCCGAGCCGGATCGTGAGCTCTTCGGTCAGCGTCTTTCCATAAGCAAAACTGTGAATGAGGCGAGGGCTGCCATCCGCCGGGTCCGCATAATCACACGTAAACGTCATGTCCAGATCGCGCTGGAGTTTCTCTTTCGTGAAAAGCGTATCGGGGCGCGCATCGCAAAATGACTGGATCTGGGCTGCGTCGCGGGCAATTGCCTGCGCCAGCTTGCGGTTCACCTCGGCGAGGTGGCTGTCATAGTAATACCAGGTCATCAGCGCGAGGATCAGCACGACCGGCGCCACCACCATCAGGAGGCTGCGCGCATAAAGGCCGCGCGGTGTGATATCTCTCAGACGTGCCATAACGTGCGCCTCAATCCGGCATCAGGCGGTAACCGACACCGCGCACTGTCTGGATATGCACGGGCTCACGCGGATTGGGCTCGATCTTCCGGCGCAGACGCGTCACCTGCACATCCACTGAACGCTCCATGCCTGCAGATGTCAGCGAGGCGAGTTCCTCGCGGCTGACCGGTTCGCCCGCGTGTGCGGCGAGTATGGTCAGCAGCTGGAGCTCGGCGTCGGTCAGGCGGATGCGCTTGTCGCCCTCGCGCAGCTCACCGCGCGCTGCGTTGAAGACAAGGCCCGACATCTCGACTTCTTCCGGCGGCACATCCTTATGCGATCGGCGCAGGATTGCGGCGCAGCGCAGGGCCAGTTCCTCTGGCTCGAATGGCTTCGGCAAATAGTCGTCCGCGCCAAGTTTCAGTCCGCCAATCCGGTCTGACGCCTCGCCGCGCGCCGTCAGCAGCATGACCGGTGTTTCCTTCTCGGGTCCCGAGCGGATGGCTGCAAGCAAGGAGAGGCCGTCCTCGCCCGGCATCATCACGTCAAGAATGGCGAGATCGAATTCCACTTTGGTCAGAAGGCGCCGTGCCGACGCTGCGTCGCTCGCCGCCGTCACGCGGTGCCCTTCGCGCGAGAGGAAGCGCTTTAGAAGGTCGCGAATGCGGTCATCGTCATCGACGACAAGGATATGGGCCGGTTCCTTCATCGCCGTGTCACTTCGCCAACGCTTCGAGAGCGAGACGCATGCCGGCCACCGCGTCCGGCCCCGCCGCGCGGAAAGCGAGCCTGAGGCGCTCGCGGAGCACGATGGCAATCGGCGTGGTGAGGGTGATACCTGCATCCGACAGGACGAGCGTCCGGCGCCGACCGTCACGTTCTTCGCGTTCGCGCTCGATCAGGCCGCGCGTGTCCAGCGCACCGATGAGGCGCGCGAAAGTTGGCACTGTCATGCCAACAGAGTCGCGCATTTCGCTGACAGTCCGGCCCGGCTCATAGCGGATAGATATGAGAATTTGCATCTCTGGCTTGCTTAGCCCTGCTTTCTTGCGCGCGGTTTCTGCTGCAGAAAGGAGTTCGCGCCCCCCCGCCATAAGGAGGCCGACACCGCGATCCAGCTCCTGATCCATAAGGAAAAGGCGCGGATCGAACGGTCGGTTCAGGTTGACGTCAGGGGCCATAGTCTGAAATGAACGCGAATACAGAAAAAGTGCAAGCGAGGAGCGCTGAAATCCATGGCAAGTATCCCCTATGACGACCGTGACGGGTATATCTGGATGGACGGCGAATTCGTCGCCTGGCGTGATAGCAAGGTACATATCCTGACGCATGCACTGCACTATGCCTCGGCTGTGTTCGAGGGCGAGCGCGCCTATGGCGGCAAGATTTTCCGCTCGCTGGACCATTCCAAGCGCCTGCATAATTCAGCCCGCATCATGGGTTTCGAAATTCCGTTTACCGTTGAACAGCTGGAAGAAGCCAAGCGCGAAGCGCTGGCAAAGTCCGGTCTCGACAGCGCCTATGTCCGTGCGGTCGCTTGGCGTGGCTCCGAGATGATGGGCGTTTCAGCTCAGAACAACACGATCCACCTCGCTGTGGCCGTGTGGTCGTGGGGCGATTATTTTGCCGACAAGATGAAGGGCATCCGCCTGACGCACGCCGAATGGCGCCGTCCGGCCCCGGATACCGCGCCCTGCCACGCCAAGGCCGCTGGCCTCTACATGATCTGTACGCTCTCCAAGCATGCGGCTGAAAAGGCCGGCTATGCCGACGCGCTGATGCTCGACTATCGCGGCCAGGTCGCCGAGGCGACGGGCGCGAACATCTTTTTTGTACGCGACAATGTCCTGCACACCCCGACGCCGGATTGTTTCCTCAATGGTCTGACGCGCCAGACCACGATCAAGCTCGCCCAAGCGCGCCAGATCGAGGTTATCGAACGCGCCATCATGCCGGACGAGCTGGCGACCTTCTCCGAATGCTTCATCACGGGCAGCGCCGCAGAGATCACGCCGGTCGCTGAAATCGGGGCACACGTCTACAAGCCGGCCACGATCAGCCACGCATTGGTGGATGATTATACGCAGCTCGTGAACGGCAAGATGGAACTCGCGCTCTAGGGCGCGAGGTTCAGCCTTCGGCTGGTTCGTCCTTGATCCAGGCCTCGACGGGGCCTTTCAGCAGCATTGTCAGCGGGTTGCCCTTGCGGTCGACGGCTTTGCCGGCGGACACGCGGATCCAGCCTTCGGAGATGCAATACTCCTCGACATTGTTTTTCTCTTCACCCTTGAAACGGATGCCCACGCCGCGCAGCAGCAGGGCCTCGTTATAATAGGGGCTTTTCGGGTTGACGCTCAGGCGGTCGGGGAGTGTGTCTGTCATGGGAATGTTCTTTGCCTCGTAGCTCGGCCTGACTCAAGAGCCTGTTTCAGGGCCGCGCAATGGCGCCCGCTTCCACCTGCTGGGCGAACATGTCCACAATCGCGTCGCTCACGGGATGGTAGGTGAGGCCGAGCGCGCGGCGCGACTTTGAATTGTCGGCCTTCCAAGGCAGTTTCGGCCCGTCGGAGGGCGCGTCTTTCGTGGGGAAGGGCCAGTCATCGCCAAACCGCTCGCGAAGGACATTCGCGATATAGAGAAAGTCGTGCGCCTCGGCGAACGTGATATGGCGCCCTTCAGCCTCGGGTACGAAGCCTGCCATCATGTGCGCCTCTGCCACGTCCTTCACATCGACCATGCCGATCTCGCGCGGTGGCGCACCGTCTTTCATGGCACCCGTGCCATAGGCCTTGATATAGTTAAAGGATTCCGATGTCTGGTCAGGATTGATGCCGGCGCCAAACACGAGGGCCGGGTTTACGACGACCAGCTTCCAACGGTCTTGCGCTTCGGCCATGTCCCAGGCCGCGCGCTCTGCCAGAGTCTTGGAGTAATTGTAGGGCGTCACTGTGAGGGAAGAAGATGTGTTCCAGTCATCCTCGGTCAAGACGCCGCCTGACGCCTTGGCCACGTCCTCGATCACGCCATAGATTGCCGCGCAGGAGCTGGTGACGACGACGCGCTTTACGCTGTCGAGTGAATTTGCCGAGTCGAGGACGTTGCGTGTGCCCTTGAGGGCTGGATCAACGAGGTCGCGTTGGGGATCGTCTACATTCACCGTGAAAGGCGAGGCGGTGTGGAAGACGACAGCGCAGCCCTGCATGGCTTCGGTATAGCTGCCGGGTTCCAGAAGGTCGGCCTTGAAAAATTTGATCGTGCCGGGTTTGGCATCGGCGAGCTTTTGCAGCGGTCCGGTCTTTTCGGTATTCGACGGGTCACGCACGGCGGCATGTACCGTGAAGCCCTCGTCCAGAAGGCGGCTGACCAGCCACCCGGCCACATAGCCCGTCGCGCCTGTGACAAGAACCGGAGCGCTTGTGTCGTAATTCGGTGTGGGCATGGACATGGTGGGAGGCTCCTTCTGAAACAGCTGCCGGATGCAGCCAGCGGGTTCTCACCAGATAGGATCGCCCGAGGGGTTAAACCACCCTCGGGCTGGTCGCCTCTGATTTACCGCGCTACTCCGCTGCGCTCTGTCCCCAGACGCGCAGCAGGTTGCCGCCCAAGAACTTGGCCGCTTCCGTTTCGCCCATGCCGCGTTTCAGCAGCAGGCCTGTAAGGTCTGGCAGGCGGCGGTAATCATCGAAGACCGGTTTGTAATTGCCGTCCATGTCGGTGCCCATGCAGACATGGTCGATGCCGACCGCGTCGATCAGCGTGAAAATCCGGTCAGCATAGCCCGCCAGGTCACTGATGCCGATGCCGCTTGGCCAGGCGCCGATCACGCCGCCGCTGGCCGCAACTTCGCGGGCAAGGTCGGCGGAGATGAAACGGGGATGGTCAAGTTCCGGCGTCTTGATATGCGTGTGCGAGAACATGACCGGCTTGTCGGAAAGCTCCAGCGCGCGGCGGGCTGCCTTTTCCGGCATATGCGCGAGGTCGATCAATAGGCCGAGCCGGTTCATTTCGCGTACGATTGCCTCGCCTGCGAGGGAAAGCGCGCTGTCATCCTCCGAGTCCGTCATCGGCTCGCTGATCTCGTTGGCGCGATAATGCATCAGCGTGATCGACTGCACGCCGTCCGCTTTGGCTTCAGCCAGGCGGTCGCTGGAGCCTTCCAAAAAGTCGGCGCCTTCGACACTCCATATGGCGCCCGGCTTACCGGATGCACGAACCATGTCGATGTCGCCGGGCGCAGAAAAAGGTGTGACCAGGCCGTCGCTGGCCAGTTTCTTCAGGTTCGTGATCTGGGTCTTGTAACTGGCCCAAGCCTCGCCCGGCTCGAAGGGGCGGCTTTCGGCAATGCCTGTTTTCGTCGGGCTGAGCACATTTATGTCCGAAACGGCCGCAAAACTCGCGCCCGCCAGACCGCCTTCAGTCATGTCGTTCACAGTGCGCCGCTCGAATATGCCCTTGGCCGCATAAGCCTTCATCATGGGGGAGAGGCCGCTGGCATCGCGCAGGAATGTGCGGCCCGGATGAGCGTGCGCATCAATCGCCGGGTTCGCCTTCAGGAAGGCGACGCCGCGTGCGTGTTCTTCGTTTGTCAGGTCAAAGCCCAGCGGTGCCGCGTCTGGCCGCTTGCGCCATGCGTAGGCGCCATAAGCGCCTGTGGCGATCACTGCCGCGCCGCCAGCCAGCAACACCCGTCTTGTCATTTTTCCCATGATCCACTCCTGATTTGCGCGCACTTGCGTGGACGCCGGGCAGGGGGTCAAGTCAGGATGCTCTGGTGATGTGACGCAGTGGCACAATTGCCAATGCAAAGCGCACCGCCGGGCACGGCTCAGCCGTCGTGCGGATCAGCTTGCCGCAGCGATTGCAGCGTCATCCAGGGCCGAGGCGCGCTTGAAGGCCTCACGCGAATATACGCGTTCGGAATAGGCCGTCAGTTCCGGGCTGGGCGGGATCGAGCCGAACTGCAGGCCCCAGCCAATCTGCGAGCCGACATAGACATCCGCCGCAGTGAACCGGTCGCCGCAGAGATAAGGCCGGTCCGCGATGGCCGAGATCAGCACATTACGTGTCCGCTCGAAATTTCCGTAGCCGACCATGCCGACCTTATCGTCTGGGATTTCCACGCCCAGCGACCGGTTGACGACCGCCGCCTCGACCGGACCGGCCGCAAAGAACAGCCAGCGATAATAGTCGGCCCGCTCGTCAGGCGTTGGCGCAAGGCCGGCCTCGGGAAAGGCCTCCGCAAGATAGGCGCAGATCGCGGCGCATTCGGTGACCACCTTGTCGCCATGCGTGATGGCGGGGACCTTGCCCATGGGATTGATTGCGAGATAATCGGCTGACTGCGATCCCTCGCCAAATTTCAGGATCTTCGTTTCATAGTCTGCGCCGGTCTCTTCAAGCATCCAGCGCGCGATGCGTCCGCGCGACATGGGATTTGTGTAGAGGGTCAGTTTGTCAGCCATGGCGTTGCTCCGTTCACGTTTTGATCGTTCTGCAGGCGAGCATCAGAGTCAACGGTAGATCAGGCAAAAACAATTATCCCGCCCCGGAACCCTTCGGAATGAATGGAAGCGGGGCGGGATCGGATAGATGTTTGACGGTGTCTCTCCGCCGGGAAGAAGCGCTATTTCTCGGGCTGCGGCGTGTAGCGCAGGTAAGGCTTCACGGCTTTGTAGCCTTTCGGGAAGAGGCGCTTGATTTCTTCCGGATCGGTCAGCGACGGAACGATGATCACATCCTCGCCTTGCTGCCAGTTCACCGGTGTCGCCACCTTATGGCCGTCGGTCAGTTGCAGGCTGTCGAGCAAGCGCAGGATTTCATCGAAATTGCGACCTGCGCTTGGCGGGTAGACGATCGAGGCGCGAATTTTCTTTTTGGGGTCAATCACATAGACCGCGCGCACCGTGACTTTCGCGTCAGCGTTCGGGTGAATCATGTTGTACAGTGTGGCGACCTTGCGCTCAGTGTCGGCAATGATCGGAAACTGGACGCTGGTGTTCTGGGTCTCGTTGATATCCTCGATCCAGCGCTTGTGATCTTCCACGCTATCAACCGACACGACCAGCGCCTTGGCCCCGCGCTTGGCAAATTCGTCCTTCAGCTTGGCTGTATAGCCGAGCTCGGTTGTGCAGACCGGGGTGAAATCCGCCGGGTGGGAGAAGAAAATCACCCAGTCATCACCGGCCCATTCATGAAACTTGATCCGGCCTTCCGTGGTATCCGCTTCAAAGTCCGGGGCGACATCGCCAATCAGAAGGCTCATAATTCAAACTCCTATCACTTGATTTCTGGACCAGAAATGGTGCCTAAGGGCTATAGAACCAATGCGCGACACCTGAATGTGTCGATCAGTTTTTCTAATGGTCCCGGCAGAGCGAGCACACAGCGCACATGAAACGCCTTATCCTGATGCGTCATGCCAAGACCGAACCCTGGACGGAAGGCATTGACGATTTCGGTCGCGCGCTGACCGAGCAGGGGCATGCGGATGCGCGCCGCGTGGCCGAAGAGATCGTTGCGCGTGGCTGGAGTCCGGAGCGGATCCTCGTCTCGACCGCACGCCGGGCGCGGGAGACCTGTTCAGAAGTTGCCCAAGTGGTGGAAGGCGAGCGCGTTCGCCCGATGGAAGCGCTTTACCTGTCAGGCCAGCGGGGCATCCTTGATGCTGTGCGCCAGAATGACGGTGCGACGACGCTGATGGTGATTGGGCACAATCCGGGCCTGCATGACTTTGCCCTTAACCTGATGCGCGATGGCGGCAGCAGCGATCATGAGAGTTCCGAACGGCTTGCGGAGAAATTCCCGACCGCCTGCGCGGCGCTGTTTGAGTCAGATGAGAACGGGCCTTTCCTGCCGGTACATTTCCGACTCACGGATGTAATGCGCGCGCGCGACTTTCGAGAGACAGGCCTCGCCTGATCCATTGAGCGCGAGTGCGCCACCCTGCCTTGGAGAGGGACAGGATGGCGCAAGGAGCTGCAGACGAGCGTTTTCAGGGGGAAAGAGGCAGCGCTCGCCGGTGAGGCCAGCTCCTTTTCGTCGTTCAGCCTGCTTATTTGGCAGCGTGAACTTGCGTCAGTTGCGGGCTGTCGATGGACTTGATGGCCTTGTCCATTGTGCGCGCCGTGCAGATTGTGGTGGCGAATGTCTGGCCGAGTTTCAGGTTGGCATGTTCAGCCTCGCAGCGATCTTCGACCTGCTCATGGATCACTTTGTACTGGGCTTTGGCGCCTTCCGGCGTGGCCGCGGCATCGCGGTCGTACGAGATGGCCATGTCGAATGTATCACTTGCGGCGAATGCCGGTGCGGCGATGAGTGAGGCGGCAAGGGCGGCGGCGATCAGGGAGCGTTTCATGTGTGTGTATCCTTCTTTTGGATTTCGGGGTTCGGGGAAGTCGGCGCTGCGGGCAGCGCAGCGCCGGAGGGGAGAGAGCGGGGGTGTTAGTGCGCTTCGCGGCGGGTAAGCCGGCGGCGACGACGGACAAGCAGTCCAGGCCGACCCCCACGTGTGACATCATTGGCCGGGTGGGCCATGACCGTTGCCGCACCTGTCAGGATGGCGCGAGCCATCTCAGCGGCAGGGGCAGTGGTTTCGACGTCGTTGAGACGGAGGCGGGGGGTCATTTTCTTTAGTCCTTCTTGCTTGATCTGTTTGTCTGGTGCGGACCATTCCGCCGTCGACACGATCAAGATAGGACTATAATTATCGAAAAGCAATAATAATTTATCGAAAAAGAATAAATTGTAGCTTTTATAAGGTCTTGCGCCTCGTTGTTTTTCGATATGGAGAGGGTTTAGACGCCCTACAAGGCTTCTTGCAAGCGAATCATTCGAAAAAATCCTGGAGAAAAGGGGGTTAGGCGTGCGGAGACGCCTGGGCCCCGGCCGGGGCTGGCATCTGCAGGTCAAAAGTGAGCTGCTGAGACGCGCTTGTCTGGGGACGAGCGCGCTGTGAAGGCGGAAGCGGACGGTCAGCCGCCCATTCCGGCCGGTCAGGTTTCGCTTGCCTGTTAGGATGTGAGGCTCCCTGGCCAGCATAAATCCGGTCGCGCGCTTCCCTCGCTGCTGCCATATGGTCGACGATCCGCATGGGATAGGTCTGTCCGAGCACGATGCCGGCTCTAGCCAGCTCCGCTTTCGGCGCATCCCAGGGGGCATGGATATGCGCGGCGGAAAGGCCCGAGAGTTCCGGCACCCAGCGGCGAATGAAGTCCCCGTCGCGGTCGTGATCGACGGACTGCTTGACCGGATTATAGATGCGCGGAATGCCAGTGCCCCGCACACCGGCCTGCTTTTGCGCCTGCGGATAATGGATCCCGGCTTCGAAATCCGTGAACAGCGCCGCGAGGCGCGCTGCCGGTTGATGCCAATCCATCCAGAGGTGCTGTGCGGCAAATGCCATGACCATTGCGCGCATGCGATGGTTCTGCCAGCCGGTCTCGTTGAGCGCGCGCATGCACGCATCCAAAAAGGGGAAGCCGGTACGGCCGCTGATCCAGGCCTCCAGGCGGGGATCACCATCGCTCACCCTGTCGCGCAGGCCGTCTGCCTCGACATGAAGGTTCCGGCTGTTGAGCGTGGTCTGGTCGCTAAGCCTTTGCAGAAAACGGCAATGCCATTGCAGGCGCGACAGGAAACTGTCGAGCGACGCGGCAAAGGTGGAATCGCCGTCCAGCTGAAGTTCGGCTCGTGCCCGCATGGCGCCCTGATAGGCTTCGCGGATCGACACGGTGCCAAATGTGAAATGAGGGGAGAGGCGAGAACAGGCGCCTTCTGCCGATTGGGGGCTGTCCATGGCCGTGCGATAGCGTCGCCCGCGCGAAGCTATGAATGAACGCAGCAATTCCACCCCTTCTGCGCGTCCGCCGGGCTGACGCCCGGGGCAGGTATCCGGTTTCAGGCGAAAGTCATCGGCCTCAGGCCATTCTCCTGCCGGCACATTTGCAGGCTGTATCGCGTCCGGAGCCTTGGCCCGCGGCGCTAGCATCCAGGCTTCCCATTGCCGAAGCCAGCCATCGCCAGCTCCCTGACGGCGGCGCATGACCCCGTGCTGAGGCTGTTCGCGCAGGGCAATGCCCGCCTTGAGCGCCCAGCGCTGGACGGCGCGATCCCGGTCGAAACTCCATTGCAGGCCGATTTCCTCATGCGCATGGATCGCGGCCAGGCCGTGCCGCTTGTGAAGGTCCGCAAAAACCTGATTGGCGTCGCCGACACGAATGCATAGCGCCGATCCGCGCGCCTTCAGTGCTTCATCGAGGCTGCGAAGGCTCTCCATCATGAAATCGAACTGACGGCCGGAATGCTCCGGCAGGGCCCAGAATTCGGGCTCAAATATATACAGCGGCAATACAGGGGCTCCGCTGGCCACTGCTGCGAGGAGAGGCGCGTGATCGTGGACCCGGAGGTCCCGCTTGAACCAGACGACATGCATATTGCTCATGGAACAAATATAGAACATCCAAGCAATCACTCAAGTGTTTTCTTCATCGGGCGGATGTTTCGGCATTTTGGTAAATGGATCGTTTCGGAATCGAAACGATTTCAACTTCTGGTTCGTAGCCCAAAGTTATCCACAGGTCTTTTCTGCTACCATGGGTGCGGATGGGTTCATCTTCTCGGGGCAGGGGGAGGCGATCCGGCATGGGGAATTGCCCCAGCCGGCGCCGGATTCCGACATGGCGGAGCGCGCGGCGCTCGGCTTTGCGCAGGCTTTTCCAGGCCAGTCGGCCATGTCTGCGCTGACACAGCCTCAGGTTCAGGTCTTCCGACGCGGCGCCATTGCGGCGGGGATTTGTGGCCTTCTGGGACCTGGCCTGCTTGTTCAGACCCTGATGCTGGCCGGGCTCGGCTTGTTCGGTCTTATCCTCGCTTTTCGCGTATGGCTTGTCGCTACGGGCTGTTTCCTGCCATCGCGCCGCTCGCCTGTTCCGGCAGTGGATGTCCTCTTGCCGATCTATACGATCCTGATTGCCCTGAAGGATGAAGCCGGGAGTGCTGGCCAGCTTTCCAGAGCGATGCGTGGGCTCGACTATCCTGCTGACAGGCTTGATCTTAAATTGCTTATCGAGACAGGCGATGAGGCAACGCGCACAGCATTGCTGGCAGAGGCGTGGCCTGAGGGAACAGAACTGCTCGTACTGCCGCCCGGTCTGCCACGCACCAAGCCGCGGGCCCTGAACTACGGTCTTGAACGGGCGCGCGGCGCCTATGTGGTCGTCTATGATGCAGAGGACCGACCAGACCCGGACCAGTTGCGGACCGCTGCGCGCGCCTTCGCGGTCGGTCCAGCCCCCCTTGCCTGTGTCCAGGCGCCCCTTATTGGCGTGCCCGAGCACGGCAACTGGCTCTCGCGCCAGTGGGCGCTTGAATATGCCATCCAGTTCGGCCGTGTCCTGCCTGCGCTGGCACATTATGGCCTGCCGATCGCGCTTGGCGGAACGAGCAACCATTTCAAACGGTCGAAACTGGTCGAGGCCGGTGGATGGGACGCGTGGAATGTAACGGAGGACGCAGACCTCGGCCTGCGGCTTGCGCGGTGTGGGGCCCGTGTGGGCGTGATTTCTCCGCCGACACTGGAAGCACCGCCAAAGCATGCCTCTGTCTGGCTGGCACAGCGTTCACGGTGGCTGAAAGGCTTCCTTCAGACCTGGCTTGTGCTTATGCGCACGCCGTTGAGCGCGGCTCGCGAGATGGGTTGGGGTGGGTTCCTGTCGATGCAGCTGACGCTCGGCGCGGCGATCCTGTCGGCGCTGGTGCATGGACCATGGGCGCTCTGGTGTCTTATCTGCGTGATTGTGCCCGGACTGCACCTAGGCACATTGGGAACGTGCCTGATGGTGGTGTCTTATATCATTGGCATTGCGACGGGACTCGCGGCGCCGCGCAGGGACGGGGCAGGGGCGATTGCGGCTGCGCTGACATCGCCAGTCTACTGGCCACTCCAGTCGATTGCCATGGCGCGCGCGCTCTATGGTCTGTGGCACCAGCCCCATTTCTGGGCCAAGACACCGCACGACGCCCCTGTGGTCTGACCGCCGCCATGACTTTTCCGCTGCGTCAGGCTTGGCGGGCGGGCTCGGGGGATTTAGGCTTCATCCAGACATAACATACCGACAATCGAGGAGCCTTCCCTATGGCCTATGACGTCACCGAAGACCTGGACGCGTTTCGCGTAGAGACGCGAGACTGGCTGGAGGCGAATTGCCCGCCCTCCATGCGCACCCCCATGAAGGACAGCGAAGTTGTCTGGGGCGGCAAGAGCGAGAAGTTCCCCAATCCGGAATCCAAGATCTGGCTGGAGCGTATGGGCGAAAAGGGTTGGACGGCCCCTGAGTGGCCGGCTGCCTATGGCGGCGGCGGCCTGACCAAGGAACAGAACCGTGTCCTTCAGGAAGAGCTGCGCCGCATCAAGGCCCGCCCGGCCTTGTTCTCGTTCGGCCTCTGGATGTTCGGCCCGGCCCTCCTGGAGTTTGGCAATGAAGAGCAGAAGAAGCGCTTCCTGCCGGACATCGTCAAAGGCAAGACACGTTGGTGCCAGGGCTATTCAGAGCCGGGCGCAGGCTCTGACCTTGCCGGCCTGCAGACGCGCTGCGAGGACAAGGGCGATCATTACCTGATCAATGGCCAGAAAGTCTGGACCTCCTATGCCGACAAGGCCGACTGGATATTCTGCCTCGTGCGTACGGATACGAGCACGAAGCATGAAGGCATCAGCTTCATCCTGTTCGACATGAAGAGCCCCGGCGTCGAGGCGCGTCCGATTCTTCTGATTTCCGGCGAGAGCCCGTTCTGCGAAACCTTCTTCACCGATGTGAAGGTTCCAAAGGATCAGCTGGTCGGCCGGGTAAATGGCGGCTGGGAAATCGCCAAGCGCCTGCTCCAATTCGAACGCTCGTCGATTTCGGCTGGCGGCTTCGGCGGCACGGGCGGCTCGGGCATTCTCGGACCGGAAGAATATGCCAAGATTCATGTCGGCACCGACAGCGAAGGCCGGATCGCCGATGGCGACCTGCGCGGCCGCATCGCGGACCACAAGATGTATGCCAAGGCCTTTAACCTGACCGTCCAGCGCCAGACCGAGCAGGCCAAGGCCGGCCAGCAGGTAGGTCATACCGCGTCCATCCTGAAATATGGCGCCGCGAAGATGAACCAGGATCGTCACGAACTCCTGATCGAGGCGCTTGGCTCAGAGGCGCTCGGCTGGGAAGGGGAGGGCTTTGACAAGGGCGCCATGCGCGCGACCCGCGGCTGGCTGCGCTCGAAGGGCAACTCCATCGAGGGTGGCACGAGCGAGATCAACCTTAATGTCATCGCCAAGCGTGTGCTGGGCCTGAAAGACCATCAATAGGCATGAGCAGGATTGAATTCTGGTTCGAGTTCGCATCGACTTACTCGTATCCGGCGGCCATGCGGATCGAGGCTCTCGCCGATGAGGCGGGGCACGAGATCGTGTGGAAGCCGTTCCTGCTCGGACCTGTCTTCAATACCCAGCAGGGGCTGACGGATAGCCCCTTCAATGCCTTCCCGGTCAAGGGGCGCTACATGTGGCGCGACCTTGCCCGCGTGTGTGCCCGGGCGGGCCTGCCACTCGAGACACCGGCCGTGTTCCCGCAGAACGGCTTGCTGGCCGCGCGCTGCACACTGGCACTGCCTGAGGCGTCCCGGGCTGCTTTTGTGAAAGCCGTCTACACGGCCAACTTCGCTGAAGGCGCCCTGATCTCGGCCCCTGACATCGTCAGCCAGTGCATCGTGGCGGCAGGCGAAAGCCCAGAGGCCATCATGGCGCGGGCGGGCGACGAAACGATCAAGGCCGCGCTGAAGGCCAATACAGAGGAAGCCATGCGCCGCGGCGTATTTGGCTCCCCCACTTTCTTTGCCGATGACGGCGAAATGTTCTGGGGCAATGACCGGTTGGAAGATGCTTTCGACTGGTTGGCCGCCCCCCTGCAAATAATGTCCATTGGAGGGACGAGATGAGCTTCGTACTGACTGAAGACCAGGAAATGCTGCGCGACACGGCGATGGCATTCGCACGTGATGAACTGCCACTGACGCATCTGCGCGCGCTGCGCGACAAGGGCGCCAATGGCCACGACCCCGAAACCCGCAAGAAACTGGCAGAGCTCGGCTTCTTCGGCGTGATCATTTCCGACGAACCGGGCGGAGAGCATTTCGGGCTTGTTGGTCTTGGCCAGATTCTCGAGGCCCAAGGGCGGACACTGGCCGCGACGCCGCTGTTGCAAACGGCGCTGATCGCGGCCTCCGCCATCCAGCTTGGCGGCAGCAAGGCCCAGCAGGCCGAATGGCTGCCGAAGATCGCTATGGGCGAGGCGACCTTCGCCCTCGCGCTCGACGAGTCCGCGCATTTTGCGCCGCTGAACGTGGCGACCGAAGCCGAGCGCAACGGCCAAGGCTATACGCTGAACGGCATGAAGCGCTTCGTGCCGGGTGGCCATGATGCCGACATGTTCATTGTGGTTGCCCGCACGTTTGGTGAGTCTGGCGACCGCCACGGCATTACGCTTTTCCTCGTGCCGCGCGACGCGAAGGGCGTCACCGTTCAGGAACTGAAGACGGTGGATTCCCATGGCGCCGCACATGTGACGTTTGAGGATGTCATCGTGGGCGAGGGCGGTGTGCTCGGCCCGGTCGACGAAGGCGCTGACGTACTTGAACCCGTGCTGGACCGCGCAGCCATCGGCCAGGCCGCTGAAATGCTCGGCTCATCGGCCGCAGCTTTCGAGATGACGCTCGAATACCTTCAGAGCCGCAAGCAGTTCGGCCAGCTGATCGGTTCGTTCCAGTCGCTCCAGCACCGCGCCGCCAAAATGTTCACCGAGATGGAAATGACACGCTCCTGCGTCGCGGCGGCCCTTGCGGCCGTCGATGCCGGTAGCGGCGATGTGGCGGAACTGGCCAGCCTCGCCAAGGCGAAGGCGAGCGAGCTTGTACATCTCGTTTCCAATGAATGTGTCCAGATGCATGGCGGCATCGGCATGACCGATGTGGCAGACCCGGGCCTCTACATGAAGCGCGCACGCGTG
Organism: Hyphomonas oceanitis; assembly: GCF_036964545.1. Lineage (NCBI taxonomy): Bacteria > Pseudomonadati > Pseudomonadota > Alphaproteobacteria > Hyphomonadales > Hyphomonadaceae > Hyphomonas > Hyphomonas oceanitis. The sequence goes on from NZ_JBALTL010000002.1 coordinate 357,749, forward strand.
CAGGAAGCCATGTATGGCGGCGCCAGCTGGCACCGTGATCGCTATGCGCGCCTCAACGGTTTCTGATCGATCTCGGAGCCAGACATGAAAAAGCCGGGCCAGCCATGCTGTGCCCGGCTTTTATTTTTTGTCCGCAAGCGGAATGAAGATTAGCCCTTGAGGACCGAACCTTTTTTCAGGGCCTTGGCGATGAGGTAATACATCACGGGGCGGTGCTTGGCGCGGACGGACTTGCCGTATTTGGCAACGGCCTCAACCAGTGCGGCATCAGCCTTGGCTTCGTCGGTGACGCCGAGCTTCTTGGCGATGAAGCCTTTCTTGACGCGTGCGAGTTCGTCCTTGTCGGAAGCAGCAATCGTTGCCGTGTCGGACTTGTAGATGGTTGGGCCGGATGCTTTCACAGCGGCTTCGAGCAGCGCCATGTCAGGACGCGCTTCGCCGACCTTTTCTTTCAGGTCGGTGACGTATTTCTCCATAAGCACTTCTTTGGCTGTCGGAGCTTTTGCCGGAGCGCTGACTTTAGGCGCAGGTGCAGCCTTCTTCGCAGCGGCAGGTTTCTTGGTGGTTGGCTTGGTTGCTTTTGCCATGGGATTTTCTCCTCAATGGGCCCTGTTGTGGGCGGTTATCGATCTTACGCAGCTCAGGTCTCGAATCATTTCGACACGCGCTGGCACACTGACCTTCTTTTGAACAGCGTGCCAACCCCTTAAAGTGGTGGAATGTGAGTCGCAAACTTTGAATAATGAACGTGAGCGGATGAAAAATTAAAGATGTCTGCAAGCGTGCCTTCGCACTGCATCTCGGAACATTCCGCGCTGCACGGGATTTGTTGACGATGTCGCTTGCTTGGCCCAAGGCTCGGAAAGTCAAATAACTGCAGGGAGTTTGCCATGATGCGCTTCATTCCGCTTCTCATTGTTACGGGTCTGTTCGTGCTGAGTCTGATTGGTATGGAGGCTGCGCCATGGCTTGTTGTCTTCAGCGGGATTCTTGGCGCACTCGTGCTTCTCGGTCTTTATGATTTTTTCCAGTCACGCCACACTTTGTGGCGCAACTTCCCGATCATTGCGCACATCAGATGGATTGCTGAAGAGCTGCATCCCTTCCTTCGCTCCTACATCGTGGAGAGTGAAACCGAAGGACGTCCCTTCAACAATGAACAGCGTGCGCTGATCTATCGCCGGGCAAAGAATGTATCTTCCGTCGAACCCTTCGGCAGCCATCTGGACATCGACAAGCCACCTTATGAATGGCTGGCGCATTCGATTGCCGCGAAGCATACCGCAGACGACTCTCCGCGCATTCATGTTGGCGCACCGGGAACGAAGCAGCCTTACTCCGCCAGCGTCCTGAACATCTCGGCCATGAGCTTTGGTTCGCTCGGCGCGCATGCCATCGAGGCGCTGTCGACCGGCGCCAAGAAAGGCAACTTCTATCACGACACGGGCGAGGGCGGCGTCTCGCGCTATCACCGCGCCGGCGGCGCAGATATCGTCTGGGAACTTGGTTCCGGTTATTTCGGTTGTCGCGCGCGTGACGGTCGGTTTGATGCGGCGCGTTTCAAGGACGTCGCGCAGGACCCGCAGATCAAGATGATCGAGATCAAGCTGAGCCAGGGCGCCAAGCCCGGTCATGGCGGCGTGCTGCCGGGCGCGAAGGTGACCGAGGAGATTGCCGAGGCGCGCGGCGTGCCTGTGGGCGAGACATGCGTGTCGCCGCCGGGGCACACGGCGTTTTCGACGCCCATCGAGATGATGGAATTTGCGGCGAGCCTACGCGAGATGTCATGCGGCAAGCCTGTGGGCATCAAGTTCTGCGTCGGCAACCGGTGGGAACTGCTCGCCATCTGCAAGGCCATGCTGGAAACCGAGATCCGGCTGGACTTCATGGTCGTTGATGGCGGGGAAGGGGGTACGGGCGCGGCGCCTGCGGAATTCCTTGATCATGTCGGCGCGCCGCTGAGGCAAGGCCTGGTGCTGGCGCGCAATGCGCTGGTCGGTACGGGACTGAAGGATGAGGTCCGTCTTGCATGCTCCGGCAAGCAGACCAGTGCGTTCGCGATTGCCTCGTCCATGGCGCTCGGGGCGGACTGGATCAACACGGCGCGCGGCTTCATGTTCTCGCTTGGGTGTATCCAGTCGCTCAACTGCCACAACAATACGTGCCCGACGGGTATTGCGACGACGGACAAGGGTCGACAGCGCGGTCTCGTGATCGCGGACAAGGCTGAGCGCGTCTACAATTTCCACCGCAACACGATGAAGGCGCTTATGGAAGTCGTGGGGGCTGCAGGCCTTGAGCATCCGGCCGAACTCACACCGCGCCACATCATGCACCGCGTGACGGAAGACATCGTGCTGCCGGCGCACCGCGCCTATGATCTGCTCGACAAGAATGTGCTGATCAATGCGCCGAAAGAGACCAAGCTCGCAAATGAATGGGCGATGGCGCAGGCTGCCTCTTTCAGACCGCTGAATATATAGGATTTAACGTCTGAACCTTGGCAATTGCAGCGAACCTTGGTTTGATCCGTGTCGGATCATGAAGAGGAGGACGCACTCATGGAATCCGGAAACTCAGCTGCCTTTGCCGTTGTTGGCGTGGTATATCTGGCAGTAATTATATTCTTTATCGTCTGCTACTGGAAGATCTGGAGCAAAGCCGGCTTCAGCGGCGCTTGGTCGCTCCTGATGCTGGTGCCGCTGGTGAACCTGATCGCCTTTGCCTATCTCGCCTTTGCGGAGTGGCCCATTCACAAGCGCATCAATCCGACAGACACGTTCAACTAGCGATGTGACGCCGCAAAGAAAAAAGCCGGCCCCGAAAGGCCGGCTTTTTATCAGGAGCCGTTGGCTTCAGACTGCAGCATCGTGTAGCGCTCGATACCGATGCGTTCGATCAGGTCGAACTGCGTCTCGAGATAATCGACATGCTCTTCCTCATTGTGGAGGATCTTGCCGAACAGGTCGCGGCTGCCATAGTCGCGCACGTTCTCGGCGTGCTCCATAGCGTCCTTGAGCGTGGGGATGGCCATCATCTCGACCTTCATGTCGCACTCGAGAATTTCCTGCACGCTTTCGCCGATATGCAGTTTGCCGAGGTCCTGAAGGTTGGGCAGACCACCCAGGAAGAGGATTCGCTCGATCAGCCAGTCGGCGTGATTCATTTCCTCGATTGATTCCTCGTACTCATGCTTGGCGAGCTTGGAGACGCCCCAGTCCTTGAGCATACGGGAATGCAGGAAATACTGGTTGATCGCCGTCAGCTCGTTCTTGAGACAGAGATTCAGGAACTCGATAACTTTGGTGTCGCCTTTCATGGGGCACTCCTGCGCAAGGTAAATGGATAGACTCGCGGGATACGGGAAGGCGCCACCAAAAGCAAGAAATTCTCGAATAAAATCAAGTTCATCTGCAAGTGAGACACAGTCTCACAGCGTGCTGAAACGCAGTCTCAAAAAGAACGGACTATTCGGCGGCGACCAGCATCGGCGCGGGGCCCTGGCGATCCATTTCCTGCGAAATGATCTCGCCGATCGAGCAGCTGCACTTGCCGCAATTGAACTTGCAGCCGTGATGCGCCTGCACGGCCCGTGGGCTGCGCGCACCGGCGCCGACCGCGGCGCGGACGCTTGAACAGTTAATGCGGTTGCAGATGCAGATGATCATGAGAACCATTTGCATGTAGATGCGAATGATTGTCAATACCAAAATACCTGACTTTGCGGACCTTAGAAAAATCGGGTGGACCGATCAAATTTCATCGATCCAGCGACCATTCTATAGATTATAATGTTTCATATAGGTAATATGTCAAACGTCCTGCCCGGTCGATATTCAGTTTTTCTCCATTCCTTACACAGGCCCCTGCTTGTCACGGTTGCCAGCGCTCTTGTCTCCCAAGCGGTCAGCATGATCGTCCTGTGGGCCTCGCCGCTGCCGAGGGATGTGGTGCTCGAAATTTACCCGGTTGCCGGCATCACCTGCGTGATTGTTGCCATCCTTGTGGCCTTTCCCATATCGTGGCGGCTGCAGCGCGAGAGAAACAGACTGGCAAAAACGGTTCACGATCTCGAATCGGCGCATATAGAACTTGATCGGCGCGCCCGAACAGACCCGCTGACCGGCATGCTCAATCGCGGCGCATTCATGAGCGATGTCGACGAAAGCCTCCTGAAGCGTATCGGGGGCGCCATGCTGATGATCGACGCAGACAACTTCAAGATTGTGAATGATACGTTTGGCCATTCAGCTGGTGATGAGGCGCTTCGTCTTGTCGCCGAAACAGTCATTGCAGGCGTGCGCATAGGCGATATTTGCGGCCGTGTTGGCGGCGAGGAATTCCTGGTCTTCGTGCAGGCAACGGACACGCTGTCCGTCGTTGCCATTGCCGAGCGCATTCTGGCTGGCGTCTTCAATCTGAATTTTGAGCCTGAAGACGGATGCCGCCATCAATTGTCAGTCAGCATTGGCGTGGCAATCAATTCGGCCGACCAGAATGCCATTGCCATGATGTCGATTGCCGACCGGAAAATGTACGAAGCCAAACGGGGCGGCCGAAACCAGATTGCGTATTCCTATGGCGATCCGCGCGCGAGCCGCGTCAGGCTGGCCTAGCGGCGTCACCCGCGCGTCTATTCCAGCCCTATAGGCATATCCAGCACATCAGCGCGCGTTTGCTTGACGCTGTGGCGTGGGGCCTTTACCTCCGGCCAGCCGTAACAATCAACAATGACTGACGCTTCTCATGACCGACCTCTCCATGCTCGCCCAATCTGCCAAGGCCTGGCCGTTTGAACTGGCGCGCGCGCTGAAGAAGCGGGTCGATGATCAGGTCAAGGCGGGCCAACGCAAGGCCGATGACCCGGTCGTATTTGAGACAGGCTATGGCCCCTCGGGCCTGCCGCATATCGGTACGTTCGGGGAAGTGGTCCGCACGACCATGGTTCGCCACGCCTTTGAAGTGCTGACGGGCGGCCAGATTCCGACGCGCCTGATCTGTATTTCCGACGACATGGACGGCATGCGCAAGGTGCCGCCGACCGTGCCGAACCCCGAAAGCCTTGAGCCCTACCTGCAGCAGCCGCTGACCTCTGTGCCGGACCCGTTCGGCACGCATGAGTCCTATGGCGCGCACATGAATGCCCGTCTTTGCGCCTTCCTGGACCAGTTTGGGTTCCAGTATGAGTTCATCTCGGCGACCGAATGCTACAAGTCCGGCCGGTTCGATCCGATGCTGCTGCGCGCAGCCGAGAAGTACGACGAGATCATGGCCGTCATGCTGCCGACACTCGGCGCGGAACGTCAGGCGACCTATTCGCCCTTCCTGCCGATCTCGCCCAGCACGGGCCGGGTGCTCTATGTGCCGATGAAGCATGTCGACGCCGAAAAGGGCGAGATCACGTTTGAAGATGAAGACGGCACGGACGTGACGCTGCCTGTAACGGGCGGCCGCGTGAAGATGCAGTGGAAGCCCGATTTCGGCATGCGCTGGGCCGCGCTGGGCGTCGACTTCGAAATGTTCGGCAAGGACCACCAGGCCAATGCGCCGATCTATTCGCGCATCGCCAAAATCCTCGGCCACCGCCCGCCGGAGCAATATGTCTACGAGCTGTTCCTGGACGAGAAGGGCGAGAAGATTTCCAAGTCCAAGGGCAACGGCATCTCGGTTGAAGAGTGGCGCGCCTATGCGCCGGACGAGAGCCTCTCGCTGTTCCAGTTCCAGAAGCCGCGCGTGGCCAAGAAGCTCTATTTCGATGTGATCCCGAAGACGGTCGATGAATATCTGACCTTCCTCGAGAAATACCCGGACGAGGAACCAGCCCGCCAGCTGGAAAACCCGGTCTGGCACATCCATTCCGGCAATCCGCCAAAGGCCGATATGCCCGTCAGCTTCGCGCTCCTGCTGAACCTCGTCGCCGTGGCCAACCCTGAAGACAAGAGCCAGCTCTGGGGCTTCATCTCGCGCTATGCGCCGGAAGCCTCGGCCGAGACGCACCCGCTGCTCGACAGCCTCGCAGGCTATGCGATGCGCTACTACCGCGACTTCGTGTTGCCGGCGAAAGTGTTCCGTGCGCCGACCGATCAGGAACGCGCCGCAATGGTGGATCTGTCAGCGCGCCTCAAGGCCTTCGATGAAGAGCCGAACTCAGAGAACCTGCAGACTATGACCTTTGCCGTCGGCAAGGACCATGCATTCGAGAACCTGCGCGAATGGTTCAAGGCGCTCTATGAAGTGCTGCTCGGACAGGAGCAGGGGCCGCGCTTCGGCAGCTTCGCCGCGCTGTACGGTGTGGAAGAGACGGCCCGTCTGATTGATGAGGCTTTGGCGCGGGATTAGGTTCCCTCACCTCCCATCGCTTTGCGATGGGCCCCTCCTCTCCCAGAGGGAGAGGGGTTTGACCGGAAGAACCACTTAACCCCTCTCCCTCTGGGAGAGGAGGGACCCGCTGCCAAAGGCAGTGGGAGGTGAGGGCCCTTCCGGCTACTCCGCCGCGATCAGCGTCGTTTTTGCTTTCGGCATGTCGCCTGTCGGCCAGCCTTTCCAGAGGGCGGCTTCGGTCTCGCTGGCGACGGCCACGGCGGCTTCCTTCACATGGCCATAGCCGCGGATTTCGTCCGGCACTTCGGCGATGGCGACCGCGACGGCGTGGTTCTTGGCCGTGAGGCCTGAGGCGAGCGTTTCCAGCGTTTCGAGATAAGTGTCGCGCAGGGCGCGTTCCATCTTGCGTTCCTCGGTGCGTCCGAACAGGTCGAACGGCGTTTCGCGCAGGCCTTTGAACTTCGTCAGCAGTTTGAAGCCGAGCATCATCCAGCCGCCGAAATGTTTTTTCTTCAGGTGGCCGTGGCTGTCCTTTTTGGACATGATCGGCGGGGCGAGCCAGAAGCGCAGCTTGCCGCCCTTGAACTGGCTGGCGAGCTGGGCCGCGAATGAGCCATCCGTATAGAGGCGGGCAACTTCGTACTCGTCCTTGTAGGCCATCAGCTTGTAGGCATAGGTTGCTGCGGCGCGGGTGAGCTTGTCACCGAGGCCTGCGGCCTCTTCAGCACTGCGCACGCGCGTGACGGCATCGCGATAGGCCTGCGCATAGGCGGCATTCTGATAGGCCGTCAGACGCGTGGCGCGGTCGTCGATCAGCTCGTCCAGCGTCTTCGGCTCAAGGTGGCCACGCGGGTCGTGTTGCTGGGCGAGGCGCTCAGGCGCGGCAGCGGCGATGCGGCCGATATTGAACGCGGCCATATTGTCGTCGACCTTGGTGCCGTTGAGGCGGATCGCGCGATAAAGCCCGCGCAGCGAGACGGGCACGGCGCCTTTCTGCCAGCTGTAACCGACCATTATCATATTCGTGTAGATTGCGTCGTGGAGGTAGCCGACGGCGAGCGCTTCGGCATCAAAGGCGCCGAAGTCACGCGCCTGCCGCTTCACGCGGCCTGCCAGCAGGTCGCTTTCGAAACGCTTCGAGCGGTTACGGATGAACTCGCTGGTCGGCGTGACATCAGAGTTGGCATAGGCCGCCGTGCGGGTCGGATCCATCAGCAGGAGGGCGTCGCCGCCCGCCGCCACGACAAGGTCGCAGGCGATGATGAGATCGGCGCTGGCAGGCGGTACGCGGCCTGTGGAGATGTCTTCCGGCTCACGCGCAAAACGGATGTGCGAGAGGACCGGGCCGCCTTTCTGGGCAAGGCCCGTCATGTCGAGCGAGGAGGCGGCATTGCCGTCAACATGCGCGGCCATGGCGAGCACGGCAGCCACCGTGGTGACGCCCGTGCCGCCGACGCCGGTGAACAGCACGTTCCAGGGCGCAGCGAGGCTCGGCGTCTCGGGGAGGGGAAGGTTCGAGGCATCGAACTCACGGCGCACTTCGCCGGTCCATGCCGGTTCGCCATCCTTGACGGTGACGAAGCTCGGGCAGAAGCCGGTGAGGCAGGAGAGGTCTGTATTGCAGGAGGACTGGTTGATGCGGCGCTTGCGGCCAAGCTCGGTCTCGACAGGCTCCACGGAGAGACAGTTGGACTTGATCGAGCAGTCGCCGCAGCCTTCGCAGACTTCGGTATTGATGATCACGCGCACGCGGTCGGGCGCGATGATGCCGCGCTTGGAGCGGCGGCGTTTCTCGGTGGCGCACATCTGGTCATAGATCATGACCGAGACGCCGGGCGTGGCGCGCAGCATGACCTGCACGTCTTCAAGGTCTTCGCGGTCGAAGATCTTCACGCTGCGGGGCAGGTTTTTGACGCCTGCATAGCGGGTCGGGTCTTCGGTGACGATGACGATGGTTTTCACGCCTTCGGCTTCGACCTGCTGGGCGATCTGGGCGGGTGTCTGGCCGGACTCGACATGCTGGCCGCCGGTCATGGCAACCGCGTCATTGTAGAGGATCTTGTAGGTCATCTTGGCGCCGGAGGTGACGGCGGCGCGGATGGCGAGGCTGCCGGAATGCGAATAGGTGCCGTCGCCCAGATTGACGAAGACATGATCTTCATCAGTCGCCCAATGCTGGCCGACCCAGGCGATGCCTTCGCCGCCCATCTGGCTTGTCATGTCCGTCTTCCGGTCAGGCATGAAGTTCGCCATGTAATGGCAGCCGATACCGGCAAGGGCGCGTGAGCCTTCGGGCACGGTTGTGGATGTGTTGTGGGGGCAGCCGGAGCAGAAGTGCGGACTGCGGACGGTTTCCGAGGCATTGCCGCGTGCGGCTTCGCCAGCGCGGCCCACGCGGTCGAAATAGGCATCGGCGCGGGCCGTGTCCCAGCCTGTGGGAATGATCTTCATCAGGGCGTGCGCCATTTCCGGGATGGAGATGGAGGCGACGTCCGAGAGGAGCGGCTCGCCATTCGCTGCGCGCTTGCCTTCGATCCGGGGGCGTTGGGAATCCGGGAGGTCGTAAAGCGCAGCCTTCAGCTGTTCTTCGATCAGGGGGCGCTTGTGTTCGATGACGACGACACGCTCGAGGCCCGCGCAGAACTCGCGCACGCCTTCCGGCTCAAGCGGCCAGGGCATGGCGACCTTGTAGACCGTGAGGCCGAGACGGCCAGCTTCTTCGGGCGAAAGGCCGATGGCGGCGAGCGCCTCGAACACGTCGCGGGCGGCCTGTCCTGTGACGATGACGCCGATGCGCGGCTTGGGGGAGGGGATGACAACATGGTCAAGCCGGTTGGCGCGCACATAGGCCTGCGCGGCGGGCAGCTTGAAGTGGCGCAGGCGCGCTTCCTTGTCGAGCGGCGTGTCGCCGCGCCGCATGTGGACGCCCGCCTCGGGCATGTGGAAGCCGGGCTCTGCAAAGGCAAAGCGGTCGAGGCTGACATTGACGACAGAGCCTGAATCCATCGTGTCGGCGAGGGCGACGAGGCCAGTCCAGGCGCCGCTATAGCGGCTCATGTTCCAGCCATGGATGCCATAGTCGAGCACGTCCTGGATCGAGGCGGGATTGAGCACCGGAATCTCGGCATCCGCCATGGCGAATTCGGACTGCGAGGGCAGGGTCGAGGATTTGCAATTATGGTCGTCGCCGATGATGGCGAGCACGCCGCCAAGGGCCGAAGTGCCGGCGGCATTGGCGTGCTTGAACACGTCGCCCGTGCGGTCGACGCCGGGGGCCTTGCCGTACCAGATGCCGAAGAGGCCGTCATAGCGCGCGCCGGGGAAGAGGCCGAGCTGCTGGCTGCCCCAGACAGCCGTGGCACCGAGATCCTCGTTGAGGCCTTCCCAGAACTGGATGTTGTGGCTGTCGAGCAAGGGCTGGACCGCCCGCAATTGCTGGTCATAGCCGCCGAGCGGCGAACCGCGATAACCCGAGATGAAGCCGGCCGTATTGTGGCCACTGCCAATATCGAGGCGTTTGCGGTCAAGCGGCAGGCGCACGAGCGCCTGAATGCCCGTCATGAAAGCGTTGCCCTCGACAAGCTCGTATTTGTCGTCCAGCGTGACTTCACGGTGTTTCATGGATTTCATCCCTGAATATCTATTGGGTATATTATTGGGCAATTTTAGTGAAATTGCTTGCCTATCTTGCGCCGTTCCTGTTAGTTAGGGGCATATTATGCCTCAAACTCTGGAGTACGCAGCAAATTGGCCCAAGACCTAGACACGATCGACGCACGCATCCTTGATATCATCCAACGCGACGCGAGCCTGTCAGTTGCAGAGATAGCGGATCGCGTGGGACTTTCGTCTTCGCCCTGCTGGCGCCGTATCAAGCGCATGGAAGAAGCGGGTTTCATTACGGGGCGCGTCACGCTGCTGGATAATTTCGCGCTTGGCCTCAATTTCGAAGTGATGGCCAGCGTCAAACTCGCGCTGCCGAGCCGGGCAAATCTCGAGGCGTTCGAATCCATCGTGCAGGATTGGTCCGAAGTGATCGAGTGCATGACGGTGACAGGCGCGGTCGATTACATGATCCATGTCGTGACGACGGACATGCACGCCTATGATAATTTCCTCCGTGACAAATTGCTCGGCTCAGCGCTCGTTTCGGATGTGCAATCGCGCATTGTTGTCCGCGTGTCGAAGCGCACAACCGCGCTGCCGCTGGGCCTTGTGGGCGACAAGCTGAAATCCTCCTGAGACGTCAGGCGTCCAGCACTCTAACAGATGTTACATGTCCGTCGGATTGGTTGAGGAAGCGCGCCGCGCCGCCGGGCCATGTCTGCAACCGTGTGCGCATCATGCCGGAGGCGGGTTCGCCGCCGAATAGGGGTTCGGGTTCGAAGCAGAGCCAGGCGAGGGGCGCTTCGGGCGTGGCGGCGGCGCCGGCGGTTTCGATGAGGGCGCGGATACGCTCGCGGGTTTCCTGCGGCGGATAGATCAGGAAGACCGAGTGATAGATGACCGTCAGCCCGTCCGGGCGGCGTTGGCTGAGCTGTGTTTCCAGCCAGTCGGCGGCGTCGGCCTTGTCGACCCTGAGGCCAGTTTTGCGGGCGAGGGCGATGGCACCATCGAGCCGGGCGAGGCGGGCAGGCTGGTCGGCCCAGACATAGGATTTGAGCTGCAGGGCCTCTGCGTCGTCCGTAATGTCGAGCGGGTTCAGGTCGCAGGCGGCGCGGCTGCGGATGGTGGGAGAGGCGCTGAGGTGCGCGGGCGCCGGGCCGGTCCATTCTGTTGATATGACGACGTCTGACGGGCCGGGGCGCTGCCAGTTGGCTGTCCGATAGGCGTAATGGTCCCAGTTCTGGTTGAGGCCCGCGCTGGCGCCGAGTTCGAGCAGGTCCATCGGCCTATCATGCCGGGCGGCGAGATCAAGGAAACCGGGCAGGAGGGCGATGCAGCGGCGCGTCTCATTGGTCTGCGGCGCGGACTGGAGAAAGGCGAGAACCGTATCGCCCTGCGTCTTCAGATAGGCTTCCACGACGGGCCAGACCGTTGCCATGGTCCAACCGGGGTTTTCCGCAGGATAGATAGCGGAGAGGGAGGGGGCCGAGCCATTGAGCGCGGCATGGTGGAGGGCGCCCACAAGGCGGAGTCCAAGGGCATCCCTGCGGGGGTTCCCGGACCATTCCGAGACCAGTTCATGGGTAATCCCGGTGGCTTTGAAGTCCCTTGCGAGGGCAATCAGGAGCTGGGCCGTGAAGGGCGAGCCGAGATCGCGGCACCATCCGGCCTGTTCGTGAAAATGGGAGACGATCCGGTCCGGCATCATGCGGCGGCCGAGGCGTGAAGGGCGGGGCGGTAGCCATTGGCGAGGGCGGCGCAGGTGGTGGCGGGTGTCAGGCGCTGGGCGCTGGCGGGTAGGGCAGCCGGGGCGCCATAGCCGCTGAAGGACCATGGGCGGGCATGGGTGCCTTGCTTCAGATAGGCTGTGTCTCCGACGGCAAAGAAGGCGCCATCGGGGAGGCTGGCAGGCGAGATGGACTCGCGGGCTGTCTCGCCCTTCAGGACGGACTGGATTTCGCCGGCAATGCGGGCGTCCAGATCACCGACGCGGACGGGGGCGGCGAGGCCGGTGGCATCGCGGAAGGCCTTGGCGGCGTTGCGGCGGCATTCGAAGCACGGGCGATGGCCTGCGGCGAGGGCGGTGGCCTCGTCGAGGAAGAAAAGCTCGGTATAGAGACCGGGCTGCATGAGAGGGCGTTTGCGGCCCTTGAACTCAAGCTGGCAGATGATCCATTGGCGCGTCGCCCAGTGGCGCGGTTTCAGCGTCTGGTCAGGCCGGTGGAAACAGCCGCCGCGATTGCCCATGAAGGCGCCCCTGTCAGGCACGGCGTGGAGCTGGCCGAACGGGTCGACGCGGTTCTGCAGTGGCATGTGTTTCCCCCTGATATGAAAAAGCCCGGGCTGTGCGTTGGCACGGCCCGGGCTTCCAGATGGCCAAGAGGCCGGTGTGGACTAGTAGCGCTCGACAGCCATGGCGATACCTTCGCCGCCGCCAATGCAGAGCGAAGCCATGCCCTTCTTGACGCCGCGATCTTCCATCGCGGCGAGCAGCGTGATGATGACGCGGGCGCCGGAGGCACCGATCGGGTGGCCCATGGCGCAGGCGCCGCCGTTCACGTTCAGCTTGTCATGGCTGATGCCGAGTTCCTTCATGGCGATCATCGGCACGACCGCGAAGGCTTCGTTGACTTCCCAGAGATCGACATCCTCGATGCTCCAGCCAGCTTTTGCGAGGGCCTTCTTCATGGCCGGCACAGGCGCGGTGGTGAAGTATTCAGGCTCGTGGGCGTGGCTGGACGAAGCGACGATCTTGGCGATTGGCGTGAGGCCGCGCTTCTTGGCTTCGGATTCGCGCATCAGCACCATGGCTGCGGCGCCGTCGGAAATGCCCGAAGCGTTGGCCGCCGTGACCGTGCCGTCTTTCGAGAAGGCGGGCTTCAGGGTCGGGATCTTGTCCGGCATGGCGGTGCGGGGCAGCTCGTCGCTATCGACTATCGTGTCGCCCTTGCGGCCCTTCACGGTGACCGGTGCGATCTCGCGCTTGAACTTGCCGTTCTTGGTGGCGTTCTGGGCGCGGTTGAGCGTTTCGAGGGCGTAGGCGTCCTGCTGCTCGCGGGTGAACTGGTATTCGCCAGCGATCTTGTCAGCGAAGAGGCCCATCGGGCCCTGGCTGTAGGCATCGGAGAGGCCGTCGAGGGCCATATGGTCCTCGGAGGTCATCGCGCCATATTTGTGGCCCTTGCGGACGTTCAGCAGGTGGGGCGCATTGGTCATGGATTCCATGCCGCCGACGATGACGATATTGGCGTCGCCTGAGAGGATGGCCTGACGGCCCATGACGGTGGCCTGCATGCCGGAGCCGCACATCTTGTTGATCGTGACGGCTTCGAGGCCCTTGTCTTCACCGGCCTTGAAACCGGCCTGACGGGCAGGGGCCTGGCCCTGGCCGGCGGGAAGGCAGTTGCCCATGATGATTTCGTTTGCTTCGCCCGGCTGGAGCTTGGCTTCGGCAACAGCGGCTTTCACCGCGATGGCGCCGAGCTCGTTTGCGGAGAAGCTGGCGAGGTCGCCCAGCAGGCCGCCCATTGGAGTGCGGGCCATACCAACGATGACGACGGGATCTTGTTCAGACATTCAGGGTTCCTTCCAGTACGCATTTTCTTGCAGTTGCGAACGTATAGGCGCCCTGACGCGGCGGTCGTCAAGACCGGGCGGGGATCACGGTCTCTCGTGGCACGAAAACCGTGTTCTTTTCGATTTGGTCCGGCGCAAGCTCGGCCAGATCGGAAATCCGGCGCGGAATATAGTCCCTGTCCGTCAGGAAAGTGACGAGTTCGGTGCGCGTGGCGCCGAAACGGGCTTCGCGGTCGTCGATCTCGCACAGGATGGACGGGCGATAGGCATCTATCGTGGCCGCCGCGCCACGCAGGACGGCCAGTTCGCCGCCTTCCACGTCGATCTTGATGAAGGAGACAGGCCCTGCGACGATGCGCGCCATCAGGGCATCAAGCGTGGTGAGGCTGACCAGCTCCTTCTTGACGTCGAACCGCCCGGCGAAATCTGCCGCATCGCCGATATGAGCGAGGCCAATGCCGACATTGCCCTTGGCCTTGATCGGCACCGAGAGCACCGCCAGGCCGTGCGTATCGCCGAGGGCGACCGGCACGACGAGGATATTGGACGCTTTCTTGAAAAAGCCCGCCATGGTGAGCACGGAGCGCGGCATGGATTGCGGCTCGACCGCAATGACGAGGCCACCTTTTGAAAGCTGGGACAGGCGACGCGAGAAATCGCCCACATTGGCGCCGATATCGATCGTGGTGCTGCCCGGCGGGATCAGGCATTGCAGCATGCCCAGCTCGCAGGCGCCGTCATTCATTTCAGCGCGCGAGCGCATGAAGGTTGCCTTGAAAAGTTTTTCCAGCGCCGTCTTGCGATAGCCGAGAAGGAGCGCGTTGGACGGAGTGATCATGGGGCGCCTGAAAAGTGATTTGCGCCACCATGTCGCTCAAAGATCACGCTAGCAATCAAAAATTGCATCGGATTTCGTGAAATAATGGTAGGAAGGCTCTGCAATATTTTATGCAGAACACGGGTGTCCGCAGCCTTCGGGGGAAGGCGCGGCGGGGGCGCATAGAATAATGGAAGGGCTCATCCTGAGCGAAGTCGAAGGACGAGCCCGGGGGAGGGCTGGATTCGCCCACGCTCGTCCTTCGACTTCGCTCAGGATGAGCGTTTAGGGAGGTGCGGGGTTTATCTGTTTCGTCCAGCTGGCTGTCGCCATGATACGCGCTAACAGCCCGAGGGTTGAACGAACATATGTGCATGCGGGCGCAGGCGGCGCGAGGGCCAGCCTGTCCAGCGCCGTGACGGCGGGGACGGGGCATTGCCAGCCGGAAGGCTGCTGCGGCGCATCGGCGATGTAGACGATGCGGAGGCGGCCCGTGGCATAGCAGACATGGATCATCAGTTCGCGGCGATGGCGCATCTGGGCGCGCTTGAGGAGCATCAGCTGTACCCACACGAATGGCCGCATCCAGATGGCAAAGCAGGCAAGCAGGGCAGAGATTTCAGCGCGTGTCATGGCGGCGAGTATAGGCGCGTGGGGCCGGGGCGGGGAGAAGATGGGCGGAATGTGGTGTGCGGATTGGGGGAAGGGGGCGGAGAGGGCTTATCCTCCCCCGCCCAGCGGGGGAGGTGGCCCCGAAGGGGTCGGAGGGGGAGGCTTGCGCGGGCTGGCGGTTTCCCCCTCCGTCACGGGCCGGGCGGCCCGCGCCACCTCCCCCGCGTTGCAGGGGAGGATGGGGAAGAAGGCCTATTCGGTGGCTGTCGCGTCTGTCTCGGCGACTTCTGTTTCGTCTGTCGCAACGAAGGCGCATTCCTTTTCGGCGGCGACTTCCTTCACGTCCTTGATGTAGGACCGGGCGAAGGGAATGTTCATCGGGTTCATCATCGAGCGCTGGGCGCCGGCGACTTCCTTTTCCAGTTCTTCACAGGACTGGCGCGAGAAGCGGGCCTTGTTGCCGCCGCTGGCGAGCGCGCCGCTGGCGGCTGATCCGGCGAGCGCGGAGCCGGCCGCGCCGACGGCGGTGGTGCAACCGGAAACAGAGGTGAGCAGGCCGAGTGCGGCGACGGTGGGGACGAGGAATTTGATGTTCATTTTGGAGACCCTTTGGCAGATGAAATGTCTGCTGCTTATCGGGGCTGCCCGGAGGCGTGTCTTACCCCCGAGGGGTGATGCGGGGCATTTTTCTTTGGTGTAGCAAAGTGCGCAATCACGTGGATTCTTTACAGGAGTGCGCCATGCGCAGGATGTTTTTCGCAGGCCTCGTCGGGTTTTGTCTTGCCGGTCTGTCGTCAGCCGAAGTTCCGTCCGAGCCGGACTGCGCGGCCGGCGACCGCAAGGCGTGTTTCGAGACAGGGACGGCCTATGCAGAAGGCACTGGCGTTGAGGCCAGCATGAATGCGGCGATCCCGTTCTTCCTGCGCGCCTGCGACCGGGGCATGCCGCAGGGCTGCACCACGGCCGGTCTGTACATTCTGGACGGCGCTGGCGATCTCGAGCCGAACCTTGAAGCGGGGATGCATATCCTGGAAACCGGTTGCATGCGCGGCGATGACAAGGGGTGTGAATCGACCGTCGGATACCTGACAGCGCAAGACAATCCGATGGCGGACACAGGCAAGGTGGTCGATGTCCTGATTCAGGGGTGCAAGACGGGGTCCATGTGGGCGTGCGGCTGGGGCGCGCGGGCGGCGCAGGACGGCTATGGCGGCAAGTATCCGGAGATGGCCGACATCTCCAAGGCCGCCATCATTGGCGAGATGGGGTGCGAGAAGGGCAACCTGTCGGCGTGCGTTGTGTCGGAGACCCTGTTTGGCGATCCGTCATCGGCGCTGTTCGATGCGGAAAAGTCTCTGGAATATTCCGAAGTCAATTGCGACTCCGACATTGCGGAGAGCTGCAACAACCTCGCGCGCGTCTATTATATGATCAATGAGCTTGAGCTGGGGACAGTGGCCTATGAGAAGGCCTGCCAGCTGGGTATGGAGCAGACCTGCGCCGAAGCCAAGTCGTTCCGCGCGTATCTGACGGCGAAGGCGGACTATGAGGCGGCTGAAGCCGAGCGCGCCGCCACGATCAATGGCCTGATCAATGCCGGGCGCTATGGCGAGGCGGTCAATACCGCGATCTATCAGATGGGCTCTGCCAACCAGGTTGAGGCCGCGGTGCGCGCGGCCAGCAATGCAGGCGCCATGTCGAAGGTGAACACGCAGGACCTTTATGTGGTCGCCTCGTGGTTCTCGTCCGGCGAGGTGCGCCGGATCGCCGATGCGGAAATGGCGGCCCGTGGCACGGGGCTGGAAGGCACGTTCGGCACAGGGACGAACTCGGCCGGTGCCGCCGATGCGCGCTGGAAGGAGCTGTATGGCTCCTCAATGCCCACGACGCGGGCTTCGTCGCCTTCGACACCGTCCACAAGGACGTTCGGCGCAGGGGATGCCGCCGCCCAGGTGCGCGACAAATACCGCACGGCCCATTGCGAGATGGCCGGCAGCAATGCCAGCGCGGCGGTGTGCCGGAATTGATCTGGGGGGGGCACCTGTTGCCATCCCTCGCGAGCGGGTTACCTTTGGCTGCATATCGCAGCAGATAAAAAGGAAACCCGTCATGCGGATTTTGTGCGCGCTTACGCTGATTGCGGCCCTGTTCGGCGTGGGGCAGGCGGGGGCTGAGGACTGGCAGGCGCGGGCGGAGAAGCATTCGGTCGAACTGGCCGATTTCAGCTTCGGCACGGGCGAGATGCTGCCTGCGATCACCATGACTTATTATACGCTCGGCACGCCGCAGCGGGACGCGGATGGGCATATATCCAACGCGGTGATGCTGTTGCATGGGACGGGGGGCAGCGGGCTGTCGCTGCTGCGGCCCTCGTTCGGGGATGAATTGTTCGGGCCGGGCCAGCCGCTGGACCTTGCGCGCTATTACGTGATCTCGCCCGACAATCTGGGCCATGGCGACAGTTCCAAGCCGAGCGACGGGCTGCGCGCGGCGTTCCCGCGCTATGATTATGACGACATGGTTGAAGCCGAGTACCGGATGCTGACCGAGGGCCTGGATGTGCAGGGTCTGGAGATGATTGTCGGCACGTCGATGGGCTGCATGCAGGGCTTTGTATGGGGGGAGGAGCATCCCGGCTTTGCGCGGCGGCTGGTGCCGCTGGCCTGCAACGTGATCGAGATTGCCGGGCGCAACCGCATGTTCCGGCAGATGATCATTGACGGCTTCGAGCAGGACCCGGCCTATGCGGGCGGGGACTATGCCGAGGCGGGCGACCTGAAGCGGGGCGTCACCATCTGGGCCAATGCGCTGATCCTTGCCGGAT
Source organism: Hyphomonas oceanitis (assembly GCF_036964545.1). Lineage (NCBI taxonomy): Bacteria > Pseudomonadati > Pseudomonadota > Alphaproteobacteria > Hyphomonadales > Hyphomonadaceae > Hyphomonas > Hyphomonas oceanitis. The sequence continues at coordinate 375,505 of NZ_JBALTL010000002.1, forward strand.
CGAACCCGTACCGGATGCAGGCCGAGGCGCCGACGCGGGAGGCGGCGGTGGACCAGCTGCACGCCGCGCTGGAGCGGTTTACGGCCCACCCGGCAGACCCGAACGACACGATCTACCAGTTCGACGCGTCGCGGAATTACAATCCGGCGCCGCGCCTTTCCGAGATCACTGTGCCGGTGCTGTGGATCAATTCGGCGGATGATTTCATCAACCCGCCGGGCCTTGGCGACCCGGAAGCGAAGGCGGCCGAGATGCCGAATGCGCGCTTTGTGCTGGTGCCGGCCAGCGAAGAGACACGCGGCCACGGCACGCATACCTGGCCGGTGTTCTGGAAGGATGAGTTGGAGACATTCCTGGCCGATAATCCGTAAGGGTGATCAGGCGGGGCGTCCGGGGGGCTATCGCTGCGCAGGGAGTGGCCGCATAAAGGACGGGAGCTACCGGAATAGGGGGAGGCGAAGCGAAATGGCAGGCGTGTTCGACTCTTTCCTTACGCTCAATGATTTCCAGTTGCATGACGCGAAGGTCGAGCCGCGCGCGTTGCGGCTGACGTCCCCGCGCGGGCAAACGGTGCTTGAGCCCAAGGTGATGGCCGTGCTGTTGGCGCTGGCCGAGCGGCCGGGCGGGCTGTGGCGGCGCGATGAACTGTTCGAGCGTGTCTGGCCGGGCAGCCCAAGCGGCGAGGAAGTGCTGACGCGTGCTGTGTCGCTGCTGCGCAAGGCCCTGCTGGCTGTCTGCGAAAAGGACGTCGCTGTGGTGACTGTTCCGACGCTGGGCTACCGCCTTGAAGGGCGTGTCGTGCCCGATGGGCCTGCACCCGGAAAGGATGCGCCAGCGGCGGCGCCGTCGGTTGCGGTCCTGGCCTTTGCCGATCTGAGCGATACGGGCGACCAGGCCTATTTCGCCGACGGGGTCGCCGAGGAAATCATCAATGCGCTGGTGCATGTCGAGGGACTTAAAGTGGCCGGGCGAACGTCCTCGTTCGCTTTCAGGGAACAGACGCGGGACATACGCGCCATCGGGGCGGCGCTGAATGTCGAATTCGTGCTTGAAGGCTCTGTGCGCAAACACGGCACGCGGGTTCGGGTAACGACCCAGCTGATACGTTCAGCAGACGGGTTTCATCAATGGTCGGAAACCTTTGACGCGCAGCTGACGGATATTTTCGATCTTCAGGACCGGATTGCCCAAGTCGTGGCACGCGAGTTCAACATGCTGCTTCATCCGTCTGATCAGGCCCGTCTGGCGCCGCGCCTGACAATCAGTTTCGAGGCTTATGACCTCCTGTTGCGGGCCCGGGCGAGCTATCGCCTCAATCAGGATGAAGCGACATTCGCTCGCGCCGAAGCGATGCTGAGAGAGGCGGTCGAGATTGACCCTGACTTCGTGGCGGCCTGGATCGAGATTGCCACCCTGAACAATTTTGCCTCGGCCTATCACCGGGACCGAACGCTGAAATCCATGTTTGAAGCCTCCAGGGCAGCGGTTGAGCGGGCGATGGACATTGCCCCCTCCGCGCCCGAAACAATCATCTGGTCAGCAAATATCCGCTATTTCGAGGGCGAAGCGCTGACGGCGTTCCGGATGGCCAAGACGGCCCTGCAGCTTGCGCCGCAGAATTCCGGCATCATGTTCAGCGTCGGCCATTATGCCGCCTGCTTCGGCTATCATGAAGAGGCGGCACGGCTGCTCGAGGGCGCGCTTGAGCTTGATCCTCTGGACGCGTTCGCGTGGCATACGCTGGCGCTGGTGCGCCAGAACATGCGGCAATACGAGGTGGCGGAACGCCATGCACGGCACGCCATCAAGCTGGGTGACCGCCTGGCGCGGGAAGTGCTTGCCTGGAACGCCTTTGCGCAAGGTGACCGCGACGAGGCCGAGCGCCAGCACCTGACGCTGTTCGACGAGATCGGCGCGCAAATGGAGGGCGGTACGCAGGGCCGTCCGATCTGGGAAATGTTCGCCCGCGCCGTTTTTCATGACAGCCGGCCTGATGGCGACATGATGCGGCAGGTGCTGTCGATGCAGATGGGCGCAAAGGATTATGAGCCCTCGGCCTCGACTTTCACCGCGGTTGCCAATCTCGGCATGGTGGAGGAACTGATGGCCCAGTGGGGCGATGCCTATGCCATCAAGAGCGTCGCGTCTGTTGCCATGTGGGGCGATTACAGCTGGGCGCGCGCGTTCCGCAGCCATACAGGCTTTCCGGCCTTTGCAGAATCGCGCGGGCTGGCAGCGGTGTGGCGCGAGTTCGGCTGGCCGGCGGGCTGCGCACCATTGCCTGGCACTGACGGAACCGACGGGCGGTTCGCATGCGGTCAGCCGGTCGGCGAGCCGTAGGCCGGCAGCAAAGAGGCAGGACCGATATCGGTTTGCGGCGCACCCATGAGATAAAGATATGAATTGTGTGTGTGCTGATTTTTGGCCTGATCGACAAAGCCGATGGTTGACGGAAGCTGGACTGATCCAAGGCGCACGAGCGTTTCGGCCTGTTGCCACGCGCCGGCGGCCCGGGCCTGGTCAGCCCAGAGCCGTGTCCCATCGCGGATAAGAGCGCCTTCGATCGTGTCGGGCAGCGCCTCGGGGACCTTGTCGGGGATCAGCTGGTCGATCCGGCCATACCAATAGGGAATGGTATCGAGCGGATTGATGATCTGGAATGACGCGCGGGTTGCTGCGATCCAGGCGGCGAAGGCAGGGTCACCCGGCGAGGGCGGCGCTGACGCATAGGCGATTATGCTGGTCCCGCCGGAATTGGACCATGTCGGCGCCTGTTGCAGGGCCCAGGCATAGAGAATCTGAACGAGGGCCGCGCCCTGACTGTGGCCGGTGACGAACAGGTTGAAGCCGTGTGCCGCGCTGGCTGCAGCGCTCAGAAAGGCTGGCAGGGTGAGGCCGGAAATATCGTCGGCAACGCCCAGCATTCCGTTGACCGCTTCGAGGAAGTCGGACGACACGGCCGTCTCGGTCCCTTGCGTGTAGGGACAGGGCGACTGGCTCTTGGGAACATCCTCCCAGAAACTGTCGACCGTATAGATCGTGCCGCGCAGGACGACAGACAGAAAACCGGTAGCCTTTTGGCGCGCCACGTAGAGCATGTTCTGGTCGACGGTGCCGACCACCGGCCCCCAGACAAGCGACCATTCGCCCCGCGTGGCATAGGCTGTCTTGGCAAGCTCGGCTTCGATGGCGGGTTTCACCACGCTCATCTTTTGTCCGACAGCGGCATTCGCAATCGCTGCGAGGGTCAACTGGGTCTGTGCCGTTTCCAGATTATAGACGGCCATGGCCTGCCTCCGCTGCGTTCTGTGACGGGATCATCGGCGTCGCCCGGCCGGGTGGCAAGTCAAACCTGATCAGCGGACGGATACATCCTGCTTGAAACAGGCTTCCTCAGAAATTCCTCAGATCGAAATCGGGCGTCCATCGGGATCACGCGGCCCATGCCGTGATGAATGGTGAGGCAGCCGGAGCGCTGCATCAGAGACATGCAGATCCCGAAGGAGAAACCCAATGTCCACCACGTTCAAAGCAATCCTCGCCGCAGCTGCGCTTGGCTTCGTCACGGCTGGCGCCGCCAGCGCCGACCCAAGCTTCGAAGCCGCATTCACCTACAATCCGGACCTCTCTCCGGAAGCGACCTACACTTCTTTTGAGCGCCAGGCCCGCAAGGCCTGCCGGGTGGGCAAGCGCAGTGTGGTCGACCTGGGTGTAAAGGCGAAATATGAGCGCGCCTGCCAGGCTGAACTCCTGTCCAATGCGGTGGCCGCCACGAAGAATCCGAGCCTGATAAGCCTGCACAGCGTCCGCACCGACCCGCAGGCCGGGAGCGTCATGGCCAGCCTGAAATAGGCATCAGGCCTATATGCTTGCCCTCATATTAGAGGTGGGGCGTCCGCATGGACGCCCTCGTTTCTGCTTGTTCTGTTGTGAAGACACAGGCACGCGCCTAGTTTAAGCTGCCTGTGGCTGCGGCGACGACCGCGCAGGAGATGCTGCATGATCAATTCCGCCATTATCACGTCCACGCTTGAGACGGTTTCGGAGCGGTGCGCGGATCCGAAGGGGCGGATTTTTGCGCGGCTCTATGCGCTGGACGCGAAGTTCGAGCCGCTGTTCGTGATGGATACGGATGGGGGCGTGCGCGGCAGCATGCTGGAGACGAGCCTCAATTGCATGATCGGCGTGGCCGAGGGGCAGAGCGAGACGCCGCGCCTGCTGATCGAGGCGGCGCGGATGATCCATGACGGGTACGGATTGACGCCCGCCGAGGTGGACCTGATGTTCGTGGCCATGCGCGACGTTTTCCGCGAGATCATGGCGGATGACTGGACGGGGCAAGTGGATGCGGAATGGACCGCGCTGCTGGCTGAGCTGGCGGCGATTGGCGCGGAGGCCTGAGGGCTTAGCCGGTGCGCGCGGCGGCGTCGGAATGGAAGCGGGCGACCCATTCGCGGTTGAGCGCATCGGCCTGACGGAGTGTGGGGGACTCGAGGCTCTGGCCGGGCGGCAGGGTTATGCCGAGGGCGGCGAGGAGATCGGCCGCTGTGCCCGCCGGATCTTCGTCGAGCGTTTCGTAGCAGACGCGTAGCGGTGTGATGCCAGCCTTGGCGAACCAGGCGTCCCATGCGGCATTGTGGGCATCAATGGTGTGGACGAAATCCTTCAGCTTGCCGAAATGATAGCGCGGCGTGGCACGCAGCGGCACGGGCTCGCCGCGCCGGTAATGCCAGAGCTGCGTCTGTTCGGCGCGCATCCAGGAGGCGGCCTGTGCCACGACATCCTCGCGCTGGAGATGGATGAAACGGACCGGGCCGAAGCTGCGGGCGAGCAAGGCGGCGGTATCGCCGGCGTATTCGGGATAGACCTCGGCGAGATTGGCCGTGAGTTCGTCCATTGTGCCCCACATGATGCGGGCGGCGAAGACGCGATTGGCGGTGCGCCCTGCACGGTTGGCCGCTTCGAGATAGGCGGCGAAGGGCACTTGCGCGTCAGGAGACGGCGTGACGCCCCATTCATGTGCCATGCGGCCCATGTCTTGCCTGCGGAACCAGGATTGCGGATGGCCGGCGACGCCCGTGGACTCGAGCAGGCTGCACAGGAGCGTGCTGCCTGTACGGGGCGTGGCGCAGAGGATCCAGGAAGGCGGGGATGCGGACGGAGTCGGGGAGGGCGTATCCGTCATACCTCGCTACCCCTTGAGGGCGGCTTCAATGTCGGCGACGAGTTCGGCGTCGGCGGGCTTGGTGGCGGAGGGGTAGGCCTTGATCGGCATGCCGGAGGCATTGGTCAGCACTTTGTGGAAGTTCCATTTGGGCTGGGCCGCGTCACCGAGCGTTTCGACCGCGTGGACATAGAAGGGGTGTTCTTCGGCGCCGGTGACCTTGTATTTCCTGGTCAGCGGGAAGGTGACGCCATAATTGATCTGGCAGAAGGTTTTCACCTCGGCTTCGGTGCCGGGCTCCTGGCCGCCGAAATCGTTCGAGGGCACGCCGACGATGACGAGGCCCTTGTCCTTGTAGGCCTTATAAAGCTCTTCGAGACCGGCATATTGGGGTGTGTAGCCACACTTCGAGGCCGTGTTGACGACGAGGACGGCCTTCGCGCCGAGAGTGGCGAGGTCGAGCGGCTTGCCGTCGATGGAGGTGAATTCTGTGGCGGTCATGGCGGGCTCCATCTGGTGGGCGGAATGGTCTTGTGCGGCCATGGGCTCGGCCGAGACGGCAGAGGCGAGCAGGGCGGCAAGGGCGAGCGGGAGGGCAGGGCGCAGGATGGACATGGGCGGCTCCTTGAATCTGTTCGCATACAAGTAGACGGACTGGGGGCGGCGTCACCCCCGCGAGCGAACATTTTTTCGTGTGAGGGCGGAAATGGCGCCGATCAGGTCAGATCAGTTCGAGGCCGACTTCGGAATTGTGCTGCCAGATGACGCGGGCCGGGCCGGACACACCGACGGCGGCAGCGTTGACGATGAGGCGCGGGGGCAGGACTTCGTTCGTGGGGAAGCGCAGGCGCACGCCGGTCTTGCTGTAGTCCAGCACGATGCAGCGGAGCGAATAGCCCGATTCGAAGACGACTGAGGCTTCCCGGTAGGCGGTGCCGCGCACGGGGCGCGGCGTTGCATGATTGGTGGACACGGCCTGCGCAATCCGGCTGGCAGGGGCAGCGGCTGCGGATTTCTTCTGACCGAACTTTCGGGTCATCAGGGCCATGGCGTTAACTCACTCTTCTATTTCTGGGTCACATGGACCCATAGGCCCCGTTCTGAGCAAGTATCACGCCAAGGCCTTAACAGAGCGAAAAAAAACGGCGCCAAAATGCGCCGCTTTCTGTCGTTTTCACTGCAGTAACCGAAGGTTACCAGATGTGGATGCGCTGTTCAGGCGGCAAATAGAGCGCGTCACCTGGCTGAACATCAAACGCATCGTACCATGCGTCGAAATTGCGGACGATACCGTTGACCCGGTACTCCGGCGGGGAGTGCGGATCGGTCAGCATCTGGCGGCGCAGGGCCTCTTCGCGGTTCTTGGAACGCCAGACCTGGGCATAGGCCATGAAGAAGCGCTGGTCGCCGGTGAGACCGTCGATCACCTTGTCTTCCTTGCCATTCAGGCTGAGATGGTAGGCCTTGTAGGCCATTGAGAGGCCGCCAAGGTCGCCAATGTTCTCGCCGAGTGTCAGGGCGCCGTTGACGCAGGTCTCGCCGTCGTCATAGGGGCAGAACGCATTGTACTGCGCGACGAGGGCCTGGGTCTTGGCCTTGAAATTGGCTTCGTCCTCGGCCGTCCACCAGTCGCGCAGCAGGCCGGTACCGTCTGACTTGGCACCCTGGTCGTCAAATCCGTGACCCATTTCGTGGCCGATCACGGCGCCGATGGCACCATAGTTTACGGCCGGGTCAGCGGCGAGATTAAAGAAAGGCGGCTGCAGGATGGCGGCCGGAAAGACGATCTCGTTGCGGTTCGGCGAATAATAGGCGTTCACCGTCTGGGGCAGCATGCCCCATTCCGTCTTGTCGATCGGCTTGCCGAGATCGGAGATCATGTCCTGGTACTGCCATGCTCCGACGGCCATGTGGTTGGCGAAAGCGTCGTCGCTGACGACAAGGCTGTCATAGGTCTCGAATTTTTCCGGATAGCCGATCTTGGGCGTGAACTGGGTCAGCTTGGTTTCGGCCTCGGCCTTTGTCTCGGCGCCCATCCAGTCGATGCCTTCGAGATTCTGGGAGAGGGCGGCGCGCAGGTTGGAGACGAGCTTGTCCATCGCGGCCTTGTTCTCGGCCGGGAAGTAGCGCTCGGCATAGACCTTGCCGACGGCTTCACCGACAGAGTTCTCGACCGTATCCACGGCGCGCTTCCAGCGCTCGCGCTGTTCTTCGAGACCGTTCAGCGTCTTGCCGTAGAAATCGAACACGGTGTTGTCGATATCGGCTGGCAGGACATCCGATGTGTCGATCAGGAGGTGGGCGGCGAGATAGGCCTTCCACTGATCAAGCGGCGCATCTTCCATGACCTTGAACAGGCCGGCAATGCCGCCGCCGGAAACCTTGGCAAGCTCGTCGCCCTCAAGGCCGTTATCCTTGATCTCTTCGGCTGTCGGCGTGACCTGGCGGACGACGAACTCTGTCTGGTCGCCAAGGCCGAGCCCGTCAATCATGGCGGCGGCGGGGAACTTGCCGGCCAGCTTGATGAGGTCTTCTTTCGACATCTTGTTGTAGGTGAGGTTGCGGTTGCGGCCCGCAGCGCGGTCCCAGTGTGCTTTTGCCAGTTCTGTCTCGAGCGCGATCACCTTGTCGGCGGCCGCATCCGGATCGTCATAGCCCGCGCGCGCCAGGAGGGTGGAGAGCATGGTCTTGTAGGCGGCGAGCAATTCCTTGTTGTGGTCATTGTCGACGAGGTAATAGTCGCGGTCGCCCATGCCGAGACCGGCCTGCGTGACATAGAAGATGTACTGGTCGGTCTGTTTGGAATCGACATCGACCCAGCCTGCGACCGGCGTGGTGAAGCCATTGGCGGCAAAGGTCCTGGCCAGGTCTTCACGGGTTGTGATGGCCTTGATGCGTTCGAGGTAGGGCTCTGCGGGGACGAGGCCTTTTGCTTCGATGGCGTCGGTGTCCATGTAGGCGTTATAGATGGTCGCGACCTTGCCTTCGAGCGTCGACGGGTCCGGCTGCGCAGCGGCGAGTTCCTCAATGATCTTGCGCACGCGCTGTTCGGATTTCTCGCCGAGCAGGGTGAAGGAGCCGTAGCGCGTCTTGTCGGCGGGGATGACGAAACTGTCGAGCCACTTGCCGTTGACGTAGGCGAAGAAGTCATTGCCCGGCTTCACGTCGGATTTCACATTGTCGAGATTGACGCCCCATTTGCCCCACGTGTCGGGCACGGTCAGCTCAAGGCCTTCGTCGGTTTCATACTTGCCGTCGGCATTGGCGACGGGGGCAGGCGTTTCGGTGGCGACGGGTTCGGCGGGCGCGGTGTCCTTGGCCTGGCCACAGGCGGTAAGGAGCGCGATCGCGGCTGCGCCCAGCATCAGATGTTTCATGAAGGTCTCTCCAGATTGATCGGATGCGTCCACAGCCCGTGCCACAAAAGCGCGGTAGGGGAGGGGCGCATCCGGGTTAAATCACGCCATTATTCGGCGGGGGCAAGGGGGCCAACTGCATCATCCCTGCTGGTGCCGATGAGTTCGTCCTCGTCGATAGTTACTTCGCCGGAATAGGTTTCGCCGATCTGGCGGAAGGGTTTGCCGCCCCATGTCCAGCGGAAGATGCGGCCGATTTCGACACCAACGGCATACATGGCGGGCACCATCAGCAGCGAGACAAAGAGGGCGAAGGCCACGGCGCAGGCGAGCGACACGATCATCGGCTTGAGGAACTGGGCCTGTGTCGAGCGCACCGCCAGCAGCGGCAGGATGCCGACAAAAGTGGTGACGGATGTGAGCAGGATCGGACGGAAGCGGGAGACGCCTGCGTCGACGAGCGACTGGATGGCGCCCGCGCCTTCGTCGCGCCGCCGGTTCACGTAATCAATCAGCACAAGGTTGTCGTTGATGACGACCCCCGCCGCCGCCGCGATGCCGAAGAAAGCGAACATGGCCATGGGCGTGTTGAAGATCGCGAGGCCGAAAATGGCGCCGCAATAGGCAAAGGGCAGGGCCATCATCAGGAGGATGGGCTGGGAATAGGACCGGAAGGCCACCGCGAGCAGGATGTACATGGCGCCGATGGCCATGACGACGAGACGGCCGATCTCGCTGAAGAATTTCTGCTCTTCCTCGAAGCCGCCAGCCTCGCCGCGCTGGACTTCGGGGAAGCGTTGCTGGAATTCAGGCCAGAAATTCTTTTCCATGTCGGCCATGATGCGGCTGCGTTCGCCTTCGCCTTTGACCTCGGCATAGACGGCGACCGAGCGGGTGCGGTTGCGCCGCACGATGCGGTTGATCCCGGGGGCATATTCGAAATCGGCGACCTGGGTGACAGGGATCTCCCGGCCATCGGCTGTGCGCACCTTGAGATTGTTGAGGCTGTCGAGATCAGAGCGCGCGCTTATCGGCAGGCGGACCATGACACGCACGTCTTCCCCGTCACGCGGGAGGCGCTGAACTTCTTCGCCGAAATAGGCCTGGCGCAATTGCTGGGATACGCTGGCGAGCGTGACACCGAGCGTCTCGGCGCCGGGCTTCATCGTGATGCGGATCTCCTCGGCGGAGGAGGAGAGGTTGTCACCGATATCATAGGCGCTGGAATAGGTGGCGAGGTGGGCCTTCACGTCAGCAGACGCGGCGCGCAGGCGGGCAAGATCCGGATGGTTGAGGGCGAAACGCACCCCGCTGTCATCATCGTTGAAGGTGAATTCGAAACCGACTTCCTGAGCATCCTGGACCGGGCCGACAGCGTCACGCAAGCGCTCTGAGATATCGCGCGAGCGCAGGGTGACCGGGCGGTTCTCGGGCGCGGCGAGGCCGACCCATGCCCGCACGAAAGCGCCGGAGGCGACGACGGAGGCCTGCGTGATCAGACCGCCTTCGATGTCGGGATATTCCTTGCCGGTTTCTTCTGTGAGGGTGTCAATGCCGACCTGGAGCTGGTCGCGCACCTGGAGCAGGCGCTCATAGGGCGTGCCTTCAGGCATCTCGATATTGACCTGGATGAGGTCAGCCTCGATTTCCGGCATGAACTGGAAGGGCACGATGCCGGTCATCTGCATCTGGAAGGCGAGGCCAAAGAGACAGAAGAAGAAGGCCACGGTGGCATAGCGAAAGCGCAGGGCCAGTTCGAGCACGGGCTTGTAGAGATGGTTGGCGAACCAGAGCAGGCTGTCGGCGATGCGGCGCTGCAGCTTGAGGAAGCCGCCGGCCGGGCCATCGAATTCCTGCTTCTTCATGTGTGACAGGTGGGCTGGCAGGATCAGCATGCACTCGATGATCGAGAAGATCAGGGCCGCGACCACGACGAAGGTGATCTGCTGCGTGAACATGCGCGTTGGGCCGGAGATGAAAGCCCAGGGCAGGAAAGCGATGATCGTGGTCAGGACGCCGAAGATGATCGGCTTGAGCACCAGCTGGGTGCCGATAATGGCTGCGTTGAGGCCCTCCTGCCGACCGCTCTCGACTTCCCTGTGTATGTTCTCACCGACCACGATCGCGTCATCCACGATGACCCCGATCACGAGGAGCACGGCAAAGGTGGAGAGGATGTTCCACGAGACGCCAAAGTAGGGCAGCAGCATGATGCCGCCGGCAAAAGCGGTGAAGATGCCCATCGTGACCCAGAGCGCGACGACGGGGCGCAGGAAGAGGATGAGGACGAGCATGACCAGCACGGCGCCGGACAGCGCCGACTGGGTGATCAGGTCCATACGCGCCTTGAACTCGACCGAGTTGTCCCAGAGCGTGTCGATGCGCACGGCCTGTGGCAGGATGCCGTTGGAATGGTCGTTGGCTTCCTCGACGAACTTCTTGAAGCCGTCAGTGTATTTGACGATGTCCATCTTGTCGGGGGAGGGGATCATGACGAAGGCGGTGGGTTCATTATCGAACGTTGCCTTCAGCTTGTCGCTGACGAAGCCGTCGATGACGGTGGCAATGTCGGAGACATAGACCGTGCCCTCGGACGTTGTCTGGCGGACAATGATCTTGTTGAACTGGTCAGCCGTGTCGGCCAGCTGGCGCGCAGTGATGTTGACGTCGCCGATGGAGGATTCGATGCGCCCGCCGGACGAGTTCAGCGAAGACTGACGGATGGCATTGGCGACATCGGAAAAGCTGAGGCCGAAGCGACGGAGGGCCTGTTCGGAGACTTCGATACTGACCTGCTCATCCAGTGTGCCCTGAAGCTCGGCCAGTTCGCCGCCGGGCAGTTTGGCCAGCTCGTCGCGCACCTTGTCGGCAACGCGTTTCAGCGTGCGGCTGTCGACATTTCCGTGGATGGCAAAGCCCATGTACTGGTCGCGCTGTTCCCAGCGCTGGATCTGTGGCTGGAAGGCGGCCTGGGGCAGGTTGTTGATCTGGTTGACCCGGCGCTCGACGTCCTTGAGGAAGATGTCCATGTCGACATCGTCGCGGCCCTTGATGTTGACCACACCGGAGCCTTCGCTGGCAATCGAGGTGATACGGTCAAGGCCGTTGAGGTCGGCAACAGCCTCCTCGATACGGGTGACGATCTGGTCTTCGATGTCCTGCGGCGAGGCGCCGTTCCAGGCGACGATGACCGACGCGCCGGTAACGTTCACGACCGGGAACATTTCCTGTTCCATCCGGGTGTAACCAAAAATGCCGCCGACAAAGGCGACAATCATCAGGAGGTTCGCGGCAACCGCGTTGCGGGCGAACCAGGAGACAATACCGTTCATTGCGGAGTTCCCTCTGCTCCCTGCGTGGCCGTCGTGGCAGCCGCCGTTGCGGCTTTGCCATCTTCTTCAGGCTCGTAAACCTTGACCGTGCCGTCCTCGAGACGCTCCATCACGGTGATGCTCATGCCGTCAAACGCCGCCTGGACGGGGCTGACAATGGCCAGTTCGCCCGCGTTGACACCGGAGCGGATGTAGGCGCCATCGGTATCTGAAAAGACGAGGTCGACCGTGCGGATGGAAAGCTTGCCGTGCTTGGCATCGCCGATGAAAAGCTGGTCTTCGCCGCGCAGGGCGCCGCGCGGGGCGATCAGCACGTCGGGAATTGTTGCGCCTTCGATCGTGGCATTGACGAAGAGGCCCGGCGCCATTGGCGCGTCACCGTCGGCGCCAGCGCCATACGGATCCTTCAGCTCGGCGATCACGTTGATCTGGCGGGTCATCGAGTTGACGGCGGCGGCGGTGCGGACAACTTCGCCGATCCATGTGCGCGGCTTGCCGGCAACATTGGCGGTGAAGGTGACTTTCGGGCCGGGCTGATCTTTCGTGGCGGCAAAGGCGAGGGGGAGGCCAAGCCGGCCCATCTCGCCATCATCGAGCGGCAGGGACACTTCGACCACGTCATTGGCGAAGATGCGGCCGAGCGTCGAGCCAGCCGCTGCGACCTGCCCGATATCGACATTGCGCTCACGCACGCGGCCATCGAAGGGCGCGTAGACTGCGGTCCGGTCGAGGGCGAGTTCAGCATCCTTCAGCTGGGCCTTGGCCCCATCGAGGGCGGCGCGGGCCTGCGCCAGCTGCGGTTCGCGGCGGGCAAGCGGGGAAGCATTGTCGAGGCCGAGATCCTTGATGTCCTGCTGGGCAAGTTCGGCTTCCGCGATCTCGCGGGCGAGCGCCTGTTCAGCGCTGGCGACACCGGAGCGCGCACTGACGACGCCGAGTTCATAATCGGCCGCCTCGACGCGAACGAGGAGCTGGCCCTTCTTGATGAAGCCGCCATCGATGAAGTCCGGCGAGACATAGGCGACGCGGCCCGTGATCTGCGGCGAAACAACGATCTCGCGGCGCGGACGCACTTCGCCCTGGGCCTCGACGGTCAGGTGCAGATCACCGCGGCGCACGGGCTCGGCGAACACGTTCAGCCCGGCACGCGCCTCGTCGGCCTTTTCAGGCTCAGGCTTGATGGCGTGCAGGACGAAGCTGCCGCCGATGCCGACGACAAGAATGATGCCCAGGGGGGCGAGAATGGATACAAGGCGGCCCATGAAAGATTAGCTCCTGCCGCTTCTTGCGGCGTCCGTGTCAGAATTGCTTTTAGCAGATTGTGCAGAGGCGGTCCCGGTCGGGAGGCCGCCGCCAAGGGCGAGATGATAGGAAATGCGGTTGGTCGCACGGCTGGCGCGGGCCGTCACGAGCTGGCTTTCAGCTGTCAGGCGGCGCGTTTGCGCGTCGATCAGGTTGAAGATGGTGATCGTGCCGCTGGTGTACTGGCGCTCTGCAAGGTCCTCGGCGAGGCGGGCCTCTTCGAGGGCACGGGCCTGCGCGTCTTCCTGTTCCGCGAGATAAGTGTCGGCGGCGAGGGCGTTTTCGACCTCGCGCCAGGCGTCGAGGGCGGTGGACGCATAATTGGCGACGGCGGCTTCGGCCTGCGCAACGGCAGCGTCGCGCTGGGCATCGAGCTGGCCACCCGTGAAGAGCGGCTGGACCAGGCTGGCGATCAGATTGGCGGCGATGCGTTCAGGATCGAAGGCATCGGCGAAGTCAGTCGTATTTGTGCCGACCGATGCGGTGAGGCGCAGCGAGGGCAGCATGGCGAGGCGGGCCTGCTCTGCGCGCAGGCCAGCGCCGACGACGCGCGCTTCGGCGCCGGCAATGTCCGGACGGCGCGACAGGAGCAGGGCAGGGTTGCCTTCAGGCACGATCGAGCCGAGCGTCGGGATTTCAGCGGGCGCCTGCAATTCGGCATTTGGATAGCGACCGACAAGGGTTTCGAGGCGGCGGGCCGCTTCGCCGGTGAACTGGCGCTGGGCGGCCATGGAGGCTTCGGCCTGAGCGAGCGTGCTGCGCGCGGTGCGCACGTCCAGCGCGTCGGCAAGGCCGCGCTGGAAGCGGCGTTCGGTCAACGTGCGGACGCGGTCGCGTGCCTCAACGGTCTTGGCGGCGACGCGTTCCTGCGCGAGGGCAGCGTTCAGGTTGATCCACGCAATTGAGGTCTGCGCGGCGAGAGACAGTTCGGCGGCGTCATAGTCGGCCTGGCTGGCGGCAAGGTCTGCCTCGGCGGCGCCTATGCCGGAGCCGAGCCGGTTCCAGAGGTCGAGTTCCCAGCTGGCATCGAGGCCGACGCCATAGACGCCGTCAGTGTTCCGGTCGGTCGTGCCGCCAAACGTGGTCGAGGTGGAGTTGACGCCGGCGGAGACAGAGCCGCTGACGCTCGGGCGGCGCTGTGAGCGCGCAATGCGGGTGGCGGCTTCGGAAGCGCGCACGAGGGCAGCGCGGGATTCCAGTGTCGGGCTGTTGGTGAGGGCTTCATTGACGAGGCCAACCATCAATGGGTCGTTGAACTGGCTGAGCCAGTCACCCTGCGGTGCAACGCCTGCCACGCCGCGCGCAGCCCATTCGGACGGCGCGTCGACCGTTTCGGCAAAAAATTCCACAGGTTGCCCCGCCAGGCGACCAACTGACGCCGGAGAAGAGGTGCAGGCTGCAACAATTGCCGTGCTGATAAGAAGAATAGACCGTTTCATGCCGCTTGTGAGGCTCCCGACTCTTTGGGCTACCGGATAGTCCGGGCCTAGTCGACTGTCAACGATAAATTATCGAAATTCAATAATTGTTGCAGAGGTGTCATAAAGGCGTGTCGCTGCTATCATGCGCTGTCGGGGGCTTGGCATCTTTGCAGGGCCGCTGTAGCGGCAAGTGACGGCGGCGCGATGGGGACGGACACGGGGTCCAGGCCATTCAAACCCGCGCGGGAGACAGGGTGAGCAAGTCCGATCCATCTCTTGGCCAACCAGAGTCACGTGCGGGACTGAGCCGCCGGGCACGGGATTTTTTCATCCTGGGTTTCTGCTTTTGCGGCGTCCTGTTCCTGCTGGCTGCGACGGGGGAGCTGGACTTCATCGTCGCCTTTGCGGCGATGGCCGTGCTTGCCTCGATGGCCTTTGCCTATTTTGTCGGGTCGGCGGCCTTTCTGCCTGTTCGCGCAAGCTCGCGCACGCAGGCGCCGACGACTGTTACGCGCCGGCTGGATTCCGTTCAGTTGCTCCGCGCCCTGCCGCTGCCGGCTTTTGAAGTGGACGGCGAGAAGCGGATCGTGGCGTTCAATGAAGAGGCCGACCTGATCCTGCGGCTCGACGGGCGGGTCAATCCGCGCGCGAGTACCGTGATCCGTTCGCCTGCGCTTCTGTCGGCCATTGACAGGATAGGCCGCGGGGAGGGCGACGAGTCCGTTTCGGTTGAAGTCGACAGCGGACCCGACGAGACTTGGCGCGCCCATGTTTCGCGGCCCACGGGCGCCGAACAAACGCTGGTCGTGCTGGAAGACCTGACGCCGGTGCAGCGGGCAGCGCGCGCGCGATCCGACTTCCTCGCCAATGCGAGCCATGAATTGCGTACGCCCCTGACGGCCCTCTCGGGCTTTATCGAGACCATGCGCGGACCGGCCAAGGATGATACGGCCTCATGGCCGCGTTTCCTCGATATCATGGCCGGCGAGTCCGAGCGGATGAGCCGCCTGATTGCCGACCTTCTGTCGCTGTCGCGGATCGAGTTTTCCGAACATATTTCGCCCAGCGAGCAGGAGGATTTTACCCGGATCGTGATCGATGCGACCGAGGCGCTGCAACCCATTGCGAACGAACGGTCGATTACGCTGGAACTGATTGGCGAGGAGCGCGCACTGCCCGTGATCGCGCACCGCGACGAGATCATGCAGGTGGTGGAAAACCTGCTGACGAATGCGCTGAAATATACGCCGGCGGATGGCAAGGTGACCGTGTTCTATGGCAATACGCCGAGCATGGTCGAAGCGCGGTCCAAGGCCGGGCATGGCTGGCGCGAAGGCGAGCGGATGACGCTGCTGCAGGCGGCGGGGCGTCCGGGCAAGCCGGATGCGTCGGTGTGGCTGCGTGTCGAGGACCAGGGACCGGGCATTGAACGGGAGCACCTGCCGCGCCTTGGCGAGCGCTTCTATCGCGCCGATCAGAGCCGGGGTGGCAAGATTACCGGCACAGGGCTAGGCCTTGCCATCGTAAAGCATATCATGGCGCACCATCGCGGCGGCCTCGCCGTGGAAACCCGTCTTGGAAAAGGCAGCGCCTTCGGTATCTGGCTGCCGGCTGCGCGGCTTTGATCTTTTTGCGGGCCGGACGATGGCGCCCGTTTGCGCGCGGGCGTGCGATGAGGTTTAATCTGGCAGATCAAACAGGACATCGCAGGCATAATGGCAAAACGGACCGAAAAGGGCACGACGCAGACTGAGGCGCGTCCCTTGATGGTGTTCGGGTGCGTGCTGGACGGGGCCGGGGGATGCCGGGCGATAGGCTGGGACGCGGTGCAGGATTGGCACCCTGCGAGTGAGAAGGAAGTGCTGTGGCTGCATCTCGACCGGACGGCGGATGGCGCGGCCGAGTGGATGCACAAGGCGCTACCGGCCTCTGAAGCAACCATTGAAGTGCTGCTGTCGAACGAGACACGCCCGCGCGTGTTCCGGGAAGGGGAGGGCCTAGTCTGCGTGCTGCGCGGGGTGAACTTCAATCCGGGCGACGAGCCGGAAGACATGATCGCCATGCAGGTCTGGGCGGATCGCTCGCGCGTTGTGACGCTGCGACGGCGGCGGCTGCAGACACCCCGTGATGTGCTGGCCCACCTTGAAGAGCGCGGCGACGGGCCGAAGACGGCCGGCGACCTTGTCATGGCGCTTTCGAAGGAGCTGATCGGCAAGATCAATCTGGCGATTACCGGCATGAACGAGCGGATCGACGAGCTGGAAGCGGACGCGGCCGATACAAAAACCGATGAGATGCTGGACGAGATTGGCGGCATCCGGCGCACCTGTCTGGCGTTCAAGCGCTATATCTCGCCGCAGTTCGATGCGTTGATGGAACTGAAGCAAGACCCGCCGGACTGGATGTCGCCGGAAAACCGGCTGACGACCCGTGAGATGCTGGACCGGCTGCACCGCTACCTCGAAGACCTCGACGTCTACAAGGAGAGCGCGCTGGTGCTGCAGGACGATCTCAACAACCGAGCGGCAGCCGAGATGAACCGGACCATGTTCGTGTTCTCGATCATTGCGGCGATCTTCCTGCCGCTCGGATTTGTGACGGGCCTGCTCGGCATCAATGTCGGCGGCATGCCGGGGGTGAACTCGAGCGGGGCATTCTGGATTACGGTCGTGGTCCTTGCGATCATTGTCGGTATCGAGTTCATGCTATTCAAGCTGATGAAATGGTTATGAGGCGGCCCCATGAATCCTGACGATCTAGAGATCGATACCGAGGCCGTTGCCGAACAGGTGGGAACGCTGTGGGGGCAGCTGCAGGTCTGGTTTGAAAATTTCCTTGAGCAGGCGCTCTCTGAAGCGACCCTGTGGCAGGCGGGCGTCGTGGTTCTGGCCGTCGTGGTGGCGTGGCTGATTGCGCGCATTCCCTACAAGCGACTGGTGGAATTCGTCGAGGAACGCGGCAAGCCGGATGCGATCGGGCGGCTGTTCCGGTCGATTGCCAGCGTGATGTGGCCCCTGTTCACCGTTATTCTTGTATGGGCCGCGATTGTCGGATTCATGGTGGCCGACCTCAACCGCGACGGGTTGCGCATTGTGGCGAGCCTGCTGATGGCCTGGATCATCATCCGGTTGCTTACGGCCAATATGAAGAAGAGTTTCCTGTCGCGCACGATTGCGATTGTCGCCTGGACCGTCGCTGCCCTTTATATCCTGCGCTGGCTCGGGCCGACGATTTCGGCGCTGAATGACTTCCAGATACCGATCGGCAAGGGCTCGATCTCGGCCTGGCGGATCCTGACCAGTGTGGCGATCGCCATTATCGCCTTGTGGGTGGGGCGTGTGGCTGGCGCCACGGCGCAGACGCGGCTGCGGTCCACCAGCAAGCTGAACCCATCCATGGCGGGATTGCTGGGGCAGGTGGCGAACATCCTGCTGATGGTCGTCGCCATTGCGATCGCGCTGCAGACCGTGGGCGTGAACCTGAGCGCGCTGACCATCTTCTCCGGTGCCCTTGGCGTCGGCATCGGTTTTGGTCTTCAGTCGATCTTTTCGAACTTCATATCCGGCGTGATCATCCTGATCGAGAAATCGGTCAAAGTGGGTGACTTCATCGAGCTGCAGTCCGGGGTGACCGGCCTCGTCAACGAGATCAATATCCGTTCCACCGTCGTCACCACGAATGATAATGTCGACATCCTTGTGCCGAACGAGGAGTTCATCAAGGCGCAGGTGATCAACTGGACGCTGCGCGAGGCGCGCCGCCGCACGCATATCAAGTTCGGCGTGGCCTATGGCAGCGACAAGAACCTTGTACGCAAGGCGGGCATGGAAGCGGCCGCCGAAGTGCAGTGGACGCTGGAGAACATGGGTCCGCGCATGCCGCAGGTCTGGTTGACCGGGTTTGGCGACAGCAGCCTCGATTTCGAACTGGTCGTGTGGCTGACCGAGGAAGCGGTGAAGAAGCCGGCCAAGGTGACAGCCGATTATAACTGGGCGATCCATTCGGCGCTCGAGCGGCACGGTATCGAGATTCCCTTCCCGCAACAGGACCTGCACTTCCGGGGCAGCGACGTGTTGCGCGTGCAGATTACGCCGGAAGGCACTGCAGAGGCGGAAGCGGCAGCGGCTGCCAAAGCAGCCGAGGACGAAGCCGCCGAAGCGGAGGCCGCAAAAGCGGACACAAAAAAAGCCCCCAACGAATAACGCCGGGGGCTTTCCTGTTTGTCGCGTGTTGCCGACCCGTGTCAGCCAGCTATGCGACGCACATAATCATACTGGCTTTTCTTGGTGTCGCGCTTGCGGGCGGGCTGGAAGGCCACTTTCGCATGCTCGGTGCAATACGGGCCGCAGTCTGACTTGCGTCCACAGAAGGCGAATTTCGGATCTGCAGGATCGCCAATCGGCCATTTGCACATGGAATCCCGCAACGTGAGGATGGTGGCAGCGCCGCCATCGGCCAGACGCATCGGGGGCAGGGGAGCGGTCATCGCCGTGCGCTCGACAGCTGGTTTTGCCTCTTCGACCGGTGGTGCGGTGACGGCGGGTGTTGGCGTCGTGACCGTTCCGTCCGGCATGAGCCTTGGCTTCGGCCGGGCCAGGCGCGGCGGACGCTTCACCGGGCGCGAAGGTGTCGCGCGGCCGGACAGGCCAAGGCGGTGCACCTTGCCGATCACGGCATTGCGCGTGACGCCGCCCAGCTGTTTCGCGATCTGGGAGGCCGAATGGCCCTCTGCCCAGAGTTTCTTGAGCACGTTTACGCGTTCATCGGTCCAAGACATGGATTTAGGTCTCCCAGCTCCAGGTTGCGGTCCCGATACGCGGTTCCGTCAGCCCCTATATGTTGTGATGGCAGTTACGCGCCATCTCTCTCAGCACCTAGATATCGTATCAGGACCGAAATGAAACACAACATGCAGACTCCGCTTTCCACAGGCTTTCCATATCTTGTGTCATGTGAGTCGCAGTTTTGGCAGGCTTGCCCGATTTGTGATCAGGGCAAAAAAAGCGGGCCTGCCCCCTCGTGCCGGGGCGTCTGGCATACTAGATAACGGGGCATGACAGATATTGCACCAGATGCCACCACCGTACGGCCGGTTTCCACAAGTTCTTCGCGTACAGAATCCAGTCTCAGGGTGATCCGCCAGTATGGCGCGTTCAACGGGCTGGGTCTGTGGACGCTTTACAAGCGCGAAGTGGGCCGGTTCCTCAAAGTGTGGATGCAGACCGTGTTTGCCCCGGTGGTGACAACGCTTCTGTTCATGACGGTGTTCAAGCTGGCTTTCGGCGACCGCGGGCGCCTGACGGGCGACTTTGACGGGCTGAACTATAATGACTTCCTGGCGCCGGGCCTTGTCGTCATGGCCATCCTGCAGAACGCCTTCCAGAATACGAGCTCCAGCCTCGTGCAGGCCAAGTTCAATTCCACGCATGTCGATTTCCTGATGCCGCCGCTGTCGCCGCTCGAGCTGACAGCCGGTTTCCTCGGTGGTGCAATCACGCGGGGCATCATGGTGGCGGTTATCTCCGCGATCGGCATTGAGATCAGCGGACTGGCTGACATGTCCGTCGTCCATATCTGGCCGATCCTCTGGTTCGGCACGACCTCTGCCATTGTCCTCGGTGCACTGGGCGCAATGGGCGGGATCTGGGCCGACAAGTTCGATCACCTCTCGGCGGTGACCAATTTCATCATCGTGCCGCTGACCTTCCTGTCGGGCACATTCTACGACATCAAGGTGATGCAGGAGCCCTTCCTGACGATGGCGCATCTCGATCCGTTCTTCTACATGATTGACGGGTTCCGGTATGGGTTCCTGGGCGTGGCAAACAGCTCGATCGTGACGGGCATGTGGGTGACGGGCGGCTTGTCAGTGGTGCTGACGGCGGGCGTCTGGTGGATGTTCAGGGCCGGCTACAAGCTGAAAGCCTGATTTCCCCGATCACGGGAGTTGCGTTGACCCAAAAGTTAACGGCCGCCTTAATGCCCTCCGAACACACCGGAGGGATGCCATGCGTATCGCAAAACTCGCCGCCGGCACGTTGCTGGCGCTATCGCTGGCTGGATGCCAGAGCCTGATCCCGCAGGAGATGAGCGTTGCTGACTATTGCGCCAATCCCGACAAGGCGAAGGAAAATGTCTGCCGCCTGAAAGTGGAGATTGACGGCCAATCGACAGCCCTTTCCGATACCGACATGCGCCTCTCTGAAGCGCGCAGCGTCGCAGACAGCGCCAGCAGCGCCGCTGCCCAGGCGCAGGCCACGGCGGACGAGGCCAAGGCCGCTGCCGAGGCGGCCCTCGCCCAAACGGACGAAATGGTGTGCGAGACGCGTACCGTACAGAAGAGCGACACGGGAACGTGCCGCCCGGGCTATACGCTGACCAGCTGTACGCAGACGCGCTACACGACGCGGGCAGGGGGCCTCTCCTTCCTGCGGGAGATCAATGACGAGAAGTGCCGCTTCAATGACCGCGTGCTGGAGATGCAGGTGCGCTGCTGCAACACGGCCTCGGCCGCGCCGGCACCTGAAGATGCAACCGTCGATGAGAACATGCCAGAGCCTGAGGCCACGCCCGAGGCACCAGCTGAATCGCCGCTGGCCTACTGATGTAGGCAGTGGCCAGCCCGGGGGATAACCGGGGGGGGAAGGAAGCCGTCTGCAGGGATTTGCAGGCGGCTTTTCCTTGCGCGCAATGCGAATGGGGCAAGCGCCACTTTCGCCACATTTTGGCCCGGAGTCTTAGAAATCGGACAGGTTGGGAACGGGTTTGACGGGCCGGGCTTGTTCTCTCACCAGCGCCGGGCACGGCCCGAAACGCCGGGATGTCAAAAGGAGAGACACCATGAAGAAGACATTCGCATTCGCCGCCCTTGCCACACTGATGGGCGCCCCTGCCTTTGCTGCCGCTGAACCAGCACTGGCCGAAGTCGACACCAATGCCGACGGGTTCGTCACCATTGAAGAGCTTCAGGCCAATGAAATGGACGTCACGGCGGAATCCTTCGCTGACTGGGACGTCAACGGCGACGCCAAACTGTCGGAAGCCGAATTCACGGCCTGGCAGAAGGCCAGCTCCGAAGACTGGGGCAAGCCCACTGTCAGCGAGAAGCTGGATGATGCCGGCGACGCTGTCGAAGACGCCATGGACGATGCGGGCGACGCGCTCGACGAGGCCGGTGATGAAATGGAAGAACGCTAATACGCCTGGAGCGTAATCCCCCCCTTCCGCTCCAGGATAAAGAAAGGCCCCGGCTGATTGTCGGGGCCTTTTTGTTTGCGTGATTTACATCGTGGGTAGGCGGGGGGTCTTTGACCCACCGTTTTCAGGCTGCCAGCGCGGACCTGTTTCTGCCGCCATGCTTTGCGTCGTAGAGCGCCTTGTCGGCGCGGCTGAGCACGGTCGAAAGCGTGTCGCCGGGCATGGCCAGCGCGAGGCCGATGCTGACCGTGATCTTGATGCGCTCACCGCGATAATAGAAGCTGGCGGCCTCGGCACTCTTGCACAGGGCGCCTGCCAGCTGTTTGAGATGTTCCGTATTGGTCACGTCTGTGAGGATGGTGAACTCCTCGCCGCCGATGCGGGAGACGAACGCATCAGCCGGTGCTGTATGCAGCAGGGTCTGCGAGACATGGATCAGTGTTTCATCACCGGCCTCGTGTCCGTGCATGTCATTGACGCGTTTGAACCAGTCAATATCGACGAGAAGGAGGGCCGCCTGGGCGCCCGGCTGCCGCGGCTGCGCGAGGCGGAGTTCGCCCTCGGTAAGGAAGGCCCGGCGATTGGCGAGGCCCGTCAGCGTGTCGCTGTAGGCGGCAAGCTGAGTCTGCAGGTGCAGGCGCAGGTAGCGGACGTTCTGCCAGACACTATAGCCGAGCAGGCAGGCAGCCACTGTGCACGTCAGCACCACTGACACGACCAGCGTATGTACGCGGCCATGCAGCGTGAGGTCAGCCGTGGTGAACCAGGCAGCCAAGGTCGATGCGACCAATGCGCCGAGCATTCCAAGCACGACAAAGCGGATCTGCTGGGCCCAGAAAATCTGCCTTATGCTGTCTATCACGCTGGTATCCTCGGGTGGGGAAGGTTTTGTGATAGACTTTATACGTTAATATAATTTATGAGGCCTCAGCCCGATCGGTGAAATTTGAGGCAAACCGTGGCTTATGCGGCGACGGCGAACCGGTTGCGGCCATGGTCCTTGGCGCCATAGAGCGCCTTGTCCGCGCGGCTGAGCAGGGCAGACAGCGTGTCGCCCGGGCGGGCAATTGCAAGGCCCAGGCTGATCGTCACGGAAATCACTTCGCCATGATAGATGATGTGCGTCGCCTCTGTTGCGCGGCGCAGTTTTTCGGCGAGGCGGTTTAGCTCTTCAGGCCCGGAAATCTCGCACATGATGGTGAATTCCTCGCCGCCGAGGCGCGCAATCAGGGCCCCGTCCGGCGCGGCATGGATGAGGGTTTGGGCGACGTGGCAGAGGACGTCGTCTCCGGCCTCGTGTCCGTGCATGTCATTGACGCGTTTGAACCAGTCAATGTCGACGAGGAGGAGGGCGGTCTGGGAGCGGCCAGCGCTGGCGAGGCGGGCGGCGCCCCGGCGGTTGAAGCAGCGCCGGTTGGCGAGGCCGGTCAGGTCGTCGCTATTGGCGAGGCGCTCATACTGGAGATGCAGGGAGAGGTGGCGCGAATTCTGGCGGATGGCATAGGCCGAGCCGAGGGGGGCGAGGATGCCCGAGATGCCAGCAGCCAGGATGACGCCCCGGATGCGGATGGCCATGTCGAGGTCGTAAGTGCAGATCCAGATCATCGCCATGGCAGCGGCCATAACGCCGACGCAGACAATCATGCTCGTCTGGATTTGCTGTTTCCAGAACTGATGTCTGAAATCATTGTTCATGCCGGGCTCCTGCCGAGGGGTGAGTATCGGGGCCCTATAGAGGCCAAGCCCCAACATTTGTTGGCAGAAAACGATCAAATTTCATGCATCCGCCGATAGGTGCGCAGCGGGGAGGGGCAGGACGTGGCGCGGTGCATGTCGCGGGCTGGGCTTTTGCGCGCGGATGGGTTTATGTGCTCCCTTCAATTCACAGGAGGCTGGGCCCTGGATATCCTCACTGTACTGCCGCCGGTTCTGGCGATCATCGTCGCCATGCTGACGCGCAATGTGTATGCGGCGCTAGGCTTGGCGCTGCTGGCATCGGAAACGCTGATCGCGCATTTCAATCCCGGCATGGGCGCGCTTGGCGCCATCGACCGGGCGGTCGGCGTGTTCGACTCGACGGGCAATACGCGCGTGCTGCTGTTCTGCCTGCTCATCGGCGCGCTGATCGCGTGGATGCGCGACTCTGGCGGCGTGGAAGCGCTGGTGAGCGCCCTGATGAAGCGCGGCCTTGTCTCGACGCCCCGGCGCGCGGCGCTGGCCCCGGCGCTGGCAGGCACGGCCATCTTCGTGGAAACCAATGTCAGCCTGCTCAGCAGCGGCGTGCTCGGCCAGCGCCTGTTCGACGCGCATGGCCTCAGCCGCGAACGGCTCGCCTATATCATCGACTCAACATCGGCGCCGATCAGTGCGCTGATCCTGCTGAACGGCTGGGGCGCCTATGCGCTCGGCCTGGTGGAGCCCTATGGATTCGAGAGCCCGATTGGCGTCGTGGCGGGCACCATTCCGTGGAATTTCTATGCGCTGGTGACGCTGGCGGGCGTTTATTTCACCGTGTTCTCGGGCCGCGTGTTCGGGCCGATGAAGACGGCGGGCCTGAACCGCGAAGTGCTGGTGGAAGATGAAGAGCTGATCGCGCCGACGCGGGCCATATACATGTGGCTACCGCTGCTGGTGATGATTGCCGGGGCGCTGGGCTTCATGGCGTGGACGGGCGGCGGCAACATTCTCGCGGGCAGCGGCAGCCAGTCGATCCTCTGGGCCATCTGCCTTGCCATGCTGGTGGCGGCGGTGCTGCTGATCAGCGGCAAGGCCTTCCCGAAAGGCGGGCTGCAGGAACGCGGCTTTGCGGGCATTTCGGAAATGGTGCCGGTTGTGGCCATCCTCTTCCTGTCGATTGCGCTGGGCGACAGCCTGCGCGTCCTGGGCACGGGGGCGTTCCTCTCCAGCGTGGCGGCGCAGTTCGTGTCGCCCATCGTGATCCCGGCGGTTCTGTTCGTGGTGGCGGGCGTGACGGCCTTCATGACGGGCACCAGCTGGGGCACCTATGGCATCATGATCCCGATTGCGATGCCGCTCGCCCTGGCGCTCGGCATTCCACCCTCGCTGGTGCTGGCGGCGGTGCTCGGCGGCGGCGTGTTCGGCGACCATTGCTCGCCCATTTCCGACACCACGATCATCGCCTCACTGGCCGCCGGCTGTGACCATATCGACCACGTCCGCACGCAGATGCCCTACGCGCTGGTCGGCGGCGGGATCGCGGTGGTGATGTACCTCGTGGCGGGGCTGGTGGTGAGTTTGTAGTGGAGGGGGGCATAGCACTCCGCTCAACACCTCTCAGCGTTTAGCGCCTGACACGGTTTACGGTCCATAGAGTGAGCGACAGAAATGCCGCGCCGATGAGCGTGAGCGCGAGCAATTCAATGGCGCCTCGCCACAACAGATACGCAATCAGCGTCAGCGCAATTATAATGCGCAAGGCAAGGGCTATCTCGCGTGACGTCGGGAGCGTCGCTAGAACGTAAAACAGGACTACACCTGCACCAAAGATCACGGATGCGCCAAATCCACGCTCCACCCCGAGCACAACCAGCGTGGCACAGAAGAGCAATACTGTTGCCCATCGAGGGATCATGATTTTTCCAGCCTTTCGGATGTCCTTGGAACTCAATGCCATAGGACATTAGTTGCAGCAGTCTCTTACACAAAAGAGTCAGCTTCAACGTGCGGCAACCATTGCCTCGGAATGTGGGGAGGTTGACGCAACGCAGATACAAACTGGGAGGGTACGCAAGGCGGTGGGTATCGCTCCGCTCAACCCACCCTACGCTTGCTGGTGGTGAGTTTGTAGGGCGGGTGGCCTTGCAATGCACCCTACGCTTGCTCCAATGATGTGTGTCTAATCCGATATGCGTATTGCAGATAAGACCAACACGTCCCAGTAGACTAGCTAAGCCTAACCTCGGGAGCCCATACTTCCAATGAAACCTGTTGCAAAAGTACTAATTACCGATCTGGACAACACTCTTTGGGATTGGTTCAAAATTTGGCACAGCGGGTTTCTGCCTTTTTTGAAGGAAGCTGAAAAGATTAGCGGAATTTCGGCCAATGAACTGAAGACGCTCATACGTCCGGTACATCAGGAACATGGCACATCCGAATACTCATTTTTACTTCAGTCGATACCAGAGATTTCGAAGGGAATGACTGTTAGCGAGGTCCGGAAAAAATATGCGCCTGCCATTGCCGCGTATAACCAAGGACAAAAGCCAACAATAAAACTGTATCCAACTGTAGCTGAAACCTTATTGAAGATCAGGGGGCGTGGAACACGCATTGTTGGGTATACGGATTCACTGGCATTCTATACCATTCGGCGCCTCAAAAAGCTTGGCCTTGATGGAGTGCTTGACGTGCTCTACTCGCCAAGAGATCATGAAATTCCCCCAGAGGTAGACATCGCGCATTTTAGAATGTACGATAAACGAGTGTATCGCCTCGAAAAAACGCAGCACCTTTACACCCCGAAAGGGGAGGCGAAGCCAAATCCACACATTTTGAGAGCGATTGTTGACGCTTTGGGGGTATCACGCAGTGAAGTGGTCTATGTTGGCGATAGTCTCATCAGGGATGTAAAAATGGCGCAAGATGCCGGCGTTTCGGATTTTTACGCGGAATATGGGCATTCTCATTCGCGGCCTGAGTATAAGCTTTTGCAAGATGTTAGTCATTGGACTCAGGTCGATGTTGATCTGGAGCAGAAACTCAAAAAGGAGCATGTGCAGCCCTCAGTGACGCTGGCAAAGCGCTTTGCGGAACTCTTAGAGCAGGTAGAATTCGTATCGTACTATTGAGGAAGAGCTTGACCGAAACTAAGACAGATCCCGAGAAGTCGCTCGCTGCCTGGGAGAAGGTCGTCGAGACGCAGATGCATTTCAACGATATCTGTATGCGGATTCGAGGATTGTTCCTCACTGCTGTAATCGCGATAGTCGGCGCCATCGGTTACTCCCTTGCGAACAATATTCAAGTTGCGCGAGGTGATTGGTCCATCCACATTGCGATAATTGGACTCATGGCGGGTTGGCTGACTTGCTATTTGTTTTACCTGATGGACTTCAAACACTATCACCAGTATTTGCGCGCAAGCGTCAAGCAAGGCGAAAATTTGGAAACGACACTTAGCCCTTTGTGGAACGGCGTAACTCTAGCCAAAGCAATTACACAAATTAGCAGCGACAATACTTTTGGGGACAAGTTTCATCACAAGCTCATGATATTTCTAAATATTGTTACCGATCCGCGGGCCAGCTCAAAGAGCGAGGGTAGGCTGCATTCTGACGGAAGAATCCAAATCTTCTATCGCTTGCCGATGTTTTTATTTCAGTGCACGGCACTCTTTTCCTTTACCGTGTCGATTGCATACAAGGATCGCAACCTTTGGGAGTGGCTCGCGAACATATAGATTTTGATATGTTGGTATTTTATTTGCGGTGTCCAACTCAGTCTTAGATGGCAGTGTTAAATGCTTTTTTACTGCCTTTATTAAAATCCCTATAAGCTTAAGTTGAATCAATAAAATCGAAGATATTAGGCTCGCTTCGGCAAAGAGCGCGCGAATATCTGCTCACCCCTTCTTCCTCAACACCATCTGCGTACACCGGAACAGCGCCATGCGTTTGCGCATGTCCGCGTGGGTGACTTCGCAGTCCCGGACCTGGGTGGCGCCGCCGAGGTGGGCCGGGGTGGCGCGGGCGTGGACGCGGCTTTCGAGGGCGGTGACGAAGACGTTGGGTTTCAGGTGGATCGTGGCGCGCCTAGACGGGGCGCAGGAGCAGGCGGTAGAGCATGGGATAATGGTCTGAGCCGCAGGGTTTCAGGCGGCGGATCTGCTTGATGTCGAAATCATCGGTGGCGAAGATATGGTCGAGCGGCCAGGCGAGGAGCGTGTTTTGCGCGCCGAAGGAATTGTAGAGGCCGCGGCCGCGCTTGGGGTCGCAGAGATGGGCATGGTCCTTGAACTGGCGCACCATCCATGACCAGCCGACTTCGTTGAAGTCTCCCATCACGAGGGCGGGGCGTTCCTGCGCGCGCAGCTCCTCGGCGACGATCATCAGCTCGTCATCGAGATGTTCGGTGGCGTCGCGCGGGCGGGGCGGGCGGGGGTGGATGCAGTAGAGGCGCACTTCGCGGCCGCCGGCCTCGATGTCGATGGTGAGCGAGGGGACGTGGCTCTGGCAGAGATAGCGCTCCTGCACACGCGCGATGGGGAAGCGCGAATAGACGAGCAGGCCGTTATGCTCCTCCTTGGGCAGAAGAGACGTATAAGGATAATCAGTTTCAAAACGTCCGAGGGCGGAGCGCCAGCGGGCGTTGGTTTCTGAGAGGAATACGACGTCGGCATCGGCCTCCTGGATGCGGGCGCGGACGGCTTGCTCGTCGGTGTTTTCCTGCAGGACGTTGAGGAGAAGCACGGAGAGGCCGGTGCCCTCGGCGCCGGGGAGGGCGGTGTCCATCTCCAGCGGGCGGCCGCTTGTATAGGGCCAGAGGTCTGCCGCGCAGGTGATGAAGGCGGCGGCGTAGGCGAGCATCAGAAGCGTGGCGGGCAGGCTGTCGACGCCATAGAGGAAGAGAAAAAGCCCAGCAATTACAGCGAGCGCGATGCAGGTCTGCTGGCGGCCATAGACCCAGACGCGGAGCCACCAGATCTCGGTTTTGAACTTGGGGACGAAGGCGGCGAAGAGGCCCAGCGCGCCGAGCAGATAGAAGGCGGGCTTGAGGATTGCGAGCATGGGCGGGCTTTCGGAACGGGGGAGACGCGGGCGTGCTGTCAGACTACGCGCAGATCGCCGCAGGGTTGCGAACAGTGCCCGAACAGATGCCCGAAGGATGCCCGAAAACAGCCCGGATACTGCCCGGAGAGGGCCGGAGCGGGGAGAGGCGGGGGCGGTTTCGCGGGAGAGGGCGGGGCGGCTCGTGCGCAAATGGCCTGAGGCCCCGGCTTTCGCCGGGGGCGCGGGGGTGGGAGAGGCGAGACTTATCCGACCGGAGGCGCGCCGGGCGTAGACTGCGCGCCATGACAGGCACATCCCGCTCCCCCCGCTATCGCCGCCGCGCGCAAACGCTGCGCTCGCAGAGACAACTCGCCCGCGAGGCCGCCGAGGCAGGCGAACCGCTGGCCGCGATTGGCGCGCGGCTGAAGGTGCCGCCCTCGACGCTGTCAGACTGGGCGCGGGCCGACGGCTTCCGCGCCTGTGACCTGAAGGCGAAGGCCGAGGCGGCAGCGGCGGCGGAAACGGAGGCGAACCGGGTGCGCCGGGAGGCGGAGGACTTGCTGGAAGCGGCGGGGCTGGACGCAGACGCCTCGCCGGTGAAGCGCGAGGTGGAGAAGGGCCGCGCCCGCGTCAGCGCGCTGCTGGACGCCGGGCTGATCCCCGAGGCGGAAGCCGACATGCGCAAGGCGCGGCGGCTGCAGAGCCTGATCAGCTTTGCCGCGCCGGTGACGTTCGGCCTCAACGCGGCGCAGGCAGCGGCGCATGAGGCGCGCGGCTATGCGTTCGAATGGCGGCTGATGCTGAAAGTGTGCGAGGCCTGGCATGACGGGCTGGAGGGCGTGGAGCCGGTGCGCGATGGCAGCATGCGGTTTGACGGCATGTACATGCATCGCTGCCGCATGGTGTGGGACGTGAACCGCGCCCTGTTCGGGCCGGATCAATTCTACGAAGACCATCTGATGGAGGACATCTACCTGCGCGCCGACGAGGGCTGGTTCCAGGGCTTCCGCTCGCAGGTCCGCGATGCGGTGCGCCAGCTGCGCGAGGCGGGAAATGACGCGCTGGCCGACGACCTCGAACGCAAGCTCGCCGAGGAGGCGCGGGGACTGGAGCAATATGCGGCGTATGACGCGGAGATGGGATATGCGCGGCCGGAGATGTAAAGGCCATCATCGCCGCGCGTTTTGTACTTTCGTAGCTTTATATCCTGCGCCGTTTTTGACGAAGTGAACGCTGACGCGATCACCAGCTTTAAGATTTTGGATTCCGCACTTGGCCAGTACCGAGGGCGGGATATGTACATTTGTGCCGTCCTGCTCGACTTTAGCGAATGCATTGCCCTTGTCGGGATTTACATTGGTTATTGTTGCGAGTTTTGATTCCCGAACATTATGCCGCTTGGGTAAAACATTCAGAAGCGACAGAAATTCCTTTATCAGAATTATGAGCAAATAGGCTGTGCCCAGAAATACTATCGCGACAATGAAGTAGCCTTTCCAGCCGCTTGGGAGCTGATCCAGCGCCCATGTCAAAGCAGCACCCACTTGAAGCCCTCCCTCAGCTTATTATCGAACTTGGGTAATCTAATCTATTCGCTCTTATGGAGCGGTAGTAGTCGATCTTGGTCAAGTACGGCTTTGTCGGCCATCCGGACTTTGGAAATTGAGGCCATTCGTTGACCAACCCAAGTTTCTGGCATGAAGGCTATAACCATCTTCTCTGGTCCGTTGAATACGAGTTCAGCCGAGCAATCATCGTAGTCGAAATGAAAGAAGAGCAGGTGATCGGCTTTGGTGGCGACTTGGCGGAAGACTGGACCTCGGCTCGTGCCGCTGGATTTGACTTGAACAGTCCGCCCGTCCGGCGCAATTCCGTCAACACCTTCCGAGGACCGTCGCCCTAGTTTCAGTCCGAATATCTCGGCGGCGAGTGCTTCACCAAGATCACCCACCAGATTTCCATCAAGCGTAAAACTCAAACCCGAGGCGCGATAATGTGCCTGGAGTGCGTTCCTCGCTTCGACTAATTGTTTGATGGCTGGTGGTAAGGGTATTCGCTGAGACATGTGCGCGTTTCCTTGCGTACACTGAAAGATCGGTGGGTATCGCTCCGCTCAACCCACCCTACGCGTGCCGCACAATAGCGACTTTAGCTAAGACCAAATCTCCCTTCGCTTGATTGTCGGCTAATTTTCTTGCTTAAGTTACATTCCTGCGCTTGAAGGGTGCGACAGTTTGAGGGCGTTTGAGTGGCTGACTCGGGAGAATCTGTTGCTAAAATTGGGCTTGCGTCGGTGCTTTCTGGTGCCGTTCCATTCAATTTCGGCAATATAAACGATACTTATAAAGGTCAAATCCTTCTGGATGATGGCAGCGTTAAGCATGCCGTGATCAAGGATTTAGATCCTAAAGAATTGTGCAACGAACTGTTTTCATACGCTTTGGCGAAATTCTTAGACCTGCCGGTGCCGAATGGTTTCCTTGCTGTCGTAGATTCAGGTTCGATAAAAATAAAAAAAAGTCCCATAGACGGCGGAAAGAAGTTTTTGGTTTTTGCAAGTGAGGACGTCAAAAGTCCTAATGTTACTTTCAGAATTCGAAATTCTGTAGCTGCGGAATCTCTATCCATTATCAAAAATCTTAAGAATTGGGATAAGCTAGGAAGCGTATATTCCTTCGACGTTTGGGTGGCGAATATAGACAGGCATTTAGGTAATATTTTGATTGGTGGCCCGAGCGAATATTGGCTAATTGATCATGGCCATTGCTTTTCGGGACCGAAGTGGAGTGCATCAGATTTGGATCCAAAAAAGCACTATGTTCATCGACTGTCGGACATTTTGACTAAGCACATGTCTGCATCCGAAAAAACTTCGACCTTGGGGGTGGCGTCTGTGTTTTGTGGTCAGGTTGCAAGCGTAGATATTTCTTCTTTGGTCGAATTTAGTCGGATTGACGAAATTTTGAACATTATTGAACTGGATGCTTTGTCGGATTTTCTCCAACTCAGAAAAAGTGAAAACTACCCAATTACAGCGTCGTTATTGGGGCTTCCGGTATTGGTGAAATGATGATGTCAAAGATCAAATTTCCTCAGAAGGCTGATATTCAAGAAGCTCAGTGGGCGCCCATACTACTTGAGCCAATAGAAGGCTCATATGAAAGACTCGTTATTGGAGTGGCGGTGCTTGGTGCCAGTGACTACCATATCGAGAGCGCTAACGCTCTTCATCGTTTGGAGTGTTTTTACGGAATAAATGCACCTGCCATTGAGATGGCAATTCAGATGACCTGTGAGCATCTCAAGCACGACATTATGGAGCGAGGAACTTCTGCGATTATGCTACCAAAGTTAGTACTGAGCAGTGCGTCTCTGGGTGAGGTCCGAGTTGCTCAGGGGGCTTCTATGGAGGTGATCGCTCGGTCTTGGATGAAAACACTGTCTTCCATTTATGAAACGACGGCAACTAAAATACCGGATGAGAAATTGGTTCAGCAGCGACTCCCAGACAGGGCAGTAAAAACGCGCGATTCAATTCCAGAACTTGTCTTGGAGTATGTGGATGCAAGAAACTCCGATGTAGTCCAAAACTTCAATCGAACTCTTATCGAGGGCCATTCAAGGCGATCCTTTAAAAATAGCCATGAAGTCGTAATTGACTACTCTGGGAAAAATCTATTCGCAAACTTTGGTTCCATAGAGGTAGGCAAGCTTGCTTCATCTGTAGACAAGATAAAAAGGCGCCTTTGGGATCTGAAAGTCCATAGAGATAACAATCATAGAGTGGATGCCCATCAGATGTTGATCCACAGGCCGCCGCAAGGATCTAAACTAGGATCTCAGCGTCAGATTGATAACATTGAAGAGGCGGTCGAGTCATTGGAGCAGCAAGCTGACCAAGAAGAGATACGTTTACTGGCGTTCACATCTGTTGAAGCCATCGGTGAGCGCCTTTTGAAGGTTGAACAGGCCGCGTGATCAGCATCAGATCATTTGGATGCTAGCTTAACCCCAAATCCTGTTCCCTGAGTCGCTTCAGCTCGTCCCTGAGCGTGGCGGCTTGTTCGAATTCCAGGTTGGCGGCGGCTTCGCGCATCCGCTTTTCTGTATCCGCAATCACTGACTTCAGGTTGTGCCCCGGTGCGCCGGAAAGTGGAAGCGATTTTTCTTCGGCCATGCCTTTGTCGCGGTCGCGGCGGGCGCGGGATTTGGTGCCGGGTTTCTCGCCCAGCTCGCCGAGGATGTCCTGCACGCCGCGGATGATCGTGGTCGGCGTGATGCCGTGCTCCAGGTTGTGGGCGATCTGTTTCTCGCGGCGGCGGCTGGTCTCTTCCATGGCGCGTTCCATGGAGCCGGTGATGCGGTCGGCATAGAGCACGACGCGGGCCTCGGAGTTGCGCGCGGCGCGGCCGATGGTCTGCACGAGGCTGGTCTCCGAGCGCAGGAAGCCCTCCTTGTCCGCATCGAGGATGCCGACAAAGGCGCATTCGGGAATGTCGAGGCCCTCGCGCAGGAGGTTGATGCCGACGAGGACATCGAACACGCCGAGGCGGAGATCGCGGATGATCTCGATGCGCTCGATCGTGTCGATGTCAGAGTGCATGTAGCGCACGCGCACGCCGTTCTCGTGGAGGAATTCGGTGAGGTCTTCCGACATCTTCTTGGTCAGTGTCGTGATCAGCGAGCGGAAGCCGCGTGCCGCGACGGCCTTCACCTCGGCCATGACATCATCGACCTGGTTGGCGCCGTCGGTGGAGACGGGGCGGACCTCGACGGGCGGGTCGATCAGGCCGGTGGGGCGGATGACCTGTTCGGTGAACACGCCGCCGGTGCGCTCCAGTTCCCACTTGCCGGGCGTGGCCGAGACGTGGATCGTCTGCGGGCGCATGGCGTCCCATTCCTCGAACTTGAGGGGGCGGTTGTCCATGCAGGAGGGGAGGCGGAAGCCGTATTCGGCCAGCGTCGACTTGCGGCTGAAGTCGCCCTTGAACATGGCGCCGATCTGCGGGACGGTCTGGTGGCTCTCGTCGGCGAAGACGAGGGCATTGTCGGGCAGGTATTCGAACATGGTGGGCGGCGGCTCGCCGGGCTTGCGGCCGGTGAGGTAGCGGCTGTAGTTCTCGATGCCGTTGCAGGAGCCGGTGGCCTGCAGCATTTCGATGTCATACTGGCAGCGCTGCTGGATGCGCTGGGCCTCGAGCAGTTTCCCGTGTTTCTCGAAATGGGCGATCGTGGCTTTCAGCTCGGCCTTGATCTTCTCGGTGGCCTGCTGGAGCGTCGGGCGGGGCGTCACATAGTGGCTGTTGGCGTAGATCTTGATCGCGGGGAGGGACTGGATCTTGGCGCCGGTGAGGGGGTCGAACTCGGTGATGGCTTCCAGTTCGTCGCCGAAGAAGGAGAGCTTCCAGGCGCGGTCCTCATAGTGGGCGGGGAAGATGTCGATGACGTCGCCCTTCACGCGGAACGTGCCGCGCGTGAAGGCGATGTCGTTGCGGGTGTACTGGTTGGCGACGAGACGCTCGGCGACGGCGCGCGGGTCGATGCGCTGGCCGGGCTCGAGCTTGAAGGTCATCGAGGTGTAGGTCTCGACCGAGCCGATGCCGTAGATGCACGAGACCGAGGCGACGATGATCACGTCGTCGCGCTCGAGGATGGCGCGGGTGGCCGAGTGGCGCATCCGGTCGATGGCCTCGTTGATGGAGGATTCCTTCTCGATGTAGAGGTCGGCGCGGGGCACGTAGGCCTCCGGCTGGTAGTAATCGTAATAGGAGACGAAATACTCGACGCTGTTCTCGGGGAAGAAGGATTTGAACTCGCCATAGAGCTGGGCGGCGAGGGTCTTGTTGGGGGCGAGGATCAGGGCCGGGCGCTGGGTCGCCTCGATGATCTTGGCCATGGTGAAGGTCTTGCCGGTGCCGGTCGCGCCGAGGAGGACCTGATCGCGCTCGCCGGCCTGGATGCCCTCGACGAGTTCGGGGATGGCGGTGGCCTGGTCGCCCGCAGGCTCGTAGGGCGCGTGGACCTTGAAGCGCTTGCCGCCTTCCAGCTTGTCCCATTCGCGGTCGGGCCGGTGGGGCGTCCAGATCGCGGGCTTGAGCGTCTCGATGGCGCCCTGCGCCGGGCCATCCAGCGTGAACACGGACGGGGCTTCAGAGACGCCTTTGGCGGGGGATTTGGAGGAAGATCGGGCCATGCCTGCAGATATGGATGCGGGGCGGGGGCGTGTCTAGGGTGTTCGTGTTTTGTGCCTGATCGCTCACATTTTTTGATTGGTTTTTCCATCAACATTGGATTGCAAAACCAATTATTGCGTCGCTTACTGCACTCACAAAAAAAGAATTCAAATTTCAGCGGGGGATGATGACGCACGTCTTTATAAGCTATTCGCAGAAAGACGCGAAACGTCGGCAGCAGATCGCTGACATATTGGAATCTGCAGGGATTACATCTTGGTTTGATGAGAAGGGGATTGCTTTAGGTGAGAGCTTGGAAGAGCGGATATTCCCGGCCCTTCAGGCGAGTAAGTGCGTTGTATTCGTTCTTACTAAGAATGCCGTTCGTTCAGATTGGGTGCGTCGGGAAATTCAGTTTGTGCAAAAAAACGGCATTCCCGCGCACTTCATTTCATTCGGAAATTTAGAACTGCCAGAAGACTTTCCAAAGAATATTACTGGGATCAAGCGCGTTGCAGTTCGAAGTCGTTTCACCGTCAAGCAGAGGAAAGATTTCCTAAACGACGTTGCTCGTGTCTATTTTGAGAAGCGAGCCCCGGTCGTAACTGTCGTCAACTTAAAGGGCGGCGTCGGAAAAACCACTCTAGCCGCCAATCTATTTGGCTGCGCGCATGACTACCTGAGGAAGTCAGTACTTCTTATCGACCTCGATCCACAGCACAACCTCACTCAATTGCTGCTCGATAAGGAAAAGATGTCCGAGTGTTATGCGACATCTAAAAATGTGATGGCAATGTTTAGAGGTGCGGGCGTAGTTGATCCGGAGGTGGTCACGCCTTCAAATGTAGAGCGCGTTTTGGAGCGATGCGTCGTTCCATTAAAACCTAGCTCGGAAAATGAGCCGCTGTTTCATCTCATCCCCGGAACATTTGAAGTGATCACCTATTTTCTCGGAGAACGACATCAACATTTCCGCCGTGACGCGCCGACTTGGATGAACTTCAAACGATTTATAGCTTATTGCCAGCGGCACTACGACATTATTGCCATAGACGTTAATCCCGGAGCGACTCTCATGACTGAAGTGGCTCTGAGTGTCTCAACCCATATTCTGTCGCCAGTGCGGCCGGATCGGTTTGCCAAATATGGGTTGACCTTGTTGGAAAGCCTCTTGGAGAAAATTGAAGGTGATTATTCTGAACTCAAGAGACTCGTAATCATGAATGGAGTTGAGCGGGCTGGTCCCGACCAAATAGAGATCGAGCTCAGGCATGAATTGTCAGACCATTCAATCCCCAATCAAAGAATCATGGCAACGAGAATTGCGCATTCAACGCGGCTTGTTGCCAAACAAGCAAAGCCCGGACGCAAAGATTTGACGCTTGAGTTAGCTTATCACGGGGGGTTCGGTGCTCATGCAATTCAAACTGATCTTCGCGCAGCAGCAAATGAATTGATTGGGGAACTAGGCGTATGATTGGTGAGAACACGATTTTGATATTAGGCCGTCTAGTGAAGGGCAGAAACAAGGTTGAGCAGGAGGAGATGCGCAAACTGATTGAAGACCTTCAGGGAAATTCGACAGATGACGTGCTGCACGCTCTTTATAGCCCGAAACCAAAGCCAAAAAAGCCAAAGGCTGAGGTGCCCGAGTGGCTTAAAAAAATGCAGGACGCACAAAAGAAAGTTTCTTGGCGTGCGCCT
Source organism: Hyphomonas oceanitis (assembly GCF_036964545.1). Taxonomy (NCBI): domain Bacteria; kingdom Pseudomonadati; phylum Pseudomonadota; class Alphaproteobacteria; order Hyphomonadales; family Hyphomonadaceae; genus Hyphomonas; species Hyphomonas oceanitis. The sequence goes on from NZ_JBALTL010000002.1 coordinate 411,885, forward strand.
GAAGCAATTGAACAGCTTTATGCGCTCGCTGACGAAGTAGGTTTTTCTTCTGTCGGCGTACGTAAGAGGTCATTTCCGGCTGCAGCAAAGGAAGTCGCGCAGCAGCTTGGTCCCGATAAAACGAAGGACCTATTTGTGGAATGGGTGAAGGAATACGTCGAGAAGCATGTCATGGTCTGATGAACCGAAGCTTATCGGTTCCTGCTTTGGTCAAATTTAAAGCGGATGGCGTGGAGAAGGTTATCGCGCAGCTATTTTAGCACTCCAACCCTGCTCCCCCTTCATCACCTCGCGCGCTTTTTCCTCCACGTCGAAGGCCTTGATCGCGGCGGTCATGCCGTTGGTGTAGAGGGCGGCGTCGGTGTGGGAGAGGTCTTTGGCGGTGGCGACCTTGCGGGGTAGAGTGTCCTTTCCACCCCCTCCAACAAAAAAGGGTGCGGCGCCTGCGCTCCGCACCCTCTTGTTCAGGCTCTAGAGCCGCGTGGGTGATCAGCTGCCGGGCTGGTCGTCGGTGAGCTCTTCGAGCTTGGTGGCGATCTCGGCTTTTGCGCTTGTGTCTTCCGGCAGTTTTTCCAGCGTGACCTTGAGCGGGTTGGGCACGAGTTCCTGCGTGGCGCCATTATTGGCGTCGAGGATGGCGCCGATGCCGCCGCCGAGGATGACGTTGCCGGCCATGCCCGCGCCGCCGCCGCCGGACATCTGGTGCGTGATGTTATGGGTCGTGGTCTTGTAGCCGTCTTTCTCGATCGTGACGGAGAATTCGGCTTCGCGCTTCACCTTCGGGATGGCGCAGGGCGTCGGCGTGCAGCTGAGGCCGAGGCTGGTCGAGACGTTTGCACCCGATGGTTCCGTCTCGATGAGGAATGCTTCGGTTGTGCCGCGTGTGACTGTCGCGCAGCCGGTGATGGCTATTGCCAGTGGCAACAGCAGGAAGAGTGGTTTCATTGTGTGGGAGCCCCCCGGGTTAATGTAATTCTAGGTTGCCGTTGCAACGGCAGGTTCAGTTACGAGGCGGGAAAGGGTCTGGCAAGGCGTTTTTTGGGTAAAGGAGCGCGACAAATCTGCATATTCATATCCGTGAGCAGATTATTGGAATCCGGCGGATATCCGGGCCGGGGAGGCGTTCGTCAAAATAGGCCCGGAAAAGACACTTTGGCGCTTCTGGTCCTTAACGGCACTCCCCACGCATCGCTGTCTTGCCAAGGCTTTTCGGCGGTCTTCCGGCGTGTGCGGATGTTCGGCTATGGCGGCGCTAATCGGGGCGGAATTCGCGCAGTGGTGGCGGCCAAATTGAGGACTTACACTTTACTGTTATTTAAATACGATACGATACGCATTGTGGTTGAACAATCAGGATGTGAGTTCACCAATGCAGTTCGATGACAGCCACATGTTGGCTTACAAGCTCACGCTTGATGAGTTCGCGATCGTTGCCAGGACCGACAGGGCTGGTCGGATTCTTGAAGTGAATGACCGCTTCTGCGAGATCAGCAAATATGAGCGTGCCGAGCTTATCGGGCAGACGCACCGCCTGCTGAATTCGGGGTTTCATCCCAAATCCTTCTTCATCGACATGTGGAAGACGATCTCTGCCGGGACGACCTGGAGAGGCGTCATCAGGAACCGGGCCAAGGACGGCTCTTTCTATTGGGTTCTGACGACCATTGTGCCCGAGACGGATGCAGCTGGCCGCGTCAGCGGATATACGGCAATCCGTGTGGATATTACTGCCCAGCGGAATGCTGAGGATTCCCTTGTTCTGGAGACCCGCAACCGCAGGAATGCGGAAGAGTTGCTGCTCGATATTATCGAAGCCATGCCAATTGGCGTTGGGGCGTATGATCAGGGTGACCGGCTGCTCCTGTGCAATGCCGCCTATCGCGACATGGTTCCGGGCGCGCGGGACAACTGGGGCGACGGACGCACGTTCAATGATGTCATCCGGAAGTCTGTCGCCAGCGGTGCGCTCGCCCTTCCGGCCAAGATTCCCCCCGATGACCTGGAAAAGGCCGTGCGGGCGACACTGAAGCGCTACAAGACAGGTGGGCAGGCCTCGACACATGAACTGACCGACGGGCGCTGGTTTCAGGCCCAGGGCCGGAAGACAGCCAAGGGCGTCAGTGTTGAAGTCGTGACCGATATCAGCGCCATAAAGCAGGCCGAGAGCACGATACGCGAGCAGATAAAATACGATCCGGTGACGGAGATATACAACAGGATCGGCTTTGATTCAGAAATCGAAGAAGCCATATCCGACTATGCCAAGACCGGCACGCTGTTCGCGCTTGGCCTGATCGACATTGATCATTTCAAGCGGGTCAATGATCGGATGGGGCATGCTGCGGGCGATGCTGTTCTTCGGGGCGTTGCCAGACGGCTAAAAGGCTTACCGGGAATTCGCTGCGCGGCTCGCGTGGGGGGCGACGAATTTGCCGTCCTGATCGACATGTCGGGAAAGGATATCGGCGGGCTTTGCAAGTCTGCCGAGCGTGGCGCGGCTGCGTGCTTCCGGCCCCTGTCCATCAATGGCAGCATGATCGACCTGTCCGGCTCTATCGGCATTGCCGTTTTTCCGGATGACGGAAGCGATGGCGAGACGCTAACGCGCGCAGCGGACATGGCGCTGCTTGCTGCCAAGCGCCTTGGCCGATCACGCGTGCAATTGGTCAATGAAGAGATCAAGACGCAGCACACGCGGTACGGCATAATCCTGGATACGCTTCCTGCCGCTATCGAGAACCGTCAGATTACGCCCGCCTTTCAGCCGGTCGTTACAGCCCACACGCACATGCTGAAGGGGATGGAAGTGCTTGCGCGGTGGGAGCATCCCGAAATAGGCGCGGTGTCTCCCACAGAATTTATTCCGATTGCCCAGGAAGCGGGACTGTTGAGCGCGCTGGACCAGATGATGATGGAGTCAGCCTGCGAGTTGGCAGGTGACTGGCTGACCTCCGGGATGATTAAATTCCTGTCGCTGAACGCCTCACCGACCGAGCTGGCCACGCGCGGGTATGCAACAAACTTGCTCGCGACTTTGAGGCGCGTGGGTATTCGACCCGAGCAGATCTCAATGGAAATTCTGGAGTCAGCCTTCATTGATGACGTCCCCGCCGTGGTGCGCAACCTGGACCGGCTGCACGAGGCTGGGGTCATGATCGTGCTCGATGATTTCGGGACAGGCTTCTCCAATTTGCAGGCGGTGATGGGCCTGCCGCTGTCCGGCATCAAGTTTGATCGATCGATCATCCAGCGGCTTGATGAGGAGGGCATGCTGTCCGCCACAATCAATTCGATGGTCCAACTCTTTCAGTCATTCGGAATGTATACAGTGGCAGAGGGCATCGAGACCGATGCGCACCTGGAAATGGCCGAGAAGATGAATGTGAGCTGCCTGCAGGGCTACATGTTCGGTGAAGCCCTTTCTTTTGCCTATGCCGATCTCTTTGTGCGCAGCAACCACGCCTTCCGCATGTCAGTCAGCGCCCCGGCCCAGGTGGCATAAAGGGCGGGGCCTTGCCTCGGAAAGGTCTGGACAGCGTGCGGGGCTGGCCCTAGCGAGCGCGGATGATCGCGCGTCTTCTGTCTGCTCCCTTGTTGCTTGCCGTGCTGGCCGTGGCCATGGGCTCGGGCATTGATGCGCTTGTGAAGGCGACGGCGCCGGGGGCAGGGGTGATGGTGCTGGTTGCGTGGCGCTTCCTGTTCGGGGCGATGATTGCGACGACAGTGTTCCTGGTGCAGCGGCGCGCCTGGCCAAAGCGGGAAGCCGTGCTGTTCCATATCATGCGCAGCCTGATGCAGGTGGCGAGTGCCATCCTGCTTTTCTACGCGCTGACGCAGCTCGCGTTGGCCGAGACGGTGCTGATCGGATTCACGGCCGCGCTGATGGTGCCTTTTGCGGCGTGGCTCATTCTGGGTGAGGCTGTCTCGCCGCGCGCGTTCGGGCTGACACTGCTGGGCTTTGCCGGGGCGGCCTTTGCCGTGAGCGCGACGCCTGAAGGGGCGGTGGGGGCGCATAGGCTGCTGGGCATCGCGTCGATCCTGGCGTCGGCCATGCTCTATGCCGTCGTGCTGGTGCTGCTGAGGCTGCGCGCGGTGAAGGAGGACGCAACGACGATTGCCCTGTTCACCAATGGCGTGCCGGCGCTCTGCCTGTCGCCTTTCCTGTTTGGCCTCGCCGGGCCGGTGAACGTGAATGACCTGCCCGTTTTTGCGCTATTGGGGGCGATTGGCTATGCGGTCTGGTACCTGCTGACGCTGGCCTATGCGCGGGCGCGAGCGCAATTGCTGGCGCCGCTGGAATATACGGCGCTGATCTGGGCGGCGCTGATCGGCTTTGTCTTCTTTGACGAAGTGCCGGGCTGGCGCGTGGCCGTCGGCGCGGTGCTGATTGTCGCCGCGTGCCTCGGCGTGGCGTTCGAAAGCCATTTCGCGACGCGCCGTGAAACGGGCCAGCCGGTCAGCGACCTGCCAGATTAAGGCCCCATAACGAAAAGCCCCCGCATCTTGCGATGCGGGGGCTTCAGGATCGTGTGGCTCTCGCGGCGTACGCGGGGCCTAAAGGCTTTTAGGCGGAGGCCAGTTGGCCAGCCGACATCTTGCCGCTGCGAGCGTCTTTTTCGAGCTCGTAGCTGACTTTTTGGCCGTCGTTGAGCGTGGCCATGCCAGCGCGCTCGACTGCAGAGATGTGAACGAACACATCAGCGCCGCCGGCGTCGGGTTGAATGAAGCCAAAGCCTTTTTGGCTGTTGAACCACTTAACAGTTCCTGTGGACATAGATCTTACCTGGTCTAAAAAATTCACGGACACGCGGAGTTGCGCGTACATGATCAATCTCGGTTATTGCGGGGGAGTAAGTCGGTCTTGCAGCGGCGCTTAAGCACGGCCTTAGTTGCGAGTTATCCGACACAAGTTCGAAGTCGATGGAAACCTTATCGCACAGATCGGGGGCTTCCACAATGCACCTTTACATGGCGGCGCCCGCACGCCCCCGTATCTTGCTGATTATAACTGAATTGGTGGAATATATTTGCAAATGGTTTACCCGGCGTGCGCATATTCGTCAGCATGGACAGATTCACCTCAAGACTGCAGGCAGGCCTCAAGCGGGTTCAGATGGAGTTCCGGCGCGCTGAACCACGTGTCGAAGCTTACCGGCCGGGCCGCATGGTCTGGCCTGACCTCTGCGCATCGCGGGATATTTCCATCCTCGACATGTCCCCGTCCGGCGCGAAACTGACCTTTGGGGAAGGGGCCATCCTTCCCGAGCTTCCACGCGAATTCTACCTGTTCATCCATGGCCTTGGCGGCCATGTGTCGGTGCGCCTTGTCTGCGAAAAACGCTGGCAGCGCGCTGAACTGGTGGGCGTGAAGTTCATCAAGAAACTGGAAGACGCCGATTTCGAGCGTCTGGTCGCTGCGGCGCCGTCCGAGCACTAGCGCAGCCAATCCGGCGAATTCGCCAGAAATTTCATCGATTCATTGAACGTGATCCACACACCCCTGTGTCAGAACGGGGCGTCGCGATGTGGCACGCCTGTTGTTCCATTTCGCTCCACTAACTGATGGCTTGGGGGGCAGTTCAGACCCTCCGGCTACGAACAAGGGTATGATGATGGCGAAGACCGTACTGGTAATTGATGATGATCCGACACAGCGTCGCCTGCTTCAGGCTGCGGTGGAGAAGGCGGGCTTTGCCTGCCGCACGGCGCCTGATGGCGAAGCGGGCATTGCAGTTGCAGCTGATCCGAAAGATGGCGTTGATGTTGTCCTGCTGGACCTCACCATGCCGGGCCTCTCGGGGCTCGACACGCTTGAGCGTCTCGCCACCAAGCGCCCGGACCTGCCTGTCATCATGCTGACCGCCACCAGCGGCATTGATACGATTGTCCAGTCGATGCGCCGCGGCGCGGTCGATTTCATCGTCAAGCCGGCCAATCCGGAACGCGTTGTTGTCTCGATACGGAACGCCTTGAAGATGCAATCGCTGTCAGGCGAAGTGAAGCGTCTTTCGCGCAAAGCCGAAGGCGGCATGAGCTTTGACGACATGATTGCGTCGGCGGCGCCCATGCGCCAGGTCATCCGCCTGGCGGAGCGTGCGGCCGTGTCTGACATCCCTGTCCTGATCCTCGGTGAAAGCGGTGTCGGTAAGGAAGTGATTGCGCGCTGTATCCAGGGCGCGTCCGGCCGCTCCGGCAAACCGTTCGTCACCGTCAACTGCGGCGCCATCCCGGAAAACCTTGTTGAATCGATCCTGTTCGGTCACGAGAAGGGCGCCTTTACCGGCGCCGTCTCCAAGTCGCCGGGCAAGTTCCTTGAAGCTGATGGTGGCACGCTGTTCCTCGACGAAGTGGGCGAACTGCCGCTCGACGCGCAGGTCAAACTGCTCCGCGCCTTGCAGGAAGGTGAGGTCGACGCTGTCGGATCGCGCCGTCCGACCAAGGTGGACGTGCGCATCATCTCCGCCACAAACCGCGATCTTGCCCAGCAGGTTGCTGAAGGCACGTTCCGCGAAGACCTGTTCTATCGTCTCAACGTGTTCCCGGTCGACATGCCGAGCTTGCGTGAGCGTCGTGATGACATTCCGGCCCTGGTCGATCATTTCGTCACGCGCTTCAATGCCAGCGAAGGCACGAAAGTGGGCGGCGTGGCCGATGACACGCTGAAGATGCTTTATGCCTTCGACTGGCCGGGCAACGTCCGCCAGCTGGAGAATGCTGTGTTCCGCGCGGTCGTGCTGTGCGAAAGCGATCAGCTTCAGCCGCAGGACTTCCCGCAGATTTCCGGGCAGATGCCGGACATTTCCAGCCTGCCGGCAGCGCCTGTTGCGGCCAATGCCGTTCCGACCGCGCCCATGGCGGCCAATGATGTCGGTGCAGGCGAAGTGGCCTCCAGCCCTGTCAGCATAACGGATGTGCATGGCGAGCTGCGCTCACTGACCGATATCGAACACGATATCCTGCAGTATGCGATCGACTTCTATGAGGGCCACATGAGCGAAGTCTCACGCCGGCTCGGCATTGGTCGCTCGACGCTTTACCGCAAGGTGCGGGAATACGATCTCGACGTGCGCAACGAGCGCGAAGCGGGCTAAGATATAAAAGGCAGGAAACGTCGGGAGACGGTCCTTCGGGGCCGTCTCCCTTTTTTTGTCCGGCATCCGGGCTCAGGGAAGTAGCGCGGCCTTCACCACTTCGCCGATCTTGCGGGCGTCGGCTTCGCGGGGGCTGCCGGATTTCCAGGCGATGCCAACCTGCCGACCGATGACCGGCGTCGTGAACTCGCGCACGGCCACGTCATGGCTGACAGCGAGGCCGTGATCCATGGCAAGGCGGGGGAGGAGGGAGACGCCGAGGCCGCCCGCCACCATGTTGACCAGCGTGCCGAGCGAGGTTGCCGCGACCTGTCCGGCATGGTCGCCGGTTTTCAGGCGGCAGATCGACAGGGCATGCTCGCGCAGGCAGTGGCCATCTTCGAGCAGCAGGATGTCCTCGCCGTTCAGGTCTTCCGGCGAGAGGCCGTTCTTCTTGGCCAGCGGATGGTTGGTGGATGAGGCGAACAGGAATTCATCATCGAACAGGGGCACGGTCTCGATGCCCGGCGCATCCCAGGGCAGGCCGATCAGGGCGGCGTCGAGCGTACGGGTGCGCAGCTGGTCAATCAGGCGGGTCGTCTTGTCTTCATGCAGGTAGAGTTTGAGATCCGGATAGACTTCCGACAGCGCGCGCACCGTCTGCGGCAGCACAAAGGGCGCGATGGTCGGGATGGCGCCGAGATGGAAGGGGCCGGTCAGCATGGCGCCTGCGCTCTGCACGACCTGGACGAGCGCATGGGCATCGGCAAGCAGGGCGCTGGCGCGGGCGACGGCAAGTTCTCCGGCATGGGTCAGGCGGGCGCCGCGCGCCTCGCGATCTGCCAGCCGCACGCCGAGAAGGTCTTCCAGTTCCTTGATCCCGGCAGAGAGGGTTGGCTGGGTGACGTGGCATGCCTCGGCCGCCCGGGAGAAGGAACCGGTATCGCCCAGGGCGGTGAGGAATTGAAGCTGACGTAGGGTCGGTATAGCCATAGAATTCCTCTATACGAAATACTGGAAATATCAATTTTTCTTTTGGGAAAAACAACCCCAAGTGCAGCACTCGCGGGCTTCACCGGGCCCGCTAACTGCAGCATTCCCAACAGGAGACCTCCCATATGCTCGGCATTGGCCAGAAACTTCCCGATTTTAAAGTCACCGGCGTGAAGCCAAAATTCATGCAACACGAAGAAGGCGGCGTCAGCGCTTTTGAAGAGCTCACGCAGGACAGCTTCGAAGGCAAGTGGAAGGTCATCTTCTTCTACCCGAAAGACTTCACCTTCGTTTGCCCGACCGAGATTGCCGAATTTGCCCGCCTCGGCGAAGAATTCGCTGATCGTGATGCCGTGGTTCTCGGCGGCTCGACCGACAACGAATTCGTCAAGCTCGCCTGGCGCCGCGACCATACGGACCTCGCAGAGCTGCCAATCTGGCAGTTTGGCGACACCAATGGCTCGCTCGTCGACGGTCTCGGCATCCGCGATCCTGAAGCTGGCGTTGCCTATCGCGCCACATTCGTCGTCGACCCGTTCAACGTCATTCAGCACGTCTATGTGAACAACCTGAATGTCGGCCGGAACCCTTCGGATACGCTGCGCGTGCTCGACGCCCTGCAGACCGACGAGCTGTGCCCATGTAACCGCCCAGTGGGTGGAGATACATTGTAATTTTGTAATTTGCCGCCGCGGCGGCGAATACCCAAATGAGTCCTGCAGGCAAGGAATGACGGCCTTTTCCTCCCCCCTTGAGGGCCGTTATTTCCCTGCAGGATACGATGTCCGGCGAGCTGCCTCATGCGCCTTTACCCCTTGGCGCTCGGCCAGTTTGTCCCCGCAAGCCCCATGGTGCTCGCCGGATTTCGTCACTCCCGCCCATTCCCTGCATCTCTTCCCCCGAAAGGACACCTTGATGTCGCTCGACACCCTGAAATCCCGCATGCCGGACTATGCCAAGGACCTGAAGCTGAACCTGGGCTCGCTGGTCAATGAAACCGTACTGACCGATCAGCAGAAATATGGCTGCATGCTCGCATCTGCCCATGCTGTGGGTGAGCCTGTAACGCTGCGTGCCCTCGAGGCTGAAGCGCAGGGCAAGATGACCCCTGAGGCCATCAAGGCGGCCAAGGCGGCCAGCGCCATCATGGGCATGAACAATGTCTATTACCGCGCCACGCACCTCATCTCGAACACGACTTATACGACTGTGCCGGCCAAGCTGCGCATGAACGTGATCGGTTCGCCCGGTATCGAGAAGGCGGACTTCGAACTCTTCTCGCTGGCCGTATCGGCTGTGAACGGCTGCGGCATGTGCCTTGATGCGCACGAGGCCGAGCTGCGCAAGCATGGCCTGACGACTGACCAGATCCAGGCCGGCCTGCGCATCGGCGCGGTGGTCAACGCTGCCGCCCGTGTCATGGCAGCTGAAACGGCGCTGGAATCCGAAACGGCCTGAGGCCTGAATAATCCCTGATCCTGACGCCGCCGGAGTTCGCACTCCGGCGGCGTTTGCTTGTGCCTCAGCATGTATTCGCCAAGGGCAGGGAAGGGGTGCGCAAAGGATTCAGAAAGGCATCTGATGTTTTCAGGCGGCTGCCGACATTGATTTGATGTAATGTCAGGCAGATAGGCAGGAATTAGCAGCCAGTTTTTTCCCGCGATGCAAACTGACAACACGGCTCTTCAGTCAATTGATTAACAAGGAATAAATAAGCCCGCCCCATGCCTTCCCAAGGGGGTGTTCCTTTATGTTCCCGGTGTGTGCTTTCTATGTTCCATCGTGGTGGGGGTGTGGATATTTCGATTCACCGTGTTCGCCCATTGAGGCCCATAGCTGCCCATGATATTCCAAATTTACACATGGGTAACCATGCTGGGGTTTAGGCATAACTATTACAGGGTTGGCGGGTGTTCGTTTCCACCTATGAGAGCGCTATTGATGCAAAAGGCCGGGTTTCCATCCCCGCGCCCTTTCGCGCAGAGCTTGGGGGAAGCAGCCGGATCTTCCTCTGGCAGGCACTCGACGGCTCCGGCTGCCTCGAAGGCGGCGGTGAGGCCCTAATGGCCATGTACCGCGCCACGCTGACACGCCTCGCGCCGCAATCTGACGTTCGCAAGGTTCTCGTCAACCGCATCATCGCCGGTTCTGCCGACCTTAAGATGGACGAGACCGGCCGCATCAAGCTGCCGGAAGACCTGTGCAAGGCTGCAGAGCTGGAAGGCCGCATCAAGTTCGCCGGCAATATGGACAGTTTCCAGATCTGGAACCCTGACAAGCACGCCGCCTACAACGCTTCCATGGAAGCCGCTGCGGCCTCGCCAGACGTGATGGCCGCCTTTGGCCGGGCCTATTCAGAAGTGCTGCACCAGCAAGGCGCAGGCCACTATAATGGCCCTAAACTGGTCGAAGGAGGCGAAAGCTGATGAGCGCACGCCACACATCCCTGCGTCCTGAAGCATCCGGCCACCGGCCCGTCATGCTGGACGAAGTGCTCGCATGGCTTGGCCCCCAGGACGGCGACCGCATCGTTGACGGCACGTTCGGCGGCGGCGGCTACACCCGCGCGATCCTGCTGGCTGCGAAATGCAGCGTTCTGGCCATCGACCGCGACCTTGACGCCATCCTGCGCGCCGAAAAAATGGCCAGTGAAACGCCGCGTCTGACGCCCCTTCTGGGCCGGTTCGGCGAGATGGACACACTAGTCAAGACGGCCGGGTTCGAGACGGTTGACGGCGTCGTGCTGGATATCGGGGTCTCCAGCTTCCAGATCGATGAAGGTGAGCGCGGCTTCTCCTTCATGAAGGATGGCCCGCTCGACATGCGCATGGGCGCCGCCGGGCCAACGGCGGCCGACGTGGTCAACACCATGTCCGAACGCGACCTCGCCAATATCATCTTCCGTCTCGGCGAAGAGAAGCAGGCGCGCCGCATTGCCCGCCATATCGTGCAGCGCCGGGCGCAGCGGCCGTTTGAAACAACAGCAGACCTTGCGGACGCCGTCGAAGTGGCCGTCGGTGGCCGTCGCGGGGCGCGCACGCACCCGGCCACGCTGACCTTCCAGGCGATCCGCATGTACGTGAATGACGAGCTGGGCGAGCTGGCGCGCGCGCTGCAGGCGGCTGAGCGGCTGCTGCGGCCGGGCGGACGGCTTGTCATCGTGGCGTTCCATTCGCTGGAAGACCGGATGGTCAAGCAATGGCTGCGCGAACGGGGCGGCAAGACGGGTGGTGGCTCACGCCATATGCCGCTGGCCGCCAAAGGGCCTGACCCGACATTCGAACTCTCTGTTTCTAAAGCAATTGTCCCTTCTGATAAGGAAGTGGAAGGCAATCCGCGTGCACGCTCGGCCAAGTTGCGGGCCGCGATCCGTACAGGCGCACCCGCGATCGAGGAAGAGACCAGCGACGGCATGAACCTGCCGCCGCTCTCGGACCTGGAGGATGCCCTATGAGTCGTCGCGCTTTTTTCTTTGGAATCCTGGTGGTGGGCCTGCTGATTGTCAGCCTCTACCGGGCAAAATACGGCGCCAAGGATACGGCTGCCGAGATCATGGCTGTTGAGGCCCAGATCGAGGATGCGCGCCACGAGAAGGCCCTGCTCGAGACCGAGCTGTCGCACATGAGCCGGCGCGAGTGGATCGAGGAATACGCCCGCGGCGAACTCGGCATGGCCCCGCCGCGGTCCGACCAGGTTGCCGCTGAAGGCGATCTTGATGCGCTTGTCGGCCCACCCGTGAAAGCGGGCGCCGCGCCCCAGCCGCAGCAGACGGGGGGCGAAAAGTGACCCAGGACGCCCGCGACCGTACACGGCTGGCAGGATTGGGCCTCAGTGCCCTCTTCGTCGTGCTCGCGGGCAAGGGCGGCTACCTCGCGATCTCAGGGTCAACGCCGGGCCATACGAATAGCGTGGCGCAGGCTGAAGCGCCTGTCCGGGCCGACATTGTCGACCGCAATGGCGAATTGCTGGCAACATCGGTGACCGCCTATTCGCTGGTCGCCAATCCGAAACTGATCTGGGATGCGGGCGAGGTTGCCCGGTCGCTCAAGAGCGTCTTTCCGGACATCAATGTCGATACGCTGACGGGCCACCTGTCGAACGAAGCGCGCGAATTCGTCTATGTGAAGCGCGGCCTGACTCCGCGCCAGCGCAAGGCCGTGTTCGACCTCGGCCTTGAAGGCCTGCGCTTTGAGGAAGAAAGCCGCCGGGCCTATCCGCGCGGCACGCTGGCAGGCCATATCCTCGGCTTCACCAATGTCGACGGCAAGGGCATTGGCGGCATCGAATATGCGATGGATGAGCGCCTCAAGGCAGGCGGCGAACCGCTGCGCCTGACCATCGACAATGGCGTCCAGTCGGCCGTGGAATCCGAACTTTCGGCCGCTGCCGCCGAGCACGACATTCAGGGCGGCGCGGTGATCCTGATGGACGCGCATACCGGCGAAGTGCGCGCCATGGCCAGTTGGCCGCCGCTTGATGCCAACCGCGCGCTTGAGCTGCCGCTGGACGACACCGCCCGCCTCAACCGGGCGACCGGCGCAGTCTATGAGCTCGGGTCCGTCTTCAAGCCCTTCACCGTGGCGGCTGCGCTGGAATCCGGGGCCATCAAGCCGACCGACATTTTCGACGTACGCACGCCGATGGAAATTCGCGGCTACACGATCCACGACATCCACCCGATCTCAGGCACGGGCACCGTCTCGCGCATTATCTCCGAAAGCTCGAACCTCGGCACCGTGCATATCAATGCCGCGCTGGGCCCGCGCCGCCAGAAAGCCTTCCTCGGCGCGCTTGGTCTGCTGGAACGTGCACCCATCGAACTCGCAGGCAGTGCCAGCCCGATCCTGCCGGAGCGTTTCGACGATCTCGCCTCGGCCACCATCTCCTATGGCCACGGCATCGCGGTGACGCCCATGGCCTTCCTTGAGGGCTTCTCGGCCTTTGCGAATGGCGGCGAGCGGGTCGCGCCAACGCTGGTCGAGGCCGATGCCCGCAAGGTGACGCCTGTGCGCGTCATGTCGGCCCTGACGACCGACATGGTCAACGCGATGATGCGCGAAGCTGTGCTGACCGGCACCGGCAAGCGCGCCGAAGTGGCAGGCTATCGCGTCGCCGGCAAGACGGGCACGGCGGAGAAACCCATTCCCGGCGGCTATGACGACCGGCGCAACGTAACGAGCTTTGCGGCCATTTTTCCCTATGACCGCCCCCAATATGCCCTGATCGTGACATTGGATGACCCCCAGGTAGGGGCGGAACGCGGCGATACTGCTGCGCTGAATGCGGCGCCGACGGCCGGACGCATCATTGAACGTGTCGCGCCTCTGCTCGGGCTCGCCCCGCGCTTTGAAGGCGTCCGTCCTGCTGGCGCTGAACTCCGCTCTGCATCTGATGAGAGGAGTTCCCTGTGAAGCTGAAAGACCTGTTCCCCCTCGCCGAAGACGGCGACACCGAAATCACCGGCATGACGGCCGACAGCCGGAAGGTGCAGCCGGGCTTCCTGTTTGCCGCGCTGCAGGGCACGGCAACGGACGGCCGCAAATACGTGCCGCAGGCCATTGAGGCAGGCGCCGCTGCGATCCTATCGGATGGTGGCATCGAGAATGTGCCAGTCGCCCATGTGATTGCTGATGAGCCGCGTCTGGCGCTCGCCCTCGCGGCCAAGCGCTTCCACAATTCCCAGCCTGAAACCGTCGTCGCCATCACCGGTACGAACGGCAAGTCATCCACTGTCGACTTTCTGCGCCAGATCTGGTCGCGCGCGGGCTATGGCGCGGCCTCGATGGGGACGCTTGGTGCCATCGGTCCGGGCGGCAAGATTGATGTCGGCCACACAACGCCGGACCCGGTGACGATCCACGAGACACTTCGTGAACTGGTGCGCCAAGGCGTGACCCATTGCGCGATGGAGGCGTCCAGCCACGGGCTTGAGCAGTACCGCCTTGATGGCGTTGACCTTTCCGCCGTCGCTTTCCTGAACTTCACGCAGGACCATCTCGACTATCACGCGACAATGGAAGCCTATCTCGACGCCAAGCTGCGCCTCTTCCGCAAGCTCGGCCACACGGGCATGCCTGCCATCGTCAACGCTGACAGCGACCATCGCGAGGCCTTTGAAGGCGCGGCGACGGAAGCGGGCCTAAAGGTCGTCTCCTTCGGCTGGCGCGGCGAGGATCTCTGGATCGACGAGATCATGCCGCGCGCGACCGGGCAGGTGCTGACGCTGTTCTGGCGCGATGTTGAACACAAGCCGCTGGAGCTGCCGCTGATCGGTGAGTTCCAGGCGCTGAACGCGCTGGGCGCGGCGGCGATTGCCCTGTCGCTGGGCATGGATTTCGAGGCCGTGGCCGATGGCCTGACACATCTTGAGCCCGTGAAGGGCCGTCTCGAACTCGTTGGCAAGACACCGGCCGGGGCAGGGGTGTTCGTCGACTATGCGCACACACCTGATGGTCTGGACGTTCTGCTCCGCGCGGTCCGCCCGCACACGGCCGGCCGCCTGAAAGTGATCTTCGGCTGCGGCGGTGACCGCGATGCCAAGAAGCGCCCGATCATGGGCGAGATTGCCACGCGCCAGGCCGACGATGTGATCGTGACCGATGATAATCCCCGCACGGAAGATGCGGCTGCCATCCGCAAGGCCGTGCTGGCCGGTGCGCCTGGCGCACGCGAGATCGGCGACCGCGAGGAGGCGATCCGTACAATCATCGCGGAACTGAAAAAAGGCGACACGCTGGTCATCGCTGGCAAGGGCCACGAGACCGGGCAGATTTTCGGCAAGACGGTCATCCCGTTCTCCGACCAGGACACGGCGCTCTCGGCGCTGGCAGGGGAGGACGCATGAGCCAGCTGCTCTGGACCTCAGAAGAGATTGCCCTCGCAACCGGCGGCACGGCCTCGGACCCTTTCTGGGTGTCGGGTTCGATCTCGATCGATACCCGCACGCTGATGCCGGGCGACCTGTTCGTGGCGCTGCAGGATGCCCGCGACGGGCACGACTTTGCCGAGGCCGCCTTCAAGGCAGGCGCAGCAGGCGCGTTGGTGTCGAAACCGGTCAGCGGCGGGCCGACGATGATGGTCGACGATGTGCAGATCGCGCTGGAAATGATGGGCATTGCGGCGCGCCTGCGTTCCGGCGCCATCCGCACGGCTGTGACCGGCAGTGTCGGCAAAACCAGCGTCAAGGAAATGCTGGCGCGCATCTATCGCGCAGCGGGCCCGGCGCACTGGAACGTCAAGAGTTTCAACAATCACTGGGGCGTGCCGCTGACACTGGCGCGCATGCCGGAGAATACCGAACGCGCCGTCTTCGAGATCGGCATGTCGACACCCGGCGAGATTGCGCCGCGCAGCCACATGGTGCGCCCGCATATCGGCATCATCACCTGCATTGCCGGCGCGCACCTGGAAGGCCTTGGCAGCCTTGAGGGCGTGGCCAACGAGAAGGCCGACATTTTTGCAGGCATGGAAGCGGGCGGCACGTTCATACTGCCGGCAGATGATGCGTTTCTGGACCATCTATCAGCACGCGCCCGCGAGCTGTGCCCGACGGGCAACCGCGAGACATTCGGCTTTGCCGAGGACGCGACAGCGCGGGTGACGGGATATGAATCAAACGGCGTGACGAGCCGCATCACTGTGGAAGTGATCGGCCAGAGCGTCAGTGTGGAAATCGAGGCAGTCGGGAAGCATTGGGCCCTTAACGTGGCCGCAGCACTTCTCGCGGCAAGCCAGACGGGGCGCTCATTGGCGGACTGTGCCGAGGCCCTGTCTGGCTATTCGCCGCCACCCGGTCGCGGCACGTCCGAGCAGCTTCCGCTGCCGCAGGGCGGACATTTCACGCTGGTCGACGATGCCTACAACGCAAACCCCGCCAGCATGCGCGCAGCGCTCGCGGCACTGGCCCAGCGGCCCGGTGGCCGACGCCTCGTTGCGCTCGGCGAGATGCTGGAAATCGGCGCGCAATCCGACAGCGAACATGCCGGTCTTGCAGCAGATGTCGTGGCCAGCGGCGCCGAGGGCGTCTTCCTCGCCGGTGACAAAATGACTCACCTTGCAGAGGCCCTCCCGCCGGGTCTTCAGCAGGTATGGGCCCCCAAGGCAGATGAGCTGTGGAATGCGCTGCTAAATGCAGTCCGCGATGGCGACGTGCTCTTGATCAAAGGGTCGAATGCCTCCGGGATGGGACGTATTGCAGACCGCTTGCGCCAACGAAGTGCAGCGGCTGGTTTGGGCAAGATGGATAGCAGCGCAGAAGACGCTGCAGAGGTCAGGTGATGCTGTACGAATGGTTGGCCGCAGATAGCGGTTTCTTCAATCTGCTGAACTATATCACCTTCCGCGCAGGCGCGGCGGTGGTGACGGCCTTCCTCGTGACGGTCGTGTTCGGAGATATGATCATCAACATGCTCCGGGCCCGCCAGGGCAAGGGCCAGCCGATCCGTGATCTGTCGCTGGAACAACAGCTGTCGAAGCAGGGCACGCCCACGATGGGTGGCGTGCTCATCTGGATCGGCCTGCTGGTCGGCGTGCTGCTCTGGGGCAATCTGCGCAACCCTTACGTCTGGGTCGTCCTGTTCGTGACGCTCTCCTATGCGCTGCTCGGCTTCCTCGATGATTATGCCAAGGTGACGAAGCAGAGCGCCGATGGCGTGTCGGCCCGTGCCCGCCTGCTGATCGGCTTCGGCATTGCGGCGGTTGCGTGCGCATTCATCATGGGACTGCATGGCGCCCACACGCCGGTCGGTCATGCCCAGTGGGGCCCGCTCAATGGCCTCGCCGAGATGATCGCCGGCATGGCGCCCAAGACATCCGTCCAACCTGCTGACCCGGCCTTCTCCGGCGGCGTCGCGGTGCCCTTCGTGAACAATTACTTCCTGCCGCTCGGCGGCTTCTTCATCCTCTTCGGCATGATCGTTGTCGTCGGCAGCGCCAATGCGGTGAACTTCACCGACGGGCTCGACGGCCTCGCCATCGTGCCGATGACCTTCGCCGCCGCTGCCTATGCGATGATCGCCTATCTCACCGGTAACTTCGTCTTCGCCGAATACCTGGGCATCCAGTTCGCGCCCGGCGCGGGCGAGATTTCCGTCCTGCTCGGCGCCATGATCGGCGCAGGGATGGGCTTCCTCTGGTTCAATGCCTATCCGGCCAAGGTCTTCATGGGCGACACCGGCTCGCTCGGCCTCGGCGGCATGCTGGGCGTGGTGGCCGTGGCGACCAAGCACGAGTTCGCTCTGGTCATCATTGGCGGCCTGTTCGTGATGGAAGCCCTGTCGGTGATGATGCAGGTCGGCTGGTTCAAGATCACCAAGCGCCTCACCGGCACCGGCAAGCGCATCTTCCTGATGGCGCCGCTTCACCATCACTTCCAGAAAAAGAACTGGCCGGAAACGCGTGTCGTCGCGCGCTTCTGGATCCTGTCGGTCCTCTTCGCCCTCGCGGGCCTCGCAACATTGAAGCTGAGGTGACCGCAAACTCATGATCCCCATTACGGAATACGCAGGACGGGATGTCGCCGTGTTTGGCCTTGGCCGAACAGGCCTCAGCGCAGCAAAAGCGCTGAAGGCGGGCGGCGCACGCGTGCATGCGTGGGACGATAATGAGGAAACGCGCAACAAGGCCGAGGCCGCCGGCCTCACCCTGTCGGACATCAACAAGCGCGACTGGCAGACCTTTGCCGCGCTCGTCCTGTCGCCCGGCATTCCCTACAAGTTCCCGGCGCCGCACCGCATTGTGCGCATGGCCGAGATGACCGGCGTGCCGGTTGTCGGCGACATGGAACTCTTCGCCCGCGCCGTGCAGTCGCTGCCGGAACGTGGCCGCCCGAAAATCATCGGCATCACCGGCACCAATGGCAAGTCGACCACGACCTCGCTGATCGGGCATATCCTGAAACAGGCTGGCCGCGACGCGCGCATCGGCGGCAATATCGGCACGGGCGTGCTGGACCTTGCCGCCCTCCATGCCAACGCCGTCTATGTGCTGGAACTCTCGTCCTACCAGCTGGACCTCGTGAAGAGCCTGCACTGCGATGTGGCTGTCCTGCTCAACATGAGCCCGGACCATCTCGACCGTCATGGCGGCATGGAAGGCTACCAGGCCGCCAAGATGCGCATCTTCCAGAACCAGCAGCCGGGCGATGTGGCCATTGTCGGCTTTGACGATGTCATCACGCAGTCGATCGCCATTGGCCTGTCCGGACAGGGAAAGGGCCGCGTTGTCCATGCCTCGTCCACTTACGCGCTTGGCCGCGGCGTCAGTGCAATCGATGGCAAGCTTTATGACAACCAGTCGGGCAAGGCCGAGTTCATCGGCAACCTGGCCGACTGCCCGGCGCTGCCCGGCAAGCACAATCACCAGAACGCCGCTGCGGCCTATGCCGCCTGCCGGGCAATCGGCGTCGAGCATGGCGTCATCATGGCGGGCCTCAAATCTTTCCCGGGCCTCGCCCACCGCCTTGAAACCGTGGGCAGCGTTGACGGCGTGCGCTTCGTCAATGATTCCAAGGCCACCAATGCGCAGGCTGCCGAACAGGCGCTGAAGGCGTTCAAGAATGTCTACTGGATCGCCGGCGGCGTTCCCAAGGCCGAGGGCATAGAGCCGCTGGCGCCGCTCTTCCCGAACATTGCCAAGGCCTATCTGATCGGCGCGGCGGAAGACGCCTTCGCCACCACGCTGAAGGGCAAGGTCGCCCTGCAGAAATGCGGCACGCTGGAAAACGCGGTCGCCGCTGCCCTGCGGGATGCAAAGGCGGCTGGCGAAGAAGAAAGCATCGTGCTGCTCTCACCCGCCTGCGCCAGTTTCGACCAGTTCCGCGACTTCGAGCATCGGGGGGATGTCTTCCGCTCGATTGTCCAATCGATGATGCCCGCCGATTTCAAGGTGATGGCTTGAGCCCAGCGCCGACCGCCTTGCAGTTTGCCCGGTCGGACACGTCCTGGCTCACCGAATGGCGCCGCACGATTGACTGGGGATTGATGGGCGGGGCCTTCTTCCTCATCGGGATCGGGCTGCTCATGTCGCTGGCAGCCGGGCCAACCGCAGCGATCCGCATCGGCTACGACAACGAATATTATTTCATCATCCGTCAGGCCGTGTTTGCGGCGGCGGCTGCGGTGATCCTCGTCTTGATGAGCCTGCTGGACCAGTCCTGGGCCCGGCGCGTGGCGGCGGTGATCTTCTTCGTGTCGCTGGCGCTGATGATCTGGATCCTGGTCTTCGGATACGAGGCCAAGGGCGCCCAGCGCTGGATCCGGATCGGCAGCTTCTCGCTGCAGCCGAGCGAAATGGTGAAGCCCGCGCTGATCGTGCTCAGCGGCTGGCTGCTGGCCCAGCGCGAGGCCTATCCGAGCGGGCCATGGGCGGTCATCGCCTTCCTGTTCTATGCGGTGACGCTTGGCCTCCTGCTGTTGCAGCCGGATGTCGGCCAGTCAGTCCTGCTGACGGCGGCCTTTGTCATCACCTTCTTCATCAGCGGCCTGCCATGGCGTTGGGCCGCCGCCTTTGCCGGGGGCGGTGCCGGGCTGTCCGGCCTGCTCTATGCGCTGCTTCCGCATGTGCGTGCGCGGGTGAACAGCTTCTTCAACCCGACGCAATACGACACCTACCAGATCGACAAGGCGGCGGAGGCCATCGGGCGCGGCGGCCTGTTCGGTGTCGGCCCGGGGGAGGGGCTCGTGAAAGCCAGCCTGCCGGACGCCCATACAGACTTCATCTTCTCCGTCATGGTGGAGGAGTTTGGCCTTGTGGCCGCGATTGTCCTGCTCGCGGCATTCTCGCTGATGGTCCTGCGCGGGTTCAGGGCGGCGGCCCGTCTGGATGACGGGTATGCCCGCGCGTCGGCGGCTGGATTGTTTTCATTGTTCGGCCTTCAGGCCGCCATAAACATTGCCGTAAATGTGGCCTTGATCCCGCCCAAGGGCATGACACTGCCTTTTGTATCGTATGGAGGCTCTTCTATGATCGGCACGGCATTGACACTCGGGCTTGCACTGGCACTTGTGCGCGGACAAGGTACGCGCACAAGGGGACGGTATGGGTGAGGGTAGCTCCGACAAGCTGGTAATCATCGCGGCAGGCGGAACCGGGGGACATATGTTCCCCGCGCGCGCCTTTGCCGACGAGATGCGTGCGCGCGGATGGACCGTGGGCCTGATCTCCGATTCCCGCGGGCTGCGCTATGCCGCTGACTTTCCGGCCGTCTGGAAGGAAGAGGTCAAAGCCGCTTCGCCGAACTTCCGCAAGCCGTGGACGCTTCCCGCAGCAGCCCTGAAGATCAATGCCGGTATCAATCGCGCTTCCAAGCTGATGAAGGCAAGCCGTCCTGCGCTTGTCGCCGGCTTTGGCGGCTATCCGGCCTATCCCGCGCTAGCGGCGGCCAAGCGCCTCTCCGTGCCGATCATCATCCATGAGCAGAACGCGGTGCTCGGCCGGGTGAACCGCCAGTTCGCGCGCCATGCCAAGCTTGTGGCCAGCGGCTTCAACCGGCTCGACTTCCTGCCGCCCGGCGCGGCCCATATGGCCATCGGCAATCCGGTGCGCGCGCCCATCATCGCGATGCGTGATGAGCCTTACCCGCCCACCGATGGCAAGCTGAACCTGTTCGTCACCGGCGGGAGTCAGGGCTCCAGCATTATTGGCGACACTGTGCCTCTGGCGATTGCCGATTATATCCCCGCGCCGCTGCGCGCCCGGTTGAAAGTGGTTCAGCAGGTGCGCGAAGAGCAGATGGAAGGCGTGCGCAACCTCTACCGCCGCGCCGGCGTCGATGCAGACCTCGCGCCCTTCTTCAGCGACATGCCCGAACGCCTCGCGGCGGCGCACCTTGTCGTGGCGCGCTCCGGCGCGGGAACGGTCAGTGAACTCGCTGTTGTGGGGCGGCCGTCGATCCTGATCCCCCTCGCCATCGCCATGGACGACCACCAGGCCGCCAATGCCGAAGCGCTGACGGATGTGGAATCGGCCGACATGGTGCTGGAGTCCAATCTCTACCCAAAACTGCTGGGCAGCCTGATCGCTGTGCGTCTGGAACACGGCGATGACCTGCGCAAACGTGCAGCGGCGGCCAAATCGGTCGGCAAGATGAATGCAGCATCAGACCTCGCCGACATGGCCGAGCGGGTCGCGGAGCTTTAGGCGGCCGAGGGGCGGCAGCCGTGGGTCTTGTGCATCTGGGCTGCGCGCAGCCAGTCCCAGCCGAAAGCCGCGTCTGAATCGCCATCGCGCTCGCGGGCGGCGAGGCGTTCCAGTGCTGCGTCCAGCGTCGGTTCGTGGCCAGCTGGCACCCACCACATGACGAAATGCATGCCGCCGAGTATCTCGAACCATTCCTCGCGCCGCTCATAGAACTTGCGGTGCACCGTGCCCCAGACGAAACGCTCAAGGCTTTCCACGTCTTCCCAGACGGTCATGTTGGCAACAAATTGCGGGTCGCCGTCGATCTTGGCTTCGGTATTGCCCGTACCCGGCTCGCCTGAGCCCTCCATCATCCAGACAAAGCCCGGCATCGACTTGCCAAGGCCGTTGATGAAGTCGAGATTGTCCATGAAGTCCTTGACGCGCGGGTCGTCGGTCGGGGCCACGAGGCGGCCGATATTCAGCTGGGCAAGATGCATTGTCATCGGCAGATCCCCACGTTGCGAAAGCGCCCCAAAGCGCCTCTGATTGCGTCAATCAATCGCCACGATTGGTGGCGAACTTGCAGCTTGCTGCGCCGGGCTGGCAATTTCAATGGGCACGGGTCCTTGCCTACGGAATGCGCAGCAAGGTAACGCTATCGCTCACACTTTCTGATGGATCGGTCTTCTTCATGGCTTCACCCACCCCTTTCGACCTCGGCCCCGCGCATATTGTGGGCATTGGCGGCATCGGCATGTCCGGCATTGCCGATGTGATGCTGACCATGGGCTACCAGGTGCAGGGCTCGGATATCTCCGAAAGCGCCAATGTGCAGCGCCTGCAGGAGAAGGGGGCCAAGGTGTTCATCGGCCACAAGGGCGAGAACGTGAAGGGGGCCGGAACGGTCATCATTTCCTCCGCCATCAAGAAGGACAATCCGGAGGTGCTGGCCGCACGCGCCGCCGGCATTCCCGTTGTCCGCCGTGCCAATATGCTGGCCGAGATCACGCGCCTTAAATACACGGTCTGCGTCGCCGGTACGCACGGCAAGACCACGACGACCAGCATGGTGGCTTGTCTGCTCGATGGCTGCGGCATCGACCCAACGGTCATCAATGGCGGCATCATCCACGCCTATGGCTCGAACTATAAAGCCGGCGAGAGCGACTGGATGGTGGTCGAAAGCGACGAGAGCGATGGCACGTTCGCCAAGCTGCATCCGACCTGCGCCATCGTCACCAATATCGACCCGGAGCACATGGACCATTACGGCTCCATGGATAAGCTGCGCGAAGCCTTTGATACATTTGTCGAAAACCTGCCTTTCTATGGGTTTGCCGTGCTGTGCACAGACCATCCCGAAGTGCAGAACCTGGCCGCGCGCGTCACCGACCGCCGCCGGATCAGCTATGGCTTTAACCGTCAGGCCGATGTGCGCGCGATCAACCTGAACACCGATCTCGATGGCGCCCATTTCGACGTCGCCCTGCGCCGGCCCGGCTCGGCCACCCCGCGCATCATTCCAAACCTCACCTTGCCCATGGCCGGCGAGCACAATGTGCAGAACTCGCTGGCGGCCATCACCGTGGCGCTGGAGCTTGGCGCGACCGATGACCAGATCCGCACGGCCCTTGCGGCCTTTGGTGGGGTCAAGCGGCGCTTCACAACGGTCGGGGAATGGTCACCGAAGGGGCCAAGCGAGCCCCCAGTGCGGATCATCGATGACTATGGCCACCACCCGGTCGAGATTGCCGCCGTGCTCAAGGCGGCCCGCGCCATGCTCGGCCAGGGCCAGCTGATCGCCGTCTGCCAGCCCCACCGCTATACGCGTCTGCGCGACCTGTTCGACGATTTCTCGCGCTGCTTCGATGCGGCCGATGAGGTCTATGTGGCGCCGGTCTATGAGGCGGGCGAATCGCCCATTGAGGGCATTACGAGCGAGGCGCTGGTTGCCAGCATCAAGCGGCACGGCCACAGGGGCGCGCACGTCCTGGCCTCGCTGGAGGACCTGCCGGACATGGTCCACAGGGTTGCCCAGCCCGGCGCAATGGTGGTCTGTCTCGGGGCAGGGGACATCACCAAATATGCTGGCGAACTCGCTTCCAAACTGTAGCGGCCATAGCAGGTGACGCGACGCAAAGCGGCTTGATCGCTGTCAAAGACCTTTCCTCGCGCTGCGGAATGTCGCACGGTTATCCCTGAGCGCCGCTCAGAGCGCACCGGGAGAGCAGTCTATGAGTAGCGATATTACCGAACCGACCTTGCCAGCGACGGAGGGCCAGATGGCCGAAATCGAAGATGCCCAGCTGGGTTTCACGCGAGGGGGTGAGGGGGGTGCTACCGGCAAGACGGGGCTTGCCTGGGCCTGGTTCGAATGGGCCCGCAATCCGTATTACATTCTCATCGTCATCTATATTTTCGCGCCATATTTCGCGCGTGACATTATCGGCGGCAACCTGCTGGCCAGCGGCGCGCTGGACGGCATGGACCCGGCCAAGGCCCAGGCGGTGGCCGGTGCCCAGGGGCAGGCGACGGTGGCGGGGGTGACGAAATGGGCCGGCCTGATCGCGGCCCTGACGGCGCCTTTCCTTGGCGCGGCCTTTGACCGGGGCCTCAAGCGCAAACGGTTTCTGTTCGTGTGCCTCGCCACGATGGCAGCGGCCAGTTTCATGCTCTGGTGGGCCATGCCGGGCGGCCAGGGCCTCTCGGTGCCGATGATTATGGCCTGCCTGATCGTCGCCTATGTCGCCTATACTTATAGTGAAGTGGCGCATAATTCGATGTTGTCCGATGCTGCCCGGCCGGAGGCCCTGCCGGGCGTCTCGGGGCTTGGTCTCGCGCTCGGCAACGGGGCCGCGACGCTGATGTTCATTGCGATTGTCCTGCTATTTGCCTTGCCGGACGTGATGCATTGGCCGCTCAAGCAAGCCGCCTTTGGCATCGACACGTCCAAATTCGAGCAGTTCCGGCTGGCCGGCCCGCTCTGCGCCGTCTGGATCGCGCTGATGATCTATCCCTTCTTCCGCTACTCCAAGGATACCGGCATCAAGGGCACGCCGATCTATCCGGCTTTCCGCGACGGCGTACGCGGCGTCATCAGCACGGTGAAGCGCGCGAGCGAGCACCGCGAGGCCTTCAAGTTCCTGATTGCGCGCACACTTTATGCCGATGGCATGGCGGCGCTACTGGCCGTGGGCGCGGTCTATGTCAGCCTGTTCCTCGGCTGGGGCCTGATCGAGCTGACGGTCTACGCCATCTGGGCCTCGATGTGGGCCGTTGTCGGGGGCATCTTCGGCGGCTGGCTGGACCGGCGCATGGGGCCGAAGAATGCGCTGATCTTTGAGCTGTCAGCGATCGTCGTGATCATGTTCTATGGCCTGTCCATCACAAAGGAGACGATCCTCTTCGGCCTGATCCCGAATGTGGAACTCTTCGACTGGCCCTATTTCGGGACGCTGTCGGACCTTGCCTACCTCTTGCAGGGCATGCTGATCGCGATCTTTGCCACGGCCAATATCTCGTCCAGCCGCTCCATGGTCGTCCATGTCGCGCCGCCCCATATGCGGGGCGAGTTCTTTGGGCTCTTCGCGATCGCTGGAACGATCACGGTCTGGATGGGGCCGCTCCTGATCGAGTATTTCACCAAATGGTCACAGGACCAGCGGATCGGCATGTCGGCCATCGCGCTGCTCTTTTTCCTGGGGCTGGCCATGCTGACCACCATCAATGCAAAAGACAGACCGGCCTCCTGACGGAGGCCGGCTGCCGGCGTTTCCTCGTGTAATGCGGGATGCTGCGTCTTGCGCGCAGCCTGCCCATCTTAGCTGGTCGGCCCGAACGGGTTGCCGCTGCCGTTTTTGTCATGCGTCCGGTTGATCTCGTTCACGCGGCGTGGGCGCAGATAGAACGTATCCGACACCGTTCGCTCGGTCCGGAGCACGTAACCGAACGGGCTCTGATACTTGTAATAGACTTCCGCCATGATGACGGAGCCGGGGGAGGGGATGATGCCCGGGGCAACGGTAATCTTTGTGCCCGGTGCATAGGCGGTGAGATTGTAGGAATCCGACCATACGACTTTCGGATTGCCGTCGCCATTGTCGACAACGCTCGTGATGCGCAGATTGGCAGACGCGGCATCATAGGGCTGCATCATGACTTTCGCCGCATCGAACATTTCATGCATATCGGTGTCGGTGACAGTGGAAAGGCGAGCCGTGAGGTCTCCCAGGCTGGCGCTGGTGGAGGTGACGCGGCGGTCAATTCGCATCAGGAAGCTGAGCTCGATACAGCCGAAATAGACCAGGATCATCACCGGCGCGATGAGCGCGAATTCAACGGCGGACACGCCCTGCTGGTTATAACAGAGGCCTTGGATGCCGCGCCATTTGCTGCGGCGTGTCAGGCGGGAGAGAAACGATCTGGCTGACATCGGCTAGTCTCCGAAGGGCTCGTTGCGGAACACGGCGTTGGCCTGAACCAGGAATTTGGAATCGGCCATATTGGCCAGGGGCGCTGTCATGAACGGCGTCATGAGGCTCCATTCATAGAAGACGCGCACAGCCACAATATCGTTCGGGCCACCCGGATTGTAAGTGAAGCCATCGGGGTTGAACTTGCCGTTTTCATCAATCGGCATGTCTATGTTGGCTGCGGAAAACCCGCTCAGCGCTTTCACGTCGATGTGCAGCCTGGCATCGCAGTCGAGCATGCCCATGAAATCATCACAGACGGCTGCCCGGAAATTCTGCTCGTTGAAGCCCTTTGTCTGGGCCTGGCCTGTGCGGATCTGACGGGAGGCCTCGCCAACCGCGTGCTCCATGATCGTCGAGATGAAGAAGAGGATGCAGACTTCCAGCAGGCCAAAGATAAGCAGGAAGAAGGGGGCGGCGACCATGGCGAACTCGACGGCGGCGAGGCCGCGACGGTCGTTCGCATAAGCCTGCCACGATCGCTTGATGCGCGGCGTCAGGATGCCGAGGCAGGTTTTGGACATTGATGGTACCCCAATCAGACTACGGTCTTACATGCGTGGATAGCAGGTGTAAGTTTGCGCTGGATTGAGCAAGTCCATGAAATTTCATCGACCCTTGCCTTAAGGGGCCATGCTGCCCATCAACCGGCCGAGGCGATCAGTTGCCGCCATTCAGGGACTGCAGGCCTCGCTGCTGCGATACGAGCTGATCGAAATACTCGCCCTGGTCGCCAGCGCTGGCGACCGAGCGGCACTCAGGGGCGCAATCAAAGGTATAGCTTGCGCCGGACTTGTTGACTGTCACGAGGTTCGATGAATTGGCGGTCACGACCACGTCCGAATTCAGGATTTGCTTGCCGGTCTTGTCGAAGATCATGATATTGGTCGTGCCGAATGTCTTGCCCGTGATGAAGAGCAGGTGTTCGTCATGGACCGCAACATCAGCAATATTCTTGTTTCCGACCACGATACTGGCAGCGGAACTCGTAACGCGCACCGGGACCGTCTTGTTCGTTTCCACCGAGATGGCCTGAGCGGCGGCGGCGGCGGCGATAAACGATCCTGCCAGTGCAAGTGTGCAGGACTTGGCAAGTATGTTCATTCTCGGCGCTCCGCATCTGGCTTGATGACAAGTCTTTGTACGAAGAAGGTTGCTCGTTTCCTAATTGACTGGAAACGGCCCATTATATAGAGGCTCGGAACTGCCTTCGGGGCCCCGCTGATAAGGTAAACGAATCACTCATTTACCTTCACGGATTATCTGGATTTCTTCACCTGATATTTGGAATAGTCCTGTAGTTTCAGCGATGTTCCAGAAAGAAAAAAATGTCTGGAACTTTTTTATCGCATGATGGGAGTTTCCAATGTTTGCACGTTTTCTTAAAGACGAATCCGGCGCCACGGCTATCGAATACGGCCTGATCGCTGCTCTGATCGCTGTTGCTATCATCGGTGGTGTTACCGCCCTTGGTACGAACGCCAACACGACGTTCACGACGATTTCCGGCAAAATGGGCTAAGGCCCACTGAGCCTTACAGGTTCGCGGAAAGGCCGCCAGGGAAACCTGGCGGCCTTTTCTTTTGCGGCTATAGTCCGTTCGGGCGCCTGACGCGCCGAAAAGTAAAAACTTCCTTCAGTCTTTTGCGCCACATTCCCGGATATATGCATACCGGAGGGCGGCAAACATGATCCTGAATATTCTTGCTGCGGCATTCCTTATCCTGTGCGTGGTCGCCGCGCTTCATGACATCAGTCGCCTGACCATCCCCAACTGGCTTAACCTGCTGATTGCCGGTCTCTTCATTCCTGCTGCAGCTGTATCGGGACTGCCGATCGAGGTCATCGGGGGGCATATTATGGTTGCGGGCCTCGCATTCCTGATTGCCTTCGGCCTGTTCGCCTTCAATATTTTCGGGGGAGGGGACGCGAAGATGATCCCGGCCGTGATGCTGTGGCTGGGCCCGGACGCGGGCCTGCCTTTCGTGTTCCAGATGGCCATTGCCGGAGGCATCTGCGCTTTCTTTATCCTCATGATCCGCCGGACCATGCCTGCAGCAGCTCTTCCAGGTCTCATCCGGGCGCCGTTCGAGGAAAATGCCGGTGTTCCGTATGGAGTCGCCATCGCGGCAGGCGCGATCCTGTCGGCCTCGGCGTCTCCCTTCCTTTCCGATTTATTAAACCAAGTGAGTGCTTTGAGTTAACCAAGCCTTAGGCCCAATCATGGAAGTCTCCCGATTGGACGGGGGTTCCGCATAGCAGCAGTTCGCCTACCGGGTTCAGTCATTACAGGGAGTGGCGCCTATGTCGCCCATGCGTCTCATTATTCTGGTTGGTGCTGCCATGGCGGCCATGGCGGCCGCCTTCCTGGTCCGCAACATGGCAAAACCCACGACGGTTACGGAGCTTGTCCC
This sequence comes from Hyphomonas oceanitis, assembly GCF_036964545.1. Lineage (NCBI taxonomy): Bacteria > Pseudomonadati > Pseudomonadota > Alphaproteobacteria > Hyphomonadales > Hyphomonadaceae > Hyphomonas > Hyphomonas oceanitis. The sequence continues at coordinate 439,953 of NZ_JBALTL010000002.1, forward strand.
TGAAATACAGACACAGGTGACCGAAGTCTCTGAAGTTCAGGTTCTGGTCGCGCGCCGGAACCTCGAAATTGGTGACCGGCTGGCGACCAGTGATTTCGAATGGGCGCCCTGGCCGAAGTCCAATGTGGCAGATGGCTACCTGACAGAAGCCAAAGCACCGGATGCGATCGAGCAAGTCACGGGCGCTATTGTGCGCATACCTATTTTTGACCGCGAACCCATCAATCCCGCCAAGCTCGTGCTGGCTTCGAATTCCAGCACGATGGCGGCGATCCTGGCGCCCGGCATGCGGGCCATGTCGGTTGAGATATCCACCGAGTCTGCCTCGGGTGGCTTCATCCTGCCGAATGACAAGGTCGATGTGATCCTCACCCATGATATCCAGGTGCAGACCGACCAGATGGTGACCGAGCGCCCATCGACATCGACGATCATCAAGAATGTACGTGTTCTGGCAATCGATCAGGTCTTCAAACCTGATGAAGACGGTCGCTCTTCCCAGATCGGCAATACCGCGACGCTGGAGCTGTCCGAAAAGGAAGCCGAGCTGATCGCGCAGGCCCAGAGAATGGGCAGCCTGGCGCTCGCCCTCAGGCCCTGGTCTGACGCAGGCGATGACCAGAGCCGGGATTCACGCACGGACATGCTGAATGGCGGATCCGGCATGCAGGGCGGAATTACAATTTTCCGGAATGGCATGGCGACGACAACGACAGGGCTTGGGGGAAGTTGAGAATGGTATTTCAGTCTCCCGTGAGGACTGGCCTTCTGCTGGCCGCGGCGGCCCTTGGGCCGTGTTTTGCGCATGCCGCGCCCAATGACATGGGAACCGTCATCACGGCGCCTGGTCAGTCCAACGTGTCGCAGCAGGTAACACTCGGGCTCAACAAGTCCCTGATCATTGACCTTGAAAATCCGGCGGCTGACGTTGTCATCACCAATCCGGCCATTGCCGACGCGGTGGTGCAGACATCCAAGCGGATCATCTTCCGCGGCGTTAAATATGGCCAGACAAATGCCTTCGTGTTTGACCGCGCCGGGAACCAGTTGCTGAACCTTGAAATCAATGTCGAAACCGACATGACCAGCCTTCACCAGTTGATTGAACGCCATGTTCCGGATGCTCGCGTCAACGTGGAAGGCCTCAATGGCAATGTCCTGATCACCGGCTCGGTGGACGACATGACGCAAAGCGATCAAGTCGAGCAGCTCGTCTCGGCCTTTGTTGGCGCAGACGAGGACACCAAGATCGTCAACATGGTCCAGGTCGCAGCCAAGGATCAGGTCATGCTGGAAGTGCGCATCGTTGAGATGCAGCGCACTGCAATCAAACAGCTGGGTATCAACCTGTCCGGTACGCCCGGATGGGGTGACTTTGCAAAACTCGTCGAGAAGCAGCTGTTCGCCGATACGAATAATGATGGTGTTCTTGTAGACCAAGACGTCAAAGTGCTGACGCCCGGAGCGCCCCAGACATTCGCTGGCGCCATTGGTTCCAGCAGCAGCTTTCCGATTCAGGGCAGGGCGCTTGGCGGTTTGAACGGCGGCCTGACATACTCCAACTATGTCGGTGATACACTCCAGTCCAATGTAGGTGTTTCGCTAGATGCGCTGGAGCGTATCGGCATCGTCAAGACATTGGCCGAACCTAATATCGTTGCCATATCCGGGGAGAGCGCCAAGTTTCTCGCTGGCGGTGAATTTCCGGTCCCCGTTGGCCAGGACAAGAATGGCAACGTGACCATCGAGTTCAAGCCATATGGTGTGGGCCTTGGCTTCACGCCGGTTGTCCTGTCTGAAGGCAGGATCTCGCTCAAGGTTTCCACCGAAGTGTCGGAACTGACGTCGCAGGGGTCCTTCCAGGGCAACACCCAGTCGGTGATCGACGCCAATGGCAATATCATACAAGTCGCCGGCATCACCATTCCGGCCCTGTCGGTTCGCCGTGCCGAGTCCGTCATCGAACTGCCGTCGGGCGGATCGATGATGATGGCGGGCCTGATCCAGTCCAAGACACGCCAGACGCTGGACCAGATTCCCGGGCTGAAGAAGTTGCCCGTCCTCGGTGCGCTCTTCCAGTCTCGTGACTTCCTGCAGGACGAGTCCGAGCTGGTCGTGATCGTGACACCATACCTGGTCGATCCGACACAGAAGGACCAGCTGCGCACACCTGCGGACGGTTATGCCAACGCGTCTGACGCGAAGACAATCTTCTTCGGCAAGCTGAACGAGCAATACGGCAAGGACGGTGCGCCCGTGGACGCAGAAAACTACCGTTCTCCCGTTGGATTTATTGAAGAGTAAGGGATATCCGAATGAACCCGAAGCTTAAGACAGCCAACACTCTGATCGCTGCCAGCCTCTGCCTGGCCGGTCTGACGGCCTGTGCGAGCCAGGCGCCGACGGCTGTGCCGGACTCGTACCTTCAGGGCACTGCGCTGGATCGCAATGCCATCGGCGTCACCAAGCGGACCGAATTCCTCGAGATCAGTATCGATCCCATGTCCAGCCAGCTCAGCCTGAAGGACAAGGCCCGCATCGAGGATTTCGTGCGCACCTATCGCACCAAGGGCCATGGCCCGATGATCGTTTCACTGCCCGAGACGAGCGAGAACTCCCAGCTCGCGGTCGAAGCCATTGTCACTGCGCGTGAGATCGCGTGGCAGAACGGTGTCGAATATGACGAGATCGCAGGCAGCAGCCACGGCGCTGATTCTGATGCGTCCGAGCCGATGATCATGGCCTTTCAGGTCTACGATGCGATCAAGCCAGACTGTAAGTCGATGGCAGAATATGATGTTGCCGACATCCGTTCCAACAATGAGATGCCGAGCCTTGGCTGTTCCATCCGTACCAATCAGGCGGCGATGATTGCTGATGCGGCCGACCTACTGGGCCAACGTGAACTGGCGGCAGGCGACTCGATGCGCCGCAAGGTCATTCTCGAAAAATTCCGTATGGGCGAATCTACCGCCTCGGCCCGCTCATCGGCTGAATCGGGCGCCGTTTCCAGTGCGGTCCAATAGGCGCGACCTGTCGAATAGAAGGACGAAAGTATAATGTCGAAAGAGAAAGCACTCTTTGAAGACGAATTCGACGCAGACTTCGACGATGTGTTCGCTGAGGATCAGGGAATGGACGCACTGGATGCGCCAGCCAATGATGCGTTCGACAGCTTCATGAGCAGCGACGACCTGCTCGCCTCGCCCGAGCAGAAGCAGGTCGTGACAGACCAGCCGATCTTCACGATGCCCGACGTCAACGGCGGCGACGCGCCGCTGCCGGCGATCTCCATCAAGGTTTTCTACGAGCGCGAGGAAACGCGCATGATGATGGACGTGTGCGCACGCGACCGTCGCATGGGCCGGGCCACGCTCGAAGCCATTCCAGGCGGCATACCGGCAGCGATTGCCTATATGCAGGAAAATCCGACGCCAAACCTGCTGATGATCGAGTCCTCGGCGAACGCGCAGCAGATACTGGGCGAAATCGATTCCCTTGCCGAGCATTGCGATGAGAACGTCCAGGTCATGGTCGTTGGCGTGGTCAATGATATCAAGCTCTATCGCCAGCTCGTGGCGCGCGGCGTCAGCGAATACCTGGTGCCACCTTTCGAGCCAATTCAGATCATCCGGTCCATCTCCAGCCTGTTCGTCGATCCGGACCGGCCCTTTGTCGGCAAGCAGATTTCCGTGATCGGTGCGAAGGGCGGGGTAGGGTCTTCCACCATCGCGCACAATCTGGCCTGGGCCCTGGCCGAGAACACGCTGGTCAATACGACGCTTGTCGACCTTGATCTTTCTTTCGGCACGACGGCGCTCGACTTCAACCAGGAGACGCCGCAGACCATCGCCGATGCGCTGCTTGCGCCGGAACGCGCCGATGACGCCGTTATCGAGCGCCTGCTCGCCAAGGCCACGGACAGACTTTCGCTTTTCACGGCGCCCGCTTCGATCAACCAGATCATGGATATCCCGGACGAGGCCTTTACAACGGTCATTGAAAGCGTTCGCCGGAACGTGCCCTACATGGTGCTCGACCTGCCGCATACGTGGAGCCGCTGGGTGCAGCGTACCCTTGTGGCGTCGGACGAAGTCATCATTGTTTGCCAGCCAGACCTTGCCTCGCTTCGCAACGGCAAGAACTTCATCGACCAGCTGAAGGGCCAGCGTCCGAACGATAACCCACCGCGCCTTGTGATCAACATGAGCGGCGTGCCGAAGCGTCCGGAAATTCCGATCAAGGATTTCGCGGCAGCCATCGGTGTCGAGCCGGAGATCATCCTGCCATTCGAGCCGGAACTGTTCGGCACGGCGGCAAACAATGGCCAGATGATTTCAGAAACCGACGCTGCGTCGCGTTCGTCCATGGCAATTGATCACCTGGCGACCGTCCTAACCGGGCGGGTTGTCGCAAAGCCGGCCAAGTCTTTCCTCAACAAACTCCTCGGCAAGTAAACTCAATTGAAAGGGCCCCTTAGATGGCCTTCGGCAAACGTTCAGGATCACCAGATGCGTCAGCGCCAACGGCGCCAAGACCTGCTGCGCCCGCCCCGCAGCCGCGTCCGCAGGTGGCCAAGCCGAAAGTGCCTGATCCGGTACAGGTGAAAGGGGCGCCAAAGCCGACCGCCGCGACACCCGTCAAGGTCAAGAAACCCGAACCAAAGCCCGAGCCGGTCCGCAAGGTCAACCAGCAGTCCGAGCAATATTACGCAACAAAGACAACGGTCTTCAACGCACTCATCGACACGATCGACCTGTCGCAGCTGGCCCAGCTGGATGCCGAAAGCGCGCGCGAAGAGATCCGCGACATCGTGGTCGAGATCATCAGCATCAAGAATGTGCTGATGTCCATTTCCGAGCAGGAACAGCTGCTCGATGATATCTGTAACGATGTGCTTGGCTATGGCCCGCTGGAGCCACTTCTGGCACGCGACGACATTGCCGACATCATGGTCAACGGCGCCGACACGACCTATATCGAGGTCAACGGCAAGATCGAACGCACAAATATCCGCTTCCGCGACAATGCCCAGCTGATGAACATCTGCCAACGCATCGTGAGCCAGGTTGGCCGCCGCGTGGATGAAAGCTCACCGATCTGTGACGCGCGCCTGCTCGACGGCTCGCGTGTGAACGTTATCGCGCCGCCGCTGGCGATTGATGGCCCCACGCTCACCATTCGTAAGTTCAAAAAGGACAAGCTGCAGCTGCAGGACTTGGTGAATTTCGGGTCGATCAGCGAAGCCGGCGCCGAAGTGCTGCGCATCATCGGTCATTCGCGCTGCAACGTTCTCATCTCCGGCGGTACGGGCTCGGGGAAGACCACGTTGCTCAACTGTCTCACCGCTTTCATCGAGCCGGGCGAGCGGGTCATCACCTGCGAAGACTCCGCCGAACTCCAGCTCCAGCAGCCGCACGTCGTGCGTCTTGAAACGCGTCCGCCGAACATTGAAGGTTCCGGCGAGATCACCATGCGCGAACTAGTCAAGAACTGCCTGCGTATGCGTCCTGAACGCATCATCGTCGGCGAGGTTCGCGGACCTGAAGCGTTCGACCTCCTGCAGGCCATGAATACGGGTCACGATGGCTCGATGGGTACGCTCCACGCCAACAGCCCGCGCGAAGCCCTCAGCCGTGTGGAATCCATGATCACGATGGGCGGCTTCTCGCTGCCTGCGAAGACGATCCGCGAAATGATCGTCGGTTCGATTGATATCGTCGTTCAGGCTTCGCGCCTGCGTGACGGTTCGCGCCGCATCATGTGCATCACCGAAGTGATGGGCATGGAAGGCGACATGATCGTGCTGCAGGACGTGCTCAAGTTCGAAATGGATGGCGAGGACGAAAACGGCAAAATCATCGGTGCTCACCGTGGCACGGGTGTCGGACGTCCGCGCTTCTGGGAACGCGCCTCCTATTACAATCTGGAGCGTGAACTGGCTGCAGCGCTCGACGCGTTGGGGAACTGATTCATGGATAGCAGCCTGATGATCTACGCCGTCGCCGGTCTCGCATTTCTTGCGCTGGCTGGCATCGGCCTCGCTTTCACCAGTGGGGAAGGGGACGCCGCCAAGAAGCGCGCCCGGGCCATCGGCGCAGGGGCGACATCCGGCAAGGTGCGCGGCAAGGTTCAGGACGAGAATTCGAAGCGCCGCGCCAAGACTGAGGCAATGCTCGATAACCTGCGCAAGCAGGACAAGGAGCGCCGCCGGTCCATCGCGCCGCGCGACATTGGGTCCAAGATGGCGCAGGCCGGTCTCGAACTGCCCGTCTCAGCCTTCTGGATCGGCTCTTTCGCACTCGGTGTCGTATGTGCCTTCCTCATCTACCTGTCCGGCGCAGACGGACTCGTCATTTCCGGCATTTCTTTCAAGAGCAAGCCGGTCATGATTGCCGGCGCGTTTCTCGCCGGTGCGCTTGGCCTGCCACGGTTCATTCTCGGTTTCCTGACCAAGAGACGCTACAAGAAGATGATCAACCAGTTCGCCGACGCGCTTGATATTATCGTGCGCGGTGTGAGATCGGGCCTTCCGCTGAACGAGTGTATTCGCATCATTGCGAAGGAAAGCCCGGAGCCGCTACGCAAGGAATTCATCTCGCTGGCCGACAACCTGGCCATGGGCGCCGGCCTCGAACGGTCCGCGAACAGTTTCTACAAACGTGTGCCCATGCAGGAAGTGAACTTCTTCGTGATCGTGCTGCTGATCCAGGCCAAGGCAGGTGGCAACCTGTCCGAAGCCCTGGGCAACCTGTCGACCGTTATCCGTGCGCGCAAGATGATGCGGGAAAAGGTCAAAGCGCTGTCATCCGAAGCCAAAGCCTCCGCCGGCATCATCGGGTCTCTTCCGTTTGCGGTCGGTATCATGGTCTTCCTCACTACGCCTGATTACATCATGCAGCTCTTCACCACGGAGACGGGTCACGTCATTCTCGCCATGGCGGCCGGTATGATGGGCATGGGCATCATGGTGATGCGCAAGATGATCAACTTTGACATGTAGGGGGAGCAGACGATGTATGATTTTCTTGTAAGCTTCACCCATCCCGACACGCTGGCAGCCTATCTGGTCGCCGCAGCCGTGTTTGCGACATTCGTCACGGTCTTCCTGCCTTACCTGAAAGGCGACAAGCTGGAGACGCGCCTCAAGGCCGTGTCCAACCAGCGCGAAAAACTGCGCAAGCAGAGCCGGGCGGCCCTCGAAACCAAAGGCCTGCGCCGCGAAGACAAGAGCATGATGGGGGCAGTTTCCTCCAAGCTTAACCTGGCAAAGGCCCTTGAGGATCCGAACGTCGTCAAGCTGATGAACCAGGCTGGACTGCGCGGCCCCGGCCCGATCTCGGCCTTCTATTTTGCCCGAATGGCGATGCCCTTTGTCGGGCTTTTGCTGACCTTCCTCTATATCTTCTTCGTCAATGACTTGGGCCTCAACCCGACCATGAAATACGGCTCGCTCGCCTTCGGCATGGCGGCCGGATTCTATGCGCCGAACCTCTATGTCAAAAACCTTGCCGCCAAGCGCCAGAAGTCGATCATGCTCGGTTTCCCGGACTCGCTCGACATGCTGCTGATCTGCGTCGAGGCCGGCATGTCGATCGAACTGGGCTTCAACAAGGTCAGTCAGGAGATCGGCACGGCCTCGCCTGAACTCGCTGAGGAATTCGGGCTCACCGTGGCCGAACTGTCCTACCTGCCGGACCGTCGCATGGCCTATGATAATCTGGCGGCACGTACAGGCCACGAAGGCGTCAAGGCGGTCTGCATGGCCCTCTCGCAGGCCGAACGCTACGGTACGCCGCTTGGCGATGCGCTGCGCGTGATGGCCAAGGAAAACCGCGAGATGCGCATGTCGGCTGCCGAGAAGAAGGCCGCCGCCCTGCCTGCCAAGCTGACCGTGCCGATGATCCTGTTCTTCCTGCCGGTCCTGTTTCTTGTCGTGCTTGGCCCGGCCTACATCAAGTACCAGGCAATGAAGGGTAATAATTCTGCGGCACCAGACGTTGCAAGCATGCAGGTCGAGCGCCCTTGGCAGGATGCAGGATAAACCAGTCGAGAGACGGATGACTGAAAGCCCGCTTGCAAAACGCAGGCGGGCTTTCGTCATTCTGGCCTAAAGGCTTGAGCCTAGTTGGCGCGGCGCAGGCGCAGGCCGGTGTCGCTGCTGTCCGGCATGGCGGCGGGGGCGTCGGTGACCGGTATCGAGGTTGCCGCCTGTGGGCGCTCTGTGTCGGAGCCCGCTATGCGGGGCGGCATAGGGGCAGGAGGCAGCTTGCCCAGCTCGGCATGTTCGGCGAGCGCTTCCCATGTCCGGGTCGGCTGCACCATTTCGCGCAGCAGCTCTGCATTCTGCTCGACGATGCGGGGCGGTGCATTGCCACCGCTGGCTTCTTTCATTTCGGCATACTTGCCCTGAAGGCCGAGCACGAGCGCGAGGTTTTCCTTCACGCGCGTATTGGTGTCCGGCTGGGCATCGGCTAGCCGCAGCTTGGCTTCGGCGCCGGCAAGATCACCGGCGAGCGCCAGCGACAGGCCGTAATTGGTGAGTGTCGAGGTCCGGTTCGGCTCGATGCTGAGCGCGCGGTCATAGGCCGCCTGTGCATCGGCGTGCCGGTCGATCTGGTCGAAGGCCGTGCCCATCGCTGCCCAGGCTTCGGCCCGTTCCGGCTCCAGCGTGGCGGCCTGACTGTAGGCCTGGATCGCGGCAGAAAAGTCCTGCTTGGTCGAGAGGGCACGTCCCAGCACCATCAGGAGTTCCGCGCTATCGGGATGAACGACCAGAACCTGCGAGAGCACATCAACGGCGCGGTCGTCGCTGCCGATATCCCGCAGCGCCTTGGCGAAGGTGATGGCGGTTTCGAGGTTTTCCGGATCCTTGGCATGTTCCTTGGACCAGAAATTGGCCTTGGTCAGCGGATCGGCGCGGTTGGCGGCCGCGACTTCTTCAGGCCCGGCTGGCTTCATCGCTTCTGCCATGGCCTTTTCAAGCTCGGCCTTCTGGGCCTTTTCCTCTTTCGACCCCGTGCTTGCGCAGCCTGTCGTCGTCGCTGCCAGGACAAGCGCGAGGACAGCCAGTGACGTTTTGACTCTGGACATGGGAAGGCTCCAAGTATGTATCAGGTGCATGTGAGGCCGAGTCTGGCCTGCCGAGGTCAAGGTTCAGTTAACGAAACCGGCCACCTGATTAACAAATCGCCCGGAGAGGCACGTAAATGCACAAGAGTTTCACCGCTGAAGGGGCCAACGCGGCCGCAATCTACCTGTTCACGCCATCGGGATTCGACAGTCTGAAAGATGATCCTTTTCCCGGCGCCCGTGCGCTGGCCAAGGGGCAGGGGTTTACCGGTGCGGCGGGGCAGGTCGTGTACCAGGCGGGCGAAGATGGCACGCTGAGCCATGTGCTGGCGGGCATCGGCAAGGGACAGGATGCGCTGGCCGTTGCGGCCATCTCCGCGAAACTTCCCGAAGGGGCCTATGCCATTGCCGGGGATGGCGGAATGGCCTTCGCCCATATTGCAGCCGGTTGGGCCGATGGGGCCTACCGTTTTGATCGCTACCTGAAGGACAAGGCCAAGCCACCACGTCTGGTCATTCCTGTGAGCGCTGATGCCGACGCCCTGTCGCGCGAGGCCGATGCCTGCGCCCTGCTGCGCGACCTCGTCAACACGCCTGCAGCCGACATGGGCCCGCAGGATGTCGACGCGACCATCGCCGGTATTGCCGAGAAATTCGGCGCGAAGCTAACGACCATCGTGGGCGATGACCTGCTGGAAGAGAATTATCCGCTGGTGCACGCGGTGGGCCGGGCTGCTGTCTATGCGCCGCGCTTCATGGAACTGGAATGGGGTGACCCGTCGCATCCGAGCCTGGCGCTGGTCGGCAAGGGCGTGACGTTCGATTCCGGCGGCCTCGATATCAAGCCGGGCAGCGGCATGCGGATCATGAAAAAGGACATGGGCGGCGCCGCGCATGTCATCGCGCTCTCGCAGCTGATCATGAGCGCGAAGCTGCCGGTGCACCTGAAGCTCTATGTGCCATCGGTCGAGAATGCCGTGGCCGGGGATGCCTTCCGGCCGGGTGATATCCTTGCCAGCCGCAAGGGCCTGACCGTGGAGATCGACAATACGGACGCGGAAGGGCGCCTGATCCTCGCCGATGCGCTGGCGCGGGCCTGTGAGTTCGAGCCGGACGTGCTGATTGATTTTGCTACGCTGACCGGCGCGGCCCGCGTGGCGCTGGGAGCCGATCTTGCGCCGTTCTATACGGATGATGAGGATATGGCGGGGGCCATTCAGGCCGGGTCTGCCATGTCTGGTGACCCTGTCTGGCGCATGCCGCTCTGGGATCCTTATCTCTCTGATCTGAAAAGCCCGATTGCCGATCTCGTCAATTCAGGTGGCCGGTTCGCAGGCTCGATCACGGCCGCATTGTTCCTGAAACAGTTCGTCGATGCGAAGAGCTGGACGCACCTCGATGTCTGGGCGTGGCGGCTGGGCAAGTATGGACGGCCCGAGGGCGGGGCTGCGTGCGGCCTGCGCGCTGTGTGGCAAATGCTGCAGGACCGCTATTCGGTCTGAGGCGCAATGATCTTCACATCTGCGAGGCGGATGGCCTCGCGGATGCGGCCGCGCAGGACCAGTGTGTCGATATTATCGGGCTCGGCGGCCATGGCGGCCTTCACGTCGGCGAGGGCCGGCTGGAGGTCGTTCATGTTGAGGCGGGCTTCAGCGCGCAGCTGGTGGGCGGCGGCAAGGCCGGGCAGGGCTTCCAGCGCCCTGTCGAGATCCTTGATGGCTTCAGGCCATTTTTGGAGCATGATTTGTGCACTGGCGCGGTCGACGAGGAGATCGGGCTCGTCGGGCATGATCTTGAGGGCATTTGTCAGCGTCACGATAGCCGCTTCGGGGGCGCCGGCGACGAGCCAGGCATTGCCGGCTTGCGTGAGGTAAAGGGCGCGCTGTTCCATTGTGCCGCTATCGGTCGCATTGGCCAGTTCTTCAAGCCTTGCTGCACCTTCAGCCTCCTGGCCAAGGGCAATCAGGGCGAGGGCAACGCACTGGCGGGCACCGGGCCGGTTGCCTTCAAAACTCCAGGCGAGAGCGTCTTCGTAGGCCTCTTCAGCATCGACATCGATGCGGGCGATGCAGGCGTCGAGGCGGGTGGCTTCGCGCTGGGCGAAATCAGTGCTGACATTCTGCAGCATGGCGATTGAGATCGCCGTGGCGGCAAGGATAGACATGGATAAGAAGCTCCGGGACCTGTAGTGAGGTCTATAGTCATGACTGGGAGGCCGAGCGCAAATGACAGTTCCGCCATCACTGCTTTTTGTCTTTGGACTGGGCTATTCGGCGCGGGCACTGGGCGAGCGCCTGGTGGCGCGGGGCTGGGACGTCATGGGGACTTCCCGGACCATTCCCGGACCATTCCCGGACCGCTTAGAGGTTATTCAATGGGACGGTAAGGACCAAATGGTGCCCCCCGAGGGCGCGCACTGGCTGATCACGCTGCCCCCGGACGCGGACGGCTGCCCGGCGGCGCGCGTGGCGGGGCATCTCGCCGGGCAGGCGGCATCGGTGACCTACCTTTCGACGACGGGCGTCTATGGCGACCTTGGCGGCGGCTGGGCGATGGAGTGGAGCCCGGTCAATCCGGGGTCGCAAAGATCGAAGCAGCGTGTGCTGGCGGAGACGCAGTGGCGCGAGGCGACAGATGGCGCGGTGCGCGTGGTGCGGCTGCCGGGCATCTATGGTCCCGGCCGGTCACCGTTCGAGAAACTGCGGAATGGCACGGCGACACGTGTTGTGAAGCCGGGACAGGTGTTCAGCCGGGTTCATGTCGATGACATTGCGAGCGGGCTGGAAGCGCTGATGCTGCGGCCAGAGGCAAGGGGCGTGTTCCACCTGTGCGACGACCTCGCGGCGCCGCCGCAGGATGTGACCGCCTTCGCCGCCGGCCTGCTGGGGATTGAACCGCCGCCCGAGACGCCGCTCGATGAAACCGACATGAGCGCGATGGCGCGCAGCTTCTATGCCGAGTGCAAGCGTGTCTCCAACGCGCGGGCCAAGGCGGCTTTGGGCTGGCGGCCGGACTATCCATCCTACAGGGAAGGGCTCGCCGCCGTGCTGGCCGCCGAACAGGCCAGCCCTAGCCGTTGACCACGACAGGGCGGAAGCCCGGCTGACCGAGGGGCGGCTGGACGGCGGATGGCTGACCGACCGGCGACTGGCGCTGGTCAAACAGGCGCACGACGCCTTTGCCTTCGCGCTTGGCGGCATAGAGGGCCGCATCGGCGCGGGAGATGCTTTCCCGGAAATCCACATGATCGTCGATGAAGGCAACGCCGACACTTGCGCCGACACTCAGCAGGGTTCCCCGGTAGGCGATGGGGCGATTGATGACCGTGATGCACTGGGCGCCGAATTGCTGGATATCGGCGCGCGCATCACGATTGGAATAGACGATAAGGAATTCGTCGCCGCCGGTGCGGAAGGGCTTTGCCCGGCCTGCGCCGACATTTTTCAGGCGGCTGGCAATGACCTGGAGCACAAGGTCTCCGGCATCGTGGCCATGCGTGTCATTGATGGCCTTGAAGCCGTCAAGATCAATCGCGAGGACTGCCGTGCAGGCCGGTGTGTTGCTGCGCGTGAGGGCGGCGAGGGTGGTGTCGAGGTCGCGGCGGTTGGAAAGACCGGTGAGCGGATCGGTTGCGGCGCTGGCTTCGGCATCCTTGACGCGGTTACTGATTGCCCAGCTGAACTGGAACACGGTGAAGCAGAGGCCCAGCGGCACGATATAATGGTTGATCTCGAAATAGGGCGTGATCTCGAACAGGCGGAGATAGAGCCAGACCGTGGCCATGATCAGCGGAGCCCAGCCGATCAGGACGGCGCCGGCACCGGGCGCGCCGCGGCGATGCATGACCCACACACCGACCAGTACGACGATGGGGCCGATGCCCGAGCAGATCATGTATACGGCGCGCGACAGGAGGCTCGGGAAAAAGCCACCGATGCTGCTGAGCACGCACAGCGCAATAAGTCCGTTGATCACGATGTAGAAGGATGGCCAGCGACGACGGATATCCAGGAAGTTGGAGATGAACACGGCGCCGAAGGCCGTGACGGCGCCCTGAAGGATGTAGACGAGCGTTATCGTGCTGACATTCGATTGCGGCCAGAACAGCGATTTGCCCATGCCGGTCGAGAAGATCACATAGGTGATGGCCGTGACGCAGAACCAGAAATAGAGTCGATAGGCTGGCGTGTCGGATTTGCGGGCGATGGACCAGGCGTAGAACGTAAATGTGCAGGCGATACCCATCAGAAGCGCGAAGATGCCGACCGAGCCCTGAAACCATGACTGATAGTCGGCGCTGGTGTGAAACCAGACCGGCATGACCACCATCGGGCCGCCACTCGCACGTATATAGACTGTGCGGGTTTGTCCGGCCGGAACATCAATTTCGAAAGTCGGGAAGGGGGCGGGCAAGGCAATGCCGGAAAGAGCCACACCCGAACCGGCCGTGCCTGTTCGAGTGTATCCCTCCGTGTCAAGAAGATAAGCATCGACACGCTGGAGATAAGGAAAGCGGACGACAAGGTCGCCATGCATGTCGGTCACGCCGGAATTGCGTAATTGCATGCGCATCCAGACGTCGCCCTTCCGGCTGCTCGCCTGGAAAGCATCCGCGTGGTTTTTGACGAAAGCAATCTCACTGGTCGGGCTGAGGATGTCTGCCATCGTGATGGCGGCCGGCACATCCCTGGCAACCGTCGCATGCCGGCTGATATTCATGCGGCCGTCCATACGACCCACGTCAATGGCCTGTGCATCGGAGGGGAATGTCAGTGAAACCCATACGACGATGAGAAGGCTGACAAATCGGCCCACAAAATTTAGAAAGTCGCCCCGCAAGGTATGTCCGCCCGATGTTTCAAACTACTGCCAGGGCTTATGACAGAGAAAGCGATATTTATGCTTAGGGCGGGGCATCAGATTTACAGAAGAGCGTACACAGATTGTTAAGGAGGGCTTTCTGCGGCCCGTCTTTCGCTGGTTGAGCGCCTGTAGTCTGGGGGTTGAAAGGCCGGCGCAATTAAGAGGGGTCACTTGCGAGGCAATTCGTGCTAAGGGGGATTATTAACAGAAGGGGGCAGGTGGCCGTCTGGCTGGCAAGCCCCGGTGATGAGGGGACGAGCAATGAAATACCGCATTTTCACAATGGCGGTCAGCGCCATCGCATTGACCGGCTGCAGCCATTTCAAGACTTCAGGGCACGCCGCAGATGGCCTGGCCATGGAACCGACATCTGAACTGGCCGCCACACCGCCTGAAACGGAAAAGATGGACGTGGCCGCCACGGCGGGCGCGCCGCTGTTCGAGGGCATGGGTGACTTCCACCGCGAGATATCCACGTCCAGCGCGGACGCGCAGAAATATTTCGATCAGGGCATGGTGCTGGCTTTTGGCTTTAATCACGCCGAGAGCATCCGCTCGTTCAAGGCGGGGCAAAAGCTCGACCCGGAATGTGCCATGTGTTTCTGGGGCGAGGCGATGGCCACGGGCCCGAACATCAATGTCACCAGCAAGGGCAAGGCCGTGATGTCTGATGCCGACCGGGTGGCGGCCTTTGCCGCGATCAACAAGGCGCTGGAGCTGAAGGATAGTGCAACGCCTGCTGAGCAGGCGCTGATTGAGGCGATGGCCGCGCGCTATAATGGCGACCCGTCGACCTCGCGCGAACCGCTGGATGTCGCCTATGCCGAGGCGATGGGACAGTATGTGATGGATCATCCGGACGATTATGATGCCGAGGCCATGTATGCCGAGGCGTGGATGAACACGATGCCGTGGGACTATTGGTCGGCTGACGGCGCGCCAAAGCCGGAGACGGTGAAAGTGATCAGCGCGCTGGAGGACATTATCGCCAATGCGCCGGAGCATCCTCTGGCGCTGCACCTTTATATTCATGCGGTGGAAGCCTCGGCCAATCCGGGGCGGGCCGAGGATGAGGCGGACCGGCTGGCGGGCCTCGTGCCCGGATCAGGCCATCTGGTGCATATGCCGGCGCATATCTATTGGCGCGTCGGGCGCTATGATGATGCGGCCAAGGCCAATGTTACGGCGGCCAAAGTGGACGAGGACTATATTGCGCAGTGCAATGCGCAGGGCTTTTATCCGGCGCTCTATTATCCGCACAATATCCACTTCCTGTGGGCGGCGGCCAGCATGTCTGGCCAGCAGGACATGGCGATCAGTGCCGGGCAAAAGGTAGCCGACAATGTGCGCATGGAGCAGATCGAGGAATTCCCGACGATCGAGTTCTTCAAGACGATCCCGCTATTGTCGCTGGTGCAGTTCGGCCAGTGGGACACGATACTGGAGGCGGAGCAGCCGCCGGAGACGCTCGATTACTCGAATGCGATCTGGCATTACGCGCGCGGCGTTGCAGCGGCGCGGAGCGGCGATGTCGCAGCAGCCACGGCCGAGCGTGAGGCGCTGGCGGCGCTGACGGGCAGTGTGCAGATCAGTTTCATGGATACGGCGGATTATCCGGCCAGCACACTGATGACCATTGCCGACGAGCTGTTGCAGGGCGAGATTGCCAGCGCAGATGGCAAGCATGATGAGGCGATCACGCATTTCACCGCCGCCGTGGAAGCGCAGGACTCACTGCCCTATATGGAGCCGCCTTTCTGGTATTACCCGACGCGGCAATCGCTGGGTGAGGCGCTGATCGCGGCGGGCCAGTATGGTGAGGCGGAGGCCGTCTACCGGAAAGACCTTGAAGAGTACCCGCACAATGGCTGGTCGATGTCCGGCCTGATGAAGGCGCTGGAGAAGCAGGGCAAGACCGAAGAAGCGGCGATGATGAAGCCCATGTTCGACATTGTCTGGCGTAATTCGGACGTGACGCTGGACGGCTCGCGCCTCTAGGCGAGGGTGCGGGCGATCTCGGTGCAGGTGTCGAGCAGGCGGGCGATATCCTGCTCGCGGCTGAGGCGGTGGTCGCCATCCTTGATGAGGGTGATGGTGAGGTCAGTCGCGGTCATCGCGTCGACGAGGCGGGCGGCGTGGGTCCATGGCACGTCCTTGTCTTCCATGCCCTGGAGGATGCGAACGGGGC
This sequence comes from Hyphomonas oceanitis, assembly GCF_036964545.1. NCBI lineage: Bacteria > Pseudomonadati > Pseudomonadota > Alphaproteobacteria > Hyphomonadales > Hyphomonadaceae > Hyphomonas > Hyphomonas oceanitis. The sequence continues at coordinate 456,076 of NZ_JBALTL010000002.1, forward strand.
CGTCAAAGGCGATGGGCTTGTCGAGGATCTGCCACTGGCGGCCATCCTCGATCAGCGCGCGGGTGATGATATAGGGTTCGTCATAGTCTGACGGGCGCAGTGTCTGGCCGGTCTCCATGATCTCGGCCTGCGCCTCGGGGGAGAATTCGGGCCACATCAGCTTTTCGGTAAAGTCCGGCGCCGGGGCGATCAGGACGAGGCCTTTGACGCGTTCCGGGCGGGCGAGGGCCGAGAGCAGCGCCATCCAGCCGCCCATGCTGGAGCCGACGAGGACGAGCGGGCCGTCTGTCTGGGCGTCGATGGCGGCGAGGGCGTCGGCGCGCCACTGGCTGACCGTGCCGTCTTCGAAGGCGCCTTCGGACTGGCCATGCCCGGAATAATCGAAGGCGAGGAAGCCGTGGCCCGCCTGATTCGCCCAGTCTTCGAGACGCACCACTTTGGTGCCGGTCATGTCGGACTTGAAGCCGCACATCCAGACAAAGGTGAGATCGCCCGTGCTGGCGTTGCTGCGGCGAAAGGCGAGGCGGTGGCCGTTGGGGCCGGTGAAATAGGACGTTGTCATTACCTCTCCGTTCCGCCATCTGTCTCCCCTGTCAAGCGAGCGAGGGACGAGAGCAGCTTTGGACGATTTTCCGGATCTCAGCGGCAAGACCATCCTTCAGGTGGCGCCCGAACTCTCGGCTGGCGGCGTGGAACGCACCGTGCTGGAAGTGACCGAGGCGATTGTGGCGGCGGGCGGCCGGGCGCTGCTGGCGAGCAAGGGTGGGCGGCTGGAGGAGGAGTTTGCGGCGCTGGGCGGCGAGCTGTTCCGGATGGATGCGAAATCGAAGAACCCGCTGGTGCTGAAAATGAACGAGGGCAAGCTGAAGAGCCTGATCGCGCGCGAGGGCGTGAGCCTTGTGCATGCGCGGTCGCGGGCACCGGCCTGGAGCGCGTATTGGGCGGCGCAGGCGACGGGCCTGCCGTTTGTGACGACCTATCATGGCGCCTATTCGGGCACGAGCGGCCTGAAGCGGCGCTATAATTCCGTGATGGCCAAGGGCGATCTCGTGATTGCCAATTCCAACTGGATCGCGGCGCATGTGCATGATGTGCACGGGCTGGACAGGGCCAGGATCGTCACCATTCCGCGCGGTGTGGACCTTGGCGTGTTCGATCCGGCCCAGGTGGCGCCCGCCCGCATCGAGGCGGTGCGGGGGCGCTGGGGCATTGCGGGCGACAAGCGCGTGACGCTGTTCCTGCCGGGGCGCCTGACCGAGTGGAAGGGCCAGCTGGTGGCGATCAAGGCGCTGGGCCTGATGTCGGTCGACGAGCTGCGGAAGCTGGTTCTGGTGCTGGCGGGCGATCCGCAGGGCAGGGCGAATTATGTGACGCGGCTGGAGGATGCGATCCTTGAGCACAAGCTGGGCGGCACGGTGCTGCTGGCCGAGCACGAGCGCGACATGGCGGCGGCGTGCCTCGCTTCGGATATCGTGATGACGCCGTCCATCAGGCCGGAAGCCTTCGGGCGGGTGGCGGCTGAGGCCTCGGCCATGGGGCGGCCGGTGATCGTGGCTGACCATGGCGGCGGGCGCGAAACGGTGATCGAGGGCGAGACCGGGGCGCGGGTGGAACCGGGCAATCCGGCCGCGCTGGCGGGGGCCATACGGGCCCTTTTGGATGTGGGGCCGAGTGCCCGCGCAGGCATGGGAAAAGCCGGTCAGGCGCATGTCAGGGCGCATTTCTCCAAGCGGGGGCTTCAGGCCGCGACGCTTAATGTCTATAAGCGGTTGTTGGAGTAGGGATTTATACCGCAGACATGGCCAGGACCGAGACCACGATGAGCCCGGTGAACCCGGGCGCCAGCGCAAAGGAAGTGCTGATCATCAAGCTGAGCGCGCTCGGCGACTTCGTGCTGTCGCTGGGGGCGATGAAAGCTGTGCGCGAAACGCACCCTTCGGCGCGCATTACCCTGCTGACGACGCCTTTCTTCGAGGAATTTGGCAAGATCTGTCCCTATGTGGACCGGGTCGAGACCGATGGCCGACCCGAGGGCATGAAGGCCACGGCGGCGCTGATCCAGCGCATCCGCAAGGCCGATTATGACATTATCTATGATTTCCAGACCAGCGGACGCACCAAGAACTATTTCACGGCGCTGAGCCGGTCGGGCAAGACGCCGCTCTGGTCGGGCCATCATGAGAAGGCCGCCTTCTTCCACGACAATGCCGAGCGCGGAAAGATGCACTCGATTGACCGGCTGGCGGAGCAGTTGGAGGTGGCGGGCGTGCCGCCGGAGGGCCGTTGGCTGGGCACGAGCGCGCCCTTCCCGGACCTTTCATGGGTGCGCCACAAACTGGGCGACACGCCGCGTCTGCAGCCGGCCTATTTCTCGCTGGAAGAGCCCTACATGCTGCTGATCCCCGGCGCCTCGGCCCACCGGGAGGCCAAGCGCTGGCCGGAAGAGAATTATGCCGAACTCGCCTCGCGGGTGGCCGATGCGGGCATCCAGCCGGTGATTATCGGCGGCAAGGCGGAGGGCCCGCTGGCGCATGAGATCGTGCGGCGCGAGCCAAGGGCGAAGAGCCTGGTGACGCGGACAGACCTGTTCCAGATCGTGACGCTGGCCGAGAAGGCGCTGTTCGTGGTCGGCAATGATACCGGGCCGATGCATATGGCGACGCTGGCCGGCGCGCCGGGCATTGCCCTGTTCGCGCTGACCGAGAGCAACCCGGACCATGCCGCGCCGCGCGGGCCGAAACAGCCGGTGATCATCAATTCGGCGCCTACGCTGAAAGAGCTGAGCGTCGACGATGTCTGGCAGTCAGTTCGGGCGCTTGGGCTGTTGCCTGCTTGACTTGAAAGAAAATTGGGAACAACCGACGCGGCTTGATGATTAGGCCAACGAATGGCATATTCACCAAGCCTATGAACAGCCACAAAGGAGACAGGCCATAGCTCGCAGACCAGACGCCGACGCCCCGCCGAAACAGACCGGCCCGCGCACCAATGAAGATATTCGCGCCGCCAAGGTTCTACTCATTGATGAGAACGGTGAAAAACAGGGCGTGATGCCCCTTGCAGCAGCCCTTGATGCGGCGCGCGAGGCGAGCATGGACCTTGTTGAAGTGTCCCCCGATCAGGAAGTCCCGGTCGTGAAGATTCTCGACTATGGCAAACTCCGCTTTGAAGAGCGCAAGAAGAAGGCTGCTGCCAAGAAGAAGCAGCGCTCCAGCGAACTCAAAGAGATCAAGATGCGCCCGAACATCGACACGCATGACTATGAAGTCAAAGCGCGCGCGATGCAGCGTTTCTTCGACGATGGCGACAAGGTGAAGGTGACCCTTCGCTTCCGTGGCCGCGAAATGGCTCACCAGCATCTCGGCATGCAATTGCTTGAACGCGTGAAGATCCAGTTCGAAGAGACCACGAAAGTCGAAACCGAACCCAAGCTGGAAGGCCGTCAAATGACGATGGTTCTGGCGCCGCGATGAAGATGCGTGCTGGACTGATCCTGGGCCTGGCCCTGATGGCAGGGGCCTGTTCGGCGCCTGCACCGGAAACCGCGCCCGAAGCAGCAGAGCCTGCGCCGGCCGAAACGCCGGAGGCTGCGACCGAGACCGACACGGCGGTGCAACCGGAAATGAACCCGATCGACACAACGGATGACACGTGCGGCATGGCCGCACTGGAAACCTATGTGGGCCAGCAGGCCAGCGAGATTCCCGAGGCTGAAATGCCCGAGAACACCCGCGTCGTCGGCCCTGACGATCAGGTGACGATGGACTATGTGCCGACGCGCCTGAACGTGCTGACCGATGCCGAAGGGCTGGTGCTCAGCCTGAAGTGCGGGTGAGTTCGTCGCTAAACCGCTAGATTCAAAAGCCGGATGGTCATGGGCCTTCCGGCTTTTTTGTTTGGATCAGTCGTTTACCGCGACGCCGGGAATCTCAACAAACCACTCAGAGGCAGACTGAATTGCCTTCTTTTGAGGGTTTGTGAATTTATTTGGTCTTGCCGACCCCCACACTTCGCCATGGTATGGATTTTCGGGAAACTCTGCGGTGCCCTCAATCGGATCATATCCGATCATTAGGGCGGCGTCTCTTGCGGCTTTTGCTGGGAACGAAACAGACCCGGTAAAAATCGGTGTTGTAACGAATTCTGCAGCATCTACTCCAGCTTTATCTATAAGCGCTAGTATATCTACCGACATCCCGCCGTTCGGCCCGCTTGATGGCGAAAATGCCTTCGATGAAACTCTCGACACTCCTCGGTTCTCATCCCGTATAACATGCTGATCCGGATTGATCCGCCTGATGATGCGATCTTCAGGTTGGATCTCAGGCTCGTCGTATGGCACCATGAATCAATAGTCTAAGCAGCGCCACGAACTTCGTCGCGTCGGTCTTTGGCTAGATCGTCGATCCAGGACGAGATGATTGTAAAGTCATTCTGAAGCTCAACAGTCTCTTCAATCTCACTGAGGAGATCATATCGCGTCGCTACCACATTTTGGGCTCCCAAAACGTCGATTTCAACATCGTACTGATTCATATGCCATTCGATCTGAAGCGTCCCATCGCTTCCTGGCACAAGACTTGGCGGGCAAATATTATCTACGCAGAGGCGATTAAGAATATTCGCTGCGAACTTCGCGCAAGAAAATGAAACTGGAAGACCAGAGTATCCATCCCACCCCCTTTGAAGGGAGGTCAATTCATCAAACTTGGCATTCAATGCGTTGTACCAAGCCGAATTGTCGGGAGATATCAGGAGTCTTTGTCGACTGAATCCGCCAGCATATACGTTTCCATTCGATACCGTTGGTACGGTCCGCTGGAAAACGGCTCCTAGTTGGCCATGAAGGGTCATTTCAATCTTTCCCACGCCTGATGCGCATAGTCAGTGGTCAGTTCTGTAAAGCGCGTAACGATCTTTTCGCGGCCTTTTCGAATAAACTCAATTGTACCGTCGATACTCTTATCTTTAGGTAACCCTCTAAAAGTCAATTCAAGCTTGTATGCTTTGTGCTTGCCGTCAATAGTGAGAACGGATTGCAGAATGTGATGTAGCCGTGCAATTGCTCTTTGATCGTTGTCTTTAACCACTTCCATAAATGTGGTGGTTAGGCCCTCAATGTTCAACTGTGAGGCTTTCCAGATCGAGAACCACTTTCCAATCTCCGAGAAATCATCGACTCTAATAAGGTTAACATACCCGATTTCGGCTTGAGTGATCTCCAATTCATGCGAAAAACGGCGCCTGAAAAAATCACGTATCTTCTCTAGATTGCATAAGTACATTTGCTCGATCGGTTCAAACCGAGGATAGGCCATCCCGTTTGGGCCTCTTCTCCAATTATGAAGAAGTCGATCAGATTGGAATTGAATGAGATCATTCTGTTCTTCCGAAGCAAACCACATTCTGCTGTTTGTTGGTGCAGGGCCAAAACTAAACTGAAAACCAGGTCGCGCATTATGGCCGCCAAATGTTTCGAACTGAGGTTCTAAGGCCGGGTGTTCTTCAACGTGAGGAAAGTCTTCTTTGAACAGCTCCCATATTTCTCCAGAATAAATTGAAGAGTAACCCGGGACCGGCGAGAATTGAACGCCAAGCACTAATTCATCAAGAGGTGGCGTGCCGAACTCAGGCAAATGAACAGGTCTATTCATTTTCAGTTTGTTCTCCAGACGCGGCTGCGTTGTACAAATAAAAGAATCGCGGGGAACCTTTATGATTATCCACGATGCGCGTTTTTCGCAGCAAAACAATTTCCACGCATTAAACTCGCTGTGGCTTGTTGTCGACTAAAATGGGGTGATTGTGATGACACTTGCTATGTCCGGCATTCTCTAATCAAATACTTATCCTCCTTCCGAAATCTACTGCCTGCACCGAAAGCCGGACGGGCCGTTTGTCCCTCCGGTTTTTCTTTTTGTGGCGGGCGGAGGGAAGAGGGCCGCATCGCATTATGAAGATGACACAGGAAAACACTGGGTCGCGAACCCTGTTTCCCTCCGCTTGCCGAGGCTTGTCGCCCCCATGACAGCTGCCTGGGGAAACCAGCTGTCATGACAGGGACATCATGGCCCCGCCGGGGGTGCGGTCGGACAGCTTTTCGGGGATCTGGCGGGGTAATTGGCGCCGGGACGGGGAGGCAGGCTGTGCTTTCCCCCGTTTCCGGCGCAAATCGCCTGCTGAATCGGGCATCTGGCCCCTTGATTCTCTGTTCCTGATCCGTCATAAGCCGCCTCTTCCGAGCGGTGCGGGCGAACGGCATGCCCCTCTGCTCATGAACGACCAAGGGCCGCCCAAGGGTGAGAGCTCATATAAGGAGACAAGAAATGCCGAAGATGAAGACCAAGAAAGCCGCTGCAAAGCGGTTCAAGATCACCGCTACGGGTAAGCTGAAGCACGGTGTCGTGGGTAAACGCCACCGTCTGATGAGCCATAATGCCAAGTACATCCGCCAGAACCGGGGCACGAAAGTCGCTTCGAGTGCTGATGTCGCGCGCGTCATGAAGAAGTTCCTGCCGTACGGCCTGTAGGCTTTTCCCGTTTTTCCCCCGATCTTGACTTAGGAGGCCACCATGCCCCGTTCACGTAACAAAGTGCCAGCGCACGCTCGCCACAAGAAAATCATCAAGCAGGCCAAAGGCTTCCGCAACCGTTCGAAGAACACGTTCTCGAACGCGAACGCAGCTGTCTGGAAAGCCGGCCAGTACGCCTATGTCGGCCGCAAGGTCAAAAAGCGTACGTTCCGCTCGCTCTGGATCCAGCGCATCAACGCCGCTGTCCGCATCCATGACGACGAACTCACATATAGCCGCTTCATCGACGGCCTGACCAAGGCCGGCATCGAAGTCGACCGTAAAGTCATGTCCGACATCGCGATCCGCGAGCCGGAAGCGTTTGCTGCACTGGTCAAGCAGGCGAAAGCCGCGCTCGCCTAGGCTGCACACCACGTTGCTGCAATACAGGAGAGCCCGGCCCCCAAAGCCGGGCTTTTCCTTTGGGCGTTTGCATGTTGACCCGAAGCGACTAGAAAGCGCGCTGAATCGCAAGAGAGGCTGTAACCTTGTCTGATATCAAAACGATAGAGAAAGAGGCCCTTGCGGCGATTGCCGCGGCGACGAGCCTCGATGCGCTGGACGCCGTGCGCGTGGCCGAACTGGGCAAGAAGGGCCGCGTCTCCGGCCTGATGGGCGCGCTGGGCAAGATGAGCCCGGAAGAGCGCAAGGAAAACGGGCCGAAGCTGAACGCGCTGAAAGTGACTGTCGACGAGGCCGTTCGCGCGCGCAAGGCGGCGCTGGAAGGCGAGGCGCTGGAAGCGCAGCTCGCGACTGAGAAGGTCGACCTGACGCTGCCACCCGCGCCCGGCCCGAAAGCCGGCACGCTGCACCCGGTGATGCAGGTGTTCGAGGAGATCGCGGCGATCTTCGGCGACATGGGTTTCACCGTGGCCGAGGGCCCGGACATCGAGGACGACTGGCACAATTTCACGGCGCTGAACTTCCCTGAAGGTCACCCGGCGCGCGAGACGCATGATACGTTCTTCCTCGACGCGCCCGAAGGCGGCACGCCGAAAGTGCTGCGCACGCATACGAGCCCTGTGCAGATCCGCACCATGATGAGCGAGAAGCCGCCGATCCGGATTCTCGTACCGGGCCGCGTTTACCGCAATGACTGGGATGCGACGCATACGCCGATGTTCCACCAGGTCGAAGGCCTGGTGATCGAGGAGGGCATCCATATGGGCCACCTCAAGGGCTGTCTGATCGATTTCGTGAAGGCCTTCTTTGAAGTGGACAATGTCGTGTCGCGCTTCCGTCCGCACTTCTTCCCGTTCACTGAGCCATCGGCCGAAATGGACGTGCAATGCCTGCGCGAAGGCGGCACGGTTGAAGTGGGCAAGGGCACTGACTGGCTGGAAGTGCTGGGCTGCGGCATGGTGCATCCGAATGTGCTGCGCAATTGCGGACTGGACCCGGCGACGCATCAGGGCTTTGCCTTCGGCATGGGCGTTGATCGCCTCGCCATGCTGAAATACGGCATGCCGGACCTGCGACCTTACTTTGAGGCCGACCCGCAATGGACGCGCCATTACGGCTTTGCGCCGTGGACGACACCGTCGGTCAGCGGAGGGCTCAGCTGATGAAGTTCACCCTTTCCTGGCTAACCGATCACCTGGCGACGAAAGCCGGGCTTGACGAGATTCTGGCGCTGATGCTGAAGGCGGGGCTGGAGGTCGAGGAGGTTATCGACCCGGCAGCGAAGCTCGCGCCCTTCACCGTGTGCAAGGTGATCGAGGCCGTGCCGCATCCGGATGCCGACAAGCTGCGCGTGTGCCAGGTGGAAACCGTTGACGGCATGAAGCAGATCGTGTGTGGCGCGCCGAATGCGCGGGCCGGCATGACGGCGATCTATGCGCCGCTGGGCGCGTATATTCCGGGGCTTGAATTTGCGCTCGACAAGAAGCCGCGCGCCATTCGCGGCGTCGAGAGCCAGGGCATGATGTGCTCGACCAAGGAACTGGAAGCGGGTGAGGACCATGACGGCATTGCCGACCTCGACGAGTCGATCCCGATGGGCACGCCAGCGGCAAAGGCCCTCGGCCTGACAGACCCGGTGATCGATTTTGAAGTGACGCCGAACCGGCCGGACTGGCTGGGCGTGCAGGGCATTGCGCGCGATCTGGCAGCGGCTGGCGCGGGACGTTTCATCCGCACCGACGTGAAGAAGGTTGCAGGCAGTTTCGACTGCCCGGTGGAGATCAAGCTGGAAGCGCCTGAGGTGTGCCCGATGTTTGCGGGCGCACTGGTGCGCGGCGTGACGAATGGTCCGTCGCCGGACTGGATGCAGGTGCGGCTTAAGGCCGTGGGTATCCAGCCGAAATCGCTACTGGTGGACGTGACCAATTATATCTCGCTGGACCAGGCGCGTCCGCTGCACGTCTATGATGCGGCCAAGCTGCGCAGCACGATTGTGGCGCGGCGCGGCAAGGATGGCGAAACGCTCGATGCGCTGGACGGCAAGACCTACAAGGTGACGCCGGACATGTGCGTGATTGCCGATGCAAGCGGCGTGATCGGCCTTGGCGGCGTGATGGGCGGTGCCTCGACGGCGGTATCGGCAGAGACGACGGACGTGTTCATCGAGAGCGCGTGGTTTGATCCGCTGACGACGGCGCGCACGGGCCGCGCGACGGGCATTCATTCCGATGCGCGCTACCGGTATGAGCGGGGGGTTGACCCGCAGAGCTGTGTCGACGGGCTGAACATGGCGCTGGCGCTGATCCTTGAGCATGGCGGCGGCACGGCCTCGAAGGCCAATGTGGCCGGATCGATTGATGCGCGCATCAAGAAGGTGACGTTCTATCCGGCGGATGTTGAGCGCCTGACGGGCCTCGTGGTCAAGCTGCCGGAGATGCGCCGTATCCTGAAGGACCTTGAGTTCGATATCGAGGACGCGGGCGACGCCTGGTATCTGCTCCCGCCGAGCCACCGGTTCGACATGGAGCAGTCGGCAGACATTGTGGAAGAGATTGCCCGGCTGATCGGCTATGACTCGCTGCCAGTGACGTCGCTGCCGGAACCTGCTGGCGGTCGCCGCGCGATCACGACGCCGATCCAGGAGCGCGTGCGCGTGTCGCGGCGTGTGCTGGCGGCGCGGGGTTTCCTTGAAGCGGTGACGTGGAGCTTCATGGCGAAGGATGATGCGGCGCTGTTTGCCAAGCATGATCCGGCGCTGGCCGTGGCGAACCCTGTCGCGAGCGAACTCAATTACATGCGCCCGTCGATCATCGGCAACCTTGCGGCAGCCGCGCAGAAGGCGGCCAATCATGGCGAGCCGGGCGCGCGCCTGTTCGAAGTGGGCCCGGTCTATCTGGGCGATGGCCCGAAGGACCAGCGCACCGTGGCGACCGGTATCGTGCGGCCGGCGGTGCAGCGCCACTGGCAGGGCAAGCCCGCGGCTTATGATTCCTTTGCCGCCAAGGCGGACCTGTTCGCCATTCTCGAAGCGCTCGGCCAGCCGGGCGAGCGGTTCCAGGTGGGCACGCCGACGCAGCCGCACTGGCATCCGGGGCAGGCGGCCTGCCTGAAGCTGGGGCCGAAGGTGACGGTTGGCCATTTCGGCGCGGTGCATCCGGGCGTGCTGAAGGCGCTGGGCGTGGACGGGCCGATGTTCGGGTTTGAGCTGAACCTCAATGCGCTGCCGCAGATGAAGGTGAAGTCGACCAAGACCAAGCCCGTGCTGCAACGCGCTGACCTGACGCCGATCCGCCGCGACTTTGCTTTCCTTGTCGATGACGCCGTTCCGGCAGCCGATCTCGTGAAGCACGCGACCGGCGCCGACAAGCAGCTGATCGTTTCGGCCGATGTGTTCGACATCTATCAGGGCACGGGCGTGCCCGAGGGAAAGAAGTCTGTCGCCTTCGAGGTGACGATCCAGCCGCGCGAGAAGATGACGGACGAAGACATCCAGGGCCTGATGGACAAGGTTGTCGCCTCTGTCGCCAAAGGCGCGGGGGGCGTGCTAAGAGGCTAATCAGACTGCATTTACGGGAAGGGGACCCTGTCGATGGTAGTGCATCAGATTGCTGTTCAGCAGGGCTTTCGCCACAAGCTCTATATGGAGCTTGTGCCGGAGGCGCGCGAACATGGTATTTCGCGTGTAAACTGGCTGATCATCGCAATTGTGCTGCTGAGCTTTCTGACGCTGGCGCTTGAGACCGAACCGACCCTGACCGCGCAGCCTGAATGGCGAGCGGCTTTCCATGCATTCAACGTATTTGTCGTGACCGTGTTTGCCGTGGAATATGTGGTGCGCGTCTATATCCATGGCCTGAAAGAGGAATATTCCGGCTTCGCCGGGCATCTGCGTTACATGACGCGGTTCTATTCGATCGCGGACTTGCTGGCCTTCCTGCCGGAATTGATCGTGATGATCCTTGGCGGCGGCGTGCCGCTGGTGGCGCTGCGTGTGTTCCGGCTGTTCCGGCTGATCAAGCTGGCGCGGTTCGTGCCGGCCTTTGACGTGCTGGGCGCAGCGGTGCGGCGGGCGGGGTCGCAACTCCTGACGACGCTCGCGATGGCACTGGCGCTGGTCTATGTCTCGGCAGTGGCGCTCTATTTCATTGAAGGTGTGGGCGGCAAGCAGCAGGAGACGTTCCAGTCGATCCCGCGGGCGATCTGGTGGGCCATCGCGACGCTGACGACCGTGGGCTATGGCGATGTGTACCCGGTGACGCCGCTGGGGCGGGCCTTTGCCTCTGTGATTGCGCTGGCGGGGATTGGTGTGGTGGCGCTGCCTGCAGGTGTGTTCGCGAGTGCGTTTTCCGACGAGTTGCGCGAGCGGGAACTTGCAAAACTGGAGCACAGGGTTGAGGTAGCGGAAGAAGCGGCCGGGATCACGCCTGATCCGGAAGACCGCTGACACGACAAGAGACTGCCGGAAGGACCGCAATGACCGATACTGAAGCCCGCGCCCCGTTCAGCGTTGCCATAGCTGGCGTGGGCGGCCGTATGGGTCGCCAACTTGTGGCCGCCGCACTTGATGAGGGCCTTGTTGTGGCTGGCGGTACCGAGGCGCCGGGCAAGGGGCCGTTTGATCGCGACATTGGCGAACTGGCCGGGCGGCAGGCGCTGGGCGTTCGCCCGGTGACGGACCCTGTGGCCGCGGCGGCGAATGCCGATGTCTGGATCGATTTCACACGGCCAGAAGCGACGCTGGCGGCGCTGAATGCGCTGAAGCATACGCGGGTCAGCGGTGTCGTGATCGGCACGACGGGCATGAGCGCCGCAGAAGAGAAAGAGGTGGCAAGGGCCGCCGAGCATCTCGCCGTGGTCAAGGCAGGCAATTTCTCGGTGGGCATCAACCTGCTGCAGGCGCTGACGCGGATGGCAGCGAGCCGGCTCGGCGAGGGGTGGGATATCGAAATTCTCGAAACGCATCACCGCCGCAAGGTGGATGCGCCCTCCGGCACGGCGCTGATGCTGGGCGAGGCTGCCGCCGAGGGGCGTGGCAGCATATTGGATGACCTCCGCGCGGCGCCCTATGACGGGCCAGACAGCGCACGCGTTGCAGGTCAGATCGGCTTTTCGGTGCGCCGGATGGGCGATGTGATCGGCGAGCATTCGGTCACCATTGGCTCGGACAGGGAAATCCTGACGCTGAGCCATCAGGCGCTGGACCGCGCGGTGTTTGCGCATGGCGCACTACAGGCGGCGGCCTGGGTTAACGGCCGGGCGCCTGGTCTTTACGGCATGGATGACGTGCTGGGGCTTTCGGGCAACTGAGCCGGACTGCCTGATTGTAACAGCTGAATCAGGGTTGACGCAAAACTGTTGCGTGGCAGCATGACATGTTCGTTAGGAACGGATGTGGAAGGTATCGGCATGATCGGCATTGTTGTCGTCAGCCATGGAAAGCTCGCGCGGGAACTCGTTGCGGCCACAGAACATGTGGTGGGCGAGCAGCCTTGCTTTCGTTCGATTTCCATTGAGGTCGAGGACGATATCGAGGCGCGGCGTGACCAGATCCGCGAAACGGCCAAGTCCTGCGACAGCGGGCGCGGCGTTATTATCCTCACCGATATGTTCGGCGGTACGCCGTCCAATCTCGCCATGTCGATCATGAGCGCGGGAAATATCGAGGTCCTGTCCGGCGTGAACCTGCCCATGCTGATCAAGCTGGCCGAAGTGCGCGAGACGCTTTCACTGCCGGAAGCCTCCAAGGTGGCGGCCGAAGCGGGCCGCAAATATATCAGTATCGCCTCTGAACTGCTGGCGAAGACCAGCTAGTGCAGCCCGCCACCACATCTGCCAGCCAGCGCGTCATGATCGTGAACCGCAAGGGGCTTCATGCCAGGGCATCTGCGCGCCTGTCGCGGCTGGCCGGTGAGTTCGACGCGAATGTTGTGGTGCATCACGAGAACCAGAGCGCCGATGCGCGCTCGATCATGGACCTGTTGATGCTGGTGGCGCACATGGGCTGTGAAGTGGAGCTGACGGCCGAGGGCGCGGAGGCGGCGGAAGCTGTAACGGCACTGGCTGCCCTGATTGCTGAAGGCTTTGGCGAGCAGGGCCCGGACGACGTTGTCTGCTGAAGCCCTTTAGCGGAGGGCAAAGCGCCGGTTAATTGCGCGCGGCATCTTCTTCCCGGTCAAGATCGGTCATTTCCCGGTAGCGCTTGTCATTCTCTTTCGGCTCAGGCGCGGCGAGATTTGCGATCATGATCGTGCCGCCGGGGTCTGCATAGGCTGCGGCGAGCTGGGCGATCACGGCCACGAATTCGTCGCGGGTGACAAGCCGGTCGAGATTGGGGTCGAAGCGGACGGGATTGGCCAGCGTGTCGTCCCGCGTGGGCAGGTCGCGCGCCCAGTCCTGTTGTTCGAGCGCGCTGAGCGTGCCGTCCTTGTTGGCATCCGCGAGGATGAAGGCGGCATCAGCGCCGATGCGCAACTCTTCCCGCGTGACCTCACCATCATCATTGGTGTCAAAGCTCATGATGAGGCCGCCGCCGGGCACGAGGCGGTTGGCGGCGTGGCGGCCATGCGGCGCCTTGGGGTTCAGATGGCCCTGGCCCGGCAGAAGCACGAGTTCGTCGTCTGCTGCGGGCGCGTCACTGCTCATCGAAACGGTCTCGACGAGGCGCTCGGCCTCTTCCTCACTTACGCTTTCGGCTGCGGCAGGTGCGGACAGGCAGAGAAGCGCCGAGAGAGTTGTTGCCAGGAGGCGAAGGTGCATGGACGGTTTCCGTAAGGTGGCCAGAGGGGTAGACTATGCGCGTGTGGTTTATTTGCAACATGACGTTTCAGTTACCTTGCGTGCCCAGAGGGGTGGTCTTACCGTCTTGTTAACCCGGCCTTAATGGAAAGGGAGCATTCCGTTAACCACTTCCGGCTGCCAGAACGCGGCCGATTCGGGCAATGGAACTGGAAGATTTATGGCGATAAGTGCAGATCAGGTGCCAATCATCATGTCCGCCGGCGCGGCCTCGCTGGGCCTTGCGGCACTGTTGTGGGCATTGCGGGTTTCGGACGGCGCGCGCGGCGCTGCGCGGAAGTTTCGCGACCGGTCTTCCGAGCTTGAAACGGCGCTCGCTGAGCACCGATCCGTGCTGGGGGCGCACCCCGGTGTCATCCTCGTCTGGCAGGGCGACGCCATGGAAGCCGATGGTGATGAGATCATCGCGCCGGAACTTTATGGCTCTCCTGTCGCGCTGGCAGGCCTTCTAAGCTTTACCGATGATGCGATCTCGATGGATCCTGCGGTGCGAATCATTGAGGGCCTTGCAGACCTTGAGGCGCGTGACAGCGCCGGGCAGGACACCACATTGCGCATCCGTCTGCGCGAGCTGCGCGAGACGGGACAGGCTTTTTCGCTAACGATTATCGGGCCTTCCGGCCGCTTCCTTGAAGCGGATGGGCGCACGGCTGGCGCCCGCGCCGTTGTGTGGGTGACCGATACGACGATCAAGGGGCTGGAGGAAAGCTCGGCCCGGGGCAAGCTGGAAGAGGCGCGGCAGGTTATTGCGCGCGACCCGACCGCCTTTCTCGACATGCTGGGCAAGTCGCCTTTCCCGGCCTGGCGTGTTTCGGGCATGGGCAAGCTGCAATGGGTGAACCCGGCCTATATCGAGGCCGTTGACGGCATCAACCTGGACCGCGTGCTGGACCGTCAGTTGATGCTGGACCAGGCCGCCGCCGAACAGGCGCGCAAGACGATTTCCGAGGGCGTCGATATCGATGAGACGCGCCATATGGTGATCAATGGCGAACGCCGCGCGATGCGCGTGCTGACCTTCCCGCTGTCGGGCGGGGCAGGGGCCATGGCATTTGACGTGACCGCGCAGGAGAATGCGCGCGAGGAACTGAACCGCCATGTGCGCGCGCATGACGAGACGCTTAACCATGTGGCCGACGCAGTCGCCATCTTTGGCGCCGACCGCAAGCTGACCTTTTATAACAAGGCTTTCCGCGACATGTGGGACCTTGAAGAGACATTCCTGCTGGACCGGCCGACACATGGCCAGCTGCTGGACCGGCTGCGCGAACGGCGCAAGCTGCCGGCGCGGACGAACTATGCCGAATGGCGCGCGGAAGAGCTGGCCTACTATCTCGATATTGACGGCGTGAAGGAAGATCTCTGGTCGCTGCCGGATGCCCGCACATTGTCCGTCACGCGTCAGCGCCACCC
Organism: Hyphomonas oceanitis; assembly: GCF_036964545.1. Classification (NCBI taxonomy): domain Bacteria; kingdom Pseudomonadati; phylum Pseudomonadota; class Alphaproteobacteria; order Hyphomonadales; family Hyphomonadaceae; genus Hyphomonas; species Hyphomonas oceanitis. The sequence continues at coordinate 471,258 of NZ_JBALTL010000002.1, forward strand.
TATGGGCGGCCTGCTGCTGCTGTTCAAGGACATTACCGGCGAATTGGAACTGAAGACCAAGTTCAACGCCATCGTGAAGACGCAGACGTCGACGCTGGACAATCTGCACGAGGCGGTCGCCGTGTTTGGCGGCGACGGACGGCTGAAACTGTTCAACAAGGCCTTCGAGCGCCTGTGGAGCCTTCCGCACGAGCTGCTGAAGGACAAGCCAGACTATTCGGTCGTGGTGGAGGCCTGTGTGCCGCTGTTCCACGATGTCGAGATCTGGGAGGGCATCAAGGCCCACATCACCGATCCGTCCGCCCGCGCCCGCCAGTCGACCACGGGCGAAATGCGCCGGTCCGACGGGTCCATGCTGACTTACCTGACCCACCCGCTGCCGGATGGGAACACGCTGATCGCCTTTGCCGATGTGACGGCGACGCGGCGTGTGGAATCTGCCCTGCGCGACCGGGCTGAAGCGTTTGAAGCGGCCGACCGGCTGAAAACGGAATTCGTGCGCAATGTGAGCTATCAGCTGCGGTCTCCGCTGACGGTTATCTTCGGTTATGCCGAGCTGCTGGAAACCCAGCGCAATGGCCAGCTGACTGAGCGCCAGTCTGATTATGTCAGTGCGATCCTCTCAGCCTCTGACCATCTGTCAAAACTGATCGAGAATATTCTCGACCTCGCCATGATCGAAGCGGGCCGCATGGATCTCGACCTTGAGGACGTGCAGCTACAGGACGTGATCGAGGAAAGCATTGAGATGGTCGTCTCGAAAGCCGAAGACACGGAAATCAGTGTCCGGTCTGACGTCAAAGGCAAGCTGGGCGTCATTCGCGCAGACCAGCGCCGGATACGGCAGGTCCTGTTCAACCTGATTTCCAATTCGCTGCGCTTTACCGAATCCGGCGGCGAGATTGTCGTCTCGGCCCAGCGTATCGGCGACATGGTTACGCTATCGGTGCGCGACAATGGCAAGGGGCTTGAGGCCGAGAAGCGGGCGACGAGCTTTGACAGTTTCGTTTCCGGCGACCAGCGCGGCGCAGGCCTTGGCCTTGCGCTCGTGAAGCACTTTGTCGACCTGCATGGCGGCACGGTGGGCATGAAGCCGGTCGAAGGCGGTGGTCTGGAAGTGACATGCTGGCTGCCGGCACAGGCCGTTTTGCATCATGGCAATTCGCCTGAACTGATGCTGGCCGAGGCGCGCGCCTAGGCGATCAGACGGCAATCGAGAGGTCGCCGTCATCCTTGCGGTGACCGAGGATCGTGATGCCATTCTCAGGCCGACGCTTCAGGTTCAACAGGGCCTTGTCCGTTGCCACGAACATCTCCGATGCCGATTGGAATGCGTCGGGGTTGAGGCTGACGCTGACGCTGGACGGTGCATCGAGCGTCTTGCCATAATACGTGTGGGATTTGGCGAGGTCATCGCGCAGACGGCTCGCAAAGCTCTCGACATCACGTGCGTCATACGTATCCCATAGGAGGATGGCGAACTCGTCGCCGCCAAGGCGCGCGCCCAGTCCCGGCCGATCGGCAATGGATCTGCGCAGGCGCTGGGCGACGTGGCGCAGCACGGAGTCACCTGCATCATGGCCATAGCCGTCATTGATCTGTTTGAAATTGTCGAGGTCGAGCAGGATCAACGAGAAGGGCGGGCCGCCAAGACCGACGGCGCCGAACGCATCCGCAAAGGCCTGCTCAAATCGGCGCCGGTTGGCGAGGCCGGTGAGGAAGTCGGAATGCGCCAGTTCTGCGAGCTGCTGCTGCGCTTCTTCCAGTTCCTGATTCTTGGTGAGGACGTGCTCTGCATTGCGGGAGGCCAGGCGATAGGCGCGGCGGAACTTGCCGGAGAGAATGACATTCTCGCGCAGCACGATCGCATTGAAGAGAACGGCCGGGCCGGAAATCAGTGTGCCGAATATCATGCCGCGGGACAGGTCAACCCAGAGGTTGGAACCTGTGAGGCGCGACACGATCATCTCTCCGACAGCAATGGCTGACAGGATCATGATGGTCGTGCCGATGGTTATGCGCAGCACATCGCGGTGCGATTCAATTTTTGGATTCAGCCGTGCCCGCAGCCACCTGAAAAGGAGCCCCTCCCTGTTCACTTTGCGTCCCTCCGCGTCCTGCGTCACCTCTTTTACAGCGCGTGCGTTCAGACAGGTTGAAGCGGGTTCGATGAGTTTTTCGGAGGCTGTTAACACTTGCGAAGCCACGCGGATTCAGGCGTGCTTAATGCCATACAAACGGCCCGCCGCATGGGAGCGACGGGCCTGTAGTGTCAACTGCAGAAGGACGTTTCAGCCCTTGGTGAATTTCAGCAGGAAGCGGTTGGTCTTGCGCCGAATGGCCGGATCAAAAACATTCAGGCTGCCATCATCGTCCGCATTGGCGAGGAGGTCGCTTTCCTCGGAAAGTGTGAAGCCATTGGCTTCTGCGATGGAGATAATGATGGCCTTGTCGATACGGTGCGTCTCGCCGCCCGTCGTGGCCGGGGCGCCGACAGGGGCCATATGATCAAGCACGACAAAGTGGCCGCCGGGTTTGATGACACGGGCAATCTCGGCAAAGGTCGTGTCCGGGTCTCCAAGATCGCCGGGCTCTGCGCCTTCAGGCGTGTACCAGAGTTCGTGCGGGCCGAGCAGCCATGTGGCGACATCGACAGAGCCATCCGGAATGGCCGAGAGGTCGTCAAAGGGCGTGCGCAGAGGTGTAACATTCGCAAGGCGCCCGTCGACGCGCTGGGAAACAGAATCCCCGAGGAAGGCGTCAAAGGCGGGCGGGTTCTGCATGTAGACCCTGCCGCTGTCACCGACGACGCGGGAGAAGAGCTCAGTATACGTTCCGCCACCGGCTTCGAGGTCAAGCACGGTCATGCCGGGCAGCATACCGGTGAAGATGAGCACGTCTTCCGACTTGCGCACTTCGTATTGTTCATAGTCGGCGGCCGGGCGGTCGTCCTGTCCAAAGACGCTGGCATAGGAAAACTTTGCAACCGACACGTCAGTCGCAGGTGCTTCAACGGGCGCCAATGCGGCGCTGTCATCAGTGGTGGGGGGCGTTGTACAGGCGGTGGCGAGGCCGCCGGCCAATAGTGCGGCAAATATGCATTTCATCATTCTGTCCTCCTCATGCGCCCTTGTATCAGGCGTCAGCCAGCATTTTCTCACTCATGGTCCAGAGGCGTTCTGCCTTTTCGTCATCGCAGATCCAGGGCCGGGCGTGTTCCCAGCGCTGGCTGTTTTCGTCAGCGAGCTTGGCGATGTCGCAATCCTCGCAATAGACGCCGCCGCGGCCGTTGAGCTGGGGCGATGTGGCGGCCCAGACGCTGGTGGATGCGCCTTGTTCGGGTGTCTTGAACATGGCCTGCACTTGCGGCGGGATTGAGCCGTCGGGGGCTTTCCAACCGAGCTGGACCATTTCCTCCTCACTCAGGTGGCGCTGCAGGGGCGTGAAGATGCCACCCGGATGGACTGAAAAAGCCCGCACGCCGACATCGCGGCCCCGATGGTCGACGCCGAGGGCAAAAAGCGCGTTGGCCGACTTGGCCTGTCCATAAGCGTCCCATTTGTCATAGGGCGTATTGTTGAAGTGCGGATCGTCCCAGTGCACGTCAGACCGCACATGGCCGGTCGAGGAGAGGCAGACGACGCGGGCGGAGTCTGCCCGTTGCATGGACGGGGCGAGCGCGAGGCTCATGGCCATGTGGCCGAGATGGTTGGTGCCGAACTGGCGTTCCCAGCCGGGGCCGACGCGGCCTTCGGGGCAGGCCATGATGCCGGCATTGTTGATGAGAATGTCGAGGCCGCGCTTGGTTTCGTCATATTCGCGGGTGAATTTGTCGACGCTGCGGAGGTCTGCCAGGTCCATTGAGGCGATTTCGATATCTCCGGCGACGTCGGCGAGCGTGTCCTCGGCGACTTCGACGCGGCGGGCGGGAACGGTGACGCGGGCGCCCGCTCCGGCCAGTGCACGGACCGTTTCGAGGCCGATGCCGGAATAGCCGCCTGTCACGATCGCGTTACGACCCGTCAGGTCAATGCCGGCGAGAACTTCGCTGGCGGTCGTCTTTCCACCAAAGCCGGATCCTATGGGTTGCTGATCTTGCGCTGCCATATCTCTGATGTCTCCCAAAAGTGTTTGTCGGAGTTTGCGCCGACAGGGCCATGGCGGCAAGGGCAGGTTACGATTCCTTAAGCAGCCCGGCTCATGGACGGCGCGCCGCGCGAGGCGTATATTCAATGTTACAGAATATCATTTGGAGATTGCGACATGCGCTTCCTGACAAGTCTTGCTTTTATTGCCGCTGCCGGCCTGATGGCCGCGCCGGCCTCTGCGCAATATGGCCAAAAGGTCGAGCGAACACAGGCTGAGATCGCGCTGGAGCAGGCGACCCAGAACCTGGAGAAGGACCGCGCAGGCCGCGCTGCGGCCATTCAGGCCTGCGGCACCAAGGATTTTGAAGCCTGCACCAAGCTTGGCGACTATTACCGCAAAGGCTGGGGCGGGATGCAGGATTACAAGCTGGCCGGCGAAGCCTATCGCAAGGCCTGCAACGGCAAGAATGCGGCTGGCTGTGCCTCGCTCGCCTACCTGACCAACAAAGGCGACGGCGTGGAGCAGGACCTCGCGCAATCGCGCCTGCTCTACAAGAAATCGTGCGATCTTGGGGAAGTGAGCGGCTGTGCCGGTTATGGCAATATGGTGTTCGCGGGCAAGGGCGGCGCAAAGAACGTGGCCGAGGGGACGCGCATTCTCCAGTCAGCCTGTGATGACGGATATAAATGGGCCTGCGACCGGATCACGGGGCTCGCTGCCTATGACCCCAATGATGACACGTGGGAACGCCTGAAAGACGGCGCAGGCCGCTAGGGCCTCAGCTGCCCGAGCTGGTCTTGGCCGGCTGCGAGAACATGGTGTTGACGAAAGGTGGCAGTGGCGCAGGCGCCGGAATGTCTGCCTGAACCGGTTTCGGGCTGGGCTGTGGCCGGACCTGTTGCGGGGCAGGGGCGGCCTGTTTCGGGGCGTTCCAGTCAGCAGGACGAACCGGTGCAATCAACAGATCGGCCAGCACAGTTGCGCCACCATCAACGCGCATGCTGGGCGCATAGGCCCGCCCCTCGATACGGCAACCGGGAAAGGCTTCGATCATATCACTGGCGCTGATCGTGCCGGTGAGCGTGCCGTGAACCACAATGAGTGTGCCGTCGACGCTGCCATCGACAATGGCCCCGGCCTCGATAACCAGAAGACCATCTGCGATGACGTCGCCTTTCAGGTGACCGGACACGATGGTCGGGCCGGTGAAGGCGATTTGGCCTTCAAGGCGCGTGCCTGCGGCGATGAAGCTGCCTTCGCCTTGCTTGGCGGAGAGTTGGTTTACCACTGGTCACATCCCCTGGTGACTGAAATACAAGGGATTTCAGAGCAAAATACATGCCATGAGGCCGTTTGGAGGGCCTTCATCTCGCCTTGAGGCCGCCGCCGGAGCGTAAGCATTTCGACGCGACGGCGCCTTCTTTGCATGCCAGATTGGCCCTCATGGACCTTCGATTCCCCCTGTTCTGCGTATTCCTGGTCCTTTCCGGGTGCTCGGCAGAGCCGTACGCGGCCCTGCCTGAGCCCGGCCTGCTGGCACCGGGGGCCAATGGCATCGACCTGTCACATCATAATGGCGCGGTGAACTGGGACCTGCTGGAAGGGGCCAGGGTCGACTTCATCTATCTGAAGGCCACCGAGGGGCGCGACTGGACGGACGAGGACTTCCAGCAGAACTGGATCGAGGCAACGCGGCGGGGCTATGCCGTTGGCGCCTATCATTTCTATATTTTATGCAAGCCGTGGGAGGCGCAGGCAGTGAACTTCATCCGCGCGGTCGAGGTGCGCGAGGGCACGCTGCCGCCAGCGGTGGACCTGGAATATGCCCATAATTGCAAGCCGTTCCGGGATGAGGCTGGCACGAAGGCTGAGTTACAGGCCTTTCTGGAAAGGCTGGAAGCGGAATATGGCGCGGTGCCGGTGCTCTACACGACAAAGGAATTCTACGCGGACTGGGTCGCGGGATCCTTCGACCGCTACCCGCTCTGGATACGCAGTGTCGAGGGCGCGCCAGACATGCCCTATGCCATCTGGCAGCATTCGATGCGGGGTAATGTGGCGGGCGTAAAGGGCGATGTGGACTTGAACGTGGCCGCAGGCGGCATGCCGGACGAATAGGTCCGGCATGCCGTATATGGGCGAAGCCTAGTTGCGGGCTTTGTCGACCAGGCGGTCGTTCTGGGCCCAGTGCATCATGCCGCGCAGTTTTTCGCCGACTTCCTCGATGAGGTGGTCGTTCATGCGGGCGCGTTTGGCGTGGAAGCTTGGGGCGCCGGCCTGGTTTTCGAGAACCCAGTTGCGGGCGAATGTGCCATCCTGGATGTCGGTCAGAACGCGTTTCATCTCGGCCTTGGTTTCCGAGTTCACGATGCGCGGGCCGGAGACATATTCGCCATACTCGGCCGTGTTCGAGATCGAGTAGTTCATGTTGGCGATGCCGCCTTCATAGATCAGGTCGACGATCAGCTTGGTTTCGTGGAGGCATTCGAAATAGGCCATTTCAGGCGCATAGCCGGCTTCAACCAGCGTTTCGAAGCCAGCCTTGATCAGCTCGACGATACCGCCGCAAAGGACAGCCTGTTCGCCGAAGAGGTCGGTTTCGGTTTCTTCGCGGAACGATGTCTGGATGACGCCAGCGCGCGTGTTGCCGATGGCTTTCGAATAGGAGAGCGCAACATCGGTTGCGGAGCCCGAAGCGTCCTGATGGATGGCGATAAGGCCCGGCAGGCCAAAGCCCATCTGGTATTGCGCGCGCAGCGTGTGGCCCGGGCCTTTTGGCGCGGAGAGCGACACGTCAACATCAGCGCGTGGGCGGATGAGATTGTAGTGGATGTTGAAACCGTGGCCGAACATGATGTGCTGGCCAGCGCGCAGGTGTGGCTCGATTTCGTTGGCGAAGAGAACGGCTTGTTTCTCGTCCGGGACGAGGATCATCAGCACGTCAGCCCATTTCGTGGCTTCTTCGACCGTGGTGACTTCGATGCCTTCTGCTTCGGCTTTCTTGCGGCTGGCGGAACCAGCAGCGAGGGCGACCTTGAGCTGCTTCACGCCGCTATCGCGCATGTTCAGGGCATGGGCGTGGCCCTGGCTGCCATAACCGACGACTGCAACTTTCTTGTTCTGGATAAGGGAAAGATCCGCATCCTGCTCGTAGTAAACTTTCATTGGCTTCAAAAAGCTCCGCTTTGGGGTGGGGGTTGATTGGAAGGGTGAGGGTTCAGTTGGCGTCGCAGACCCAGCTGTCGCTGAAATTTGCGACGCCGATGATGGTCTGGTTGAGCCGGGCGATCTCGTCAGAGGCGCGGGCGTGGCGCGAGAAGTGCCGCGTGCCTGCTTCTGTTTCGACCGTGGTGATGATGTCGTGTGTATCGAGGAGAAGGACGACGCGCTTCGATCCGTCAGGATTGACCTGAATGTCCTCGCGCGCGCCATATTCCGGCAGCGCTTCTGAGGCTGCAGATGTCAATTCGCTGGAGATGAGTTGTGAGACGTCGGCTGGAATGTTCGTGCCCAGTGTGCAGGCAGGCACGCGGGTGCGCTCGCTGTCGTCGCCGGGGACGTTGCGGGCCTCAAGCCAGTAATTGGGCAGTGTGCCGATCACGTCATAGATATAGGCCGTGCCGGAGGGCGAAGCCGTGTCAACAACGCGCACGACGGGGCGGGGGGCGGTTGCAGAGCGGCGTTCGGAACGGGCGGCGAGCTGGGCAGCGCGATCAATATCGCATTGCAGCTGTGCGCTCTCGGCGTCGCCTGCGAGCGCAAGCGCCGTGCCCGCCACTTTGGGGCGGCAGCTTTCCGGAGTTTCTTCCACTGCACTGGCAGCGCCTGCGACAAGCAGGGCGGACAGGAGCAGAAGGCCGAGCCTGCTCATCCCTGTTCCTTTCCCCGTTTGATCGAGAGAACGCCTGTGCGGCTGACTTCGACGAGACCGAGCGGGCGCATCAGGTCGATGAACTGGCTGATCTTGTCGGAGGCGCCGGTGAGCTCGAAGATGAAGCTCTCGTTCGTGGTGTCGATGACGCGAGCGCGGAAGATTTCGGCGATGCGCAGGGCTTCGACGCGGACTTCGCCTGTCCCGGCCACTTTGATGAGGGCCAGTTCGCGCTCAATGCCGCGCTTGGACTTGGTGATGTCGATGACTTCGCCGACGGGAACGATGCGCAGCAGTTGGGCCTCGATCTGTTCGAGAATGTGCGGCGTGCCCTGCGTGACGATGGTGATGCGCGAGCGATGCTGGCTGGCATCGACCTCGGCCACGGTCAGGCTGTCAATGTTGTAGCCGCGGCCCGAGAACAGGCCGACGACGCGGGCGAGAACGCCCGGCTCGTTATCGACGAGCACGGCAAGCGTGCGCCGTTCGACTTCCTCATCGGCGTGCGAGAGGAAATAGGCGGATTTGGGATTGCCGGGGGCGCCGCTGGTGCCGTCGCTCATTGTTTCGTCTCCGTTTGGGTGCCCGGCACGTCGGATGTGTCGAGGATGACGCCGGGCCTGCGCGTTTCGAGGCGGGCTTTCAGCGCCTTGGCGCGGTTGATGGCATCGCGTCGGTTGTCTTGGGTCTGGTCATTATAGCGCTCAACGATCTTGTCGAGTCGGCGCGGATCGAGGTGGGCCTGCAGTTCCGACACCATGAGGCGACGGCAGTCTTCGATGAAGTCAGCGCTGTTGTCTCCGGTCGGGCCGCCATCGCGGGTCATCGCCTGCAGCTCGAAATAGGCCCACATCACGGCATCGAGGATGGGCGGACGGTGGCCGCGATAGGCGCTGTCCTTGTCGACGCCCTTATTATCGGCATCGAGATTGGGGAAGAACATGCGGCCGCGCTCAACCAGGGCAGATAGACCGATAAGCTGGCTTGTCTTGCCGCCGACAAAGCTGCCCTCATTGGCCTGCAAGTGGCGCGTACGGGCGAACATGGCGGCCCGGCCGAGCGCATCAATGGCGTGATTGCCCCATTCGAGGCTGGCCGCATCGATGCTCTGGCGCAGGCGCTCGGTCTGCAGGCGTCGCTGGCGGCGGGTTTCGGCGCGCGAGGCAAAGGCGCTGACGAGGGCGACGAGCGCAGAGCCGAGCGCGATCACCACATCAAGGTGCTCGCGTAGCAGGGCGAGAATCTCGCTCGTACTCATGTCTCGGTCCGTCCCATAACCCAATGCCTGTCCGGTCATCAGACCAGCTTCTTCCCGGCGTCGCTGACTTCGTTACCAGTTATCTCGCCGAGGATCATCTCATTATGCGCAGAGCCCGAGGGAATCATCGGCAGGCAGTTTTCGGCCTTTTCGACGCGGCAATCGAACAGGACAGGGCCATCATGGGCGATCATTTCCTTGATCTTGCCGTCGAGTTCAGTCGGGTCGTCGCAGCGGATGCCATGGCCGCCGAGCGCTTCGGCCAGTTTCACGAAATCCGGGATGCTTTCGGAATAGGAATGCGAATAGCGCTCGCCGTGCAGCAATTCCTGCCACTGGCGGACCATGCCCATCCATTCATTGTTCATGATGAACACTTTAACCGGTAGGCGGTGCTGAACGGCGGTCGAGAATTCCTGCATCACCATCTGGATCGAGGCTTCGCCGGCAATGTCGATGACCAGCGCGCCCGGATGGGCAACCTGGATGCCGACGGCGGCCGGCAGGCCATAGCCCATCGTGCCGAGGCCGCCACTGGTCATCCAGCGGTTCGGCTCCTCGAAATGGTAGAACTGGGCGGCCCACATCTGGTGCTGGCCAACTTCGGTCGAGATATAGGTCTCGCGATCCTTGGTCAGTTCATAGAGGCGCTGGACCGCATATTGCGGTTTGATCACCGTGTCGGAGTTCTTGTAGGCAAAGCAGTTGCGGTCTCGCCATGCAGTGATCTGCTTTTTCCAGGCGGACAGGTCCGGGCGCTTGCCCTTGCGTTTCGCCAGCTCTTTCAGGATCGCTTCCAGCGTGGCGGCACAGTCGCCGACGACAGGCACGTCAACGCGGACGATCTTGTTGATCGAGGAGGCGTCGATGTCGATGTGGACCTTCTTGGAGTTTGGCGAGAAGGCATCGACCCGTCCTGTGACGCGGTCGTCGAAACGGGCGCCGACGCAGATCATGAGGTCGCAATCGTGCATGGCATGGTTGGCCTCATAGGCACCGTGCATGCCCAGCATGCCGAGCCAGTCAGGGTGCGAGGCCGGGAAGGCGCCGAGGCCCATCAGCGTGGACGTGACGGGAATGCCGGTCACGGCCTGCAGTTCGCGCAGCAGCTTCGAGGCGCGGGGGCCGGAATTGATGACACCGCCACCGGTATAGAAGACGGGCGATGAGGAGGTCATGATGAGATCGACAACGGCGCTGACCGCATCAGCGTGTGGCTGGGTCTGCGGCTTGTAGGTCGATTTATGGATGCCGTCCTTGCCGATATAGGCGCCCGTTGCGAACTGGACGTCCTTCGGGATGTCGATCACGACCGGGCCGGGGCGGCCGGATGTGGCGATCAGGAAGGCTTCGTGCATGACCCGCGCGAGATCGTTCACGTCGGTGACGAGGTAATTGTGCTTGGAACAGGTGCGGGTGATGCCGACCGTGTCGCATTCCTGGAAGGCATCGGTGCCGATCAGATGGGTCGGAACCTGACCGCAGAGGACGACCATGGGAATGGAGTCCATCATCGCGTCGGTAATCGGCGTGACCATGTTGGTGGCGCCGGGGCCGGATGTGACAAGGGCAACGCCGCATTTGCCGGTGGAACGAGCATAGCCTTCGGCAGCATGGCCCGCGCCCTGTTCATGGCGCACCAGGATGTGGCTGATATCAGGCGCCGAGAAGAGCGCGTCATAGATGGGGAGGACAGCTCCGCCGGGATAACCAAAGAGCGCGTCTACACCCTGCTCACGAAGCGCCTCGATGACAATCTCGGCGCCCGTCATAATGCGGGGCTCTGTCGGTGCCGGGTTAGCGGCGCGCGTCTTGGTCTTTGTGGCAGTGGTCATGGGGGCTCTCGGACTGTGTGGGAAATTCGGGCTAGGGCTGAAATGAAAAAGGGCCCCCTGAGGAGACCCTTATGTGCGCGCATCCGCAATCGACTGTGTGATCAGTCGACTACGGATGCCTAATAACGAGTACTAGTGATGTGCGCACGGTGCGTTTCCTCCAACGTCGGGCTCAGGAATAATCTGCCTCTTTGACCGTGTCAATCTCCCTATAAAGGGCATGAATGACCCTGAGTCGGTTTTCAGGCTCCGGTGAGGGAATTCTGGGCCAGAATGGGAACTGCCTGCCGATCCAGGTGAACTGCCTCTTTGCATAGCGGCGTGTATCGCGCTTCGCGTTCTCGGCGGCGAGTTCTGCGGTGATCTCGCCGCGGGCAAAGGCGGTGAGCCAGGGCATGCCATGGGCCTTCATGGCGGGAAGTTCGGGGTCGAGGTTACGCGCCATCAGCGCGCGGGCCTCATCCATGGCGCCCTGCATCAGCATGCCTTCAAAGCGCCGGTCGATCTTCTGATAGAGGCGCGCCCGGGGCGGGGTGAGGGCAAAGCCGATCCATTCGCCATCATTCAGGACAGGCGGCTGACGCTCGTCGTGGAAGTGGCCGAGGGGGCGACCCGTGGCGAGCCAGACTTCATAGGCCCGCGCGAGGCGCTGGCGGTCGCCCGTGCCGAGCCGCTCGGCGGTGTCGGGATCGACGGGGGCGAGGCGGTCGCGAAGGCCTTCGGCGCCTTCGGCCTCGGCAATAGCGCGCACTTCGGCGCGGATGTCTTCAGGCACGGGCGGGATGCTGGACAGGCCTTGCGTCAAAGCGAGCAGGTAAAGACCTGTGCCGCCGACAAGGATGGCGCGCTTGCCTTTCAGCTCGACGCGCTTGATTTCGCGGCGGGCTTCTTCCAGCCAGTCGCCGGTGGAATAACGCGTTGCCGCATCGACATGGCCGAAGAGATGGTGTTCGACACCATCCATCTCCTCTGCGTCGGGGCGGGCGCTGATGACTTGCAGGTCCCTGTAAACCTGCATGGAATCAGCATTGATGACCTCACCTCCCAGTCGCCGGGCGACGGCGATGGCGAGGGCGGTCTTGCCGCTGGCAGTGGGGCCGTGAATGAGGATTGCCGGATGCATGCTCTAGACCTAAGGGCTAGTCGGGTAAGTTGGAAGACACCAAGAGACGGAATAACATGAGCCAGAACCCGGATAAGTCCCGCAATTTTTTTGCTGCAACTGCCGTTGCGGCGCCATCGCGTGCCGATCTGGCTGCAGAACTGGGTGAAATACTGGTGTCTGCGGGCGTGCGGGATAGGCAGCTGAGAATACTCGCTGACGGCGCACCCTGGCAGGCTTGCGAGTATGTTTTTGCGGCGTCTGAGGCGGACGTTGAGGGACTTCGTGGACCGTTGAAGGGACTTTCCGGGGTGGATGTGGCCCTTTTGCCGGTCGAAGCGCGGCGCAAGCGGCTGCTGATCTCGGACATGGACTCGACCATCATCGGGCAGGAGTGTCTCGACGAGCTGGCGGACTTTGCCGGGCTCAAGGCGGAAGTCTCGGCGATCACCGAGCGGGCGATGCGGGGCGAGCTGGATTTCGAGGGCGCGCTGACGACGCGGGTGGGCATGTTGAAGGGGCTGGAGCTGTCTGCGCTGGAGGCCGCCTATAAAGAGCGCATCACGCTGAACCCCGGTGCCAGGACGCTGACGGCGACGATGAAGGCAAACGGGGCACATGCGGTGCTTGTCTCCGGCGGGTTCACGTTCTTCACGTCACGCGTGGCCGTGGCGTCGGGCTTCGATGCGCATCGCGGCAATGCGCTGGTGGATGATGGCGCGGTGCTGACCGGTCAGGTGGGGCGGCCTATTCTCGGGCGTGAAGCGAAGCTGACGGCGCTGGACGAGGCGGCAGCGGCGCACGGCCTGACCCGCGCCGACGCGCTGGCCCTTGGCGACGGCGCGAACGATCTCGACATGATCCGTGCGGCGGGCCTTGGCATTGCCTTCCATGCCAAGCCGATCGTGGCCGAGCAGGCCACGGCAGCCATCCAGCACACGGACCTGACGGCGGCGCTGTTCTTCCAGGGCTATGCGGCGGACGAGTTCGTCACCGGCTGAGCCTGCACGTTTTCAAGGCCATTTGCGTGCATTTCGCTTCAGGAGCGAGCCAGCCTGACTGATTGATGTGCAAATTTGTCCCATTTTATGGGGCTTGAATAATAATCGTTGCGCCAGAAGAGGAGCCCGTTGCGTAGTGCACTCATTCCAGCGGGTGAGGTCAGTAGAGTTTTCGCCACAAGCCCGCCCATTTCCCAGAGGGCATTGCAATGAAAAATCCTGACTACGACCAGCTGATCTCGCCATCCCGGCGTAATCTGATGAAATTTGCCGGCGTTGGTGCGCTCGGCGCAGCGGCGGGCCTGGCTGCCTGTTCCGACAGCGCCAGCGCGACGGCGCCAGCGCCTGCCACGGCGGCGAACGTTACCGCACCTGCCGTCAATCCCGACGGCCTCGCGATCATGTCGGCCAACGAGAACCCCTACGGCCCGTCGCCGATGGCTGTCGCAGCTATGTCGAAAGAACTGAACAACCTGAACCGTTATGCCTACCCGCTGACGCAGGCTTTCGCCGAAAAAGTGGCGGCCCGTGAAGGCGTGCTGCCGGAGCAGGTTCTGGTGACGAATGGTTCCTCGCCAATCCTGGCGGCCTTCTCTGACTATGTGAACGTCAAGGGCGGCGAGATCGTCACCTCGGCCATCACGTATGAAGGCGTTCCACGCGTTGCCGAACAGGCCGGCACGAAAGTGGTCTACATGCCGCTGACGCAAGACCTCGGCTACGACCTTGAAGCCATCTCTGCCGCCATTGGCCCGAACACCGGCGCCGTATACATCTGTAACCCAAACAACCCGACGGGCCGCACGATCGAGCCTGCCAAGCTGAAAGCCTTCATCGAAGACGCTTCCAGCAAAGTGCCGGTCTTCATCGACGAAGCCTATATGGACATGGCCGACGATTTCCCGGCTGGCGTGATGAGCGAGTTTGTCGCCGCAGGTAAGCCGGTGATCGTAGCGCGCACATTCTCCAAGATCTACGCGATGGCTGGCCAGCGTCTCGGCTATGGCATCATGCCTGCCGACATGGCGATGGCGATGCGCAAGACGGGCCGTCTCTCGTCGGTCAACCATCTCGGCCTCGTGGCTGGCATGGCCAGCCTCGACGACACGGCCTATTTCAATGACATGCGCCTGAAGATGATCAAGGGCCGCGAGAAACTGATCGCCATGGCGAACGATCTCGGTCGTCCGTATGCGCCAAACCCGCAGGGCAACTTCATCTACATGGACCTTGGCATGAACAACCAGGAGTTCGCCGACAAGATGCTTGAGAAGGGCGTCAAAGTAGTTGGCTCGCGCTGGGCAGACAAGCCGGAATGGACACGCATCTGCGTTGGCCTCGATCACGAGATCGAAAAGTGCCACGCTGCGGCCAAGGAAATCCTCACCGCGATCTAAAGCGGAATGGACTGAATGAAGAAAGGCGCCGCTGGATGAGCGGCGCCTTTTTTGTTTGGGCGTTTGATTATTTCCTGGTCAGTTCTATCGACAGGAACTGGTCGAACCAGCCGGCATCCCCCCGGCGCTTGACGCGCAGGAGGAGGGGCTGTTGCGGCGTGGTCATCGCCGTTTCCACACGGGAGACGGTGTCGGTGACCGAGGCGACTTTGGTAAAGTTCACTTCCACGATCACGTCGCCGCGGTTGAGCTTGCCGAAAGAGCGCCCGCGCGCGCTGACGCCGGTGACGACGACGCCGTCAACATCTTTCGGGATGCCGAAGCGGCGGCGGGCGTCATCATCGATGCCGGCAAGCTCGGCGCCGAGATCATTGCTGCTGGCCGGGCCATCGGGGAGGGTTTGAGCCGGTGTGGCTTCGTCATCATCCTGCAGTTCGCCGAGGGTCACCGAGATCGTGCGGGCCTTGCCATCACGGATGATGGAGAGCGGCACGGTCTTGCCAATCGGCTCGTCGGAGATGAGGCGGGTCATTTCACGTACGCTGGCGATGGCCTGGCCGTCGAAGGCGAGGACGAGATCGCCGACTTCGAGCTTGGCTTTGTCAGCCGGGCCGTCATCGGTGATGCGTGTGATGATGACGCCGCCCTTGCCCTTGGCCTTGTAGGCCTTCACGAGGGCTTCGTCTGCATCCTGAACGTTCACGCCGAGCCATGAGCGGCGGACTTTGCCATGCTCGATCAGCTGTTGCGAGATGCGCTTCACGAGATTGGACGGCACCGAGAAGCCAATGCCGACCGAGCCGCCAGTCGGCGAGATGATGGCTGTGTTCACGCCGACCACTTCGCCGCCGAGATTGAACAGGGGACCGCCCGAGTTGCCGCGGTTGATGGCCGCGTCGGTCTGGATGAAGTCGTCCGAGCGGCCGGAATTGAGGTCGCGGTTGCGGGCCGAGATGATGCCGGCCGAGACTGAGCCGCCAAAACCGAACGGGTTGCCGATGGCGATGACCCAGTCGCCGACTTCCGCATGGTCGCTGTCGGCGAGATCGACGAAAGGCAGGGGCGTGTTGCTCTTGACCTTGAGCACGGCAATGTCGGTGTCGCGGTCGCGCCCGATCAGGATCGCGTCAAGCACGCGACCGTCGGAGAAGTTGACCTCGATCTCGTCGGCATTGTCGATGACGTGATTGTTGGTGATGATGATGCCGTCGGCGCTGATGACGAAGCCGGAGCCGAGCGAGCCCTGGCGCTGGAAGCCATCTTCGTCGCGCCCGAAGAATTCATTGAAGCGCTCCATGGGGGAACCTTCAGGGAAGGTTGGCAGGCCATTGGGCGCGATTGTCTGCTGGGTCGAGATGTTCACGACGGCGGGCATCAGGCGCTTCGACAGGTCGCGAAGGCTGCTCGGCTGCACTTTCTGGTCAACACCATCGACCGCTTGCGACAGGCTCTGTTGAGCAGAAGCCGGCAGCCCGGAGGCAAGAATGAAACCAAGGGCGGCGAGTGCCGGAATGCGCATGTGAGAGGAGGCTCCTGAGGATCGGATGTTGCTCGTATCCTGAGCAGTATGGCGCTTTGCGCCCCTGTTGCAACAGGCTCAGGCGCCTCGCACTGCAAAGACAACCAGAAGGGCGCCGAGGACGGCCGAGGCCAGCCCGGCAAAGGCGACGTCGCGGCTGGACATTTCCGCAAGTCGGGCGGCCATGCGGCGCATGAAGTCGGGGGCGATCGCGTAGATCGCCCCCTCCAGAAAGAACCATAGACCGGCCGCAGCCAGTATCAGGTAAAGCTTTGACACAGGCCCGATTTCCTAGCGGGAACCGCCATTGACGCGGGCACTGTCGATGAACTCGTCACATATGCCGAGGCTCTTGGGTGCCACGATGATCTGCGTGCCTTGCTGAATGGCCTTGTCACAGGCAATCAGGGCGCGCTGGAAGCGGAAGAATTCCGGGTCCTTGTTGTAGGCATTGGCATAGACTTCCGTCGACTTGGCATCGCCTTCACCGCGAATCGTCTCGGCCTGTTCCCGGGCCTGAGCCTCGATAACCGTTTTCTCGCGGCTGGCCTGGGCGCGGATAAGGCGCGCCTTTTCCTCGCCTTCAGCACGGATGCGCTGGGCTTCCTGCAGACGGGCCGATTGCATACGGCTGTAGACGCCTTCTGCTACTTCGGTCGGCAGGTCGGCCTGGCGGATGCGGACGTCGACAATGTCGATGCCGTCCTCGGTCAGCTGGGCGTTCACCCGCTCACGGATACGGTCCATGAGCTGCGAGCGCTGGCCGGAGATGATTTCCGGCACCGGCACGTCGCCCAGGGCTTCGCGGATGTTCGAGTTGGTGATCTGCTGCAACTGGCGGGCAGCGGCAGGCTCGTTGCGGAAACGCTGGTAGAATTTCAGCGGATCCTTGATGCGCCAGCGGACGAAGGCATCGACCGTGAGGCGGCGCTGGTCGGATGCCAGCACTTCGATATTCTCGATATCAAGGCCGATATTCTTCTTATCCAGCTTTTCGATCTGCTGGAACATCGGGATCTTGAAGTAGAGGCCTGCCTGGTCCTGGCCCGGTGCGTTGAACACCTGCTTGGGCTCGCCGACCTGAAGCATCAGGGCCTGCTCGTCCTGACGGACGACGAAGAATGAATTCATGAGCACCAGAAGTACGGCGCCCGCGATGATGATGGTTAGCCATCCAAAAGTACGCATTATTGCTGCCCTCCGTTCGTGGACCGCTGCGTTCGTTCCAGCGGCAGGTAGGGAACGGCGCCGGAGTCCTGATCCATGATCAGCTTGTCGGAGCGCTCCAGCACTTTTTCCATGGTTTCAAGATACATGCGCTCACGCGTGACGCGTGGGGCCTTGCGATATTCTTCGTAGATTTGTTCGAAGCGTGAGGCCTCACCCTGTGCGTCGGCGAGGACCTGGTCGCGATAGGCTTCTGCTTCCTGCAGGATGCGCTGGGCGCTACCACGGGCTTGCGGAACGACTTCGTTGGCGAACTGGGTGGCCTGGTTGATATTCGTCTCGGCGTCCTGTTCGGCGACGTTCACGTCGTTGAAGGCCTCGATGACCTGTTTCGGCGGGTCCGAGCGGTCGATCGTGACGGCGAGGATTTCGATGCCGGCGCGATAATCATCGAGCAGGGACTGGATCTGTTTGCCCACTTCGGTCTGTACGACATCACGTTCGGTCGTGATCACGCCCTGAAGGCGCGTTTTGCCGACGACTTCACGCATGACCGATTCGGCGACCTGTTCGACGGCTTCCGAGGGGTTCTTGACGTTCAGGATGAAGTTTTCCGGGTGTTCGGAATTCACCTTCCAGAAAACAGAAAACTGGATGTCGACGATGTTTTCGTCCTGCGTCAGCATCAGGCTTTCTTCGAGATTGTTGCCGATCCGCGTTTCTTTACGGTTTTCGACCTCGACGAGAACATGCTCCTCAAGCGGGGCAGGCAGGTGGAAGTGCAGGCCTGGCCCGAAATTGGTCTGCCACTTGCCGAAGCGGAAAACGGCCGCCTGCTGGGTCGGATCGACCATGACCACGCTTGTGGAAAGCCAGCCAAGCAGGGCAATACCGACGAGCACGACAAAGCCGAGCGGGCCGAAATTGGGACCCGTGCCGCCGCCGCCGCGACGGCGTCCACCGCCGCCACCATTGCCATTAGAGCGCTTGCGGAAGCGCTCCTGCATACGTTTCATCTGTGCTTCGAGGTCGTTATTATTGCCCCCGCCGCCGCCAGGGCGCGTCCATGGCGAACCACCATCCTTGGCAGGCTCGTCGTCGGATCCGCCGCCCCATGGGCCGCTGGATTTGTTCTTGTCATCCCAGGGCATAGCCCCTCCTGTTGGTTTCGTAGGCTTCTATATAGTGTCTTGCGTGATATGTGCATGCCTCAATCCGGGCTTCAAGGACGTAGGAGTCGCAGAAAGTGTTTGGTTCGAAGGAAAAATCCCGCCGGAAACTGGCCGGACAGGTACGAAACGCCCTTGGGGCGCCGGACTGGCTGGAGTCGGTGGACGTGGACGAGTCGGGGCGCGCGATCCTCGTATTGCTTGCAGATCCGGCCGATCAGGCGGGGGCTGAGGCGCGCCGGATCGAGGCCGAAGGACGGGCTGAACTGGTGCCTGGCGTGCAGGCTGTGACCAGCATCCTGACGGCCCAGGTGACGGCCCCTGCGCACAAGCATGTAAAGCTTGAACCGGCCCCGCGGCGGGTGTCCAAGGGCGCGCGCCTCTCTGATGAGGCGATGCAGCAGGGCGCGCCGACGCAAGGTGGCAGTATACCCAAGATTGCCGGAATTGACCGGATTCTCGTCGTGGCGAGCGCCAAGGGCGGGGTCGGTAAGTCAACCGTCGCGGTCAATCTGGCGGCGGCGATGGCCAAGGCGGGCATGAAAGTCGGGCTGCTCGACGCAGATGTCTACGGGCCGTCGATCCCGACCATGCTCGGCATGCAGGAGGCGCAGCCGGAGACAGCGGCGTCAAAGAAGCTGGTGCCTGTTGAGGCCTACGGGATGAAAACGCTGTCGATCGGCTACCTGTCGGATCCGGATGCGCCAATGATCTGGCGCGGGCCGATCGTGATGTCGGCGATCGCTCAAATGCTGAATGATGCCGAATGGGGCGAACTGGACGTGCTTGTGATCGACACGCCGCCGGGCACGGGTGATGCGCAGCTGGCGATTGCCCAGCGCGTGCCGGTGACGGCCGCAATTATCGTGACGACGCCGCAGGAAGTGGCGCTGGCCGATGTGCGGCGCGGGGCGGCGATGTTCACAAAGACGGCTGTGCCCGTGCTCGGCATTGTCGAGACGATGAGCTGGTTCGAAGACCCCGCAGGCAACCGCCATTACCTGATGGGCGAGGGCGGCGGCGCGGCCATGGCGACGACGCTGGGCCTGCCCTTGCTGGGGCAGATTCCGATGCTGCAGACCATTCGCGAAGGCGGCGACGCGGGCAAGCCAGCAGCGCTGTCCGGCGGCGAGCCGGGGCGTATCTTCCACGAACTGGCGCGCACCGTGGCCGTGGGCCTCGATACGCTGGAAACGAAGCCTGCCCCCGAAATCATTTTCGAGGACTAGGCGCCGTCTCAGGCGTTGAAGTTCAGGACGAGGCCGGCTTCCGGCCAGCGGCACTTGATAAGCTGGCCTGTGCTGGAAAGCGTGAGCCAGGCATCCTTCATGTCGTCGCCGCCAAAGGCGATATTGGTGACCAGCATGTCCGGGAAGGCCGTGTGGCTGAAATCGCCCTCAGGCGTGATGGTCGTGATGCCGCCATTGAGGATGGTGGCGACGCAGACATTGCCCGCAGCGGTCATGGCGAGACTGTCAAAGTATTGCAGACCCGGCATCGTGGCGACGACGCGGCCGCCATTAAAGGGGCTGGCGGGCTTGATCTCGCCGGGAGCGGCGAGGTCGAAGGCCCACATGCGGCCGGTCATCGTGTCGGCCATGAAGACGGTCTGCTCGTCGGGCGAGAGGCCAACGCCGTTCGGGCTGGAATAGTGGAAATCGAGCTCTTTCGCTTCCGACGCGCCCTTGGCGAGGAAGAAGAGGCCGCCATAGTCGCGGTGGCGGGAATAGGATTTGCCATGGTCGGTGAAATAGAGGTTGCCGGCCTTGTCAAAGACGAGATCGTTCGGGCCTTTGAGCTTGTTGCCGCCAACGCTGTCGAGCACGCGTTCGACCTTGCCGGTGGAGAGATCGATGCGCTCGATGCGGCCACCGGAATAGTCATCCGCCGCGTTGCCGGGGATCAGCAGGCCCTCGACGTTCGACCACTGGAAGCCCCCATTGTTGCAGCACCAGAGCGCACCGTCCGGCCCGATGGCGAGGCCGTTGGGGCCGCCGCCGGGCGTGGCCACGACTTCTGACTTGCCCTTGCCCCAGTGCCGGGAGATCTGGCCTTTCTGGATTTCAACGACGATGACCGAGCCGTCCGACATGACGACGGGGCCTTCCGGAAAGCCGAGACCATCGGCGACGAGTTCGAAATCCATGCGTGTTCCTCCTTGTTTTGGAGGAACACTAGGCCCGGCATTGAAGGGCCGCAACGGCTGACGCAGGGGAGCGCCACGGCCTTGTGGCTGACCGTTCGCGGGTTATTCCCGGGTTATTGAAGGGTCAGGAATTTGTGTCGGCATGGCTTGCGGCGTGAACGCGCTCAAGCTTGCGGATCGTGTAGGCAAAATCATTGCCCTCAGCGGCCTCGAAATGCTCGGACGTATGTTCGCGCCATTCATGCTCGTCGAGTTCGGGGAAATAGGCGTCGCCTTCGGGATAGGATTCGACATCTGTCAGGTAGATGCGGTCAGCGAGCGGCATGGCCAGCGTGTAGATGGCCTCGCCGCCGATCACGAAGGCTTCTTTGCGGCCATCGCGCGCGGCAACCGCCTTGGCGGCATTCATGGCGGCGATGAAGTTGGAATAGACGCGCGCGCCGGGAGCATCATAGGTCCAGTCGCGCGTCATCACGATATTCTCGCGACCGGGCAGGGGGCGCTTGGGAAGGCTTTCCCACGTCTTGCGGCCCATGATGATAGGATTTCCCATGGTTATGCGCTTGAAGAACATCATGTCGCCCTTCAGGCGCCATGGGAGTTCGCCGGCGGCCCCGATGACGCCATTGCGGCCACGGGCAACAATCAGGCTCAGTTTCACGTCATTCTGCATGGATGAAGGATGCAACTTTCAGCTTTTTCGTTGACGGACGGCTTTTTTGCCTCGCCTTGTTAAGCATGTGAGACACATTCTTTTGGGGTGTAATCAACTGGATTTGTCAGATATCCGTCACGAAACGCAGTTGCAGGGGCATGGCGTGCTGAATTCCTTTCTCTCGATAATTACCAACGGCAATACAGGACAAGCGCTTCCGGTTTTGGTTGCGCTCGCACTCACCTTTACAGCGATATACATGCTGAAAGGGCGTGCCTGGGCGCTTATGTATGTCGCTTTGATACCTTTCCTGAACTGGTCCTTCGGGGTGATCCCGGAGTTCGAGATTCTGGACAAAAGCGCGAGCTGGCCGCGTGGCCTGTCGCTGCATCCGATGACCATTGTGACGGGTATGGTGTTTGTTGTGCGCGATTTTGTGCAGCGCGAGATGGGGCACCGCGTGCTGGCCGTGATGGCGATGGCTGTGGCGTGGTCATTTTTCTATGCGTGGCCTGTGATTGCGCTGGCCAGTGGCATTGCCTTCGCGGTCTCCGAGGGCGTCGACTGGCTGATGTTCACGTTTACGAAGTACCGGTTGTCGACACGCATCCTGTTGTCGAGCGCGCTGGCGGCGCCTGTCGACACGACGGTGTTCCTGTATGGCGCTGACCTAGCCAAACAGCTGAACTTCAACGGATCGATCCTTCACGGTCCGGTCACCCTGCCGATCATTCGCTTATTCTGGGATCATGCGTGGATTATGCCGCTGCCCGACGGAAATACGTTCCACATTGCCAACTGGGTGGTGTTCGTGATCGGCAAGATGGTGGGCGCGGTTGCCGTGTCGATGATCATGCGGCGGCGTGAAAACCTCGGCCTGGTAAACCCGGCCGAGGCTTGAGGCATTAGCTTGGGTCTTTTTCCAGAAGACCGAACCGGGCTTTCATGCCGGCAAGGCCGGCGCCGACCAGCGGTGCGAGCAGGAACAGCCAGAGCTGTGACATGGCATGGCCGCCTGCAAACAGGGCCGGACCGAAACTGCGGGCCGGGTTGACCGAGACGCCTGTCACCTGAATGCCGACAATGTGGATCGCGGTGAGTGTCAGGCCAATCGATAGGCCCGCCATGGGCGTTGGCGCGGCCAGATTGGTCGATCCGAGGATGACGATCAGGAAGAGGAATGTTGCGACCACTTCGAAGATGATGGCCGCCATCAGGCTGTACTCGCCGAGGTAACCCGTCCCCCAGCCATTCTGTCCGAGACCGTCAACGGCGACGTCATAGCCGTTCTGGCCGCTGGCGATAAGGAAGAGGATACCTGCACCAATCGTGGCGCCGATGAACTGGGCAAGCCAGTAGGTGAGCATCGTGTTGCCATCCATGCGGCCAGCGATAAAGGCGCCGAAACTGACGGCGGGGTTTACGTGGCAGCCGGAGATATGGCCGATGCCGTAGGCCATCGCCACGATGGCGAGGCCAAAGGCGAAGGCGATGCCGAGTTGCCCGACCTGGTCGCCGGCAAGAACCGCCGACCCGCAACCAAAAAGAACGAGTGTCAGGGTGCCGATAAGTTCGGCTGCGAAGACTTTCATGGTTTTCCCTCCCAAGATGTGACGGCCCGATGCCGCCTGGGAAGGATTTTGATGCAGTTTCCCGCATTGGGCAATTGACATGCATTGTGCGCCCGCTAATAAAAAGAGACGTTATCTTATAACACTAAATACAGGTTTCCTCCCCCATGAAATACCTTCTAGCTGCAGTGGCCACCGCGCCGCTCCTTGCCGGCATGGCGCACGCGCAAGCCGAAGACGAAGTCCGCATCGAACAACCTGTTATCGTGACCCTGCCGGGGCCGCAGCGCACGGCCGGTGAAATGGTCAGCAATGTTGCCGCGCTGGACCGCAAGGATCTTGTTGAGGATATGTCCTCGACGCTGGGCGATACGCTGGACCGCCAGCCGGGCGTTGCCTCGACCTCGTTCGGGCAGGGCGCCAGCCGTCCTATCCTGCGCGGCCTTGGCGCCGAGCGCGTTCAGGTGCTGACGAATGGTATCGGCGTGATCGACGTATCGGCGGCAAGCCCGGACCACCAGGTAGCCGCGGACGGGATTGATGCTGTGAAGGTGGAAATCCTGCGCGGCCCTGCAGCGCTGGTTTACGGCGGGCAGGCGATTGGCGGCGTGGTCAACGTGATCGACGGACTGATCATGGAAGACCTGCCAAAACGGCCCTTTGCGGGCGAAGCCTATGCGGCGAGCAATAGCGTCAATGACGGTACGGAGGCCGGTGGGCGCGTGCAGGGCGTGATGGGATCGCTTGTTGGCACGCTGACGGCCTCGACGCGCGACTTTGGCAATTATGATATTCCCTCGTCGGCGCAGTCTGATCGCCTGCGCGCCGTAAACGGCGAACCCGCAGGACCCGACGGTGAATTGCCGAACTCGTTCGTGCAGACAGATTCCCTCGCGGGCGGCCTGACATGGGTTGGCGAGAAGGGCTTCCTTGGCGGCGCAGTGCGTCAACAAAGCTCGCAATATGGTCTGCCGCTGGAAGAGACCGCCTATATCGACCTGAAGCAGACGCGCTATGACATGCGTGGTGGGCTGAACATCGACAATGGTTTTCTGACGAAGGTGACGGGGTCGGCCTCGGTTGCCAATTACGAACATACTGAATTTGAAGGACCAGGCGAGCCGGGGACCAAGTTTGAGACCGACGGTTTCGAGGGACGGCTGGAAGTCGGCCATGTGCTGGGCCCGCTCGAAGGCGAGTTTGGTATCCAGTATGCGGATAGTTCGCTCGACGCGATTGGCGACGAGGCGTTCATCACACCGACGGACACGAAAAGCGTTGGCGTCTTCCTCTATGAGACCCATGACTTTGACAGTGGCCTCGGGATTGAAGGTGGACTGCGCGCTGAGCAGGTCGATCTCGACAATGAAGGCGCCGGCAAGGTGAGCTTTGATTTGGCCAGCGGCTCTGCCGGTGTGCACAAGCACTGGGATTCCGGCTGGTTCCTCGGAACGCAGGTGTCATGGGCCGAGCGGGCGCCGAACCAGAGCGAGCTGTTCGCTGACGGTCCGCACCTGGCGACAGAGCAATACGAAGTCGGCGATGCGACGCTCGGCAAGGAGCGCGGGCTGAACCTGGAAGGCACGGCGCGCTGGGAAAACGACACGATGAGCTTCGGCGCGAACCTGTTCCTGACGGACTTCTCTGACTTCATCTATCTCGCCGCGACGGGCGCAGAACTGGATGACCTGCCGGTCTTTGAATTCCGCCAGCAGGACGCGCAGTTCACCGGCGGCGAACTCTTTGCCAATTACCAGCTGCTGGATGGGCCGTTGAAAGCGGACTGGAAGTTCGATGCCGGGCTCGACTTCGTCAACGCAGAATTCGATGACGGCTCGGATGTGCCCTATGTGCCGCCGGTGACGCTGAATGCCGGCGCTGAAGCCGACTGGGGCGCACTGGCGCTGGGTGCGAAGCTGACATGGGCCGGTGACCAGGATTCGCCGGGCGTCGGCCAATTGGCGACGGATGGCTATGTGACGGCTGACCTGCATGCTGACCTTGATATTGCGCGCTACGGCTTTGGCCGGACCGGAACGAAACTGTTCCTTGAGGCGCGCAATGTGAGCGACGAGGAAGTACGCATGGCGACCAGCGTGCTGAAGGACAGCGTGCCAATGCCGGGCCGGAATATCCGCGCAGGCATCCGCTACCTGTTCTAGTCCTGCCGTTTAAGTACCCGGGTTTCGCGTTAACGCGCGCGGTCCGGGTATTTCCCTATTTCGGTTCCCGGCCAACCGGTGCACCGTACTGGCTAATCTTCAGGCAGGAGCGGGCATGACGTCGGTTACCAAGGACTATGCGGCCATCACGGATGGAATCAATCACGGCATTTCAGGGCTACGGCAGACCGACGCGCTGGAAACAATTACGGCTTTCAGCGCAATGTCGAAGGCGGCCATGGGCGATGGCGCGCTCGACAAGAAAACGAAGGAACTGATTGCCCTTGCGATCGGCGCAGCCAAACAATGCGATGGCTGTATCGGATTTCACACCAAGGCCCTGAAGCGTCTCGGCGCGACGGACGAGGAGGTGGCAGAAACACTCGGCGTTGTCGTCTATATGGGCGGTGGCCCCGGCCTGATGTATGCCGGGGATGCCTGGACAGCCTGGCAGGCCCTGAAGCAGGGGTAAGCGGCCCCGATCAGACCGCCACAGGTGCCTTGATATGGGCGTGAGGCGTGTAGTTCTCGACCTTGAAGTCTTCATATTCCCAGCTGAACAGGTCGGTCTTGTCGGGATTGAGCCTGATCGAGGGGAGGGGGCGCGGCTCGCGCGTGAGCTGCAGTTTCGCCTGTTCGACATGGTTGAGATAGAGGTGGGCGTCCCCGAACGTGTGGACGAACTCGCCGGGTTTCAGTCCGGTCGCCCGGGCCATCATCAGGGTTAACAGCGCATAGGATGCAATGTTGAAAGGCACGCCCAGGAAGATATCTGCCGAGCGCTGGTAAAGCTGGCAGTTAAGCTTGCCGTCCATGACGTTGAACTGGAACAGACAATGGCACGGCGGCAGGGCCATTTCGTTCACATCAGCCGGGTTCCAGGCGGACACGATCAGGCGGCGCGAGTTCGGATTCGTGCGGATTTCGTCGAGGACCCACTGGATCTGGTCGATCACGCGGCCGTCAGGCGCTGCCCAGCTGCGCCACTGTTTTCCATACACGGGACCCAGGTCGCCATTGGCATCCGCCCAGTCATCCCAGATCGAAACACCGTTATCTTTCAGGTACTTGATGTTCGTGTCGCCCTTCAGGAACCATAAAAGTTCCACGATGATCGAGCGCAGGTGAAGCTTCTTGGTGGTGACCAATGGGAAGCCTTCAGAAAGATCAAACCGCATCTGGCGACCGAAGACGGCGCGCGTGCCTGTTCCCGTCCGGTCGGCCCGCTCGAAGCCCTTTTCCAGGATGTCTGACAACAGGTCGAGATACTGTTTCATGCGGTCCTCGCGTGCGATTCGTTGGTTAAAAGTCTTAACACAAACTTGCTATTGGCGGCCAATATTTGGGCGCTCGGCAAACAAAATATAATGAATGTTATGAAATATAGAGGCTTGTATCCAAGACTATACCAGGACGGGGGGATATAAGACAGTGATTACGGGACAAGTGAAGAGTCTTATCAGGCGTTGGCGCGATGAAACACGCGGCAATGTCGCGATCATTTTTGCCCTGTCCATCATCCCCATCCTTTCCATCGTCGGCGTTGCCATCGACACGCAGATGACGATGACTCAGAAGAACAAGATTCAGTCGATGATCGACAATGCCGTGATATACGGGGCCCGGTCGATGCAGGCCGGCAAGTCTCGCGCCGATGTGACCAAGGATGTGAACCAGTATGTTGCAGCCCTGCTGAAACAGCAGAAGGGTAATGTCTCCTGCACGGGCGTTGCCCTGGAATATGTCGACGGCAAGCAGGATATCAATGCGACGATCATGTGTTCGCAGCCGACAACGCTGTCGAACCTGTTTGGCCAGACCAAGATGGACTTCCGGGTCCGGTCGGGGTCGACCTATGGCATCGGCAAGCTGGAAGTCTCGTTCGTCTTCGACGTGTCCGGATCGATGGGCAATAGCGGCAAGATGAATGATCTTCAGGTCGCGGCGCGTGATGCCGTGGACACACTGATGCCCGCCAATTCAAATCTCGCCAACCCTGATGATGTGCGCATTGCGATGACGACATACGACACGGCGGTGAATGCTGGCACATATTTCAAGGCGGTGACGAACAAGAACGAGAAGCGCACGATATCGGCAACGTATTGCAGCAAGTATCGGGGAAACGGTACATGCAAAAAATGGAAAACAGCCACCACTTATGTCGATAGTTCCTGCGTGCAGGAACGCGTCGGCTCGCAGGCATTTACAGATGCCGATCCGGGCCCGAATGCCTGGCTGGAGGCGCGCGACCCGGAATATGTTTACGACTCATATAGAAGGAGATGGAGCTGGACATCCATTCCCGATTGCAATGATTTCGGTCCATTGCCGCTGACGCATAACAAGTCTGCCCTGAAGTCCTATATCAATTCGCTGGACGATTATGGCAGCACAGCCGGACACATGGGTGTGGCGTGGGGCTGGTACCTGCTCGCTCCAACCTGGAATTCTGTATGGCCGACAGGTTCGAATGCTCTGCCGTATGATGAGCCGGATGCCGCCAAGGCCATGATCATGATGACCGATGGTGAGTTCAACAAGTATTTCTCAAGCGGTCAGGGCGACTCCTTCGATCAGGCGAAGAAGCAGTGTGACGCCGCGAAGGAAAAGGGTGTCGTGATCTATACGGTGGCCTTCAAGGCCCCCAAGCAGGGTAGGGACATCCTCAGCTATTGTGCCAGTTCGTCAGATTTCGCGTTTACGCCTGATAACGGGCAGGAACTGAAGGACGCCTACAAGCTGATCGCACAATCCATCTCCGATCTCCGGATCACCTACTAATGCCCAACAGGCCGGGATCTCTCATGTTTTATCTACATTGGCATAGCGTTTTGTTCTGAACTGGAGTCAAAGTTGAAGCGCGCTGAACTGTTTTCTGTTGTTGATCGTTGGCGCGCCGATACCGGCGGCAACATCGCGATCATTTTTGCCCTGTCCGTCATCCCCATCCTTTCCATCGTCGGCGTTGCCATCGACACGCAGATGACGATGACTCAGAAGAACAAGATTCAGTCGATGATCGACAATGCCGTGATATACGGGGCCCGGTCGATGCAGGCCGGCAAGTCTCGCGCCGATGTGACCAAGGATGTGAACCAGTATGTTGCAGCCCTGCTGAAACAGCAGAAGGGTAATGTCTCCTGCACGGGCGTTGCCCTGGAATATGTCGACGGCAAGCAGGATATCAATGCGACGATCATGTGTTCGCAGCCGACAACGCTGTCGAACCTGTTTGGCCAGACCAAGATGGACTTCCGGGTCCGGTCGGGGTCGACCTATGGCATCGGCAAGCTGGAAGTCTCGTTCGTCTTCGACGTGTCCGGATCGATGGGCAATAGCGGCAAGATGGCAAGCCTGAAGATCGCGGCGCGCGATGCCGTGGATACGCTGATGCCCGCAGATTCAAATCTCGCCAACCCTGATGATGTGCGCATCGCGATGGTGACTTACGATACCCAGGTAAATGCCGGCGCATATTTCAAGTCTGTGACGAACCTGAATCCAAAACGCGACTTTTCCTACACGTACTGTACCAAGAAAAATAAAAACGGGAGCTGCACGAAAACCAATACCGTCACGACTAACATGACGAGTACGTGCGTCCACGAACGCGGCGGGTCGCAAGCCTTTACGGATGCGGATCCTGGTCCCGGCGGATGGCTTGAGGCGGATGATCCGACATACAATACCAGCAGCGGAAAGTGGTCAGTAAACTGTAACGACATTGGTCCTCAGCCACTGACGCACAACAGGTCCGCTCTCTATAATTATATCAACAATCTCGACGATTACGGGACCACGGCGGGGCATACGGGCGTGGCGTGGGGCTGGTACCTGCTCGCGCCAAACTGGAACTCTGTGTGGCCAGCGGCCTCAAAGCCGCTCCCCTATGACGAGCCCGATGCGGCCAAGGCCATGATCATGATGACCGACGGTGAATTCAATGAAGTATACTTATCCGGTCTGGGGAACTCCTTTCAGCAGGCCCAAAAGATGTGCGATGGCGCCAAGGCGGCAGGTGTCGTGATCTACACGGTGGCCTTCCAGGCACCCAAGCAGGGTAGGGATATTCTCAGCTATTGTGCCAGTTCGTCAGATTTCGCGTTTACGCCTGACAATGGCCAGGAATTGCAGGACGCCTACAAGATGATCGCCCAGTCGATTTCCGACCTGCGCATCACCTACTAGCCGCCTGTTTGTCCATGATCGGGAGGTCGCGGAAAGTGGTTAACTCCACGTTGCGCTGACCTCTCGAAAACGGCCATTGTGCCTAACACGCCGAAAATCTATATCCGTCATAGTGACATGTGGGCGCAGTCAGAATGGCTGTGGATGAGGCACCTGTCATGTTGGTCAATTCGGAACACCAGTCCAAGCGGAGCTTTGTGCGCGATTCGCGCGGGAACGTGGCGGCTATTGCGGCCCTGACGATCATACCCATCCTGTGCGTCGCTGGCATCGCGATCGATTTCCAGATGGCTATCACGCAGAAGAACAAGATCCAGGCGATTATCGATAGCGCAGTGATTGCTGGCTCCAAGGCCATGCAGGCCGGCCAGACGGAAGACCAGATTCGTGTCATGGTCAGGGATTATGTCTCTGCGCTGGTGAAAGTGCAGGACAATGGCCTGACCTGCAGTGCTCCCACACTCGTCTTCCTGGAGGGGACACAGGATATCGAGGCCGGGATCAACTGCTCTCAGGCGACGACCCTGTCCCAGCTGATGCATCGCGACAAGATCGATTTTCGCGTCACCTCCGGTACCACATACGGCGTCGGCAATGTCGATGTCGCTTTCATCTTTGATGTGTCCGGCTCAATGAACTCGAATAACCGGCTCGAGAACCTGAAGACGTCTGCGAAGACCGCATTTGATGAGCTTCTGCCCGATGATCGCGAACTGGATGGCACCGTCCGCATCGCGCTGACGACCTACAACTCCAATGTGAATGCCGGCGAGTATTTTGATAATGTCACGCGCAAGATAACGCTGGGAACGGATGCATCATCGGGTTCAAGTTCAGCAAAGTCCCGCTATGACGCTTATAACAACCGTGTGCTGATTGACCAGAGTACGGGCAAGCGCTTCTTCTATTACGAGCGGGCCACTTGCAGCGGTTATTGCGGCTATAACAGCAGCTGGACCATAACGCCCAAGCGTCGTTGGTTCGAGACCGATATAGGTGACAATACCTGTGTCTCTGAGCGCGTGGGCGTAAATGCCTTTACCGATGCCGCGGGCGGAACCGGCGCTGACGATTCCATGATTGCAGGCAACCCGCTGTGGAACTGGAATACGTACAACAGCTCCAAGGGAAGCGGCTCAAGTGAAGTCGAATATGGCGGCGCGAATTCTTCCAGTGGCGCCTTCAATCCCGCCCCGTCGCAGTGCGAGAATTCCTCGCCATTGCCGCTCACAGAAGACAAGTCGAAACTCGACGATTATGTGGATGCGCTGCATGCAGGTGGCGGTACGGCCGGTCACCTTGGGATTGCCTGGGGCTGGTACCTGATTTCGCCAAGCTGGAATTCGATCTGGCCTTCGGCATCGCACCCGTGGCCATGGGACGAGCCTGACACGGCGAAGGCCATCATCCTGATGACTGATGGTGAGTTCAACCAGACACACCCATCCATCGGCCAGAACTCAATCCAGCTGGCCATGGAGTTCTGCGACGCCATGAAGGAAGAGCCCTACAATGTTCAGATATACTCTGTCGGGTTTCAGGTGCCGAGCAGCGCGGCCAAGACGCCCAGCGGTGAGACCATTCTCGACTATTGCGCGACCGATGCAGGGCATTCTTTCACGCCAAACAATGGTGAAGAGCTGACGGACGCCTACAGGGCCATCGCCCAATCGATTTCGGACTTGCGTATCACACGCTAGGACGGCCGGACCGCGCCGGGTGAACACAAAGGAGCGGGAAAGATGACAGGCAGGTTGATCGGCCAATGGGGCATCTCGCGCCAAGGCAATGTTGCCATCATGGCGGCTCTTTTCATTCCTGCCGTGCTTGCCTTTGGCGGCATTGCAGTGGATTTTCAGTATACGGTCCGGCAGAAAAACAAGGTCCAGCACGCGATGGATTCTGCCGTACTCGCAGGCGCGCTGTCGCGCCAGGCCGGGAAAAGCGAAGCAGAAGTTTCTGCCGATGTGCGCGCCTATGCAAACGCATTGATCGACCAGCAGAGTGGTGGAATTTCCTGCACACCCATCACTGTCAACTTCAATCCGGACAACAAGGACATCGAGGGTAGCATCCGGTGTGACCAGCCGACCTTCATTTCGAACCTCATGGGGTTCGAAAAGCTGAGTTTCCCGGTCTCGTCTACATCGACCTATGCCATCGGGAACGCCGATGTCGCTTTCGTGTTCGACGTGTCGGGTTCAATGAACAGCTATAACCGCTTAAGCCTGCTGAAGTCTGCCGCTGAAGTCGCATTCGATGAACTGCTTCCGGATGACAAGCCGCGGGACGGGAACGTGCGGCTGGCCATCGCGACGTATAACAATGCGGTCAATGCGGGTGAGTATTTTAACGCGGTTACGCGTGAGCAGACGCTCTCGGCGGATGCCAGCAACTCCGCGGCCCGCACGAGTTATGACAGTTATAACAGTGCCCGCATGATTGATAGCGCGACCGGCAAGCGGTTCTTCTATTATGAGCGCGAGCAGTGCCCTGATGGAAACTGCAATGGCAACTGGGACGCGGCACGCCGGGCGTTCGAGGACGCCTCTATGGGGGACACTTGCGTATATGAACGCACGGGCGGCGACGCTGCGACGGAAGCGGCGCCAGGTTCGGGAAAATGGATGGGCGCGGGCAACCCGCGCTGGAACTGGTGGGCCAGCAATTCCAGCAAGCGTGACGGGCAATACCGGATCGAATCTCAGTTCGGGAGTTCATCGCGCGGTGCGTATGACATGTCCTTCGCGGCTTGCCGGGCATCTGGTCCTGTCCCGCTGACTGAAGACAAGGATGCTCTGAAGGCACACGTGCAATCACTGACGGCCAATGGGGGCACGGCGGGTCATATCGGCCTTGCCTGGGGCTGGTACCTGATCTCGCCGAGCTGGGATTCAATCTGGCCGGAGGCATCCAAGCCGCTCGACTATGATGCCAAGCACAATATGAAGGCCGTGATACTGATGACGGACGGGGATTTCAACTCCTACCACCCGACGGCCACTAAAAGCTCGTTCCGGCAGGCGCAGGACCTGTGCGACACGATGAAGGCGGAGCCGGCAAAGATTACGGTCTATACGGTGGGATTCCAAGTGCCGAGCAGTGTGCAGAAGACCGGAGATGGGCGCACCATTCTCGAATATTGCGCAACGACACCGGCCTATGCCTTCAACGCGTCGAATGGCGATGAACTGGCCGCAGCCTATCGCGCGATCGCGCAATCCATCTCGGAATTGCGGATCAAGCAGTAAGTGTCTCGAGCGGATAGGACATGGCCACGTCGCACCTGTCATAGCGCTGACCATAGGTGTCGAGCATTGTCGCATCATGCTCGAAGCCGAGCTTTTCGTAGAGGTGGATGGCCGCCGCGCATTTGCGGTTGGTAAGCAGGTAGAGGCTGTTCATTTCCATGGCGCGCGCCCGTTCCAGGGCCTTTGCCAGCAGGAACTCGCCGGACTTGCGCCCGCGCGCTGATTTGAGCACGCCCATTTTCGTCAGCTCGAAATGGCCATCCTTGACCGGCATCAGCGCGCACGTGCCCACGATGCCGAGGCCGCCCGTTGAGACGAAGAGGATCTGCCCGCCCTTGTCGATGATCAGCTCCTTCGGGTTGGACAGGATGGCGATGTCATTCGGCTCGAGCGTGAACATGTCCGAAATCCACTCGGCATTGATGTCGTAGAAGGCGCCGGCCAGATCGTCTGAATATTCAATAATGGCGTGACCGTCGCGTGCGCGATCCGGCATCGATTTGGCGTCGAGGGCCGCTTCGATCCGGGCGATCTGGTCGAGCAGGCTGCCGTCAGGACCGGCGGCCATTTCTTCGGCGGCACGCGCGACATGGGGCCAGACATCGCGTTTCATGCGGGCCACGGCTGATGTGCCGGCTTCGGTCAGGCTTATCGTTTTCTGGCGCCGGTCCGTTTCAGACACAGTCGTTTCGGCGAGACCCATATCGACGAGGCCCACAAGGCTTCGGGTTACCGCCGGCTGGCTCACGCCGAGAGCGCTGACGGCCTCGCTGACGGTTAACGGCCCGTAGCGGTCGAGCGCGGCCAGCAGGGGAAAATGGCTCGGCTGCGTGATGAAGCAGTTCTGCTCGAAGATCTGGGTCGCGTCGGCCTGCAGGCGTTCGGCGAGCCGCTTCAGTCTGCTGCCCAAGGCAAGATAGCCGAGGTCCTGCAATATGTCTGGCATCATGGTCTCCGCACTATACATAACATGTTATGTATATGGGTTCGCCTGTCAATATGGTTGTGGGCAAAACTCGCTATGCCGCGCAAAGGTCTTTCATATCAGGGAGAGGTCCCCTATATAGATACTGTCTTCGGACTATGGCGATAAACGCGCGTGTAATAAGCGGTTCGGACCCGGGGGCGGTACCCGGCGACTCCACCACAAGCAGGCTCAGGCATACTTCGCCTGTTTCTGACGGGGTCGAAATAGGATCGACGGACGTGTAAAGACGAGGCCTTCGCCGGATTGAGCCCCCTCAGAAGCTCACATCAACATAGTTGCAAATGACAACCATGCTGAAGGTCAACTGCTCGCAGCGTAGCTGTACGTAGTTAACCGAATTAACTCCTAAGGATTCAGCTCCTTAGGCGGGGCCCGGAGGCGCCTGGCAACAGAAGCCTCCACTTTTCTCTCCCTATTCCCGGTAATCCAGCGGCGGCTTGCGGTCGCCAAGCAGCGACTTGTATTCGTAGTTTTCGCCGCGGGCGGCATCAAACTCGTCGCGCGCAGCCTTGCGCAGTTTTGGATCCTTGTAGAGTTCGATTGCGGCGAGCGTCAGCGTCTTGGCGGCGACCTGCGCACCCTTATAGCCGATTGATGTGCCGCTTGCGGCAACGGCTTGCCAGCTGTGGGCAGCGGTTCCGGGCACCCAGGTTGCGGCGCGCATGCCGACTGTCGGCACGGCGTAGGACACATCACCGACATCTGTGGAGCCATAGCCCAGCTTGACGGAATACGGCTGAACTTCGCTTTGACTGCCGAGCGCCAGACCGGGCTTGTCGAAGCTTTTGTAAATCTCTTCGGCAAATTCCTGCTCTGCGGGCGTGTAAGTTATGCCGCCGACTTCACGCAGCTTTTCGTCCATCATCTTGGCCAATGTCTCATTGATGAGGAGCGGATTGTTGCCGTGAATGATCTCCCAGTCGACTTTGGTGCCAGTGCCCAGCGCTGCCCCACGTGCGGCATCTTCCATGCGCGTCCAGATTTCCTCGACGCCTTCTGCGTTCGGATAGCGGGCGTAGTAAAACACTTCGGCAAAGTCCGGCACGACGTTCGGGGCGATGCCGCCCTTGGTGATGACGTAGTGAATCCGCGCGTCCTGGGGCACGTGCTCGCGCATCATGTTGACCATGTAGTTGAACGATTCGACGCCATCGAGCGCCGAGCGGCCACGTTCCGGTGCGCCAGCCGCATGCGCAGAGACGCCATGGAAACGGAACTTGGCGGAGCGGTTGGCGAGTGTCGTGCGCGCGGCGGCCGAGTTCTCATCATCGGCATGCCAGTGCAGGGCAATATCGACATCATCGAACAGGCCTTCGCGGACCATATAGACCTTGCCGCTGCCACCTTCTTCGGCGGGCGTGCCATAGAGGCGGATCGTGCCCGGCGTGCCAGTCTCTTCCAGCCAGTCGCGGATTGCCAGTGCGGCGCCGACCGAACCGGCCCCGAAGAGGTTGTGGCCGCAGGCATGACCCGCTGCCTTGCCTTCTATGGGTGAGCGGTCGGGGCTGGCATCCTGGTTGATGCCGGGCAGGGCGTCGAACTCGGCGAGGACGGCAATGATCGGCCCGCCAGAGCCATAACTGGCAACGAAAGCGGTCGGGATACCTGCGACCCCGGCCTCAACCGTGAAGCCTGCATCCTTCAGGGTCGATTGCAGCAGGCCTGAAGACTTGTCTTCCTGATACCCGACCTCGGCCCAATCCCATATCTGCTTGGCGATGGCGGCCGTTTGTTCGTAGCGCGCATCGACGCTGTCGATAACGGCCTGGTCGCCTTTGCTCTGCGCGTGGGCACAGGCGGTCAGCGCGAGGGCAGCAAGACTTGGGGCGAGAAGGCGCATACGGGAACTCCGGCAGGTTCAGGTTTCTGTCGGCCCCAGACTGTCGCATGGGGCCGATGAAAACAAGGTGTGCAGGAAGTTTGTCCGTGCGCCTTTGCCGGTTGTCTAATCGATAGGCGGGACAGGTTGTTGCGGTACGTCCTTGCTGAGTTCCGGAACTTCCAGAATTCCCCGTCCCAGATGGCTGTGGCTGCGGCTATAGAAGAAGTAGATCAGGAGGCCAATCGCCCCCCAGATCGGCAACACCATTTGTGCAACGAAGGGCAGGTTCAGGTAGAGGCCGAGACAGCCGAGCGCAGCGATTGGAGCGATGACCCAAATCAGCGGCGTGCGGAAAGGCCGGTGACGCTTGGGATCGGTGCGGCGCAGAATCATGACCGCTAGCGCCACCATGAAGAAGGCGAACAGCGTACCGGAGTTGGAGATATCGGCCAGCTGCCCGACCGGGAAGAAGGCGGCTGCGATCGCGACAACGATGCCGGTGAAAATGGTCATCTTCCAAGGGGTGCGATATTTGGGGTGCACGTCCGACAGGCTTTCCGGCAGCAGGCCGTCGCGCGCCATGACGAAGAAGATACGTGTCTGGCCGTAGATCATCATCAGGATGACCGAGGGCAGGGCGATCGAGGCGGCAAGGCCAACCAGGTTGCCGATCAGCGGGAAATTGATCCGGCGGAGCGTTTCAGCCAGGGCTTCCTTGGAGCAGACGATAGGGGCTGTGCCTTCGCGGGCCAGTTCTGCGCAGCGATTGGCGAAGCCAATGCCGTCCGGGCCAAGCACCATACCGGCCGCATCGCGAACCGGCTGGGCGCCCACTGTGCCGACGACACCGGCCGCGACCAGAAGATAGAAAATCGTACAGATGGCGAGGGACCCGATCAGGCCGATGGGCACGTTGCGCTGCGGGTTCTTGGTCTCTTCTGCTGCCGTGGAGACGGCGTCAAAGCCGACATAGGCGAAGAAGATGGACGCAGCTGCGCCGACCACCCCCAATCCGTCATGACCCAATATCCCTGTCGGGAGAAGCGGCGAGAAATTCTCGCCCTTGAGCAGCGGCATGCTGAGAACGATGAAAGCCGTCAGCGCCACGATCTTGATCGCAACAAGTACGGCGTTGACCGAGGCGCTCTCGCTGGTGCCAAGCACGAGGAGCCATGTGACCGCGCCAGCGACCAGAATAGCTGGCAGGTTGACGATGCCATGGCTGAAATCGACAGTCGGAATGAAGCCGCTAAAGCCCCATGCCGGGCCGCTACTTAAAAACTCGGGTAACCCTAGCCCTGTCGTATGCTGGATGAGGCCCATGACATAGCCAGACCAGCCAACGCACACGGCCGAGGCGGCCACGGCATATTCGAGGATCAGCGCCCAGCCGACCATCCAGGCCAGAAGCTCGCCCATGACGGCATAGGTGTAGGTGTAGGCGGAGCCCGACACCGGCACCATCGAGGCCAGCTCGGAATAGCAGAGCGCGGCCACGGCGCAGACAAAGCCAGCGATGACGAATGAGAACATCATGCCCGGGCCGGCCTTTTGTGCGGCGGCGGCGGTCAGCACGAAAATACCCGTGCCGATAATGGCGCCGATGCCCAGCATGGTCAGCTGGAAGGCGCCAAGGGAGCGGTGAAGTGACTTGCTTTCGGCCGTTGCCAAAATGGCATCCAGCGATTTGATCCGGTCGAAAATCATGGGGGAAAATCTTTCAGGCGAGATGCCTATTGCGCAAGGATAGAGGCAAATTTCCCCCGCGCAAGGTGGATTTCGGCGGGTCTCGTTGGGCGGGGGGAGTGCTGCAATGTTTCATCGCATCTGCCCGAAAAAGTGCGCGACTTCATTGCATTGGCGACGGATCGGCGGGCTTTGTGCGTCTTATCACTGTTAATACGGGACAAGACCTATTGGCCCCGCCCGGCTTCTCATGCAGTGCAGCCCGCATGGCCACCGCCATTATTAAAAGACAAGGTATGCCCAGTGACCAACACGCCGACTGCATCAGCCAAACCCGCCAGAAAACGCGAGGCTTTCCTGCCTTTCCTGCCGAAATTCATGAGCGGTACGAAAGCCCTGCGCTGGTTGAAGCGCGTGCATGCGTGGACGGGCCTCTGGGGCGCGCTGATCTTCCTGATGATGGGCATGAGCGGTTTCCTGCTGAACCACAGGTCGACGGCGAAGATAGACACGGGCGCACCGAAGGAGGTGTCATCGGTGGTTCTGGAAGTCGATCCTGCCGCAATCGGATCGCAGGAAGATCTCGGGACGTGGGCTCAGGACACGTTCGGCACAAGCATAGTGCCGCGTGCCTCGAAGGCTGAACCGGCCCGGCAGGGCAAGGGAGAAAGCGCCGTGTTCATGAACACCGAAGTCACGCCCATCGAGGTCTGGAAGCAATCGTTCAAAGGACCGAACGGTTCACTGCTCGTGGAATATGCCAAGGGATCAACCACGGTGACGGCCACCCGAACGGCGGAGAATGTTTTCGGGCTTATCAAGAACCTGCACAAGGGCAGTGGCCTCGGCATTCTCTGGATCCTGTTCATCGACCTGACCGCAGGCGCACTTATCACGATGAGCCTGACGGGCGCATTGCTCTGGAGCCAGCTGCATGGGCCGCGTCTTGCGGCCATCGGGATCGCGTCCGGATGCCTGATGCTGGGCCTGTTCGCCTCGCTGCCGAATTTTATCTAGCTCAACTGTAACGCGCCTCGACCTTCGCTCCGGCCTTGCCGGCGGCGACGGCTTCAACGCTGGCTTTCAGGTCAGCCAGATAGGCGTCCACCACCTCGGCATGCTTCGGCGACAGCATCAGGTGCAGGCTCGGTGGCTCCTTGGTGATGGAGGTAAACCAGCCGCGCCGGTATATCTCGCCATAGATGGCGAAGGCGTGATGCTCCGGATGGCGAAAGGCGACCAAGCCAAGCATCGGATTGCCGAGGATTTCGAAGCCGAGTTGTTTGACGCCTTCTTCAATGCGCTCGCGTGTTTTGCAGACGAGGCCCTGCTTCTCGCGATAGCCCTCGACGCCAAGTGTGTTCATCACAGCCCATGCCGCCGAGATCGCGCCGCCGGGGCGTGTGCCTGCCAGCGTCGGCGTCTTCATTGGCGCGCCAGACCAGCCCGCCATGTCGAACGGCATGTATTCATAGAGGGCTTCTGAGCGGAAGAGGACAGTCGAGGCGCCCTTGGCGCAATAGCCATATTTGTGCAGGTCGGCGCTCATCGAATGGACTTGCGGAACCTCGAAATCAAAAGGTGGCACAGGCACGCCGTTCATGCGCGCGAAGGGTGCGAAATAACCACCGACGCAGGCATCGACATGCAGCCAGACATTCTTCTTCGCAGCCACGTCGCCGAGCGCGGCAATCGGATCAATGATCCCGTGCGGGAAGCTTGGCGCCGAACCGACCATCATGATCGTCGCGTCATCGACCGCTTCGCCCATGGCGACAGGGTCTGCTTCATAGGAGCCGTCAGTCTTTAGCGGCACGCGGCGGATCTCGATATCCATCAGGTGCGCGGCCTTGTCGAAGGCAAGATGGGCTGACTGGGCGAGCACGATATTTGCGCCTTCGCGCGGGCGGCCATTGGCGCGGGCATAGTCGCGCGCGGTCTTGATCGCCATCGTGATCGAGTCGGTACCGCCGGACGTCATCGCGCCGGTCGCGCCTTCCGGGCCATGCAGCAGCTCAAGGCCCATCGCGATGACCTCCTTCTCCATCTGTGCAAGGCTGGGGAAGGCGAGGGGACCAAGGCCATTCTCGGCCATATACATCCCGTAGGCTTCATGTTGCACGCTGGACACGTCCTCGCCGGCATTGAAGACATAGACGGCGGTGCGCCCGTCGCGCCAGGCTGCGTCGCCGCCGCCACGCGCCACCATGTCGGCTTTCACCTCGCTCCAGTCGCGTCCGTGCTGTGGCATCTTCATGGCGTGGGCTTCCTCCGGCATCTCGCTGTTATTTTTGCAGTCAGCTTATACGCCCTTGGGCCGCATGGCCAGCGAACGCGGAACGCCACCAGACCTGCTTGTATGACTGCAGCTGCGAAGATATTCACATCCCCCATGAGGCGACGAGGCGAGGTGAAAAATAATCCTCGCCTGCCGTGCGAAGCCCGTTGCCGGTTGAGGGTGCCGGGCATAGTGTACAGGAAAATAACCAACACCAGAATCGAGGGTCGATCAGCGAACATGACGGACTATATCGGATATGATGCGCTCACCCAGGCTGCCATGCGCGGCGTCGTACGCGAGGCGCTGAAGCGCGCGCTGGCCAATGGAGGCCTGCCGGGCGAACATCATTTCTACATCACGTTCCGCACCAAGGCGCCCGGCGTCAAAGTCGCTGACTATCTGATGGAGCGCTTTCCGGAAGACATGACGATTGTTGTCCAGCACCAGTTCTGGGACCTTGAAGTCAACGAAGGCCATTTCGAGATTATCCTGAAATTCTCCGGCGTGCCGCAGCACCTGTTCGTGCCCTATGCCGCGATCACACGCTTCGTCGATCCGTCGGTCAATTTCGGCCTGACCTTCGAGACAGCTGCGAAGGACGATTCAGTCATCGCGCCCGCCGCTGCCTTCCAGGCCGCTGAGCCCGAGGCCGCACCGGCAGCCGGTACGGTCGTCAATCTCGACGCCTTCCGGCGCAAATAGGTCGTCGGCGCATTGGCAGAGACTGAAAAGCCCCGCATCAGCGATGCTGACATGCTTGCCCGTTTCCAGGGCTCCAAGAAGCGGCCGCCCTGTTCTGACACACTTGGCATGACTTTGGTTGAAGTCGAGCAGGACAAGATGCGCATCCGCATGGATTTTGACGTGCCGCAAATGTTCGCCAACCCGACCGGCGCGGTGCAAGGCGGGTTCATTTCGGCCATGCTGGACGAGGCGATGAGCACATGCGTCATCATCGCGTCCAACGTGACGATGACTGCGCCAACCCTTGAAATGAAAACAAGTTTCCTGCGCCGCCTGATGCCCGGTGCCGCCAGTGTCGAGGCGCGCATCCTGAAGCTCGGCAAGTCTGCCGCCTTCATGGAGGCCGAGTGTTTCGGTCCTGACGGCGAGCTGGTCGCCAAGGCGACCGCGACGGCCATTCCTATGCCGTTCAAGCGCCTCGGCTGATGAGCTTTGATGCGCGGTCCTATTGGCAGGAGATTCTCGGGAATCCCGACAAACGACCGCCGGCGACCGCCTTCGTCAATTTTGAACTGATCGGCTTTGATCCGGAGACGGGGTGGTGCGAAGCGGCTTTCCTCGCGCCATCACAGGCCACCAATCCGGGCGGGAATGTGCAGGGTGGGTTCGTGACGGCGATGCTGGATGAGGTCATGTCGGTGGCTGGCTCAATCGTGCAGGGCGGTCCCGCCATGTCGCCGACGCTGCAGATGACGACCAGCTTCATCCGGCCTGTTCCGGTTGGCGTGCGTCTTATCGGCCGTGGTCAGGTTGTGCGCCGGGGCCGTGCGGCCATCTTCACTGAAGGCTGGCTGCGCAATGAAAGCGGCGATCTTCTGGCGCAGGCGACTGCCAGCTGCATTCCGCGCGCGATGCCTGACCTTCTTCAGAAACAGGAATAAGCGGGCAACGCGCCACGCCTTGTGCTATCCTCCCCACAAAGAAGACTACCGGGAGGAAAACATGGCCGATGATGAGGGCACGATTGGTGTGCCGCAATCCGTAATCGAGGTGACGGCTTTCATGCCGGATGCTCGCAACGATCCGCACCCCAAGCTGAAGGCGCTGCGCGAAAATTGCCCCGTCATGCGCGACGAGATGGCCAAGACCTGGTTTCTCACCCGCTATGGCGATGTGCGCGCCACGGTGAATGACCGGTCATTTGTGCGCCACCCGCTTCAATCGGAGGAGGGCTCGATCTCGCGCCAGCTGATTGAGGACGAGAACGAGCCGGGCCGCACAAGCATCCTGTTCCTCGACGAACCGGATCACTCGCGGGTTCGCCCGCCGCTCGCGAAGGCGTTCTATACGCGCATAAACAACATGAAGGCCGAGATCGAAGCCATTGTGGACGAGACAATCGAGGCGGCGCCTGCCAGTGGCCGTTTTGATCTCATGGCTGAGATTGCCGTACCGATTCCCGTTCTGGTCATTGCGCGCATTCTGGGCGTGGACGAGGAGCGCCTGCCGGAATTCCGCCAATGGTCGGAAGACGTGATCCTCGGCCTCAATCCCGTGCGCACGCCGGAAGAGACGGCGCGCATGGAAACGGGCAGCATCGCGCTCGACACATATTTCCGGGAGCTGATGGAAGCCCGGCGCGCTGCGCCCGGCGGCGACCTCATCTCCGACATGGTGCAATTGCAGGCGAGCGGAGACGCGCCGCTCAGCGATGATGAACTGGTTATCAATCTCGGCGCGCTGCTGGTGGGCGGTAACCTCACGACCACCGACCTGATCGGCAATGGCGTCTGGCTGTTCCTGACCCATCCGGATCAGATGGCCGCCTTGAAAACCGAGCCGGGGCTGGGCGCGCAGGCCGTCGAGGAAGTGCTGCGCTTCGAGGCACCGGTGTCGGCCACGTCGCGCATACTGGAGGCAGACAAGTCTGTCGCCGGGTGCCCCATGAAGCACCGTCAGGTCGTGTTCTGTTCGCTTGCCTCGGCCAATCGCGATGCGGATACGTTCGACGCGCCCGATGCGTTCAACATCACGGTGAAGCGCCCGAGCCATGTCGCGTTCGGTGGCGGCCCGCACATCTGTATCGGCGCCCCGCTTGCGCGTATGGAGGCG
The DNA here is from genome assembly GCF_036964545.1 of Hyphomonas oceanitis. NCBI lineage: Bacteria > Pseudomonadati > Pseudomonadota > Alphaproteobacteria > Hyphomonadales > Hyphomonadaceae > Hyphomonas > Hyphomonas oceanitis. Next base: position 513,215 of record NZ_JBALTL010000002.1, read on the forward strand.
CGGCGCGTCTACCAGAAGCTGTTCGAGCGCTATCCGGATATGCGCCTGCCGGAGCAGGATATGGTCTGGCGGGCGCTGCCATTCTTCAGAGGGCTGGAGCGGCTCGATGTGGAGGTCTAGGCCCTAGTCCATCGCCTCGGCGCTGAGCCAGATGCCTTCGCGCTCGCCCACGCGCCGCTCGACCAGCAGGCGGGCGACCTGATGGTCATCGTCGAACACATTGCCGGTGAGGCTGTCGAGCAGGGCCTTGGCGAGATTGTCGAGGTCCATCCAGGGCGGCTCGCCGGTATATTCCATCACAATGTGGACGCTATAGTCGCCAAAGCCGGGGCGCAGGGGCGGGAAGTCCTTGCGGAAGAATTCCTTCAGTAGGGTCTTGTAATATTTTGCCTGCGTCGTCAGGCCATGGCAGCGCACTTCCAGCGCCCCCATCTCCGTGATGCGTGCACGGACTTTGCCTGATTGCACCCAGTCCTTGTTCATATCATTTCCGAGAGGCGAGATGGGGCCACAGACTTCAGGAATTGTGCAGCATTCGCAATCTCCGAAAAGCCGAATTGTGTACAAAAAAGATCAACGCGCTCTTGAGACCTATGCGCCGGAATTATTTTCAGGGAGCCAGGCGAAAAGCGGATTTGTTTTATGTCTGACCACTCAAGCATCCAGTAGCCCGGTCGCTCGACGCCAGAGTCGGTTATCACGAGAACCGGCCCTCGAGTTGTAACGCCGGCAACGACGGACGGAATCGACCTAATCCAAACAAAGATAAGCACTGCAAGGAGAATCCAGATCCGCTTATCATCGGACACGGCGGGACTGAGTACATACGGAAGCGCAATACCAGCGTGGCTAACCAAAAGCAGGAGCAATCCACACATTCCAATAAAATGAAGGACGAGTAAAAACCACGCCAATGCCGGGTTGCGTCGAGCTTCAAATCGTTGAGTGGTGTTCAATGCCGTGTCATCCCGCGCGACGCCATGCGGGCCTCTACGGCTTCCTTGGAATTCTTGAGGCCAAGCCCGGTGGATTCCCGCAGCATCTTGATCGCAGCGAGTTTGCGGCCTGCGGCGATTTCGGCATCGATATCCATCCATCGGGAAACGGTTACGCGCTTCATGGCCGCGTCGATCTCTTCCTGGTTCATGGGAGCGGGCGAAAGCGAACTGCGCCCATTTCCTCGAACCAGGAAGCCCAGCACGAACGCCAGGACGAGCGCGAAGAGGATTACGGGGTCTGACAGCTTGTCGATCATGGCCATATTGTCAGGCAGTCCGGCTGACTTTTCCAGTCATTTCAGGCGCGCCTATGCCTTTTGGCCACCTTGCCCAATGCCGCCTGCATGCTAAACCCCGCGCCAGACATATCCAGCGCATTCCAACGGAGCCCTTCTTCATGGCCAATACCCCAACCCGCACCGAAACCGACACAATGGGCCCTGTTGAGGTCGCTTCCGACCGCTACTGGGGCGCGCAAGCTGAACGCAGCCTCGGAAACTTCAAGATCGGTTGGGAAAAGCAGCCAGAGCCCATCGTCCGCGCGCTCGGCATTGTGAAAAAGGCCGCCGCGCAAGCCAACATGGATCTCGGCAAGATGGATCCGGAGTTGGGCAAGGTGATCGTGCAGGTCGCCGATGAAGTCATCGACGGCAAGCTGAACGACCATTTCCCGCTGGTTGTGTGGCAGACAGGCTCGGGCACGCAGTCGAACATGAACGCCAATGAGGTGATCTCGAACCGCGCCATCGAAATTCTTGGCGGCGAGATGGGCTCGAAAAAGCCGGTCCACCCGAACGACCATGTGAACATGAGCCAGTCGTCGAACGACACGTTCCCGACCGCCATGCACATTGCCTGCGCCGAGGAAGTGACGCACCGCCTCGTGCCAGCGCTTAAGCACCTGCACGCCGCGCTCGACGCCAAGGCCAAGGCCTGGGCGGACATCATCAAGATCGGCCGCACGCACACGCAGGACGCCACGCCGGTGACGCTCGGCCAGGAATTCTCCGGCTATGCCCAGCAAGTCGAGAATGGCATTGCGCGTATCGAATCCACGCTGCCCATGCTGATGCAGCTAGCGCAGGGCGGCACGGCCGTCGGCACGGGCCTCGCCTCGCCGGTCGGTTTTGCCGAGAAAGTGGCCGAGAAGATCGCAGGCATTACGGGCCTCAAATTCACGTCAGCGCCGAACAAGTTCGAGGCCCTTGCCGCGCATGATGCGATGGTGTTCACGCATGGCGCCATCAATACGGTGGCGATGAGCTGCTTCAAGATCGCCAACGATATCCGCTTCCTCGGTTCCGGTCCACGTTCGGGGCTTGGCGAGCTGGCGCTGCCGGAAAACGAGCCCGGCAGCTCCATCATGCCCGGCAAGGTGAACCCGACCCAGTGCGAGGCGCTGACGCAGGTCTGCGCGCACATTCATGGCAATAATGCCGCCATCGGCTTTGCCGGGTCGCAGGGCCATTTCGAACTGAACGTGTTCAACCCGATGATGGCCTACAACTTCCTCCAGTCGACACGCCTTCTGGCCGACGCCGCCATCAGCTTCACTGACAATTGCGTTGTCGGCATCGAGCCGCGCCTTGAGAATATTGCGACGGGCCTCAAGAACTCGCTGATGCTGGTGACGCCCCTCAAGGAAAAATACGGCTACGACCGCGCCGCGAAGATCGCCAAGACGGCTCACAAGAATGGCACAACCCTGCGCGAAGAAGCCATCAAGGACGGCATCCCGGGCGAGGATTTCGACAATATCGTCGACCCGAGCAAGATGATCTCACCGGGCTGAAGAAGGCTTTCTGAAAACATTCGGTAGACTCCTGCCTGCAATCTCTGGTTTCGTGCCGGTTCCAAACAGATGGGAGTGGTGCGCATGGCAGGGCGCCGGGCAATCGATTTCGCGGGCTTCGTGATGGACGTTGTCCAGAAGCGCGACGCTGGGTGGGACCCCGAGTCCTATCCCTTCAACCTGCCTGCGGTAGCGAGTTGGCAAACTCTGGAATTGCACGAGAAGGTGACTTTCCTCGTCGGAGAAAACGGCTCCGGCAAGTCGACATTGATCGAAGCAATTGCGGTTGCAATGGGTCTGAATGCCGAAGGAGGCAGCCGGGACCACCGTTTCAAGGTCGAGGACACGCATTCGCGCCTGCATGCTCAGCTCAAGATGGTGCGCGGCACGAAGCGGCCAAAGGATTCCTACTTTCTCAGGGCTGAAAGCCTTTATGGGCAGGCGACTTATCTGGACGCGACATCGACCCTGGCGCGGTATGGCGAGCGGAAACTGCACACACAGTCACATGGGGAAACCGTGATGGCGCTCTTTCAGAACCGGTTCGAGGGCAAGGGCTTTTACGTGCTGGACGAGCCAGAAGCCGCGCTGTCGCCGAGGCGCCAACTGGCATTCCTTCGTCGGCTTCATGAACTTGTCCAGAATGGCAGTCAGTTCGTCATCGCAACGCACTCGCCCATCATCCTCTCGTATCCTGACGCCTTTATCTATCATATGACGGCAGAGGGACCGCAGCAGACAAAATGGGATGACTTTGACCATGTGAGTCTTACGCGCGACTTCCTGATGTATCCGGAAGCCTATCTCTACGAGATCATGGAAGATCCCGGTGATTGAACCCAGGCAGGGGCATGACGTGGCCGCTATCGTTGTTTCGCCAGCGCTAAGCGCTAAGCCCTTGCGCGCCCTTCGGCACTCCGTCAGAACGGCAGTCGTTCAAGGAGGAGAGAAGACATGAGCATGGATTTCAGCAATTTGTTTTCGGTGGCCGGCAAGACGGTCGTCATCACGGGCGGTTCGCGCGGCATCGGCGAGATGATCGCGGCAGGCTTCCTCAGCCAGGGCGCCAAGGTCATCATCTCGTCGCGCAAGGCGCAGGCCTGTGAAGAGACGGTCGAGCGGCTGAAAGCCGAGTATGGCGGCGAGATCTATGCCATCCCGTCAGACGTGGGCACGCTGCTTGGCATCAATCACCTCGCCGACGAGATCGCCAAGCGCGAAGACAAGATCGATGTGCTGATCAACAATGCCGGTGTGGCATGGGGCGCGACACTGGAAGACTTCCCGGAAGCTGGCTGGGACAAGGTCATGGACGTCAACGTCAAGGGCGTCTTCTTCCTCACACAGAAACTGATGCCGCTGCTGCGCAAGTCTGCCAGTGCTGCGGAGCCTGCGCGCGTCATCAATATCGCCTCAATCGACGGCATGCACACGAGCCCGATGAGCGGCTTCGCCTATGGCACGTCAAAGGCTGCTGTGATCCACCTGACGCGCTTCATGGGCGCGCATCTGGCGGGCGAGCATATCCTCGTCAACGGCATCGCGCCGGGCCCGTTCCCGACCTACATGCTGTCCACTGGCGTCGGCTTCAAAGGCGAGACTGAGGGCGTGGATTGGGATTCTGTTTCCAGCCGCAACCCGTCAGGACGCGTTGGCGCGCCAAGCGACGTTGCCGGCCTCTCGATCTTCCTGTCGTCGAAGGCCTCCGCCTACATTACCGGCCACACCATTCCGTGCGACGGCGGTATCGTCTCGTCGAGCTGAGGGCCACCTTGGGCAAGCCTTCTGCAGGAATGTGTGGAGGCTTGCCGGCAGGGGGTGGCGCGATTCCTGTGCGGGTTTAGATTGGCGCGAGAAGAATCACTTCCGCCCAGAAAGGCAGATATCCATGTCCAAACCTCCCGTCGGCTCCAAGGACAATCCCTCCCAGTTTGACGTGATCGGCAAGCTTGCCGACGACGAGCCCTATTTCGTGATCCGTGCGCACGACCCGCTCTCCTCGGCGCTGGTCGAGCTGCACGCCTATATCGGGGCAGGCCAGTCCGGCGCGGCGCACAACAAGCTTGCCGAAATCATGGCGATGACGTCGGCCCGCGCGCCGCGCCCGGCCTCCAGCCCGAAATACCGCGAGACCTTTGCCATCTCTCTCGCCATGGAACAGTGGCGCGAGACCCACAAGGACTAGGCCATGCTTCTGGCGCCGGTGATGATGGCGGACGCGCATGTCCGCCTCGAGCCTTTCGATCCGGCGCTATATGGCGCGGCCTTGCGGGCATTGGCCGAAGGCGCGCCGGAGCAATTCGTTCTCTGGTCCCACCGTGGGCCGGGCGACTGGATTGGCCTGTGGCTGGAAACGATCGCTGCGCGCACGGCGGCGGGGACGATGATCCCGTTCAGCGTTTTGTCGCCGGATGGCGCCGATTTTCTTGGCGTAACCAGCTATCTCGACGCCAATGCGGTCAATCGCAGCGTCGAGATCGGGATGACGGTCTATGCGCCACATGCTGCGGGCACGGCGATCAATCCGGCGGCCAAGCGCCTGCTTCTGGCCCATGCGTTCGGGCAAGGGGCTGTGCGTGTGCAGTTTCAGGTGGATGATCGGAACAAGCGCTCGCAGGCGGCGGTGCTGAAGCTGGGCGCACAACGCGAAGGCATCCTGCGCAACCACCGCACACTGCCGGATGGTTTCGTGCGCGATACGGCCTTTTTCTCAATCATCGACACGGAGTGGCCCGACGTGAAGACGCGCCTCGACGCTCGACTGGCGGCCTTTGGCTGAGTAGTCTGGCGCCATGACGACCCCGATCAATCTCAACAAAGCCCGCAAGGCCAAGGCCCGGTCTGCCAAGGAACAGGCAGCGGCTGAAAATCGTGCCAAGTTCGGTCGCACAAAGGTCCAGAAGTCGCTGGAACAGGCCCGCGCCGAGAAACTCACCCGGCTGACAGAGGGCCACCGCCTCGACGGCGATCCCGAAAAACAGGGTTAACGAGGCCTTACAGCACGGCCCCGGCTTTGCACTTTGCTTCTGTGAAGTGTTCCAAACCGGGAGTGGCCGTCAGATGAAAAGCATCCTCATGAAATGCGTGTTTAGCGCCGTTGCCTTTTCAGGCGGGATTGCCTGGGGCATCGCTGCGGAAGCAGCCGAAACCGGCGTCACACTGGCCACGATGTTCGGTCACTAGGCCTAGCTGCCGCTTTTGGGTGTGCTGGCGTCCAGCAGCTGTTCGTCATAGCGGCGCCCCGAAACACGCTCCAGCGCATCGAAAATGGGCTTGGCGGACTTGTCCTTCATCAGCGGAATCTGGCTTGCCAGTTCGGCGGCGCGGGCATAGCGCAGCTGCGCCGTTTCCATGTCGCCGCGGGCCTCTGCGCAGGCGCCCTGATTGTGAAGCACAGCAGGCGCGCGCGGATATTCGCGGGCGAGTTCATCCCACTGCGCGCAGGCGCCGAGGAAATTGCCGTTCTTCGTGGCATCAACTGCCAGCGTGAAGCGCGTATCATTCTGCTCTTCCGGGATCAGGCCCTTCTGCATGATCTCGGCTCGCAGCGTCTTGTTGTAGGGCGCGATATCATAGCGAAAACGCCCGACAGCATCGACCACCGCGTCCCGCACGAGACCGATGGGCGCATCATAGGGATTATAGGTACTGCGATACGGGTCGCGATAGGTGCCGATCTCGACCGTGCCGTCTTGATATTCCGCCACGTCGATACAGGTGTCGCGCGCGGCAGAGCCCGGTTGCGCGGATGTGAACACAGGTCGGTTTGACCCAAGATCCACAAGCGTCGCCGAAACCGAGACGGTAACCGTTTCATTCGTGCATTCTGATTCCACAATGCCCTGGCGCTTGCAGTTAAACAGGCCCTCATGCTCCACGCAGCGGCGTTCGCGCTCATAGCGCACTTCCGACTCCCAGCCATCAATCGCCACGCCGCCTTCATAGAGACTGTCCGGCTCAGGGCCTGACCGCCTGAACCACTGCATGCCATCAAGACTGACTTGCGAGATCATTGCGGAGAATTCTGCCTCCGCGACATCTCCCGCCGGACCTCTAAAGCGCCCAACTTCAGGATCACGGAATTCAGCTGCCTGAGGATAATTCGGTGCGATCCGGGCTTCGTAGTCATATCCGGGCGTCTGGCAGGCCGCCAAAGAAACCGCCGCCAAGGCCAACAGGCTATACCGCATGGAAACATTCCCCCTTTTCATCATGACCGGCTTGCAGATTGGGCACACCGGCTGAACCCGCCATGAACCGGTGCCTCGGCGCCTTCCTAACGTCAATGGTTGACGTGGGTAGGGGGCGACGCCACTTGTCTTCTTCAGAATTCAATGGAGCCTGCCCCACATGACCAGTCCGCTTTTCAAACCGCTCAAAATCAAGTCGCTGAACCTGCCAAACCGCATCGTCATGGCCCCCATGACGCGTAGCAAGTCGCCAGGGGGCACACCGGGCGAGGATGTGGCGGACTATTACGCGCGCCGCGCCGCAGCCGATGTCGGCCTGATCGTCACCGAAGGCACCACAGTGAAGCGGGGCGGGGCCTCCAATGACCCGAACGTGCCGAACTTCCACCGCGCTGATTCGCTCGCCGGGTGGAAACGCGTCGTCGAGAAGGTCCACGCCAATAAGGGCCTTATCGCCCCGCAGCTCTGGCACCAGGGCATGATGCGCAAGCCCGGCACCGGCCCTGAGCCTGATGCGCCAACCGACAGCCCGTCCGGCGTCACGCATTCCGGCAAGGAAGTGTTCGAACAGCCCACCAGCGCCGAAGTTGATGACATGGTGATGGCATTCGCCAATGCCGCTGGCGAAGCAGCTCGCATCGGCTTTGACGCCATCGAGATCCACGGCGCCCATGGCTACCTGATCGACGAATTCTTCTGGGACGTGATGAACAAGCGCGACGACCGCTTCGGCGGCTCGCTGCCGGAACGTGCGACCTTTGCCGCTGACATCATCAAGGAAACCCGCAAGCAGGTGGGCCCGGACATGGCCATCATCCTGCGTTTCTCGCAATGGAAACAACAGGATTACACGGTAAGGCTCGCCCAAACACCGGCCGAATACGAGGCCTTCCTGAAAGTGTTCGTGGATGCAGGCGTCGACGTGCTCCACGCTTCGCAACGCCGCTATTGGGAACCTGAATTCCCTGAAGTCGACGGCGAGAACGGACTCAACGCAGCCGGCTGGGCGAAGAAGCTGACCGGCCTGCCGGTCATCACGGTCGGTTCTGTCGGCCTGACGGGCGACTTTGAAAAGGCCTTCCGCGGCGAGGGCGCCACTATCCGCAAGCTCGATGATCTGGAAGAGCGCCTTGAGCGCGGCGAGTTTGACATGGTCGCTGTCGGTCGGGCCCTGCTGCAGGATCCGGAATGGGCGAAGAAGGTCCGTGAAGGCCGCCTCGACGAGCTGTCCAACTATGATGCAAAATCGCTCGCCACGCTCTACTGAGGCGCGAAAATTATTGAGCGCAGACGGAAAGTATGTGATTATCCGTACCATGAAAGTGCGTGCCTGCTCCACCAGAATGGCGGGGCCATCAAGGTCGGCGGCTTTCCCGTAGATTGCTTTGTTTAACGGCCTGAAGACTCCTCCGCCATTCCGGTTTGCCTCCCGGACATGTGCGGATGATGCACCCGGCACGAGTGTAACTTATTGCTCCGCCTGCCTGCCCGGAATGGTTCCGGGCAGGCAGGCGGGGTTATTTTCATCCAATTCGAGTGCGCGTGCGTAGAGAGGGTCAGCAAGCCATGCTGCCGCCGGAGACTTAGGATATGCGCCCAACAAAAACCCTGCTGCCAGTGATGCTCGCGGCCACCACACTGGCCACGGCCTGTGCCAACCAGAATGTGGCACAATACGCCGACAGTCCGCGCGAACTGGTGCTGGAGGATTACTTCCTCGGCCAGACACAGGCCTATGGCGTGTTCGAGGACCGCTTCGGCAAGGTCCGCCGCCAGTTCAAGGTTGACATCACCGGCACGCTTGAGGGCAACCGGCTGACCCTGACCGAAAATTTCAAATATGATAACGGCGAGCGCGATACCCGGGTGTGGGAAATCGACGTGCTCGGCAATGGCGCCTATCGCGGTACAGCGGGCGATGTGCCCGTGCCAGCCGAGGGACGCGTAGCGGGCAATGCGTTCAACTGGAAATACAAGGTCGACTTGAAAGTTGGTGATTCCACCTGGAATGTCGGCTTCGATGACTGGATGTACCTGATGGACGACAATGTGCTGCTTAACCGGGCCTATGTCACCCGCTACGGCATCGAGATCGGCCAGGTAACGATTGCCTTCCGGAAACCCTGATTAGCCCGGCGAGTCTTCCCCGTCCCAGTAATCCACCTCGCTCTCCATCCTGCCAAGGTAGCGAAAACGATTGATGCGCGAACCCGGCTCTTTCGTATTGGCGAGGAACTTCCCACTGTCAGGATATTCGCAAATCTCTGTATCAGCGCGCGTTGAGATGCTGAGGTATTTCAACGGCACTTTGCCCGTATTGGTCAGCTTGTGCGCGTATTCAGGCCCGCCTCGGGGCGCGGCCAGCACATCGCCCGCTTTGACCTGATAGCTGTCAGGACCGAATCGGTAAGTGCCTTCTCCCTCCAGGATGACGAACATCTCCTCTTCGACATGATGAACATGGAAGGGGCACCCTGATTTGCCCGGAGGCACCTCTGTGTAGGACGCGCCCAGTTGCGTAAGGCCAATGCTGTCACTGAAGCCTGCGTCGCGGCATATATAGGCCTCTCCCATCTCAAATGGCTCAAGGGCGAGATCAGGGAGGCGTGCGATGGGGAAAAGTTTGTTCGTCATGCTATCTCGTAAGCCTCCTTCAGCCAGGCCTTCACCTCCGCGTTGAAATCCGCAGCCGATTCAAGCCGCACCTTGTGCGTGCACATGGCGCCCGGTTTTTCCTCGGCCAGCCGGTTATTGCCGGGCATGCCTTTCAGGTTGATCCCGAGATCGATCCGCGTTTTTGACGCGGGAACGATGGCGGCGAATTTCTTGCTGCGGCGCAGGCTGGTGGCCGTCTTGCCGGGATCAACCCCGACATCCTTACCCAGTTTCCCGGCATAGGCTGCAATGGCGTCATGAAGCGGCCTGAGGCTTTCCTTACCCTTGAACTGCATCTCCAGAAGCTCATCCACAGAGGCATCAAGGCGCCCGCTGGCGATCTGGCAGATCATCTGGGCATAGCCATGGGTGATGCCATGCTTCTCCTTCAGCATCGCCACTTGCTGGCCAACCTTTTCGATGCCGCTGGCTTTCACGACCTCCGCCCAATGCTCCACCGTCTTGCCGGTCTTTGCGAGCACGTTCTTTTTCGCGGTCTCCAGGTATTTCTCGGTAGCCTCATTGTTCATGGGCGCCTCCCTGCTTGGTGCGGCTTTAGCCTAACACATTGGCCAATCCCTGCTATATGTTCTCTATGAGTTCCAATCCGAATCGTCTCTCGATCAGCCAGATGGCTGCTGCGCGCCCCCCCGCTGCAGCAGGCGAGGCTGCGTATCTGTCTGGCCTGAACCCGGAGCAGCGCGAAGCCGTGCTGCACACCGATGGGCCGCTGCTCGTGCTGGCAGGCGCCGGCACCGGCAAGACACGCGTGCTGACCACGCGCCTGGCGCATATCATCGCCACCAAGAAGGCCTGGCCCAGCCAGACGCTGACGGTGACCTTCACCAACAAGGCTGCGCGTGAAATGCGCGAGCGCGCGCTGAAACTGATCGGCCCGGACGGCGAGGGCCTGCGCTGGCTCGGCACGTTCCACTCGATCAGCGCGCAGATCCTGCGCCAGCATGCCGAGCTTGTCGGCCTCAAATCCAGTTTCACCATCCTTGATACCGACGATCAGGTTCGCCTCTGCAAGCAGATCATCCAGGCCGAGAATATCGATCCCAAGCGCTGGACGCCGCGCTTCCTTGCCAGCCTCATCGACGGCTGGAAGAATCGCGCGCTGACGCCGGACCGTGTGCCATCCGAAGACGCGCACATGTTCGCCGACGGCAAGGGGATCAAGTGCTACGAGATCTACCAGAACCGGCTGAAAGTGCTGAACGCCTGCGATTTCGGTGACCTGCTCGTCCACAATATCACGCTGTTCCGCGAGAACCCGGACGTGCTGAAGGATTATCACGCCCGCTTCAAATACATCCTCGTCGACGAGTATCAGGATACGAACGTCGCCCAATATCTCTGGCTGCGCATGCTGGCCCAAGGCAACCATAACATCTGCTGCGTCGGCGATGACGACCAGTCAATCTATGGCTGGCGCGGCGCCGAAGTGGACAATATCCTGCGCTTCGAGAAGGATTTTGCCGGCGCAAAGGTCATCCGCCTCGAACGCAACTATCGCTCCACGCGCCACATTCTCGCCGCCGCCTCCAGCGTGATCAGCCACAATCGCAGCCGCCTCGGCAAAACGCTCTTTGTCGGCGACGACAGTGACGCCGACCTCGTGGACGCCGAAAAGGTCAAAGTGCGCGGCCTGTGGGACGGCGAGGCGGAGAGCCGCCTTATCGCAGACGATATCGAAAGCTGGGTCCGGGCTGGCGGCAAGCATGATGATTGCGCCGTGCTGGTGCGTGCCTCCTGGCAGATGCGGGCTTTCGAGGAACGCTTCATCATGCTCGGCATCCCTTACCGCGTGATTGGCGGCCCGCGCTTCTTCGAGCGCGCCGAGATCCGCGATGCCATGGCCTATCTGCGCCTCATCCGCTCGCCCGACGACGATCTGGCCTTCGAGCGCGTGGTCAATGAGCCCAAACGCGGCGTCGGCAACACGACACTGGCCAAGCTGCAGGCCTATGCCCGTGCCGATGGCCGTAGCCTCTACACGCTGACGCCAATGGTGCTGCAGACCGACGAGATCAAAGGCGGTGCCAAGCGCGGCCTGACCGTGTTCATCGACCAGCTCAACATGTGGCGCGACAAGTATGCCAATGGCCTGCCGCACACCGAACTCGCCGAGGTCATCCTCGAAGAGTCCGGTTATACCGACATGCTCCAGAAGGACCGCAGCCCGCAGGCCCAGACACGGCTCGACAACCTGAAGGAACTCGTCCGTTCCATGGGCGAGTTCGATACGCTCGCCGGCTTCCTCGAACATGTCGAACTGGTCATGGATGCGTCCAGCGGCGGGGCAGGGGAGGACCAGGTCCAGATCCTGACGCTGCACGGCGCCAAGGGCCTCGAATGGCCCATGGTCTTCCTGCCCGGCTGGGAGGAGGAAGTCTTCCCCTCGCGCCGCAGTCTCGACGAGAGCGGCCTGAAGGGCCTCGAGGAAGAGCGTCGCCTCGCCTATGTCGGCATCACGCGCGCCCGCGCTCGCGCCTATATCTCCTTCGTGGCCAACCGCCAGATCTATGGCCGCTGGCAAAGCGTCATGCCCAGCCGTTTCGTGGATGAACTCCCGCACGAGCATGTCGATGCGATGAGCGAAACCGGCTTTTCCGGTCTTCCCGGCGGCGAAGAGGCGTTCAGCGGCACGATGGAAGACCTTGGCGCGCGTTCATCCTATGACAGCCCCGGGTGGAAACGGTTGCAGGAAAATGCCTCGCGTACGCCATCCCGCCCGCCCGGCGAAGCTGGACCACTTGCGGCCACATCAGGCGGAACCAGCGCTTTCAAGACGGGTTCCCGTGTGTTCCATGACAAGTTCGGCTACGGCAAGGTCGCCTTTTCCGAGGGCAACAAGCTCACGGTCGACTTCGACAAGACGGGCCGCAAGAAAGTCATCGCCACCTTCGTCACCGCCGCCTGAGCGCTTGCCAGCGGGAACCTTGCCCATCGCTGCCCATTGGTCAGCAGGCGACAAGGTTAATTCCCATGGCAAGCTATATCGACAAAAGGCTCTATGACGGCGAGCACGTGGTCTATCGCGGCCGGTTTCACGGGCTCAGCTGGGTGCCCGGCTGGCTGGCGCTGATCTTTCTCGGCGTGCTCGTCATCGGCATTGTCATGTTCATCTCCGAGCAGATTCGCCTGCGCACAACGGAATTTGTCATTACGGACCGGCGCGTGATCCTGAAATCGGGCTTCTTTCGCGCCGATGTGCAGGAAATTACGCTCGACGCCATCGAAGGCAGCGCCATCCACCAAGGGCCTCTCGGCCGGCTTTTCCATTATGGTCGCCTCACCATACGCGGCCGGGGCGACACCCATATCCACTTCCCGTCCATGGCCCGCCCGTCCAGGTTCCGCGCCGAGGCCGAACACGCCCGCCATGATAGCGAGCAGGAGCCCGCCGACCGTATCGTGCGCGAACTGGATGAAATCGCCGGACATGCTGCCTGAGGAAAAATGCAGCACCGGTCGGGGCTTGCCAGGGGTGTGTTCAAGCCGTGAGCGCTGATGGGTTTGGGAGCGCGTTTATGGGCCAGACCGATGCTGCAGTTCCGGTTTAGGAGCCCCCGCCCCAATACTCTCCGAACGACGTGTTCATCTTCCGCTCATCGCGGGCCCCGCCCGCCAGAAACGACTCAAATCGTACCAAGTGTACAAATCGCACCGTGACGCCGGGTGAGTGCAAAACCGCCAATTCGTTAACAAGCACCCGCTCGGCGTTTACCATTTCGGAACGATCCGTTCCGTTATCCCCCAATCGCATCAGGCGATTCTACGGTAAACACCAATGGATACCATTGATTTTCAGGTGGTGTACGTAGCGTACCATTTATGTGCCCTCCGTCCCTTGCATTAAATGGGCGTTAACGGCACATGGGGTATGGGGCTGTGTATAGAATTGCACAATTGTAACGGACCGGGGGTTCGTTGCGCATCAGAAAGAGCTCGTAGACGTCATGATTGGTAGCCTTCTCGGCATGTTGTCCACGGACATGGCCATCGACCTCGGCACAGCGAATACGCTGGTCTATGTGAAAGGCCAGGGCGTAAAGCTCGATGAACCTTCGGTCGTTGCCTACATGACCCAAGGCGGCCGCAAGATCGTCTACGCGGTTGGCGAGCAAGCCAAGAACATGCTCGGCAAGACGCCGGTGAACATGGAAGCCATCCGCCCGATGCGGGATGGCGTGATCGCCGATTTCGAAGTCGCCGAGGAAATGATCAAGCACTTCATCCGGAAGGTTCATAACCGCCGGGCGTTCGTGTCTCCCCTCATCATCATCTGCGTGCCCAGCTCCGCGACCAGCGTCGAGCGTCGCGCCATCCACCAGTCGGCCCTTGCCGCTGGTGCCCGTGAAGTCCAGCTGATCGAAGAGCCCATGGCAGCCGCAATCGGCGCTGGTCTTCCGATTGATGAGCCAGCCGGCTCGATGGTCGTTGATATCGGCGGCGGCACGTCTGAAGTGGCAGTTCTCTCCCTTGGCGGCATCGTCTATTCGCGCTCCGTGCGCGTCGGCGGCGACAAGATGGACCAGGCCATCGTCAACTATCTGCGCCGCGAGCAGAAAATCCTGATCGGCGAAATGTCCGCCGAACGGATCAAGAAAGAGATCGGCACAGCCATGGCGCCCGAGAACGGCACCGGCATGGCCCTGACGGTTCGTGGCCGCGGTACGCTGGACGGCGTGCCGAAGGAAACCGAGATCACCGAGGCCATGATTGCCGAAGCGCTCAGCGAGCCGGTGAACGACATTATCGACGCCGTGAAGATCGCGCTCGAAGCCATGCCGCCAGAACTGGCTGCTGACATCGTTGACCGTGGCATCGTGCTGACAGGCGGCGGTGCCCTCCTGCGCAACCTCGACACGGTCATCCGTGAACAGGCGCAATTGCCTGTGATGATTGCAGATGATCCGCTGAAATGCGTCGTGAATGGCTGCGGTTATGTGCTAGAAAACTACTCGAAAATGAAAACGGTCCTGTCTCCGGAAGTCTAGGGAAACGGGCAGAAAAAACGGCAAGGAAACAGGGCGAATGGCGCGCCTAAGCCGATCAGGACAAAAACCGAAGCAGCGCTCAGCCAAGCGACTGATTCTCTTTGTCTTGATTTTCGGCGCCGGCGCCCTCGTCGTGGCCCAGTCCGCCCCGCAAATCCGCCACATCTTCGATCCTGTCCGCACAGTGGCTGGCGACCAGCTTGGCGGCGGCGACAGTATCAGCCTCTGGGCCCGCATGACCGGTCAGGTCGCCCGCGAGCGGCGCATCAAGGATCTCGAAGCAGAAGTGCGCGAACTCTCGCGCTACAAGGCTGCGGCCATTTCCATGGCCGAGCGCCTCGAAGCCTATGAGCAAATTCTGAACCTGATGGGCGAGCCCCCCGTGCGCGGCGTCACGGCGCGTGTCACCGCCGAGAGCGACGGTCCCTTTGCCCAGACGCTGCTGGCCAATGCCGGCCGCGCGCAGGGCGTTGATCCCGGCGCCATAGCCCTCAATGAAGGCGGTCTTGTCGGCCGGGTCATCCAGCTTGGCGAGCATTCCTCGCGCATCCTCCTGATTACAGACTTCAACAGCCGCGTACCTGTCATGGGCGAAGTCAGCGGCGTGCGCGCCATCCTGTACGGTGGCCGCGACGGCCTCGGCAGCCTGACCGACATGCCGGAGCGTAGCGGCTTTATCGAAGGTGAACGCATTCTCACGTCTGCCGAAGGCGGGGCCTTTCCGCGCGGCCTGATCGTCGGTGAGGCCCGTATGCAGGGCGGCGACTGGCGCGTGAAATATGGCATGGCACGCCGCGCAGGCGGGTATGTCCAGATGATCCCGCCGCCGCTGATCGAGACGCCCATTGCGATCGAGGAAATCCCGGCCTCCGATGAAGCGGCGCCGGAACAGGCGAGCGCTGCCCAGGGGGTGCGCCAGTAATGGCTAACCGCAAATCCGGCCGGCCGCGCAAGAGCATATGGTCCAGTACGGGGCCAACCCCGCGCCTGCTTTTCGGCGCCTTTGCCATTGCCGCCATTGGCCTGCTCGGCCTCACCCCCAAGACACTGTTCGGTCTGTCCATTGCGTGGCCCTATGCGGCCCTCTGGGGGGCTGTTGGCTGGGGCCGCGTTGGCATGTCATTGCGCCCCATGGTCCTGCTCATCGCCTTCGGTCTGATCCAGGATATCAGCTTCAATGCGCCGCTCGGCTGCTTCGTCATCGTGAACCTCGTGGTGTACGGTTTCAGCGCCTGGATCGCTGGCATGTTCGATGTGATGAACGAACCGCTGGTCGCCGTTATCGCGCCAATCCTGCAATTCATTTCCGGTTTCCTCGTCCTGTGGCTGATGGCCAGCGCGCTTGAGGATCATGCCGTGCGTGCGACACCGCTGTTCGCCGCCTTCCTCACCACAGGCGTCATCTACGCCGCCTGTCATCGCCTGTTCGACCTTGGCCGCGCGCCCGGGGAATCCGTGGGGCAGGCGACATGAGCCGTAACCGCAGCATTGAGGATGATTTCACGCGCCGCATGATCATTGCGGCAGGCGCAGGCGGTGTCGTCTGGGCCGGTCTCGTCGCACGTCTCTTCCAGCTTCAGGTGCTTGAGCGCGAGAAATACCAGGCCGCTGCCGAGGACAACCATATCAAGCTGGCGCTTGCGCCGCCGCAGCGGGGGCGCATCCTGGACCGGTTCGGCAAGCCGCTCGCCTCGCATCGCCGTGCAGGCCGCGTTTCCATCGTGCCCGAACAGACACGCGATCCGGCTGGCACGCTCGCGCAGGTCGCTGCCCTGATCGACCTGTCGGACGAGCGCATCGAGCGGCTGGCTGGCGAGATCACCGCCGGGCGTCGCCGCAATGCAGGCTTCGTCCCGATCATTGTCGCCAACGAACTCACCTATGAAGACTTTGCGCGCATGAACGTGCATGCCGCCGAGATCCCCGGCGTGCAGGTCGAGATGGCGCTGACGCGGTCCTATCCGCGCGGCCGCGACTTTGCCCACGTGCTCGGCTATGTCGCCCGCGCCAGCCAGGACGATCTGGAACGCCTGTCCGTCGGCATGGAAGCCGACGAAGCCAAGCGTCTCGAGAAACTGTTCCGCCATCCCGACATGCGCACCGGTCGGCAGGGCATGGAGCGGTTCGCCGAGGAATACCTGCGCGGCAAGCCGGGCTTCCGCAAACTGGTCACCAATGCCCACGGCCGCGTCATTGAGGAAATCCCGGACGAGCGGTTCGCGCCCGTTCCCGGCAAGGACCTCTACATCACCATCGATTCCGATCTCCAGCGCGCCGTCATCGAGCGCTTTGGCGAGGAGAGCGGCGCCGCGGTGATGATCCAGGTCGATACCGGCGACGTCCTCGCCATGGTCTCGACGCCCGCCTTCGACCCGAATGATTTCGTCAACGGCATTTCCGGCACGGCCTATGCCGAACTGCGCGACAATCCGCAATCGCCGCTCTATCCGCGCGCGCATGGCGGCGTCTATCCGCCGGGCTCCACATTCAAGATGGTCGTCGCCACGGCCGCGCTCGAATCCGGCGCCGTGAAGCCCACCGACCGCGTCAACTGCAATGGCTATTACCGTTTCGGCAACCGCACCTGGCACTGCTGGAAGAAAGGCGGCCACGGCTCGATGGACATGCACAATGGCATCAAGCACTCGTGCGACGTCTATTTCTACGACATTGCCCGCCGCACCGGCGTCGAGGCGATTGCAGCCGCAGCGCGCAAGTTCGGCTTCGGCGAGGCCTGGACGCTCGGCATGACCGGCGCGCGCGGCGGACTCGTGCCCGACCCTGAATGGAAACAACGGGCCATGGGCGAACCCTGGTATGAAGGCGAGACACTGAACTTCGGTATCGGCCAGGGCCAGCTCGGCGTCACGCCCCTGCAACTTTCCCTGATGACGGCCCGTATCGCCGCCGAAGGGCGCAGCCTTAAACCCCATCTTGTCGGCCTCGGCCCGCAATCGGGCGATGATGGCGTCCTCGACCAGCCGCTCGACAAGGACATTATCGATATCATGCGCTCGGGCATGTATGGCGTGACCTCGGAAGGCGGCGGCACGGCCTATCGCTCGGGCGATCTTGGCCTTGGGGGTCCCCGCATGGCCGGCAAGTCCGGTACCGCGCAGGTCCGCCGCATCTCGAAGGCCGAGCGCGACAAGGGCATCCGCAAGGGCCTCAATATCGAGCGCGAGCTGCGCGACCACGCGCTCTTCGTCGCCTATGCGCCAGCCGACAATCCGAAATATGCCTGCGCTGTCGTGGTCGAACATGGTGAGAGTGGCTCGGGCGCCGCTGCGCCCATGGCACGCGACATCCTTCGTTTTGCCATCGAGAATGATAGCGGCCGCAAGCCCGCCTATGGCCAGACGGCCTCCGTCACGCCAGCAGGGCAGGGGGAGCCGACATGAGCCGCGACGGCTATACCGGCTTCAGCCGGGGCGAGGCGCGCACCCGCACGGCCAAATCGCTGAACTTCGAGACAATGGGTCCGCTGCGCCGGCTTGCGAAACTGCCATGGGGCTTCATCCTGCTGATCATCGCCATGGCGCTCACCGGCGTCGCGATGCTCTATTCCTCCGCCTACACCAATCCGAACGAGCATAATCTCTGGTATCTCCAGCTCACGCGCTTTGGCATTTCCTTCGTCATGATGCTCGTGCTGGCCATGCTACCGCTCTCCTGGTGGCGCACGCTCGCGCTTCCGGCCTATGCCTTCACGATACTCCTGCTCGTCCTTGTGCTCGTGATGGGCTTCAGCGGTGGCGGTGCCCAGCGCTGGCTCCAGATCGGGCCGATCGGCGTCCAGCCATCCGAGTTCGCCAAGCTTGCCACGACCATGGCGCTCGCCTGGTACTATGACCGCGTCATCACGCCCACATCGGGCCGCATCCTCATCCACATCGGCGCCCTCTGCATCATGCTCATCCCGGCGGCCCTGATCTTCAAGCAGCCGGATTTCGGCACCACGCTCGCCCTGATCGCATCCGGCGGGGTGGTCATCTTCCTCGCGGGCCTGTCGATGCGGGTCATCCTTGTCGGCATGCTCGCAGGTATTGCATCGGTGCCCGGCATCTATTTCGTCCTCGCCGACTACCAGCGCGAGCGTGTCGATACATTTCTCGCCCAGATGTCTGGCCACGCCACCAACGCGCTCGGTGAAAGCTACCAGATCGAGCAAGGCCTGATCGCCATTGGCGGTGGCGGCGTGAACGGCAAGGGCTGGCTTCAGGGCATCCAGTCCCAGCAGGATTATGTGCCCGAACAGCATACCGACTTCATCCTCACCGTGATCGGCGAGGAATTCGGCTTCATCGGCACGACCGCCCTGCTGCTCGGCTTTGCCGTCATCCTCGGCTGGTCCTTCTATTCCGCGTCGCAATCACACAGCTGGTTTGGTCGGCTCGCTTCGGCGGGCGCGGCCGCGACAGTCGCCTTCTATATTGTGTTCAATGTCGGCATGGTTATCGGCCTCCTGCCGGTGGTCGGCATGCCGCTCCCGCTCATTTCCTATGGCGGCACGGCCATGCTCACGACGATGGCCTGTTTCGGGCTCATCCTGTCAGCGCATATGCACAGGGACGAAAAGCTCTCCTCGACGGGCATCATTTGACCCGCTAACAGACCCTGCAATTGATTTTCATGCCGCGGCCGCTAGGTTCGCGCGAAACAAATTACCCCGGGGAGAGGGCATATGGCAGGCATTGGCCGCAAGACAGACAAGTGGGGCTCGCGCTTCGGATTCATCATGGCGGCCGTTGGCTCGTCAGTCGGTCTCGGCAATTTCTGGCGCTTTCCCTATACGGCGGGCGAAGAGGGCGGCGGCGCCTTCATCCTGATCTACATGATGTGCGTCCTGCTCATCGGCCTGCCGCTCCTGATGGCGGAATACGCCATGGGCCGGAAATCCGGCATGTCGGCCGTCGAGGGCATCCAGTCGCTTGCCCGCGCTGAAAGCCGCAGCCAGAACTGGGGCATAGCGCCATGGATCGGCACGCTCACGGCCTTTTTTATCCTCTCCTTCTATGTCGTTATCTCCGCTTGGCTGATCGCGTTCCTTATCCAGTCCTTCGGCGGTTTCGACGGCATGGACGCGGCGGCCTCCGGCCAGAACTTCGCTGACACGATTGGGCAGGGCGAACATCCGCTGCGGTCGAAATGGTACATTCTCTTCCTGCTGGCCTGCTTCATTGGCGCGAACGCCTTCGTCGTCGGGCGTGGCATCAAGGGCGGCATCGAAAAGGCCTCATCCATCCTGATGCCAGCCTTCTTCGTCATGCTGATCGTCGTGGTCGGCTTCTCGGTCACCAATGGGGATACGGCCCGCGCGGCAGCTTTCATCCTCCAGCCAAAATGGGAAGATGTCGGCTTCGGCACATTCCTCGCCGGCATCGGCCAGGCCTTCTTCTCCATCGGTGTCGGCGTTGGTCTGATGATCACCTATGGCGCCTATCTGTCCAAGGATACCGACATCACCCGTTCGTCGCTCATCGTCGTCGGCTCCGACACGCTGGTCGCGCTGATCGCAGGCTTTGCCATTTTCCCGATCGTCTTCGCCGCAGGCCTCGACCCGGCAGGCGGCCCCAGCCTCTTCTTCATCTCGATGCCGGTGGCGTTCGGTGCCATTCCGGGCGGCGCGATCTTCGCCTCGGTCTTCTTCGCGCTTGCGCTTTTTGCGGCCTTCACCTCGTCCATCTCGCTGATGGAAGTCGGCGTCTCCTGGCTTGAAGAACGCCAGGGCGTCACGCGCCTCGGCGCAGCATGCGGCATGGGCTTTGCCCTGTTCATGATCGGCGCCGCCTATGTCTTCTCGCTCGAATATCTCGACTTCATGGACTTCATGACCGAAGGCCTGTTGCTGCCGCTCGGCGGCCTGCTGACGGTCATCTTCGCGGGCTGGGTGCTCAGCCGCGAGATGCTGACCTCGGAGCTTGGCGAAGGCACGGTGATGAACCTCTGGCGCTTCGTGATGCGCTGGTTCGTGCCGCCCTTTGTCGGCATCATCCTGATCTTCGGCTTCATGGACAAGATCCAGGACCAGTACCACGTGCCGCTGCCCGGTGCGCTGACCGTCCTCCTCGGCCCCAACTGGGTCCCGCCGGTCGAATAGTGGCGTTGCACCCCTTATCCTCCCCTGCGCAGCGGGGGAGGTGTCTGGCCGCGCAGCGGCCAGACGGAGGGGGACTTATCCAACCTCAATCGACCCCGGCGTATAATGCGCCCGATGCCAGAGTTTACCCTCTTCCGCCCCATGCCGGGCCTGCCTTGGTACTTGCTGCCAATCTGGCCGCTGATCTATTTGCGGATCCAGCGCCTGCGCGCATGGTTCAAGGCAAATGGCGGCCCCGGCTCGCAGATGCTCTGGGCGGTTACAAGCCATGGCCGCGTGGATCTGGTCTTTCTGTCCGACGACATGACCGGGCATCCTTCGGGCAGTTTCCGGGCTCCGGTCTCGGATCGGCTCGCTCACGCACTCGCAGGGGAAGACCTGCTTTCTCGTCCCGTCCGGCTTTCCCAGCGCACGCTGGGATCCAGTCCGGCAGGTGCAAGTCTCTGCGGCTCTGGGCCCCAGCTTTCGCTGGGGATACGGCTCTTTGTGGAAAAACTGGGCCCAATCCCGGACACCTGACCCGGAACTCAAACTCCGAAAACCAGACAACACCCCCAAGCGCCCTCACAGGCGTCGCTGGCGCATCAGCCCTTTTTTGTCGGCCGGAACATCTCGGCCAGATCATCCGTGGCCTGTATGAGGTGGTCGACAATGCCCGGCTCCATCGAGGAGTGACCCGCATCAGGAATGATGTGCAGTTGCGCTTTCGGCCACGCCTTGGACAGCGCCCAGGCCGTCGATAGCGGCGTCACCACGTCATAGCGCCCGTGCACGATCATGCCCGGCACATCCTTCAGCTTGCGCTCGCATTCTTCCAGCAACCAGGAATCATGCGCGAAGAAACCACGATTGACGAAATAGTGGCACTCGATCCGCGCAAAGGCATCAACGAACTCATCCTCGTTGAAGCGTGGCGGCGTTGTCACCGGGCCTTTGATGGAGAGCGTCTCGCCCTCCCAGCGGGCCCAGGCGCGGGCCGCTTCGATACGGGCATTCTTGTCGCTGCCGATCAGGCGTTTGTGGAAAGCATTCAGCAGGTCGCCGCGCTCGTCCTCGGGGATCGGCGCGATATAGCGATCATAGGAATCCGGGAACAGGCGGCTCGCGCCCGACTGGTAGAACCAGCTGATCTCGGCCTTCGAAACGAGAAACACACCTCGCAGCACCACGCCCAGCACCCGCTCCGTATGCGTCACGGCATAGGCGAGCGACAGGGTCGAGCCCCACGAGCCGCCGAAAACGACCCATTGGTCGACGCCGACATGCTCGCGCAATGTCTCCATGTCATCGACAAGATCCCAGGTGGTGTTCTCGCGGAGTTCCGAGTGCGGGGTCGAGCGGCCACAACCGCGCTGGTCGAACAGGAAGATGCGATACCGGGCCGGGTCGAAGAAGCGGCGCATCTCGGGGTTCGATCCGCCGCCGGGCCCGCCATGCAGGGCGACGACCGGAATGCCGTCCGGGTTGCCTGATTCTTCCCAGTAAATCTCGTGAATATCCGATACGCGGAGCCGTCCGCTGCGGCGAGAGTCGTGTCGTGGATACAATGTGCGTCGGGTCTGGCGCTTATTCATGCGTTCTTCACTAATTGTCAGCAAGTCTCGGAACTATCACTGGACTTGGCTCTTTACCATTCGTAAGAATTATTACGGGTGGGGACCCGAAATGTGTTTTGAGGTGGCTGTTTGATGCGTAGCGTAGTCCTGAGTTTATCCCTATGCCTTCTTGGCGGTTGCGCAACCGTCTCGATGATGCCGGGGGAAACGACAGTGGAAAGCGGCCTCTCGCACAACCAGTCTGCCCTGCGCAAGGTTTCGGCTGAATATTCTGACAGCGCCGCCGAGCAAGGTTGGGTCGAAGCGTCCGGCGGTCTCGCTGGCTTCGCCGACATGCTGATCAATGGCCGCGGCGACGCGCCAGACGATTATGCCACCCGCATCGGCGCCGCGACAAACGCCCCGGCCATCGTTCTCTCGCGCATCTCTGCCGACAGCGAAGCGGCCCGAACAGGCCTTGCTTCGGTCTCTCAGGAAGCCAAGGCCGTTCTGAACAGCGCCGCTGCTGACGCTGCCACGCGTACAGATGTGATGAGCTATGAACGCGCCCTTGTGCGTGCCCAGACGGCCTATCGCAATTTCCAGAGCGCGCTCAGCACTGTGGCGGCTCGCTCTGACATGGATATGGATACGGCCCCGGTCGATGCCGAACTCTCTGATTTTGCCGATACGATCGATTCCGCCCGCAAGACGGCCGACAAGCTGGCAGACAAATACGCCTCGCTGAACTCGATCGTCGGCTAGCGCCGCACGGCGCTCGCTGCGGCCAGCGCCCATCCCGCCAGGAACGAAACGCCGCCCAGCGGTACGACTGCGCCCAGCCAGCGAGGCGCGCCCAATGCCATCGCATAGAGGCAGCCTGAAAAGATCACCACGCCCAGGATGAACGCCCATCCGGCGCGGCGCAAAAGGTCGGCTTGCACGCTGATCGAAATCGCCAGCGCAGCGGCCGCGTGCACCAGCCCGTAAAGCGTCGCCTTATTCCACCAGTCCAGCGCATCCCCGTTAAGGCTCAGCCCGTGCGCGCCGAATGCGCCGAGCGCGACGGCGGCAAAGCCGGTCAGCGCGGCGGCGAGGCCCAGCCGGTTCATGCGCCAGCTTCCGATTTGCGGGGCAGGGCATAGGTCACGATGGCATGGCTCGCGGCCTTCTCGGCGCCCTCGATACGCACGTCCACATCCATCACGGCCAGCGCCTGGCCGATCTTCATAACGCGCGCGTCAGCGACGACCACGGGGCCGATACAGGGCCGCAGGAAGTTGATGTTCAGATTGCTCGTCACCGTCATCGGCTCGTGTCCCGTCAGCGTCATCACCGCCATATAGGCGACCGTATCGACGAGGCTCATCTGCGTCGGCCCGGAAATATAGCCGCCGGGCCGCAAGTGCGTCTCATCAGCCACCAGCCTTACCACGGCGCGGCCTTTCTCCATCAGCCTCACTTCGCTCCGGTTTCCGGAACTCTTGAATGCGCCCGACAGGAATGTATTGGCCTCTGCCGCCGTCATCTGTGACATCAATTGCGCTACCTCCCTTTGCGTCACCCCTTGATGGGCTGACCTCCATCGTCCACCGTAAACGCGACAGATCACCCGCCAAGAGGTGACCCCAAGGAAGGATATCCCATGCTGAGCGCCGGTGACGAATACCCCATCCACCAGACCCCGGAACCCGTTGCCTATTCCGGTTCCGACCGTAATTTCTATGACCGGTATTTCTTCAACGGCTACAGCGCTGATGGCTCGACTTTCTTTGCCGCTGCCATGGGCGTCTACCCGCACCTGAACATTATAGACGGCGCCGTCTCCATCCTTCGGAATGGCAAGCAGGCCAGCGTCTATCTCTCGCGGCCGCTTAACATGGAGCGCATGGACACGCATGTCGGCCCGCTCTCGGTCGAGGTGATTGAGCCGCTGAAGAAAATCCGCCTGCGCCTTGAGGAAACCGAGGGCCTCGCCCTCGACGTCGAGTTCGAAGGCCGCGCCTTCCCGATTGAAGAGCCGCGCTTCACCCGTCGTCAGGGTCCGCGCATGATGATGGACCTGACGCGCATGACCCAGAACGGTCGCTGGTCCGGCAGCCTGCGCATGGACGGTACCGAGATCGACATCAAGCCGGCCGACTTTACCGGTACGCGCGACCGCTCATGGGGCGTGCGCCCGATCGGCGCGCCGGATGCCCAGCCATTGATCCCGGCACCGCCGCCGCAATTCTACTGGATCTGGACGCCCACCAATTTCCCGAACCTCTCCATGTTCTATCACGTCAATCATGACGAGACAGGCACGCCGTGGAACACACGCGCCGTCATTGTGCCTGATGGCGTAGAGCAGGGCGGTGGTATTCACCTTGCCGATGCCAAGATGAATACGGTTTATACCCCTGGCACCCGCCGCATGCAGAGCGCCCAGCTGGACATGACCGACCCGAGCGGCCGCGCTCACAAGGTCACGTTCGAGCCGATGGGCACCTTCCTTATGAAGGGCATCGGCTATGGCCATGACAAGTATCGCCATGGCGCGTTCCGGGGCGACCAGCTCGCTATTGCACGCGAGGATTTCGAACCGGCCAAGATGCCGTGGCATGTCATCGAGAACCTGCACATACAGGAAATCGTCCGCGCCCGGCATGAAGGGCCAGATGGTCTCGGCTCCGAAGGCATCGGCACATTCGAACAGCTCTTCCTCGGCCCCCACGCGCCGAGCGGATTCAAGGACATCCTCGACCCGGCGAAATAGGGGCCTGGGGCTTTAAGCGTTGAGTGCCTGCCATGACAGCATGGCGAGGGTGATTGCGCGCATGTCGCCCGTCGTCGTGCCCTGCATCAGGTTCATCGCATAGGACATGGTCGTATGCGATTGCATATCGATCAGCGCGAGGGAGCCGCCATAACCGCCCCAGAACATGGAATGCTCATTGAGGGCAGGCGACATCGGACCTGACAGTCCAAAGCCAAGGCCATAACGCACGGGGATGCCGAGGATGAGGTCCGTGCCCTGGATCTGTTCTTCCAGCGCCTTGCGGCAGCCTGCCTCGCTCATAAAGCGCTTGCCGTTGGCCACGCCGCCATTGGCAAGGATGGTGTGGATCGTCGCGACAGACCGCGCATTGCCCGTTCCGCCTGCTGCCGGGATTTCGGCGCCGCGCCAGGCGCGTGTGCGTGTATCGCCGACATCCACGCCGGGATTTCCGCGCGTGAGCTTCAGGACCTCCGTCATGTCCGGGCCAGCCCCGAAGCTGGAATCCGCCGGGGGCTTCAGGTCGGCAACCCGCGCGTCTTCCGAGGCTGGCAGCCCGATATGGAAATCCGCACCCAGTGGCTCGGCAATCTCTTCGCGAAAGAGCGTGCCGATGGTCTTGCCGGCTATGCGGCGGATGACTTCACCCACGAGATAGCCCTGCGTTATGGCATGATAGCCGGGCACGCTGCCCGGTTCCCACAGGGGCGTCTGCGCAGCCAGAAGGCTGGTCGCTTTCTCCCAGTCATAAAGGTCTTCATTCGTCATGGGTTCGCGCCAGGCTGACAGGCCAGCCGAATGGCTCATCAAATGGCTGACCTTGATGTCGGCTTTCCCATTGGCGGCAAATTCCGGCCAGTACTTCGCGACTGGCGCGTCGAAATCGAGTTCGCCACGATCTGCCAGCCAAAGAGCCATCAGCGCCGTCATGGTTTTCGTCGTTGAGTAGACGTTGACGATTGTGTCTTTTTCCCAGGCCCGCGTTTTCTCGACATCGGCATAGCCGCCCCAAAGGTCGACGACCGTTTCGCCGTCCTTCGTCACGCAGAAGGACGCCCCAATGTCCGCGCCGGTGTCCAGATGTGTCTGGAACTGGTCCCGCACACCTTCGAATTTATCGTGCACGAATCCCTGCACCTCGGCTTTCGCCATGCCCATTTCCTCCCGGGTCTGTTGTCGGTGCAAACCCTAAGAGGTCATCTGATCAACGGCAACGGGCAGATCGCCACCTGCTCGCATCGCGTCGCGTAACCCTAGCCCCAAAGCGCCTGCGTCGGCGGATCGACCCAGCCGTCGCGATAGGTGAGGCCGTTCGCGACATCCTCTTTCAGCCAGAGGGGCCCGTCGAGGTCGGCGGCGTCGCAGAGACCCGCGAGCAGCACGGCTGGCGCCATAGAGATGGACCCGGCGACCATACACCCCACCATGACGCCCATGCCGCTGGCCCGGGCAGCGTGCACCATGGCAAGCGCTTCGGTCAGGCCGCCGGTCTTGTCGAGCTTCACGTTCACCGCGTCATAGCGGCGGGCGAGATCCTGTATGTCCGCGCTCGTATGCGCGCTTTCGTCAGCGCAGATAGCAACCGGAGCAGGGCGGCGCACCAGTGCCTCATCATCGGCAGCGGGGAAGGGCTGTTCGATCAGCACGACGCCAAGATCGGCTGCCGCTTTGGAAATGGCGGGGAAGTCAGCCGGAAGCAGCCCTTCATTGGCGTCGACAATCAGACGTGCATCAGGGCGGGCCAGATGCACCGCCTCGATCCGTTTCAGATCTTCCGCGCCTCCGAGTTTCAGCTTGAGGAGACGACCCTGCGTTGTTGTGGCGGCGAGCGCCATGGCCTCCGGCGTGTCGAGGGTCACGGTCACGGCGGTCTCGACAGGTTTAGGTTCCGGCAGCCCTGCCAGTTGCCAGACGGGCGTGCCGCTCATCTTCGCTTCTAGGTCCCACAGCGCGCAGTCCAGCGCGCAACGGGCGGCGCCAGCGGGCATCTGCGTCTGGAGATCATCCCGCGTCAGTCCGCCTTCAATGGCGCCCCGCATTGCTTCGATGGCGCCCATTACGCTCTCGACGGTCTCGCCATAGCGCGCATAGGGAACACACTCGCCCCAGCCGGTAGCGGCGCCCTGCTGCAACCGAACAAGAACAGTGTTGGCCTCGGTCTTCGCCCCGCGGGAAATGGCAAAAGCCACTCTCAGGGGCGATGAGACGCGGGTGATTTCGAGGTGCCGATTGCTCATGCCTTGTCCCGATGGATGAAATTTCATCTATTCCAATGCCCTTGCCTTAAGCATGTTTTGCTAGGCAAGTCAGGTAGTTACACGCTGATGACAGAAACAGTCTCCCCCGAATTCGCGCTTGATGAAAGTGACGAACGCACCGTCCTCCGGCTGACCGGGGACTGGACCGTCCAGCATGTGCAGGACGTCGACGATGCCTTGCGCGCCCTGAACGTCTCCTCTCCCCTCGCCGTGGATGTCTCCGATCTTGGAACGCTTGACACGGCAGGCGCTTTTATCATCGACCGCACATTGCGCGCGGCGGGTTCAGACGAAGACGGCGAACCCGAGATTATTGGCGAGCATGCAAGCGCCGCCCGCCTCATCGCACAGATCCATGCCGTATCCAGCCCCGCGCCAGAGAGCCCGCCGCAGGATGGCAGCATCAGGGCGCTGCTCGACCGGACCGGCCGAACCTTCGTTCATATTGCGGCTGAGAGTATTTCGACTCTGGCCTTTCTCGGTGAAACGCTTGTGACCTGTGCGCGCCTTATCGTGCAGCCGTGGAAACTGCGCTGGACCAGCATCGTCGCTGTGATGGAAGAGTCCGGGCTCGATGCGCTGCCGATCATCACCTTCCTCTCCTTCTTCGTCGGCATGGTCATCGCCTTCATCGGCGCGACCACGCTCAAGAGTTTCGATCTGGAAATCTACACGGTCGAGCTGATCGGATATTCTGAACTGCGTGAATTTGGTGTGGTTCTGACGGGCATCGTTCTGGCGGGCCGCACCAATTCATCTTTCACTGCGCAGATCGGCACGATGAAAATGCGTCAGGAAATCGACGCCATGCAGACACTCGGCCTGAAGCCGATGGAAGTGCTGGTCGTGCCACGCGTGCTGGCCATGCTTATCATGACGCCCGTTCTCGCCTTTGCGGCGACGCTGGCCGGTATTGCCGGCGGCGTGATGGTTGCCTGGCTGTCCCTCGATATCAATCCGGGCGTGTTCATTGTGCGCCTCAGGGATTCCGTGCCGATCGACCAATTCTGGGTCGGCATGTCCAAGGCGCCCGTCTTCGGCCTTGTCTGTGTCCTCATCGCGTGCCGTCAGGGACTTAACGTTGGCGGCAGCGTCCAGTCCCTTGGCCGGGCAACAACAACGTCCGTCGTGCAGGCCCTTTTCTCGATCATTGCCATCGATGCGCTGTTCGCCATCTTCTACATGGAGCTTGGCATATGACCGCCGAGCCGATCATCCGCATCCGCGATCTGGAGACGCGTTTCGGCACGCATACCGTGCACGAGCATCTCGATCTCGACGTCCAGCGCGGCGAAGTGCTTGGCGTGGTCGGGCCGTCCGGTACCGGCAAGTCCGTCCTTCTGCGCGCTATTGTCGGGCTGAAGCAGCCGTCGGCCGGTACGGTCGAAGTCTTTGGCAAAAAGCTTGATACGCTTAGCGATGAAGAGCGCCGTGGCCTTGAGCGCCGCTGGGGCGTGATGTTCCAGGATGGCGCCCTGTTCTCGAACCTTACGGTGCGCGAGAATGTCATGGTGCCCATGAAAGAGCACACGAACCTGGGGCCCAAGCTCAGCGCAGAACTGGCCGACATGAAGATCCGTCTCGCAGGCCTTGAGCCGGACGCTGGCGACAAGTTTCCGTCAGACCTTTCCGGTGGCATGCGCAAACGCGCGGCGCTGGCCCGCGCTCTGGCCCTCGACCCCGAACTTCTGTTCCTTGACGAACCGACCGCCGGTCTCGACCCGATCACGGCGGCCGGCTTCGACACGCTATTGCGCCAGCTGCAACAATCGCTGGGGCTCTCCGTCTTTCTTGTGACCCATGATGTCGATACTTTGAATGCCGTGTGTGACCGGATCGCCGTACTCGGCGAGAAAAAAGTGCTGGCGATTGGAACGATCGACGAACTACGCGCCTTCGATCACCCGTGGGTGCAGGAATATTTTGGCGGCCCGCGTGGCCGTGCCGCTACCGGACACTAGAATGGAGACCGGATATGGAAACGCGCGCTAATTATGCCCTCATCGGCGCCTTTGTGCTGATCGCGGCCTTCGCGGTTGCGGGCTTCGTGATGTGGCTGGGGCAAGCCCAGTTCCGGCAGGACTTCAAGGCCTACGACATCGTATTCGAAGGGCCTGTCTCCCTCGAGGAAGGCTCGGCTGTCCGCTATATCGGCATCAAGGTGGGTGAGGTCTCGACCGTGCGAATTGACCGGGCCGACACGTCCAAGGTTCGCGCCCGTATCCGCATCGACCGCGAAACGCCGGTGCGCAAGGACTCGACCGCCTCAATCCAGCTGGCCGGTATTACAGGCACCACCTTTATCCAGATCACGGCCGGTACGGGCGATCCACTCGAAGCGCGCGCGGGCGAACCTGTTCCCGTCATCAAAGCCGAGCGCACGCAGCTGGACGAGCTCTTTTCAGGCGGCACGGAAGTATTGGGCAACGCCAACCAGGCCATCCAGCGTGTGAACCTCGTCTTCACCGACGAGAACATTGATGCCCTGTCGACCACGCTCAAGAATCTCGAATTGCTCAGCGGCAAGATCGCCCAGGATAATGGCCTCGCCGACAAGGCCTCGGCCACGCTGGACGATGTGTCCAACGCGACGCGCAAGTTCGAAGGCGCGTCCGCTTCGTTTGAGACGCTGAGCAATAACACCAATACGCGCATTGCCGAACTGGCAGATCAACTGGACCTCGTCGTCAGCGATGTACGCAGCATTACAAAGACCGCCAACGAAACCATCGAACAGAGCAACCGGGCCGTCTCTGCGGCGGCTGACGCCATTGAGGGCCCGGCGACGTCTGCTATCGAAGACGCCCGGCTGGCCAGCCAGGACTTGCGCGTTCTGATCAACCGTCTCGACCGCGTCGCCCGCGAGATCGAACGCAATCCCCAGAGCTTCGTCGCTGGCGACCCCATTCCCTATGAAGGAGAGCGCTGATGTTGCGCCGAATTGCTATTACGCTGGCTGCTGCCAGCCTCGCATCATGTGTATCGCTTCTACCGGAGCAAAAGGTTCCTGAGGGGCTCTACCGGTTCGGTCCGACCGAGACGGTGCATCCCATTGATGCCTCTATCATCATTCGGGAGCCGGAAGCCTCGCGCCTTTTCGGTGGTCGCGCCATTGCGTCAGAGGATAGCAGCGGAGCGCTTCGCCTCGTGCCCGGTGTGGAGTGGACCGACAGCGCCACGCGCATGATGCAGATCGCGCTTTTGGATTCCCTCGGCGGCGAGGGCGGTGGTGTCGCTATCGGCTCTGACACCGGCGCGGACGCAGATTTCGAACTGGCCTGGCGCATGTCCGATTTCACGCTGAGTGGAACGACCGCGCGGTGCCGCATTCAGGCGACCCTGCTTGAAGGCCGTTCGCGCAAGATGCTCGCGCAGACCAGTGTCTCAACATCGGCTGTGGCGCAGGGCAGTGATAACGCCTCACGTGCAAAGGCCCTGACCGATGCGGGCAGGGCCTGTGTCAGTGATGTCGCTGCCTTTGTCGCCGAAAAGGCGGTCGCGCCAGAACCGAAGTCCTGACGCGAGCGGCCTTAACCGGCTTTCATCTCGTCGAATGGCAGGTCCTTGTCGACGCGCACGTCCTGGGGCAGGCCCAGCACGCGTTCGGCGATGATGTTCTTCAGTATCTCGTCCGTGCCGCCGGCAATACGCAGGCCAGGGGCCCACATGAAGCTTTGCTGGAAGATGGCGTCACCTGGCATCGTCTCGGTATCATTGATGATGCCGTAATGGTCCTGCATCTCGATGGCCGAGTTGCAGATGTCCTGCAGGTGGTTGGCCGTGATGATCTTGCCGATCGAGTTTTCCGGTCCCGGTGTCTGGCCGCGTGACAGAGCCGTCATGGTACGGAACTTCGTCAGCTTGTAGCCCTGTGCTGCGACATACCAGTCAGCCAGCTTCTCGCGGAAGGCCTGGTCGCCCATGGAACCTGCGTCCTTCGCATATGCCATGATCTCGCCCCAGTCAGGACCCGGCGAGCCGCCGACGGCGAGACGCTCGTTCATGAGCGTCACGAGGGCGACTTTCCAGCCAGCGCCGACTTCGCCGAGTCGGTCGGAGTCAGGAATACGCACGTCCGTGAAGTAGACTTCGTTGAACTCGCGGCCACCGGAAGCCTGGTGGATCGGACGCACTTCGACGCCCTTCTGCTTCATGTTCACGATGAACATGGTCAGGCCCTTGTGCTTGGGCACTTTCGGATTGGTCCGCACGAGCACGATACCGAAGTCGGAATAGTGCGCGCCCGAGGTCCACACTTTCTGGCCATTGATCACCCACTCGTCGCCGTCTTTCACGGCTTTCGTCTTGAGGCCGGCAACGTCAGAGCCTGCAGAAGGTTCGGAGAACAGCTGGCACCAGATCTCCTCGCCCTTCAACGCCTTCTCGACATAGCGTTCCTTGTGCTTGTCTGAGCCGAACGCGATGACGGTTGGCACGCACATGCCGAGGCCGATGGCGAACGGGCCGGTCGGGGCATCATACTTGCCCTCTTCCTGACCCCAGATGACCGATTGCATGGACGTGCCGCCGCGGCCGCCCCATTCTTCGGGCCAGGTGATCTGGGCGAACTTGTTCTCGGCCTTCACCTTCTGCCAGTCCTTGGCGCGCTGCAGCGCGTCCTTGCCGGAACCCGGCCGTGGGCGTGCGCCCGTTTTTGGTTCGAGGTGCTTGTCGAGGAACGCGCGGGCTTCGGCGCGGAACTCTGCTTCTTCCTTCGTGTCGTTGAAGTCCATACTTAATTTCCTCCAGAAATATTTGTTTGCTTTGACGGTTGCGACCACCGGGTCGCCATAATCACTTCCAAATTGCCCTGTCTAAGAAGGGGCAAGATCTGCGCGACACCGCATTGGGCTGGTCGTGACGGATCTCGCATCAAGGACCCTTTTTTATGTTGAACTCTCTCAGGTATCTTTCGGTGGCAGCTTCTGCCTTGTGCATTATGGGTGCGGCTCAGGCAGACGGCATGATGAAACTCGACGGTGTCGATGTCCCGATCACGAACGTGTCGTTCAGTGTCTCGCGTCAGGCCGTCGTGGATCCCGAAAGCTTCATGCCGGTTGCGCCAGCCCGCAGCACGCTGGCCAGTGGCGCGATCTACGTGACGCGGACGTTTGATGCCGCTTCGGCCAAGGTCCTGCAGCATGTTATTGACGGCGAGGCGATGCCCAAATTCGAAATCATCGTCTCTGATTCCGCCGCCACGACGCGGACTGTGTGGATGCTCAGCAGTGTTGTCGTGAACAATTACAGCACCTTCATGAGTGAGACCGGCGTGCTCATCGAGAGCTTCGACGTCACCTATGACTCCGCATCGCTGCAGGTCTTTGCCGGTGCCGGCAAGACGCCGAAGTCGAGCGTCAGCTGGACCGCTACCGCTCCCGCAGCCGAGGCCGGCCACGGCGAATGACATCCTGGTCAGGCGGCGCCCATGTGGGGGCCGCCTGACCAAGTAGGGGATGTCGAAATCAGGCCGCATTCTTCGTTTCCAGCGCGCGGACGAGTTTTTCTTTCCATACCTTGGGGCTGCCGGCTTGAACTGCGAGCAGCTTGGCACGGCGGTAGAAGAGGTGGCAGTCGACTTCCCATGTGAAGCCCATGCCGCCATGCGTCTGGATGTTTTCTTTCGAGGCAAACCAGAAGGCCTCCGATGCGGCCACGCGGGCAGCAGCTGCGGCTTCAGGCAGTTCGGTTGCATCCGTCGACAGCGCCCAGGCGCCATAGAAACAGTTCGACCGTGCCACTTCGTTCTTCACGTACATCTCGGCCAGCTTGTGCTTGATGGCCTGGTTGCCGCCGATCGGGCGGCCAAAGGCGTAGCGTTCCATGGCATACTCTTTTGCCATTTCGAGACAGCGCGAGGCGCCGCCCAATTGTTCGAACGCGATCAGCACGGCCACGCGGTCGAGCAGTTCATCGTTCAGAATCGCGCCTTCGCCGGACTTGCCGAGCAAAGTGGCTGGCGCCTTGTCAAAGCTCAGTTCGGCATGGCTGCGGGTCGGGTCCAGTGTCGAGAGAACCTTCTTCGACACGCCCTTGCCGGACAGGTCGACCAGCACAAGGCTTGCGCCCTTGCCGTCCTTGGCCAGCACGACGGCGTGCGTGGCAATGTCACCATCCGTGACAGGAACTTTCACGCCGCTGACAGTCTTGCCGTCAAAAGTCGTCTTGAGCGAAGCAGCGTCCGGGTTACCCGGGCCTTCGCTGGCCGCGTAACAACCGATTACGTCACCTGAAACGATCTTCGGGAAAATATCGGCCTGCTGGGCTTCGGAGCCTGCAAGCTTCAGGGCTTCAGTAAAGAAGTACGCCGTCGAAGCCCATGGTACGGGCGCCAGAACGCGGCCCATCTCTTCGGCTAGAACGCACATTTCCAGCATGCCGAGCCCGAGGCCGCCATGCTCTTCCGGAATGCTTGTGCCGAGCCAGCCCATCTCGACGACCTTCTTCCAAACGCCTTCATTATAGGCCTTGGAGTCGTCATTCAGGATGGCGCGGACTTCGCCCATCCCGCACTGGCTTTCGAGAAATTTTCGCGCCTCATTGGCGAGAAATTTCTGGTCCTCGGAAAAATCGAAATTCATGGCGTCTGGCTCCCTGGCCTCCTGTGGAGGCGCATAACTTTGCTATGGTGCCAATCTAGCGCCCTTTACGTGCGCGGAAAGCCGTGACCCAGCGGAAATCCTCGATTTCAATTGGGCAACACCCGGCGATAGGTGAAATTTGACCTATCGTTTTCAGCTCAAAGAAAGGGGATTCTGGCAGGTTGGGGTGTTAGTTTAGGGGACACCGAACTATGGCCAAGGCAACCTTCCACAAGTCGCAACGCGTCTTTGTAAAACCTGTTGGCACCTGGGCGCTGGTCGAACAGGTCATTCCGCAATGGGTTAAGAATGTCGATGAGCCGCTGAAAGTGTCATATGATTGTGGGCTGGGTCGCCGCTTCGAAGCGCACGAACTCGTCTCCGAACAGTCGATGCACAAGCATCAGCGCCCCGAGGATGACGAAGAGGAATTTCTGCTCGAACAATGGCGGATCGACCGCAAATTGATCAAGTGGCGCTCCATGGCCATGCTCGGCATTGATCCCAATCCTGCGACCTTTCCCGTTATTGTCACCGATGATGGTGATTGGGGCGGCTGGCGTGTGACAGGTAGCGAATACGACCGCGACCCGCGCCGCATTGAGCACCAGGCCCGCATGATCGTCCACACGCCGGACCTCCTGCGCATAGCCCGCAGACTGGCGGACATGGCAAGCGCCGCTCCGGAAGACCTGCCGGAAGGCGCGATGCAATTGGCAAGTCACTGCGCGCTTATCTTGCGCCATGTGTACCAGTCTGAAGAAGATTCGGTGCCGGCAGCTGCCGAATAGGCTGCCTTAGCGCGCCCGCGCTGTGGCGAGCGCAATCCATGCCAGGCACGCACCGATGCAGGCGCCCAGAAGGTTCGCCCCGGCATCCAGCAGCGAAGGCGTGCGCCCCGTGCCGGCAAGCGCCTGCGCAAATTCCAGCACCGCGCCGTAGCCTACGGCGACAATTGTGCCTCGAACGATACGCTCGCGCCCGAGCCAGAAGCAGATCAGGCCCGCCAGAACCAAATACGCAATCGCGTGTTCAACCTTGTCGCTGAGGTGTACGTCCGGCAGGTCCCGTCCCGGCACGAGCGACAGGATGGCAATCACGACGGCAACCAGCAGGCTGGTTATACCGGCGATGCTCCGGACGATGGGCGAGCCCATCAGGGACAATAGCTGGCTCATCCGCGCGTATTCCCTCGTATTTCCTGCAGTCCCGGGGCGCTCTGCCCCTTGGAAACGGACCGTTCCGTCCCGATGTCAGTGACGCCAACCCTCGACGCGGTCCGTCCGAGGCCGTATCGAGCCCATATCCCGCTGCCGTTTTCCGGAGACATCATGCGCACTGAAACCCCCGTTGCCGTCAAGCTCGCCGACTATACGCCTTACCCATTCGATATGGATCATGTCGAGCTGTCTTTCGAGTTGGACCCGGATGCAACCAAGGTGACCGCTGAGCTCAAGGTCACCCGCAAAGCAGGGGCAGGCAATGCGCCACTCGAGCTGGACGGCGAAGCACTGAAACTGGTTTCGGTCGAAATCGACGGCCGCGCGCTGACGCCGTCCGATTACAGCCTGACGGAACATGGCCTGACGCTGGCGGATGTGCCGGATCAGTTCACCCTCCGCACCGTCGTGGTGATTGCGCCGTCAAAGAACACTGCGCTGTCCGGCCTCTACATGTCAGGCGGGCGTTTCTGCTCGCAGTGCGAATCCGTCGGCTTCCGCCGCATCACCTATTATCCGGACCGCCCGGACGTAATGAGCCGCTTCTTCGTTACCATTGTTGCCGACAAGGAAGCCTGTCCGATCATGCTGTCCAATGGCACGCCCGGCGAAGTGAAAGATGCAGGCAACGGTCGCCACACGATCACATGGGACGATCCACACAAGAAGCCGTCCTATCTCTTCGCGCTCTGCGCCGGCGACTATGATGTCTATCGCGACAGCTTCACCACGATGAGCGGCAAGCACATCGACCTCGCCATCCATGTCGACAAGGGCGATGCAGACCGCGCCGCCTGGGCGATGGACAGTCTCAAGCGCTCCATGACCTGGGACGAGCAGACTTATGGCCGCGAATACGATCTTGGCGTCTTCAACATTGTTGCCGTGCGCGACTTCAATTTCGGCGCCATGGAGAACAAGGGCCTCAACGTCTTCAACTCGGCTTATGTTCTCGCCGATGAGGACTCCGCCACCGATGCAGACTTCGAAGCCATCGAGAGCATCGTTGCCCACGAATACTT
The DNA here is from genome assembly GCF_036964545.1 of Hyphomonas oceanitis. NCBI lineage: Bacteria > Pseudomonadati > Pseudomonadota > Alphaproteobacteria > Hyphomonadales > Hyphomonadaceae > Hyphomonas > Hyphomonas oceanitis. Next base: position 549,330 of record NZ_JBALTL010000002.1, read on the forward strand.
CCACAACTGGACCGGCAACCGCATCACCTGCCGCGACTGGTTCCAGCTTTGCCTGAAGGAAGGCCTCACCGTCTTCCGCGACCAGAACTTCTCCGCCGACATGCGCTCGCGCCCGGTGCAGCGCATCAAGGACGTTATCCGTCTGCGCTCCCGCCAGTTCGCCGAAGATGCTGGCCCGCTGGCCCACCCGGTCCGACCAGATAATTATGGCTCGATCGACAACCTCTATACGGCCACCGTCTACGAGAAGGGCGCCGAAGTCATCGGCATGCTTCGCCGCATCATTGGCGAGGAAACATACCGCAAAGGCATGGACCTCTATTTCGAGCGCCATGATGGCCAGGCCGTCACGATCGAGGACTTCTACAAATGCTTCGAGGACGTGACCGGCAAGGACTTCACCCAGTTCCGCCTCTGGTATGCACAGGCCGGTACGCCGCGCGTCACGGTGGAGGAAAGCTGGGACGAGGCCACCAAGGAACTCACCATCAACCTCTCCCAGACAACCCCTCCAACACCCGGACAGCCCGACAAGAAGCCTGTTCCCATCCCGCTGGAACTTGCTGTGCTTGACGGCAAGGGCGGCACAGATGCCTGGATGACAGTGCTGGACACCGCTGAAACGACGATCACCCGCAAGGCAGCCGCCGGGCGTCCGCTCCTGTCGGTCAACCGCGACTTCAGCGCCCCGGTCCGCGTCGAGCGTGACCTCACCCGCGACCAGAGGCTTGCCCTCGTCGTGGCCGAGACAGACCCCTTCAACCAGTGGGAAGGCGTGCGCACGCTTGTCACCGAGGAAATCCTCAAGCTCTCCGAGGGCAGCCAGACCAGACCCGACAGCGAACTCGTCGGTGCCATTGCTGCCGCCATCCGCAACGCAGGCGATGACCCGGCCCTCGCGGCGCTTCTGACGCGCCTGCCGGAAGTCGGCGAACTGTTTCTCGAGCGTGAACCGGCTGACCCGGTCGCCCTCCATTCTGCCCGCAAGCGCCTGCAGGCGGCTCTCGCTGAAGCGCTTTCGGACACGCTCGGAACCACGCTCGAAGCCCCATCCCCAGCGCCTTATGCGCCTTCGGCGGAACAGGCCGGTGTGCGGGCCTTCCGCGGGGCGTGCATCAATCTGCTCGGCGCGTCCGAGGACAAGGACGCGCGCCGCAAGCTGCTTGTCTTGTATCAGAAGGCGACGAACATGACGGAACGCCTCGCCGCCATGCGAGCCCTTACGATGCACGGAGAATGCCCGGAGCGTGACGAAGCGCTGGCTGATTTCGAGCAGAACTGGAAGCATAACCCGATCGTCATGGACAAGTGGTTTGCCGTGCAGGCCGGGCAGGGAACAGCCGAGACGGTTGCCGAACTGGCCGCCCATCCGGAGTTCGACCTGAAAAACCCGAACCGCGTGCGCTCGGTTGTCGGCGTCTTCTCGACTGCCAACCTGGCGGCCTTCCACGCGCCGGACGGTTCGGGATACCGCGCTGTCGAGGACATCATCCTCAAGGCCGACGCCGCCAATCCGGCCCTCGCCGCTCGCCTCATCACCGCCTTCGAACAATGGCGCGTGCTGGAGCCAAAGGCAGGCGCTGCAGCGCAGGCCACCCTGAAGCGACTACAGGAAGCGAAACTGTCGCCCAATTCGGCAGACATTGTCGGTCGGGCGCTTGGCTGAAGTAGTTAACGATTTCGTCAGGATTATTAACACTTAGGCAATGATTCCACCGGAAAACGGTATACGGGTAAGTATGTCCAGTTACGGGGAGTGGAGCCTTCTTGGCGGATCAAATCGTCAGTTTTGATGGAATGACCGTTGCAGACAAGGCGTCTGCACGGGCTTCCGCTCGGCTGAAGTGGACGATCCTTGCCATAATCGTCCTCATGGCCAGCGCCCTCGGTCTCAAGGCATGGGAAGAGCGCCAGAGTGCTGATGCCGCGCTTCTGTCAGGGCTTCACGCCCAAGCCGCCGCCACAGCGGCCCGTATGGAAGGCCGCGCCGAGACAGCTGAAATTGCCATCCGCCTCGTCGCCGAGTCTGGCGCGTCCCGTTCTGCCATCGCGACCGCAACGCCGGGCGTTGATGCGGTTCTCTCGCTCAAGGATGCCCAGCAATCGCCTGCCGGAAGCCGGTTGGAGGTTGCCGCGCAAACGGCTGCCTCTCTCCTTGAACAAGGGCAGCGCTTTAGTGTCTCTTCGCAGGGTGACATCGTTCTCGTCTCCAGTCCGGAAGAAGGCGGCGCCATGCTGGCACTGGCTCCGGGCGGAACCTGGCTCCCAGCGGCCGGTGCAGGTCGCAGGGTGACCCTGGTCTCCGGCAATACCAGCGTGGGGTCTGGCGACCCGGCGCTCGAAACGGCAACGCTTTCCCTCAAGCCGGGCGAGGCCCGTCTCACATCGGCCCCCGATTTCAACCGGCTAGCCACTGCATGTGTGCCTCTGGACGGCAGCCCTGCTGCTGTTTGCGAGAGCGTGCTTCATCCCCTCTTTACGCTGGATGATCTCGTCCGCCTGCTCATCTTCGCCTTGTTGCTGGCGGCGCCCGTGCTGGCCATTGTCGGCCTGATGAACCGTCTTTCGCGCGAGGACGCCGTCACCCTGATCGAGGAAACGCGTGAGGATGAGGCCGACCGCATCATGGGCCTCGTGATGCGCGGTGCGCGGGCAGGCTATTGGGAATGGGCACCCGGCAGTTCAGCCGTCTTCCTCAGCGATGGGGCGTCAGACCTTTTCGGAATGGACGGCTCCGGCCTGATCGACGTGCAGGCCCTGTTGCAGCAGGTCCATCCGGAGCATCAGGCCCGCATGATCGATACATTCGAGAAGGCCCGCGACATTGGGTGGATCCAGACGCAGTTCCTCTCCCATTCCGAACCGCCACTCTGGATCGAGATGCGTGGCAGCATGACGGATGATCCGACAGGTAAGGCGGCGATTTTCGGCGGTATCGTGCTCGACATTACCGAGCGCAAGCAATCTGAAGACCGTGTGAAAGCGGCCGAGCGCCGCCTGCGCACAGCCATTGAAGGCTTCAACGGTCCCTTTGCACTCTGGGATCATCGCAAGCGTTTGCTCTACTGGAACCGTGCCTTCGCGCTCGACTTTGGCCTGCAGGATACGCTGCGGCCCGGCATCAGCTATGATACAATCATGATCGCTCGCACAGGCGCCATCCGCGCCGAGAAGCAATCCTCCGAGGATGCACGCACTCTGTTGGTGGAGTTGCAGACGGATCGCTGGCTGAAGCTTGTCGAGCGGCCGACATCTGACGGCGGACTGATCACGGTCGGTATCGACGTGACTGAGAATGTGCACAATGAAGAAGCCCTGAAGCGCCAGAAGCAGAGCATGCGCAAGGCCGTGCTGGATCTCGAACGGTCTGAAGGTCGCGCGGGCGAACTGGCCCGGCGCTATTCTGAAGAGAAGGCCAAGGCCGAGCACGCCGCGCACACCAAGTCTGCTTTCCTTGCCAATATGAGCCATGAGCTGCGCACGCCGCTTAACGCGATCAACGGCTTCTCGGAAATCCTCGCGCACGAACTTTACGGCCCCCTCGGCGATCAGCGCTACAAGGGCTATGCCCACGACATTCTGACATCCGGCCAGCACCTGCTCGACATGATTAACGACATTCTCGACATGGCGAAGATCGAAGCCGGCAAGATGACCATCAACCCGCAACCGATTGACCCGGTCGATCCGGTCGACGCCGCGGTACGCATGATCCGCCGCAAGGCTGAGGACAAGGGCATCCAGATCGTGCTGGATGCGCAGCCCGGGTTGCCGGATCTTGACGCCGACCACCGTGCGATCCGCCAAATGGTACTGAACCTTTTGTCGAACGCCATCAAGTTCACCGATTCAGGCGGCACGATCACCGTAACCGTTGAACAGCGCGGCGCAGACATCCAGATCGGTGTCACCGACACGGGCATCGGCATTCCGATTGAGGACCTTCCCCGTCTCGCCAAGCCGTTCGAGCAAGTCTCGGGCACGCGCGATCGCAATTATGAAGGCACGGGTCTCGGCCTTGCACTCACCAAGTCCTTCGCTGAAATGCATGGCGGGCATATGAGCCTCTCATCCATCGAAGGCGAAGGCACGACCGTCTCTATCCTTCTGCCCATCTCAGGCGCCAGTGAACGCGTCGCCGAGGAAGAGGCCCGCGAAGTCGCTTAAGGCCGCAGGTTCCAGTCGACGATACGCGTGCCGTCCGGGCCGACGTCCACAACGCCCCAGGCGCCGGTCTTCAGCTTCCGGTCAAGACCCTCTGGCTGGCCATCCACGACATCCGGCAGGAAGCGCGCGATGCCATTGCTGGTCACGATCAGCACAGTGTCATCTGCATCCAGCTCTGCCGCGCGCTCCACCAGGCTCGCCCAGGCGGCGCGCAAAGCGGCTGGGTCAACCTGCCAGTCGGGCGGCGGCGTTGCATCCCGGTCCCAGGCCGCGAGGGCCTCGGCGCCTATCCGCGCGATCACTGTCTCTTCCGTCTGGTTCTCGTCCGGTCCGTAGTCGAGTTCCGTCAGGAAGGGCAGGATGCGCAAGGCAGGCGCGTGCGGCCGGGCGTCCAGTACGGCACGGGCCGTCTGCCGCGTCCGCAGTAGCGGTGAGCAGAAAGCGGCGCGGAAGACCGTATCGCGGAAGTGCGTGGCCAGCGAATGGGCCTGCATGTGCCCCGAAACGGACAGGGAAAGGTCCGTCCGCGCCCCTACGCGGGTCGGGGTATCACCCTTGTCGAACGTATTGCCATGGCGCAGGATGATCAGGCGGGCCAAGTGCTTTACGCCCCCGCCGGGTCGCCATGGTCGCGGATCAGCCGTTCGGCCAGCGCAACGTCTTGCGGCGTATCAATACCCGGAATCGCAATCGTATCGGGCGCAACCTCAACGCACTGGATCGACATGCCATTCTCCAGAAGCCGCAGTTGTTCCAGCCCTTCCAACTGCTCGTAATGGCCTTCGGGCAGGCTCACATACCGCCGCAAAGCTTCAAGGCGAAACGCATAAAGGCCGATATGCCGACAGACCGGTGACAGGTCTCCGGCTGCTCGCAGCGCCGCTTCCTTGCGCATGGCAGGCAGGATGATTTTCGAAAACCAGAGTGCGCGGCCCTCGGTATCATGCGTCAGCGTGGTACCGGAAAACGGCGTCTCCAGCTTGTGCGCGCGCAGGTCATCCAGTGCCTCCCATGTCAGGCGCACATAGGGCGTCGCGGCGTCCGTTCCCGATGTCAGTACGGCTTCGGCCACCGCGATGATGTGTGCGGGCGGCGTGAACGGCGAGTCGCCTTGCAGATTGACCACGACCTGCGGCAGGACACCCAGCGCATCTGCGGCGGCCAAAGCGCGGTCGCTGCCCGATGGCAGGGCCGGGTCGGTCAGCACGACGGGAATGTCGCGTTCCTTGCAATGCGCCTCGATGCGCGCATCGTCGGTCGCGACAACATGCGCTGCGTCTTCAAGCGCGGCAGCGGCCTTGGCGGCCATGGCGGCGACGCGGCTGACCATGGATTGGCCGGCAATCAGTGTCAGCGGCTTGCCCGGAAAACGGGTCGAGCCATAGCGGGCAGGGACAACAATGAGCGTCTTCATGCGGGCGTTACCTAGAGCGTGTTCGGTCGCTGGTTTTGCGGCTCGCGCATGTCCTGCATCAATCCGATCAACGGGCCAACCCATTGAAGCGTCGCGTCGCCCACGCCTTCATTGCGCAGGAACTCGGTGAACGCAGGAATAAGTTCCGCGTCGCCGCACTGGTCGACCGCCGCTTGCAGCTCTGGAACTACAATGGTCTGGAACGTGTCGGCAAAGCGTTCGATCTGGTTCTTCTTCGAAAGCAGCTGCATGGCCACGAACGGGTCGACATCGCCATCGGCATTCTGCAGGCGACGCAGGTCGTTGATCATGCCGCGATTGTTGGACGCGAATTTCTTCAGCACCTTGTCGGTCTTGTAGTCGACCCATTCAGCCGTGCAGGGCTTTGGCTCGACCGAGGCGCAGGCCGTGAGGCCTGCGAGGCCCAGCAAGATGGCGGCAAATCGGGTTCTCATCATTACAGCGTCCTGTTCTGGCTGATCATGACGCACCCTAAGGCGGCGTCAGACGGGCGCAAAGGGCATTGAACAGAAAAGGGCCCCGGTGTCGGAGAAACACCGGGGCCGAAAAGCGTTGGCAAAGGTTGAGGTTACCACGCCTATTTGTTGATCTCGATCGTGCGGTGGCTGGTCTTCCGCTTTTTGAACGAGGCTTTCTCATCGTCGCAGAGCAGGTCGCTCTTGGTGATAGCGGCCACCGTTTCGGCAGCTTCCAGGCGGGTTGCGTCACCTTCGACACAGGCGACATGAAAGTCGTCGCCATCAGGGCCGGTAGCGCCAAGGATGCGGGTTTCGCCGGGGGCAAGATTCGCGTCGCGGCAGGAGAGCGCCAGCGTCTCAAGTGCGCTGGTCACCAGTTCGTCGCGCCCAGCCTGACCGTCGCCATAGGCCGCCTCGATCTTGGCTTCGAGTCTGTCAGTCAGGCCGTCGATACGGGTTTCGATCATGAGATTGGTTTTTTCAAAATCATCGCCGTAGGTGTCTTCCCATTTGGAGACGATGTGATCGACCTCCGCTTCCCATTGCGCCATGCTGCTTTCGTACTCTGCTTCCCAGGCATCCCAGGCGGCTTCATTTTCCGCCGCCAGCTTCTCGGCATCATGAGAAGAGTACGCATGGTTGCCGGCGCCACCGTCCAGTTCAGACACATCTGCGACAGGCGGAACAGGCGGTTGAGGTGGAATGACAGGCATCGGCGGCAGAGGCGGCATGGCCTCTGGCACAACGAACTTGCTGGTTTCCAGGCTGATGCGATGGTTGAGTTCAGCAATCTCCGCCTCAATAGCCGGATCAGGTGTCTTGATCGGATCCCCCAACAGGACGAACTGGCGGTTTTCAACCTTCTTGCCGTTTATGAACAGCGTGGAGTTGTCGATCTTCAGACTGCGCGTCAGCTCTGCCTTCATTTCCCCGGCGGTCGCCGTCACGGACGCCGTGGAAATAAGCGCGACTGAACCGAGCAGGGCGGTGAGCCCCATGCCGGCCAACCGGCGGCGCTTCGTCGGGGCCGGATAGGCCAAGCGGCGCATACGCTCTTTCAGGGAATGCGTCAGCGGCAGGCTGGCTGCCATCGGCAGGCGTTCCGGCACGGAGATCCGTACAGCCTTCAGCAGGGTCGAGCCGTAGGCATGCGGGCTGGCCGCGCCGCAGCGCAGGACATCGCTGTCACACGCGGCTTCCTGATCAGTGCGGAAGGCCTTGCGGGCCATGTAGGCCAATGGGTTGAACCAGAGGCATGCAACAAAAAGTTCGGCGACTTGGAGTGCCCACAGATCGCCCCGTTTCACATGGGTCAATTCGTGTGCAAGCGCGGCGCGTTGCTGGACCCGGTCATAATCAGTCTCGAACCATGCTGGCAGCAACACGATCGGGCGGAAGAGTCCGGTCACGAGCGGTCCGTTCGAGATCAGGCTGGTGGCAATCTGCGGCGTCCGCTTGAGGCCAACCTGACGGGCAACATCATCGGCCAGAGCTTGCAGTTGTGGTGACGCTGGAACCTTTTCGCGAGCGACAATTTTCATGAAGTCGTTCTGTGCGGCGCTGTTCCGAACAAGTGAAACCAGCGCTCCGATCAACCAAATCGCCAGTAAGACGGTTATAATCGAGACGGCCATATCCATGCCGGGCAGGAAAATGGCATCCGCCGTGACAGGAGCAGCCGGCGTGAGTTCCAGCGTATTGGAAATGGGGTCCATCGTCCCGCTTTGCGCTCCAGTTGAAGCGAATACTTGGGTGGCCGTTGATGTTGTGACTGTTGCTGCATCGGTCAGCGGTAGCGCGGGCGCAAGACCGAGAAGGCTGACCCATGACATGCCCGTCGGTAACGGCGGCATGACAAGGCGCGCCAGCGGCAGCAGCCAGAGCGCATAGGCGAGGCCCGGGCCGAATTCGCGGGCGATGGCCTTGCGGGTAAAAAGAACCAGAATGATCAGCAGGGAAACGGCCAGAACCATTTCCAGGAAGGATTTCGGATCAGGCGTGAGAAATTCGGTGATCATTTCTTGAGGTCCCCCAAAAGTTTTTCCAGGTCTTCGATATCCTGGGATGTCAGGCCGCGGCTGTCTGCCAGATAGGCAACGAGTGGTGCAGCGCGTCCGGAGAATACCCGGTCGATGAACTGGCCAGCTGCCTTGGCCTTGTAGGATTCTTCGTCAATCGCAGGGAAATAGAGATATCGGCGCCCGTCTTCCTGTGTGCTGGCTGCGCCTTTTTCAACGAGACGCGAAAGCAGCGTCTTGACCGTTCGGCTTGTCCAGTCCTTGTCATTTGCGAGCGCCTCATGCACATCGCTTGCCGCGATGCCGGGTTGCTCCCACAGCACGCTCAGGACTTCGAGTTCTGCGGCCGATATTTTCATTCCTGCTCTCTCCCCGAGATGGACTACACCCGTAGTCTTAGGCGAGGACTACATTCGTGGTCAATGCATTTCTGATGACAAGACTGTAACCTCCCGCTTTGATGCCGCAGCGGTGTTCTTGTCTCTTCTATTCACTTGGACGGTCCTGTAGGGTCGCGGCTTGGGGTCAGGGCGGCAAGTTGAGGAGAGGGCGATGAGATTAGCGACATTCAGTGCGCTGGCGCTGGTGCTGTTGCCAACAGGCTGCGCGACGACCGGTGCGACGGGTGATTACGGCGCGATTCTCGGTGACATCATGGGCTCGCAGGCAGGTCAGGGCGCCCTCACGCAAGCAGAAATCGATGCGGGCCTGCGCGAAGCGCTGACGGTCGGCACGAATCTCGTGGCCTCGCAGCTCGGCAAGACGAACGGTTATTTCGGCGACCCGCGCGTGCGCATCCCACTGCCCAAGACCTATCGCGACATCCAGATCAATCTGGCCCGCGTTGGGGCCAGCGGACCGCTTGATGATCTTGAGTTGCGCATGAACCGCGCTGCCGAGGCCGCCGTGCCAGAGGCCAAGACACTTATCCTCGGCGCCGTGAAATCCATAACGATCAATGATGCCCTGCAGATTCTCAATGGCGGCGACACGGCTGCGACGGATTATCTCCGCTCCCGAACGGAATCACAGTTACGCCAGTCCTTCACGCCCTACGTTAAACAGACGCTCGCCCAGTCCGGCGCCTTTACCTCAATGGAGCAGGTTGCCGGCCAGTATGGCTTTGGCGGTGTCACGGGCAGCTTGCAGAACGATCTGACGCAGCATGCGGTGGGTCTCGGTCTTGACGGAATCTTCCTTTATGTAGCGGAAGAGGAAAAGAAGATCCGGGAAAATCCTTTGGCACGTACCAGCGAAATTCTGCGCCGCGTATTCGGGAACCGCGCCTGATGCGCAGAATTAAGAGTGAGTTGAAATCTGGCGGCGAACTGGCGGGCATCGAGTTCGGGGACCCGATAAAGCCCTATGCGGCTGTGTGGCTTCACGCGACCGGCTTCAATGCCATGACTTACCAGTCCCTACTTGCGCCGCTTGGCCTGCGGGCCCGCATTGCGGCGCTCGATATGCGTGGTCATGGCCGTAGCACGCTGCCCTCCAAACCGCGTAGCCTGAGATCCTGGAGCCGTTTTCGCGACGACGTCATCGAGTGGCTGGAAAAAGAGGCGCCACACGGCGTTGTCCTCGGCGGTCATTCCATGGGCGGGTGCGTCGCACTGATGGTGGCAGGCAAGCGGCCTGACCTTGTCAAAGGCCTCGTTCTGGTCGATCCGGTCATCCTCTCGCGCAAAGTCTATTTCTGGAACCACGTCTTCCCGCCGATCTCGATGCTGATTGCGCGCAACGGCATGGCCAAGCGGGCGCGCAAGCGCAAACCCGTGTTCAAATCGTTCCGCGATGCGCTGGATTCCTATACGGGCCGGGGCGCCTTCAGCAGCTGGCGCGAGCCCTTCCTGGCCGATTACCTGCTGGATGGTGTTGACCGCGTTGATCATGCCGAAGCTGCCAACGCAGAACAGGAATGGCGCCTGCTGTGCGAACCGAAATGGGAAGCGGCGACCTTTGCCGCACAGCGTAATCGTCCCTGGGGCGCCATGCGCAAGGTGCGCAAGAAGAAGATCCCGATCACGATCCTGCGGCCGAATTCCGATTCCGTCATCAGCGGAAAGGTGCGCGCCCAGCTCATCCAGATGCACCCCAACCTGATGATGAAACAGGTGCGCGGCACATCGCACTTCCTGCCAATGGAAGCGCCCTATGAGGTGCGTGACCAGCTGTCGGCGTTCATCGCGCGCCTCGTGGAAGGCTTCACAGTCGAGGAAGATGGTCCTGTGGCGCGCTCGCTCTACGCTCGTCGCCGACGGGTCAGCTAGACTCATCGATTAGAAAATCTGTATCGTCGTTTGCGCAGTGAAAACGCAAGAGCCGTTGCGCAGATCGTGGCTTCAGGTCTAATCGCTCCAGAATTCTGGAGTTCATCCGCATGGTCGAGTTTTTGGCCTCGTCCCCCGTACAGATCGCGATCGTCCTGTTCCTCGTGACTGTCGTATTTTTCGGTTTCGTACGGGAATCGCTTCCTGCAGACGTGATTGCGCTTTTGGCCATGGGAGCGCTGATGCTGACCGGCATCATGAGCGTCAAGGAAACGCTGGGTGTCTTCTCGAATGCCGCGCCGCTGACCATCGCCGCCATGTTCGTAATGTCGGCCGCGCTCGATCGCACTGGCGTGATTGATCAGGCCGGGCGATGGGTGACGCTGGCAACGCATGGCTGGTCGCCCATTCTTGCCATTCTCGTTATGATGGTGGCGGTGATCTTCCTGTCGGCCTTCATCAACAACACGCCTGTTGTCGTCGTATTGATTCCCGTTGCGATCCGGCTTGCCAAGTCGCTGAAGATATCGCCGTCCAAGCTGCTGATCCCGCTCTCCTTTGCCTCCATATTCGGCGGCACCACCACCCTGATCGGCACGTCCACCAACCTGCTGGTTGACGGCGTGGCCCAGTCTGGCGGGCTCAAACCATTCGGCATGTTCGAGATCACGGCTGCCGGATCATTGCTGGCCCTTGCGGGCATGACCTACTTCATATTGGTCGGCTGGTGGCTGCTGCCCAAGCGCGACACGCTGGCCGGCATGCTGCCCGACCAGAAAGAGCGCCGTTTCATCGCGCAGATCCTCATCCCGATCGACTCCGTGCTCATCGGCCGTCCCCTCTCCGAGACGGGCTTCTCGCCCCAGCGCGGTTTCTCGATCATCGACGTTCTGCGCGAGGGCGTTTCGCTCAAGGCGTCGCTCGGGAAGCTGATCCTGCGCGGCGGCGACCGGATCGTCCTGCGCTCGCCCGTGTCAGAAATGCTCAGCCTCAAGGAGCTTGGCCATGTCGCCATCGGCGCGGACGCGCAGGAGGGCACGGCGTTCGAGCCTGTGCAGACAAGCGAAGTCATCATTGCCGAGGGCGTGATCGGTCCGCAGTCGCGCCTGATCGGCCGGCGCCTGCTCGGCCTTGGCCTCGCCCGGCTTTATGGCGTTTACATCATGGCCGTGCATCGGCGCGGCGAGAACATGGCGGACCAGCTCGGCGAAATGCGCCTCGACGTAGGGGACACGGTACTTGTCGAAGGGCCAGCCGCCGGCATGCGCCAGATGTTCGAGGACGGCGCGCTCAACAATTTGACGGCCACCAGCGACCGGTCCGTGCGGCGTGGCAAAGCGGGCATCGCGGTGATCGCGCTCCTCCTGGTCATGGGCCTCGCCGCCTTTGAAGTCCTGCCGATTGCGGCGCTCGCAATCATCGGGGCCACCGCCGTTGTCGCACTCGGATGTCTCGACCACCAGGAAGCCTATCAGGCCATCCGCTGGGACATTCTCATGCTGATCTTTGGCATGCTCGCTTTGGGGCAGGCGATGGAGAAGACCGGCGCCGTCCAGCTCGTGATCGATCTGGTCGCCGGGCCGATGGGCAGTCTCGGGCCGCTGGCTTTGCTCGCCATGATCTATCTGGTTACGACCGCTCTGACCGAGTTCATTAGCAACAATGCCGCCGCTGTGCTGCTGACGCCCATCGCTATCGGCTTCGGCACGCATCTCGGCATCGACCCGCGCCCCTTTGTGGTGGCCGTAATGTTTGCCGCCAGTGCCAGTTTCGCGACGCCCATCGGCTATCAGACCAATACGCTGGTCTACACGGCAGGCGGCTACAAGTTCATGGATTTCGTCAAGGTGGGGCTCCCGCTGAACATACTCATGTTCGTGGTCTCGATGTTCGTCATCCCGTTGTTCTGGCCGCTCAGCTAGCGCCTACCAGAGTGGGCGATCCGGCTCGGCCGCGCGGGCGAGCTTCTCCATCAATGCTGCCAGCTGGGCTTGCTCGTCCGGGCTCAGGCTTTCCACAAGATCGCGCTCGGCGCCCAGCGCGATTGGGACGATCTGGTCATAGACTTCCTTGCCCTTGGCCGTGAGCGTCAGGATCGCCCGGCGCGCATCTTCTTTCGAGGCCCTGCGCGCAATATGGCCGCTGTCGAGCAGGCCGGAGACGGCGCGGCTGACGGCGACTTTGTCCATGGCTGTGACCTGGCCAATCTCGGTGGCCGTGATGCCGGAGTTTTCTCCCAGAACGGCCATCACCCGCCACTGCCAGATCGAAATCCCGAACGCCCGGTCATAGAGGTCCGCGATGTTCCGCGACACCGTATTGGATAGCACCGATAGTCGGTAGGGCAGGAACTCGCTCAGCCTCAGGGATGGTCTCGAGGGGGTGTCAGGCATCAATCGATTCCACTTTCACACTTGCCATGGCCGCGCAAATTAGTTACACATGAAACTATATTATTGCATCGCTAGAGGAGTGAACCATGGCCGACCTGTTTGACAACCCCGCCGGGCTTGATGGCTTCGAGTTCATTGAGTTCTCTGCCCCTGATAAGGGCCACCTCGAGAAAGTGTTCGAAACCATCGGTTTCACGAAAGTGGCCCGTCACCGCTCAAAGGATGTCGAGCTTTGGCGTCAGGGCGGGATCAACCTGATCACCAATTACGAGCCGAAATCCCCGGCCTGGTATTTCAGCCGCGAGCATGGCCCCTCGGCCTGCGGCATGGGCTTCCGTGTCCGTGACGCTCGCAAGGCCTATGACCATCTTCTGGCGCAAGGCGCCGAGCCAGTCGAGATGCGCACCGGCCCAATGGAGCTGCACATACCCGGCATTCGCGGCATCGGCAATTCGATCATCTACCTGATCGACCGCTATGACACGGGAAAGAACGAACTCTCGATCTATGACATCGATTTCGAATATCTGCCGGGCGTCGATAGCCAGCCGAAAGGCGCAGGCTTCAAACTGGTCGATCATCTGACGCACAATGTCTATGGCGGCCGCATGAAGTATTGGGCGGACTTCTACGAGAAGCTCTTCAACTTCCGCGAAATCCGCTATTTCGACATCAAGGGCGAATATACCGGCCTGACCTCCAAGGCGCTCACTGCGCCGGACGGCAAGATCCGTATTCCGCTGAATGAAGAAGGCGAAGGCGGCAAGGGTCAGATCGAGGAATTCCTGCGCGAGTTCAATGGCGAAGGCATCCAGCACATCGCTCTCATCTGCGACGATCTCGTTGCTTGCTGGGACCGCCTGAAGACGCTCGGGGTGCCCTTCATGACCGCCCCGCCAGCCGCCTATTACGAGATGCTCGATGGTCGTCTCCCGGGCCACGGCCAGCCCGTAGACGAGCTGCAGATGCGCGGCATCCTGCTCGACGGCACGACCGAAGGCGGCGAGCCACGGCTGCTGCTGCAGATCTTCGCGCAAGCCCAGGTTGGCCCGGTCTTCTTCGAATTCATCCAGCGCAAAGGCGACTACAAGGACGGTTTCGGCGAAGGCAATTTCAAGGCATTGTTCGAAAGCATGGAACGCGATCAGGTTGAGCGCGGTGTGTTGAATGTGAGTGAGAAAGTTTGAGCAAGCGCCAGAGCGATTTTCCGGCACATATGGGGGCGCTGTTCGCCCTGATCGGCCTGTTCATCGCGATCAGCCTGTTCAACCATCATATGGTTACGCCTGATATGGATGTGGGCGATGAACAGGCTGCCCTCACGCGCGCACGCATGTATGGTATTCTTACCGGCATACCTGTTGGGGGCACCATCGGCTTTTGGATCGGCAAGCTGATCCAGCATCTGCGCAACGCGAAGACAAAGGAGCAGGCCCAATGACAGCCCCGAAACTCAATGGCGTTCACCACGTCGCCTATCGCTGCAAGGATGCCAAGGAAACGGTCGAGTTCTACCATGATGTTCTCGGCATGGATTTCCAGCTGGCCATCGCAGAAGATCATGTGCCCTCAACCGGCGCATACGATCCCTACATGCACATCTTCCTCGATGCCGGAAACGGCAACGTGCTCGCCTTCTTCGAGCTGCCCGAGCAGCCCGACATGGACCGCGACCACAACACGCCGCAATGGGTCCAGCATATCGCCTTCAAGGTCGCCACGATGGACGATCTGCTGAACGCCAAGACCCGCGCAGAAGCTCATGGCCTCGATGTGATCGGCCCGACCAATCACGGCATCTTCCGCTCGATCTATTTCTTCGACCCCAACGGCCACCGTCTCGAACTCGCCTGCAATACCGGCACGCCGGAACAGATGGCCGAGCTGAAGCGCGTTGCGCCGGAGATGCTGGAAGAGTGGAGCCGGACGAAGAAAGCGCCCAAGCACGCCGCATGGCTTCACGAAAAGATCGAGACGGAAAGCCACTGAGGCGCGCCGCAATGTTTCGAGAGGAGAGTTGAGGTTTGATTTCCGCGAGAGAGCCCGGCTACAAGGAAACCTTGCAAATCAAGCTCGGGAAGGCCGCGCTATCAGCGCCAGATGCGCAATTGTGTGCGTGGGTTGCCTCCCACTACGGTGTTACCGCTCCGTTGAACGTTCACTATGATGAGATCCATGATGGAGAACTGCCACGGCTGAATATCATCTTTGATCGCCGGGGCGATGCCGCCAGTTTCCAGAAGAAGGACGGGTTCGGTTTCAACACCCGCAAGCAAGGCAGGGTTCTAAAAACGGCACGTCAACTCGGCGTGCTGGATCATCTTGATGCCGCGTCGCAGGAAAAAACGCTGGTGATATTTTCAGAGCTTGAAAATGCCGTCAGGGCAGAGGCTGTGGCCGCGATTACAGACGCTGATATCCAGGCCATTCGTTCTGTCATGCCTGGGCCGCGCGCCTGGCTGGTTTCAAGAATCTTTGGAGTCGCCATCGTGTTTTTTGAAGCGGATAGTGACTTGTCAAGCAAGGCGGGCAAGCACGCGCAGGAGGCGTGGCGCAAAGCACTTCAGGCAAAGTCAAAGGAATATGATGCGTGCAGGTATTTTGACGCGGAGCCGTTGCGGGTGAGCTTTGACTCCAGAGAGAACTTCGAAAAAAAATACAACGGAGACTGGCGCGCTTACTACAACTAGAAACTTAAAAGAGAGAAACGAAATGAAACTCGCCACCCTTAAAAACGGCGCCCGCGATGGTCGCCTCGTCGTCGTCTCGAAAGACCTCACCAAATGCACCGATGCTGCGCGCATCGTCCCGACGCTTCAGGCCGCGCTCGACAACTGGGCCGTCTACGCGCCGCAGCTGCAGCAGCTGGCCGAGCAGGTCGAGATCGGTTCGGTGCCGACTTTTCGCTTCCACGAGCATGACTGCGAAAGCCCGCTGCCGCGCGCCTACCAGTGGGCCGATGGCTCGGCATACATCAACCATGTCGAACTGGTCCGCGCGGCACGTGGCGCCGAAGTGCCGGAAAGCTTCTATGATGATCCGTTAATGTACCAAGGCGGCTCCGACGCCTTCCTCGGCCCCCGTGACGACATTCCCCTCGGCGACCAGAGCTGGGGCTGCGACATGGAAGGCGAGATCGCCGTCATCACGGATGACGTGCCTGCCGGTGTCTCCGAGAAAGACGCCGCTGGCCACATCAAGCTCGTCCTCCTCTGCAATGACGTTTCGCTGCGCGGTCTTATCCCCGGCGAACTCGCCAAGGGCTTCGGCTTCTTCCAGTCCAAGCCGCCAAGCGCGTTCAGCCCCGTTGCTGTCACGCCGGAAGAACTCGGCAATGCCTGGAAGGGCAGCCTCGTGCACCTGCCGCTGCGCGTCGATTATAATGGCGAGGCTTTCGGCCGGGCCGAAGCCGGGCAGGACGCGACATTCAGCCTCGCGCGTCTCGTATCCCATGCTGCGAAGACACGGCCGCTGAGCGCTGGCACGGTCATCGGCTCCGGCACGGTGTCCAACAAGGGCGAAGACGGCGGCCCCGGCAAGCCGGTCAGCGAGGGCGGTCGCGGCTATTCCTGCATCGCGGAAATCCGCATGATTCAACAATTGTTGAAAAATGCACCCGAGACCCCCTTCATGTCTCCCGGCGATGTGGTACGCATTGAAATGCTGGATGGCGAAGGCCATTCGATTTTCGGCGCAATTGAGCAGAAGGTGGCATCAGCCTGATGGCGAGCAAGGTTTACAAGACGGCAGCAGAGGCCCTGAACGGCCTCACATTCGACGGCATGACCGTCATGGCCGGCGGCTTCGGTCTCTGCGGCATTCCTGAAAACCTGATCGCGGCGCTCCGCGACAGCGGCGTCAAGGATATCACGGCGATCTCGAACAATGCAGGCGTCGATGGCTTCGGGCTCGGCTTGCTGCTCGAGACCCGCCAGATCAGGAAAATGATCTCGTCCTATGTCGGCGAGAACAAGGAGTTCGAGCGCCAGTATCTCTCCGGCGAGCTGGAACTCGAGTTCAACCCGCAAGGCACGCTGGCCGAGCGCTGCCGGGCAGGGGGCGCGGGCATTCCCGGCTTCTACACCAAGACGGGCGTCGGCACGCTGGTCGCCGAGGGCAAGGAACACCGCGAGTTTGGCGGCGAGACCTATATTCTCGAAACAGGCCTCGTCTCGGACGTTTCCATCATCAAGGCCGAGAAGGCCGACACGCAGGGAAACCTGATCTTCAACAAGACCGCTCGCAACTTTAATCCGCCGATGGGCATGGCCGGCAAGGTCACGATCGCCGAGGTTGAGGAAATCGTCCCCACGGGCGATCTCGACCCGGACGAAATCCACCTGCCGGGCGTCTTCGTCCAGCGCATCGTCAAGTGCACTTTCGAGAAGCGCATCGAGCAGCGAACCACACGCAAGCGGGAGGCCCACTAATGCCCTGGACACGTGACGACATGGCGGCCCGCGCCGCGCAGGAACTGGAAGACGGGTTCTATGTGAACCTAGGCATCGGCATCCCGACCATGGTGGCAAACCATATCCCGGAGGGCGTCGACGTGACGCTCCAGTCGGAAAACGGAATGCTCGGCATGGGCCCGTTCCCCTATGAAGGCGAGGAAGACCCGGACCTCATCAATGCCGGTAAGCAGACGATCACCACGCTGCCGCGCTCCAGCTTCTTCGACAGCGCCACGAGCTTCGCGATGATCCGCGGTGGCCACATCAACCTCGCCATCCTGGGCGCCATGGAGGTCGCCGAGAATGGCGATCTCGCCAACTGGATGATCCCCGGCAAGCTGGTCAAAGGCATGGGTGGCGCGATGGATCTGGTCGCCGGCGTCAAGCGCATCGTTGTCGTCATGGATCACGCCAACAAGAAGGGCGAGACCAAGGTGCTTAAAGAATGCACCCTGCCGCTCACTGGCAAGGCCGTCGTCGACCGGATCATCACCGACCTTTGCGTCATGGACGTCGTTGAGGGGGGCCTGAAAGTGATCGAACTGGCGCCGGGCGTCACCATGGACGAAGTGAAGTCCAAGACCGAAGCGACGCTCGTCGACTAGCTTTCCGGAACGCCTTCAACGAAGATCACGCGGTAATCAGCGGCCTGGAACCTGTGTTCCCGGGCCGCGGTGTATTCCGGGCTGTCATACCAGGCCTTGGCTGCGGCCATGTCCGGGAAGCCGAGGATCACCACGCCATCGGCGTCTGCGCCTTCGCGCACTTCATGCGTGCCGTAAAAGGCCAGTGGCGTGATCTTGTGATCCCCGCGCGCGGCTCCAGCGGCGGCTGCGTAACGCGACATGGCTTCTTCGTCGCGCAGGCGGTCGCGGATCAGGATGACATAAGCAGGCATGGGTGTTTCCTCTCGGTCTCTTTGCCCGAGAATAGATGACCATTGCGGCGCAAATCGCAACGGTCATTATTTCATCCGAGTGTCGGCAGGTCGGAGGGCGCAAGGCGTGGCACGATCCGGTAGCGCGACAGGACGAAACAATAGAGCGCAAAGCCCATCAGGCCCACACCAGTCGCGCCCAGCAGGGTTCGTCCAAACGGTTGCGTCTCCAGCTTCTCCAGCGCTTCGCCAAAGCCCACGGCATGCTCGGCATGAGCCGTGAGCCCCGCATAGAGGATCAGCCCGCCAACAATCAGCAACACGAAGCCATGCGCCGCGAGTCCGTAGCGCAGAAAGGGCGCCAGCCGTTCGGTAACCGGCGTGCAGCGAATGTCCTTGCGATAGGAAGCCTGCCAGGCCTTGATGAAGAGATATATCCCGACGCCGAGCGTCGTGATCCCCGCAGTAATGACCAGCGCACGTCCTGCAGGGTGCTGCATCAACATCGCGCTCCAGTTGGCAGCCGAGTTGCCGTCATCGCTGGCATGGCCTTTCCAGAGAATGGTTAGCGCGGAGACGCCGAGCACCGCGTGCGTCAGGCCCGACATGATCTGCCCGGCCCGGTTGGCATAGCCTTCGGCATCGTCGCCTTCATTCTCAAGGTCCATCACCCCATCGACGAGACGCCACAGCGTGTAGGCAAAGAGACCGGCGGCAACGAAGGCCAACAGGAAGGCGCCAAGCGGGCGTGAAAAAATATAGGCTAGGGCCCCGGTCGTGCCTTCGGCTTCGCCGCCGTTGATGGCCGCAAACAGGGCCAGCGCGCCAACGACAAGATAGACTAGCCCGCGTGCGGCATAACCCGCCCGCATCAGCCAGCCGAGTGTGGTGTTGAGATTGTTGACCATATATTCCCCGTCCATACGCAACAGCGCTATAGGGACTACTGCTTCACAGCCTGCTTGTTCCGCGCGCGCACCTGTGATGTTGCGAGGAGAGGCATACTTGCCTATTGGTTGCGTTTGAAACTATCTCGCCTGAACTGGACACATTATGAACCCCGCCTTCGAATCGCTCACGGCTCTTGCGCCCGACGCCTTGCTCGGTCTGATGACCGCTTATCGCGAAGACAAGCGCGCTGAGAAGTTCGATCTCGGTGTCGGCGTCTACAAGGATGATGCGGGCCATACGCCCGTCATGTCCGCCGTCGCCAAGGCGGAAGCAATGATCCTGCAGCAGCAGACGACCAAAGTTTATGAAGGCCCACGCGGCAATCCGGATTTCTGCGCAGCCATCGAGCGTTTCGTGTTCGGCGACAGTTCGCATCTTATTGAGAAGGGCCGCCTTGTCTCGCTGGCCACGCCCGGCGGCTGCGGGGCGCTCTATCTCGGCGTCGGCCTGATGAAGCGTCTTGGTGTGAAGACCGTCTGGGTCAGCCGCCCGACCTGGCCGAACCATCCTGCACTGATCAAGAATACCGGGCTCGCCGTCGCCGACTATGACTATGCCGATCCGGAAACCGGCAAGGTGGACTTCGAAGGCCTGATGGCCAGCCTGTCACAAACGAAACGCGGCGATGGCATCATCATCCAGGGCCCGTGCCACAACCCGACGGGCATCGACCTCAGCGTCAAGCAATGGATTGATCTGGCTATGCTGACTGTCGAGCGCGGCGTAATCCCGATGCTGGACATCGCCTATCACGGCTTTGCCAGCGGCCTCGATGCCGACATGGAGGGCGCGCGCCTCTTTCTGCAGATTGCCGAAGACTCGATGGTCTCATATTCCTGCTCGAAGAATTTCGGTCTCTATCGCGAGCGCGCTGGCTGTTTTCTCGGCCAGGCCTATACCGCCCGCGCCGCGCAGGCGGTCATGACCCATGTCGCCGATATTTCCCGCACCAGCTATTCCATGCCACCCGCCCATGGTCCGGCTATTGTTGCGACGATCCTCGGCAATCCTGAACTGCGCGCCGAATGGGAAGCGGAATTGACCGAGATGCGCGAACGCATGATCGGCCTTCGCGAATCGCTGTCAGATGAACTCGTTGCCCGCACCGGTTCCAACCGATTTGCCGCGCTCGCCTCCCAGAACGGCATGTTCAGCCAGGTGCCGGTCACGCCGGAAGCAACCGTCGAGATGCGGGAGCGCCACGGGCTCTACCTTCCATCATCCGGCCGCATGAACATTGCCGGCCTTCGTCAGGCCGACATTCCGCGCATCGCGGAAATCCTCGCCGAATATCTCTAGAGGCTGAGCCCGCGCGGGGCGATTCGCTCAAGGTCTTCCAGCATAGCTGGGGGCGTCGCGATGGCCTTGCGCGCATCGAGGTCCAGCGTGATCGCCACGACCTGGCTGGTGGCCCATGGCAGGCCTGTTACGGGGTCCATGACCCAGTGCACCAGCGAATGGGTCTTCTCGGCCGTTGAGCCGAGCGAGGTGTGGATCTCGTAAAGGTCGCCGGCCTTCGGCCAGCGATGGTAGCGCAGCCTGTTTTCCAGCACCGCCGCGCCCATGCGAACGCCGCCAGCGGCGTCGGCCACCCGCTTACGCCAATCATAAAGTAGGTTCGGCACGCTGTCGGAAATGCGTCCGATGATCCAGGCAGGCGACATGCACCCGTGCACATCCAGATGGTGCTGCGGCACGGCGCCTTTGCCGATCATGGGAATACCAAGGTCACGGGCGGTCGCGATGTTGATGTCGGTCGTCGCCAAGGCAGGGGCATTGGGATCAAATGACCGCGGCGCCGCTTCTGCGGGTGGTGTATCAATATGCGCCTCAAGCGCCGCCCGGGCGCGCGTGCTCCACGCGAAGCGTTCGCGGGCT
The DNA here is from genome assembly GCF_036964545.1 of Hyphomonas oceanitis. Classification (NCBI taxonomy): domain Bacteria; kingdom Pseudomonadati; phylum Pseudomonadota; class Alphaproteobacteria; order Hyphomonadales; family Hyphomonadaceae; genus Hyphomonas; species Hyphomonas oceanitis. The sequence continues at coordinate 570,231 of NZ_JBALTL010000002.1, forward strand.
TTTGTATCGACATGCGCAACGCGTGTCAGGAAGGCGGCCGACAGTGCGCCATCGCTGTGACGCAGTTCCTGATAGATGACAGCATCGCTCTCGCCGACGCTGACGATGCAGCCATCCATGCTGATCGGGCGGCCCGGCAGCACTTCCCGAATGAAGCGGACATGCTGATCTACGGGAACAAGCGTGGATGGCGCGCTTTCCTGAAAGGCCAGCGGCATGTCCAATGCATGGGTGAAGGCGGCCAGTCCCTCAACCTGCTTTTCGACATAGAGGCGCACATTCATGTGGCCCATCTCGTCGCAATCCCATTGATTGCAACTGCCCCGCCAAAGTGTGATCACGCGTTACAGTCCCGGCAGATACCGCGCACTTCAACGACAGCACGCGTCATTTTAAAGCCTGCAGCGGCTGTTTCATCTTTCAGCGCATCGCTGGTCGCAACCGCGTGCAGCTCCTCGGCACCTCCACATGTATCGCAGATGAGGAACACGGCCGAATGGCTGTGGCTCGTATGCCCGCAAGGGACATAGGCATTCAGGCTCTCGATCTTGTGGGCAAGGCCGGCTTCCTGCAGAAAATCGAGCGCGCGATAGACAGTCGGCGGTTTGGCCGAGCCTTCGCCGTCGAGGTTCGCCAACAGGTCATAGGCCTTGGCGGGCTCGGCGCTTTCCAGCAGCAGTCGCAGGACTTTACGGCGGATGCGCGTCATCCGCGCCCCGCGCCGCATCACCAGCGCTTCGGCGTCGTTCAGGAACGTCTCCACATCCTGCGGGCTGCAGGGCGTGTTGGCGTGAATATGATCGTGTGTGTGTGCAGTGGCCATGCGCGCAATGTCGTGTGTTTTGGTGCCAATGTGAAGAGGCAAGCGGTTAACGCCTGTTTCCGGTCTGGACGACCTTTGCAAATCACCCGAGATTCGTTTCTGAGGCGAATCAAGAGGATATGTAGATGGAATTGTCGGAACGCGGCGGACTGGAGCTTTGGCGGCGGGCGGTAACAGCCTCAGTGCGCTCGGATGCGCCGGATTTGACGGCGCGCCAGCAGGCGATCCTCATGACCATTGCGCTCGTTCCCGGCCCGCACACCGTTCGCGGACTGGCCGATCATCTCGACATTGCCAAACCGGCCGTCACGCGCGCCCTCGACACCCTGTCACGGCTCGATTTCATCCGCCGTATCAAGGATGACAATGACCTCCGGAACATCTTCATTGAGCGCACGCCTGCCGGAATGACCTATCTTCGGTCCTTTGCCGGCCTTGTTATGGCCGCAGCTTCGGGCGAAACTGACGAAACCATGACGCCACGGCGCGGCGGGAAGTCGACCGCAGCTGCCTAGGCGCCGCTTGCCGAGGCCCGAACATGCCCGAACTGACAGATAGCCGCCTTGCCCGTCCGGACGGGCAGGCACAGGCCTTTCAGGTAGTTGTTGGAACAGCAGACCTGCTGGAAGGGCCCGATGCGACAGCGCGGGTGGCCACGCAGGCCCTGTTCGGCGAGATTGTTGACGTCTTCGGGCACCAGAGCGATTACGCAAAGGTGCGGTCCCGGCGCGACCACTATGTCGGCTGGATGAAGGCATCAGACCTGTCACAAGAGGTCGCAGAACCTACCCATAAAATCTCGGCTCTCCGGACCTTTGCATATGCGGCACCTGACCTGAAAGCGCCCGTTCAGTGCGTTCTCAGCCGGGGCGCTCTGTTGTCGCCTACCGCAACGGAGGGGCAATACGTCCAATCTGCCGCCGGATGGCTCCACACGCACCATGTCGCGCCCTTGGATACGCTGGAGGCCGATCCGGTTGCCGTGGCCGAAACCTATCTGCACACGCCCTACCGCTGGGGTGGACGCGACAGTCTGGGTATCGATTGCACCGGCCTCACACAGCAGGCCTTTGAGGCGACGGGCGTGCTCCTGCCGCGTGACAGCGACATGCAATACGCTTGGGCAGGGGACGAAATCGTCGACTGGAAAGTTTCAGGCGCCCTCAAGCGCGGCGATCTCGTTTTCTGGAAGGGCCACGTCGGCATCATGACGGACGCGCATCACCTTCTGCACGCGAATGCCTGGCACATGGCCGTCGCACGTGAACCGCTCGATCAGGCAATAACGCGTATCAAAACGTATTACGCCGAGCCCATAGGGGCCCGGCGCATACATGTCTCGTCTAAGAGCGGGATAACGCCAGTCTGGAAGACCGGCGCCTGAGCCCTACTCGTTTTCTTCGTCCGTCGGTGTGGGTGCGTCTTCGGTAAAGGTTTGCTCATCTGTTTCGGTCGCAGCATCTGCATCCTCGGTCACCGCTTCAGTAACGGTTTCCGTCGGCGCGGCTTCGGCGGGGGCGGCTTCATCGGACGAGGCTTCCATCGGAGCTGGGAAAGCAGGCGCGCCTGGTGAATTCGCTGCAAGGTACGCGATCACGTTGGCGCGGTCGGTATCGCGGCGCAGGCCGGCAAACGACATGGACGTGCCACGGGCAAAGGCACCCGGATTGTTGAGCCAGTGGTTCAGGTCTTCATAGGTCCAGCTGCCACCCAGGCCCGAGAGAGCGGCTGAATAGGTGAAGCCCGGGTGTGCCGCCTTGGAGGCGCCGACAACGCCGTGCAGGTTCGGTCCGGTGCCATTGGCGCCGCCGTCCGTGATGTTGTGGCAGGTGGTGCACTGGGCTTTGAAGACGCGCTCGCCTTTGGAAGGGTCAGCAGCAGCAAGCGCCGCACCGAGGTCGAACACCTCTTCTTCGGCTTCGCCACCGCCACCGCTATCGGCAACAGCAACGCAATACGCGTACTTGGCGCACATCTGCTCGCTCAGGGAGGTCGCTTCAGCTTGCTCTTCACCATGATGGCCTTCGCCACCGTGGTTGAACACGATGGCCGAAAGCTGATGCAGGGCCATCAGGCCGAGCGCGGTGGCGAGCAACGCGCCGAGGATCTTGTTGAGACCGAGTTCTCCCATTGGGGCATTCCTTCGAATCTATCTGTCATGTGTCTTGGCGCGCGCCTTTTGGCACGCTAACGGAGTGCAGACAACATAAAGGCTGTGAGGAAGGGGCGCTTCTCCTTTCGTCGCGGCGATCCGACGCATGCACAGAAGGTTAAAAAGGACGCTGAATGGCCAATCACATCGCGTATCAGGGCGAACCGGGCGCAAATTCCCACATCGCGTGCAACGAGGCCTACCCGCGCCTGACGCCGCTCCCCTGCCGTACGTTCGAGGACTGCTTCACCGCCGTGGAGAAGGGGGAAGCCGAATTAGCCATGATTCCGGTGGAAAACACGATCGCGGGCCGTGTGGGTGACATCCACTATTTGTTGCCCACGACAAACCTCCAGATCGTGGCCGAGCATTATTTGCCCATCCGGTTCCAGCTGATGGCCTTGCCGGGCGTGAAGCTGGACGAAATCAGGAAGGCGCGGTCCCATATCATGGGCCTTGGCCAGTGCCGGAACTTCCTGAAGGCTCATAATATCGAGCCTGTGACGGCAGCAGACACGGCTGGCGCGGCCCGCGAAGTCGCGGAAGCCGGTAATCGCGCCGTGGCGGCCATCGCGCCACGCCTCGCGGCCAAAGTGTATGGTCTGGACATTCTTGCCGAGGATATCGAGGACGCGGCCCACAATACGACCCGCTTCATCATCATGTCGCGCACGGCCAAGGATATCGAAGCAGGGCAGGGGCCTGCGAAGACCGCTTTCCTCTTCGAAGTGCGCAACATTCCCGCAGCGCTCTACAAGGTGATGGGCGGTTTCGCCACGAACGGCATCAACATGACCAAGCTGGAGAGCTACCAGATCGGCGGCTCCTTCACGGCGACGCAGTTCTACGCAGAAATCGAAGGTCATCCGGACGAACGTCCGGTGCAGATCGCTCTGGAAGAGCTGGGCTTCTTCTCGCAGTCGCTGAAGATTCTCGGCGTGTTCCCCGCCAAGCCGGCCCTCGGTTTCTAGCAGACGGGCGTCTCGAATTTCAGCGCGTCGGCGACATGCTCGGCGAACAGCTTGGCCTTGCCGCGCAGCTTGCCGGATGTCCACACGCAATGGATCGGGCTTGGCGTGGCTGTCCATTCCGGCAGAACGCGCACAAGGCTGCCGTCATTGACGCATCCATGTACAAGCCAGCTCGCCGCCAGGAAGAGGCCAAGGCCGTTCTGAGCAGCCTGTAGCAGCAGGTCGCCAGACGAGGCCTTGAATCGCCCATCTACTTTAACCGTCTCCGTTTCGCCATTGCGAGATAGTGTCCATTCGGTTGTCGACGTCTGGCGGAACATGAGAGCGTCATGCTGGCTAAGGTCGCGCGGATGCTGGGGCACACCCCGCGCTTCAAGATATTCCGGCGCCGCAAACAGGGCGCGGGGTGCCTCGCCCACTTTTTTCGCCATGAGGCTGGAATCTACCAGCGTCCCGATCCGGAAGGCGAGATCCACGCCCTCACCAACGAGATCAGTATAGGTGTCATCGGTCAGCACATCGACGCGGATATGTGGATAGAGCTTCATGAAGCTCGCAATCCGCGGCCCGATCACCAGGCGGGCCATGGACGAGACGCAGGAAATCCGCAGCAGGCCAACCGGCTCATGGTCCAGCCCACGCGCTTCTGCTTCCGCATCGTCGAAGTCGGCCAGGATGTCGCCGGCGCGCTTGTAGAAACGCTCGCCCGCCTCTGTCAGGCTCAGCGAACGGGTCGTGCGCATGAAGAGCGCGGCATCCAGCGTGGCTTCAAGGTCCTGTATCCGCCGGGAAACGGTCGGTTGGCCGAGGCCGAGATCACTCGCTGCCTTGGAGAAACTGCCAGCATCCGCAACGCGAATGAACAGGCGCATGGCATCAATTCGGTCCACCCCGGGCCTCCTATGCGTATTCAGAATGAAGCATATGGGGTCTCTCGGCGTTCTGCGAAGGGCAAAACCGCCTAAATCCTTCACGAACAGGGACGGACATCTCTCCGTCCGGTGATTGATCCAGGAAAGCCACCCCATGAGTGACCTGAAGATACATGACGAGACCACGGCGCCATCTGCCGCGAGGGATGCGCTCGCTGGGGTAAACAAAACCTATGGCATGATCCCCAACATGCTGGGCGTTCTGGCCGAAAACCCCGCAGCGCTGGAGGGGTACCTCTCCCTGTCGAAAAGTTTTGAGCACTCAGGCTTGGATCCGCTTGCGCGCCAGGTGGTCTTGCTCACGGTCAGCATCGAGAATGCGTGCCACTTCTGTGTCGCGGTCCATTCCGCAGTCGCATCAAAGGCGGGGCTCGATCCGGCAGTGATTGATGCGGTCAGAAGCAATCAGGCGATTGCAGATGCCCGTCTGGATGCGCTGCGTGTCTTCACGCGTCGCATGGTGCGTCAGCGTGGCTTCGTATCCGATACGGAAGTGTCGGTCTTTCTGAATGCCGGCTGGGACAAGGCGGATATTCTGGCCGTCATTCTTGGCGTCTCCCTGAAGACGATCTCAAATTACACCAACCATGTCGCCGAAACGCCGCTCAACAAGGCCTATAAACCCTTTGCCTGGGCACCGTGCACGCGGGCCTGCTTCGCGGGTTAGGCGTGGGTCGCATACTTCACAACCGGTAATGGGCCGCTCACGGAATTGTGGGCCCGCGTTACACCGGTTTGCTTTGTCATGCGGCGGCCTCCCGTGAGACATTGCGTTCATAAACAGGGAGAGGGACGCGCAAATGCTCGACAGGATAAAGACATACGCACCGATTGTCTTCAGCCTCATCGCTGCGGCGGTGCTCCTCGATAGCCTTCGCTACAAGTTCACCAATGCTGTCGAAACGCAGGTCATCTTCGGCCGGCTGGATGCATGGGCGGCCAGTTTCGGGGCAGGGGGCCTGTTCGCGCAGACCGGCCTTTTCAGCCAGTACGTGATTGGCTCCGCCGAGCTAGTGGCCTCGACACTTTTCCTACTCGGTCTTGTCCCGGCCTTGCGCCGCCTGCAAACACTGGCTGCCCTGATTGCCGTCGCAGTCATGAGCGGCGCGGTCAGCTTCCACCTGTTCACGCCGCTGGGCATTGATCCCAACAATGACGGCGGCGGCCTGTTCGCCATGGCCGTCACTGTCTGGCTGGGGTCACTGGCCCTGCTCATCTTCAGGCGCGAGACGCTGTTCAGCATTCTTGGCGGCATCCGCGATGCCATTCTTCCCGGAGTGGAGCACGGCCCGTCATCACACGTTACAGGAACTCAGGCGAAAGCTGTCTGAGTTCCTGCCTGGTCGCCGGGGATATGTTGGCGAGGCATCGCCCCTTCCTGCCTCGTTCGCTCTCCGCCCCGGCGACCCCTTTTTTTAATCCAGACCATGGGTGCCTTATGAAATTCCGTTCCACGCTCTTCGTCGCTGCGCTGCTCCTTGCACCTGCGATATATGCCCCAATCGCCTCGGCCGAACCGGCCATCTACACGGGCCGTTTCTCGACCACGGCGCTGCAGGGATACGATCCTGTCGCTTATTTCGAGACCGGCGCGCCCGCCAAGGGGTCGAAGGATTTCACGACTGACTACAAGGGCGCGACCTTCCAGTTCACCAACGCCGAGCATCGCGATGCCTTTCTCGCAAACCCTGAGGCTTATGCGCCGCAATATGGCGGATACTGTGCCTGGGCGATGGCCGACGGCAAATATGCCAAAGGCGATGCGCGCTATTGGAAGATCGTCGATGGCAAGCTCTATCTGAATTACAATTCCGACATCCAGGGTAAATGGAATGCGGACATTCCGGGCTTCGTTTCCAAGGCCGATGCGGAATGGTCTGCGCTTAACCATTAAGGCAGGTTTTGCCACACATCTGAATCGTATTTTTACCGTCGCCCGCTCTCATTCCGAGGGCGGGCGACGTGTTTTTTCCTGTATTCCCAAGGCGCCGATTCAGGGGCGTTGCACGCCGGCCACACACTTTGGCCGTATGCAAACATGAATCGGAATTCACGCACCTTGCCACAATCAATCGCTAGATTTCGGGTTCCCGGAGACGGGATCAACATAAGGAAATACCTCCCATGAAACTTGCACTCACCACGGCCCTGACGATCGCTGCTCTCGCCGCTACTCCCGCCCTCGCGCAGGAGCAGGGTTTTTACGGCACGTTCGGTTATGGAAACTACAGCGCCGATGATGCCGACCTTGGCGCCATCCAGCTGCGTGGAGGCTACAACTTCAACGAATTCCTCGGTGCCGAAATCGAGGGCGCAATCGGCGTCGCCGACGAGTCCACCTCGATTGCTGGCGTCGATGTGAACGTTGAACTGGAAAATTCCTACGGCGCATATGCCGTGGGCCGGATCCCGTTTTCCGAGAAAGCCGACGTGTTCGGTCGCGTCGGTTACGTGAGCACGGAAATCAAGGCATCTGCTGGCGGCGTCTCGGCTTCCGCCGACGATGATGCTGCCGCGCTGGGCATCGGTGGCGACTATTATTTCGCCCCGAACCAGGGCGTGCGCGTTGGCTATACTTATCTGGACTATGACGACTCGGTCGACGTGATCGACGTGGCCTATGTCCTGAAATTCTAGTCAGGGCGAAAGGGTCCGGCCGCGTGGGCAGCCCTTGAATTGACCGCAAGGCAGGACGGCCCCCGTGCTCCAAGAGAGTGCGGGGGCTTCTTTTTTGCACATCTGCGCAGTGCTTTGAAAACGCATAAAAAAACGGGCGAGACACGCTCGCCCGTTTCTCGAATTATCGTCCGTAGACTTATTTCTTTTTGGCGGCCGGCTTTTTCGCGGCTGGCTTTTTCGCGGCTGGTTTCGCAGCAGCTTTTTTCACGGCAGGCTTCGCAGCGGCTTTCGCAGCAGGCTTCGCGGCCGGTTTTTTCACGGCTGGCTTTGCAGCCGGCTTTTTCGCGGCTGGTTTAGCAGCGGTCTTGGTCGCAGCTTTTACGGCTGGCTTAGCGGCCGGCTTTTTTGCTGCTGGTTTTGCGGCCGGTTTTTTTGCGGCCGGTTTTTTCGTTGCAGTCGCCATTTCCAATCTCCTGTCAGTGGCGAGCCAATAATATTGTGATTCGCGGGAAATCAACTCTTGATTTTCACCTGAGGCGCGAGCGGGAAACGAAGTTCCGTATACGTCTATTCGTCGCGAAGGGCCCAAGTCTTCAGTATATGATGCGCAATGGCCATCGGCGGCGGCGCATAAAGTTCAGAATGTTTCCCGGAAAGAATTTCACGTGCTTCGGCGCGTGTGATCCATCGGGCTTCATCGAGCTCCGTTTTGTCGACCGTTATTTCCGTTGTTTCCGCTTCAAGAATGAGCCCCACCATGAGTGAAGATGCGAAAGGCCAGGGCTGGCACGCGACGTATTCAGCGCTCGCCGGATCACATTTGATACCCGCCTCCTCAAACAGTTCGCGCGCTGCGGCCTGCTCGATCGTCTCGCCCGGTTCGCAGAAGCCCGCGAGGCACGACATGAATCCCGCCGGCCACATCGCCTGGCGTCCGATCAGGCATTTCCCGTCTTTCACGGCCAGCATGATGGCGACCGGGTCCGTGCGCGGAAAGTGCTCTGTCCCGCACGCCTGACACTGGCTCTTCCAGCCTGCGTCGACAATGCCGACCACGCCGCCACACTTCGCGCAAAAGCCATGGCTCGAATGCCAGGCAAACAGGCTGCGCGCCGTCGAGGCGAGATTGGCTTCCATCTCGGCCATGGCACCCACTGCCGCACGGAAATCCTTGAATTCGCCCGTACCAGCAATCAGCGATGCGGCGACGTCAAACCGCTCCGGCAGGTTCATTGCGAATACCGGTGCGCCGGTCTTGTCTTCGCCCATGAACAGAACGGGCGATCCCGGGGAAAGTTTGCGCGCTTCCGGTCCCATCCAGAACAGGCCGCGCGTTTCCAGGAAGGGTTCGCCAGCCCGCATCAGGAAGTAAAGAGATGCGTCATCCTGCATGGCCTTTTCCAGCCAGGCTTCGTCCGTCCGCCTGTGTGCCGCGCGATCAAGGGGTTTTGCCGCCAGCGGCATGTCATTGGAGTTTGTCATGGAATGGGACACTATCGGTTTGCCAAAAGAAGGGAATTCCTTACCCGGCGTCGGCAATCCTGCCCATCCCCCATGGTCAAAAGCTCCATGTTCGGCTAGGGGGCGCGCCAGACACCTAATTCCTCCTCCCGAAAGCCTTTATATCCCTATGTCCCAGTCTATCGAGAAAATGCGTAATATCGCGATCATCGCCCACGTTGACCACGGCAAGACAACACTGGTCGACGAACTGCTCAAACAGTCCGGCACGTATCGCGAAAACGAGAAAACCGTCGAACGCGCGATGGATTCGAACGATATCGAGCGCGAGCGCGGTATCACCATCCTCGCCAAGACGACCTCGGTCGAGTGGAACGGCTACCGTATCAACATCGTCGATACGCCAGGCCACGCCGACTTCGGCGGTGAGGTGGAACGTATTCTCCAGATGGTCGACGGCGCGATCGTGCTGGTTGACGCATCGGAAGGCCCGATGCCGCAAACCAAGTTCGTGGTCTCCAAGGCCCTGAAAGTCGGCCTGCGCCCGATTGTGGCCGTCAACAAGATCGACAAGCCCGAGCGCCGTCCAGACGAAGTCATCAATGAAGTGTTCGACCTCTTCGCCAACCTCGACGCCACCGACGAGCAGCTCGACTTTCCGATCCTTTACGGGTCTGCCAAGCAGGGCTGGATGAACACCGAATACGAAAACCCGACCACCGACATGGACGCGCTGTTCCAGATGGTTGTCGATCACGTCCCAACCCCGAAAGTCGAGGAAGGCCCGTTCCGCCTTCTCGCCACGACGATCTCGTCCGACCCCTTCCTCGGCCGTATCCTGACCGGTCGCATCTCGTCCGGCACGATCAAGCCAAACCAGTCGATCAAGGTCCTCGCCCGTGACGGCTCGCTCGTCGAACAGGGCCGCGTGTCGAAAGTGCTCGCCTTCCGCGGCCTTGAGCGCATCCCGGTCGACGAAGGCATGGCAGGCGACATCGTCTCGCTCGCCGGCATGACCAAGGCGAACGTCGCCGATACGTTCTGCGACCCGTCGGTCAATACGCCGATCGAAGCCCAGCCGATTGACCCGCCAACCATCTCGATGACGTTCCGCGTCAATGACTCGCCATATGCCGGTACCGAGGGCACCAAGGTCACGTCCCGTATCATCTGGGACCGTCTCGTGAAGGAAGCCGAAGGCAACGTCGCTCTCAAGGTTGAGCGCGCTACCGACGCCGAAGCGTTCACCGTCTCTGGCCGTGGCGAACTCCAGCTCGCCGTGCTGATCGAAACCATGCGCCGCGAAGGCTTTGAACTCGGTGTCTCGCGTCCGCAGGTCGTCATGCAGGAAGGCGAGAATGGCGAGAAGCTTGAGCCGATCGAGGAAGTCATCATCGACGTCGATGACGACCATACCGGCATCATCGTGCAGAAGCTCTCCGAGCGGAAGGCCGACATGCTCGACATGCGCCCGTCAGGCGTCGGTCGCACGCGCATGGTCTTCCACGCCCCAACCCGTGGCTTGATCGGCTATCAGGGCGAGCTGATGTCCGATACGCGCGGCACGGCCATCATGAACCGCATCTTCCATGAATACGCGCCGCACAAAGGCCGCATCCAGGGTCGTCACACCGGCGTTCTGATCGCCATGGAGCAGGGCGAAGCCGTTGCCTTCGCGCTCTGGAACCTCGAAGATCGTGGCCCGATGATCATCCACCCGGGTGACAAGGTCTATGCCGGCATGATCATTGGCGAGCATACGCGCGACAACGATCTCGAAGTGAACGTTCTCAAGGGCAAGAAGCTCACCAACATGCGCGCCTCGGGCACCGACGAGGCTGTCCGCCTCACACCGCCGCTGCAGATGACGCTCGAGAAGTCGCTGGCCTATATCGCCGACGACGAGCTGGTTGAGGTCACCCCGACCAATATCCGTCTGCGCAAGATCTATCTCGACCCGCACGAGCGCAAGCGTCACGCCAAGTCGAACCACGATTACTAGGCCGCACGCCTAGCCAATCTTGAACTTCATGAGGGCCTCCCGGAATTCCGGGAGGCCCTCGCATTTGTCGGTATGCTCGCCGAGGGCTTTCCAGGGCGAAAGGTCGATGTCATCGGCCAGGGCATCGCGCATGAAGTTCACCGCGCAGCTGACCATGATGTCCCCATGCGCCATGTCCTCGCCAAACCAATAGGGCGTGTGCTGGCCCGCGCGCTCCACTTCCAGCACGTTCAACACACGGGAAATCTGGCCCGTGCATCGCTTGATCCATTTCGGATTCGGGCGCTCATGCACGTGACGTTCATAGACAAGCGACACGGCCTTGTCGGCCATGCCTGAGGCCAGCGCGCACAATTTGAGCGCCGACCTCCGCGCCGCCCCGTTGGTGGGCGTCATGGCACGCTGAGGGCCTACCATGTCGTCCAGCGCATCCAGGATGGCCGCGCTTTCAATCAACACTTCACCGCCGTCCAGCATCAGTGTCGGCACACGAATGAGCGGATTGTAAGCCACGATCTTCTCGGCGTCGCCGAAGGTCGACCAGGACTTGTGCTCGAATTCAATTTTGTAGAGTTTCATCGCAATGGCGACGCGCCGAACGAAGGGGCTGTCATACATGCCGATCAGAATCATTGCGTTCTCTCCCGCGATCCTGATCGGACACTGCGCCCCCTCATGGGGCCTTACAAGCCCACCTCAAAGATTTTGAGCCTACCACTAAAGCTGCTAGCTTCAGGCCATACAGGAGGCCCTCATGACCCAGCCCATGACGCTCACGCAGTTTCCCGTCCACCTCGGCCTCGGCGCCACAGCGCACGTCCTGCCGGAAATGACGGGCGGGATGGAATGGTACGAAGCCTATGGAAAGCTCCACCCGAATGACGGCATCGAAGGGCGGCTGGTTTCGATGTACACGTTCACCGAAGACTGGTCCGGCTGGGAGGTTCATCCTCATGGATCGGAACTGGTGCTCTGCACAGCCGGCAGCATGACCCTGCACCAGGAATATCCGGACGGCAGCACGCAGAGTGTCACGCTTTCGCCCGGTGAGTACGCGATCAACCCGCCTGGCGTGTGGCACATCGCTGACGTCCCTGAGAGCGCAACTGCGGTCTTCATCACCGCCGGTGAGGGAACAGAGCACCGCCCCCGCTAGGGCCGCCTGTCAGGCGCGTTGGTCCTTGGGCGAGCCCATCACGATGTATGACGTTATCGAGCTGACCTGCGGCACGGTGCCGAGAACTTCCGTGTGGAAATGCTTGTACGCCGCAAGGTCGGCCACCTCGACCCTCAACAGATATTCAATCGTGCCGGTCACATTGTGGCACTCGCGCACTTCCGGCGCCCGCTGCATGGCCTTCTCGAAGGCCATCTGGTGCGCTTTCGTGTGCTGTGACAGCCCGACGGTGATGTAGGCGAGAAAGCCACCGCCCACGGCGTTCCTGTCGACGACAGCGCGGTATCCCTGGATTACGCCTATGCGCTCCAGCTCCTGCACCCGGCGCAGGCAGGCGGACGGGGACAGCCCGACCTTTTCGGCCAGTTCAAGATTACTGATCCGGCCATTGGCCTGGAGTTCGCGCAATATATTGCTATTTATGGTGTCCATATCGGTCATGGATTGCATAAATACTGCTTATGCGCACCAAAAGACAAGCACATTGCGCCATGCATCGCATATTGTTGCGGTCATCATGCCTATACAGCTCCTTCTCGCCCTTACGGCCTTCGCGTTCATCACCTCGATCACACCGGGGCCGAACAATCTGTTGCTCATGGCGTCCGGCACAAATTTCGGATTGAAGCGCACCCTTCCGCACATGAGCGGCATCATCGTAGGGCTGGCGATCATGATCGTTCTGGTCGGGCTTGGGCTCGCGCGCGTGTTCGAGGCCTTTCCCGTTGCGCTCGTGGCCCTGAAGACGGTCAGCGCGCTCTACCTGCTCTATCTGGCCTGGAAGATCGCAAATGCCGCGCCGCCGCCGGCAGCGGGGCAGGGCGAGGCCACAGGCAAGCCGTTCAGCTTCCTTCAGGCGGCGGCCTTTCAATGGGTAAATCCCAAGGCTTGGGCCATGGTCCTCACCGCGATCAGCGCCTACACGCTGCCAGACCACCCGTTCGTCAGCGTCGCCGTCATGGTGACCGTCTTTGCCATGGTCGGTCTCGTCAGTACATCGACATGGGCGGTTCTGGGCACGCAGGTGCGTCGCTTCCTCAACCGGCCAGTCCGGCTGCGTGCTTTCAACATCACGGCTGCACTTCTGTTGCTCGCCACCATATGGCCCATCCTGGCCTCTGGCGGGTTAGGAGCGCACTAAAGCGATATACGGGTCTGACAGGGAACCGGGGCGACTGAACGGCGTTATGCCACCAGTACAGTCAGTCCCGAAAGTATCCCCCATGTCCTCTTTTGCGCTCTATCTCATCGGCTTCATCATACTCATCGCCGGGTTGGCCTATGGCGCATTCATGCTTGGCGTGGCGCTTATCTGGATCGGTGTCTGCTCTGTTATTCTCATTGGCCTCGGCATCATTACCGGGGTCGCCAAAACGAGGACTAAAGATGAATCGCCAGCCGACTAAATCCCGCCCCAAGCGCAAGCGCGGTGTCGACCTTCTGGCCCGCAACGGCGTCCAGCGCCTTACCAATCACATTGATCTCCGCCTCAAAACGATGACGGATGAGATCATGCAGGAAGCCGTTATGGGCCTCTTTACGGCGCTCATCGCGCGCAAGCAGGAACGCGCCCTCGTTCCCGCTCGCACACGTCGCAAGACTGGCCGCTGATCCAGCCGGGGACTATTCGTCCCCGGCTTTTTCTTTTGCCTCGTCCTTCTTCGCCGGATCATATTTCGCGAACCAGCCCATGATATTATCCGTCTTGGCAATCAGGCGGCTCGGGCGCGAAGCGATATAGTGCGGCGATCCCGGGACCCTCACATAAACCGTATCCACACCGCGCATTTTCAGCGCCGTATAGAACTGTTCGGCTTCCCATGCCGGGGTCCGGTAATCCTCTTCCCCAACCATGATCATGGTCGGTGTCACCACCTTGTCGACAAAGCGGATCGGCGAATGCTTGAGGAAGGTCTCCGGGTCAGACCATGGCTCCGCGCGTATCCAGTGGCGCCGCACCACCTGCGCAATGTCTCCGGCCAGCGCCATGGTCATCCAGTTGATCACCGGCTTGACCGAAGCGGCCGCCACGAACCGGTCCGTCTGCGTGACAATCCACGCTGTCAGGATGCCGCCGCCTGATCCACCGGTCACGAAAAGGCGTTCCGGGTCGGCATATTTGCGCGCCACCATCTCGTCGACGACGGTCATCAGGTCATCATAATCATGGCCCGGATAAGCTTGGTCGATCTCCAGCGCGAAATCCTCGCCATAGCCTGTTGAGCCGCGCGGGTTTGACCAGATCGTGACATAACCTTCCGCCGCATAGCGCTGGATCTCGCTGGCGAAGAACGGCCCGTACATCGAATAGGGCCCGCCATGGATTTCCAGGATCAGCGGGAAGCTGCCATCGGCCTTGAAGTCCGGCGGCAGGGCGACCCATGCTTCGATCTCCTTGCCGTCATGTTTGGAGCTGACCTTCACTTCCTCGATTCTAGCCATGTCGAGATAGGGCAGGACATCTGCATTGAGATCGGTCAGCACTTTGGCGTCCTTGCCGTTCGCGCCGATAACCGCGATCTCGGACGGCTTGTCCGTGAACCCGGCTGTATAGGCGATCACCGGCTTCTTGCCGCCGCTGAGTGAGAAGCTGCCATCCGCATAGGGCCGGCCAATCGAAGCGCCGCCAAGGCCTGTCACCACTTGGCTCACCTTGCCGTTGAGGTTGATCTCGTAAACTGACAACACGCCATGGTCTTCCGACAGCACGAACAGGCTCTTGCCGTCAGGCGCCCAGGCCGTCTCGCCAACATCGCCGGCAAAGTCTGCCGCCAGGGCCCGCTTGTTCGAGCCGTCTGCGTCCATAAGGTAAAGATCGGCCTGCTGGTAGGAGAGCGTCTTGTCGTCAAAGCCGCGATAGGCAATCGTCTTGCCGTCCGGCGACACGACAGGGGACGTGTCAGGCCCGTCACGGGTGGTCAGCGGCTTGATCGACAGGTCGGCCAGTTCCACCGCATAGATCTCGCTCTCGATCGGGTCGAGGTCGCGGTCGTCCGCCGTGTTGCCTGAAACAAGCAGCGTGTCATTGTCGAGCCATTCCGGGCTCTGCATATCGGCGTCGCCAAACGTTACCTGGCGCGGCGTACCACCATCCACCGGCAGTACGAACACCTGTGTCGCGCCGTCCTCCAGGTAACCTGCACCATCGAAGCGGAAGGTCAGCGTGTCGATCACCTTGACGCCATCATTCCATGTCGCGCCTTCCGGCGGCGTCGGGGCCTTGGCGAAGCTCGGTGCCTCGCCCTTCACGAACATGCTGAACGCCACATGCTTGCCATCGGGCGACCAGACAGCCTCTGATGGGCCTTCCAGGAACTGCGCGAGCGGGAAACTGCGGCCCGTGTCGAGATATAGAAGGCGGACTTCGGGCTTGCCGTCTGTGGCGGTCGCATAGATGAGGCGCGTGCCGTCCGGCGACCAGCGGGGTGATGACGCGCCCGTGCTGCCGGCGAGAAGGGGACGGTTCGCACCGCTCTCAAGGTCGATGATCCAGATCTGGCCCGTGTCCTTGTCGGTCATCCGGTCCATCGAATGGCGTACATAGGCGATGCGCTTGCCGTCAGGGGAGACTTGCGGATCGGAGGCGTATTCCATGTCGAACACGCGGTCAGCGGTAAAGCGCCGCGAAGGGGCCTCGTCCTCTTTTGCCACGGCGCTGCCCGCAACCATCATGACAGATACGCCAGCCAGCATCATATGTCGGAATGTCATCGCTTCCCCCTTCTGGTTTTTCGCGAGAGCGAGACCTACCAGCAGGCTTTGCCCCGGACAACTCAAAAACGGGGCATGTCTTGCCCACTTTGAGGCCGTCACGCCGCGTGTTAGGTTCTGGACATGGAAAGCAAGTCTGATCCGTCCGCATCCGTGCCCACCGGGGCGCATGCGGACCATGTACGCGAGATCGCCCTCTCGCGCAGCGCTGCTGCCAAGTCTGCCATCGCGGCCTCCTGGGCACGCTCTCTCACCACGCACGGTCTCGCGCCAGACGCCCCACACAGGGACGTTCGTATTGATGAGGCGGCCCTT
The DNA here is from genome assembly GCF_036964545.1 of Hyphomonas oceanitis. Taxonomy (NCBI): domain Bacteria; kingdom Pseudomonadati; phylum Pseudomonadota; class Alphaproteobacteria; order Hyphomonadales; family Hyphomonadaceae; genus Hyphomonas; species Hyphomonas oceanitis. The sequence goes on from NZ_JBALTL010000002.1 coordinate 586,394, forward strand.
ACCGAACGCCGCGACGTGCTTGGACGCATGCTCGCCATTTCGAACCCGGTCATGGACCGTCTCCACGCCAGCCTCGGCCTCGCGGGCTGCAGCATCCTCCTGTGCGATACGGGCGGCATCGTGCTCGACCAGCGCGCACCCAGCTCGGACGAAAAGATGTTCCGCTCCGCCGGGCTCTGGCAGGGCGCCGACTGGTCGGAAGCCACCCAAGGCACGAATGGCATCGGCACCTGCATCGCCGAGGAACGCGTCGTCACCATCTATCGCGACCAGCACTTCCACGACAGCAACACGGTGATGACCTGCATGGGTGCGCCCGTGTTCGACGAGCATGGCGAACTCGCCGCCGTGCTTGATGTCTCCTCCTGCCGGTCAGACCTGACCCAGCCCTTCGCCACACTGATCGCCCAGACCGTGGCCGATGCCGCACGCCAGATCGAAGCCGATCATTTCCAGAGCGCCTTTGCCGGCCAGCGCATTGTGCGCGGGCAGGGCGATGGTCAGCGCGGGGCCGTCCTCTTTGCTGTCAATGGCGATGACCTCGTCATCGGCGCCACGCGCGCCGCGCGTCAGGCCTATAATCTCGGGCAGGGCGCGTTCGCCACGCCGCGCCCCGCCGGCGACATATTCGGCGATTCCGACCAGCGCGGCATCGGCCTCGACAGCGCCGAGCGACGCGAACTGAAACGCGCCATTGCCCGCGCCGACGGCAATATGGCCGCCGCCGCCCGCGCCCTTGGCATCAGCCGCGCAACCCTCTATCGCCGCATGGACCGGCTGGGCCTCAGCGCAGACTGACGTTTCCGGCGTAACCTGTCTCAGTTCTGAGACACTTGGCCCTCAGGCCCGCTCGCGCCCCACCTGACAGCGCATCCTTTCAAGACAATGTTGAACTCCAGTCTTCGCATCACGACGAAGAAGCCAATGGAGGAAATATCAACATGGCCGACACCCAGTTTCTCGATTCCACGACAATGACGTCTCCGTTCAAGGACCGTTACGACAATTTCATCGGCGGCAAGTTCGTCGCCCCCAAGGCCGGGCGTTATTTCGACAACCCATCACCCATCACAGGCAAGACGATCTGCGCCATCGCGCGGTCTGATGCGTCAGACATCGAACTTGCCCTCGATGCTGCCCATGCCGCGAAGGATGCCTGGGGCAAAACCCCGGTTGCCGAACGCGCCCTGATGCTGAACCGTATCGCGGACCGCATGGAGGAAAACCTCGAACTCCTCGCCACCTGCGAGACATGGGACAATGGCAAGCCCATCCGCGAAACCATGGCCGCAGACATGCCACTCGCAGTCGATCACTTCCGCTATTTCGCTGGCTGTATCCGGGCGCAGGAAGGCGGCATCAGCGAGATCGACAATGACACCGTCGCCTATCACTTCCACGAGCCCCTTGGCGTCGTCGGCCAGATCATCCCATGGAACTTCCCCCTGCTGATGGCCGTGTGGAAACTCGCGCCCGCGCTCGCTGCCGGCAACTGTGTCGTCCTCAAACCAGCCGAGCAGACGCCCGCCTCGATCCTCGTCTTCGCCGAGCTGATCGCAGACATCCTGCCACCGGGCGTGCTCAACATCGTCAACGGCTTTGGTCTTGAAGCCGGCAAGCCGCTAGCCTCCAGCAAGCGCATCGCAAAGATCGCCTTCACCGGCGAGACGACGACGGGCCGCCTCATCATGCAATATGCCTCCGAGAACATCATCCCGGTCACACTGGAACTCGGCGGCAAGTCGCCGAACATCTTCTTCGCAGACGTCATGCGCGAAGATGACGACTATCTCGACAAGGCTATCGAAGGCTTCGTCATGTTCGCCTTGAACCAGGGCGAGGTCTGCACCTGTCCGTCCCGCGCCCTGATCCACGAGTCGATCTATGACCGCTTCATGGAACGGGCCCTGAAGCGCGTGGCGGCCATCAAGCTCGGCAATCCGCTCGATCCGTCCACCATGGTCGGCGCACAGGCCTCCTCCGAGCAGAAAGAAAAGATCCTCTCCTATTTCGACATTGGTCGTCAGGAGGGCGCGGAAGTCCTTATCGGCGGGGCCGCTGTCGACCATGGCGGCGACCTTGCGGGGGGCTACTACATCCAGCCGACGGTCCTCAAGGGCCACAACAAGATGCGCGTCTTCCAGGAAGAGATCTTTGGCCCGGTCGTCTCGGTCACCACGTTCAAGGATGACGCCGAAGCGCTCGCCATCGCCAATGACACGCTCTATGGCCTCGGCGCCGGTGTCTGGAGCCGCGATGCGAACACCTGCTACCGCTTCGGCCGCGCCATCCAGGCGGGCCGCGTGTGGACCAATTGCTACCACGCCTATCCGGCCCATGCGGCCTTCGGCGGATACAAGCAGTCGGGCATCGGCCGCGAGAATCATTCCAAGATGCTGGATCACTACCAGCAGACCAAGAACATGCTGGTCAGCTATGCCCCGCAAAAGCTCGGCTTCTTTTGATCGCCTGAAGGCGCCCCTTCGGGCTGACAAGCGGTTCCGGCGCGCGCGCCTTCCTGTTGCGCGCCGGAACACGCCAAAGCTTTACCAGTTGCCGGAAACCGGAGGTCGCATGACCGACGCCTTCACCATTCCCCCGCGCGTCACCGCCACGCCGGCTGCGCTCCGCCTCATCGAGGAGATTCGCAAGGATCATCCCGAGATCATCTTTCATCAGTCCGGCGGCTGCTGCGATGGCTCCAGCCCCATGTGCTACCCGGCGGGCGAGTTCCGTCTCGGCGACGTCGACATCTGCCTCGGTGCGGTCGATGGTGTGCCCGTCTACATATCGTCCAGCCAGTTCGACGCGTGGAGGCATACCCAGCTCATACTAGATGTAGTGCCCGGGCGTGGCGGCATGTTCTCGCTCGACAATGGCCGCGAGCAAAGGTTCCTGTCGCGGGCCCGCGCTTTCTCCGCTGAAGAGCGCGTGATTCTTGGGGATACCTGAAACCGACTCATCCTCGCCCTTGCGATTCGCCGTCTCTCCGCGCATATAGCCCGGAGGAGGCAGGTGGCGGACGGGCCATTCGCCAATCGGGTCAGATCGGGAACGAAGCAGCCCCAACGAGTTCCGCCCGGGTCGTTCGCCTGTCTCCGCCTTTTTCCCCCGATTTCTGGATTGACCCCGACGGTCGCCTGCTGCACGAATAAGCAGTTGCGCAATTCGCCTTTGGGGGCGGGTGATCCGGCGTCGCGTTAAGGCTTTGTTAACCCGAATTCCACGCCAAATTTGACACTTTCACGAATTGTCCCGTTGACCCACTGTTAACCTTCGGACACTATATGTTGTGTCAGGAGAGAAGTTGGGCGCCATATCTGGCGACCGGGGGCTTCAGTTCCTATATTTAACAATGAAACTGGAGGGCTGCACATGTCTGCATCCGAGGCCAAGTCTGTGACCAAAAATTCGCCCCGTAAAGGCAAGCCGAAAGCCGGTGCCGAGGCGGTTTTGCGCGTGGTCGAAGGCACGCCCGTGCAGACCGATCCGTCGCGTGACGCCCTGCTGACCGAGTTCGGCAAGACGACCCTGCGCGACCGCTACCTGCTGCCCGGCGAGTCGTATCAGGATATGTTCGCGCGTGTGTCGCTGGCTTTCGCTGACGACGCCGAGCACGCCCAGCGCCTTTACGACTATATGTCCAAACTCTGGTTCATGCCGTCGACGCCCGTCCTCTCGAATGGCGGCGCCGCGCGCGGCCTGCCGATTTCCTGCTTCCTCAACCAGGTTGGCGATTCGCTTGACGATATCGTTGAGACCTGGACCGAGAATGTCTGGCTCGCCTCCAATGGCGGCGGCATCGGCACCTATTGGGGCAATGTCCGCTCCATCGGCGAGAAAGTCGGCCAGAACGGTCAGACGTCCGGCATCATCCCCTTCATCCGTGTGATGGATTCGCTGACGCTCGCGATTTCGCAGGGCTCCCTGCGCCGCGGTTCGGCTGCCTGCTATATCGACGTCCACCACCCGGAAATCGAGGAATTCCTCGAAATCCGCAAGGCGTCCGGCGACTTCAACCGCAAGAGCCTCAACCTGCACCACGGCATCAACATCACTGACGACTTCATGGAAGCCGTCCGCAATGATGAGGACTATGGTCTGGTCAGCCCGAAATCGGGCGAAGTCCTGCGCACGATCAATGCCCGCAAGCTCTGGCAGAAAATCCTCGAGCTGCGCATGCAGACCGGCGAGCCTTATCTCCTGTTCACCGATACCGTGAACAACTCGATGCCCGCCCACCAGCGCAAGCTTGGCCTCAAGGTCACCCAGTCGAATCTCTGCTCCGAGATCACGCTGCCAACCGGCGTCGACCATCGTGGTCAGGATCGCACGGCGGTTTGCTGCCTCTCCTCGGTCAATGCCGAGAAGTTCATGGAATGGTCGAAGGAAGAGCACTTCATCGAAGACATCCTGCGTTTCCTCGACAATGTGCTCGAAGACTTCATCGAACGCGCGCCGCCGGAAATGGCCCGCGCCGTCTATTCGGCCAAGCGCGAACGCTCCGTCGGTCTCGGCCTCATGGGCTTCCACTCTTTCCTCCAGTCGATGAACGTGTCGATGGAAGGCGCCATGGCCAAAGTGTGGAACGAGAAGATGTTCAAGCACATCCGCCAGGGTGCAGATGCCGCATCGGTCAAGCTCGCCAAGGAGCGTGGCCCCTGCGAGGATGCCCGTGACGTCGGCATGATGGCCCGTTTCAGCCACAAGCTCGCCGTAGCGCCAACCGCGTCGATCTCGATCATCTGCGGCGGTACATCCGCAGGCATCGAGCCGATCCCAGCCAATGTCTACACCCACAAGACGCTGTCGGGCTCGTTCACGGTGAAGAACCAGCAACTCGAAACCCTGCTCGATCAGAAGGGCCTCAACACTGACGAGATCTGGACCTCCATCCTCGAGCATGAGGGCTCGGTCCAGCACCTTGAATGCCTCGACGAACACGAGAAGAACGTCTTCAAGACCGCCTTCGAACTCGACCAGCGCTGGATCATCGAGCTGGCGGCCGACCGCACGCCCTATATCTGCCAGTCGCAGTCGCTGAACCTCTTCCTCAAGGGTGATGTCTCCAAGTGGGATCTCCACATGCTCCACTGGACGGCATGGGAACGCGGCCTGAAGTCGCTCTACTACTGCCGCTCCAAATCGGTGCAGCGTGCAGCCTTTGCCGGTTCCGAACGGATCGAGGGCCAGACGCTCGACACGCCGAACACCGATTATGACGAGTGCCTTGCCTGCCAATAGGCCGGCTCTCACAATCCACGCATGGCAAGGCGGTCAGTCCAATCGGGCTGGCCGCCTTTCGCATTCAGGTGGAACATCTGCCTGGCTGAATTTCGTGCAAGGTCTTGCCGGGTTGCCGCAATTCGAACAAAAATTCATACGGATTAACAAGATTGATGGGCCCGATGGCCCAATTCTTGCGGGAAAAATCGAAAAAAATGCGGGTTGTGGAACCGTAACTACAGGAAGGCGTTCAATAGGGCGTAATTAATCTTTTACGAGCGAAAGGCATTTGGGGATCCTGTGTCCTTTATGCTACATTAAGTCGGGTGAGGTGTAATTCTCTACAAGCGTGAGCGTACGAGGATTAGCCATGAAGGGTGTCAAGCGTATGGTATTCGCAATAGCATCAACAGTCATGACCATGGCCTGCCAGGGCTGTGTGTCGACATCTCCGCATGATTTTGTCCGGAGCGAACCGGCCGTGCCACCAAGTCTCGGCATGAGCATGGCAGTGCCTTCGGCGCTCGGAACCCACAATATTCAAGCCGAACAGCCTGCCGACGTGTCGGTTCATGTCGTCGACGGCGCACCTGCGCATTTTTCAGGCACAGTGCTCGGTGTGCTGCCAGCCCCGGTGGCACAATTCAATAACGGGTCGACCGCCAGTTTCGACTCACTCGCCGGCATCGTCCCGTCTGACCTTCCGGAGCTCTCCTGGACCGGCAGCCCCGCTCTGGTGGCAATCGCAGCCGAACGCGGCAAGCTCGGCATGGGCGCGCCAACCCAGATCGAAAAAGACATCGCCGCCGAAGTGGCCTTCGCTGCGCCCCGCGCTCTGACCGGCCTCAAGTTTGACGTCGGCGTCGCCCCGCGTATCGCTGTGCGGGATGATGGCGAACTCCTCAGCCAGCGCGTCGGCGGTGAAGTCCGGATCGGTAAGGATCTGAACATCCTCGACAAGAACGGCCAGCCTCAAGGCTGGTACATCTTCGCCGGCGCCGATGGCGAAGCCCTCATCTGGGATGCCGGCAACACCAGCTTCGCCCCAAATCTCAACGACATGTCCCTGACCGATCAGGTCACGGTCGGCGACCTTCAGGCAGGCGTTTCGATCCAGCGGGCAGGCGGGGAGCTTTCGCTCAGCTACATCCGCCGCGAAGTGAAATATGAAGACCGCAATGGCAGTTTCAGCAACACTGAAGATTTCGCAGGTGTAAGTTTCACGATGCGTCGATAGATGCTAGTTCACCGGTCATGATGTTGACCCACACCTGTTCACGGGTCGCGCTTGTCGCGGCCCTTTTTGTTACGCCCCCGGCTCATGCCCAGGAGGTGAAGAAACCCGCGGTCGTCTCGCTCACTGTCGAGAACGACAAGTTCGGCGGTGGCACGGACCGAAACTACTCCAACGGTTTGCGCATTGAGCGCGTGTCCGGCGCCGACGAAATCTTCCCGGCGCTCGAATGGGTGGCCGACCGCATTCCCTTCCTCGATCTGAAGCGTCAGGAACTGCGCCAGGGCTTTGCCCTCAGCCACGTCATCTTCACGCCCGAGGACAAGACGCTGGCCGTGCCAGACCCGACAGACCGGCCCTATGCCGGCTGGCTCTACGCTTCAGGCACGATCGTCGGCACCAATGGCAACACGCAGGACACGCTGCAGGTCAATCTCGGCATTGTCGGCCCCTCTGCGGGCGGCGAATTCGTCCAGAACAATTTCCACCGCATCATCGGCGTCGCGGAGGCGCAGGGCTGGACCAGCCAGCTGAAGGATGAACCCGGCGTCGAGATCATCGCCCAGCGCCTCTACCGCTTTCCGGGGCCAACCTTGCCGCTCGGCGTCGAAACCGATCTGGGTTTCGACCTTGGCGGTGCGCTCGGCAACGTGCGCACCTATGCGTCCTCGGGCCTGACTGCGCGGATCGGCTGGGACCTCGATTCCAGCTTCGGCCCGCCGCGCATCCGTCCGGCCCTGTCAGGCGCTGGAGAGTTCATCCCCGGCACCGAAGAGAATCCGATGGGTGGCTACTTCTTTGTCGGCGTCGCTGGCCGCGCCGTTGGCCGCGACATGTTCCTTGATGGCAACCTGTTCCGCGACAGCCCCCGCGTCGATGATCGCAAGACCTATGTCGGCGATCTTCAGGCCGGCCTCGCCATCCACTACCGAGACGTCCAGCTCGCCTTCACCTATGTGAACCGCACCGAGGAATTCGACGCGCAGGTCACGCCCCAGCGTTTCGGCGCCTTCTCCATCTCCGTCGCCCGCTAGAGCGTCGCCATATCAATCACGAACCGGTATTTCACGTCGCCTTTGACCACGCGGTCATAGGCGGCGTTGATATCCTTCATCGCGATCACTTCCACGTCGCTGGTCACGCCGTGCTCGGCGCAGAAGTCCAGCATCTCCTGCGTCTCCGCGATGCCGCCAATGCCCGATCCCGCCACGCGCTTGCGTCCGCTCAGCAGCAGGCCGCCATGCATGGGCTCCAGCGGCTCAATCGCGCCCACAATCACCATCGTGCCATTGCGTCCAAGCAGCATGAGATAGGGGTTCAGGTCATGCTTCACCGGCACGGTGTTCAGCAGGAAATCAAAACTTCCCCGCTGCGCCTTCATCGCGTCCCTGTCCGTCGACACCAGGACGTCATGCGCGCCCAGACGCTTGGCATCGGTGCCTTTCTCTTCTGACGTTGTGATCATCACCACTTCGCAGCCCATCGCCACGGCAAACTTCACGCCCATATGGCCGAGGCCGCCCAGCCCGATCACCCCCACCTTGTCACCGGCCTTGACGTTCCAGTGTTTCAGCGGCGACCAGCTGGTGATGCCTGCGCACAGCAGGGGCGCCACTTCCGCCGGGTTCAGCCTATCGGAAACCTTCAGTACGAATTCATCGCGTACCACGATCTGTTTCGAATAGCCGCCATGCGTCTGCCCGCCGATCACCGGCTCGGTGCCGCCATAGGTGCCCGTCGATCCTTTCTCGCAATACTGCTCGTCGCCATCATGACAGGCGCCGCACGTCAGGCAGGCATCCACCAGACAGCCAACACCAACCGTGTCACCCACCTTGTGCTTGCGAACATTTGCGCCAGTCGCGCTCACTGTCCCGACAATCTCGTGTCCCGGAACAATCGGATACTTCGTCCGGCCCCATTCATTGCGCGCCGTGTGGATGTCGCTATGGCACACCCCGCACCAGGTAATGTCGATCAGCACATCATTAGGCTGCAAGTCGCGGCGCGTGATCTCGAGTGGCTCAACCGGTGCTTCCGGGCTCTTCGCAGCATAGGCGGCAACCTGCATCGTCTTCTCCCTTTTTTTTATTGTGCGCGGCCTGCAGGCAGGAGTCGAGAAGGGAAGCGGTTGCCGCAGGGGTATGCGGCCGATAGATGTAGGGCATTCAGTCACTGGTAAAATATTCCCTATGCGGTCAAAGGTCGTCATTCTCAACGGCACCAGCAGTGCAGGCAAGACCACGCTCGCCCGTGCCCTGCAGGCTGTGGCTGAGCAGCCTTTCCTGCATGTGCAGATGGACACCTTTCTTGAGATGATGCCGCTGCGCTATGCGCATCATCCGGAGGGTCTACGGATCCTGCCACTGGAAGGCATCGATCCCCCGGAAGTCATGATCAGGACGGGTCCCTATGCGACCCGTGTCCTGCGCGGCATGCGGCACGCTATTGCTGCCATGGCGAATGAAGGGCTCAATCTCATCGTGGATGATGTCATGCTCGATAAGGAGCAGGACGAGTATCAGGCGCTACTTGCGAGCCATGACGTCACCTTCGTCAAAGTCTACGCCACGCTTGAGGCGAGCGAGCGACGGGAAGTCGCGCGGGGTGATCGCGAGATCGGCCAGGTCCGCTGGCAATACGGGCGCGTGCATGCCCACGTCCGCTACGACCTTGAAGTTGATACGACAGCCAGCACGCCAGAAACCTGCGCCAGATACCTTGCCGACGCGCTCAATCTCTGAGCCTCACCCCGCCTTGCGAAAGGTCAGGCTGATGCGCCGTGCGCCGATCACCGGGTGATCGCCTGCTTTGATCGGCAGCACGCCATGATAGGCAAGGCGCGCCTCCCGCCCGAACACCAGCGCGTCGCCATGCTCCAGCAGCACAGTCTGTTTCGGGCCAGCCCGCTCCGTCCCGCCAATCACGAACCGGCCGGGCAGGCCAAGCGACACAGATACAACCGGCTGGCCAAGGTCCTGCTCATCCCGGTCCTGGTGCGGCGTCAGCCGCGCGCCGACATCATAGCAATTGATCAGGCAGGCATCGGGGGCAAAGTCGGCCGCGCCGAATGCTGTCGCTGCCCGCACGGCAACATCGCGCAAGGCGTCGGGCATGTCCGGCCATGGCCGCCCGCTCAGCGGGTCAACCGCCTGATACCGATAGCCCGCCCGGTCAGACACCCATCCAACCCGTCCGCAATTCGTCATCGACACTGACATGGTCTTTCCCCCCGGAGTCACCAGATGCCGGAACGGCGCCGCCTTCAGCACAGGGTGCAGCGCGGCCCATATAGCGCCCGCATCGGCAAAGCCCGGCAAGTGCAGCACGCCTTCGCCATGCCACATCTCGCCCGGCCGAAGATCGCTCAACAGGTCAGCCATCAGGTCGCCTCATGGAAGATGATGCCCGTGGCAAACCGCGCCCCGCGCGTCAGTGTGCTGACGCCATGCCGCATCTTCACGCGATAGTCGCCCCGCGTGCCTTTCACAGGCCGCTCATTCACCGCGAAGACCACCGCTTCGCCCGCGCGCAGCGGCACGACATGCGCTCGCGACTGCATCCTTGGTCTCTGCTCTGTCATCACAAATTCACCGCCGTCAAAATCATCTTCTTCACTCAACAGGATAACGATCTGGAGCGGAAAAACGATCCCGCCATACAGGTCCTGATGCAGGCAATTATAGTCCCCGGACTTATAGGAGAGGATCAGCGGCGTCGGGCGCGTCTGTCCCGCCGCGCGGCATGTCTCCAGAAAGTCGGCATGCTCGGCCGGATAGCGCATGTCCGTGCGCATCCGCTCAGCCCAGCGATTGGCGATGGCCGCGCAGCCCGGATACAGCGCCTCCCGCAGCGCCGCGATCGCGCCGGGCAGGGGATAGCGGAAATACTTGTATTGCCCCCGCCCGAACCCGTGCCGCGCCATATGCACATGGCTGCGATAGGGCGCGCTCTGGTCATAGGCGCCGATCAGATTTGCTCGCGCATCGGCCTCCAGCAGCACGCCCAGCGAGGCAAAGCCGGTTGCGTCCAGCGCTGCTTCAACATCTGCCCAGTAAATATCTGCGACACGCATGTGGCCTCCTGTCAGTTTCCGGTGCCTGACTAGACCGGCGAAGCGGCAACCGCATTCCGATTCATGCGGCTTGATGCTGGCCGTCGCGGCGGGGTAAACAGCGGCAGCCGCAATGCGCACATTCGGGAGACCTGACATGGGTAAACATACAGCCATCATCAGATGGTCGCGTGGTGAGGGGGACTTCAAGGCCAACAAGCACACACGCGCGCATGAGTGGGAGTTTGACGGCGGCCTGATAGTGCCAGCTTCGGCATCACCTGATATTGTCCCGCTGCCGTATTCAGTCGCGGGCAATGTCGATCCCGAAGAGGCCTTTGTCGCGTCAATCTCCAGCTGCCATATGCTTTTTTACCTCCACAAGGCGCGTGATGCCGGCTTCGTCGTCAACACCTATGAAGACCAGGCCGTTGGTGTGATGGGCAAGAATCCGGCCGGTCGCATGGCGATCACCCGTGTGACCCTGAGCCCGGTCGTCAGCTATGAGGGGCTCGCCCCGTCCGCCGACCAGATTAAAGCCCTGCACCATGAGGCGCACGAACTCTGCTTCATCGCCAATTCGACGACGGCCGAAATTACAACAAACACAGCCCGCTCCTAGAAGCGGAGACCCGTTTCAACAGGTATGGCATTGCCGCCTGAACCGATCACCCCCATCTGAGTAACGAAGCCGACAGCATTTCCAGGTTAACCGGCAAGGAAAGCCTTCCCGCCATGACGCCAGATTTCCTGACGCCGGAACTCATTCAGGCGTTCTTCGCCGTTATCGCAATTGACCTCGTCCTGGCGGGCGACAATGCCGTGGTCATTGGCATGGCCGCCGCCGGCCTGCCAAAGCAGCAGCGCGCCAAGGCCATTCTCATTGGCATCATCGCCGCCACGGTGCTGCGCATCGCCTTTGCGCTCGTTGCAGCCCAGCTCCTCCTGATTGTCGGCCTGCTCTTTGCCGGCGGCATCCTGCTGCTCTGGGTCGCGTGGAAGATGTGGCGCGAGCTTCAGGAACACGCTGCGCACAACACGGCTGAAGCCCTTGCGGCGGAAGACCTTGATGGTGACGGCACGATTGCCGGGCAAAAACCTGCCAAGTCCCTGCGCGCCGCCGTTGTGCAGATCATCCTCGCCGACGTCTCCATGTCGCTCGACAATGTCCTCGGCGTCGCCGGCGCCGCGCGCGAACATCCCTGGGTGCTGGTCTTCGGCCTCACGCTGTCCATCCTGTTGATGGGCCTCGCCTCATCGCTGATCGCGCGCATCCTTGGCAAGCATCGCTGGATCGCCTTTGTCGGACTTGCCGTGATCCTCTATGTGGCATTGCACATGATGTGGCAGGGCGGTCTGGAACTTTGCACCGAGGGCCTGCCCATGCTCGGCGCCCATGTCCCGGCCGCCTGCGCGGCGACACACTAGCGACCTGATAAATCCATCTTGCGGGCCGGTCGGGACAGGCAGATAATAGAACCTGTGCCAGCGCATGCTGGTGTTTTCATGGACAACACATCTCATGGGCCGCTTCCTGAAAGCCCTGGTCATGACGCTCCTCATCATGGAGATCACGACCATTGTCGACCTGACCGCCGTCTGGACACTCCTCGCCGAACTCCACGTCCCGCAGACCTTCGTCAACATTGCCCTGGCCATCTCGGTCGTCGGCCTCGTCGTGCTCACAGCCTTCGTCTTCCGCCGCGCCATGCGTGCCGAGCGTCGTCTCGAATCGGGGCTGGAGACAAGCGATTGGGAAGACGTGTCGCTGACTGTCTCTCAGGCCGTCATGCCGGTGAATGCGACCGCGCCTGGCCAGCCGCGCCCCGTGCTGCCAGCCCACCTGTCGCCGTCATCCCGCCACGCTCACTAGCGCGACAGGTCTCAGGCCACTTTCTCGCGATACTCGCCCAGCCATTCGTTCATTTGCGCATAGGGCAGGGGCGGGGAAAACAGGTATCCCTGCATCAGGTCACATCCGATGGAGGTGATGAAGCTGGACTGCAGCCGGGTCTCGATGCCCTCGGCCACCACGCGAACATCCAGCGCCTTGGCCAGCTCCATGATCGAGATCAGCAGGTTGCCCACCTTGTTGTTCGTGCCGAGTGCGCGCACCAGCGACTGGTCCAGCTTCAGCTTGTCCAGCGGCAGGTCCAGCAAGGCTCGCAGGTTTGAAAACTCTGTGCCGTAATCATCCAGCGCAATCTTCACGCCTGCAGCACTCAGTTGCTCGAGGTTGGCGTGCGCCAGACCAAGATCGCTGACAATGGCTGATTCCAGGATCTCAACGCAAATACTTTGCGGACTGATCTCCATCGCCTTCAGCCTGCCCAGAAACTTCTCTGCGAAATCCTCACAGACGATGTCCTGCGGTGAAATGTTCAGTGAAAGGTAGTTGATCAGGCCATTGTCCAGCCACGGCTTTACCTGCTCCAGGGCCACGGTGCGCAGATGCTTGTCGACGTCACTCGCCATTGCGGCCATGTGGGCGAGTTCAAACAGCTCTGCCGGATCGATCGGCCCCAACTCCTTGTGCGTCCAGCGCGCCAGTGCTTCGACACCGCGAACAGTGCGTTTGCTCGTACAGATGATGGGTTGGTAATAGGGCACTATTTCGCCATTGGCGATGGCCTCGGGCAGGTCCCTCATTATCCGTGTGCGGCGCTTTTCGGCATCATTGAGTTTGTGATCGAAAATCAGAACGCGTCCGCGTCCAGACTGCTTGGCCCGGATCAGGGCAATATCGGCATAGCGCATCAGCTCTTCAGCGTCGGTCGCATCATCGGGATAGACGGCCATACCGGCAGACCCGGAAATACTGATCCTGCGATTACCATCCTTGACCGGACGGAAGGCATATTGGCGCGCCTCTTCGAATCCCTGGCTCAGGGCTTCCAGGCCGATATTCGGCAGTTCTGTCAAAAGCGCGAATTCGTCACCGCCCCAGCGGGCCACGGCGAATACGTCAGGCAGCTCGTTCAGGCGCCTGCCGACGACGGTCAGCACCTTGTCGCCGGACGCATGGCCAAACCGGTCATTGATCTGCTTGAACCGGTCAACATCGATGAACGCGACGCCGAAGGGCTTGCCGCTTTCCTTGGACGCAAGGATGGCTTTTTCGATCTCGGCATCAAAGCCCAGACGGTTCATGAGACCGGTCGTCGCGTCCGTCCGCGCAATCTGCAGCGTACTGGAATGCATGCTTTCAACTGCGGTCAGGCGCTGTTGCAGCTCCTCATGCCGTTCGGACCAGGAGGTTTCCAGATGCTGTTTCTGTTCTGCCGGTTCCCGGCGCAAGGCTTCGGATATCCACGCCCGGTCCGTCGTCGCTGCATCAGATTTGAGTGTGGCGAGAATGATGGCGACCAGGCCGAGCGACCCGTCGGGCAAGGTCAGCGGTATCTTGCGGGTCAGTGCAAAAAGGCCCTCACCGATCTCTTCCTCATTGAGGCTTTCCTCGCCGCCGAATACGCGGCGGTCCTGGGTGCGGAACACCTTGACTTGCTCCATCGGGAAATAGGCAGAATCATCCTTCCCGATATAGTCATCGGTGCCGATAAGTTGCTCGAACGCCGCGTTGCCATAGATCCATTGATGCTTCCCGTTCTTGGCGAAGATCGGATAAGGCAGGGCATCGAAAATCTGCCGAAGATGTTCAAGTGCGGAGATCATGGGGGCGGTCTCTATTGCGTCCCCGCTTGCGTGCGCATTATCGCAAGCCATTCAGGGTCGTAAGAAGGTTGGTCAACAAAACGCATCGGGCGTGTATATATTATATATAATAAACAATAAGCTAATGTGACGTGCGAATGTGTCCTGAGATGCGCATTAGGGTTGTGCGTGCGTCTTCCTGAAAAATGCCCCGCGACCGACGGGGGACTCGCACCGGAATCGGGCGTATAAGAAATTTGGGCGCATTTGCCCGCAAACACGTCGCCAGCGCTTTTCCTGTGTGCAGGCCTGTGGACAAGTGTCGCAATCGTTACCGGAACATCTTGCGTCATTAACCTGAATGAAGCACTATATGTGGTGTATATTACTCCAAACATCGACATGAACACCAAGGAGGCCCCCATGGCTGACGGACACCAGAATTTGCCAGGACTGCTGACACCCAGCTTTGCCTACAAGCCGTTTCGCTACCCGTGGGCCTATGACTTCTGGAAGAAGCAGCAGCAGGTCCACTGGATGCCCGAAGAGGTGCCATTGGGCGAGGACTGCAAGGACTGGGCGGTCAAGCTGTCGGACGGCGAGCGTAACCTGCTGACCCAGATCTTCCGCTTCTTCACGCAGTCCGACGTCGAGGTCGGCGCGAACTACATGACCAATTACATGCCGCTCTTCAAGCCGACCGAAGTGTCGATGATGCTGGCCTCCTTCTCCAACATGGAGACGATCCACATCGCGGCTTATGCGCTGCTGCTGGAAACCATCGGCATGCCCGATTCCGAATTCTCCGCCTTCATGGAATATCAGGAGATGTCGGCGAAGCATGACTATCTCGGCCAGTTCGGCTGCGAGACCAATGAAGACATCGCCGTCTCCATGGCCGTCTTCGGCGCCTTCACCGAAGGCCTCCAGCTCTTCGCCAGCTTTGCCATGCTGATGAACTTCCCGCGCTTCAACAAGATGAAGGGCATGGGCCAGATCGTCACCTGGTCGATCCGCGACGAGTCGCTCCACTGCGAAGGCATGATCAAGCTCTTCCACGCCTTCTGCGCGGAAACCGGCGTGATGACCGATGCGCTTCGCGAGAAGATCCGCGACAATTGCCGCACTGTGGTCGCGCTGGAAGACAAGTTCATCGAACTCGCCTTCGAAGCCGGCGAGATCGAAGGCATGACGCCCGACGATATCAAGCAATACATCCGCTATATCGCCGACTGGCGCCTCGGCCAGCTGAAGCTCGAGCCGATCTACGGCATCGACAAGCACCCGCTGCCCTGGCTCTCGGAAATCCTCAACGGGGTCGAGCACGCCAACTTCTTCGAACAGCGCGCCACCGAATATTCCAAAGGCGCCACCCGCGGCGACTGGCACGGCGAAGACGGCGTCTGGACCAATTTCGACAAACGCAAACCCGCCTCCGTCCCGGCGGAATAGTCCCTTCATCCTCCCCCGCTTGCGGGGGAGGTGCCTGCGCAGCAGGTGAAGCGGTCACTCACCCAGCTTGAAATTCAGCGGATATTCCAGCCCCGTCACCGTCACGAACTGGCCGTCGACGAGTTGCGGCGCGAACTCCGCTTTCGAGACCGAGCTTTCCGCTTCGCTGACGAAGACAGGGTCGCTACACGTGGCCGAGACGCGGAACGGCTTGCCACGCGGGTCGATGCTGAAGGCCACATTGCATGTCCCCGAAATGCCCCGCTCGGCGGCCCGGCGCGGATAGACAGGCAAAGGCGGACGCACCACCTGATACCCACGCGATGATACGACAACCGGCTTGATCGTCGGCATCTGCACATGTGTCCACAGGCCCTCCGGCACGGCGCCGGCCACGACAGGGGTCGGCAGGAAAATGTCAGTCTGCGTCGCTGATGCGCGCGGCGGTGGCGGCGGCTGTGTGGCCGCATCCAGCGGTGTTGGCTTCGTGCGCTTGGTCATCGGCGCATCCGGGTCCGGCCGCTGCGGCGTGATCGCATCCAGCACGCGCGAGGCCACCGGAACAATGCTGATCTCCTTCACGTCGATCAGCGAATTCATCAAAAGGAACAGGCCATAGGCAACCGGCAGGGCCATCAGGGCGGCGGCGGGTGTGCGAGTTGCGGTCGAGTTCAGCATGCGTGTTTCCTCCGGTTTTGCCGGGCCGGTCATCCGGTCCCGTGTCAATTAATGTAATGTAATATTGTTACAAATACGGCGCACGTCAATCGAAATCTGGGCCGGGCCCTCGAAAGGCCGCCCGGTTTGCATCGACATTTATGAAATCGCTGGCGGCCGGATCAGTCCGCTTCGAGACCAACGCGCATGTAAACCTGCACGCCGCCGGGCAGGTAGTCCGTCTTCGCGAAAGATCCGTCCCCCTTGCCGAGCAGGCTCATGATCAGCTTGCTGCCAAATCCCGTCCGCTCCGGCGTCGAGACGGCCGGCCCGCCCACTTCTTCCCAGCGGATGTCGACAAAGTCGTGCCCGTCTTCGCGCACGCGCTCCCAGGCAATCCGCACCTTGCCCTCCGCCACGCTCAGCGCGCCATACTTGCTGGCATTCGTCGCCAGTTCGTGCAGTACCAGGACCAGTGCCCGCGCGCGCTCCGCCGTCAGCTGCACCTGCTCGCCCGATACCTCCAGGCAATCGCCCGTGTCCGGAACATAGGGGGTCACCTGGCTTTCGATCAGGTCGCGCAGGCGCGCCGGCGTGCTGGTGCCATCCACGATGATCGAGTGCACCGAAGAAATCGCCCCGACGCGCCCCGAAAACTTCTCCCGGAAATCGTCCAGGTCCTCCGACGAGCGCAGCGTCTGGTTCATGATCGACGTGACCAGCGACAGCGTGTTCTTCACGCGGTGGTTCATCTCGCGCACATGCAGCGCCGATTGCTCCTCACGCATCTTGTCCTCGGTCCGGTCAAACACGACCCCGCGCTGGTAGAGCGGCGCCCGCTCGCCCTTTTGCACGCCGAACTCGGTTTTCCCGCGCACGCCGATCCAGCGGAATTCGCCGTCGGCGCCCTTGATGCGGTGGTCGGCCTTGTATTCGCCGTCGCCGTCGGGATCCATCGAGCGCTGGATCGCCGCCATCACCTCTTCATAGTCATCGGGATGGATCGACTCGAAGATCTCCTGCTCACCAAGCTGAGCGCCCTCGACGTCGGCGCCGAACAGCATCACCGCGCGCCGGTCCCAGCTTGATGTATTGCTGATGAAGTCAGACTGGAAGATGCCGAGGTTGGCCGCCTCGACAGCCGTGGCCAGATTCGTCTGTGCCACCATCAGCTCGTCCATGATGGCGCGTTCCTCGGTCACGTCCCGCACCACGCCGCAGGTCAACACCGCGCGGCGCTCGTCGCCAGTGGTTTCAAACTCGGTGCGTCCGTTCACGGCGACCCAGCGCACGCTGCCATCCTGCATCAGCGTGCGGTGCTCGACCGTATAAGTCCCGCTGCCGTTCGGGTTCAGCGCCTCGCTGGCGGCCCGCGCCACCCAAGCCCGGTCTTCTTCATGAGCCAGCTGGATCATAATGTCGGCGGGTTGCGCGCTGTCGAGATGTGGCACGCCGAACAGCTCGCGCGTGCGGGCATCCAGGCTCATCTGGCCGCTGGCGGCATCATAAAGGAATACGCCGTAACCGGCCGCGTTGAGCGCCTGCTGCAGCATGCGTGGATCATTTGCGGCAGAGGGGCGCGCGCCGTCTCCGTGTTTGAAAATCATCCCGTATCCATTGTCCGCCGGAAGGGCCCGTCCAGTCACCAAAGCAAACAAGGCGACGCTTTCACGTCGCCCTGCACCAAAGCGTGAACATACATGGTTCGCGCGCTTTGTCCTTCAGATTTTGTAACAGGACTCACCTTTCACCAATGAGGTGAAGTGAGGGGCCGCCCGTGGCCGTGGGCGACCCCTCCAACGCACAAGACCGGGAGGAAATGGCCTAGCGTTGTTCCGCGTCGGCGAGGATCATCACGGTCTGCTGGGCAAATTCGTCAGCCGTTTCACGGCCTTCCAGCGCCTGCTGTTCGTTGATCTTGGAAACGGCGGCCGACACGATGTCGTTGACACAGCTGCGATCTGTGTAATTGCCGCCGAAGACGGGAACATAGCTGGTGCAGGCTTTCTTGGCCTGCGCCTTGATCGAAGCCATCACGACAGGTGCGCCGGCATCAAGCGCCAGCAGGTCCTTGTCGTACTGGATTTCGACAGTGATGGGTGTTTGCGCTTCAGCAAAAGCGACTGGCGAGAGGATCACGGCAGCGGCCATGATAGATGCAATTGGTTTCAACATGGGTTTAGCCCTTTAAGAAGTTAGCGCCGGAAAATTCCGGCAGGAAACTCCCCCCGCAACTGAGTCTTATGATCGCTACTCCCCGTAATGCGCTGAGGCGCGCACTGGCCAACTGGGAGCAGCCAACTCATGCTGCACTGCAATAATGTTCTCGCAGACGCAGCAACGCAACGATTGAAACGCGAATTTTATGTCAAACGCTGCGTCTGTTCTGCCAGCGCCTGTTTAGCGGGCGCGCCTGCCTAAACCTTCATCTGAAATGGCGCTTCGAATCCCGAATTCTGGAGGTCTGGCATGCATATTTGCATGATAACTCGCGCCTTTTGTTAGCTTACGTTGCGGAAGATTCCCATGTAAATAGTATTAAAACAATGTACTGGAGGTATTTGAGCCGATTCCGGTCAGAATTCCGCAAGTTCATCCGGCGCCTGTCCACGGTCATGGTGCGGCATAACAGGGCAGGGGTGAATCGCCGGCCAGCGCCGCGATCTGCACGGCTTCCTGCAGGTGCCAGACATTGCCCGCGGCCCTATCGGGGGTGGACCGGGCATCCGGCATATGGCCCGCGAAATGCTGCGCCGGACGCAACCAGTGATTCGCGCGCGGGCCGTCCGCCTATCCCACACTTCGCTCTGCCGCCGATCCAGCACGCACCGGCCATTCCGGCTCTTTTGCCCCTCCGCTTTCCGCCCCCTCGCCAGCTCGTGGCATGATCGGCGCCATGTTCAACCTCTCTGACTCCCTCCGTAGTCTCCTCATCGTCTCCTGGCGGCGGGCGGATTATCATGCCCATGAACTTGTGGGCAGTCTGCGCCTCGGGCTCACGCTGTGCCGCCCGTTCCTCAAGCGGGCTGAATGCGCCGTCCTGCGCGCCCGCCTCGTGCGGCTCGAAATGCTCACGCGCCGCCTGCTTGTCCTGATGGTGCTGGAACAGCCCCTGCCGGAACGCGTTGTGCGCAGCTCACGTCAGGGCGGGGCGCCCACCCGCAAGCCCGCCCGGCCCGCGCGCCGCCCACTCTTCACGCGTCCCGTCTTCCGCCTGTCCGATCCCTGCCCACGCCCCGGCGCCGCGCGTCCGCAACCGCCCCGGCGCGCCGCTGCCTTACGCCCGCGCATGCTTTATCTCGACCAGCCCCTGCCACCACCCGAGCCCGGCGAATATCCGCCCCGTCCGGACGACCTCATTCCCGCCCAGACGCTCGTGCGCCGCGCTGTCGCCCTGCGCGATGTCTATGCCGATCCCGCCCGCCACATTGCCCGCATGACACGGCGCCTCGCGCACGACCTGCGTGCGCCGGAGCCCGCGCCCATTCTCGCCGAAGACCTGCCACCCGTGGTGCGCAGTCCCCGTCAGGACACGCACGAACGCGCCGCTATTCTGGAGCTTCATGATATTGCGTTGAAAGCCGTCGCGCACGCCGATACGTCCTGAACCGAAGGCTCTCCACAGCGCAAAATCGACCGGGCAGGCACCACCTGCACCGGTCGCCTGTGCTGCAACGCCCACGCCGATTTCGGATTACATGGACGGCTCACTCGGCATCGGAACGGCGGGCTCCAGCGCGGTCCCGTCACCAGGATCGCACTGACGCCTCACTTGGCCGGCATGGCCCCCATGGGGCCATGCGGCAGCCTGCGCGCCGCCACAACCATGACGCATCCGGCGATCCCCATGCCGAGGATCATGCCAGCCACATTCATCAGCGATGCGGTCCAGCCAATCTCGGCCACATTGAGGAACCCATAGGGATAGATGCCGGTCAGCTGCCCGCGCAGCAGAACGAGCACGGCATAAACGGCCGGGAAGGTCATCCAGCCCGGAATCTGCAACAGGCGCAGCCCGTCCTTGCGCGAGATCAGCAGCCAGTTGCACAGCATCAGGACCGGCGTCACATAATGCAGGATGAAATTGGATACCTTGGCCCAGCCATAAGGCGTCCAGATATCGCGCAGCATGAAGTGATAAACCAGCGCCACCAGCAGGATGTAGAGCGTGATGGCAGTGCGCACGCCCGGCTTCGAAAAGAATTTCCCCGGCCCGCTTTCAGGTGCCAGCGCGCTCCAGCCCATGGCCAGAGCGACCAGCACATTCGTATCCAGCGTAAAATAGCTTAAATATTCGACGAGCGTTCCGGCCAGCCCACCCGGGTTTGGCGGGGCCAGCGACAGGATCATTTCCAGCCCGGCCCCCGCTGCGGCCGACAGGGCCACAACTCCGTCCAACAGGCGTGTACGCATTATCCCCTCCCAAGGTTGCGACTGAAACTATTCCGTTTTTCAGGCGCGCCAAGCCATTGCAACCATCAAGGGAAGTCGGCAATCCGTAATTCGCCGTAACAAGCAGCGGCAATTGACGAGTCCATTCATTTCCGGCATCTGGGCACATGACGAAACTCACCACACCTGCAGCGGTCGTTGACGCGCTGGACAAGCTTTACAGCGAAGCCGTCGAGGCGCTTTCCGGCGCGCTCGATCTTTACCTCCACAAGGGCACGCCGCCCGAGGCCAATCTCCGCGATAGCGGCGCCTTCTGCTATCCGCAGATCCGGCTCACCTATGATCCGGATGGCCCGCCGCCGCCCATCTCCCGCGCCTTCGGTAAGATGTCCGAAGCCGGCACCTATATTTCCAGCTTCACACGGCCGGATTTCTTCCGCCCCTACCTGATCGAACAGCTTACGCCTCTGATGCGCGACTATGACATCGAAGTCGTCGTCGAGCGCTCGTCGCAGGAAATCCCCTATGCCTATGTCTGGGAACAGGGACAGGCCGAGGGCCTTGAGGAAATCTCGCCCGCCGAACTCGCCCGCTGGTTCCCCAGCCCGCAACTGGCAGACATTGGCGACGAAGTGGCCGATGGCGAGCTTTACGAGCCCTACGAGACCCACCCGCTGGCCCTGTTCGACGGGCCGCGCGTCGATCTCTCGCTGAAGCGCCTCCAGCACTATACCGGCACGCCGGTCGAGCACTTCCAGCACTATGTTCTCTTCACGAACTATCACCGCTATGTCGATGCCTTCTGCGACTGGGCGCTGACCCAGATCGGCACGGACAGTCACTACACCTCGCTCTCCGTCCCCGGCGGGCTGGAAGTGTCGGATGTTGCCGAGGCGTCGCGCGCCGACATCGACGCGGCCCCGTGGCGCCGCTACCAGATGCCGGCCTATCACCTGCGCGCGCCCAACGGGGCAGGGATCACGCTGGTGAATATCGGCGTCGGCCCGTCCAACGCCAAGACGATCACGGACCATCTCGCCGTCCTGCGCCCGCAGGTCTGGCTCATGGTCGGCCACTGCGGCGGCCTGCGCCACAGCCAGTCCATCGGCGACTATGTGCTCGCCCACGCCTACCTGCGCGAAGACCATGTGCTCGACGCCGTGCTGCCGCCCGAAATCCCGGTCCCGGCCCTTGCCGAAGTCCAGGTCGCGCTGCAGGAAGCCGCCGCCCGCGTCACCGGCGAAACCGGCGATGCCCTGAAGCGTCGCCTGCGCACGGGCACGGTTGTCACCACGGATGACCGCAACTGGGAACTGCGCTTCACCGCTAGCGCCCGGCGCTTCAACAAGTCCCGCGCCATCGCCATCGACATGGAAAGCGCCACGATTGCCGCCAATGGCTATCGCCTCCGCGTGCCCTATGGCGTGCTGCTCTGCGTCTCCGACAAGCCGCTCCACGGCGAGATCAAGCTGCCCGGCGCGGCCAACCGATTCTACGAACGCGCCATCGGCGAACACATCCGCATCGGCATCGAAACCCTCGAAATGCTCGCCGCCGACAAGGGCGCCAAACTGCACAGCCGCAAACTCCGCGCTTTCGACGAACCGCCGTTCCGGTAGACCCTCACCTCCCACGCCCTGACGGGCGCGGGCCCCTCCTCTCCCAAAGGGAGAGGGGTTACGTCGAGCCGTCGCGTGTTCTGGAAATGTGAATGAGGGTGAGCTGGATCGTATCCAGAACCCCGTCGATATTTTCCAGCAGATCGCTATTCCAGATACGAACTACCTGCCAATCCTGACTCTCGAGGAAAGCCGTCCGCCTGGCATCATGTGCCTGCTGGTCCGGATTGCCATGCGTATCCCCATCAAGTTCAATAATGAGCTTCGCCTCTTCGCATGCGAAGTCAGCAAAATAGGGACCAATCGGATGCTGCCGCCGGAACTTCCAACCACCGAGGTGTCGGTTCCGCAATTTTGACCATAGCAAACGCTCCGGAAAACTTCCGTCCCGGCGTAATTTGCGAGCTCGATCCCTCGTTTCCTTCATGCCGCAAATCCACATCCGCGACGGCGCCGGGTCAACCCCTCTCCCTCCGGGAGAGGAGGGGCCCATTGCGCAGCAATGGGAGGTGAGGGTCTAAGCCGCCACGGCCTGCGGCGTCACAATCGCTTTCGCCTCGTCCGACAGCAGCGCGATCAGCTCCGGCTCGCCGAGAGTCTGCAGGTAGCCGACAAAGCCGCGTCCGCTGCCTTCCTTCGCGCCGGTCACCACGATCCGGTCGACCAGCGCCACGAAATCATCAAGGTCGTCCTTGAAGAAGATGTCGCGCATGAAGGGGTATCGTCCCTTGTAGCAGCCGATCACGACCCATCGCCAGAACAGCAGCACGTCGCGGTCATGCAGGACGCCGGTCTCGATGGCCCGCATGATCCGCCGGATCCAGCCGAGATAGCGCTGCAGGGCCGAGACGCTGACCTCGGCCTTCTGGCTGACCACGGTGGACGTGTCGACAAAGGCAACCGTGCGTTCGCCCTCCCGGTATTTCCAGTAACGGTCCGATCCGGCGCGCCATTGCGTGTTGCGGTCCATCACGCTGATCAGGCGGACACGTGCCGGCTTGCCGTCAGCGGTGAAATCCACGACGCCTTCGGATTCCAGCACCTGGAGGATCTGCTCGTCGAGGTCCGTTGTCAGTT
This sequence comes from Hyphomonas oceanitis, assembly GCF_036964545.1. Classification (NCBI taxonomy): domain Bacteria; kingdom Pseudomonadati; phylum Pseudomonadota; class Alphaproteobacteria; order Hyphomonadales; family Hyphomonadaceae; genus Hyphomonas; species Hyphomonas oceanitis. The sequence goes on from NZ_JBALTL010000002.1 coordinate 609,756, forward strand.
GCAGGCGTGCCATGGACAGCTGCTGGTCGGTCTGTTTCTGCTGGTTCCGCATCACGACGAGATAGGCAAAGGACGCGACCCAGGCCGTGCCAAGCGCCGTGATGCCATAATTCAGGATGGAGAAGGAAATCTGCTCGCGCGAATCCGGCTCGAACGAGGCCATGGCGGCCACGCGCCTGTCGGGCCAGGTCAGCTCCAGAAAGGCATGGAACAGGTCATTGGTCAGGCCGCTGAGGACAGCCGCTCCCAGCACGATGAAGATGAAGGTGATGAGCGCCAAAAGGCCGATGGCCATCCAGCGAAGAATCCATTCGGGCATGTCGGTCCCCTTTTCGTCTCCGTCCCGTTTCCACAGGGCGAAGTTTCAGGCGAAAATTTGCCGGAGACAACCCGGAATCGAAACGGGCGCCTCCAAAGGAAGCGCCCGTCATTCAGGTCAAAAGCCTAAAGCCTATTTCGCGTCGAGCTTCGTGATCTTCGTGCCTTCGATGGAGATGCCGGCCATCAGGCCCTTCTGGTCGAAGATGAACGCATAGGCGTCTTCCTTCAGCGTCGAGGTCGAGAGGTTCTCGGCAACACCGGCATTCACCAGAACGACCGTTGGGCCGACGCCGATTTCCCAGCCGTCCGAATCTTCAACATATTTCACGGCATCGTCATTCATCAGGAAGACGGCATAGCCATATTGCTGCGCGCCGGCCTGAAGGCCCCACGAACCGGTGAACGTGCTGTAATAGTCCTGCACGACGCCGCTCTTGCGCATTTCGCCTTCACCATAAGCGCCGCCAACGCCGAGACCGGCTTTGACGATCGACGGGAAGATCAGCACGGCGCGCGATTTCGCAGCGATTGCCTTGGCGGCCGAATTGTCAGCGGTCAGGCGGTTCAGAGCCTGTGTGCTCTGGGAATCGATATCAGCGCGGCTGACTTCGTCCGGCATGCTTGTGCATGCGGTTGTCAGGACGGGCGCGCCAACCACGAGGCAGGCAGCGAGTAGGGCAGAACGGAACTTTGTCATTGAGGTATCTCCTTCATCGGCAGATATGCCGTAGGCCCTCACTACGCGGAAGACTGGCCCTGGTTCCCGGTCATTCACAGCTGACGCAAGGTCCTGTCTGGACGGGGTGGGTATCGCGCGCTAGCTGGTTAGCCATGAAAACCCGCATCTATCCGCTTGAAGGCGTCCGCAATTTCCGTGATTTCGGTGGCTACGCCTCCCGCTACGGGGGCGCGGTGAAACCCGGCCTCCTGTTCCGCTCCGGCCATTATGCCGAGGCTTCCGAGGCCGATATCGAGGCCGTAGAGGCGCTCGGCATCGCCCTGCAGGCAGACTTGCGCCGCCCTGACGAGCGCGAGAAACAGCCCGGCCGCTGGTCGGCTCCCGCCACGATCACCCATGATGGCGGCCGTGAGGTGGATGCCCCCCACACGCGCTTCCTGCAGGAAGTCGAAGTCAATGCCGAGGCCGCCGATGGCTGGATGAACACCTATTACCAGCTGGCCCCCTACAAGGCCCACCATACCGAGATGTTTGCCGACTGGTTCCGCCAACTGGCTGCCCTGGATGGCGATCAGGCGGGCCTCGTCAACTGCGCCGCCGGCAAGGACCGCACGGGCATCCTCTGCGCCCTCACGCATCATGTGCTGGGTGTCAGCGAGGCAGACATCCGCGAGGATTACGAGCTGACCAACAAGGCCGTGAATGTCTCGCTCTTCCTTCCGGAAGCGGCAAAGTATTTCAACGACATGCTGGGCAAGCGCCATGACGCGGAAGTCTACCGCCCCTTCCTCGGCGTGCGCCTGCGCTATCTCGAAACAGCCCTCGCCACGATGACCGCCGAATCCGGCTCCCTCGACGCCTACCTTGCCGACACGCTCGGCGTGGACGACGCCATGCAGCAGGCGATTCGGGATCGACTGATCGCGCGCTAGGGCTGAGCCTACTGGCCGTGCGCGCGGCGGATGTCGTCTTCCCAGTCCATCGTGCCGCCGCGCATCAAGCGGTCATGCTGGATATCCGCCTCGCTCTTGCGGTCGACAAATATCGAATTGTCGATCCCGCCCGGCAGCATTTTGGGAATAGGCTTGTCATGCTCGACATACCATTCCAGCAGATTGTCATAGCCACCTGTCCGCGCCAGCTTTTCGCCATACAGCGCCTGTAGCCGTTTCTCTTCCGGCGTGGCCAGCCTGAACCAGGGCTCCCGGTCAAACGGATCAGGCGTGGGCTCCGGCGGGCAGTCTGCGGCCTCGCGCTCCTCCGGGCTCATGCGTCCGCAAAACATCATCGCCAAAGCTGTCTGTACGGCGGGGTCTACGCCCGGCCCCTCGGGCACATTGCCGGTTTCCGCGCTGCCGGGGGCGGTCTCCTCCGGCAGGATCAGCGTCTCGCCCGGCGTATCGTCAGGCGCGGCGGCGGGTGGTGCGCGCGTCGCCTGTGTCTCCAGCTTGGGCAGGGCGCGGCGGGCAGGGACTGTCTCGACGGGCGCGGGCGGGGCAGGGGCTGGCGGCGGGGGTGTCTCGGGAGGCGGCTCGACGATCAGGTCGACAATCAGCGGCACCGTCGCAACCGGCGGGCGCGGGCGCCAGGGATTGACCAGCAGCACGGCGCCCAGCACCAGCGCATGCAGCCCGGCCGACAGCAGGCCTTTCGCCCAGAGCGACCCTGCCATGGCCTCCGCCAGCCTCTGCGCATGTCTCATCCCACCCATGATTGCAGGCATAGCAGCAAGCCAATCCCGGCTTGAGTTACGAATTCGATAGGTAGTGCCGCCCTCGCAAAGCGCTCATCCTGAGCGAAGTCGAAGGACGGGCGCGGGCGGATGCCGGATTCTCCGCCTCCCGGCGCATCCTTCGACTTCGCTCAGGATGAGCCTTGCTTTGTTTCCTTGCCCCCGCGCCTGCGAAGCCGCTAATGTCCCCGCGATGAGCGAATCTGATACCCCCGAGCGCGACGACCAGACCTTCTCCATGTTCGGAGAGGAAGAGGCTGGCGCGAAGCCCAAGGCCTATCAGGTTCTCGCGCGCAAATACCGCCCGCGCCTCTTCACCGACCTGATCGGCCAGGAGGCCATGGTCCGCACGCTCTCGAACGCGTTCGAGACGGGCCGCATCGCCCATGCCTTCATGCTCACCGGCGTGCGCGGCGTCGGCAAGACGACCACGGCGCGCCTGCTCGCCCGCGGCCTCAACTACACACGCGAGGGCCACGACGCGCCCTCCATTCATCTCGACCCGCCCGGCGACCATTGCGAAGCCATCATGGCCAGCCGCCACCCGGACGTGCTGGAACTCGATGCCGCCTCCCGCACAGGCGTCGCCGACATGCGCGACCTGCTGGACGGCGCCCGTTACGCGCCCGTTTCGGCGCGCTATAAAGTCTACATCATCGACGAAGTTCACATGCTGTCGACAGCCGCGTTCAATGCGCTGCTGAAGACGCTGGAAGAGCCGCCGCCGCATGTGAAATTCATCTTCGCGACCACGGAAATCCGCAAGGTGCCGGTCACGGTCCTGTCGCGCTGCCAGCGGTTTGACCTGAAGCGGCTCGACTCGGTCGAACTTGCCGCTCACCTGAAACGCATTGCCGAGCGCGAAGGCGCCAAGGTCTCCGAAGAAGGCCTCGCCCTCATTTCCCGCGCCGCCGAAGGCTCGGTGCGCGATGCGCTCTCCATTCTCGATCAGGCCATCGTCCAGACCATGGATGGCGGCGAGGTCACCGGCCCCGCCGTGCGCGACATGCTGGGCCTCGGCGATCGGGGCCGCCTGCTCGATGCGTTCAGCTTTGCCATCAATGGCGACGCCAAGGCTGCCCTGACCGAGATCAAGGACCAGGTCCATGCCGGGGCTGACCCGTCGGTCATCCTGAAGGACCTGATGGACATTGCCGCCGACGTTGCCGTCGCGCAGGCCACTGGCGGTGATTTCGATCCCGGCGGCCCGGCCGACTGGGCCGCCCGAACGCAGGCGCTCGCGCAGAAGCTGACACCGGCGCAGGCCTCGCGCTGCTGGCAGATCCTGCTCTCCGGCTTCAATGATTTGCAGACCGCGCCCGACACGGCGACGGCACTGAACATGGTGCTGCTGCGCCTGACAGCCGCCTGCAGCCTGCCATCTCCGGAAGAGGCCGCGCGCCTCCTCGCCAGCGGAGGCACAGATTCGCCGGGAAAGTCTGACGCCCCCCCTGAGGCGCCGCACCACCCCGGCGGCATCACAAGTTTTGCCGATATTATCGCCTGCCTTGATGAATTGCGCGAAGTGAACCTGCAGGTCGAGCTGGAGAAATACGTCCGCCCCGGCAAGATTACGCCCGGCCTGCTGCAGTGCGAACTGGAGCCCGGCGCCCCGGCCGACCTGCTGGCCCGCCTGAAGAAATTCCTCGAGAACGAAACCGACATGGACTGGGTGGTCGAGCGCGTCTCCGGCGGCGGCGAAACCGTGCGCCAGACCGAGATCCGCACCCGCGAGGAGCGCTTCGCCTCCGCCGCTGCCCATCCGGCCGTCGCCGAGGCGCTGGCCAGCCTGCCGGGCGCAGTCATTGTGGATGTGATCGAGCCCGAACCGCTTGAATCCGGGCCTGCGGGTGACAATGTCATCCAGCTCGCCGCCCGGCGCTAATAATAAGAGGAAGCACCGCCATGAAAGACCTCGCCAAGATCATGCAGCAGGCCCAGGAAATGCAGGGCAAGATGCGGGAAGCGCAAGCCAAGATCGAAGCCACCGAAGCCGATGGCGTCGCTGGCGCTGGCCTCGTCCGCATCCGCCTCAAAGGCAAGGGCGACCTGATCTCCGTCCAGATCGACCCGTCCCTGATGAGCGACGATCCGGAAATCCTCGAAGACCTGCTCAAAGCCGCCCATTCCGATGCCCGCAAGCGCCTCGACGAAGCCATGGAAGAGGCCATGAAAGCAGCCAGCCAGGGCCTCGGCGGCGGCATGCTCCCCGGCTTCAAGCTGCCTTTTTGAGGCTTGTTTCTCCCAAAATCTGCATTCTCTGATAGAATACTCGGCGAGGACGATTGCGGGGATTGGACATAAGCGAGAAAAGCACATCCGGACCGGAAATTGATGTCTCGCTGGTGCGCAGTCTGCTGGACAGCCAGTTCCCGCACTGGGCGCACCTGCCGCTTACGCCTGTTGCCTCCGATGGAACTGATAACGTCATGTTCCGGCTGGGCGCAGACATGTGCGTGCGTCTGCCGCGCGTTGCCCGAGCGGCGGGGCATGTTGATAAGGAACAGCTCTGGCTGCCTCGGCTCGGCGCCCTGCCGCTCGCCATTCCGGAGCCACTTGGTCACGGATTGGCCGATGACCGATATCCCTGGAACTGGTCGGTCTACAGCTGGATTAAAGGCGCGCCCGCCACGCCCGACCAGATTGCCGATATGGACGAGGCCGCCGCAACGCTAGCTGCATTGCTCAACGCGTTTCAAACAGTGGATGCCGCAGACGGCCCGCCAAGTGGCGCCCACAATGAATATCGCGGCGTGCCACTTGCCTTGCGTGACGGCGTAACGCGCACGTCGATGGAAACGCTGAAGGATGAGTTTGACCTGTCTGCGCTCACCGCCATCTGGGACGAAGCGCTCGCAGCGCCGGTCTGGAGCGATGCGCCCGTCTGGATTCATGGCGATATCCATTCCGGCAACTTGCTCGCCAGCAATGGTCGCCTCTGCGGCCTCATCGACTTTGGCCTGACGGGCGTTGGCGATCCTGCCTGCGACCTGATGGTCGGCTGGAGCCTGCTGCCACAATCCTCCCGTGCCGTCTTCCGGTCCTCTTTGGACGTTGATGCCGCAACATGGGAACGAGGGCGTGGATGGGCCCTCTCCGTCGCGCTTGTTGCGCTGGCCTATTATCGGGATAGCAACGCCGATATCTCAGAGCGCTCGCGCCACACCCTCCATCAGGTTCTTGCAGACACGGCCAGCGAGGGCTGACCCTCAACAGAAGCGGAACCCGCATTCGGCCTTGCTTTGCCACAGCAGACTCGGGCAGAGACTGATCGCATGTCCCAACGCTCCGCTGGTCCTGAACTTCTTCGCCTGATCGAGCTGATGGCCCGGTTGCCCGGCTTTGGCCCGCGCTCGGCCCGGCGCGCCGTGCTTTTCCTCCTGAAGCGCAAGGACCAGATGCTGCTGCCCCTCGCTGATGCCCTGCGCGAGGCGGGCGAGAAGATCGATCGCTGCGAGATCTGCGGGAATTTCGACACGGTCCAGCCCTGCGCCGTTTGCCAGGCCGATGGCCGCGACGATGGCGTGATCTGTGTTGTGGAAGATGTGCCGGACCTCTGGGCGCTGGAGCGCGGCGGGGCTTTCCGGGGGCGCTACCATGTGCTCGGCGGCGTCCTCTCGGCGATTGACGGCATCGGCCCGGATGACCTCCACATCGGTCCGCTGGTTGGCCGCGTCGAGGCGGGCGGCATTCGCGAAGTCATTCTCGCCCTCAATGCCACCGTGGATGGGCAGACAACGGCCCATTATGTCGCCGACATGCTGGAGGGAACGGGCGTGGAAGTGACCCGCCTTGCCCATGGCGTACCCGTTGGCGGCGAGCTCGACCATCTGGACGACGGCACGCTGGCCGCCGCCCTCAGGTCGCGCCGGGACGTCAAGCGCTAGGCGCTATTCCGCCAGGTCCACGCGGAAGATGCCGTCCATGTCCTTGGTGGCCACGTAGAGGTGGCCGTCCGGCCCCTGGATCACGTCGCGGATCGGGTATTCATCCACCAGCAGGTCTTCGCGTCCGGCAACCTTGCCGTCTTCCATGTCGATGCGCACCAGTTTCAGGCCTGCCGGGCCGTTCATGCCGCCGGTGAACATGTCGCCCTTCCAGCCCGGATAGACATCGCTGGTCAGCTTGGTGAGGCCTGACGGCGCGATGGATGGCACCCAATAGGTCAGCGGCTGTTCCATGCCTTCGGCTTCGGTCTGGTCGGTGATGATCGTGCCGTCATAGTCGACGCCATAGGTGATCTTGGGCCAGCCATAATTGGCGCCCTTCCTGATGATGTTGAACTCGTCGCCACCCTTCGGGCCATGCTCTGTCTCGTAGAGCGTGTCCGTCTCGGCGTCATAATAGAGGCCCTGCTCGTTGCGGTGGCCATAGGACCAGACCGCCGGATTGCCGACCGCGCCATCGGCGAAGGGATTGTCAGCCGGGATGCTGCCATCCTTGTTGATACGGATGATCGAGCCATGCGTAATCTTCGGGTCCTGCGCCTGCTCCATGTATTTGAAGCCCTCGCCCAGCGTCGCATAGAGCGTGCCGTCGCTGGCGAACTGGAGGCGCGAGCCATAGTGGTAGGCCGTGTCGCGGCGGTCGGCCCAGAAGATTTCGGTGACGTCTTCCAGCGCGCTGCCATCATCGCTCAGGCGGCCATGAATGATTGCGGCGCCATTGGCGGCGTCATCGCCCTTGGAATAGGAAATGTAGACCTGCCGGTTGGTGGCAAAGTCCGGGTCCAGCGTAATGCCGAGATAGCCGGCCTGGCCTTCGATATAGGCAGGCGGCAGGCCGCTGACGGATGTCGGTGTGCCTTCGCCGCCGGCGACGTATTTCAAGCCGCCTTCCTTTTCCGTGAATAGCAGGTCGCCATTCGGCAGGAAGGCCATGCCCCACGGGAATTCGGCTTCGGTAACGATCGGCGTGAGCTTCAGTTTGACATCGCTGCTGACGGTGGGCGTGTTTTCGGCGGCGCTGCCACAGGCGGCGAGCATGAGAGCAGCGGCGAGGCCTGCTGGGGAAAAGCGCATGGGAACCCGTATCCTTGTTCTGGAATGTTACAGGCAGGATAGTCTGCTGCGGCGCGCGGGCCAAACAAAAAAGGGGCAGCTCCTGCGAGCTGCCCCAGTTTGTGACGCGGCGGGTCTTGAGCCCGCCGCGCAGTTCGTGGCGTCTTACCAGGATTTACGGAGCGTGATGCCGTAAAGGGCTGGCTCGGTCAGGAAGACGTTGGTGAACAGGCCCGAGCTGTCATCGGTCAGGTACGCACCCGTGATGACTTCCTCGTCGGTCAGGTTCTTGGCGAAGGCTTCGACGGCCCAGCCGCTGACATCATTGTTCAACACGAGCGCGAGGTTGACGTTCGACCAGCTGTCGAGTTGGTCGCGCGGCGTGTTGAAGATACGGCTGTAACTTTCACCCTGCAGGTAATAGTCGCCGCGGATGGTCAGATCCCAATCCGAGTTGCCGAGCGCCTGGAATGTGTATTCCGCAGCCAGGTTCAGCGTGTACTCAGGTGAGCCCGGCAGCTTGTTGCCGTCGGCGTCCTTGGAGATGCCGTCGAATGGCGTCAGGGCCCCGATCGTCTGGGTGTCGCCATTGCCGTCCACATAGGTCACGTCGCCGAGACCGAAGGCCGCTTCCTGTCCGGCAAAGGCGCCGGCGCAAAGCCCACGTGAGTCACCATTTTGCAGTACGCCAGCCTGGATGGCACCGAGAACGGTGGCATAGCCCTGGGCCGACACGACGCAGTTCGAATAGCTCGATGCGTTCTTGATGGCGACAAAGTTCGGGTTGCCCGCCGTACGGTCAAGCACGTCGATGCTCGCCGTGTCTTTCAGTTCGGCTTTGAGCAGGCCGAGGTTTGCGGTCAGCAGCCAGTTGTCTGCTGGTGTCCAGAGATACTCGACCTCAAGACCTGACAGTTTGGCATCGACGTTGAAGTTGGCCGAGGTGCGGTTCACGATCTGCGTGATCTGATAGCCTTGGTAGTCATAGTTGAAGGCGCTCAGGTTTAGCGACTGGGTATTGTTCGCGAACGTGTTCTTCGTGCCGATTTCGAACGCGTTGACGAATTCCGGCTCGAACGTTGGCGGGAAGAGGTTCGACCCAGCAGGCTGTGGTGGGTTCAGACCGCCACCCTTGTAGCCTTTTGCGTACGAACCATAGATCAGCGTGGCGTCCGTGAAGCTGAGGACAGGCGACCAGTCGAGGCCGATGCGGCCAGTTGTTTCCTGGAAGTCTGCTTTCAGCACGCCGGTTGGCACCAGAGGATCACCGTTCTGCACGGCTGGATACGCAAAGGTCGGCGTGAACAGGGCTGTCGGAACAACGTCCTGCTCTTTTTGGTCGTCGGTGTAACGCAGGCCGAGCGTGAACTTCAGCGTATCGGTTACATCGTAATAGGCTTCGCCAAAGAAGGCCGTCGATTCCAGACGGTAAGGCGACAGCGACCTGTAATAGTTACCGCTGTCTTTTGCCGGAACGCCCGTAAAGAGCGTTGCCGTGCCATCCGACGGAGCGATCGGAACGGCGCCGCAAAAGATGCCGGGCAGCTGGTTGCCACCAACGACCGGGCAGGTCGACCCAGCTGGCACAATTCCGAGGCCCACGAGGGCATTGTTGAGTTGCGTCAGGCCGGTCAGGCCGTTCGAGATAACGTAGTAACCAGCAAAAGGATCCTGCGGATCGATGGCCTCACCGTCCACATAGATGGCACCGAGGTTGAAGTTCAGCTTGCCGTCGAAGTTCGACTGCATGCGGATTTCCTGCGTGAACGTCTCTGTCTGGCCACCCGAGAGATCGAATGTGGTCAGGAAATTCGATGTACCGAGTTCAGGGTCCGTCACAAAGCCGCCAGGGAAGAGCGAGTTGTATAGGGCAGCTGCAGGCCCAGCTCCTGTGAGGTCGTTGAAAGGCACATCTGGCACGGTGCGGTTATAGTCCTGCACCGAGTATTGAGACGAGTTCTGCTTGCTGGTCAGTGAGGTGACTTTGAGGTTGTCGGTCAGGTCGAGCTCAAGCTTCAGGGTGTAGATGTCCTGCTTCGCCTTGTAGAGACCGTCATTGAAGGATTCGATGCGGCGCAGGTCCTTGTCGAGCGGAGACGTGTAGACGTCGCCGTTCAGAAGGCCCGATGCGATAGCGAGACCACCAGCAAGGGTCGAAGCCGAGTTGGTTTTCTCGTAGCTCTGGTCGAGCGGAGCATCGACGCAACCGAGCGATGTGATGAGCGTGTCGAGACCCGTGATCGGGATGCCGGCATAGCTCGTCTTGGTCGGATCTTTCTTACAGAGTTCCTTGCCCGAGCGGAGGCGGTTGTCGTCTTCTTCGAAGTGGTCGTAGGACAGCCAGCCGCGGAAGTTCTCGGTTGGTTCGAAGCCCAGTGTCGCGCGGATCGAGCGGACGTCACGGCCATCGATGTCATTGCCTGTGACGGTGTTGGTCACGTAGCCGTCGCGGGTCGTGTAGGCACCGGCAACGCGCAGGGCCAGCTTCTCGCCGATTGGCAGGTTGACCATGCCCTGGATTTTCTGGGTGTTGAAGTTACCGGCGGTCAGCGCGAGGTTGGCCTGGAATTCCTCGAACACAGGTTTGGCCGTGATGATGTTCACCACACCGCCCGTTGCGTTCCGGCCGTAGAGCGTGCCTTGCGGGCCGCGCAGGACTTCGACTCGTTCGATGTCGAAATATTCCTGTTCGAGCAGGAAGCCGGCGCCAAGCGGCACGTCGTTCTGGTGGATACCCACGCCATTGTCCGAGGACTGCGCGACGGCGTCGTTGCCGATGCCGCGGATCTTGAAGTTGGCGCCCGTGAAGTTGCCCTTGGTGAACGAGACGTTCGGCACGGCTTTCACGAGGTCGGCGCCGCCGGTCAGCTGCAGGCGGTTGATGGCGTCTTCATCGAAGGCCGAAACGGCGATCGGAACGTCCTGGATGGATTGTTCTGTTTTCTGGGTTGTCACCGTGACTGTGGCGAGCGTGCGGGTCGATTCCGGCGCGTCGTCTTCCTGCGCCCAGGCACCCTGGGCGAACAGTCCGATTGCGAGCACCGAAGCGCCGGCAAACAAGACGGTTTTCGAGTCTGTTTTCCGAGTCATTCTAAATTTTCCTCCCCTCGGGCCCGTCGGGATGGCAGGCCGCGATTTATATGATTTTGTTGAGCGTCCTCATTGGCGGGACCACTTCACCTATCATCAGAAATTGAGTGGGACCCCAATGTCAACATATTTGCATGGCCCCCATGCATTTGGTTTGGGGTAGGTGTCATTAATGTAACGCTGCCGCTTGGCCCCATTCCGACAGGCTGTTACAGGCGATCCATGACAGACAAGAACACATCCGCACTCGTGCTTTTCTCAGGGGGACAGGACTCGGCGACATGCCTTGCCGTTGCGTTAAGACGCTACGGAAGGGTCGAGACTTTGGGCTTCGATTACGGCCAGCGCCATCGCGTGGAACTGGAATGCCGGACGCGATTCATCGATTCGATTCGTGCGCAGTTTCCCGAATGGGGCGAGCGCCTCGGCGCCGACCACATGCTGGACGCGAGTGTCCTGAAGTCGCTTGGCGAAAGCGCGATGACCGACGACGTTGCCATCGAGATGACTGAGGCGGGCCTGCCGTCCACATTCGTGCCAGGTCGCAACCTGCTTTTCTTCACGCTGGCGGGGGCTTTGGCCTATCGCCGGGGTATCGACGTCCTCGTCGGCGGCATGTGCGAAACGGACTATTCGGGCTATCCCGATTGCCGCGCCGCCACCCTCGCCGCGCAAGAGCAGACGCTCCAGCTCGGGCTCGATTCCACTGTCCGGATCGAGACACCGCTAATGTATGTCGACAAGGCAGGAACATGGGCCCTCGCCGAGGAGACAGGCGGTCAGGCGCTGATCGATCTGATCACGGAAGAGACCCATACCTGCTACCTCGGTGACCGCACACACCGGCATGAGTGGGGCTATGGCTGTGGCACGTGCCCGGCCTGCGAACTGCGCTCCAGTGGCTGGCAGCGCTGGAAGGCCGGCGCATGACCTGGACCGTCAAGGAAGCCTATTACACGCTGCAGGGCGAAGGCGCGCAAACCGGCCGCGCGGCCGTTTTCCTGCGCTTTGCCGGATGCAACTTGTGGTCGGGGCTGGAGCGCGACCGCGACAAGGCCGTCTGCCGTTTCTGCGACACCGACTTTGTCGGCACGAATGGCGTCAATGGCGGCAAGTTCCGCGCGGCGGAAGACCTGGCGACCCATGTGAAGGCGATCTGGGAAGCCGAGGCCGGCGAGGCTGGCCCGCGCTATGTTGTCTGCACGGGCGGCGAGCCACTGCTGCAGCTCGATGCGCCCCTGATTGCCGCTCTCAAGGCCGAAGGCTTCGAGATCGGCGTCGAGACAAACGGCACGATCGCAGCGCCCGAAGGCCTCGACTGGATCTGCGTCAGCCCCAAGGCCAATGCGCCACTGGTGCAGACAAGCGGCAGCGAGCTGAAACTGGTCTATCCGCAGGACGAAGCCGAAGCGCAGCCGGAACGGTTCTCGAAACTGGACTTTTCGCACTTTTTCCTGCAACCGAAGGACGACCCGGACCAGGCCCGAAATATTCAGGCTGCAACGACCTATTGTATGAAGAATCCCCAATGGCGACTGAGCTTGCAAACGCACAAACTGATCGGGCTTCCCTGAGCGTGGAAGGCCGTGTCTTCGAAATCTCCAAAGCGGTGACCTTCGAGGCGGCACACTTCATGGGCGGCAAGCCCGAGGGCCATCCCTATCGCAATGTCCACGGGCATTCCTTCCGTCTGGAAGCCACGGTGGCCGGAACGGTGAAAGCCGGAGAGCAATGGGTTGAGGATTTCTCTCATCTCACAGCCGCGCTGGAGGCCACGGCTGCGAAGCTGGACCACAAGCTGCTGAACGAGATTGAGGGCCTGGACGTGCCAACGCTTGAGCGCATCTGCCTCTGGGCGGCGGCTGATCTGACGCCGGGCCTGCCGGGCCTCACCCGCGTCGCGGTGGCCCGGCCAAGCCTCAATGAGCGTTGCGAACTGGTTCTCTAGGACTCGATGTCAGTCGACGTCGCGCCTGCCAGCTGTTTTGCAAACTTGCGCGCGAACCGGTCAGATGCCCGTCCGGCGTCCTGCCAGGTTGTCAGGCCAGCCTGCCGGAGATCGGTCTCGAACCAGTCATAGGTCATGGAGCCCATCTCGGTGCCGCTCGCATCGAACGCGGTCGCAGACAGTTTCATGCCGCCAATGCTGCGGGAAGCGCCGTAATCAAGGCCGGGCTTGTCGCCGAGCTGTTTGAATGTCGGCTTGTTCGGTGTGGCTTTCTCGATGGTGACGCTGACGCGGTCGACATTCAGGCCGGCGGCCTTGAATTCGCGCATCAGGTCTTCCTTGATCGAGTCGGCAAGATAGGTGCCTTCGCGGGCGCCATAATCATCCTGGAGCTTTTCCTGAAAGTCAGTCGAGTAACCAACATCGATTTCGGTCGCCAGTGCGGCAGGCGTTGCAAGCAGGGCGAAAGAGGCAGCAGCAAGTAGGTATTTCATGGGATCATTCTCCTGAATTGTCCTCATGATCAATGTAGCATGCGGCCGCATGTTCCTGAAGTCACGGGGCTGTGAGCGGCGCGTCAGACACTGCCTTCGCGTTCGACGACCAGTATGCGGGCTTCGCCTTGCGGATGGGCGACATGCTCGCACCCGATCCCGGCGAAGAAGACATCGCCCGTTGTCAGCGTGACGACTTTCTCCTCGCCGTCCTCGCGATAGTGCATGTCGACAATGCCATCGAGCACGGCGAACACTTCCTCGCCGTCATTGACGTGCCACTTGTAGGGCTGATCCGTCCAGTGAAGGCGCGTGGTGATGCCGCCCATGTTTGCGACATCCAGCGCGCCCCATGCCTGGCTGGCGGTAAAGTCCTTGCTGCGGATGATTTTCAAGGTGGCGTCCCCCTGTCAGACCTGAGCCACGCGGCTCACATGGCTCAGGCTGGCTGGTAGGTGGGCCTGACGGAAAGGTCAAACCGTATCGACAAAGACGATCTCGGCATCCTCGACGCCTTCCAGCGTCAGGGTCTCGGCCCCTGTCACGGCAACGCCGTCGCGGGCTTTCAGCGTTTCGCCGTTCAACGTTACCGAACCGGCGGCCAGAACGAGATAGCCGTGGCGACCTGCGGTCAACTCATAGGTCAGCTTTTCACCCGTCTTCAGAGTGGCGCCCAGAATCTTGGCGTCCTGGTTGATGACAAGGCTGTCCTTGTCGCCGTCTCCGGAGGCAAGCAAGGCCCAGTTGCCGGAGCGTTCGCCTTTCGGAAACTTGCGGGCGCCCCAACTGGGCTTGCCGCCAGCAGAGCGTGGCTGGATCCAGATCTGGAACAGGGTCGTGGCTTCGTCTTCCTCATTCCATTCTGCATGCTGCACGCCCGTGCCGGCGCTCATCACCTGCACATCACCAGCTTCGGTGCGGCCATGATTGCCCAGTGAGTCCTTGTGGGTGATCGCCCCTTTGCGGACATAGGTGATGATCTCCATGGACTGGTGGCCATGCGGCGGGAAGCCGGTATGCGGCTCGATCGTGTCATCGTTCCAGACGCGCAGGGCGCCTTCGCCCATACGGCGCGGGTCGTGATAGCCCGAGAAGGAGAAGTGATAGTTTGCGTTCAGCCACTCATTCTTGAAGCGGCCAAGGTTTTCAAAGCGTCGAATGTCAATCATCGGTGTGCTCCATCCGTATAAGTGTTGGTGTTGAAAGCTATATGGCATGGCCTGAGTTCCCATGTAGGGCGGCGGCTGGATCACATTTATGCGTTTTGCGCATGACTGGACGCCGCCGCGAAATCCGCTACCTCATGCCCATGCTCCCGCTCGTTCATCATCCAGCCTATGACGCCCGCACCGTGCCGGACGACCACCGCTTCCCCATGCGCAAATACGCGCTGGTGGCGGATATGCTCCGCGCGGCGGGTTACGAGTTCTTCGAGCCGCTGCTGGCGCCCGAGGCCTGGCTGCACCTTGCGCATGACCCGGCCTATGTCGGCGCCATTCTCGGCCAGACGCTGGACGCCAAAGCCGCCCGCAAGATCGGCTTCGAGATCACGCCCGCCATTGCCCGGCGCTCGCGCGCAGCCGTAGGCGGCACCTGCCTTGCCGCGCGGCTTGCGCTGGAACATGGCGCGGCGGTGAACCTCGCCGGGGGCAGCCACCATGCCGGGCCGGATGGCGGCGCGGGCTTTTGCGTGTTCAATGATGTCGCCGTGGCGGCCCTGCTGCTTTTGCAGGAAGGCGCCGTGCGCCGCGTTGCCGTGGTCGATTGCGATGTGCACCATGGTGACGGCACCGCGCTGATCCTGGGGCCCGAGCCGCGCGTCTTCACCGCCTCGCTGCATTGCGAACAGAACTGGCCCCGCGAGAAGCCGCCCTCTGATCTTGATATCGGCCTGCCGAAAGGCACAGGCGATGCGGCCTATCTCGCCGCGCTGGAAACGCTGGTTGGCGAAGCGCTGGCCAGCCAGCCGGACCTTGTCTTCTACAATGCGGGCGTCGACCCGCATGCCGACGACCGGCTCGGCCTGCTCAGCCTCAGCGATGAGGGCCTCGCCGCCCGGGACCGCTTTGTGGCGGAGGCCTGCGCCTCACAGGCCGTCCCCCTCTGCGCTGTTCTCGGCGGCGGCTACAGTTCCGACGCCAGCGCCGTCGCCCGGCGGCATTGCGGCTTGGTGGCGGCGCTGGCGTAGACCCTCACCTCCCACGCCCTAACGGGCGCGGGTCCCTCCTCTCCCAGAGGGAGAGGGGTTTGACCGGAAGAGCCACTTAACTCCTCTCCCTCTGGGAGAGGAGGGGCCCATCGCGCAGCGATGGGAGGTGAGGGAAAGCCCCTTGGCAACCTGCGGCATCCGGCCCTAGATCGCCGCAACGATCAGGCGGGACATCCATGGCAGGCGGCGAAGGCTTTGAAGGCGCGATCGTATTGGGCCATGCGACGCTGTCCGAAACACTGGCGGGTGTCGGTGATCTTGCGGCGCGGTTCGTGCGCTATCCCGGCAGTCAACAGGTCACGCTCTGGCTGCCGCAGGACGGCTATACGGGTTACAGTACCTTCCGCATTCTTGGCCCCGGCGGGGCTGTCATCGACGCGGCAGACATCACGGCGCGCCTGAATGGCCGCGTGCAGATACTGATCGACACGTTCCCCTGGCCGCCCGGCACTTACCGTATCGAGATCCACCATTCCGATGGCTGGCGCCATATCCTGCCACTCGAGAAGCTGGAAGCAGGCATCGCGCCGCCCCTTGAACCTAAGCCGGAGCCCGAGCCCTCGACCGGACCCATCGTCTACCGCGACGGCTTCGGAAACGTCCTTCCGGACGAGGATCTCGAGATGCGCGCCAGCCTTGAGTCACGGCTCGCCCGGCAATTCGGCAGGCGGCTCGAATTTGAGGGCAATGCCCGTGCCGGAACCATCATATATGTCGATGGCGATACGCGTATCCCTTTCCCGCACGAGATGTGCGCCGGCCGGGTACATATCAGCGTTGACCTGCCGACACCCCCTCGCTGGGAAAGCGTGACAGGGCGACCCATCGCCGAGCGCGAAGCGATCATCGCCTTCGTTGCTGCGGAGACGCAGCGCCAGAAGGCCAGCCGCTGGGCCTACGAGATTTACGACGACCGCATTGACTTCGTGGACCCGTAGCTTCGCGCACTCCGCCTCTTGCTCCGACTCACGCGAGCCGCCACAACACATTCCATGCCGACCAGCCCCCAACTCGATGAAGCCCGTGCGATCCTGCAGCGCGTTTACGGCTTCAAGGCCTTTCGCGGCCTTCAGGAAGACGTGATCAGCGATGTGCTTGAGGGCCGCGATGCGCTCGCCGTGCTGCCGACCGGCGGCGGCAAGTCGCTCTGCTACCAGATCCCGGCGCTGATCCGGCCCGGCTGTGCCATTGTCGTGTCGCCTTTGATCGCGCTGATGTCGGACCAGGTCGACGCGCTGAAGCAGGTTGGCGTGCGGGCCGAGCGGCTGGACAGTTCGATGGATTTCAATGCCCGCACCGAGGCGCTGAACGCGGCGCAGCGCGGCGAGATGGACCTGCTTTATGTGTCGCCCGAAGGCCTCGGCACGGGCCTCGCCCAGCGCCTTGCGGGCATGGACGTATCGCTCATCGCCGTCGATGAAGCGCACTGCGTCAGCCAGTGGGGCCATGACTTCCGGCCGGACTATCGCGCCCTTGGCCGCCTGCGCGACCTCTTCCCCGGTGTGCCCCGCCTCGCCGTGACCGCCACCGCCGACACGCGCACGCGCGATGACATTCTCGCCCAGCTGCAGCTGACCGATCCGGCCCTTCATGTGGCGAGTTTCGACCGCCCGAACCTGACGCTATCGGCCGAGCCCAAGGGCGGCGGGCGCACGGCGCGCGTGGTCCAGCTGGTCAAGGCGCGCGGCGGTGTCTCCGGCATTGTCTACGCCGCCACGCGCAAGGGCACCGAAGACGTGGCCGAGGCGCTGGAACGGGCAGGCATTCCCGCACTCGCCTATCATGCGGGCCTCGACGCGGAGGTGCGCTCGGAGCGCCAGCGGCGGTTCCTGCTTGAAGAGGGCCTGGTCATGTGCGCGACGGTCGCCTTTGGCATGGGCGTCGACAAGCCGGATGTGCGTTTCGTGATCCATGCCGATCCCCCCAAGACGCTGGAAGCCTATTGGCAGGAAGTCGGCCGGGCAGGGCGCGACGGCGAACCGGCAGACGGCATTGCGCTTTACGGCCCGTCCGACATGGCACGTTCCCTCTCATGGACGCATCAGGGCGATGCGCCGGAAGAGGTCAAACGTGTCCAGCTGACCAAGACGCGCCAGCTGTTCGCCTTCTTCAATGGCGACGAATGCCGGCGCGGCGCGGTGCGGCGCTATTTCGGCGAGGAGAAGGTTGAGCCCTGCGGCGTCTGCGATGTCTGCACGGCCGAGCCGGGGCAGGCGCATGATGCGACCCGCTGGGCCCAGATGGCGGTCTCGGCTGTCATCCGTTGTGGTCAGAAAGTGGGCCGGGGACGGCTCGTCCTGCACCTGATGGGCACCACGAAAGATGGCTTTGACGAGCAGCTTTCCACGCAGTCCACGTTCGGCGTCGGCAAGGACCTGCCCAAGGCGGGCTGGGACCGTGTGTTCGACGCGCTCCTGTTCGACGGCCTGCTGGCCGAAGGCGGCGACCTGATGCGGCCCTCCATCATCGTGCCCGATGGCGAGGCGGCCCGCGCCCTGTTCCGGGGCGAGCGCACGCTGATGCTGCGCGAGGATGTGGCCGCGGCCCGCAAGAAACCCGCCAAGGGTCGCTCAGTGGCCTCTGCGGCCGCCGTGGCCGACCTGTCAGGCCGCGACCAGGACCTGTTCGATGCCCTGCGGACGTGGCGTACCGATACGGCCAAGGCGCGCGGCGTGCCGCCTTACGTCATCTTCCACGACCGCACCCTCGCCGAAATCGCCCGCGAACGCCCGGCCTCTTCGGATGCCCTGCGCCAGATCAGCGGCGTCGGCGAGAAAAAGGCCCAACGCTACGCCGAAGACGTGGCCAGGATTATCGCCGAAGCGGCGTGACCCGGCCTTCACCTCCCCCGCTTGCGGGGGAGGTGGCCCCAAAGGGGTCGGAGGGGGCATTCCCGCACACGAATCCCCCATCGACCTTCAGCCCTGACGGCCTGAAGCCCACTTCCCCCGCAAGCGGGGGAAGATGAAGGACACGAGCAAAAACAGCGTTTTCCACGGGTTTAACCTCTCCAGCCTTGACCCGGGCGCCGTGGCGCCTCACCTATGGTGCCAATCGAATATCCCTCTGCCGGAGATGACATGTCCCCTTATTCACGCCTTGACGACGAAGAAGCCGAAAGCCCGCCAATGGGCGAGCCGAATGCGTTCCTTGAAGAAGCCCTCTTCAAGGCCCGCACCATCCTGCTGACCGGCGGGATCGACTTCAAACAGGCCAAGCGCGTCTGCGAACGCCTGCTGGCCCTGTCCTCGGAGAGCGACTCGCCGATCCTGCTGGTGATCTCCTCGCCCGGCGGCCACGTCGAGAGCGGCGACATGATCCATGACATGATCAAGTTTGTCGGCGCACCGGTGAAAATCCTCGGCACGGGCTGGGTCGCTTCGGCTGGCGCGCTGATCTATTCGGCCGCGCAGAAAGAGAACCGCTACGCCCTGAAGAACACCCGCTTCCTGCTTCATGAACCCCGCGGCGGCGTTGGCGGCCAGGCGACGGACGTGGAAATCCAGGCCCGCGAGATCATCAAGATGCGCGAACGCCTGAACCAGATTTTCGCTGACGCCACAGGCAAAAGCCTCGACCAGATCAAGAAGGACACAGATCGTGACTTCTGGATGAGCGCCGAGGAAGCCGTGGAATATGGCCTCGTGAACAAGATCGTCACCCATCGCGGCGAGATCAAATAGGTAGCGAACGGGCCGCAACGCCCCTTCTGCAAACCTGAAGAACGCCCGGGCCATTGGTCCGGGCGTTCCTGCATTCGGCGTCCGGTTTACTTTCCGTTAGGGATACGTTTGCGGCGCGTAAACGATTTTGGCGGAAAGTCCCATCCTTAACGGGGAAGGGATGCGTCTTAACCAATGCCGGTGCGTATAGAGGATATTGCGGTCGCCATCCGTCCCATCAACGCCGAGACCTCCGCCTCGGCGGCGCTTGGTCTCTTCCTCTCCGATTCTGCCCTTTTTGCCTTGCCCATCGTGGTCAATGGCGCCGCGCTTGGCCACGTCACGCGTGGGCGCCTGACCGAAATCATGGCCGGGCCCGGCGGCCGCGAAATCTATGCTGCGCGCTGCATCACCAATTTCATGACGCCCAATCCGGTCATGGTGGAGACAGGCACATCCGTTGCCCTGATCGCCAAGCTGGCCGCTGACGGGAATACGTCTGCCCTGACCGACGGCGTGATCGTCATCCATGAGGGGCGCTATAGCGGCCTGGTCAGTCCCCGGGCCATCCTCTCGGCCGTGGCGCAGGAAAATGCCCAGCGTGCGCAAGCCATGCAAGGGGCCAGAAAGCGCCTTGCCGAGGCCCGGACCAGTGCGCGGGACGTCGCCCGTGACAAGGCGCATTTCCTGGCTTTCCTCAGCCATGAAATCCGCACGCCGCTGACCGGGATTCTGGGCGTTGCCGACATATTGCAGGACAGCGTGTCCGGCGCTGAACCGCGCCGCCTTGCGCGCACAATCAGCGAGAGCGGCAATCATCTCGACCGCCTTCTGGGCGACTTGCTGGACCTGTCGCGCCTTGAGGCGGGCAAGCTGCCCATCAACCCATTGCCGTTCGACCTGCACGAGTTTGCCACCGAAGCGCGCGACCTCTGGCAGTCGCGCATTGCCGGCAAGCGGCTGGACCTGCGCATCCAGGTGGAGTCCACCAGCGTGATGCGGATCGAGGCCGATGCCATGCGCATCCGCCAGATCCTGTTCAATCTGATGAGTAATGCGCTGAAATTCACCGAGCAGGGCCATGTCAGCGTCGTGCTCGCGACGGACGAGACGGCAGGCAAGCTGTCGCTGCGCATGGCCGTGTCCGACACGGGCTGCGGCATCTCCGACAGCGACAAGGCCCGTATGTTCAACGCGTTCGAGCAGGCGAGCGCGACGACGGCCCAGACGCATGGCGGTTCTGGCCTCGGCCTCTCCATCGCCAAGGGGCTGACGGCACGCCTCGGCGGGAAGATCGGGCTGGCGGACAATCCGGGCGGCGGCACGGTGTTCACCGTCACCCTGCCTGTGCTGCGCGCCGGGCCGCGCCTCGCTGCGCAGGCGCCGAACAAGCCGCGTAGGCGCAGCCTGACGCTGGGCCATATCCTGATCGCGGAAGACCATGACGTCAGTACGCTTGTCATGTCGCGGGCCCTGACAGCGGCCGGGTGGAAGGTCGACACTGTTGCCAATGGCGAAGCGGCGATCGCCAATGCCATGGCCGCGCGCTACCAGGCGATCCTGACCGACATTCACATGCCGGGCGTCAATGGCGAAATGGTTGTCCGGGCGCTGCGCTGCTCCGACGGGCCGAACCAGCTGACCCCGATCCTGGCTGTTACCGCTGACCTCAGCGCCGAGCGCCGTGCCGCCTGCGAAGCGGTCGGCTTTACCGCGCTCATCGAAAAGCCCATCCGGCCCCGCGCGCTGGTGGCAACGCTCGCTGACGTGCTGATGGCGGACGAAGACACCGGCTGGGAACTGGGCGCGAAGCGGGCGTGATGTTGACGTGCTGGGCTGACTGAGCCGGGCTGTCCTGGCGCTAATCGCCTGGGATCGAAGCATCCTTGCCAAGTGTGTCCTGCACGTAAAGCTTCGTTATCCACACGGTTACGACAATCAGGATCGGCGTAGCGAGAAGCACACCAAGAGGTCCGAAGAGCATCCCAAAGGCAAGTATGGCCACGAGATTCAGGGCGGGTGGAATGGAGGCCGCCTTTTTCTGAATGATCGGGTAGATCAGATTGGCCTCAAGCTGTGAAATGACGAGATAGGCCGCCGCAGTGTACAGGGCGGTCATTGGACCAATTGTGAAAGCCAGCAATATGCCGGGAATGGCCGCGATCAGCGGACCGACCGTCGGCACGAATTGCGAAAAGCCCGCCAGCAATGCAAGCCCGATGAACGCCGGAATACCCAAAGCCCACAGCGCGATGGCCAGAAGAACGGTGATTATCATCATGTCGACCGTTATGCCCAATAACCACTTTTTCAGTGCGAGCGCTGAATAGTCGAGTGCTGCACCCACCTTTTCATCGGGCCCCTTGGGAATGAGGAGAAGCGCGCCGCGGCGATAGACAGACGCGGAGCTCGTAAGAAATGCCGCAGTAAAGAATACAAGCAGCGCCGTTGTCATTCCGGACGCTGCGGGCAACGCAAAGCCACCGGCGCTTGAGATCATGTCAATCGCAGATCCGCCACTATCGCCTGACGTAAGATGCTGAATTTCGGAGACAATAGCAGCGCCAACAGGGTTGCCCTGAAGCGTTTCCTTTGCCTGCTCCCACGCCGAAGGGAGACGCTCAAATACGCCGGATAACTCGGCGCTGAGCTGGGCGCCGAAAAGCCACAGAATACCTGTAAGGATGGCGATGATCAGGAGCGCGCCCACGCCCAATGCTGCAGGTCGGGGAAGTGGCGCGACCTTCATCAAGGCATCCGCGACGCCGTGCACGGCAATTGCCAGCAGCACCGCTGCAAAGCCAAGCAGGACGGCGTCTCTCACCACCCACAGGAACAGCGCCAGCGCGATCAGAAGAATCGTCAATAACAGTCGCGCCGTGAAGCCCCATAAAGTTGATGGGTCTCTGCCGCCGCTCACGTGATTTTCTTGTATACGGTAAGCCCTAGAACCAGCAGTACAACAAAGATGATCAATGCTACGGCGAACAGAAACATGGCGATATTTGCCGCCGCGCCAGCGAGTCCGCTAAACCCAAGAATACCGGCCACTGCTGCGATCAGCAGAAATACGAGCGCTAATTTAATCATGTTAATGTCCCTGTTGTGTGAGCTGCCTCAGAAAAGCCAACGGGACGCCAAGGCTATTGTTCCCTGCAGGCATGGCCTGCACGGGAAAGGGGCATTCCAATATGTGTTGCATTATTGCATCACACTCCCTCGGGCAGACCCGCGCAAATCCAGAAAATTCTGGCCTTGAGATACACGTTGGTTAGCTTTTTCTCCTGAGATTCAGGGGAGGGCAGCATGGCCAACGATAATCAATCCACGGGACATTTCTGGTCGCGTTTTGCCTGGACCGTGGGCGTCCTTTCAGCGGTTCTCGGGATCTATGTCTTCGTCAATGACGAAATCCGCGGCCGGCTCTTTCCCGACCAGAACGCCGCGACCCGCGCCGATGTGAAGGAGCAGCTCCAGCTCAGCGAGGAGCGGATCGCGATGATCGTTCAGGCCTCCATCACGTCCGCCATGGCGGGCGCGGATGCCCGCGGCGAGAATGTATCTGCCGATCAACAGGACAATTACGAGGCCGCGCTCACATCCCTGCTGGCCTCCGAAGACCCCACGCTGACTGATGCGCGTTTCCTGGCGGTTTCCGGGCAGGCCGAAGCGGCCGCCGAAAAGTTGGTTACCACGGCTGAAACCTCCGGCGCGAGCGAAGCGATCCCGGCGCAGGGCCGCGCCGACCTGCTGCGCAATGCCGGCGATATCCTCGTGCCCTCCGACCCGGCCAAGGCGCTGGCGGCCTATCAGAAGGCGCTGGAACTCGACCCGGACAATCCGGTCCTGCAAACGCGGGTGAAGAAACTGAAGGCCGAAACGGCCGAGAAGAATGCGGCAAAGGCCATTCCCGGAGCGAAGTTTGAGCTGTCCGGCCTGCAATTCGAATTCCTGGGGTGTGAAAACCCCGATGCGCCAAAATGCGTCCTGTCAGTCATGAATACGACGCCCGATACCGTGAAGTTCTGGATCGGGTCATCCTCGGCCATCAATGAGCAGGGCCGGTGGCTGGGCGACAAGGGACGTAATATCGTCGCCTCTTCTCACTATACGTGGGACATCCCCTCGCTTGAGGCCTCGCAGATCGAGGTGACCTATAATCGCCCCGCCAACATCTTCCAGCTGGTCCGTTTCGAACTGCATGTGAATACTGTCGAATTCAACAAGGAATTCCGGGACATTGCCATTCGCGGCGGGCGGCAGGTGGATGTGCGGGCCATGCGTCCGGTGGATCCGGATCATCCCGAATACGCGTATGAAGTTGATAACGTGGCGGTGCATTTCCTCGGCTGCGCCAACCCTGACGCGCCGATCTGCCGGTTCGACCTGATGAATACCGGCACCAGCGACCGAAAAATCTCGACCTATGGCGGACTGGCCTTCAACAGCCAGAGTCTGCAGCGAAAAGCGGCCCAATCGGTCCTCAGCCTGAGCGGCAAGTCGGAGGGGGAGCTGCCGCCGGGGATCGTTACGGGTTGGGACGTGACCTTCCGGTCGCCGGCTGAATTCTTCCAGGCCTTCTGGCCGGAACTCAATGTCGAATACGAGGCCTATCCGAAGGCGTTCACGAACCTCAATCTCGGTGATGCGGAACCACCTGCTATCAAGACCGCGCGGCGCGACCAGGCCTATCAGCCCGGCGGTCTTTTGACGCTCAGCGGACTGGAATTCGTTTTTCTCGGTTGCGTCAACCCGGACAATCCGACCTGCACGTTCGACGTGCATAATACAACGGACGCGACGGTACAGTTCAGGCTGGATCGGGCAACCGCAACGGATGACGCCGGGACCGAGAAGAGGGCCGCTTCGCGCGTCATCGAAATGACGGGCGACCAGGACGCCGACATTCCCGCTGGCGTAACGACCAGTTTCGAAGTCGCCTTTCGTTCCGCCATGCCGCGTATCAGCGAACTTGTCGTACCGGTAGCCATCGGAGATGACCGACACGACATCCAGTATGCCGACATCGCCCTGCAGGCGAATTGATCCCTACGCGATGGAGGAGTGGTGGTTCGGGGGAGACTTGAACTCCCGACCTCGCGATTATGAGTCGCGCGCTCTAACCAGCTGAGCTACCGAACCGTTTCGCTGGATGCGAGGGCGCCTCATACACGGGTGTGAGCCGCCTCGCAAGCGTGTCTCCTGCTGCTTTTGCAAGGCATTTTACAAAGCGCTTCCCGAACCTCTCCGACCGACCTAGATTGGCTATATGATACGCGTCGTGCTGTCGGTGATGTCATTCCTGATTTTTATGGTTTTCCAGCCCGCCTGGGGCCAGAGCCCGTCGGCTATGGAGGCCTATACGGCTGGCCATTACGATGCGGCAATCGCTGATGTTGTTGCAGATCACGGGGCAGATGCCTGTGCTTTCAGCGCGCGCAGCCTGCTGGCCAAGGCGATCAGCGGTGAGGGCCAGCCGGCGGCCGTCCTGCTGCAGGGCGCACTGGATGAGGCCAATGCCGCCTTGTCGGTTGATCCCGGACATGTCGAAGGGCGCCTGCAGAAAGCGATTGCCCTGTCGCTGATGGCCCGTCCGATGAGCCTGAGGGAAGCGCGCGATTCTGGTTATGGCGAAGAGGCGCGCCAGCTGGCCGAGGGCGTGCTGCGGGACGATCCGCAGAATGCCTATGCGCATGGTTTCCTCGCCGTCTGGAACCTGGAAGTGATGCGCCGGGGCGGCGTGCTGGGCGCGATGATCATGGGGGCGAGCCTGGACGCGGCCGAGGCCCATTATGAGGCTGCGGCGGCTGCCTCACCGGGGGATGCTGCCCTTAACTGGCAGTTCGCCCGGGCGCTCGCGACGCTCAATGCCGGCAAGTATCGCAAGGAGATTTCGGCGGCACTGAATGCGGCGCTGGCGGCGCCCGTGGATGATGAACTCGAGCGCGTCATGCAGAATCGGGCCCGCACGCTGGCCGAGGCCATGGCCAGCCAGAAAAGCCGCGATATCGCCGCGCTGGCCGAGGGGATGCTGTAGGACCTATTCGGCGGCGACGGCCTCGGCATGCGCTTCCTGTTCGGAGAGGAAGTGTTCGGCCTCAAGGGCGGCCATGCAGCCCATGCCGGCGGCGGTGACGGCCTGACGGTATTTCTCATCTGTTACATCGCCCGCGGCGAAGACGCCCGGAATATCGGTCGCGGTCGAATCGGGCGCGGTGATCAGGTAGCCGTTCGGCTTCATCGCAAGCTTGCCGGTGAAGAGTTCCGTCGCAGGGGCGTGGCCGATGGCGATGAAGATGCCGTGGACGGGCAGGTCTTCGGTCTCGCCGGTTTCGACATTCTTCAGGCGCGCTGCCGTGACGCCGAGTGGGTCGGTATCGCCCAGAACGTCTTCGAGCGTGGTGTTCCAGCGCACGTCGACCTTCGGGTTCTTGAACAGGCGGTCCTGCAGGATTTTCTCGGCGCGGAAATGGTCGCGGCGGTGGATGACGGTGACCTTGGAGGCAAAGTTCGTGAGGAACAGGGCCTCTTCAACGGCGGTGTTGCCGCCGCCAACGACGAGGACTTCGCGGCCGCGATAGAAGAAGCCGTCGCACGTGGCGCAGGCGGAGACGCCGAAGCCCTTGAATTTCTGCTCGGAGGGAAGGTCCAGCCATTTGGCCTGCGCGCCTGTGGAGATGACAATGGAATCAGCGGTGTAGACGGTGCCGCTCTCGCCGATGGCGCGGAAGGGGCGCACGTCAAAATCGACGCTGGCGATATGGTCGTCGGCGACTTTGGCGCCCATGGCGAGGGCGTGTTCGTGCATTTTTTCCATCAGGGCGGGGCCCATGATCTGGGTTTCGCCGGGCCAGTTCTCGACCTCGGTCGTGATGGTGAGCTGGCCGCCCGGTTGGATGCCGGTGACGACGAGGACGTCGCGCAGGGCGCGTGCGCCATAGACGGCGGCGGTCCAGCCGGCGGGGCCGGAGCCGATAATTAGGATTTCGGCGTGGCGGGTATTCGTGTCTGTATCGGCCATCGGGGCCTCCCTGAAGGGGCGTGGAAACTGTTCAGGACTGGTATGGCGACTCGCGGCCCAAAGTAAAAGGGGCGGGGTGTCTCATCTGGCCGTGTAGGAGGGCTAAAGCGGCTTGGAAACCACTTCCACCGTTGCGTGGCTGAGATCGAACGCGTGTGACAGGCGGGCCTTCACATCGCGCCGGACGGTCTCGATACAGGCGCCTTCCTTGGCTGTCACTTCAAGCGTGATCAGGCGCTTGGTCTCGGTCAGGGCCCATGCGTGGACATGGGAGGTGCCGGTGACGCCCGAGACGTTCTCGATGAGATCTGCACTGATATCAGCAGAAGAGAGGCCTTCCGGCGTACCCTCCAGCAGGATGTGGCCGGACTGGCGCGCGATGCGAATGCCCGCAAAGAGGACAAGGAAGGCCACCAGAACGGAAAGGATCGGGTCGGCCGCCATCCAGCCGGTGGCCATGATGATGCCAGCGGCCGCGATGGCCGCGACAGAGCCGAGCATGTCGCCCGCAACATGCCAGAGCGCGCCCTGCATGTTGAGGTCTTCCTTGCTGCCGCCATGCAATACGAAGAAGGCAATGATGTTGACCACGAGCCCGCCCACGGCGACTGCCATAAGCATGCCGCCCATGACTTCTACCGGGTCCATGAGGCGGTGGATGGCTTCCCAGACGATCCATATGGCCAGTAGAATCAACAGGATGCCGTTGGTGAAGGCGGCGAGGATCTTCATCCGCGCGAAGCCGAAGGAGCGCTGCGGATCGGCCGGTCGCTCGGCCAGCTTGTAGCCGACCCAGGCGAGGACGAGCGAGCCGCAATCGGTGAGCATGTGGGCCGCATCCGCCAGCAAAGCGAGCGAGCCGGAGAGGAGGCCGCCCGCCACTTCGGCGAACATGAAGGCGCCGGTGAGAACTGCAGCTATTGCAACACGACGGCGGCTGTCGGCCGAGGTCATGTCGGCATGATGGTGCGCGTGGTCATGGCTGTGGCCATGGCCTTCATGATCGGCGTGGTCGTGATCATGATCGTGGTCGTGTGAATGACTGCTCATGGCTCTCAGGTGGCGCTCTTTGGGGCCGGGGTCAATTCGTGTGTGATAGCGTTGCAAAAGCGGGGGTTTTTCCCGCAGCCGGCATGCCCGAACGATTCCCCGTACAAACCCCGAAAAGTGCCCGGATGCTACCCGGATAGTGTCCGAACGTGCCCGGCCTTGCACGAAGGGCGCGCGCGTGGCCTGATGCTGTCAAAAATGAAGCCCCGGAGGAGCCGCCCATGACATTCCCGCGCTTGCGCCAGCTGGTGATTGCCAGCGAGACGACTGACACGATCGACACGCTGAAAAATGTGTTCGGGCTTGAGGCGCCTTTCCCTGATCCGGGCGTCGCAGAGTTTGGCCTGGTGAATGGCGTGTTTGCGATTGGCGACCAGTTCTTGGAAGTTGTGGTGCCGACGGTGGAGACGGCGCCGGCGGCGCGGTTCATGGCGCGCGGCGGGCCGGGCGGCTACATGGCGATTTTTGAAGTGGCGGACCTGGCCGCGACGCGCGCGCGGGTCGACAGGCTGGGCATACGCCGGGTGTGGGACATCGACCTTGAAGACATTGCGGCCAGCCATCTGCACCCGGCAGACCTTGGCGGGGCGATTGTCTCGGTCGACCAGCCGAAGCCTGCGGGCGAATGGCGTTGGGCCGGGCCGGACTGGCGCCAGCGCAGCGCAGTGGGGCGGCTGATCGGCGCGGAGCTGACGAGCCCGGACCCGATACGCCTGATGGCGCGCTGGGCGAGCGCGCTTGGCGCGGGCGGTAGCGGCCATGCGCTGAAGATGGATGACGGGGATATCGTGTTCAGCCAGGGCGACGTGGAACGGCTGGTGGCGTTTGACCTGTCGCTGGCGGACGGGGACGACGTGTTGGCGCGGGCGAAGGAGGCCGGGCTGGAGGTTGACGGGCGCAGCGTGCGCGTGGCGGGCGTGGAGATGCGGCTGGCCTGAGATTGGATTTCAAACTCTACGCATCCCCGGACTTGATCCGGGGGCTCTCGCGGCGGCGACGGGAAGCCTTCGCATGAGATCCCGGATCAGGTCCGGGATCACGGCTGAGGAGGGGGCTGACGTGTCAGGCCTCGCGCAGTTCGGAATGGCTTTTCAGCACGTCTGATCCGCTGTCATGGCGGATGAGATAGGCGGGGTTGTCGTCCGTGGCGTTGCGTTTGACGTGGGCGCCCTTAAGCGTGCGCGCGACGGGCTGCGTGAAGGTCTCGGTGATGAAGCCCTGCGCCGTGCCGCGGCCCCAGTCCCATTCGACGCGTGTGCCGGTTTCGTAAGGTGTGGTCATGGGGATGGTTACGTAAGCGAGCAGGAAATGGATCAGGAACTTGCTTCCCTCACGTCGCATCCCCGGACTTGATCCGGGGTCTCTCGCGGCGGCGACGAGGAAGCCCTCGCACGAGGTCCCGGGTCAAGCCCGGGAAGGCGGATGTGGAGAGTGGGTTCAGATCAGCGTATCGGCGAGGTCGCGCCAGTGGGGATTGGCTTCCTCGATCAGTTCGATCTTCCAGTCGCGTTTCCAGTTTTTGATCTGGCGTTCGCGGGCGAGCGCGTTCTCACGGGACTCGAAGGTTTCGAACCAGACGAGCGCGGTGCAATTGTATTGATGGGAATAGCCCTTGAGAACGCGGTTGCGATGTTCCCAGGCGCGCCGGTTGATATCGTCCGTTTGCCCACAATAGAGTGACCCGCGCGGCTTGTTCGTCACGATATAGGTGAAGAAAGCCATGGCTGTTTTTCCCAATCCCCGTGTCCCCGGCGCACGCCGGGGCCTCATGCGAAGGCTAAACAAAATCACGGCGAGAGATCGCGGGTCAAGCCTGTCATTTCAACCCCTCCGCATCCCCGGCGAAAGCCGGGGTCCCATGCAGCGGCGACCGGAAGCCCTCGCCTGAGATCCCGGATCAAGTCCGGGATCACGGGTGGGGGGAGAGGATCAGAGCTGGGCCCCCAGACCGCTGCGCGGTCGGGGGTGACGCGGGATGGGGAGTTTGGTGTGGTGGCGGGCTGGTTTGTGGGTATCGCTACGCTCAACCCACCCTACGCTACGACGCACCCTAACGCTCCGTATCCCCGGCGAACGCCGGGGTCACATGCGGCGGCGATGGGAAGCCTTCGCCTGAGATCCCGGATCAAGTCCGGGATCACGGAGGGGGGAGGATGACTTGCGAGTTCCGGCGCGTAAATTCAAATTGCCCTCAAACCGCTTAAATTTTTGTAGAATACTTACTCATGTCAGCTTGAATGCCTGAGATATCGATCAACAATTTGTGGAAAACTTTGTTTTTATGCGTTGAGTGGTAGGTATTGTAATGACCAGCAAAATCAATTGCGTAGTCGTAGAAATCAAGGATTAATTTGAGCAGCTGCTTCGCTAAGCTGTTCGCACGCTCAGTGGCGACAATAACTGTCTTGTGCTCGGGAAGGCGGGCATCTAAATCAGCGCTCATACGCATGCCTTGTGATATATCTGCATACGGCGCACCCATTTCTACCACTTTGGTATGCAGTTCCTGAAACTGGGAATTTGCCACCATTATTATGTTGCGAAAATTGGCCATCTCTAGCGCTTTGTGTGTAAGGCCTTTTCCGCTTTTTGACCGAATTGTTGATAGCAGACGCGCAGGAATGCGCACGCTGTAGTTAGTTTCACCTATGGCTGGCTGCATTACTGACCACGGTGCAGTCGGCCAGCCATGCTTATCCAATGCGGGTAGGTAGCGAGAACCTATCGCCCAAACGTCATTTATTACTCGGTTCAGCTCAATATAGAGCTCAAAATCACGCTCCTGAAGATCGATCCGTTGCTCTCGTTTCTTAAACCAGTAGCTCGTGCCAAATGTAATTGCGCCGCCGATAAGTACGCCAGCTAAGGCTGACCAGACTTCATTTGATGAGACCGTCTGCTGAGCAAATACAATATCAGGCCACTCAAAATTCATCTGGTGCTTACCCTAGGCATCCACCTCGGCTTCCAGCGCAAACTCTTCGATGAACTCACGGCGAGGTTCGACGACGTCGCCCATCAGTTTGGTGAACATTTCGTCGGCTTCGTCGGCGTGGTCGACTTTGACCTGCAGGAGGGTGCGGGCGTTGGAGTCGAGGGTGGTTTCCCAGAGCTGGTCGGCGTTCATTTCGCCGAGGCCCTTGTAGCGCTGGACCTTGAGGCCCTTGCGGCCGGAGTTCAGCACGGCGTCGAGCAGGGAGGCCGGGCCGTGGACGGCGACGTCGCCGCCTTTCTCCTGACGCAGGATGGCAGGCTTCGTGTACAGATCAGCGAGACCGGCGGCGCGCTCGGCGAGGCGGATGGCGTCCTGGCTGGCGAGCAGGGCGGCTGGCAGGACAGCGTCTTCGTCCACGCCGCGCACCGTGCGGTGGAGGATGAGGTTGCCGTCTTCGAACTTGCCTTCCCATGTGTCCTCGCCTTCCTCGGCGAGGAGGTTGAGGCGGGCCGCCGTGGCATCAGCCGTTTCAGGCGCGGCATTGGCACTCATCGCGCCGGCAAGGGCGGCGTGCTCGATGAGGTCGGCCGGGGCGCGCAGGGCGAGGCGGCGCAGGGCGGAGCGGAAGTTAGCGGCCTGACGCACGCGGTCGCGCAGGTCTTCGCTGCCGATCTGCGTGCCATCGTCGAGGATCAGCGTTTCGCCGGTTGTCCCCTCGCCGATGAGATAGGCTTCAAGTTCGGCATTGTCCTTGATGTAACGCTCGGAGCGGCCGCGCGTCACCTTGTAG
Source organism: Hyphomonas oceanitis (assembly GCF_036964545.1). Lineage (NCBI taxonomy): Bacteria > Pseudomonadati > Pseudomonadota > Alphaproteobacteria > Hyphomonadales > Hyphomonadaceae > Hyphomonas > Hyphomonas oceanitis. The sequence goes on from NZ_JBALTL010000002.1 coordinate 640,687, forward strand.
AGCGGTGGCTGAGCAATGTAGAGATAGCCGCGCTCGATAATCTCCGGCATCTGACGATAGAAGAAGGTGAGTAGCAGCGTGCGGATGTGCGCGCCGTCAACGTCAGCATCGGTCATGATGATGATCTTGTGATAGCGCAGCTTCTCGATGTTGAACTCGTCGCGGCCAATGCCGGCGCCGAGCGCCATGATCAGCGTGCCGACCTGATCGGAGGAGAGCATCTTGTCGAAGCGGGCGCGTTCGACGTTCAGGATCTTGCCGCGCAGGGGCAGGATGGCCTGATTGTCACGGGACCGGCCCTGCTTGGCAGAGCCGCCAGCGGAATCACCCTCGACGATGAAGATTTCGGATTTGGCGGGGTCTTTTTCCTGGCAGTCGGCGAGCTTGCCGGGCAGGCTTGTGATGTCGAGCGCGGACTTGCGGCGCGTCAGCTCGCGCGCCTTGCGGGCGGCTTCACGGGCAGCCGCCGCCTCGACGATCTTCATCATGATCTCGTGAGCTTCCTTCGGATGCTCCTCGAACCATTCCGACAGTTTCTCGCCCATAAGGCTTTCGACCACGGGGCGCACTTCGGACGAGACGAGCTTGTCTTTCGTCTGGGAACTGAATTTCGGGTCTGGCACCTTGACGCTGAGCACGCAGGTGAGGCCTTCGCGGGCATCGTCGCCCGAGATTTCGACCTTGGACTTTTTCGCGATGCCGGTCTCGTTGGCATATTTGTTGATGATGCGCGTCAGCGCGCCACGGAAGCCGGCCAGGTGCGTGCCGCCGTCGCGCTGGGGGATGTTGTTGGTGAAGCAGAGAACGTTCTCGTGGTAGCTGTCATTCCATTCGAGCGCGGCTTCGACCGTGATGCCGTCCTTTTCGCCGGTGACGAAGATCGGGTCTGGCACGATCGGCGTTTTCTGGCGGTCCATGTGCTGGACGAAGGCTTTCACGCCGCCTTCGTATTCGAGGATGATCTCGAACGGGTCGGCTTCGCGCTCGTCGCGGAAGATGATGCGGACGCCGGAATTCAGGAAGGCCAGCTCGCGCAGGCGGTGTTCCAGCGTCTTGCGGTCATAGTCGGTCATCGTGAACGTGGAGGCGGAGACCATGAAGCGCACGGCCGTGCCGGTATAGGGCTTGCCCTTGTCGGTCATCGGCGAAGGGCCGCGTGTGATGAGCGGTGCCTCGACGCGGCCACCATCCACAAATCGGACCCAGTGTTCGCTGCCTTCGCGGTGGATGGTCAGTTCCAGCCAGTCGGACAGGGCGTTGACGACGGAGACGCCGACGCCGTGCAGGCCGCCGGAGACCTTGTAGGAGTTCTGGTCGAATTTACCGCCGGCATGGAGCTGGGTCATGATGACCTCAGCGGCCGAGACGCCTTCGCCGGTATGCTTGCCGACAGGGATGCCGCGGCCATTGTCGGTGATCTCGGCGCTACCATCGGGCAGGAGCGTGACGGTGACGCGGTCCGCATGGCCGGCCAGGGCCTCGTCGATCGCGTTGTCGACGACTTCGTAGATCATGTGGTGCAGGCCTGAGCCATCGTCAGTGTCGCCGATGTACATGCCCGGGCGTTTGCGGACCGCTTCGAGGCCCTTCAGGACCTTGATGCTGTCTGCGCCATATTCGGGGGTTTCGCCCATGATTTCGTCGGCCATTCCAGCATCCTCGTCGATTCGTCAGATAACCCCGTAAATATAGGGGGTTTTGACCGATAAGGGAAATGAATCGGGGGCTATTTAGCAGTGTAAAAAAGCCCCCGTTTTCCGCAATGAAAACAGGGGCTTGTGATGTGTCATTTTGGGTATTTCAGGCGCTTCGGCTACCCTCAGCCCTGAGGGGGCTTTTTCTTGAAGGTTTTTGCCGGTTTTCCGCCTTTTGCGAAGGCTGGCTTACCCTTGAAAGGGGGCTTGCCGCTGGAGGCTGCGCCGCCGGGTTTTGGCTTGCCCTTGTAGGCCTTCTTGTCGTTCGGGCCATCGTGCTGGATGTAGTCGGCCAGGGATGGATCCTTGGGGGGCTTGGCAGGGCCGCCCTCTTCCCATTTCGGCTTTTTCGACTTGTAGGCCGGCTTGGCGTCAGGGCTCCAGTTGCCTTCGCCCTTGGCCGAGGCCTTCTTGAAGGGCGGTTTCACATGTGGTGGACGGGCCGGGCGCGCCGGGCGCTCGTCATCGAACTCCTTGGCGGGCGGGCCGTCGAGCGGGAAGGCGCGAATGCCCTTCTCAAGCGAGGCCCCTTCACCGAGGGATGCGAAGAAGCGGTCAGCAGCTTCGCGGGTCAGCTCGACATGCGTGTTGGCCGGGTTGATGCGGATGGCGCCGATATCCTCGCGGGACAGGCCGCCAGCCTTGCAGAGCATGGGGAGCAGCCAGCGGGCTTCAGCGTTCTTCTTGCGGCCGATGTTGAGTGAGACCCAGGCGGCGTTGTCAAAGCCCTTGCGCTCGGCGCGGGGGCGTTTCTCGCGGGGTTCGCGGTCGGTCCAATCGGCGCGGTCGCCGCGTTCCTTGCGGGCCGGCGGGGCGCGGTCGTCGACATCGCGCAGGTCTTCAGGGGCCGAGCGGCCTTCGCGGCTCTTGCGCAGGAAGGCAGCGACGACCTGTTCGGCGCCGTGGGTTTCGATCAGCTTTGCGATCATCTCGGCTTCGCTCTCGTGGATCGGGCGGCTGAGGGCCGGATCGGCGAGCAGGCGGGCGTCATCAAGGGCGTTGATTTCTTCGGCCGTGGGCGGCTTGCCCCAGGTCGCATCGATCTTGGCATCGTTCAGCAGGCGTTCGACGCGGCGGCGGCCTTTTGGGGCGACCAGAAGCGCGCTGACGCCTTTGCGGCCCGCGCGGCCTGTACGGCCCGAACGGTGGAGCAGGGTCTGCGGGTCGCGCGGCAGGTCGGCATGGATGACAAGGCCGAGGTTCTGCAGGTCGAGGCCGCGGGCGGCGACGTCCGTTGCGATACAGACGCGGGCGCGGCCATCACGCAGGGACTGGAGCGCGTTGGAGCGTTCCTTCTGGCTGAGTTCGCCGGAGAGGGCGACAACGGGGAAGCCCCGGTTGCCCATGCGGCTCATCAGCTTGTTGACGGCTGCGCGGGTCGTGCAGAAGACGAGCGCGCTTTCGCTGTCGGAATGGCGGACGATATTGACGATGGCGTTCTCTTCGTCGCCGGGGGCAACGAGCAGGGCCTTGTATTCAATATCGACGTGCTGGGATTTCTCGGCTTCGGTTGTGACGCGCACGGCATTGCGCTGGTAGCGGCCGGCGAGGGCAGCGATGCCTTTTGGCACAGTCGCAGAGAAGAGCAGCGTGCGGCGCTCGGCGGGCGTATCCTGAAGGATGTGCTCCAGCTCGTCGCGGAAGCCCATGTCGAGCATCTCATCGGCCTCATCGAGGACGACAACGCGAATGCCGGACGTATCCAGCGAACCGCGCTTGATGTGGTCCGACAGGCGGCCGGGGGTGCCGACAACGATATGGGCGCCGCGCGCGAGGGCTTTTTTCTCGTCGCGCATGTCCATGCCGCCGACGCAGGTGGCCATGCGGGCGCCTGTGGAGGCGTAAAGCCATTGCAGTTCGCGGGCGACCTGCTGGGCGAGTTCGCGGGTTGGCGCAACGATCAGGGCGAGGGGGGCGTCGGCATTTCCGAACTTTTCGGCGCCATCGAGCAGGTCGCCAGCCATGGCAAGGCCGAAGGCGACGGTCTTGCCGGAGCCTGTTTGGGCGGAAACGAGGAGGTCTTGTCCAGTCAGCTCTGTTGCAATCACAGCGGATTGCACTTGTGTGAGGCTCTCATAGCCACGTGCGGCGAGCGCCTCGGCAAGGGCCGGAGGAACGAGGGTGGTATCAGTCATTTAGCATATGTCTTTCAAGGGCGTGCGCGGGGAATCCATGCGCAGCGCACCGTTCTTGCGTGGAACGGAGCGAGGTTTTGCCGCTCATTGCACGTTTCAGGCCGCATTGCTACTGCGGCTGACATTGCCATCAGAAGGGGTTGAGGGTGTAGCCCTGTTGCTGCAGCAGGGCATGGGACGTCATCGCGGACAGGGAAATCGTGATTCCGGGCAGGAGATCTTCCTGCGCGATGTCGCGCGCGGCTGAGGTGGTTCCGCAGAGGTCGATCGTGGCACCAGCGGCGACAAGTTCGGCGATGATGCCTGCATTCGGGTTCTCGTGACCGAGCTTTTCAGCCGTGAGAAGGTCAGCCGAGGCCGCGCCGTGAACGACGATGGCGGCGGAGAGGTTTTCAAGCGCCACGCCCGAGCCGGCATGCATATTGAGAAAACGCGCGACTTTGACGAGATCGCTGTTGATCTCGCCGTCCGGCGCAGCCTTCGACATGTCGAACGCGACCTTCATGACCGTGCCTTCGGGCAGCCTGGCGCTCTCGCGGGGCGCATACTTGCCATAGTCAGGCACCAGCGTTCCGGCGACGAAATCGTTCTCTCCGGCGTGGGCGGAAGTGGCCAGGCAAAGCGTGAGAGCGAGAGTAGCGAGGGATTTGATCATGAGGGGGCTCCTTTGGCGGAACGCTAGCACCCGGTCAGGGCCGGGTCGAGCACGGGACTAGGGGGTTTTCCGGAGTTCCGCCGAGTGCCTGATTTGATAGCTGTTCCTGCATGAAACAGAGCTGGATGACCTTCGCGCAGCGGCCGGTGCCGCGTTACACAAGCTATCCGACGGCCGCAGACTTTGCGCCAGCCGTGGGAGCGGGGGAGGCGCGGACCTGGGCGGCGGGTGTTGACCCCGGGTCCGCGATCTCCGTCTATGCGCATATCCCGTTTTGCGACAAGCTGTGCTGGTATTGCGGCTGCGCGACGACGGTGCCGAACGGCTATGACCGGATCGCGGCCTATGTTGAAACGCTGCATGCCGAGATCGATCTCTGGGCCGATGCGATGGGGCCGCATGGTGGTCTGGCGCACCTGCACTTTGGCGGTGGGTCTCCAAATTCGCTGCGGCCAGAGGACATGACCTCGCTGATCGGGCATATCGGCGAGCGCTTCGCGATGCGGGCCGATGCGGAGATTGCGATGGAGCTGGACCCGCGCGTGCTCTCCGAGGCGCAGGTCGAGGCCATGGCGGGGGCGGGCGTCAATCGCGTGAGCCTTGGCGTGCAGACGCTGAACCTTGATGTGCAGAAAGCCATCAACCGGGTGCAGCCGCGCGCACAGGTGGAGCGCGTGATTGCCCGCCTCAATGCCGCTGGCATCACCAAGCATAACATGGACTTGATGTATGGCCTGCCGGGCCAGACGGTGGCCGATGTGGAAGAGGCGGCAGCCTTTGCCGTGTTACAAGGCACGTCGCGCATCTCGGTGTTTGGCTATGCGCATGTGCCATGGTTTGCGAAGCACCAGGCGGCGATCCGCGAAGACATGCTGCCGGATATCGAGGTGCGGTTCGAGCAGGCCGAAGCGGCGACGGCCATTTTGTTGGACGCCGGCTATGTGCCGGTCGGGCTGGACCATTTCGCGCGTGAGGATGACAGCCTCGCCATTGCGGCGAAGGCGGGACAGCTGCGGCGCAATTTCCAGGGCTACACGGATGACCCGTGCGACACACTTGTCGGGCTTGGCACATCGTCCATCTCGCAGTTCGCGGAGGGCTATGTGCAGAACCTGAAGGATCGCAACGCCTGGCGGGATTCTATCAAGGCCGGGCGTCTGCCGAGCGAGCGCGGCGTTGTGCTTACGGATGATGACCGGCTGCGCGCGCGCGCCATTGAGCGGCTGATGTGTGATCTGCGCGTCGACGTGGCGGAGGTGTGCGCCGAGATGGGCGCAGCGCCAAACGCGCTGGACGATGCGCTGGAGACGGCGCGTTTCCTTGTGCCGGCGGGCTTGTGCAGGGTGAAGGACGGCGTCGTGACCGTGCCACTAGCGGCGCGGGTGATGCTGCGCACTGTTGCCCAGAGCTTCGACGGACGGTTCAAGCCCGCGCCGCGCCGCCACGCGAAAGCGGTCTAGGCTTTAAGGGCTTTCGCATGGTGAGCGATATGATCGCTCATGAAGGTGGCGATGAAATAGTAGTCATGGCCGTACCCCTCATGCATTCGGTAGGTCAGCGCCTGTCCTGAATTCTCGCACGCCTCAATGAAGATATCCGGTTTCAGCTGGGTTTCGAGGAACTGGTCGGCCTTGCCGGTGTCGATCAGGATGTGGGCGTCTGTCTGGCGGGTCTGGACGAGTTCGGTCGCGTCATACTGTTCCCAGGCAATCGACGGCGGGCCGATATAGGCGGTGAAAGCCTTCTCGCCCCAAGGTACGCGCGACGGAGTGGTGATCGGCGAGAAGGCCGAGCAGGAGCGATAGGTGTCCGGATACTTGAAGTGGAGCGTCAGCGCGCCGTGCCCGCCCATGGAATGGCCGAAAATGCCCTGGCGGTCCATGTCGGCCGGGAAGTTGGCGGCGATGACGGCGTGCAGCTCGCGGATGATGTACTGGTCCATGCGATAGTGCTTGTCCCACGGTGCTTCGGTGGCGGTGAGATAGAAGCCGGCGCCCTGACCGAGATCATAGGCGTCATCATCCGGCACGTCGGGCCCACGCGGGCTGGTGTCGGGGGCGATGATCATGATGCCGTGCTCGGAGGCGGCGCGCTGGAGGCCGGATTTTTCCATGACATTGGCCCAGGTGCAGGTGAGGCCGGACAGGTACCAGAGGACCGGGACGGGGCCCTTTTTCGCCTGCGGGGGGCTGTAGACGGCAAAGCGCATCGTGGTGCCGGTAACGGCGCTCTCATGGTCATGCACAGAGAGTGTGCCGCCAAAGCTTGCCCATGAGGATACGGGGGTTAGGGTCATGAAAAAGCGCTCCTTCGGGTTGGCGCCAAGCATGGCCCGAACCGGGCAGAAGGATCAAGGCATGAGCGGTTATGTTCTCTATGGCGCGGAGGTCAGTTATTTTTCGGGCAAGGCCCGCGCCTACCTGCGCTGGCGCGGGGCAGATTTCGAAGAGCGCATCGCCACGCGCGAGGTTTACCGCGATGTGATTCTGCCCAAGGTCGGCTGGCCGGTGATTCCCGTGATGGAAATGCCGGACGGCGAAGTGGTGCAGGACACGGCGGACATTATCGACGCGGTCGAGGCGGCCACGCCGGATGGGCCGCGCGCGATGCCGGAAGGACCGATGCAGCGGGTCGTGTCGCGGCTGATGGAACTCTATGCCGATGAGTGGCTGGTGTTGCCGGCCATGCACTATCGCTGGAACTATAATGAGGACTGGGCCTATGCCGAGTTCGGGCGCATCTCGGCGCCGGACGCGCCGCCGACCGAGCAATATGCGATCGGGCGCAAGAATGGCGAGCGGTTCAAGGGCGCCGTGGCCATGCTGGGCGTCAGCGAAGGGAACATTCCCGGCGTCGAAGCGGCCTATGAGGCCTTCCTGAAGGACATGACGGAGCACCTGCGCCACCACGCTTTCCTTCTCGGCGAGCGGCCGTCTCTGGGCGACTTTGCGCTTAACGGGCCGCTGTATGCGCACCTGCTGCGTGACCCGGAGAGTGGACGGATCATGGAGCGGCTGGCGCCGAAGGTGGCGAACTATGTGCGCCGCGTGCAGGCGGGCGAGCGGGGCCAAGGCGAGCTGTTGGCGGATGACGCCGTGCCGAAGACGCTGGAGCCGATACTCAGTCGTCAGATGAGTGAGCAGATGCCGATGCTGGTGAAGACGGCGGCGCTGTTTGGCGAATGGGCGAAGAGTGTGAAAGCCGGGGCAGATGTGCCGCGCGGGTTTGGCATGGTGGAGTTCATGACCGGCGGCTTCGATGGCGACTGCACGGCGCGGAGCTTCCCGCTCTGGCGGCTGCAGGCGGTGACAGACGAGATTGATGCGATGGATGACAGCGCGAAGATGCGTCTGGCAGCACTGATGGACCGTGTTGGCGGGGCGCCGCTGATGGAGTTTCGTCTGCCGGCGCGACTGGCGCGCAAGGATTTCCGCCTCAGGCTGGATTAATCCTTGACTGGAAATGACGCGGAGAAGCCCCCTTCGATATAGCCTTCATGGGCTCTGTCGTGAGGGGTGTCGGGTTCTGCGAAATGCGCCAAGGCCGGGAACCGCTTAGCGATGGTGTGGCGCAAAGTGGCTGATAGCGGGTCGCGCATATGGGCAACAAGGGCGAGGGTCCAGGGGGCAAGTACGCTGACCCTGTTACCCTCCGCAATTGCTGCCTCGACGATCCAACGGATCGAAGCTGACTCAATCGGCTCCAGCGATAGCGGGTCATCGCGGTCGAACATGCTATTGCAAAATTGTGTCCGCGACATAGGGCGTGAACTTCAGGTCGTAGCCGTAGGGTTTTTCCTTGGGCGGAGCATCAGGCTCGGTGGCATAGATATCGATCTTGCCCGCCATCTTGAAGCCGAGATGATTGCTGATTGCGATCATCATTTCGGCGGCTTCTTCGGTGTCCTTGGCCCAGGCCTTCATCGAGAGGACGCATGGGCCGACCTCTGTCTTGAAGTCGGCATTGGCTTCGACGACAGCGCCATCGGCGACCATGGCGAAGTGCTCATAGCGGGTGTCTGTCTGACCGTAGCGGAGCTTTAGTTTCCAGTCCTTGGGGGCTTCGTCGCTCATGACTTCACGGCGATGCAGTCGATCTCAAGGTTGGCGCCCATGGCGAGCGCCGTAACAGCGACAGTTGCGCGGGCGGGCTTGGGATCAGGCAAGGCGGCCTTGTAGGCCTCGTTCATCTCGCCGAAATTGTCGATATTGTTGAGGTAGACGGTGCATTTCACGATATTGGAGAGATCGGCGCCCTGGCTGGCGAGCGTGCGTTCCATGTTCAGGAAGATCTGCGTCGTTTCCGGGCCTGTGCCGCCCGTGACAAGCTTGCCGGTGGCAGGGTCCGTACCGAGTTCGCCGGAAACGTAGATCGTGTCGCCTGCCGTAACCGACTTGGAGAAAGGTAGCTGCGTGCCACCCATGGCCTGGCTGCCGAAATGGCTGACAGTGGGTTTCGCCCCAAATTCATTGGCTTCGACTGCAACGCAGCCCGTGAGGGCGGCAAGCGCCGCGGCCATCAATGCCCATTTCATCATGTTCGTCTCTCTTTCCATCAGCTGTTGTCCGGTCTGGCGCCGTGATCTGCAAAGGCCTGCATGATCTTCGGGAAGTCAGACATTTCGGGGAATTCCTCATATGAGAACTCTGCCCCGGTTTGCGCGAAAGGCAAACGGCTGGCCGTGCCGGTTTCCATGATCGGGGCGGCCCAGGCGGCATTATCGAGCATGGTCGACCGGAGATTGACCATGTCCATACCGGCCGGACGCGTGAACAGCCAGGACAGGCAGTCCGGGCAGTAGAAGTGGCGATGCTCGCCCTTCAGGGCGCCGATCACGGGCTCGCCGCTGGTTACTTCGAACCCTGCGTCCGGCAGGAACATCGAGAGCGAATAGGGGCCGCTCGTCAGTTTCTGGCAGCCGAGGCAATGGCACGCCATGGTGACCATGGGCGGCGCAGAGATTTTCATCTCGACGCCGCCGCACAGGCAGCTGGCCTTCCAGGGAAGTTTCCAGTCTGTCATGCTTAGCCTAGCCCCGATGCAGGGCGCAGAGCTTGTTGCCGTCGGGGTCGCGCAGGTAGGCGAGGTAGAGGCGCTGGCCGCCACCTTCACGCCAGCCTGGCGCATCCTCGATAGGCGTGCCGCCAGCAGCGGCGCCGGCCTTGTGCCATGTGTCGGCTTCTTCTGGCGAGGACATGGCAAAGCCGATCGTGCCGCCATTGGCGTGTGTGGCAGGCTGGCCATCGATGGGCGGTGTCACGAGGAAGATGCCACCATTGTGCATGTAGATGAGGCGACCCTTCGGATCGGTGATGGCGGTCTTGCCGCCAACCGATGTGAACAGGGCGTCGTAGAAGGTCTTGGATTTTTCGATGTCGTTCGTGCCGACCATCATGTGGCTGTACATTGGTGTATTCCCTAATTGTTGCTTGGCTCCGGATCAGCGTCCGGCTTTTTGTCTTGTTCTTTTGATTTCCGCTTAGCGTCTCGCTTCTCTTCCAGCTTTTTCTCTGCAAGCAATTTAACTCGCTCATCGCGGTCTAATCGTTTTTGGCGAGAAACATACCAGTCTTCAAATAAAGCTTCGATCAGTTCGAGTAAAAGTGAAGCCTCTTCGGGTTCGACATCAACCACATAGTTGACGTCCTTTTCCATATGGGCGCCGATATCACCGACCTCGCGGATTGTCTTGATGACATCCCAAGTTGAGGGATCAATCTTATTTTTGATGAAATTCAGTTCTGCTCCCAAGTTACCTCTTTTGTCCTCTGGAATTTCCCAAAAATCCCGCACTAGTCCTTGCAGACAACGTCTGGACATGGTGGCGGATGCTTTTGGACTGTCATTCAAAATTAAGCAGGCTTCCACGTAGTCTCGCCTTAATGCCTCCGGAATGTAGTGGGGCTGGGGCTTGGCTCGTGACTTAGGAAGTAATGGCCACACTTCGATTGGTTCTTGATATTTCCATGTGCCATTTACGTGTTTTGCAGGCCTCAGCATCACGACTAAGGTCAGCTTTCTACACTCGGCATTGGGGCACCCGACGGCTGTATGCTCCAAACCTACCCAGCCATGCTCAGATTCCTTCATGTAGATGTGCGTTATACCATTTGAATAGTTCGGATCAGTGATCGTCGTGGGCTGGCCACAATATCTGCACGTCCAGTTAAACGGCTCCATCAATACACCACCACACTCCGGATGCTCTCGCCGGAATGCATAAGGTCAAACGCGTCGTTGATCTTTTCGAGGCCCATGACATGTGTGATCATCGGGTCGATCTGGATCTTGCCGTTCATGTACCATTCGACGATCTTTGGCACGTCGGTGCGGCCCTTGGCGCCGCCGAAGGCTGTGCCGCGCCAGTTGCGTCCGGTGACGAGCTGGAACGGACGGGTCGAGATTTCCTTGCCGGCCTCTGCCACGCCGATAATGATCGACGTGCCCCAGCCGCGATGGCAGCATTCGAGGGCCTGGCGCATCACGTCTGTATTGCCGGTACAGTCAAAGGAATAGTCCGCGCCGCCATCGGTCAGCTCGACGATGTGGGCGACCACGTCCTTGGTGTTCTTTGGATTGACGAAATGCGTCATGCCGAATTTCTCGCCCCATTCCTTTTTGGAGTCGTTGATATCGACGCCGATGATCTTGTCGGCGCCTGCCATCTTCGCGCCCTGCAGCACGTTGAGGCCGATGCCCCCGAGGCCGAACACGACGACATTGTCGCCGACCTGGACCTTGGCTGTGTTGGTGACGGCGCCAACGCCGGTGGTGACGCCGCAGCCGACATAGCACGCCTTGTCGAAGGGCGCGTCGGTGCGGATTTTCGCAACAGCGATCTCGGGCAGGACGGTGAAGTTCGAGAAGGTCGAGCAGCCCATGTAATGGTAGATGGTCTGGCCCTTGTAGGAGAAGCGGCTGGTGCCGTCCGGCATCAGGCCCTTGCCTTGCGTGGCGCGGATGGCGGTGCAGAGGTTTGTCTTGCCGGAGAGGCAGCTTTTGCACTGGCGGCATTCCGGCGTGTAAAGCGGGATGACATGGTCGCCCGGCTTCACGCTGGTGACGCCTGCGCCAACCTCGCGCACGATGCCTGCGCCTTCATGGCCGAGCACGCTAGGGAACAGGCCTTCGCTGTCGAGACCGTCGAGCGTGTAGGCGTCTGTGTGGCAGATGCCGGTGGCCATGATTTCGACGAGGACTTCGCCCGCCTTCGGGCCTTCCAGGTCCAGCTCGACGATTTCGAGCGGTTTCTTGGCTTCAAAGGCAACGGCGGCGCGGGTTTTCATGGGGCAGTCTCCGGATATTGTGTTGCCCTTACGTAGACCGGCTGGGCCCGATGATCCACACCTTGCGGGCGGTTGAATGCGTTTCGGGGCCCAAATTTATCGTTTGCCTGATGGCGTGTGACGTGAATCCGGCATTGCCGCCTGCCGGGATCGCTCCCCCCGTATTAGAGACTTGCAAAAATGGGGAATTTGGCTCGATAAACATCTCTGATGGAAGAAAGCTGACGGGCCTGTGGCCAGAGTAAATTGGGGTGGGCGTATGACAAAGATATTGCTGTGGGCGGTCGGGCTCGTTGTCGCCGTTCTGGCAGGCACCTATTGGTGGGCTGGCAAGGACCTGAAGGCGATGGATGCGGCTGCGCGCGCCGAGGCGCCGGGCGAGTTCCTGCAGGTGACAGACGGCCAGCTGCACTACCAGGCGCGCGGGCCCGAAGATGGCAATGTGATCGTGATGGTGCATGGCTTTTCGACACCGGCCTTCATTTTCGAGCAGAATGCCACTGCATTGGTCGAGGCGGGGTTCCGCGTCGTCCAGTACGATCATTTCGGGCGCGGCTGGTCTGACCGGCCCGACGGGCCTTATGACGAAGACTTCTACGACCGGGAGCTGATGGACGTGCTCGATGGCCTTGGGCTGGTCGAGCCTGTTGGCCTGGTCGGCCTGTCCATGGGCGGGCCGATCGTGATGGCCTTTGCCGGGCGCCACCCGGAGCGCGTATCGCGCGTCTTCCTGTTGGTGCCCGCCGGGCTGGATGTTGAGGGCGATAGCGGCGTGGCGGCGGCACTGGTCAAGTTGCCGGTCGTCGGCGACTGGATCTGGCACGTGTTCGGGCGCGGCATCCTGCTGGGCGATCCGCAATATGACGAGAGCGCGCTGGGACCGGACAACCGCCTGCAGGGCGATGTCACGCAACAGATGGATTATCGCGGCTATGCCAAGGCGCTGCTGTCGACGCTGCGCAACTTTCCTATGTCGAACCGGGAAATCCTCTTCAGTTCTGTCGCTCAGAAAACCGAAACACCTGTGATGGCCGTGTTCGGGGATGAGGACCAAACCGTCGCCATAGCGAGTGCGGCAGAGCTGGTTGCGCTGATCCCGGGTGCGCAGGTCCGGATCATTGAAGGTGGCACGCACGGGCTGAACTATCAGCGCCACGATGAGGTCAATCCGATGCTGGTGGAATGGTTCTCGCCGGCAGTGGCTGACTAGTCCTCGACGCGGGCGGCGCCATCTTCCACGCGGACACGCTGGGCCCGGTCGCCGAACGCTTCGAAGAGGAAACGTTCTGTGCCGGTGAGCCAGGCCTGACCGCCGAGGGCGCCGAGTTCCTCGTAGAGCGCGGCGCGGCGATCGGGGTCGAGGTGGGCTGCGGCTTCATCGAGCAGAAGGAGCGGCGCGGGGCTATCGCCATTCGCGCGCAGGGCGCCCGCAGAGGCGAGGATCAGGCCGATGAGCAGCGCCTTCTGCTGGCCGGTTGATGCGTCGCGGGCGGGCGCGCCTGTGGGGCGGTGAATGACCACGAGGTCTGAGCGGTGCGGGCCGTCGATTGTGCGGCCGGCGGCAATGTCGCGGCGACGCGTCGTACGGAAGGTTTCGGCGAGGGTTTCGAAGATGGATTTGAAGTCGTCTCCCTGAAGAGCCGCCTGTTCGGCGTCGCCTTCGAGCGTGAGGTCCGCTTTGGGAAAATGGCCGTCCGGGCGCAGTTCGATGGCGACCTGTAGTGCTTCCAGCACATGGGCCCGGTTGATGGCCATCTCGGCGCCGGCTTCGGCCATGCGGGCCTCAATGGCATCTGCCCAGGCCGGGTCGACATGGCCGCGTTCGAGCAGGGCGTTGCGCTCGCGCATGGCTTGTTCATAGCGGCTGGCGGCGCGGCCATGGGTGGGAATATGGGCCATGACCTGACGGTCGAGGAAACGGCGACGGTCGGATGCGCCACCGCGGAAGACGCCGTCCATTGAGGGCGTAAGCCAGACGATGCGGATAAGGTCAGCCAGGTCTGATGCGGTCGCGGAGGCGCCATCGATGCGCACGTTACGCTTGGCGCCCGAGCCGGTTTCGAGCGCCACGCCGATCTTCTGGTCATTGTCGAGCGTCGCGGCGACGGTCCAGCTGCCCGGGGCATCCTTGCGCATCATTTCCGGAAGCGTCGCGGAGCGTAGGCCGCGCCCCGGGCCGAGCTGGCTGACGGCTTCGAGCAGGTTCGTCTTGCCCGCGCCATTGGCACCAAACAGGCAGACATGGCGTCCGTCGAGCGGCAGTGACAGAGACGCGTAATTGCGGAAGTCAGTCAGGGAGAGGCGAGTTAGCGCGGTCATGGCTTTCCGGCAGGCCGCAGGCTCATGCCGTGGTCAGGCCATGGCCGCCAATCGGTGCCGTTTGGGCAATCTGCTCCATGCCCGCAATCAGCGGGCGGCCTTCCTGTATGGCAGCCTGGACTGAGGGCAGCGTGAGGCTGTTCTTGTGGCTGTCGGCATTGTCCCAGACTTCGGTGATCCAGAGCGCGTTGGCGTCAGCGGGATCGTTCGCAACGATGTAGCTGAGGCAGCCCGGCATATCGCGCAGGCCCTTCAGCAGGATGGCCGACAAACGGTCCCTGTCGCCATCCGTAGAGGTGAACTTGCCGATCAGACCATACATCGTTTTGCTCCGTATCTCTGTTGAGGCGCAGGCCCCGAGGCTGGCGACCGCTGCAGCGCCGAGCATGAACTGGCGGCGATGCAGGGCAATGATCAAGGCTCTAGACGCGAAGTGGCATCAGCACGTAGCGCGCGGAATCGTCTGACGGATCAAGCACGAGCGCAGGCGATGCCGGGTCGTTGAACATGAACTCGGCCGTGTCGGCCTCGATCTGGCCGGCAATGTCGAGCAGATATTTCGCGTTGAAGCCGATCTCCATGGCGTCGCTGCTGTATTCTGCTTCGATCTCCTCGGTACCGGCGCCGGTTTCGGCATGGTTGACCGCGAGGGTCAGCTTGCCTTCAGACAGGGACAGCTTCACCGAGCGCGAACGTTCGGCCGAGACGGTCGAGACACGGTCGACGGCGGCTTCGAAGGACTTGTTGTCGACGACGAGCTTCTTGTCATTACCCTTTGGAATGACGCGGGCATAATCCGGGAAGGAGCCGTCGATCAGTTTCGACGTCAGCACGGCGCGGCCTGCGCGCACGACGATCTTGGTGTCGGACACTTCGATGTCGATATCGCCATCGGTGGCGTCGATCAGGCGGCGCGCTTCAGCCACGGCTTTGCGGGGCACGATAACGCCTTCGAGCGTTTCAGCGCCCTTGGGGGCCGGGATCTCGGCCAGGGCGAGGCGGTGGCCATCGGTGGCGACCGTACGCAGCACAGCGTCACCATCGTCATTCTTGGCGCCGTGCAGGTAGACGCCGTTCAGATAGTAGCGGGTCTCCTCGGTGGAGATCGCAAAACGCGTCTTGTCGATCAGGCGGGCAAAATCCTTTGCGTCGACGGAAAAGGCCGTCGCGCCGTCATCGCCGCTCATGGTCTGGAAGTCGGAGGCGGGCAGGGTTGGCAGCTCGAAGTGCGAGCGGCCTGCGCGGATCGTGAGGCGCTGGTTGTCGGCTTGCGTTTCGAGCTCGACCTCGGCGCCAGCGGGCAGCTTGCGGATCACGTCGAACAGTGTGCCGGCGGGCGCAGTAACAGCGCCTTCGTGGGAGACCTTGGCATCAGCGCTGTCGACGGCCTCGATATCGAGATCGGTCGCGGTGAGCTTCAGTTCGCCCTTGGCGGCCTGAAGTAGCACGTTGGAGAGGATCGGAATGGTGTTGCGGCGTTCGACAACGTTCTGCACATGCGAAAGGGCATTGAGGAGATCGCTGCGTTCAATCGTTAGCTTCATCTGTTGGTCCGTCCATCACGGGCGCCGGATCGCGCCTGTCTGCCTTGTTGTTTCTATTGGGCTGGTTCGTTCCGGTCGGGCAGGTAGCCCGTGGTAGAATCAGCCCGCCCTCCGGTGGAGAGCGGGCTAAGAACACTTAAACAATCGGGCGGAAAAGCCAAGCGCCGATGCAGAATTGCGCGAGGGCAACCTGGGGGAGCTAGTTTACGCCTGCCGCCTGGAGTTCGAAAATGGTCTCGGAGACGCGGGCAATGTCGCCCGCGAGTTCGGGATCAGATGCGATATTCTTGGACACTTTGCGGTGGGCGTAGAGGATCGTCGTGTGATCCCGCTTGCCGAAGCTGTGACCGATCTGGGGCAGGGACTTGCCGGTTTTCTCGCGGCAAAGATACATCGCCACCTGACGGGGATAGACAACCGCGCGGGCCTTGCAGGGGCTTTCCAGGTCGCTCTTCGAAATTCCGAAGACTTTCATCGTGGCACGTTTCACCAATTCGATTGTCGGCACTTTCACTTCTCCCTGATGGCGGCGGATGACGCGGTCGAGCATTTCCATGGTCGGCGCACGCTCACCGAAGCCGGCTTCGGTGTAGAGGCTCCAGATGGCGCCGGTGAGTTCACGGCCCGGGCCACGGATGCCTGCATTGATACGAGCGATCATCTCGTCCGTCAGGACGAAGCTCGGGTGACCGGCTTCGATATGTGCTGCGAGGCGCACGAGGATCTCGCGGCGCATGCCGGCATCAGGCAGGCCGACCTCGACAGCGATCGAGCCCTTGAGTTCAGCCCGCATGCGCGGACCAAAGCCGGTGACGTCACCGGGGGCTTCGTCGCCTGCCAGAACCACGAGGCCGCCATTGCCGGTGACTTCACGGATGTTCTGGTAGAGTTCAGTCTCAGTTCCGGGCTTGCCGGCGATGCGGTGCAGGTCGTCGATCAAGAGGAGGGTGGCGGAGCGCAGGCGCTTCTTCAGGGCGCTCGTGTCTTTCACCTTCACGCCATCATGATAGGCCGACATGAATTCCTCGGCCGTCAGGTAGACGACGACGCGCTCAGGATCATGGGCTTCGACCTCGTTCTTGAGGGCATAGAGGATGTGCGTCTTGCCGGTGCCCTGACGCCCATAGATGAGCGCCGTCGACGTGCCGACTGTCTGGCCCAGCGCGATGCGCTGTGCGAGCTGTACGGCGATCTCGTTGGACTCGCCGGTGACAAGTGTGCCGAACGTCATGTCTGGCGCACCCGTGGCCGTCGGTGCAACCGTCGTCTTGCTGCCATCACTGCCATTGCCGCCGGATGCAGCAGCCGCAGTTGGCTGTGGCGCAGGTTCAGGTGCAACGTCGGCCCAGGGGTCAGATACCAGTTCGCGCACTTCTGCGCGGGCATTGCGCCAGCATTCCAGACGGATGCCACGGCGTGCCGGATCAAAGTCGCGCCAGGTGCGCTGGATAAGACGCTTGTGTTCAGCCAGTACGCGATCATAGGCAAGCGGATCGCGCGCCGCGATCACCATCTCGCCGTCAACCTCTGCGATCAGCCGCAGGTCTTCGATCCAGCGATCGTAGTCGGTTGCGTTCAAGACGGTCGCGAGCTTCGCCCGTACCTGCTTCCAGATCGACTGGCCGGGGATATTGCTGCCTTTTTCCGCGCCCGAAAACTCTACGCTATGCTCAGAATCAAAAAGTGTATTTCGGTCCATCGCCGAGCCCCATTTTCTTGTTATGTTTCGTCCTGACCAGCAGGCACGCAACTCTCCCTCCAGATTAAATCTGGGCCCCGTAAATACTCCGTGCAGGGAGAGTTTTTTGCTGGTATCCACAAGGTAACTTCCAGCGGTTTTACTGACAAGTGTTACTTTTCTGCGATCACGGGAAATGGCCAGTTGACTCTTTCGGCATGTAATCAAAAGGCCATCAAAATCAGCCGCTTACCCCTGTGCATTTTTTTGTGAGTGAGTCGTTCGGCGCAATTGTTCGCGAATGTTCTGTCAACACCACCTACACGATATTGGCTGTGAAATTCGGGGCTTTTCTGAAGTAAATTTTTGCACAATTTGCAAAGGCCTCAAACACGCAGAGCTGATGCCGTCGGCCGCCTGAAAATGCAGGAGTGGCTCCCGGAAAAGCATGCATCAAGCAGACCATAACCGATCATTCATGGCGAGCTGATTATTCTGAATTCGAGGCAATAAAAAACCCGCCAAGCGCGAACCGGGCGGGTTTCAAATTCTTGTACCGGACATTTGTCCGGAAGGCCTTAGGCCATCGCGCTGACGCGGGCCGAGAGGCGCGAGACTTTACGCGAAGATGTATTCTTGTGCATCACGCCCTTGGTGACGGCGCGCATCAGCTCGGGTTGTGCAACGCGCAGGGCATCCTGTGCAGCTGTCTTGTCGCCTGCAGCGATGGCTTCCTCGACCTTGCGAACATAGGTGCGCACACGCGAGCGGCGCGCCTTGTTGACTTCGGTACGAGCCGCAATCTTGCGGACCATCTTCTTGGCGGAACGGGTATTTGCCATATCTAACTCCTGAAGCCGGGGGGAAACCTCCCTCAAGCTGAAGGCGGGGGCATACATAAACGGTGCGAAGGCGTCAACTGGGATGCTGACAGAAAACTGAGCGGACGGCCCGCTTCTATTCAGTTTCCGGCTGCTCGTCGGCCACCTCGCTGGCGGCGCTGAGGCGATCCTGTAGCACAGGGTTGCCTTCCAGGCCCAGTTCCCCGGCTGAAAACACCACGAGGCCCCCGGATTTACTGAGCATCGAGACAATGTTTTGCCGCGTCTGCATTTCCATGAGGCTAAGCAGGGTTGCGATCTGCTCAGGACTGCGGTCGCGGAACTGGTCGAGCAATTTATCGAGGTCAGTGCCAAGGAATTGCATGGCGCCGGGTGTTTCACTGGTGTGGGCGGGGCTTTCGCCCCGAGAGGCGGCGGGGGCGAGGGCGACGACCTGGGGAGAGTCGGGGGCGGTGTCAGCACCGTCTGCGGACGTGACGGGCATG
Organism: Hyphomonas oceanitis; assembly: GCF_036964545.1. Classification (NCBI taxonomy): domain Bacteria; kingdom Pseudomonadati; phylum Pseudomonadota; class Alphaproteobacteria; order Hyphomonadales; family Hyphomonadaceae; genus Hyphomonas; species Hyphomonas oceanitis. The sequence goes on from NZ_JBALTL010000002.1 coordinate 659,325, forward strand.
GCGGCGGTCGCCCCCGTATCAGGCGCGATGACGACTTCACTGGGGAGCGCTGCGCCATCACGGTAGGAGAAGCGGGCTTCAAACACCGTAATGCCCAGCGGAACGCCCAAAGCGTCGGTGCCTGTTTCGATGCCGGCCAGTTCTTCCGTGACCTCGCTTTCAATCTTGTGATGGCTTTCGCGCAGCTGCTCATCCTTGCGTCGGCCGATGGCGCCGGAAAAGGCGGACCGGATGCGCCGTTCGAACTGGTCGCCGAAGTCGCCAAGCCGGGCGAGATCTGTTACGCGGGCGGGGTCGACGCCGAAGCTGACGGAGGGGGTGACGGTCACAGTGTGCCCGTCATTGGTGATGGCGGTGAAAGGGAAGGGCGTGGTTGTATGGATGCGCAGGGAAATGGCGCCGCTATCAGTGACCAGCCGGTCGTGTGAGAGCGCGTTGAACCGCGGGTCGTAAACCGGGAAGCGCAATTGCTTGCGGTTCTGGAACTGCACGATGCGCGGATCTTCAGGCTTCATCTTCATGTCGGCCGTCAGGGCCTGGATGCGCCCGTCAGTGTTTCGGATTAGATAGGTTTCGTCATCGCCGGGAACCAGGCTCGGTACACGCGTCCTGTAGAGGAAGGCGGCCACGGCACTGCCGACGACAAGCAGGGCTACCAGTACACTGATGATCAGTCCCGTTGATACTGCATCCACATCAGCCATAGGTTTGTCCCCCGCTGTAGAGCCGCCCCGTCCCCTGGGCACCCACACGGTAACACAATCCTGTCCGAATAGAGAATAGTTGGGCTCAGTAAGCCCTTTTACCGGTCCTTGAAGTGGGCAGAGCGCTTTTCGACATAAGCGGCCATGCCTTCCTTCTGGTCCTCGGTTGCGAAGAGGGACTGGAACAGGCGGCGTTCGAAACGGATGCCCTGCGACATGGGCGTTTCGTAGGCGGCGTTGATGGCCTCTTTCGTCATCATTGCTGCAGCACGCGGCATTGCGGCAATCGTGCGGGCCATCTCTTTGACGGTGTCCATCAGGTCGTCAGCCGGGACAATGCGCGCCACCAGACCACAGCGCTCAGCCTCGGCGGCTTCCATCATCCGGCCGGTGAGGCAGAGTTCCATGGCTTTGGACTTGCCTATAAAACGTGCAAGTCGCTGCGTGCCGCCGGCGCCGGGCATGACGCCAAGGCGAATCTCGGGCTGCCCAAAGCGGGCTGTGTCGGCCGCAATCACGATGTCGCACATCATGGCCAGCTCGCAGCCGCCGCCGACGGCATAGCCGCTGACGGCCGCAATGATTGGCTTGCGGGCGCTGGAGGTGCGTTCCCAGTTACGGGTTATCAGGTCTTCATAATAGGCGGCCGGATAGTCCTGTTCCATGATTTCACGGACGTCGGCACCACCGGAAAAGGCTTTGCGCGATCCGGTCAGCACGATGCAGCCAATATCCTTGTCGGCTTCGACGCGGTTAATCGCGTGGGTCAGCTCGGTCATCATCTCATCGTTCAGGGCGTTGAGGTGGTCGGGACGGTTAAGTGTAATGACGGCGACGCCTGTTTCGGCATCAAACTCGGTCAGCAGGGTCTTGTACGACATAGGGCGACAGGTCCTTCTTGCGGCCGGATGATCCGACCATCGGCGCTGGCGTTTTGCTCGCAGCGGCCGGTTTGGTTTATTTGGGGGTACGTAACATGCCCGGATCATCATGTCCGGCTGGGGTTGAGGCGACTAACGACTCTCGTGTTGCGACCGCGATCAGGGGCGGACGCGGGCGCTATAGCCTGAAAAAAGGGGGCTTGTCACCCTTTTGCCTCAATTGTCGATGTCGAAGGTCATTCCGGCATGGGACTGCAGGCGGCCGACAAGGCTGAGGCCCATGGCGGCGGCGGGGGTGTAAATACCGCCCGAAAGGTCTGCGCAATCCTTCACGAGGCAGAGCGCGGCCTCGGAGATAATCTTGGAGGTCGAGCCGTAGCCCGGATCCTTATCGCCGGTCACTGTGGCGCGCAGGCGATCACCGTCGCTTGTGATGCCGAGGAGGGCAAAATCATAGAGTCCGGCCTCGCGTTCTTCCTTCGAAGGGCCTTCGCCGGGCTTGGGGCCGTCTTCGCCGCCCATGGAATCGCTGCTGGCGACCGCTTCAGCGGCCGCTTTGCCGGTTTCGCCGGGGCCGGTGAGCATCATCTCGTCATAAACGAAGTCTTCGCCATAGGGGTGTCCCATCAGCGCGTTTGAGCGGTGGATGTTTTTCGTATTGATAGGCGCCATGATGAAGGGGGCGGCCCAGGCGCCGAAATCTTCGTCTTCCAGCACTTTCATACCGTGGGGCTGGTCAGGGCCGACAAAGCCGCCTGTCAGCGAGAAGGGATTACGCAGAACGGCCATGACTTCCGGCTCGCGCATGGCGCGGGCCATGGTCTCGCGGCCTGATGCTGCCGTGCCGCCCGAGAAGGTGCCCTTCATCTTGCGCATGCGGCCCTTCACGCGAACGGCCGGTTTGCCGAACTTGCGCATGGACTCGTTCTGCAGGAACAGGACGCCGAGGTCGAAGGGGATGGAGTCAAAGCCGCAGGAGAAGACGATGCGCGCCCCGCTCTTCTTCGCCTTGTCCTGATAGGCGGCGATCATGTCGTGCATCCAGGCGACTTCGCCTGAGAGGTCGACATAATCGGTGCCATTGGCGGCGCAGGCTTCGACGAGGGGTGTGCCATAGAGCTGGTAGGGGCCGACCGTGGTGAGGACGCATTTGGTGGATTTCACCATGTCCTCGAGGGATTTCGGGTCGGAAGCGTCCGCGACGATCAGCTCTACTGACTTCGGGATGCCCATTTCGTCGCGCACGGTCTTGAGCTTCTCGAGTGAGCGTCCGGCCATGGCCCAGGTGACGTCATTGCCGACGCCATAGGTGTCATTCATGTATTCGGCGACAAGGCGACCGGTGAAACCCGTCGCGCCATAGATGACGACATCGAACTCTGCGGATGGGTTCATGGGGCGGCCTCCAGCTTCCTGTTTCTTATGGTCTAACGGATCGAGATGAGATTGACAGACCTAGTTGACAAATCTGACGATTGTATATACATAAGTATATACATGCTGAAGCCGGAGAGGTTAAGCGGGATTGTGAATGGATCCCAAACTCGAGCTTTCTCTAGCCCAAAAGGTTTTCAGACATGAGGGATCCATTTCCTGCGGAACCGGTTCATGCACAAATATTATGGAATGAGGAGGACAATCAGGCAAACATAGCGAGGGCAGGGATCGACTTCGGCGATATCGCGTCCGGGTTCTCTACAGCTCATATTCGTATCCATCCTCGTGAGGACGGCAAGTTTGTTGCTCTTATCAAGGTCAATCATTTCGTGTTGGAAGTGATTGCAAGTTTTGATGGTCAGCTAACATTGCATGAAGCCAGATTGGCAAAAAAGAATGCCCAAAATATCTACAACCAAACTCTATTTGGACCAGCTTCCGGCCAGTAAGAAGGGCAGGACAGATTGGGCGCGCCTGCGCGCGATGTCTGATGCAGACATCGAAGCCCAGCGTTGGGGTGATCCAAACTTTCCTGAGATTGACTGGGCTGAAGCCGATGTCCAGCTTGTCGAACCGGTCGTGAAAAAACCTGTATCCATTCGCCTCGACAGTGATGTGATCGATTTCTTCAAGGATGCCGGCAAGGGATACCAGACGCGGATCAACCAGATTTTGCGCTCCTATATGGAGCACCAGCAGAAGACGGGCTGAGGCGCGGCATCAATACCTCTGCCAATCCCGGCAAAACCGCCTATATCACTCGCATGACCGATACGCCTGACGCGCCCGATCCGGAACGCAACCGATTGAGCGGGCGCCTTGTCCGCACCGCGCGCGTGGGCGCAAACCTTTCCGGCGCTGGCATCAGCTTTGCCGCCAATTCCCTGTTTGGGGGCGATCAGAGCGATGAGCGGATCGCCAAGGCGCTTGCCGCGGCGCTGGGCAAGTCCAAAGGACCCCTCATGAAGGTCGCCCAGATGGTGTCGACCATTCCGGATTTCCTGCCGGCCGAATATGCCGCCGAACTCAGCCAGTTGCAGGCCGAGGCGCCCGCCATGGGCTGGCCCTTCGTGAAACGCCGGATGCGCGGCGAACTTGGGCCCGGCTGGGACGATCGATTTGCGGCGTTCGAGAAAGAGGCCTCGCATGCGGCCTCGCTGGGCCAGGTGCATCAGGCGACGCTGCATGATGGCCGCCGGGTTGCCTGCAAGCTGCAATATCCGGACATGTCGAGCGCCGTGGAATCCGATGTGGGCCAGCTGAAGGCCATGCTGGGCCTGTTCAAGCGGATGGATGGCTCGATCGACCTGACAGAGATGGTGGGCGAAGTGACCGACCGCCTGCGCGAGGAACTCGATTATGGCCGTGAGGCCAAGCATATGTCGCTCTATGCGCGCATGCTGGCGGACAAGGATTTCGTACAGGTGCCGGAGCCTGTGCCGGACCTGTCGACGGATCGCCTGCTTACGATGACATGGCTGGATGGTGAGAGGCTCGGCGCCTTTGAAGGAGCGCCGCAAGAGACACGTAACCATATCGCCGAGATGCTGTTCTGGACCTGGTGGGGCCCGTTCAACAGCCATGCCGTGATCCATGGCGATCCGCATCTAGGGAACTACCAAGTGACCGGTGGCGGAACGGGCATCAACCTGCTGGACTTCGGCTGCATTCGCATATTCCCGCCGACCTTCGTGGAGGGCGTGGTGGACCTTTACCGGGCCATGCTGCGCGACGATTTCGACGCGGCCTATGCCGCCTATGAGAAATGGGGCTTCCAGAACCTGTCGCGGGAATTGGTCGAAGTGCTGAATATCTGGGCGCGCTTCATCTATGGACCGCTGCTCGACGACCGGGTGCGCACCGTGGCGGACGGCGTCACGGCGGGTGAGTATGGCCGCAAGGAAGCCTTTCAGGTGCGCAAGCTGCTGAAAGAAAAAGGGCCGGTGAAGATCCCGCGGGAGTTTGTCTTCATGGACCGCGCAGCCATCGGGCTTGGCGCGGCCTATCTGCGCCTCAAGGCGGAAGTGAACTACCACCGCCTGTTCGAGGAGAGCCTTGAAGGCTTTGACGTTAAAGCCGTGGCGGAGCGGCAGACGGCGGCGCTGAAGGCGGTCGGCCTGATCTGATTACCAACAACCGTTGATTGCGGCGCGATGCCAAGCTAGCCTTGGGTTTCACAAACTAGCGACGTGCCGTTTTGACCAAGCTTAGCTCAATGATCTGGACGGCGCTCGCCTTTGCGGTCGGCTACCAGATTTTCCTCATAATACCGGCATGGACGCTGTATGTGATTGCGCCGGATATTTCCGATGCACTAATGATGGGGCTATCGTACTTGGGCGTTGGCGCGATGTGTTATTTGTTCCTGGGTCAGAGAGGCGTTGCGCGTGAGGTTTCCCAACTTGGCGACGTAAATGTGACGATAGCCGTTTTTACGCTTATTGCGGTCGCGGCCAGCCTGTTCATTTCGTCCCTCGTCAGCAACGTGTTTGTTTCGATCTTTGGTCCGGAAGGGCTGAGTGTAAGCGAGCAAATGCAGGTTATCATGCGTTTCAGCAAAACGCTTGAACTCATCTTTGCAGTCGTCCTTGTGGCTCCAGTCGTCGAGGAATTCATTTATAGAGGCCTGCTTATGGGCGTGTTGCTGGATCGCGGGTGGACACCGCTGGCGGCCACACTTCTTGCCGGTGCCATTTTCTCGCTGCTGCACATTCAATATGGATGGATCGGAATCGTTTCCGTATTTGTCATGGGCATAACATTTGGCTTTTTGCGAATAGCGGGTGGCGGACTGTTCGCTCCAATTCTTGCACATGCCATCGGCAATGCGGTCTCGCTGTATATGTGGTGAAGTCCTCATCACTGGGGACTGGCATATCCCGGCATGCAGCGCTAATGGCATTCCATGACCGACGATTTTACCAAAAGCCAGACATTCGACATTCCGGCCGGCTATAACGAGCTGCCCTGGCACCGGGGCTTTGGCCGCCAGGTCGGGCCGCTGTTCGAGAAGCGGGATGCCGGCGGCCTGACGCGGGCTTTCCGTGTCGAGGAACATCATACGAATGGCATGATGAATGCCCATGGCGGGATGCTCATGACCTTTGCCGACATGGCCTGGGGCGGTGCCGTCGAGAAGGATGAGGACACGTGGTGGGTGACCATCCGCCTGATGTGCGACTTCCTTTCTGGCGCCAACCTCGGCAGCTTTATTGAGGGTAAGGGCGAGGTTGTTGGCGTTGCCGACGACATCATCACGGTCGAGGGCCGCATCTGGACGGGCGACAAGCTGCTGATGCGGGGCACGGGTATTTTCAAGCTGATCCCGCGTCGGGACGGCGCGCCCGGGCGTGGATGACAGGTTGACTTTCGGCCGGGCCGTCAGTATCCGCCTCCCCAATGAACACTGCACTGCACCATCACCACCACCACGCGTGACGCGCCACTGAGGCGCGAACCGGTTCGGCTGCGCCTCCTGCAAGTGTTCATCTCCCAGAACCAGACCAGATGAGGCAAGCTGCGGCAGGGTCGCGCTTCTGCAACGTGTTGCCTTCCCATCCAGACCGTCTCCGTCTATGCGGAGCGCGGCGGTAAACAGGACCTGATAGATATGAGCGACAAGGACACCCAGCCTCTCACCGGCAAGGATCTTGCCCGCAAGCCACGCGGCTTTCCCGACAAGCGCGAGGGCCTCATCCATGCACAGGCGAAACTGGTGGAGACGGTCACTGGCGTCTATCGCAAATGGGGCTTTGAGGCGCTGGAGACGGGCGCGTTCGAATATGCCGATGCGCTCGGCAAATTCCTGCCGGATGATGATCGGCCCAATGCAGGTGTGTTCGCCATTCAGGACGATGACGAGCAGTGGATGTCGCTGCGTTATGATCTTACGGCGCCCCTTGCGCGGTTCATCGCCGAGGCAGGCCAGACCGTTGGCAGACCATTCCGCAGGTATGCTGCGGGCCCTGTGTGGCGCAATGAGAAGCCTGGCCCCGGCCGCTTTCGTGAATTCTGGCAGTGTGATGCTGATACGGTTGGCGCGCCCGGTTTTCATGCCGATGCCGAGATGATCGCCATGGGCGCCGAAGCCCTGCGTGCGGTTGGCATGGAGACGGGCGAGTTCGTGATCCGCGTGAACACGCGGCGGCTACTGAGTGGCGTTCTCGAGAGTGTTGGGGCGGCATCGGCGGATACGCGCCTCGCCATCCTGAGGGCGCTGGACAAGCTGGACCGGCTAGGGGCCTCCGGCGTGGCCGATCTGCTCGGCAAGGGCCGGTTGGATGACAGCGGCGACTTTACCAAAGGCGCCGGGCTTGGTGATGCGGAGGTGAAGGCTGTTCTGGCGTTTGCCGAAGCGGGCGCGAAAACGCGGGCCGAGACGCTGGCGAACCTTTCGAAAGCGGCCGGCAATAGTGAGGAAGGCAAGGCTGGCCTCGCTGAGCTGGAGGCGATTGCCGTGGCGCTGGAAGCGCTCGGCGCGCCAGAAGGCGATGTTGTGATCGATCCATCCGTCGTGCGCGGGCTCGAATATTATACCGGGCCGGTTTACGAGGCGGAGCTGTTGCGCGAAGTGACGGGCGAGGATGGCAAGACCTATCGTATCGGCTCGATCGGTGGCGGCGGGCGTTATGATGATCTTGTGGCGCGGTTCACTGGCGAGACGGTGCCTGCGACGGGTTTCTCGGTTGGCATCTCGCGTCTGGCCTCTGCGCTGGCCATCATGGGCGAGACGGCGAAGCTGGATGGTCCGGTTGTCGTGCTCAACCTCGACAAGGACAGCCCGGCTGTGGCGCTCGAGATTGCGACGCTTCTGCGCCGGGCAGGCCTGAGGGCGGAAGCCTATATGGGCGGTTCCGGCATGAAGGGTCAGATGAAATATGCTGACCGTCGCGGCGCGCCTGCCGTGGTCATGGTTGGCAGCAACGAAATCGAAGCGGGAACCGTTACGATCAAGGATCTCGAAATGGGCGCGCTGAAAGCCAAGGCGATCCAGTCCAACGAAGCATACCGTGAAGCGCGCCCCGGCCAGATTGAAGTGCCACGCGCGGAGATGGTGGAAGCTGTACGGCGGATTGTCGAGGCGCAGGGATGACGCCGGAACAGATTGTCGAAGCGGCCAGCGCGGTCTTCGCGCGGACCGGCGCGCGGCCGGTTGACCCGGCCTATGTGCTGGCCTCGGACATTCCGCTGGAATTGTCGGGCGAAGCTGTGCGGGCGCGGCTCTGCGTTTTCACCGATCATCGCGGGAACGAGATGGTCATGCGGCCGGACCTGACCCTGCCTGTCGCAGGGATGGAGGCCGACCGGCTGGCGTCCGGACGCAACGGACCAGAGGCCTATACCTACGCGGCGCGCGCTTTCCGACTGCCGGCCTCGCCGGACGATCCGATGGAATTCACGCAAGTTGGGTTTGAACGGTTTGGCCGCGAGTCCAGCCCGGACGAGGATGCGGATGCGTTCGCCCTTGTGCAGGCGGCTGTCGCGGCGTGCGGCATTGATGACTGGCGCATGGTGATGGGCGACCTCTCCGTGTTTCCGGCTTTCGTCGATGCGCTTGGCCTGCACGGCGTTACTGCCAGCCTGCTGAAACGCGCCTTTCGTCAGGAAGGCGGCGTGGCCGAGTTGCTGGCCGGGGCACCGTCTGCGCCTGAGGTAGATCTCGCGCATCAATTGTCGGCATCTGCGCCGGAGGCGGCTGCACTTGCCTTTCTCGATGCCCTGCGTGAGCGGTCCATCCCGATGATCGGGACACGCTCCGTTACGGAGATCATTGAGGGCCTGAAGGCCAAGGCTGCGGCGGCGGATGCCGGCGGTGTGCCGGAAGATGCCCGAAAGGTGCTTGGCGCTCTTGCCGGCGTCAATTGCAGCGCGCCGGAAACGGCAGAGGCGCTCTCCGGCATTGCGCGGGCTCATGGCTTGCGCGGCCTGGAGAGCGTGATCGAACGCGTGACACGCCGGGTAGAGGCGATCATCGACGCTGTTCCCCGTGTTGCAGAGGCCGGAAGGTTCCGCTCGGGATTTGGCCGGCGGTTCACCTATTATGATGGCTTCGTCTTCGAGACCTATGCCGGTGGCCTCGGTGAACGCCAGCCGATCGCGACCGGCGGGCGCTATGACGGGCTGATCGCGGGCCTCTCCGGCGGTCGTGCGCGGGCGTCGGGTATTGGCGGTGTGGTGCGTCCTGACCGGGTCATCCGTGCACGGGAGAGTGTGGCATGAGCAAGCTGTCTTTCGCCATACCTTCGAAGGGGCGGCTCAAGGAGCAGACGGAGCAGTGGCTGGCCGAGCTCGGGTTTCCTGTCAGCCAGATTGGCGGCGAGCGTGGCTATCAGGCAGAAATTGCCGGGCTGGGCGACGTGGAAATGCGGCTGCTGTCAGCGAGCGAGATTGCGCGCGGCCTGATCGAGGGCAGCCTGCATATCGGTGTGACAGGCGAAGACCTGTTGCATGACTTCGCGCCCGATGGCGCATCCGAATTTCGCATTGTCCGCCAACTCGGCTTTGGGGGCGCGGATGTGATTGTGGCGGTGCCGCAGGCCTGGCTCGACGTGGATACAATGGCCGACCTTGAGGCGGCAGGCGCCGCCTTCCGCAAGCTGCATCACCGCCGTCTGCGCGTGGCGACCAAGTACATGCGTCTGACGCGGCGGTTTTTTGCAGCCAAGTCAGTCGGCGAGTACAGGCTTGTCGAGAGTGCCGGGGCAACTGAAGCCGCGCCGACCACGGGTGCAGCGGACGTGATTGTCGACATCACTTCGACCGGGGCGACCCTGAAAGCCAATGGCCTGAAGATTCTTGACGATGGAATCATTCTTAAGAGCCAAGCCTCGCTTGCCTTGTCTCCAGCGGCGGACTGGAGCGACGAGGCGCAGGCGTCCTGCTTGAAGCTGCTGGAACGGATCCAGCCAGATGCAAGTGCGGGCGCAAAAAATTTGTTGAACACATTCTTGACACATGTGTGAAACTGGTGACCTATGAGCAGGCAAGTTTCTGGGAGGAAACGCTGCAAACGGTGGAGAGGCGCGAGACCCGGTTTCAGGTCTTGCGCCTCTTTCCGTTTTGGAGATGTGTTGAGGTATTGAAGTCCTCCGCATGCCAGGGGAGCAAGCAGATTAGAGAAGGCCGAGACGAACCGTAACGACGGCTCAGGTGAGGTAGGGGGCGTTTTGGACATCGCGTCCGATCCGCCTCGTCTTCCTGATTAGCAATATCGTATTATCGATAAACGTCAATCATTATTATCGTTTTTCGATTAATCTTTTGTAATTGTGATCAGCGTGGCGCCGTGCCCGCCTTCCGGAATAATCCGGATGATCCGTGTGGTGCCATCAGGTGTAGCGGTTTCCGTGATCGTATGCGCGCGTGCGACAATCTCCAAAAGGTCCAGCTCTGCATCGCGATTATGAACGATCGTTCTAAGCGTGGACACTGCGGGGCGGGTCTCGGATTCGTTTGCTGCATCCAAGGGAGATGTCAGGGATTCCGTCTCTGTCTTGCGCCCATCACGACCTGTGCGGACGATGCGTCTGCTGATGACGGGCTGATTGGTAGCGGTAACAGAAGTGGTGTCGGTTGTGGCCGTGACGACCTCTCCGGATCCGTTTATGCCTTGTGCGAAGACGGCCGGAGAGGCGACGAGCAGCAAGGCTCCCAAAAGGCATATCCTGATCATCTCGGCCTCCATCGCATGTGACAAAACCAATGTTGTAAAGTCACAGCATTGCAACCGTGTGACGCCGACATGCGGGCCGGGAGTGGCCAAACTGTTGACTTACGGTCAGCGTCTCGCCAAGCGTACGGGCAACTTCATCACACTTGCTAATCGCAGGAGAAATCATGAGCGATCCGCGCCAGCACATCATGCCCGTCTACCGGCCACCGGAAGAGGTCTTCGTCGAGGGCCAGGGCCCGTACCTCTTCACCGAAGATGGCACACGTTATCTCGACTTCATCGCCGGCATTGCGGTGAATGCGCTGGGTCATGCGCACCCGGCCATGGTCGACGCACTGCGCGATCAGGCAGGCAAGCTGTGGCACACGTCCAACATGTTCCGCGTGCGCGGCGCCGAGGAACTGGCCGACAAGATCTGCCGTGACACGTTTGCTGACCGGGTGTTCTTCACGAACTCCGGCACTGAGGCCATTGAGTGCGCGATCAAATCCGCGCGCAAGTATCACTGGGCGAATGGCCGCGAAGAGCGCATCGACATCATCACGTTCACCGGCGCCTTCCATGGCCGCTCGCTGGGCGCGATCAATGCCGGCGGCAATCCGAAATACCTTGAAGGCTTTGGCCCGGCGCTGCCCGGCTTCGTGCATCTGGAATGGGGTGACCATGACGCGCTGAAGGAAGCGGCGGCGCGGCCAACTGCGGCGGCTGTTCTCGTTGAGCCGGTGCAGGGTGAAGGCGGCGTGCGCGCCATGCCGGACCAATGCCTGATCGGCCTGCGCAAGCTGTGCGACGAACATGGCCTCGTGCTGATCTTTGACGAAGTGCAATGCGGCATGGGCCGGACCGGCAAGCTGTTCGCCCATGACTGGGTGGCGGGCGCAGAGCCTGACATCCTGTGCGCGGCCAAGGGCATTGGCGGCGGCTTCCCGTTCGGCGCCTGCCTGACGACCGAGGCGTGCGGCGAGCACATGCAGCCTGGCAGCCACGGCTCGACCTATGGCGGCAACCCGCTGGCCATGGCCGTGGGTAACGTGATCTGGGACATGATTGCGAATGATGACTTCCTTGCCGAAGTGCGCCGGGTTTCCGGCACGCTGGCGCAGGGCCTGAAGAGCCTCGCTGACAGTCACCCGGACAAGGTGGAGGGTGTGACCGGCAAGGGCCTGCTGACCGGCCTCAAGATGAAAGCCGATCCGAAAAGCCTGCAGGGCCTTTGCCGCGACAAGAACCTGTTGGTCGGCGTGGCCGGTGCCAATGTGCTGCGCCTCGCGCCGCCGTTGATCATCACGGACGAGAACGTTCGCGAAGCGACGGGCATCATTGATGCCGCGCTGACGGAATGGGAGCCGGCCTGAGGCTATGACCGTGATCCGTGCCGCCTGTGTGCAGATGCGCTCTACAACAGCGGTGGCGGAGAACATTGCGGCTGCCAGCGCGCTGGTGCGGCAGGCGGCGGAAGTCGGTGCGGTGTTCATAGCGACGCCGGAGATGACCAATCTTTTGGACATCCGCCCCGGCATGGCGCGGCCAAAGATTGTCGCGCAGGAAGATGATGCGACGCTTGTCGCGTTCCGGGCGCTGGCAGTTGAGCTGGGTGTGTGGCTCTTGCTCGGCTCGATTGCGGTGACGGCGGAAGGCGACGATCGACTGGCGAACCGGTCTTTCCTGATCGCGCCGGATGGCGACGTGGTCGCGCATTACGACAAGATCCACATGTTCGACGTCGAGGTGGGCGACGGCCAGACCTATCGGGAATCGCGCTCCTACAGGCCAGGCACATCCACGGCGCTTGCCAATGCCGGCATCGGGCGCGTGGGCATGAGTATCTGTTACGATCTGCGCTTTGCTGCGCTTTACCGGTCGCTGGCGCAGGCCGGGGCGCAGATACTCACCGTGCCAGCCGCCTTCACGCGTGTGACGGGCGAAGCGCACTGGCATGTGCTCTTGCGCGCCCGCGCCATCGAGACCGGCTGTTTCGTCGTCGCGCCAGCGCAGGGTGGCAAGCACGAAGACGGTCGCGAGACTTATGGCCACTCGCTGATCATCTCGCCCTGGGGCGAGATTCTTGCGGAAGCCGACGGCGATGAGCCGGGCGTGATCTGGGCGGACCTTGATCTTGATGAGGTCGACAAGGCGCGCGCCCGTATCCCGTCGCTGGGTAATAATCAGGTATTCTAGGACCGTTCAGGTCTAGCCGCCGGGCGCTGCGGCAGAGCCTGCGAGCAGTCCGCCATCCAGCGTGAGTTCGGCGCCCGTCATGTAGGCGGCCTCATCGCTTGCCAGCATGACACAGATGGCGGCCACTTCTTCCGGCTGACCGAACCGCTTCATCGGCGTGTCAGCGACGAGGGCCGCCATGCGCGCGTCCCGGTCCGGTCCGTCGCCCAGCATCGGTTCCCAGATCGGTGTCAGGATGGCGGCAGGGTGAACCGAGTTGCAGCGGATGTTCCAGCCATTCTGCGCGCAATAGAGGGCGACCGATTTGGAATGATTCCGGATCGCTGCCTTCGACGAGGCGTAGGCGGCTGCGCCGGGAATGCCGACGAGGCCGGAGCGCGAAGAGATGTTGATAATGCTACCAGCACCCTTTTGCTTCATCGCGCCGATGGCATAGCGGCAGCCCATGAACGTGCCGTCGAGATTGACGGAATGGACGGCACGCCAGGCTGACAGTGAAGCGTTTTCCGGGTCGTGGACCATCTCGCCGTTTTCGAAGCCGGTGATGCCGGCATTGTTGACGAGCACGTCGAGCGCCGGAATGGCCTCAGCGATACGCAGCCAGTCGGCCTCGTTTGAGACATCGAGATGTTCGTAGCGCGCGCCGATGGCGTCAGCGGTTTCCTTGCCTTGCGCGTCGTCAATGTCGGTGATGATGACGTGGGCGCCTTCGTTTGCGAAGGCCTCGGCGATGGCTTTACCGATGCCACTGGCCGCACCCGTGATAAGGGCGGTCTTGTTCTGTAGTCGTTGCATGATGTGGGATTCCAATTGTTGCGAACGGCAGGCGCAATGCGCCCGTTGGCTGGGATCGTTTCCGGAAGGTCCGGTGCCACTAGTTCATCGTTCTGGAAGTCCTTTTTTGCCTTTCCGATTTAGGATCGCTGATAGGGCGTGTCAAACGACGCCCGAGCATGATGGCCGAGTTTCGCGATTCCATCACTTTCGTTTCCCGCATGGGTTGCTAGTGTCCGAGCCTAAAAATCTGACTGTTCATGGAGGGGGATGCGATGGACCGCGTTGATGACTTTGAGGAGGCGACGCGGCTTTTGCGTCAGGGCGACCACAGTTGGGCGGTCGCCCTTCGTGAGGACTGGGGGCTGTGGAGCCCGGCAGGCGGTTTCATCTCTGCACTAGCCTTGCGGGCGTCGGGAGAAGCGACGTGGTTGCCACGCCCGGCCAGCATGACGTGCCACTTCCTGCGCATGGGCAAGTATGGCCCGGCCGAATTGCGCGCGGAAATTCTGAAGTCGGGCCGTCGCAGTGAACTTGTCAGGATGGAGCTGGTTCAGGAGGGCAATGTTCTTTTGATGTGCCATGTCTGGGCTGTGCAGGATGAGGCGCCGGGGCTGGCGCATGATTCGTCACGCCTTCAGAACGTGCCGACCCCGCAGTCGCTCAAGAGTTATGAAGAGCTGCACCCGGACAGGCCGGCGCCTCTGTTCCTGCAGCGTTTCGAGGAGCGCCCGATCAAGGGCATGCCGGAGGCCGGGGATGGCGCGCGCGACCCGGAGCTGACGGGGCTCTACAAGTTCCGGCCAAGAGCGCGGGCGGAGAACACGTTTGTTGATGCGGCACGGGCAATGATCCTGCTCGATACCTATGGCTGGATGGCACAATATCCGGCGCATCCGGAAGATGACCCGTCGCCCTGGATCGCGCCGAATATGGATTACCATTATCGCTTCCATCGGCCGACGACCGAAGCGGAGTGGCTGCATATGCGCATTCGGGCAGGGATCGCCGAGGGCGGTCTCATGTCAACGGACGGTGAGATTCATGACCTTGAAGGCCGGTTGCTCGTCAGCGGCACGTCGCAATTGATGTGCCTGCCAAGGCCCAGCGTCTAGCGGCCGAGACGCCGCCGGAATTCTTCGTAGCCGAAATCAGTCAGCGGTTCGACGACGTCGTCTTCCCAGCGCACGGCAAGGTTGGCGAGTGGTGTGCCGTTGAACGTGTTCGTCTTGACGAAGCTGTAGTGCATCTGGTCGGTGAAGATCAGTTGCTGGCCGGGCACGAGCGGTTCCGGGAAGGAATAGTCGCCGAGCACGTCGCCGGTCATGCAGGTCTTGCCGCCGAGACGATAGGTGTGCGCGAGTTCGCCGGGGTCGCCCGCGCCGATAATGTCGGGCCGGTAGGGCACTTCGAGCACGTCGGGCATATGGGTGGAGGCGGAGGCGTCGAGGATGGCGAGGTCCAGCTCATTCTTGTGAAGCGCGAGGACGGTTGCGTAGAGTTCGCCAGTGTTGACCACGAGGCCTGCGCCGGGCTCCAGCACGACTTCCACATCAAACTTCGCCTTGAAGGCCTTGATGGCCGCGATCAGGGCATCGACATCATAGCCCGGCTTGTTGAGGAAATGGCCGCCGCCAAAATTCACGGAGGGGACCTGCTCAATGTATTTCCCGAAATTTTCAGCGACGAATTCGATGAGGCCGACGGAGCCTTCGGCGAGGCTCTCGCAGAGGGCATGGACGTGGAAGATGTCGACGCCGGACCAGTCGACGCTTTCCAGCATGCCGGGCACTTCGCCGAAACGGCTGCCGGGTGCTGTCGGGTTGTAGAGGTCGCCGCCGAGCGTGGCGTTGGAATAGCCGGGGTTCACCCGCAGGCCGACCTTGCAGCCTGCATCGCGTGCAATGGCGCCAAAGCGGGCCAGCTGTTCAGCCGAATTGAAATAGATGTGCTGGGCGACCTTGGTGAGGCGCTGCACTTCATCCTCGGTATAGGCGGGCGAATAAACGTGCACTTCCTTGCCGAATTCCTCGGCGCCCATGATGGCTTCGTGCTCGCCGCTGGCCGTCGTGCCATCGAGATAGTCGCGCATCATCGGGAACACGGCCGGCATGGCGAACGCTTTGGTGGCGAGCAGCACCTTGCAACCGGCCTCCTCGCGCACGCGCTGGGCCGTTTCCAGGTTTGTCCGGAGGCGGGCAACGTCGAGGACGAAGGCGGGGGTAGGCAGATCGAAAGGGCGGCTTGGCATCGTTGGCTTCCGGTTTTTATCCTCCCCCGCTTGCGGGGGAGGTGCCCGAAGGGCGGAGGGGGAATATGGAAGCGGCGAAATGCCCCCTCCGTCTCGCGCCCTAAGGCGCGATCCACCTCCCCCGCAAGCGGGGGAGGATAAAGATCAGGTTTCTACCGCGAACAGCTCGTCCTGCGCGCCGGGCGCGATGTCCACGATAGTTGTCGGAAGGCCGCGCTTGGCGACGTCTTCGAGGAATGGTGCTGACGGGAACTGCTCGACGTTGAACACGCCCTTGCCGCTCCAGATGCCCTTGAAGAACATGGCCGCGCCGGAAACGGGTGGCACGCCGGTTGTGTAGGACACGGCCTGCGCGGAGACTTCCTTGTTCGTCTCGGCATGGTCGGAGACGTTGTAGAGCATCTTGGTGAGCGGCTTGCCATCCTTCTTGCCACGGACGATCACGCCGATCGACGTCTTGCCGGTGTAGCCTTCCGCAAGGGACGATGGCACGGGCAGCAGGTCCTTCAGGAATTCCATCGGGATGATGTCCATGCCCTTGTGCTTGATCGGTTCGAGGCCGATCAGGCCGATGGATTTGAACACTTCTAGGTGCTTGATGTATTGCTCGCCAAAGGTCATCCAGAAGCGGATCTGCTTCAGGCCCTTGATGTTCTTCACAAGGCTTTCCTCTTCCTCGTGATAGATGAGGTAGGAGGCTTTCGGGCCTACTTCGGGATAGTCGATGTCGCAGCGGATGGAGAGGGCAGGGATCTCGATCCACTCCCCGTCTTTCCAGTATTTGCCGTCCTGCGTCACTTCGCGGATGTTGATTTCCGGGTTGAAGTTCGTGGCGAACGTCTTGCCGTGATCGCCGGCATTGCAGTCGACAATGTCGATATATTCGATTTCGTCGAACAGGTGTTCCTGCGCATAGGCGCACCAGATGTTCGACACGCCCGGATCAAAGCCGCAGCCGAGAATCGCGGTGATGCCTTTCTCGACGAACTTGTCCTGATAGGCCCACTGCCAGCTATATTCGAACTTGGCGATTTCGCGCGGTTCGTAGTTTGCGGTGTCCATGTAGTTGGTGCCGGTCTCAACGCAGGCGTCCATGATCGGCAGGTCCTGATAGGGCAGGGCCATGTTGATAAGCAGGTCCGGCTTGACCTTGTTAATGAGCGCGACGACCTCGGCGACGTTATCTGCATCGACCTGCGCGATCTCGATCGGCGTCTTGCACATCTTGGCGACTTTCTCGCAGCTTTCGATGCGGCGCGAAGCCAGTGTGATGTGCTTGAACGTGTCGCGGTCCATGGCGCATTTCTGCGCGACAACAGAGCCGGCGGCGCCAGCGCCGATGATGAGTACGGTGTCCATAAGTCCTGTCTCTCCTGAGATTAGAGGGGCCGGTGGGCTTGCCCGTCACATAGGGCAAAGCGCGGGCCTTCGCCAGTGGAGAGATGTGGGTGGCGCTGGAGTGGCGGTAGCGAGAATGCGGACTTTAAGCTGGCGTGTTGGCGTCCGGGTCCAAACGCGCCTAGGGTCAGTGGTTCCATAAGAAGAGGGCCGCATGTGCGGCCTGACAAAAACGAGGAAACGCAAATGACCCTTGAAAGCCTTATTATTTTTCTGCTGATCGGCGCTGTCGCTGGCTGGCTCGCCGGACTCATCGTCAAGGGGTTCGGCTTCGGCATCGTCGGCAATATCGTGGTCGGCATTGTCGGTGCCTTTATTGCCGGATTCCTCTTCCCCGCACTGAATGTGAGCCTGGGCGCGGGCATCGTCGGCGCGATTATCCACGCCACGATCGGCGCCGTGATCCTGCTACTGGTGGTCAGGGTGCTGAAGCGCGCCTGACATAATAGCCTAAAGGTGCCGCAGCGCGGGGCAAGGCGTCTGGGAGGAAACGTACGTCCCGGTCCCGCGCCGCGGCACGGGCTGACGTCATGCGGCGCGACGAGGCGCTTCGAGCCGCATGATCTCCGATGTCAGCCACGCATAGTGACGCTCAAGACGCGTCACCATTGCGATTTCAATTTCGGGGCGGCAGGCAAGCTCTTCGCGCCAGACTTCAAGCACACGTACTTGCTGTCTTAGCCAGCAGACCATCGCTACATCATCCATGGGTAAGCACATCGGGAAGGACCTCCGTTTCGGTGGCTCACCATATTGCGAACCATTCTCAAAATGTGCCACGCTCGCACGCTATTTGCAAGTCATTCTCAATTACTTTTTGGCTAGATATTTGGAATTCACGGGATTATCTCGCCAATGCGGCTGCCAAGGCCTTCTCCAGCGCCTTGATCCGGGCGCACAGGTATGCCGGATTGCTTTTATCGCACGACTGGCGCCGTAGCGTGAAACGCGCTATCCCCCGCGCTTCCTTTTTAAACGGGAGCGCCCGACCATGACAACGCCTTCAGCCCCGCGCCACTTCCTCGACATCTGGCATCTTGAGTCGGCTGACCTGCGTGCAATCCTGGATGAGGCCCACCGCGCCAAGAAGGCGCGCCAAGGCTGGCCCAAGGGCCGCGTCGATACGGGCGCGCCGCTGGAAGGCCGCACACTCGCGATGATCTTTGAGAAATCGTCTACGCGGACACGGTTTTCCTTCGACATGGGCATGCGCCAGCTCGGCGGCAGCTCGATCACCGCGACCAGCAATGACATGCAGCTCGGACGCGGCGAGACGGTCGATGACACGGCCCGTGTGCTTAGCCGTTATGTCGACGCGGTAATGATCCGCGCGAATGACCATAGCGATGTCGAAACCTTCGCCGAGTTCTCCAGCGTGCCGGTGATCAACGGCCTGACGGACCGGTCGCATCCGTGCCAGATCATGGCCGACCTGCAGACGCTTGAAGAGAGCGGCCTTACGCTGCGCGGCGCGCGCCTCGCCTGGGTTGGCGATGGCAACAATGTCTGCGCGAGCTTCATGCATGCAGCTGCCAAGTTCGGCTTCTCGCTGGCGGTTGGCACACCGCACCGGTTTGCGCCTGATGATGAAGATGTCGAGATCGCCCGCGAAATGCAGGGTCGTGTTGATCTCTATGAGACCGCTGAGGAGGCCGTCGCTGGCGCCGATGTGGTGATTGCCGATACGTTCGTTTCCATGGGTGACAAGGATGCCGAGCGGCGTCTTGAAATCCTCGAGCCTTATGCGGTGACCGAAGAGTTGATGGAACTGGCGGCCGGTGGCGCGAAGTTCCTTCACTGCCTGCCGGCCCATAGGGGTGAGGAAGTGGACGCCGAAGTCATCGACGGGCCGAACTCCCTGATCTGGGACGAAGCCGAGAACCGTCTGCATGCCCAGAAAGCCATTCTGCGCTGGTGCCTCGATAAATAGGGATCAGGCTTTCGTCTGAACTTCTTCCAGACCTAGGGTGACCGGCAGCGCCAGTGCGCTCATGACGGCGAGCAGGCCGAGGACGACAGCCTCGCCCGCAAATTGCGCGACAAGGCTGAACCCGCCGCCGAGCAGCAACAGCACGCCGATGATCGTGTTGGAAAGCGCCGTATAGGCCGCGCGCGTTTCCAACTTCGCCATGTCGACAAGATGCGTCGAGCGACCAAGCCGCACGCCCTGATAGGCAATCATCAGGGCAAACAGGACCAGTGGCAGTGCCCAGACTGCGCCGAGCAGGCCCGCCGCGTTGAGGGCGAGCGTGGCACAGAGGGCAATCGTCGCGGAGGCGGATGTCAGGATGAGCACCTTGCGGCTCGATTTGTCGGCGAGTCGTCCCCAGACATAAGAACTGAGGAGGCCTGCGCCCGCCGATGCGATCACGAGCAGGCCGAGGCCGCCAAAGTCGTCGCTGCCATCTGGGCCGTGCTCACGCGCGGCCAGCGCCACCATGAAGGGGGGGGCAAGTGCCGTTGAGACGAGCAGGCCCCGCACTGCGATGAAGCGGCGCAGCTGGGCGTCGCTGCGCAGCAGGCCAAAATTCTCCATGACCGCGCTGATCGGGCTGGCCCCGCCCTCGGTTGCGCCCGGCACTTCCCGCAACTGCAGGAAAACGGCGGCACCCGCGATCCAGAACACGCCTGCGCCGATCAGGCCGGCCTCGACAATGTCCATGCGCGGCAAGAGGCCAGACGTCAGCAGGGCGCCATATGCCAGCACGGCCGCCGCGCCGACGGTCGTGGCTGCGCCTGTTGCTGAGCCGCGCCGCGACTTGGACACGGTCTTGCCGAGCACATCCTTGTACGTCACCGAGCAGACAGAGCGCGCCACAGCCAGAACGGCGAGCGCGCCGATGATGGCGATGCCCGCTGCTTCGCCTTCAAGCGTGAAGGCGCTTACTGCGATTGCCAAGGCCGCGAGGCCCTGCACCAGCGACCCGGCGGCCCACGCCCATTTGCGCTGCGGCAGCAGGCGCAGTACGCCCGCCGTGAACAGCTGGGGCAGCAGTGAGCCTGCCTCGCGCACCGGCACCAGCAGGCCGATGAAGAGTGTGGGTGCGCCGAGCGTCGCCAGCAGCCAGCTCAGCACCAGCTTTGGATCGATCAGCCCATCGGCAATCTTGCTGGTGGACAGGGCCATGACATGCGTCGTGAAGCTGCGCGCTTCCATATGGCACGCGTCTTCGGGAATATCCTTGCACACGCGGCCATCGTCGCCCGATGTCAGCATCTGGAAAATCAGGTCATGTGTTTCGCGTGCCATAGAGAACGATCTATACGAGTCACGCCGAGCGGCAATGCCTGCCGCTTCCTTCACGCGCCATCACGTCTGCGAGAAGGCGCTGGCGCCCGGCGGGCGCATCTTGTTAGACATACGCCATGGCTCACACTGTTTTTCCGCGCGAGAAATTCTCGAACCCGCACATGACCGCCAAGGGCGAAACCCGCGCCAGCGTTGACTGGCGTGGCCTGAAGACCCTGTGGCTGAATACCGGCACGCTCTGCAATATCGAGTGCGCCAATTGCTATATCCTGAGTTCACCCACCAATGACCGGCTGGTCTATCTTAGCCTCGCTGACGTCACGCCATTCCTTGACGAGATTGATGCGCTTGGCGGGGGGCCTAAAGAGATCGGCATTACGGGCGGCGAGCCTTTCATGTGCCCTGAGATACTGCCGATTATGGAAAGCGCATTGCAGCGCGGGCATAGCCTGCTGCTGCTGACCAATGCCATGCGCCCGATGATGCGTCCGCGCATTCAGGCAGGTCTGCAGGACCTGCACGCCCGCTATGGTGACCGGCTGACCTTGCGCGTGTCGCTCGATTCCCATGATCAGGCGGCACATAATGCCGAGCGCGGCGAAGGCGCCTTTGCCGAGGCCTGCAAGGGACTCGAATGGCTGGCCGGGCAGGGCATTCATGTGGCACTCGCCGGGCGTCAGACGCTCAATGAGGACGATGCCTCAGCGCGCGCCGCCTATGGCGAACTGGCTGCCCGGCTTGGGCTGAAGCTTGATCCCGCGAACACATCGCATTTGGTCCTCTTTCCCGAAATGATCGCTCGGGACGATCCGCCGGAAATCACCACTGCCTGCTGGCAGATCCTGTCGAAGGACCCGGCTGACATCATGTGCGCCAACCAGCGCATGGTCATCCGCCGCAAGGGAGCGGGCCGTGCGACGGTTACGGCGTGCACGCTGCTGGTCGACAATCCGGCCTTTGAGCTGGGTGCCACGCTGGGCGAAGCAACGGCCGAACCCGTGCGCCTGAATCACGCCTGGTGCGCCAGTTTCTGCGTGCTCGGTGGGGGCAGCTGCTCAGCCTGACGGGGCGCCCCCTTGCCGCAGAAGGTTCGCGCTGCCACATGGGGGCATCCATCCGCCCCGCCTGAAAGCGTGCCCCATGACCGATATTGCCCGTCCTGACAGTGACTTTGTCGTCAATTTCCAGATCGACCAACGCCCCGTGCGCGGCCGTGCCGTACGCATGGGCGCTGACAGCCTGTCGCCGATCCTGCAGCGCCATGACTATCCACGCAACCTGGCCCGCATTCTGGGCGAGGCTGTGACGCTGGCCGCAATGGTCGGTGCGTCGCTGAAGTTCGAAGGCCGTATCCTGGTCCAGGCCGAGGGTGACGGGCCCGTCTCCATGCTGGTTGGTGAATACCGCACCGATGGCGGCGTGCGCGGTTATGCCAAGTTTGACGCCGACCGCTGGGCCCACCTTGAGAAAGTGAATAAGGGCGCTGCCCCGCATATGCCACAACTCTTCGGCCCGACCGGTCGTCTCGCCCTTATCCTTATTCAGGACGATCCCTCGATTGCGCCCTATCAGGGCATCGTGCCGCTCGAGAAGGGTACGCTGTCGGAATGTGCGGAAGAGTATTTCGCCCAGTCCGAGCAGGTGCCGAGCCGTATCAAGCTTGCCGTGGCCGAACTCGACCGCAAGGGCGAGAAGCCGATCTGGGTGTCAGGTGGCATGATGGTTCAGCGCATCGCGGGCGACGAAAATCGCGGCGACACGACAGAAGTCTGGCGTGAGGCCGAGGCCCTGTTTGGCACGTTGAGCGATGCTGAGCTGGTCGATCCCGACCTTGCCGTGCCCGATCTCCTGTTCCGCCTGTTCCATGAACAGGGCGTGCGGATGGAAGACCGGGTTGGCCTGCTGGACAGCTGTACCTGCAATGAAGAGCGGCTTGTCGATACGCTGAAGGGCATGCCGGACAATGCCCTGCGCGAAATGGTCGAGCCCGATGGCACGCTGGCCATCGATTGCCAGTTCTGCGCCCGGCACTATACGATACCGATCGAAAAGGTGACCGACCCGGTCAGCTAGGCCTGAAACAAGCCCGGCCGCTCCTTTAGGGGAACGGCCGGGACTTCAGGGTTGTGGTTTGGGACATAAGGCCTCAGGAATCCGGGCCGTCCATGCCGAGAATGACTTGTGCATAGCCTTTCGACAGGCGCGCCATGTTTTCCACCGAGATCCGCTCATTCGTGCCGTGAAAGCCTGTGAGATCTTCCGGGGACATCAGGGCGGGCGCAAAGCGGTAGATGTTCTGCGTGATCGCCGCTGCGTAGCGGGAGTCTGTCGCGCCGATAACGAGCGCTGGCGCCACTGGGGCTCCATTGCCGACTTCAGCGGCCACGCTTGCGAGTACTGCATAGGCGCGGTTGTCAGTCGGTGAGACCGGCGATGCCGGGCTGCTGATACCGTCGCCGCCGATTTCGATCTCGAGGCCTTCAATATCCTTCGTGACTTCCTTGACGTGCGCCATGACAGATTCTGGCGTGTCATTCGGGTGGATCCGGAAATTGACCATGGCCATTGCCCGCTGCGGCAGAACGTTTTCCTTGGCCGAACCGCTCAGCATGGTCGGTGCAGTCGTGGTACGGATCATGGCATTGCCTGCCGGTACTTTGGCCATCGAGGATTCTACAGCGCCCTGGAACAGCCAGAGGTTCGCTAGAGCCATGCGCTGCATGAAAGGCATGTCCTGGCCAGAAGCCAGGAAGAGTTCGGAAACCGGGGGCTTGGAGAAATCGGCCGGCATCTGGTTTTCATCGAGAGCGACAATGGCGCGCGAAAGGGCCACGTCGGCCGAGTTGCGCGGCGGTTGCGACGAATGTCCGCCAGCGGCGACGACGGTCAGCTTGAGCGTGATATAGCCTTTCTCGGAGACGCCGACAAAGGCCATCGACTTGCCCGTGATCGGCGACGGATCGATCACCATGAAGCCTTCGTCGAGGGCCATTTCCGGTTCAACGCCGCGTGACTTCAGCAGGGCTATGCCAGCCTGTGCACCCGACCCGAGTACTTCCTCGTCATGGCCGAACATGAACATCACGGTCCGCTTGGGCTGGTAGCCTGAAGCTGCGAGCCCTTCGGCAGCTTCCATAAGGCCAATCAGGTTGCCCTTGTCGTCAATCGCGCCGCGTCCGTAGACGTAGCCGTCGATGATCTCTCCGGCAAAAGGCGCGCCAGTCCAGTCGTCCTCGGTGCCGATGTTCACTGGCACAACATCCTGGTGGGCCATGAGGAGGAGCGGTTTCAGCGACGGGTCGCTGCCCTTCCACGTGTAGAGCAAGGTAAGCGTGCCGGGCACGGTCTCGCGAGTCATCGCGGCGTGCGCGGCAGGATAGGTGTCCACCAGCCAGTCCTGCAGGGACAACCATGCCCCTTCCTGACCGGGGCGCGGGTCTCCGCCGGACAGCGTGACGGTTTTGAACCGGATGGCTTCGGCGAGATGCTCTGCGGCTGATTCTGCGGAAATCTCGGGTGCGGCAGGCAGCTCAACGCGGCCACCGACGGGTGAGCCGCCATAAGTGAAGGTTCGCACGAGTATGATTCCGACCACCAGGACGACAAGTCCAAGCACGCCAAGCATCAGTTTTTTCAGCATTATCAGTCAGCCCTTACTTTGAATTTGGCCGGAAACTCACGACTAAAGGCCCAGCCGTCAAGCCGCAGTGCAGCATAAAAATGACTTGGCCGTCACGAATTGCATGCGCAGTCTGTGGATATGACATCAACGCCCGCTCAACGCCTTTCCCTACCGCGCGTTCTCGCATTCTCGACGCTGAGTATTCCGCTCGCGGGGGTGGGCCTTCCATTGGCCGTATACCTCTCGCCGCTCTATGCCCACGAAGTGGGACTGGGGCTGGAGTTGACCGGTCTTCTTTTCATGCTGCTGAGGTTTTGGGACATCTTCACTGATCCGGTGATGGGGTATCTGGTGGACCGGTATCGCAGTCCACTCGGACGCGTGAGGCACTGGATACTGTTAAGTGTGCCGCTCCTCGCGGTTGCCACCTATTTCGTCTACATGCCGCCGCGAACGGGCGTCGGTTCGGGCTATTTTGTCGGCTGGATGCTGCTGTTCTATGTGGGCTTCACCCTGCTTCAGACATCGCGCTCGGCCTGGGTGCCAGCGATTGCCACGACATATGATGAACGCTCGCGCCTCTTCGTATGGCCCGAGGTCGTGAGTATCGTGGCGATGTTGACGCTCCTCGCCCTGCCGGCGATTTTGCCAGTGCTCGGATTCGAACTTGACCGCTTTGGCCAGGTGGCCGTCATGGGCGCCGTTCTACTGGTCTCGCTGCCCCTGTCTGGCGCGCTGGCGGTGTTCTTCGTGCCTGACCCGCCCATCCCGGGCGACGCCGGAAACGCCCTGAAATTCGAGCTGAAGCCACTTCTGGCTGCCGTAAAAAACCAGATGCTGGGGCGCGTTCTGGCCATGGAACTCTTCGCGGGCACAGCCATCGCGGTGACGGCTTCCAACTATCTTTTCGTCGCCGAATACGTTTTCAAGCTCAATAATACGCAAGCCAGCCTGATCCTGATGGTCTTTTTCATCGTGTCGGTATCGGCGATGCCGCTCTGGTTCATGCTGGCGCGTCGTACGGAGAAGAACATTGCCTTTCGCACGGCCACACTGTTCGCGGCGGTGAGCTATCTCCTGTACTTTTTCATGGGACAGGTTGGTGGCTTCTGGCCCTTGTTCATCGGAGCAATCATCAATGGCGTCGCCTTCAGTGCGCCCATCGTTCTGACGCGATCAATGACGGCGGATGTCGTTGAATGGCAGGCGGCCCGCAGTGGCGAGAACAGGGCTGGAATCTACTACGCGCTGCTTACAAGCGCCTACAAGGTCGGATCAAGCCTGGCTTTCGGAGTGGGCTATCTGATGGTTGCACAGCTGGCGGGCTTCCGCCCCGGGCAGGACAATTCTCCAGAGGCGATCAATGGGCTACTCATGATCTTTTGCCTGCTTCCCGCAGGACTATACCTCGCGGCGTCGATTGCTTCCTGGACCTATCCCCTCTCGCGGGCGATGCAGCAGGATGTTGCGCGCAGCCTTGATCCACGCGGACCTCAGACGCTCGACTAGAAGCCGCTGCCGGGTTTGGCGAGATAGGCTTCTTCATCGGGCGTGGATTTACGAGCGACGACGTCATTGCGATGCGGGAAATGGCCGAACCGGTCGATCACCGATTGGTGCGCATAGGCATATTCAAGCACGCTTTCGGTCAGTTTCCCGAATTCTTCGCGTGCGTCGCGGCGCAGGGCGGTGAACATTTCAACCGAGCGCGACTGGTCGCCCACGTCTTCGGAATGCTCGAGTGGCAGGTAGAAGAAGATCCTCTCCGCTTCGCTGAGGAAGAGGTCTTCGCGCAGGGCGAGGCCTTCCTTGCAGAGGCGCAGCGCCAGCATATCCTGTGAGAAGGAGCGCGGGCTGCCGCGGAATATATTTCGGCTGAACTGATCCAGTACGATAATGGCAGCCAGTCGGTCGCACGCGCCCTGCGCGGCCCATTCCTGCGCCAGCGGTCCAGCGGCGAGGGTCTCCAGCAAGGGCAGGAAGCGCTCGCTTATCTCGGTATCGAGTTCAGGCGACTTGGCGAACCACATCTTGTTCTTCTCGCCTGCTGCTTTGCCTGACTGGCTGGCATCGCCAATCCAGAAATCGAGAATGTCTTTTGGGGTGGGCAGTGCGCTCATGCTTCAGGTCTCCGGGCGACGACCATAAAATTGACGGCCGTATCGTCTGAGAGGATCCATGCGCCTGATAGTGGCTTGAAGACCACGCCGGTTGCGGGCTCAGGCGTCATGCCGGCCGCCAGCAAAGCCGTGCGGACCTCGTTCGGCGTCACAAATTTCGACCAGTCATGGGTGCCGCGCGGCAGCCAGCCGAGTACGTATTCGGCCCCGATAACGGCCGTTGCGAGGGCCTTGGCTGTCCGACTGAGGCTCGCGACGATCATCAGGCCGCCGGGCCGCACGAGGCTGGCCGTATCCTTCAGGAACTGGTGGGCATCTGCAACATGCTCCACCACTTCCAGGTTCAGGACGATGTTGAACAGCGATTCGCCAGCGTCGATCAGGCCCTCAGCGGTTCCGGCGCGATAGTCGATGTCGAGCCCCTGTTCAGCGGCATGGGTCAGGGCTGTCTTGATGTTGGCTTCAGAGGCGTCCACGCCTGTGACACTGGCACCGAGGCGGCACATGGGCTCGCTGACAAGGCCGCCGCCGCACCCGATGTCGAGGAGGCGCAGGCCGTCGAGCGGCTTCACGGCGCCTGCCGCGAGGCCAAAATGGCGTTCGGCTGTTCCCCGAATGAATTTCAGGCGGACAGGGTTGAGCCGGTGCAGCGGTTTGAACTTGCCGGTGGGGTTCCACCAGTCGGCTGCCATGGCCGAAAACTTGGCCACCTCATCGGCATCGATGCTGGGCGTACGGGGCGCAGCGCGCGAACCTTCGATTGTTTTTACCATCTTGTGGCGTTCCCGTTTGATCAGCGTCGAACTTAACCCTATGAGGGCGCATATAAAGGGCAAACCCTTCACTTCACAGGATATGGGGCGAAATGGCGCGTACAGTTCTCAAATTCGGCGGGACGTCAGTTGGCGACCTCGAACGGATCGCCAATGTGGCGGATATCGTAGCGGACCGTGCAGCGCGCGGCGAATTGATGGCAGTCGTGGTGTCGGCCATGGCAGGCGAAACCAACAAGCTGGTTGCGCTTGCCGAGGGTGCTGCAGGGCAGGATCTGGGGCGCGACCTGTTCCATGACGAGTATGACGTGATTGTGGCGTCCGGCGAGCAGGTGACCGCTGGCCTCCTGGCATTGGCGCTGCGACGACGCGGGCTCAAGGCCCGCAGCTGGCTGGGCTGGCAATTGCGCCTGAAGACGGATGAGGCTCATGGCCGGGCCCGTATTCTTGGCTTTGAGAACAGCGGCCTGCCGGACTCGGTGGACAGCGGCGAGATTGCCGTTGTTGCGGGTTTCCAGGGCGTGACAGATGACGACCGGGTTGCCACGCTTGGGCGCGGCGGTTCCGATACCAGCGCCGTCGCTGTGGCAGCGGCCCTCAACGCCACCGTCTGTGACATCTATACCGACGTCGATGGCGTCTACACGACCGATCCGCGCATGGTGCCCAAGGCCCGGAGGATCCCCAAAATCTCGTATGAGGAGATGCTTGAAATGGCGTCCCTCGGCGCGAAAGTCCTGCAGACACGGTCTGTGGAACTCGCCATGAACCATAATGTGCCGGTGCGCGTGCTCTCCAGCTTCCTGAAACCAGGTGAGCCGAACCCCGGAACCCTTGTCTGCTCAGAGGAAGAAATCGTGGAAAAACAGGTTGTTAGCGGTGTTGCTTATTCGCGGGACGAAGCAAAAGTCACATTGTATGGCGTGGCCGACAAGCCCGGCGTTTCCGCCAAGATCTTCTCGGCGCTAGCGCGTGCGGGCGTCAATGTCGACATGATCGTCCAGGCCAATGCGCGTGGCCCGGAGCGGGCCAACATGGTGTTCACCTGTACAGACCGTGACAGCCCGATCGCCAAGCAGACGCTTGAGAACATGGCGGCAGATATTGGGTACGAGCAACTTGAAGTGACGCGCGATGTGTCCAAGATCTCGATCATCGGCGTCGGCATGAAAAGCCATACCGGTGTTGCCGAAACCATGTTCACGGCGCTCTATGAGAAGGGCATCAACATTGACGTCATTTCTACCTCCGAGATCAAGATCTCGGTTCTGATTGCTGCGCCTTATACCGAATTGGCCGTTCGTGCGCTCCACACGGCGTTCGGACTTGACGCAGTGTAAACCCGACTGCGAAACTCAGGAGAACCATGCCTTATAATCTGCCGGCCACGCGTCTCCTGATGAACCGCCTCCGCCAGGTGATGGCGGAAGACGGCGATACGCGTTTCAGGCTGGATCAGGTGGTGCGCATCATTGCGTCCACGATGGTGGCGGACGTCTGCTCGATCTATCTGCGCCTGACAGATGGGGCCTTGCTACTAATCGCAACGGAAGGCCTGAAGCCGGAAGCCGTTTCGGCCACGCGGCTTGGCTCAAATGAGGGCCTTGTCGGCCTCGTTGCCCGGCGGGCAGAGCCGATGGCCATCCAGGATGCACCGCGCCATCCCTCCTTCTCGTATCGCCCGGAAACCGGCGAGGACCCGTTCCACGCCTTCCTCGGCATGCCCATCCTGCGTGGCGGCCGCGTTCTGGGTGTCCTGACGGTCCAGAACCGGACCGAGCGTGCCTATGGCGACGATGAGATCGATACGCTGCAGACCATTGCCATGGTGCTGGCCGAGATTGTTGATCGGATGGATCCTGAGCACTTGTCCAATGGCGACGGCACCAAGCGCGAGCGCAATCTTGCCTCCCTTAATGGCCGCGTCCTGTGTGAAGGCCTTGGCTACGGCCGCGCCGTGCTGCACGATCCGGTGGTTCCGGCCGCCAAATTCTTCGCGGCGGACCAGAATCTTGAAGCTCAGCGCCTGAAAGACGCCCTGCGTGGCCTGAAGGATTCCATCGACCAGATGATGGCGCTGGATGGCGCTGCGCTGGGCGATGACCCGCGGGACGTGATGGAGACCTATCGCCTCCTCGCGCATGATCCGTCATGGGCGGAGAAGCTACGCGAGGGTGTCCGGTCAGGCCTCTCCGCCGAAGCCTCCGTTGACCGTGCGCGCCGAGAACACAGGGCCCGGCTGCAAAGCGCGCGCGACCCCTATCTGCGCGAACGGCTGAATGATCTTGAAGACCTCGACAACCGTCTCCTGCGCGTTCTTGCTGGCGACGATGGCAAGCCGCAGATCAGTGAAGAACGCAGCGTACTGGTTGCGCGCCGCTTGGGTCCGGCGGAACTGCTCGACTATGCGAATGCGGGGCTTCGGGCGATCCTGATGGAAGAGGCTGCTGTATCTTCGCACGCGGCAATTGTTGCGCGGGCGTTGGGTATTCCCACGCTGGGCGGTATTGAGGGGCTGACCACCCGCGTCGACCAAGGCGACTGGGTGATCGTGGATGCTGAAAAGGGCGTCCTCCACATCCGCCCGGATGATACGCTCTACGATGCGTACAAGGGCCGGGTGGCGCTGCGGTCCGAGCGCCAGGCGACTTATGCGGCCTTGCGCGGCCTGCCAGCGAAAACCAAGGATGGAACGCACGTATCGCTGTATCTGAATGCCGGTCTGGATCTTGATCTCGACATGCTGGATCAGGCGGGCGCCGACGGCGTGGGCCTCTTCCGCACCGAATTCCAGTTCCTTGTTTCGGAAACGCTTCCCCGCCTCAATGACCAGGTCGCGCTCTACAAGCGCGTGCTGGAAAAGGCCGATGGCAAGCGCGTTATCTTCCGCACGGTCGATCTTGGCGGGGACAAGGTGTTACCTGCCCTGAACCTGAAGCGGGAAGAAAATCCCGCGCTTGGCTGGCGCTCGATCCGTTTCGCACTCGATCACAAAGGCCTCTTCCGGCGCCAGTTGAGGGCGCTTGTCCGCGCGGCCGGTACAGGTCCGCTAACCGTCATGTTTCCCATGGTCACCGTTCCCAGTGAATTCTTCGAGGCACGCGATCTGCTGATGAAGGAAGTGGCCTGGAGCGAGGAACAGACGGGCAAGAAGCCGTGCAATCTTGAAGTGGGCGTGATGCTTGAGACGCCAGCGCTTGCTTTCAGCCTGTCGGAGCTTGCAGGCCAAGCGGACTTCCTGTCTGTCGGCACAAATGACCTGATGCAATTCTTCTTTGCGGCGGACCGTATGACGCCAACTGTATCAGACCGGTATGATCTGGTGAGCCCTGCGGCCCTGAGGTTCCTCAAGCAGGTGTCGGAGACCTGCGCCGACCATTCGATCCGCATGTCGGCTTGCGGCGAGGCGACGGCCTCTCCCCTCTCGGCCCTTTGCTTTCTGTCATTGGGATTCCACGCCCTTTCCATGCCCGCCGGCGCTATCGGTCCGGTCAAACGCATGGTAAGATCTGTTAACCTTGGGGCGTTTCGGGAGGACTTTCTCAAGGTGCTGGATGCGCCGGACGCTGCGTTCCGTAACCAAGTATTAGCCTTGGCGGCCGATCATGGGGTGGAATTGTCCGACGGTTAAGGTCGCTGGTCCAAAAATCACCATGTTTCTGGACCAGAACTTGCTCGTCTTTTGGCGAACATCCCGACGGACGGCTGGATTGGAAGAATATGGGACACGACGAAACCTTCAACACACAAGGCCCTGAGTCTCTGGACGATGTGCGCTCCGCTGATGGCGGAACGGACCGTTCCGTTGAGGATTCGCATGTGTCTGAATCCGTCTCCGAGCCAATCCTGGAAATGACCCCGCGCGAGCGGGCGATGGATATTTTCAAAAGCCGCAAGTTTAATGGAGAGAGCCTGCGCATGGGGCAGGTCCTGCGCCGTGTACGCGAGACGCTCGGCCTTGAAATCGCAGATGTGTCGCGCAAGTCGCTGCTGCGTCAGGATTTCCTGATGTGGATTGAGCGCATGGAGATCGGCCAGATCCCCAAAGGCTACCTTACACCCTACCTGCGCGCCTACTGCGTTGAACTGGGCCTGCCTGACAGTGAAGTCATCGCTCAATATACGCTTGAGTGCGGTGCCGTGTCGGAAGTCAGACACTCTGCGCCTGTGCCGAAAATTGGTGATATCGCGCCGCCCAAGCCGAAATGGCCCCTAATGGTGGCCACAGCTGCAGTGATGACCCTCTTTGCCGGTGTTGCCATTGGCGTGACGCAGATCGTGAAACCCGCGCCTGAACTGGCACCGGCCCCTGCCATTGTTGCAGTCAACGGCGCGCGTCACAGCCTGTTTGAGGATGCGAGCGAAGCTGAGCGGCCATTGCCGACGAACCTGCAGCTAGAACTCGTGGCGGTTCGCCAGGGCTGGCTGGA
The DNA here is from genome assembly GCF_036964545.1 of Hyphomonas oceanitis. NCBI lineage: Bacteria > Pseudomonadati > Pseudomonadota > Alphaproteobacteria > Hyphomonadales > Hyphomonadaceae > Hyphomonas > Hyphomonas oceanitis. Next base: position 690,815 of record NZ_JBALTL010000002.1, read on the forward strand.
AATTCGCGGCGCCGACGGCACGATTTTCCGTAGCCGCGTGATGGCAGCCGGCGAGAACTATTTCCCGCGTCTTGATGCAGGCTGGACCGTTTCAGCCAAGGACGGCGGTGCTTTCCAATGGCGCGTCGGTGACGTGGTGATTGGTCCGCTTGGTCCTGAGGGTGCGGCTGTATTCTCGGTAAGTGTCGACCAGAAACTCGCTGAAGCCGCCGAAATGGCTGCGCCCACCGTCGCCGCGAACGGCGCCGGCAAAGCTACACGATAGCGCGACAATGTGCGGTGAGGCCTTTACGCAAGGGCCTGCAAGCGCCACATCAGGCCCAGCAATCAGCCGCAGGGAGACCCACGTCTCATGAGCCACAATCCGATCCGGCCTTGGCGCAATATTGACCGGCGCGTCTCGCGCAAGATCCGCGTTGGGTCTGTCGAAATTGGCGGTGATGCACCGATTGCTGTCCAGACAATGACCAACACGCCGACTGAAGACGCTGCCGCCACCATTGCGCAAATTGAGCGTGCAGCTGAGGCCGGCGCCGATATCGTGCGCGTCTCCTGCCCGACAGAAGATTCAACAGCGGCCATGAAGGCGATCTGCAAGGCCTCCCCTGTTCCGATCGTTGCGGACATCCATTTTCACTACAAGCGCGCCATAGAGGCCGCAGAAGCTGGCGCTGCCTGCCTGCGCATCAATCCAGGCAATATCGGGTCTCAGGCGCGTGTGAAGGAAGTCGTGAATGCCGCGCGGGCCAATGGCTGCTCCATCCGGATCGGCGTCAATGGCGGCTCGCTGGAGCGACACCTGCTCGAGAAATACGGTGAACCTTGCCCTGATGCGATGGTTGAGAGCGCGCTGGATCATGCGCGCATTCTCGATGATCTCGGCTTCCATGAGTACAAGATCAGCGTGAAAGCGTCTGACATGTTCATGACGGCTGCTGCCTACCACCAGCTTGCCGAAGCCACAGACGCGCCCCTCCATCTCGGCATCACCGAAGCGGGCGGCCTGCGCACCGGCACGGTGAAGTCGTCCATCGGCATGGGCAACCTGCTCTGGGCCGGTATTGGCGACACGATCCGCGTATCGCTTTCGGCAGACCCGGTTGAGGAAGTGAAAGTCGGCTTCGAGATGCTGAAGTCGCTCGGCCTGCGCACGCGCGGCGTCAACATCATTGCGTGCCCGTCCTGCGCGCGGCAGGGCTTTGACGTGATCACAACTGTCGAGACGCTCGAGAAGCGCCTTGCCCACATTTCAGAACCGATCTCGCTGTCCATCATCGGCTGTGTCGTCAACGGCCCCGGTGAAGCGGCGATGACGGATCTTGGTTTTACGGGCGGCGGCAAGGAAAGTGGCAAGATGTTTGTTGCGGGCCGCGCAGATCACAACGTGTCGAACGCCGACATGATCGAGCACATCGTCGGTCTCGTCGAGCAGAAGGCTGAACGTCTTCGTGCTGAACGCGAACAGGCGGAAGTGGCTGCGGAGTAGGCGCTAAAGCGGCTTGCACTGGCTTTCATGAATGAGGGCAGCGGCTTCTTCATAAGCCTCCTGCGTCGGGGCGAGCCGGCGAATGAGCGCAAGGGCCTCAGGTTGCTCAACCCGCACGATTTCAGCGTCCCCTGCCGCCGGTACGTCCTGCTTGCTTGTCGCCACAACGATGCGTCGCATATCCGGCGTTCCGGCCGCGCGGGCGTCTAGCGAGCCTGCATATACGTTGTCTGTCCGCGCAGAAAATACCGATAGTGAACCATAGGCGTTCCAGGCCGGAACATCGAGTTCGACGGGGCCGTCCGCCAAGTCTATCACGCAGATGGCGTAGGCTAGATCTGGCGCGGGGCGAACGACCCGCTGGTTCTCCGGGGAGACGCGAGGTGTCATCTGCCAGTGTTGTGTGGGCAGGCCGCCATCCATCATCCGCTCACGCACCTTGGACATGATCTTGCCAGGCACGGCGTTCAGCACAATAAAATGCGCCAAGGCAAAGGTAACGAGAAACGCGACAAGACCTGTCAGGAAGCTGCGCATCAGGATTGGCCTCCGCACGACAGGCGTTCAATCGACGGCGGGGTCAGAACTGATTCCGGATCGTCGAGCAGCGCGGCATCGGGTTTGTAGAGGCGCAAGGTCAGGTCAAAGTTGTCGGCAGAACGGCTGGACACCCAATTGCCTTCTGCCGGTCGCACAGGCGCAACGAGGAAAGACCAATTCTCGGCCTGACCGGCATTAGTGGCTTTGGTCAGATCGTAGGCGAGCGCCTGATCAGTGTTGGGGGGCAGGTAGTTCTTCGCGTCGTACAGCGTAACCGACCACCAAAGGGCGGGCATCGTCTCGCCGCTGACGCGATAGGTGCAATCCTCTGTGAGGGGCTGGCCCGTATCGTCTTTTGCGCGGGTGAAGTAGACGGCTTCTTCCTTGGTAAGGGCAAGGAGGCCGCGGCGGGCAATATATGCCCGTGTCCAAGGATTGGCGCTTGGGGATCCGACGGTCCAGTCGCTCAGCCAACCATTAGCGTCGATGACGCCGCCCAAACGCATGCCGGGCCCAACTATACCTGCCGCAGCAAGCGCAGACGCTGTGCCAGCAGCGAGGCCGAAGACACAACCAATAATAAGGGCGATCCATTTCATCAGATCATAGTGCAGACCAAACTTGACCCTGCAAGTGCGAAATTTGTTGCGGACTGATCAGCACAGAGGCCTTGTTTTAAGAAGACCATGGGACAGCCACGTTTTCGTGAAGGGCCTGCCCAAATCGACAAATGGCGGTATGAGTTGGGTACTACGTGTCCCAAGCAAAGAGGTTTGCCCGCATGATCTGGTTTCTGAAGCGGATGCCGCTGCTGATCGCGTTAGGGATAACGGTTCTGGTGATGTCCAATTGCACCATGCTCGGCATGAATTATGCGAGCCTCGAAACAAGTAACAAGGCGCTTCCCCAACCGCCCCTTGATGTGCAGGCAATCACTGGCAATCCAGCGGTGCGTGAGGACCTAAAGCAGGCATTCGAGGACGCGCTTTATGGCCCCTGGCCAACAGGCATGGCTGTCGCCTTCAGCCCGTGGCGTGTTGTCGATCCTGATTATCTGGATGGCCGGGGCACGCTTGAGGAATCGGCAGTTACGATAGGCTCAGGCGAGGGCGCGCGCCTCTTCCATCTCGTTGCGGCCTTTCCAAAGTCAGATCGGTCCTTGCCTGTCGTCGTCAGCCAGACATTCTCGACCAACTGCGCCTCATTTCCCGGGGAGCCCGTCACCGCCGCTGACATGTCTTTCTGTGACGGATCGGAAATGGATGGCATCATGGGAAAGGTGGTGACCCAGATTTTCGGCCGCTACATAGCTGAGGTGCCGGTCTCGCGCTATTTCGATGCGGGCCTGGCCTATGCCAGCTTCTACGCCAGTGAACTCGTGCCGGACAAGAATGGCGAGGCGCAGGCCGTGATGGCCAGAATGGGCGGCCCGATCAGTCCGACGAGTGCGCTGATGGCATGGTCCTATGGCTTCTCGGCGGCGCTGGACGTGTTGGAAGCAGACCCCCGCATTGATAGCAAACGCATGGCGGTGATGGGGCATTCGCGGCATGGCAAATCTGCCTTGATGGCGGGCGTGTGGGATCGCCGTATCGCGGCTGTGATCGCCCATCAGTCCGGTTTTGCAGGGGCGGCGCTGTCGCGGTCTGAAACGGGCGAGGGCCTTGCGCGCATGGCCAAATCCTATCCGCACTGGCTGTCGCCACGTGTGCAGGCCTATCTGACGGATCTTCCCAGTCTGCCAGTGGATCAGCACGAATTGCTGGCCCTGTTAGCGCCAACGCCCGTGCTTCTGGGCAATGGCCGGAGGGATGTCTGGTCTGATCCCAATTCCACGTATCGCGCCGCTGAGGCTGCCTCTGCCGTTTACGCGGCGGATGCGGCGGAGGGGCTTTCGGACGCGGGCATGCAGGCATTCGACCCTGAATCGAATCTCGCCTATTGGCTGCGCCCCGGCGGGCATAGCATCGTGCCCAGGGATATTGATGCCTTCACGGCCTTTCTGGCAGCGCATTTAGATAAGGCTGCGCCTCCTGAAACTGCTGTTCAAATGGCGAATTGATCCCTAATCTCCCGTAAAAGAAAAGCTGAGGGAGCTATAAATGTCTGTAATTGTTGAACTTCTATTGCCCGTGCTCGCGCTGATCTGCTGGACGCTCGTAATGTGGCTCTGGATGTATGCCACACGCATTCCGGCGATGCAGAAGGCCCAGATCGATCCCGATGCGGCCCGCCATCCGGGCACTTATGGGGATCGTATGCCCGCCAATGTCCGCTCCGTGGCCGACAACTACAACCACCTGCATGAGCAGCCGACCATCTTCTACGCTTTGATGTTCTTCGCTGCGCTGACGGGCGGGCAGGGCAACTTCATGGAGTTGATGGCTTGGATCTATGTGGGCCTGCGGATTGTCCATTCCTTCGTCCAGATCCTGTCGCCCAAGGTGGCGTTGCGGTTCATGGTCTTCGCCCTGGCCTCGATCACATTGTTCATTATCGCCGGCCATGAGGTCGTGCGAATTCTGCTCTAGCTTGCAGATGTGGCAGCGAGGGCGCTTCACGCGCCCTCAAAACCGCTCTAAAGGGCCGCTATGGCCACTATTTCTCCTTCCAGACTACAGCAGGTGATCGACCGGTTCGAACAGGTCGAAGCCCGCATGGGCGCGACCACCGAAACCGCTGAAATCATCGCCCTGTCCAAAGAACATTCCGACCTGAAGCCGGTGGTCGACAAGGCGCGCGAGCTGATGTCGGCCCGCAAGGAGCTCAAAGAAGCTGAAGCGCTTGTCGCCAGCGGCGACGCGGACATGGCGGAACTCGCGCGCGATGAAGTCGAGGAACTCAAGGACCGTTTGCCGGCCCTTGAGCAGGAAGTTCAGGTCCTGCTCCTGCCCAAGGATGTCGATGACAAGGCCGATATCGTGATCGAATTGCGCGCCGGCACGGGCGGCGATGAGGCGGCCCTGTTCGCAGGCGACCTGTTCCGCATGTATTCGCGCTATTTCCAGATCATGGGCTGGAAGGTCGATATCGTGGACGCCTCAGAAGGTGACGCAGGCGGCTACAAGGAACTGATTGCCAACGTGTCTGGTGACGGAGTGTTCGGGCACATGAAATGGGAAAGCGGTGTGCACCGCGTGCAGCGCGTTCCGGCGACAGAAACACAAGGGCGCATCCATACGTCAGCGGCCACGGTAGCCGTGCTGCCAGCGCCGGAAAATGTCGAGATCGATATTCGTCCTGAAGATATCCGCATCGATACGATGCGGTCGTCTGGCGCAGGCGGCCAGCACGTCAACACGACCGACTCGGCCGTTCGCATCACGCACTTGCCCACCGGCCTGGTTGCGACCAGCTCCGAAAAATCCCAGCACGTGAACCGCGAAAAGGCGATGGATCAGCTGAAGATCCGCCTCTATGAGCGCGAGCGGTCGGCCAAGGATGCCGAACGCGCCGAAGCGCGGGCAAGCCAGATCGGTTCAGGCGACCGCAGCCAGAAGGTGCGGACCTATAACTTCCCTGAAAACCGGATGACCGATCACCGCATCGGCCTGACGCTCTATTCACTCGATCGGATCATTACGGGCGACAAGCTGAACGATGTGGTCGAAGCGCTCATCACGGAAGACCAGGCGCGCAAGCTGGCGGCCATGGAGAACGAGAACTGAGCCGCCCGACCTATACGGATCTGATGGCTGGGGCCGCCGGATGCTTCCGGCAGGCTGGCATCGAATCCCCGCAACGGGAAGCCCGCCTGCTAATGTCGCTGGCGTCTGGCCTGACGACATCCCAGCTCATCCTCAGGGGCCATATGGCGACGCCAGACGATGTGAGGGAGATATTCGATCGCATGGTCGGCCAGCGCGAGGCGCGCGTGCCCTTTCAGCATATTGCCGGAACGACTTCCTTTTTTGGCCTGGACTTCATTTCGGATGCGCGGGCTTTGGTGCCGCGCGCCGATAGCGAGGCTGTGGTTGAGGCGGCGCTCCGCCTTTTGCCGGATAGTCCCGGGCTGGAAATTGCTGACCTTGGAACCGGTTCCGGGTGCCTTCTGATAGCGCTGCTCGTGACGCGGCCGGATATATCAGGAACAGGCGTTGAGGCAGATGGGGCGGCGGCCTCGCTGGCGGCAGAGAATATCGCGCAGCATGGGCTGGAAATCCGTGCAAAGCTTGCGGTTCAGCCATGGTCCGAATGGTCCGGCTGGGGATCAGTGGACCTTCTCATCTCCAACCCGCCTTATATTCGTACCGAGGTCGTTGCCTCTCTCGACCCGGAAGTGCGCCTTTACGACCCGGACGCGGCCCTCGACGGTGGGGCGGATGGTCTGGATGCCTATCGGGAACTGGCAGGGCTTGCCCAGGCCCGCCTGAAGCCCGGAACGCCGGTTGTTTTCGAGATCGGTTATGATCAGCAGGGGGATGTGCGGGCGATTCTGGCGGCCGCCGGGTTGACCGACATCGGCAGTGCAAAGGATCTAGGCGGGAATGACCGGGTTGTATGGGCCCGGCAGCCCATAGGTTAATACGCATATTTTTGCTTGGCGGAGTGAATAATACAGGCTAGAAGCTATGCGTGAGGTGCTGGAAGCCGCGTATGGCAAGTCTGCTCCACCCTCGCCAGACTCTCGCAAAACGGGGCTCGGCCACAGCACTTCCTTCGGCAATTGCGCTGGGAACTGCCTGCAGGACAAAAAGCAGGCGCATGAAACGGGATATACATTCATGAAACGCTCACGCGGGCGCAATCGTCGCTCAGGCGGTAACAATAATAACAACAATCACAACAATCCGAACCGGCACTATGAAAGTGTTGGTCCGGACGTGAAGATCCGTGGATCTGCTCAGCAGGTGCTGGAAAAGTACCAGCAATATGCCCGGGACGCCCAAACGAGCGGCGACCGCGTATTGTCTGAGGCCTACTTCCAGTTTGCCGAGCATTACCAGCGCATCGTTGCAAAACAGATGGAAGCCAAGGATCGCCAGCAGCCGCAACAGCGCAACGGCCGAGATGATCGCGACAATCGCCGTGATGACCGCGATAATCGTAATGATTCGTCAGACGATGATTCAAACTCCGACGACAGCAACGAGGAAGCCACCGTTCAGGTGACATCGCGCTCGCGTCCGGACGATAACCAGGATGATCGTGACAATGCCCGCGATACGGACAATGACAATGGCAAGCCGGATTCGCTGAAGGTCATCGACGCCAGTGACGATTCAGATTCCAGCAAGGCAGAGGCACCCAAAGAGAGCCGTTCGAAGCCCAAGGCCGACGGCGATCGCCCGAAGTCTCGCCGGAAGCCTTATCGCGCCAAGGATGCGTCTGAAGAGCCTGAAGCCGTGACGGATGGCGTGATGAAGACCTTGTCGCGTGGTCGCCGCAAATCAGCATCGTCCGAAACGGATGAGCAAGCGCGCGCAGACGATTCGGCCGAGACAACTGCAGACTGAGATGGGCGGGATCGCCCTCATGCGGCTCTGAGACATTGATACGTCTTGCAACACTGAAGGATGCAGAGGCCCTCAGGGACCTCGGCATCTCCTCATTCGTTGCGGCTTTCGGGCATCTCTATAGCGCGGTCGATCTGCAGATCTATCTGGCCGAAAACTATGCGCTCCAAAGCTGGAAGTGCCAGATTGGTGCGCCAGGTCGCCCGATCTGGTTGGCTGAGGCGCCGGACGGTCATTTGGCTGGCTATGCGCAGGCCAGTCCTTGCGAGTTGCCCGTCGATCCTATCCCTGAAGGGGCCCTCCAATTGCATCGGCTCTATGTGCGTCCGGGAATGCTGTCCTCCGGCATAGGCGGCGCGCTGATGACGCGCGTGCTCGAATGGGTGGACATATCCGGCCGACCACCCCTGTATCTCGGCGTATGGTCCGGCAATAAGGGCGCGCAGCGATTCTACACCCGTTACGGATTTCGCAAAGTGGGCGAATATGACTTTCCCGTCGGCGAACAAGTGGACCGGGAATATATCCTGAGACGCGATTGATCGTGTCGCATGTCGCGCGTCTTGTATGGCCCGGCATCACTCCCCAAATCCAATTCATCACTGCAGGCCGCCGCTGAGCGGGGCCTCAACCAAACCGAATCTGCCTTTGAGAGGGGATAACAATGAATATTGAACAATATACCGAACGCGCTCGCGCGATTGTTCAGAGCGCCCAGACTTCCGCTTTGGCGAGCGGGCACCAGACGCTGACGCCAGCGCATATCCTGAAGACCATGATGGAGGATCGCGACCAGTTGGCCGTGAACCTGATTCGTGCGGCCGGTGGCCGCCCCGAACTGGTTGTTCAAGGTGTCGACGCGGCGTTGGGCAAGCTGCCCAAGGTGACTGGCGCCAATAATGGCCTGCGGCTTGAGCAGGCGTCTGCCAAACTGTTCCAGGACGCTGAAGCCAGCGCAAAGAAGACGGGCGATTCCTTTGTCACAACCGAGCGTCTGTTGCTCGCTATCGCCGGCTTGGCTGGTGATCCTGCAGCTGAAGTCCTGAAAAGCTCCGGTGTAACGACGAAATCACTGGACGCTGCCATCACCGAATTGCGCCAGGGGCGCACGGCCGATAGCGCCAATGCCGAAGAAGGCTATGAGGCACTCAAGAAATATGCGCGTGACCTGACCAAGGATGCGCGTGATGGCAAGCTCGACCCGGTGATTGGCCGTGACGAGGAAATACGCCGTACAATGCAGGTCCTGTCCCGCCGGTCGAAGAACAATCCCGTTCTCATCGGTGAGCCCGGCGTTGGCAAGACGGCGATTGCCGAAGGCCTTGCGCTGCGCATAATCAATGGCGATGTGCCCGAAAGCCTGAAGGGTAAGCGCCTGCTTGCGCTCGACATGGGCGCGCTGATTGCCGGCGCTAAATTTCGCGGCGAATTCGAAGAGCGGCTGAAGGCCGTGCTCAACGAGGTTCAGCAGGCAGCTGGCGGCGTCATCTTGTTCATTGACGAGATGCACACGCTTGTTGGCGCCGGAAAATCCGACGGCGCAATGGATGCTTCAAACCTGTTGAAGCCGGCCCTTGCGCGCGGTGAGCTCCACTGTATCGGCGCGACGACGCTGGATGAGTATCGCAAATATGTGGAAGGCGATCCGGCGCTGGCCCGTCGCTTCATGGCTGTATTTGTCGATGAGCCATCTGTCGATGACACGATCTCCATTCTCCGTGGGCTGAAAGCCCGGTACGAGGCGCACCATGGTGTGCGTGTTTCGGATGCGGCGATTGTGTCAGCGGCGACCCTGTCCAACCGTTACATCACAGACCGCTTCCTGCCAGACAAGGCCATCGACCTGATGGATGAAGCTGCCTCGCGCCTTCGTATGCAGGTCGACTCCAAGCCGGAAGCGCTGGACGAGATTGATCGTCGACTCCTACAGCTGAAGATCGAAGCCGAAGCGCTGAAAAAGGAGAAGGATACCGCATCGATTGATCGTCTGAAAACGATCGAAGGCGATATTGCCGACCTGCAGGCCAAGTCGGACGAGCTGACCTCCGCGTGGTCGGCTGAGAAGAACAAGCTGAAGGGCACGGCCAATGCCAAGGACCTGCTTGACCGTGCCTATGCCGATATGGCGGAAGCGCAGCGGACGGGTGACTTGACGCGTGCCTCGGAGCTGAAATTCTCAACCATCCCTGCGCTTGAAAAGCAGATCAAGGATGTCGAAGGCGCCGAGGATGACGAAGATGGCCTCGTCTCTGAAGTCGTTCGTCCTGAGCATATTGCGGGTGTCGTTTCCAAGTGGACCGGCATTCCTGTCGACAAGATGATGGAAGGCGAACGCGAGAAGTTGCTCCATATGGAGGATGCCCTGCGGGCCCGCGTGGTCGGTCAGGACGCGGCCCTTGAAGCGGTCTCGAATGCCGTCCGCCGCGCCCGCGCCGGGCTGCAGGATCCGAACCGTCCGATCGGTTCCTTCCTGTTTGTCGGCCCCACCGGCGTCGGCAAGACCGAGCTGACCAAGGCGCTCGCCGAGTTCATGTTCGACGACGACACGGCGATCCTGCGTCTCGACATGTCCGAATATTCCGAGAAGCACTCGGTGGCCCGCCTAATCGGCGCGCCTCCGGGCTATGTCGGCTATGATGAAGGCGGTGCTCTGACGGAAGCTGTTCGGCGGCGTCCCTATCAGGTCATCCTGTTCGATGAAGTCGAGAAGGCCCACCCGGACCTCTTCAACACGCTGCTGCAAGTGCTGGACGATGGTCGTTTGACCGATGGCCAGGGCCGCACGGTAGACTTCAAGAATACGATCATCATCATGACGTCGAACCTCGGCGCTGATGCGCTTGCAAGTGGCGACGAAGGCGAGGTGTCGGAGTCGGCGCGCGAGAGCGTGATGTCTGCTATCCGGATGCATTTCCGGCCGGAGTTCATCAACCGCATTGATGAGATCGTCTTCTTCAAACGTCTCGGCCGTGGTGAGATCGACCATATCGTCGACATCCAGATGGTTCATCTCGAAAAGCTGCTGTCGGCGCGCAAGATGAAACTCGACCTAAGCCTTGATGCCCGCAACTGGTTGGCCGCTCGCGGCTATGATCCTGTGTACGGCGCCCGGCCATTGAAGCGTGTGATCCAGAAAGAGTTGCAGGATCCGCTCGCGCGCCTGCTCCTCGAAGGTCGTATTGCCGACGGTGAGACGATCCATGTCGGGGTTGAAGGTGACATGCTCTCGATCAATGGCGTGCCGAACGATTTCGCCAAGGGGCGTGCCGTCCTCAACTGATCGCCTGGCATTTTATCATGGCCGCCGCATCTGCTCTGGCAGGTGCGGCGGCTTTTTTTATGGGCTGTTGGGTTGGATGACCGGCAAAAAGGTGGAGGCGGTTGCCAGTGCCACTCCTTCGGTCGCGCCTCTGAGGACGTCGATCTCCCCCTTCTGTTTCATGAACGCGGCGAGTTCGGCAGGATCTGAAGCCAGATTGCGGCCCGAGGGCAGTTCAAGGGTCATCGGGTTGACCCATCGGCCGTCCCGCCGGATTTCATAGTGAAGGTGTTCGCCTGTTGCCGATCCTGAATCCCCGACATAGCCGATAACGTCGCCCGCCTTTACCATTTGACCCAATGCCACCCCAGCGAAGCCCGACATATGGGCGTAGAGCGTTTCATAGCCGCGCTTGTGACGCACCCGGATATGGCGACCGTAGCCTTCGCTGAAGCCCATGAATTCCACTATGCCATCACCGGCCACTTGTATTGGCGTGCCGGCAGGGGCCTGAAAGTCGATACCGGTGTGCAGGTGCAGCTGCCCCGTCAGAGGGTGGTAGCGTTGGCCAAAGCCTGAATTGATTGGGACGCGTCCGATGGGGTAGCGCGTCAGGAATGGCTGCGCGGCGACGCCATTCGCGTCGAAGAACTCGGTTCGGCCTGTGTCTACCGGTGTATAGCGGTACCAGCTTCCGCTACTGGTCTCGCCGTTGAAGGCGGCAAAGACGAGATCACCGTTCTCGATGAAATTTCCGCGTTCGTCTTCGGCGACCTCGAACACAGTATCAAAACGGTCTCCAGGCTCGCCGCCAGTCGCCAGGACGGTGTCATCGGGAAAAAGGGCGGCAAGGCTCGCCGCATGTGCTGGTGTGCCGCCACCTGCTACGAGAGCTGTCTGCAGGTCTGTTTCGATAATGCCGGCTGCCCGGCGGTGCGACGTGACCAGACGGGCTGTCAGGACGCTCACGAAAAAGCTGTCATCGGCCTGTCGCGTCGCGAGCAACGTGTTCTTGGCATTCGGTTTGATCGATACGGCAATCAGGCGGCTCGTTTCGCCATCCATCGCACTCTCGTCGAAATAAGCGGTGAGGGCCGTGCCGGGGCGCATGCGTTTACGATCAACCAGGCCTGTCTGGCGGAGCGCTGAGACGGCAGAAGCGGCATCTGTCGCGCTGGCGCCCAGCACTTCCAGCACGTCAGCCGCGGCGGCACCGGACGTGACTTGGCCGATACGTTCGGCTGTCGAGCCTGATGGCATGTTATCGCGGAAATCGAGCATGGCTTGCGCCGCATCTGCGCTGGTCAGGCTTCCCGGCTGTTGCGGCCGCACGAAGACGAAGAGCATCAGCATGCCCAGGACGACAAGGCCTGCAACCACCCGTTCTGCCACGTAATGTGGGCGGAGCGACCGGTCGACGTGTGCCGGTCTTTGTATTTGATGTTTCATGCCTGATATCCCTGACGGGCCTTAAGGAGGGCCGCGCGAAGTTTTTCAGGTCACAAAAAGCAAGAAATACGCCATGGCCGGCGTTTTCAGGGGTGGAACTGCATCTGACGGGGAATCAGGGTTGGTGAGTGGTCGCCGATACCAGTAGGGCCTGATTGAACTCAGCGCCGCTTTCAGCCCGGATATGGTCTATGTCGGCCTTCCTCTCGGCAAATTCCGCAAGAATTTCAGGGGATTCTGCGAGTTTTCGGCCGGTAGGCAGCTTCAGCGCCATGGCATTGACCGCAGTACCCTTGATGTACACTTCATAGTGCAGATGCGGACCAGTCGACGCGCCTGTCGAGCCGACATAGGCGATGATGTCGCCCTGACGCACGCGGGTGCCAGCCTTGATGCCTTTGCCAAAGCGGGAGAGGTGCGCATAGGCCGTTTCATAGCCGTTTGCGTGCTTGATTTTTACGAAATTTCCGTAGGTGCCATAGCGATTGGCGCGGACGACGACGCCATTGCCTGCGGCGAAAACCGGGGTGCCTGAAGGCGCCGCAAAGTCGGTGCCCTTGTGGAGGCGCGTGTAGCCGGAAATCGGGTGACGACGCGTGCCAAAGGAGGATGAGAGCCTTGCGCCATTGATGGGCGTCTTCATCAGGAACTTGGTCGCGCTTTCGCCCTTGCTGTCGTAATAGTCCGGCGTCTGGTCGTCGCTGGGCGTGAAGCGATAAAAGTCGCGGCTCAGGGCCTTACCATTGAGAGAGGCGAAGACCACATTGCCGGTTTTCACGGGATTGCCGCGCTCGTCGACATAGGTCTCGTAGACAATCTCGAACTTGTCGCCAGGATGGATTTCACGCTGGAAGTCCACGTCATAGGCGAAAGCATCAGCAAAATCGACGACCTGCTGGTCACCGGCGCCAAGACTGCGGGCCGTCTCATAGATCGAAGTATTGATTGATGCGGCGACGCGCTTGTAGCTGGGTGTCAGGCGGGCATTGAGGGCGGTGGCTTCCCAGGTTCCGTTCTGGTCACGCGTGATAAGCAGGCTGCGGTCAGATTCGGCGCGGATCGAAAGCGCCGTCAGTCTGTCGCCATCGAGATAAGTTTCGGCTTTCAGGCCTGGCCGGAGACGACGGGCATCAAGCAGGTCACCTGAATACAATGTCTGCAGTGCGCCATTGGCGTCCTGGTGGTTGGCGCCGAGGCTGACGACTAGTTCTGTCAGCGTCTCCCGCGGCTTCAAGGTGCCGGTTTCGTGTTCAAGAATTTTCGGTTGGGCTAGGTCTCTCGCGCTGAGCAGCGTAACCGCCAGGGGTAGGGGCGTTGCGGCGTCCGCAGTGCCATGCGTGGGCTGGCCCGAGGAATCGACCATGAATAGCCCGGCGACAGCTGAGGCAGACCCCAGCACAAACAGGACGGCCAGGCTTTTGAGCCCCTGTGACAAGTTCCGCTTGGAATGCGGCACTTTTGGGGGTTCATTTTCCGTGTTTTTTTCCACGCGTAACGTCCCGTCTCTCCCGAGTTCCTCCGCCCGCATTATAGCAGGTGCGGCTGAACAAGCATCCATTCTGTCATTTGCGTGTTAAAGAAACCAGAACACGCTAAATTTGGCCTTCTTGCCTTATTAGGACTTTAGGTTTCAGGACTAGCAAGATGCAAGCCGGATCTCACAGTGAATACACCAGATGACAAAAATGTAGGCAAATCGGTCGATGAAACGCCGCTAGAGCCTGTTCGGTGGGGGCGTTGGGCGGTTCTGGCGGTCGTCGTCCTGCTTGTTGGCGTGCTCGCGGCCGGATGGGTGATGCGCAAGCCTATGGCTAACAGAGTCTTTGCCGGCTGGTGCGAAGCCCGAAATCTCGCGTGTGAAGGGAAATTCACGCAGCTGGGCTTTGGCGGAGCGACAATCCGCGCGCTGAAGATAAGCGCAGGCGGCAACGTTCCACTTGAGGCGCAGGAAGCGAGCGCGCGGCTTGGTTGGCCGCATCTTTTCAGCCCGGAGCTGACAGGCGTTACCATAGACCGCCCAATCGTACGCGGCATCTTGAACGACAAGGGCGTGAAATTCTACGGGCTCGAAAAACTTGCCGGTTCGTCCGGTGAAAAGGAAAATAGCGAACTCAAGCTGCCCGCCATCGACATAACAGACGGACGTATCTTTCTCGCCACCGACGCGGGTGAGCTCTCGGCCTCCGTATCGATGAGTGGGACTTTCCCGCAAAGCGGCAAGCTCGATCTTGTCGTGGACCCGGTGTCGTTGAAAACGCGAGATTCCGAATTTCAGTGGTCTGAGGGTGTGGTGACGCTTTCTGCTGACAAGGGACGGATTTCCGGCGGGGCGAATGTCGCTCTGGAGCAGGCAAATCTAAAGGGCATCTCGGTTAAGGATGCCCTTCTCGAAATGACCATTGACGCTGCTGATGTCGGCGAAGGCCCGATGGAGATGAACTGGACGGGCTCTGTCACGGAGGCGGCCTTCCCCGGTGGCGAGCTGCGCGCAACGCAAACGAATGGGGCTGCAGCTTTTACGGAACTCCCCAGCCTGTCAGCTGAGGCTGTCATGGCAGCCCTCACGCGGGCGAGCATCGTGGTGGAATCCGAGAAGGCGAGTTACGGCGGTTATGGGGCAGACTCTCTCAGCATCGAAGCAGACCTGAAAGGTGACGGCGGCAATATCGGTGGCCCTGTGGCTGTCGAGGCCAGGCAGGCCGTCGCGCCACAAGGCAAGGCGGGAGACGTCTCTGCCAGCGGCGTTCTTAGCCGGTCTGCCGAGGGTACATTGCTATATACAGGCAGCGTCGCCACAAAGGCGACGCAGCTTTCGCCGGAAACGCGCGGCAAGGTCACCAAGCCGGTCACCCTCCCGGGCGTCTTCTCGGATCATGGCGCCGCTTTGCGGTCGACAATTGATCGTGCTCTCTCCGACTTCGATCTCACAATGAATTTCAGCGCGGGTCGCCGCGCCAACCTCATATCTGTCTCAAGCCGCGGTGAGACCGTTCTGACAACAAAATCTGGCATGCGGCTGGGCATTGTGCCGGGGACGGATGGTCCGTGGCTTTCGGTGCGCGGTCAAGAAGTGTTGGTGAGCGGGGATATCAGCCTTGCAGGCGGCGGTGCCCCGACGATCCAGCTGGGCCTTGATGAGCTGCAGCAGGGCGCGGCTGGCTTCGACATCAAGGCGCATGACTTGCTGCTGAAGCCATGGGAGGCAGGCGGTAAGACCGTGTCAGCCGACCTTTCGACGTTCAGCCTGTCGAGTGCGGCAGATGCATTTGACCTGCGCACGCGCGGGCGGCTCTCGCTCGCCGGCTTGGTGTCGGGCGTTGATCTCAAAAACACGGACATCAATGCGGGCATCCATGTCACACGTGGCGAGGCTGGTTGGCAGGTGACCCCGGAAGGCACGAAATGCGTCAAGGCATCGAGCGAGGGCTTCGTGTTTGGCAGTATCAAGGCCGATCCGGTCAGTCTCGACATATGCCCGCAAGGCAAAGGCTTTATTCGCGAGAACGTCTCTGATCCCGAAGGCGCCGTGACGCTCGGAAATGTGCATCTTCCGTTCACGACCGGATCAACGTCCGGAACGCTGGGGCTTTCAAGCGCCACTGTAGACTGGTCCGCCAAGGGCGGGCTTGCAATGACAGTCCTGGCGAAGGCGCTCGACCTGCCGCTCACGATAGGCGATCGCACGTTGACGATAGAAGGCGATGCCCTGCGCATGGGGATTGCGACTGGAAAGGGCACGCCAAAGCTTTCGGCGCGTCTGGGGACAACTCGTTTTGGCGGCACGCTGGTGCCCGCGAATGTATCTGCTGACAGTTTTTCCTTTGACGGGAACAGTGGGAAAGGCGGTCTTTCTGGTTCACTGAAGGCCAATGGCGTCCTGATCAAGGATTATCGCGATGATCCGCTCTACCAGCCGCTTATATCGGATCTGAGTGCTACGCTTACAGACGGCCAGCTTTTGATGACGGGCCCGCTACGCCTCAAGGCAGGTGGCGCAACAGTGGCGGACACGACGCTGAACATGGACATCATAAAGCTGACCGGTAAGGCGGCGATCCGTTCCAAGCCACTCCAGTTCCGCACGGGCGGGCTGCAACCCGTCATGCTGTCGGAGCGCCTGCGCGGCGTGTTCACCTTCGCGGAAGGCGACATGTCTGCCCTAGCGGATATCGACATCAATTCCGGGAAATTGTCAGGAACGGGCGAAGTCACGGTTAGCAGTTTCGGCTTCCAGACGACGCGCCTCGGTCGGGTTACGGGAATCGATGGCCATATCCGCTTCAGCGACCTTCTCGCGCTGACGACGGACAGGGGACAGGTCGTCACGGTTGGATCGATGAATATTGGCGTCCCACTGACAGATGGGCATATCGAGTTCCATCTGATCGACGGCAAGATTATCGGTATCGAGAAAGCCTACTTCCCCTTCGCAGGTGGACGCGTCGCGCTTTCGCCACTTGAGTGGACGCTCGGGGGCGACGACCAGCGCGTGGAGGTCACAGCCGACGCCATTGAATTGAGTGATCTCGTTGCGGTTCTCAAACTTCCGGATGTGCAGGCAACCGGGACGGTCAGTGGTCGCTTCCCGGTCGATTTCGTCAATAATGAGGTTCAGGTGCGCGACGCGCGGCTGTCGGCTGACGCAAATGGTGGCCGCATCGCCTATACGGGGGACGCGGTGGACTCCGCGGCTGCGAGCGACCCGAATGCCAAACTGGCCTTTGACGCGCTCAAAGACCTGCAATTCTCGGTTCTCGAGGTCGGCTTGACCGGCAACCTGATGGACCGGACCGTGGCGAGCGTTCATCTGTTGGGTAAGAATACGCGCCCGCTGGCGTTCGGGAAGAAGCTCACCATGCCAAAGGGTCAGGCATTCGAGTTCAATCTCACACTGGATTCCCAGCTCGGAGAACTTGTGAAAAGCGGATCCTATGCGACCCAGCAGGACAAGTTCGTGGACATCATTGTCGATCTGGCCAAGTCCAAGCCGGAGACTGAAGCTGAATGACAGGCAACCGTCTGATCGATTGACGTTAAGGCGAACCGTGTCATGTTCGCGCGTGAATGAAAGGAGTCCCCCTTCTGATGACCCCGCCAAAGACAATTCTTCTAGTTGGATGCGTAGCCCTTGCGTCGGCCTGCACGGCGACGATCCGCATCGAACCATCCGACAAGCCGATTACCATCAATCTTAACGTCAAGATCGATCAGGAAGTGCGCATCAAGCTCGACAAGGAAGTCGAAGACCTGATCTCCAATAACCCTGACCTGTTTCCTGAATAGCGACGGAAGGATATAGTCATGAACATGATCAAAAATCTCTTTATCGCATTGAGCATCGCCTCGCTGGCCATTGTCAGTGCGCCTGCGGCCCACGCGGCTGACCCCCAACTTGAGGCCGCCATTTCCGCAGGCCAGGTGGGTGAGCGTATTGACGGCTACCTGGGTGTTGTTGGCTCGGCTGACCCCGCCGTGGTCCGTAAGGTCCAGGAAATCAACAACAAGCGACGCGCTTTGTATGAGCAATTGTCCCAGCAAACGGGCACAACGGTTGCTCAAGTTGCCCGTGTGACGGGCGAAAAGCAGATCGCCAAGACGGCGGCTGGCCAGTATTACATGGACGAATCCGGCGCCTGGAAACAGAAATAGTGTAGCCATTGCCCGGCGGCGGGACAGGAGAAAACCCGATGTCCCGCAAGCTGGTCTTGGTTATCATCATAGCCTTTGCAGCCCTCGCAGCCGTGCTGTGGGGGCTGACCTTTTTCTGGCAGGGTATGGGCGTGGAAGTCACTGGCCTTGGCTGGGGCGCCTATATCGCTGGCGGTGTGTTCACGCTGGCGCTCTCGGCGGGCCTCTTTCTGTTATCTTTCCACAGTGCGAAGCATGGCTATGACGATATCGATCGACCTGACACGCCCGAGGATTGATGCAGCCTGTTGCAAGACTTTCATACCCGATTGATTGACACGAGGCGCGGCTCACTCGATTTTGCGGACATTCGCATTCAAACAACGGGCTGGACCTTCCATGATCGATCCTGCACGGCTTTCAGCCTTCATCGCGTCGCGTATCTGCCATGACCTCGTGTCTCCCGTCTCAGGCGTCACCAGCGCTCTCGAGATGCTGGATGAACCGGGCGATTCCGAAATGGACGAGCAGTTCGAGGAATTGCTCCGCAGCAGTGCCAGAAAAGCGGCGGCGACGATCCAGTTCCTGCGCTACGCCTATGGTTCACTCGGGCTGCAGGCTGGCACAGCCGACATGCACGACTTCAAGAAGATCACGGAGAACTTCCTCCACGGCCTGAAGCCCAGCATTGAGTGGGATATTGCGACCGACCACCTCAGCTATTCCCATGCGCGGCTACTGATGAACCTGATCATGATGGCCATCGACACGCTGCCACGGGGCGGTGTTATTAACGCACGCGTGCGAAACGAGGCTGCGGGCATGACCATGACGGTTTCGAGCCGCGGTGAACGGGTGAAGCTCAAGGATGAGGCTGCCAGGTCCGTTCAGGGCATCGAACCGGAAGACGGTTGGAAGCCCGACAATATCCAGCCACTGTTTGCCAAGATGATCTGCGACAGCCTGGAAGGTGAAATCACCGCCAAGCAAGGCGACGACGTGGCGATCATCATGGCCACACAGATACGGGCGGAGGGGTGAATACGGGATATCCGGGTTTATCAGCCGCCGGCAGCGATTTATTAACGCTCCTGGGGCACCTGTTAACCTGACGCGTTCGCCCGCCTTTGGAGACAGACCATGAAATCCTGCCTGATCGTTGATGACTCACGCGTCGTCCGGAAAGTCGCCGCCCGTATCATCCAGGACCTGAAATTCGATGTTCGGGAAGCGGGTGATGGCGCAGAGGCGCTGAAAGCCTGCCGCGAGAGCATGCCTGATGCCGTGCTGCTGGACTGGAACATGCCGGTCATGAACGGTCTCGATTTCCTGCGTGCCCTGCGCCGGGAAGAGGGCGGCAAGAAACCGCTCGTGGTGTTTTGCTCTATTGAGAATGACGCCGAACACATCAATGAAGCGATCCGGTCGGGCGCAGATGAGTTCATCATGAAGCCGTTCGACGCTGATATTCTTGAAAGCAAGTTTGCAGAAGTCGGCCTTATTTGAAAGATTTCTTAATAAAAGCGCCGATATTGGTAAGGATTAAGGGTTAGAGAAGCCCGGTTGCGGAGCGGGATATGCAGGACGAGGTGTTTAACGAATTGGCGGATCTGGCCCTGAAGGGTGCTGGCACGTCGATTCCTAAATCCAAGGCCTACCTTATCGAGGCCCGTCTGGCGCCGATCGCGCGCCGCGAAGGCTTCGGATCGATGGAAGATCTGGTCCATTGCATAAAATCCCGCGCCAATCCCGCCTTCATCTCTGAAATTGCCGCCGCCCTTGTGTCGAAGGACACGCGCTTCTTTCGCGAGCGCGAAACGCTGCAGCGTGTACTCGCCGAGGTGCTGCCTTCGCGCCTGAAGGCCTCGAACACTGGACGCCTGAAAATCTGGTTTGCAGGCGGCTCGACCGGTCAGGAAGCCTATTCGCTGTCCATCCTGCTGGAAGACGAACTGCCGGCGGCCCTTCGCGGCGCCAAGATCGAAATCCTCTCGACTGACATTTGCAAAGTCTCGACGGAGAAAGCCCGGATCGGCCGCTACGGCCATTATGATATACAGAAGGGTCTCTCGATACACCGCCTGACCAAGCATTTCACCCGTCTTGAGACCGGGCAGTGGGAAGCCAGCGAAGCTCTCCGGGGGCATGTCAGCTTCCGCCAGCACAACTTGCTGGAAAGTGCTGCCGGCCTCGGCAAGTTCGACGTCATCATCTGCCGTAACGTGTTGTCGGGGATGGCGCGTTCGGCGCGGGTTTCCGTTATCGACAACCTCGCCCACCAGCTCATGCCGGGCGGTCTCATTCTGCTGGGGCAGGGCGAAGGCCTGATCGGTTTGACCGAAAAGCTTGAGCCGGCAAGGGACTTCCGCGGCGCCTGGGTCGCTGCGGGAACAGCCAACGCAGCCGCTTCAGCCGCCTGAACGGCCCTCAGCCCCAGCGTTGCAATGCCACATGATGCCTGTATGAGGGGCACACCTCCTTACGGCTGAAACATACAGGCAGGCCCCAGACATGGTGAAATCGACATTCGCGGCATTCGCCGATCGCATCTCGCGTGCCGACTGGGCAGGCAATGGCCTGTCGGCCATGACACCCATGCGCGTAAAGACCGAACTGCTGGCTGGCCTGACCGTCGCCCTGGCGCTCGTGCCGGAAGCTGTGGCCTTTGCCTTCGTGGCGGGTGTCGCCCCGCTTGTCGGCCTGTACGCAGCGTTCATTGTTGGCTTGATCACGGCCCTGTTCGGCGGGCGGCCGGGGATGATCTCCGGCGCAACCGGCGCACTGGCGGTCGTCATGGTCGGGTTGGTGCACGATCCGCGCGTGGGCGACATGGGTGCGCAATACCTGTTCGCGACCGTCGTTCTGATGGGCGTGCTTCAATTGCTCGCTGGCATCTTCAAGCTCGGCAAGTTCATGCGCCTCGTGCCGCATCCGGTCATGCTTGGTTTCGTCAACGGGCTCGCCATCGTGATCTTCCTGGCCCAGCTTGGCCAGTTCAAGGTGCCGGGAACGGGCGAGGCGGCGGGTCACGGCTTTGCCGGAGGACAATGGATGGACGGCGCGCCGCTGGTTATCATGCTGGGTCTCACCGCACTGACCATGGCGATCATCTGGGGCATGCCGAAACTGACCAAAATCATTCCGGCGCCGCTTGCCGGTATCGGCATTGTCGCGGGCATCGTCATCGGCTTTGGTCTCAATGTGCCGACCGTAGGCGACCTTGCCTCCGTGCAGGGCGGCCTGCCGCCTTTTGCTGTTCCCACTGTGCCGCTGACGTTCGAAACACTTGAAATTATCTTCCCGTATGCGCTGATCCTCGCCGCCATCGGCCTGATCGAGAGCCTGCTGACGCTAAACCTTGTCGGCGAGATTACCGGCAAGCGCGGCGGCGCCTCGCAGGAATGTCTGGCGCAGGGCACGGCCAATGTCGTCACCGGCTTTTTCGGCGGGATGGGCGGCTGCGCGATGATCGGCCAGTCGATGATCAACGTGAAATCTGGTGGGCGTACGCGCCTGTCGGGTGTTTCCGCTGCGCTCTTCCTGCTCGCCTTCATCCTGGTCGGCTCCAGCCTGATCGAGCGCATCCCGCTCGCAGCCTTGGTCGGCGTGATGTTCATGGTCGTGATCGGCACCTTCGCCTGGCAGAGCCTTCGCATCATGACGCGTATCCCGCTGATGGATGCGTTCGTCATCGTGCTCGTGACCGGTGTGACCGTTGCCTATGATCTCGCGACAGCCGTCGTGGTCGGCGTCATCGTCTCGGCACTGGCCTATGCCTGGAACAATGCCCGGCGCATCCATGTCATCGAACGCGACAGTGTCCGGACGCCCGGCGCACATGTCTACGAGATCGAAGGCCCACTCTTCTTCGGCTCGACAGACAGCTTCGCTGATCTCTTCCACCCGGCAACCGACCCGGATGTCGTGATCGTCGACTTCCGACGCAGCCGCGTTGTCGACCAGTCCGCCCTGCAGGCCCTCGAGGACCTCGCGGCGCGCTACGAGGCCGAGGGCAAGACCCTGCGTCTGCGCCACCTCAGCCATGACTGTCACAAGCTGCTGAAACGGGCCGGGCAGTTGATGATCGATGCGGACGACGATCCGGACTATGCGCTGGCGGTGGACTACAATGTCCGGACCGGCGTCTTTGGCGGCGGCCGCTGATCACTGCTATGTGACCAAATACCCCTGCAGGGTATCTTTGCCGGTCACGGGTAATCACTCTATATGGGAGGGAATCCCGATTCCTGACCGCGCGAGGCTGCCCATGTTCAATCGACGCCGCTTTCTGCAATACACTGCTGCCGGAATGGCCACTGGCGCCATTGCAGCCCCCGCTTGGGCGCGCACGTCCGGTGAAGGCAATTTCGGCATTCCCATGCTGCAAGGGAACCAGTTCGACCTGACTGTCGGCAAGTTTCCTGTCCGCATCAATGGGCGCGCGACGGAAGCAACCGGCGTCAACGGCTCTGTGCCGGGACCGCTGCTGCGCTTCCGTGAGGGCGACGAGATTAAGCTCAACGTGTCCAACACGCTGGATGTGGACACATCAATCCACTGGCACGGCCTGCTCGTGCCCTTCCAGATGGACGGTGTACCGGGTGTGTCCTTTCCCGGCATCAGGCCCGGTGAGACGTTCAGCTATGAATATGCCGTTCCGCAGAACGGCACCTATTGGTACCATTCCCATTCCGGCCTGCAGGAGCAGAGCGGCCATTACGGACCGATCATCGTCGACCCCAAGGGCGCGGATCCCGTCGCCTATGACCGGGAATATGTCCTCGTGCTGAGCGACTGGACCTATGGCGCGCCGGAGCGCTTGTTTGCCAAACTGAAGAAGCACTCGGACAGCCAGAATTTCCAGCAGCGCACCGTGGGTGACTTCCTGCACGACGTATCGGCAGAAGGGCTCGGCAAAGCGCTGGACGACCGGGCCATGTGGGGCGCCATGCGCATGTCGCCGCGCGATATCGCCGACGTTGGCGCGCCGACCTATACCTACCTGATCAATGGTCGCTCGACGGCGGACAATTTCAACATGGTATTCAATCCGGGGGAGCGCGTGCGCCTGAGGATCATCAATGGCTCGGCTATGACCCTGTTCAATGTGCGCATGCCGGGCCTGCCTATGACAATCGTTCAGGCAGACGGCCAGCACGTGAAGCCGCTCGAAGTGGACGAGTTCCAGATGGGTGTGGCGGAGACTTATGATGTCATCGTGACGCCGCAGGTCGCCGAGGCCTTCGCGTTCGTCGCCGAGTCGATTGACCGGTCGGGGCAGGCGGTTGCGACACTCGGGCCGAAGCCGGGCATGCGGGCCGCTGTGCCTCAGCTGCGTGCCGTGCCAACGCTCTCGATGAAGGACATGGGCATGGACCATGCGGCCATGGGCCATGGGCCGATGGAGATGGGCGCAGAAGAACCCGCGGCGATGGATCATGTCACCATGGATCACAGCAAGATGGACCACGCTGCGATGGGCCACGTGATGCCTGACCCGCACGGCCCCGCCGTACAGATGGTGT
Organism: Hyphomonas oceanitis; assembly: GCF_036964545.1. Taxonomy (NCBI): domain Bacteria; kingdom Pseudomonadati; phylum Pseudomonadota; class Alphaproteobacteria; order Hyphomonadales; family Hyphomonadaceae; genus Hyphomonas; species Hyphomonas oceanitis. The sequence continues at coordinate 714,158 of NZ_JBALTL010000002.1, forward strand.
CGATGGAAGCCGATATCGAAACGGGCCCGGGCGTTGCGAATATTGCGGCCATGCCCATGAGCCGGCTGGACGAGCCCGGCATTGGCCTTGACGATGTCGGCCACCGGACGATGACCTATAGCCAGTTGCGCAGCCTTGAGCCGAACCCCGATACGCGCGCGCCGGGACGTGAGATTGTCGTGCACCTTACAAGCAATATGGAACGCTACATGTGGTCGTTTGACGGCGTGAAGTTTTCCGAAGTGACGGAGGCCATCCGCTTTCATGAGGGCGAGCGTGTGCGGCTGACCCTGATCAATGACACGATGATGCCTCACCCGATCCACCTGCACGGCATGTTCTTCGACCTCGTCATTCCCGGCGCTGAAACGAGCGGCCGCCTGCCCCGCAAGCATACCGTGATCGTGAAGCCGGCGGACAAGGTGTCTGTGGATATCACTGCCGAACATGTCGGCGACTGGGCGTTCCACTGCCACCTGCTTTACCACATGGCAGCGGGGATGATGCAGGTCGTGACCATCCTGCCGGCAGAGGCGATGCCGATGGCGGATCATCAGGGGCATGAGATGGTGGATCATTCCACCATGGATCATTCATCCATGCCTCAGGGTGAGGTGGATCATTCGAAGATGGACCACTCCAAAATGGATCATGATGCCATGAGCGAAGAGGACATGAAGCGATGATCCGTACTCTGGCGCTTTTTATCTTTGCTGTTTCAGCGTCGGCACCTGTCTTCGCTGAAGAGACCTCGCCGCCCTGGTCCATGGCAGATCAGTATTTCGATGCCGATGAAATGGCTCACGCGCGCCATCATGTGCTCGACCATCATGGCGATACGCGCCAGTTCTATGTCATGGCTGACAGGCTGGAAGTGCAATCATCTGACGAAGGCGACACGCTCGTCTGGGAAGGAAATGCCTGGTATGGCGGCGACGTGAACAAGCTCTGGATCAAGAGTGAGGGCGACTATTCTCTGGAGAGTGACGAGCTTGAAGAGGCCGAGGTTCAGGCGCTCTGGTCGCATGCTATCTCGCCCTATTTCGATTTTCAGGGCGGCGTGCGTTACGATCTTGAGCCTAAGGGGCGCACGCATGCCGTGCTCGGCATTCAGGGTCTCGCGCCCTACTGGTTTGAAGTGGATGCCGCAGCTTTCCTGAGCAGCGAGGGCGACGTGACGGCGCGCATGGAGGCGGAGTATGAATTCCGCCTCACCCAGCGCCTGATCCTTCAGCCGCGCGTGGAAGCGGAGCTTTCGGCTCAGGAAATTCCTGAACTCGAAACCGGCTCGGGTCTGACCAGCCTCAATACGGGCCTGCGCCTGCGCTATGAAATCATTCGCGAGTTTGCGCCCTATCTCGGCGTTGAATGGCAGGGCAGCTTTGGCGGGACGGCAGACTATCTTGAGGCGGCAGGCGAGGACACTGATCGCGCAGTCTTCGTGGCGGGTGTCCGGGCCTGGTTCTGAGGTCAGCCCTCGCAATTTCCGCGATCCCGCGCTATATACGCCGTTCCTGAAGCTGCTCCGGGCCTTGAACCCGGTGGGAGTATGAGATGACAGATACCAAAACCGCTGCCTGGACGGGCGGCGTGAACTCTCTCGGATTTGCGAAAAGCCCCGCTGATACGCGGGTTGTCGCCGCCATGTCCGGCGGGGTCGACAGCTCTGTCGTGGCTGCGATGCTGAAAGCCGAGGGCTATGACGTGATCGGTATCACACTACAGCTCTACGATCATGGCGCCGCCATAGAGAAGAAGGGCGCCTGCTGCGCCGGCCAGGATATCCATGACGCGCGCAATGTGGCCGACCAGATCGGTATTCCGCACTATGTGCTGGATTATGAAAGCCGTTTTCGCGAGCAGGTGATGGAAGATTTCGCCGACACCTATCTTGCCGGGTCGACGCCGATCCCGTGCATCCGTTGTAACCAAACCGTCAAGTTCTCCGACCTGCTTCGCACCGCGAAGGAGCTTGGCGCCGATTGCCTTGCAACCGGGCACTATATTCGGCGCACGGATGGCGAAGCCGGGCCGGAGCTGCACCGCGCAGCAGACGCGAGCCGTGACCAGTCATACTTCCTGTTCGCCACGACGCGCGAGCAGCTGGACTATATCCGCTTCCCGCTCGGCGGCCTGCCGAAGACGGAAGTGCGCGAACTGGCCGACGCGTTCAACCTGCCGGTCGCGGCCAAGCCCGACAGCCAGGACATCTGTTTCGTGCCGGAAGGGTCCTACGCGAAAGTCGTGGAGAAGCTGCGGCCCGGCTCGGGACGCGGCGGCGATATCGTGCACCTTGATGGACGCGTCCTTGGGCAGCACGAAGGCGTTATTCATTACACGATCGGTCAGCGGCGCGGGCTGAACGTGGCCGTGGGCGAGCCCTTGTTCGTGGTCAAGATCGATGCGCCGAACCGGCGGGTTGTTGTCGGGCCGCGCGAGGCGCTGATGACCTCCGGCCTGCTGCTGGAAGAGCTGAACTGGCTCGGCGCCGGAAGCCTTGAATCTGCGGCCGATGCTGGCGCGCCCGTCTTGGTACGTGTGCGGTCAACGCGGCCACCCGTGCTGGGCAGGCTTGGCTGGCAGGGCGATATTCCGGTGATCTGGTTTGATGAGCCGGAAGAAGGCGTGGCGCGCGGTCAGGCGGCGGTTCTTTATGATCCGACGGGCGGGACACAAATCCTCGGCGGCGGGTTCATCCTGAAGGCCATACCGGCAGATGAGCGGGTCGTGGCGGCTTAAGTCGCTGCGCGTGCGGCGCCTGTGAGGGCGCTTGCGGGGTGGTGGCTGTTTTTCGGGAGCTGGTTCCGGGTCAGGTATGCGGCAGCGGCAGCAAGTAAGCCCGTGTCCCCTGCGCAGGCAGGGGCGGCGAATCCCGGCCAGTCGCACGCCCGCGCCCCTGCCTGCGCAGGGGACACGGGCTGATTGTTTCGTCGGCCAGGGCGAATCTCAGCCGAGGCGAGACCGGAGCCCGAAAACTGTCCGAACGATGCCCGGATAGATCGTCGGATGCACGGATCAGGACGGCGTGGCCTGTTTTGCTGAGGCCCCAGAACATTTGCGAGCCCGGGCCGCCATTGATTTGGAACCAGTCCATCAGGCGCTGGATCCGGAAATAGATCACCGGCCAGATCAGTACGAGGTACCAAGGCAAGCCCTGCATGGGGCGGAAGAGGCTGTAGGGCGGCATCGGGCGTATTATACGCCGGAGTGGTTTGGGGTTGGATAAGGGCCCCCTCCGTCTGGCCGCTTTGCGGCCAGCCACCTCCCCCGCTGCGCAGGGGAGGATAAGGGAGGCGGCTTCATCCTCCCCTGCGCAGCGGGGGAGGTGCCCCGAAGGGGCGGAGGGGGGGAAGCCTCAGCTCATCCAGTCGGGTGGGGCGACGTGGGTGCCGCTGGCGGGCATGTCGGGCTGGGGATAGCGTTCGAGCAGCCGGGCGACGATGGCGTCGGCGACGCGGTCGGCTTCGCGCAGGGGTTTGTAGCTCCAGGTTTCGAGCGTGCCGCCGAACCAGCGGGCGGCGCCATGCTGGATCAGGCTGTCATGCAGGCGGTCGAACTTGTCGTGGCGCCCCTCAAGGCGCGCGATATGGATCGGCAAGCCGTGCCAGGCGGCGTCCGACAGCATGTTGGAACTGTCCTCGGTGACGATGGCGACATCAGAAAAAGCGAGCCAGGCGATATAAGGGTTCTGGCCGTCTTCGGGGCCGGACCAGAAGCGGGCGCCAGTCTGGTCTGCCACGTTGCGGAAACGGGTGACCATCTGCAGAGGCGTACGGCGCGACGTGGTGATGCGCAGGCGCCAGCCGAGGCCCGCGAGCTGGCGCAGCTGGCCTTCGAGGCGCTCGGCGGCGGCCTCGGTGAACGTGTGCGTCTTTGAATCGCCGCCAATGATGACAATGGCGCTCTTGGCGCGCTCGTCGGCGAGATCGGCGAAGGCCTGTCCGGCATCCTCGATCGTATCGGGCGCGAAATAGGACGGCGAACCGATCGTCTCGATCACATTGGGGCCGGTGACCTCGTCATGGCTGGGGGCGACCAGCATGTCGAAATTGGATGGGTCGATATTGGGGTCGAGGATCTGGACGGTAAGCGTCTTCCCGCCAGACAGTTCGCGCACGGCCCGCGTGAAGGGGGCGGAGCGGCGGCCGGCGGCAATCCAGACTGTCGGCCATGGGCCTTCCAGCACGCCGCGCTGGGCCGCAGGGAGGGAATGCGGAAGCAAGGGCCATTTGTCGGCGGGCAGCCATGTCCAAGGCGCGCGCGGGCTCAGCGTGACCGGGTCGGCCCGGTGCGCGGCGCCGTCGATGTGGGCGATCTTCATCCAGCGGCGTGTTTCGCCGAGCGCCTGCAGGATTGCGCGCACCTGCGAGGCGTTGCCTGCGCGGCCATCGGACACCGCCCAGACTGAAGGTCCGAGCAGGCCCGCCCCGCCCATTATTTGTACTCGACCTTGGCTATCTCGTAGGCCCGGGCGCCAGAGGGCGCGGAAACCTCGGCTTCGTCACCCTCCTCTTTGCCGATCAGGGCACGGGCGATAGGCGAGGTGACGGAGATCTTGCCGAGTTTCACGGAGGCCTCGTCTTCGCCGACGATCTTGTAGGTCTGCTCGTCTTCGGTATCGACGTCGACAATGGTGACGGTCGCGCCGAAGCGGATCTTGGTGCCGGAGAATTTGGAGACATCGATGACGTCAGCCCGGGCGAGCTTGTCGTCGATCTCGCTGATACGGCCTTCGATGAAGCTCTGCTTCTCCTTGGCGGCATGATATTCGGCGTTCTCGGAGAGGTCGCCATGCGCGCGCGCTTCGGCGATCGCCGCGATGATGCTCGGGCGTTCGACGGATTTCAGAGCCTTCAGTTCTGTCTGAAGCGCAGCATGGCCTTCAGCGGTCATGGGAATGCGTTCCATGTCAGGTCCTTTATTTTGTATATTGGCGCGAAATGCTTGTCGCAAAATGAGAGGCCGTCAAGTGGGCCTCGGTCAGACCGATTGCAAGGCGCGCACCGAGATTTCCCGTGTTTTCAGGCTCGTGATAGCCTGAACGGAGGCAATCGAGGCTGAAAGTGTTGTGAAATATGGGATCTTGCGGTTAACGGCGGTCCGGCGGATCGACGCGCTATCGGACAGCGAGGCGGCACCTTCAGTTGTATTAAACATCAGTTGCACGTCGCCATTGATCATGGCGTCGACGATATGGGGTTGGCCTTCAAGCACCTTGTTGACGCGTTGAACGGGCAGGCCCTGCTCCTCAAAGAAGGTGGCTGTGCCGCTGGTGGCGATCAGGGTGAAGCCCATGTCGACCAGTTTGCGCGCCGCTTCGGCAATGGCTTTCTTGTCGGAATCGCGCACCGAGATGAAGACCTTGCCGCTTTCGGGCAGGCGGACGCCGACGCCGAGCTGGGACTTCAGGAAAGCCATGCCGAAATCATCGTCCCAGCCCATGACTTCACCGGTTGAGCGCATTTCCGGGCCAAGCTGCGGGTCGACACCCGGGAAGCGGGCGAACGGGAAGACGGCTTCCTTGACGGCGACGCGGCGTGGATTGGCATTGGTCAGGTCGAAGCTGGTGAGCGATTCGCCGGCCATGACCTTGGCGGCAATGCCCGCAATCGGTGCGCCGACTGCCTTGGCCACGAAGGGCACGGTACGGCTGGCGCGCGGGTTGGCTTCGAGGACGTAGATCTCGTCGCCTTTGACCGCGAATTGGATGTTGATGAGACCGCACACCTTGAGCGCAAGGGCGAGGGCCTTCGTCTGTTCCGCGAGGCGGGCCTGCAATTCGGCAGACAGCGTGTAAGGCGGCAGGGCGCAGGCGCTGTCGCCGGAATGGACGCCGGCTTCCTCGATATGCTCCATGATGCCCGCGACGTGGACGTTCGTGCCGTCGCAGATGGCGTCTACGTCGACTTCGATGGCATCTGACAAGTAGCGGTCGATGAAGAGCGAGGCGTCGCCGGAGACCATAAGGGCCTCGGCGGCGAACTTGCGCAGGTCTTCGTCATCGCGGGCGATTTCCATGGCGCGGCCGCCGAGCACGAATGACGGGCGAAGCATGACCGGATAGCCGATCTCGTGGGCCTTCACTTCAGCTTCTTCCACGCTGCGGGCGACGCGCGAGGGGGCCTGCTGGATATTCAGCTTGTCGAGCAGGGCGGCGAAGCGTTCGCGGTCCTCGGCGAGGTCGATGGAGTCGGGGCTGGTGCCGAGGATTGGCACATTCTCGGCGTGCAGCGTGCTGGCGAGCTTCAGCGGGGTCTGGCCGCCGAACTGGACGATCATGCCTTTCAGCGTGCCGGCGCTCTGTTCCTTGTAAATGATCTCCAGCACATGCTCGTCGGTCAGTGGCTCGAAATAGAGACGGTCTGACGTGTCATAGTCGGTAGAGACGGTTTCCGGGTTGCAGTTGACCATAATTGACTCGATGCCGAGGTCTTCCATCGCGTAGGCCGCGTGGCAGCAGCAATAGTCGAACTCGATGCCCTGGCCGATCCGGTTGGGGCCGCCACCGAGGATGATGGCCTTGTCGCGGGTCGAGGGCAGGGCCTCGCAGTCCGGCGCTTCGGTGCCAAACGAGGCGTGCTCGTAGGTGGAGTAGAGGTAAGGCGTCTTGGCGGCGAACTCAGCGGCGCAGGTGTCGATGCGCTTGTAGACTGGGCGCACGTTCAGCGTGTGGCGATAGCCGCGGATCCAGGCTTCTGTCTTGTCGACCAGCTGGCCGAGGCGCTTGTCGGAGAAGCCCATGGATTTCAGCTCGGTCAATGCGCGCGCATCATCAGGCAGGCCTTTGGCGCGGACCTTGGCCTCGACTTCGGTAATCTCCTGGATCTGACGGAGGAACCATGGGTCGATGGAGGTGACGCCGTGCACTTCCTCGACGCTCATGCCTTCGCGGAAGGCCTGTGCAACGACGCGGAGGCGGTCTGGCGTTGGCAGCGCGAGGGCCTGGCGCAGGGCAGCGTCTGTTTCAAACGGCAGGTCATCAAGGCCGCAAAGGCCCGTCTCGAGCGAGCAGAGCGCTTTCTGGAGGCTTTCCTGGAAGCTGCGGCCGATAGCCATGGCTTCACCGACTGATTTCATCGCCGTGGTGAGGACCGGATCGGCGCCCTTGTACTTCTCGAAGGCGAAGCGCGGTATCTTGGTGACGACGTAATCGATCGTTGGTTCGAAGCTGGCGGGCGTGACGCCGGTAATATCATTGTCGAGATCGTCGAGCGTGTAGCCGACTGCGAGCTTCGCGGCGATCTTGGCAATCGGGAAGCCGGTGGCCTTGGAGGCCAGCGCCGAGGAGCGCGAGACCCGCGGGTTCATCTCGATGACGATCAGACGGCCGTCTTTCGGATTGACGGCGAACTGCACGTTCGAGCCGCCCGTTTCGACGCCGATCTCGCGGAGGACCGCAATCGAGGCGTTGCGCATGATCTGGTATTCTTTGTCGGTCAGCGTCAGGGCTGGTGCGACCGTAATAGAGTCACCTGTGTGCACGCCCATCGGGTCGATATTTTCGATGGAGCAGATGATGATGCAATTGTCCGCCGTGTCGCGGACGACTTCCATCTCGTATTCTTTCCACCCGAGCAGACTTTCATCGATCAGGATCTGGGCGTTTGGCGAAGCGGCGATGCCAGAGCGGCAAATCTCTTCGTATTCCTCTACATTGTAGGCAATGCCGCCGCCTGTGCCGCCCAGAGTGTAGGCGGGGCGGATGATCGCCGGAAGGCCCACGGTTTCGAGCGCGTCCATCGCGGCCTTGAGGCCCGAGATGCGGTCATAACCCTTGATCTTGCCATTCTCGCCGCGGATTTCCGGTGAGGCGATGATGGCGGCGCGCGGGTTTTCGAGGCCGATCCGGTCCATGGCTTCACGGAACAGCTTGCGGTCTTCGGCCATCTCGATGGCTTCCGCCTTGGCGCCGATCAGCTCGACGCCATGCTTTTCGAGGACGCCGGCATAGTGGAGGTCGAGTGCGCAGTTCAGCGCCGTCTGGCCGCCCATCGTGGGGAGCAGGGCGTCAGGCTTTTCGACTTCGATGATCTTCTCGACAATTTCTGGCGTGATCGGCTCGATATAAGTCGCGTCGGCGAGGTCCGGATCGGTCATGATCGTCGCCGGATTGGAGTTCACCAGGATGACCCGGTAGCCCTCGGACTTCAGCGCCTTGACCGCCTGAACGCCGGAATAATCGAATTCGCAGGCCTGGCCGATAATGATCGGGCCGGCACCGATGACGAGGATCGATTTGATATCAGTGCGCTTCGGCATGGTAATTCTCTCTCCCGGTCAAACGGCTGCCTCATAGCGGGGAGTCGGTGCCAAGGGCAAGGGTAAACAGGTCCGTGGCTGCTATCTCATCTGGCTTTGGGATAGCAGGGGGTAAGAGAGGGTCGTGTTGTCGCAGCAGGGTGACGGCGGCCGATCAAGCCATGCGGCCTTCGGAGTCGATTGACGTGTGCTCCTGCACGAGGCGCCACTCACCATTCTGGATCTCCCACACGGCAGAAACAGCCTGGCGCTGGATCATTGACGTGCCCTCGTGTGTCTCGCCTTCAAAAAGCGTAAAATAGGCCGCTGATGCGAGGCTCTGCGACGCTCGGATGTCGACATCCGACGCGATACCCAGTTGCCAGGAACGAAACGTCTCGCGCAGTACCGGCATCCAAACGGCTTGGTAAGTATCAAATGAGTCGCTCAAGGCGATATCCGAACCGAAATCACTCATCATGTTCAGATTGCCCTCACCCATGAGCGGGCGCAGGACTTCCATATCTGTCGTGCAGGCATCGCTCGACCAAGCGTAGACCCATGCGTCTACGCAGTCACGCACGACAGCCTCTGGAGCACGTCGGCTCACCATGGCCAGGAAAGCGGGTGTGTCATCACGGACAGGATAGGCGGGCGTCATGGAGTGTTCCAGGTCTACGTCCGGCTGATGTGCGGACCTGGAAGAAACGGCGTCACTTGGGGAGGCGTTCCGGTATCGGACAAGGTCATTCAAGGGCGGAATCTGGGCGGATTGTGGCAGACGTGATGGGCCATTTCGCGCATAAAAAAAAGCCCCGCACTCCTGATGGAATACGGGGCTCATCGCGGCGAAGTCTAATCGCCGATCAGTATGGTACTACCAACGACGCGAGTCGTAAGGGTAACGGTCATATGCGTTGGCATAGCCGTCGCCATCAGCGTCACGTTCGTCTTCCTGGTCTTTCACGCCGGGCATGTCGCAGTCTTCAGACTCCGAACAGCCTTTGGCTGCACCGGCTGCACCACCGAGCACACCACCAATAACGGCGCCACGCTGGGCATCGCCATCACCAACATTGTTACCAATCACGGCACCTGCAACGGCGCCTGCTGCTGCGCCATAAGCGGCGTTCTTCTCAGTCGTACCGCTGGATGTACAAGCGGCGAGGACAATGGCGCTCGCGCCTGCTGCGAAGAGCTTCATATAGGTTGTCATTGTGTGCTCCTTATCTTGATCACGGGGTGCAAACGTCCTGTGACAAGGAGCGGTTCCATGCTTTCCTGTTACAAGCTGGTTAGGAGAACGGGCACAATCGCCATCAGGTCCAGCGTTTGGACAGTTTCTGGCTCATAATGTCAGCTTCTTCGCGCGCGGCGCCCTGATACCCTGTGACGCTATCGGCGACGAAGGGATTGGACTGGCGCTCATGCCCGAACGTCGAAATGGGGCCGTGGCCGGGCACGAAACGCATGTCATTGCCGAGCGGCCACAGCTTGCCGGTGATGGAGTCGATCAGCTGCTGGTGATTGCCGCGTGGAAAGTCCGTCCGGCCAACAGAGCCCTGGAAGAGAACATCGCCGACAAAGGCGAGGGCGCCTTCCTTGTTGTAGATCACGACATGACCGGGCGTGTGCCCAGGACAGTGGGCGACACCAAATTTTGTGCCGCCAAGCTCCAGTTCGTCACCATCGTGCAGGTAGCGCGTGGGAGTGACGTTCTTGCCGTCCGTGATACCATATTTGGCGCCCTGCGCTTCGACTTCGTCAAGGAGCCACTGGTCATCCTCGTGAGGGCCGATGATGGGGCATCCCGTGCGCTCTGAAACGGCCGTGGCCGCGCCGGCATGGTCCAGATGCCCATGCGTGAGCCACACAGCGACGATCTTGACGCCGAATTGCTCAGCCGCCGCCATCAGCCGGTCAACTTCGCCGCCCGGATCGATGAAGACGCCTTCCATGGTCGCGGTCGACCAGATCATGGACGTGTTCTGCTGGAGGGGCGTAACCGGAATGATCCGGATTTCGAGCTTGGGCTGGGGCGCTTGATCAGTCATGAGCCAAAGATAGCGACGCGAAGCCGTTTCGTGAAGCATTTCCCGGATTTTCGTGGGGTAAAGGTGCGCGCTGCCCGATCAGGAACGGTAATTCTGAGGCCTGAACAAAAATGACCGCCCGGTCGCCCAAAAGGGTCCAGAGCGGCCATTCTGTCCACCATTCGCAGGCAATACGGATCCCCACCCAGCCTGCGTAATTGCGATTGGTCAAATTTCACGGAGGAAACCCATCCAATTGTAAGTTTTACATACCACTGGTATGATAAGGCAACAATAGGCCAAATGACCAATGGTCAAGCGTACGCCAGAGCAAGCTGAGGAGACCCGCCGCACTATCCTTGCAGCGGCCCGGCATCTGTTTGAAACAAAGGGGTATACGGACACGTCAATCGCGGCGATCGTTCACGATGCCGGCACGACCAAGGGTGCCTTGTTCTACCATTTTGCAAACAAGGAAGCCCTGTTCAGGGAAGTCTGGACCGAGGTGCAGCTTGAAATGGACGCCGAAACGCGCGCCGCTGCGGCTGCAGCCATCTCGTCGACCGATCCCTATGCAGCCTTCCTTGCTGGCACGCGGGTTTATTTCAAATGGGCGTCCACTCAGGCCTACCAGCGTATCGTGCTGACAGACGGGCGCGCCGTGATGGGCCTCGATCGGTGGCAGGAGAATGATGATCGGCTAGGGCGCAACAACGTCGCCAATGGCCTGCGCTATCTGGCCAAGCAGGGCCATATCAGCGATGAGCGGGTCGTTCCGATGTCGGTGATGCTGCTCAACGCGCTGAATGGGGCGGGATTTTCGCTGTCGCGCAAGGATCCGGGCGTAACAGCGGACAATCTGTTCGAGGCTTTCGAGGAATTGCTGCGCGGACTGCGCTAGGTCAGCGGGTCAACGCGATCGATGCCCGACTGGTTGACCCGCCACCAGCCAGCAATTCCATAACGACGCGCCTGGGTGACTTCCACAGCATGGGGAACCGTTTCCGATAGCATGAACACAGCGCCGGCCCCTTCGGGCAGCAGCCGGGCAACTGGGGCATCTGCTTCGTCTGCGCCCTCCGGCCAGATGACAAGGGCACCGCCAAGATCATCGCTCCAGGCTTCGTTGAGATAGACGACCAGCGAGATGACGCGGTTGCGCGCCCCTGCGAAACTGTCGACGTGGCGATCATAGAAGCCCTCGACCGGATAGACGGCAAAGCAGGCCTCGAAATCGAACAGGCCCAGCATCAGGGCGCGGTTCAGACTTTCACGAATGGGCTCCGCCCAGGCCAGGAAAGCCTTCTGGGCGGGGCTTAATCCATCCATCCACGAGATGCGGGTGCGGCGCACATCGCGGGCGAGCTGGAACATGTCCTCGCGCCCAATGCCAGCCGGGTCGAGGTCCTGCTCTATGTCGCGCTCGAGGATTTCGGCGCGAAGCGCTGACACGAGCGCGTCCGGCAGCATGCCCGGCTGCCAGCTCCAGCCCTTAAGCGACAAGTCCCCGGCAATGACGCCGAGCCTGTTGTCACTTGGAGGCGCGACAGCGATGTCCATGCGGATCAGGTGTGCAGGACGATCCGGCCTGCGCCGGAAGTCTTAGCCACGATGGTCGGCCATCAAGCCGGCAAAGCGGTCGAACAGGTAGAAGCTGTCCTGTGGTCCGGGCGATGCTTCGGGGTGGTGCTGAACCGAGATGATCGGCTTGCCTGCGACGCTGAGGCCGGAATTGGTGCCGTCAAAAAGTGACGTGTGGCTCTCCTCGACGCCTTCCGGCAGCGTCGACGGATCAACTGTGAAGCCGTGGTTCATCGACACGATCTCTACCTTGCCAGTCGTGTGGTCGCGAACCGGGTGGTTGGCACCATGGTGGCCTTGGGCCATTTTCATCGTCTTGGCGCCGAGCGCGAGCGCCAGCAGCTGGTGGCCGAGGCAGATGCCGAGGATGGGCGTGCCGCTGGCAATCACGTCGCGGATCATGTCGCCGGAGCGCAGGATGGTCGCTGCCGGGTCGCCGGGGCCGTTGGAGAAGACAACGCCATCAGGCTTCAGCGCCGCGATCTCGGCCGCCGTCGCATCACCGTTCACGACCGTGCTGCGCGCGCCGACGCTGGCGAGATTGCGCAGGATGTTTTTCTTCACGCCGAAATCGACAACGACGACGTGGAATTTCGCGTCCTCGAGCGCGCCATAGCCACTTCCGGCGGCCCATATCTGCTGGTTGTTTTCGTAGTTCGCGTCGCTGACAACGTCTGCTGCGAGGTCAGCGTCGTCCAGGCCTTTCCAGGCGCGGGCCTGTTCGATAAGGGCATCGGTATCGATACCGCCTTCCGGCTGGTGGCAGATGGCCACCTTCTGCATGCCCTTTTCGCGGATCATCCGGGTCATTGCGCGTGTATCCACACCCGAGAGGCCGATAATGCCGCGTGATTTCATCCAGGTGTCAAAGTGGCTGGTGGAGCGGAAATTGGACGGCGCGGTGATAGGCTCGCGGAAAATGGCGCCGCGAGCGGCTTTCATGCCCTCAAGGGACGATTCTTCCTGATCGTCGGCATTGGCGCCGACATTTCCGATATGCGGGAAGGTGAAGAGAACGACCTGCGAGGCATAGGAAGGGTCCGTCAGGATCTCTTCATAGCCGGTGATGCTGGTATTGAAGCAAATCTCACCGACATTTGTTCCTGCAGCGCCTGCGCCGAATCCTAGGAAAATGGTGCCATCTGCCAGGGCGACGGCTCCCGTCGCTGGTGAGTCAGCTTGAACTTTGGTGTCTTTAGTCATATCTCATTTCGCTTCCGGGCCGTTTCCCGGTCGTTAACCCAACCGACCGAAGATTTTGTCCGGTTAATGGGGCTGAGTCTGCGCATCGTCAAGCAAAGTGGCGCATGCGGCATGTGAAAGGCAATAACGGCATGGGCCGAGAGGATACAACTGAAACGATGTCGCTCAAGGCGCGCATCGTCCAGGCATTGAAATCCGAGACCGAAAAAGGCGCAAGCGACGTCCGTATGGCGACGCTGCGACTGATCGAGTGCGCCGTGCGCGACAGGGATGTCTGTGCGCGTGGTCGCGGTGTCGGCGAAGGCTGCCCGGACGCGGATGTGCGCTCGGTGCTCGAAACCATGGTCGCCCAACGCGAGGTGTCCGCACGCGAGCATGAGGAAGCCGGTCGCCTTGAGGATGCCATTCGCGAGCGCGAAGAAATCGAAGTCATCCAGAAATTCCTGCCGGTGCCGCTGAGCGGCACCAAGCTTGAAGCGGCGGTGAAAGATATTGTCGAAGACCTCGGCGCGTCCAAGCTCAAGGATGTCGGGCGCTGCATGTCGGCACTGAAGAAGAAATTTCCCGGCATGATTGATACGGGCAGTGCCGGTAAAGCGGTCCGCGAAGCGCTCTCCCGCTCCTGAGGCAACTCGATATTGAAATCTGTTGAAGCGACTGCGCCCTGCGCGGTTCCTCCACGATTCCTTTCCGAAAATGCAGACTTTAAGGGGAACCGGGCGGCGGCATATCGCGTTGAGCGGATGTTATTGCAAGGAAAGGACCTTACTATGAAACATTATATTGCCCCTATCGGTGCCGTCGCCGCTATCGCCCTTCTGGCTGCCTGCTCCGGCGCTGACACGACCGTTGACACTGCTGGTGTGAACGACACGACAGCTCATACTGAATCCACTGACATGGCTGACGCCACGGTCGACAACACGACCATGGATGAGGTCGAAGTTGCCCGTGCCTCGTACGTGATGGCCGCTGGCGAATATGAAGCCTCTGAGCTGATTGGTGATGACATCATCGGCGCAGATGGCGAAAAAATCGCTACGGTAGCCGACGTCCTCATCGGCAAGGATGGTGCGCCAGGCCAGATCGTCTTCCGGGACGGTGGTGTACTTGGTGTTGCTGGGGACCTCGGCACGCTCCCGTTCAGCTCTGTCAGCGTGAAGCTTGATGCCGAAGGCGAGCCAGAAGTTTCCGCCGCTCTCGTCGACGAGTCGCTGGAAGGCGTTGCTGAATTCGAGCAGGATGGCCTGAATGATTATAGCCTAGCTTCCGAGCTGATCGGCACCAATGCCGAACTGGCCGTGGCCGACAACTACACACGTATCACCGACCTGATCATGGATGCTGAAGGCCATGTGAAACATGCCGTCGTTACGGATGGCGTGTCGGGTGTTGCCTCTGACGAACGCCTCGTCATCGACTTTAACGCCATCACGGTTGTTCAAGGCGACAGCGAAGGTGAAGTCATGATCAACAAGACACCTGAGCAACTGAAAACTGCTCCCGTCCTCCGCGACATGGACTAGACCTCGCGCCGGATCGTCCGGTACGAAAAGAAATGGCCCTGCCGCAAGGCGGGGCCATTTTCATATTGGCAGCTCATCGGGCTATTTCCGCGTTTCCCGGAATGCCGCAACGCGCTACACTCAATCCAATGTCCCAGACCGTGCGCATCCCCGATGGCTTCGTCGAAGAACTGAAGGCCCGCATCCGGCCTTCGGACGTGATCGGCCGCAAGGTGAAGCTGGTGAAGAAGGGCAAGGAATGGGTCGGCCTGTCTCCCTTCACCAATGAGAAAAGCCCGAGCTTCTACGTCAACGACCAGAAGCGCATATTCAAATGCTTCTCCTCCGGCATGGGCGGCGACGTCATCAGTTTCATCATGGAGACCGAGCGCCTCTCCTTCATGGAAGCTGTCGAGAAACTTGCCGAAGAAGCGGGGATGAGCCTGCCTAAGGCGAGCCCTGAGGCGGCTGAGGAGTACGATCACCGCAAACGGCTACAGGCCGTATGCGAGGCCGCTGCCGACTATTTTGAAGACCGGCTGCAATCGACTGAAGGCGCGGCGGCGCGTGCCTATCTGGAAGGGCGCGGCCTCCTGCCGGCAGCTTGGCGGCGCCACAGGCTCGGCTATTCACCTGATGACTGGCGCAAGACCATCGAACACCTGAAGTCCGAAGGCTTCACGATGCCGGAGATCCTGGAAGCTGGCCTCGCCAAGGAAAGCGACAAGGGCGGCGAGCCTTATGATGCCTTCCGCGGGCGCTTGATGTTCCCGATCCCGGACTCTCGTGGCGGCATCATCGCATTCGGGGGCAGGGGCCTGACGCCCGATGCCAAGCCGAAATACCTGAACTCCGGCGATACACCTCTCTTCCACAAGTCGCGCGTGCTCTATCGCTACAAGGCGGCGCGTGAAGCGCTTGGCTCGGGCGAGGGCGGCGGTTTGATCGTCTGCGAAGGCTATATGGATGCGATCGCGCTGGCCGAGGCCGGCTTCGGGCACGCAGTCGCACCGCTTGGCACCGCGCTGACCGAGGACCAGATCTCGCTTCTCTGGCGCGCAGGACCCGAACCGGTGCTCTGTTTTGACGGCGACAAGGCGGGGGTCGGAGCTGCCTTCCGGGCGCTCGACCGTGCGTTGCCTCATGTCGAACCGGGTCGGTCGCTCTATTTCGTCCTGCTGCCCGATGGCATGGACCCCGACGACCTGATTCGCGAGCGCGGCCCTGCGGCCATGACGGAGGCCTTGGACAATCGTCTTGCCCTTTCAGAACTGCTCTGGCGCCGTGAGCGCGATGCCGAGCCGCTCGATACGCCCGAGCGCCAGGCCGGGCTGGAGGCACGCCTCGCTGCAGCGTCGGCCCTGATTCAGCATCCCGGCGTGCGGGCCGCCTATGAGCGCGATCTCAAGGCCCGTATGCGCGATCATTTCTGGCAGGTGCGTCAGGCCAGCCGCAGCAATAATAGCCGCAGCACCAACGCTGGTAATAACAGTTACAACAACAGGAAGCGCCCCGGAACGGGACAGAATCCCGCCTCAGGCGAGTCGGGTCAGGCGGCATTGAAGAGTGGCGCGCCAGCCAAGCTGCGCGGCCTTGGGGCCGTTGTGCGGGCGATTGACAGTCCCTTCCTTCTGGCGCTCGGCACGGAAACGCTGGCGGCCTCGATCTTCCCTGATCCGGATGTCAGTCAGATACGCGACTGCGTGTTGGACTTTGTGAACGCAGGGAAAGCTATTGACCGCAGCGTCATGAGCGCCCATTTACTCGAAACTGGGAACATGCGCGCTTCCAGATTGCTCAAAGATTATCCTGACACGCCTCAGATAGCGGCCGATGGGCCCGAGGCACGGGAATGGCTTATAGCCCTCGAGCAATACATGGCGGTGAGAGGTTCCGACGGGCAGGATCCCGGCTCTGGCACAGAAGCTGCGAGCGGGGAGTCAACGGCGTCGCCATCTGCGTGGCGCCGAAGGCATCAGCTTGTCGCAGAACGTAGGGCCCTCAAGGCCCGCATGAACGAGGCAGCAGGAAAAGTCGGCGAAAGCTGAAGGCGCAGGGCAATTTTGGGCAATCCGGCAGGGCAGATGCCGGAGCACCCACAGGAGAGAATTGAATGGCAACAGCCACCAAAAAGAAGAACACCGCGGGTGATGGTGAAGGTGAAGACGAAAAGGACGGCGAAACCGCCCTCGTCGATTTCAACGCAACCGACGTCAAGAAAGTTCTGAAGCGCGCCCAGAAGCGCGGCTTCATTACGCATGACGAAGTCAACGCCCTGTTGCCAGCCGAGGACATGACCTCGGATCAGATCGAGGATGTGATGTCCCAGATCTCGGAAATGGGCATTGCGGTGGTCGAGAGCGAGGAAGAGGCCGAAGCCGAAGGCAAGGCGCTCACCAAGATCGAAGACAAGAAAGTTGTCACCAAGAAGGGCAATGCGCGCGGCTCTGACCGCACGGACGACCCCGTGCGCATGTACCTGCGTGAAATGGGCGCCGTTGAACTGCTCTCGCGCGAAGGCGAAATCGCCATTGCGAAGCGCATCGAGGCCGGCCGGGACGCGATGATCCGCGGCCTGTGCGAAAGCCCGCTGACCTTCGAAGCCATGATGGTGTGGCGCGACGAGCTTATCAACGAGCGCATCCTTCTGCGCGACCTGATCGACCTTGAAGCGACTTATGGCGCGGAAAACCCGCCGCCTGAGCCCAAGCCCAAGGAAGAAGAAGACGAAGCCGACGAGGCGAAAGCCGAAGGTGAAGAAGGCGCAAGCGACGACGATGAGGATGACGAGGACGATGCTGCGGCAATGTCCATGTCGGCCATGGAAGCGGAACTGCGCGAAGGCGTGCTCGCCAAGCTGGACGAGATTGCTGACGGTTTCGGCCGTTACCGCAAGCTGCAGGACAAGCTGGTTGGCCGTCGTCTCGAAGGCAAGGACCTCACACCCAAGGCCCAGGCTGAATATGACGAGCTGTCGAACAATATCGTCGACAGCCTGAAAACGATCCACATCAACAATGCCCGTATCGAGGCACTGGTCGAGCAGCTCTACGCCATCAACAAGAAGCTGATGGGCCTGGAAGGCAAGCTGATGCGCATGGCTGACGCGCATGGCGTGCCACGCAAGGAATTCCTCGAGAACTATTTCGGCCACGAGCTGGAGCCGGAATGGGGCGAACGCGTCAAGGCGCTGTCGGCGAAGTGGAAACGCTTCATCGAAGGCAAGGACGACGAGATCGAAGCCGTTCGTGGCGAGATTTCGGAAATCGCGCAGGAAATCGGCATTCCGATCGATGATTATCGCGTGCTGGTCCAGACCGTCCAGAAGGGTGAGCGCGAAGCGCGCATCGCCAAGAAGGAAATGGTCGAAGCCAACCTGCGTCTCGTGATTTCGATTGCCAAGAAATACACCAACCGTGGCCTGCAATTCCTGGATCTCATCCAGGAAGGCAACATTGGCCTGATGAAAGCCGTCGACAAGTTCGAATACCGTCGCGGTTACAAGTTCTCGACCTATGCCACATGGTGGATCCGTCAGGCTATTACGCGCTCCATCGCGGACCAGGCCCGTACGATCCGTATCCCGGTGCACATGATCGAGACGATCAACAAGATCATCCGAACGCAGCGCCAGATGCTGCACGAGATTGGTCGCGAGCCGACACCGGAAGAGCTGGCTGAAAAGCTGGGCCTGCCGCTGGAGAAGATCCGCAAGGTTCTGAAGATCGCGAAAGAGCCGATTTCGCTGGAAACACCGATTGGCGACGACGAGGATTCAAACCTCGGCGACTTCATCGAGGACAAGATGGCGCTTCTGCCCGTCGACGCCGCGATCCAGTCGAACCTGCGCGAGACGACGACCCGCGTGCTCGCCTCGCTCACCCCACGTGAAGAACGCGTGCTGCGCATGCGCTTCGGCATCGGCATGAACACCGATCACACGCTGGAAGAAGTCGGCCAGCAATTCTCGGTGACCCGCGAACGTATCCGCCAGATCGAAGCCAAGGCGCTGAGGAAACTCAAGCACCCAAGCCGCAGCCGCAAACTGCGCAGCTTTCTCGACACCTGAGGACGGAAACGAAAGGGCGGCCCCACGGGCCGCCCTTTTGCTTTATGCCTTATAGCGGGGCAGGGCGCTCATGTCGCCGGGGCGGACTCCCCGGTCCCAGGCGGCGCGGCCGACAATGAATTGTTCTTCCGGCGCATCTGTCGGGGTAAGTCCGGACGCAATGAAGGCGGCCCGCATGGCCGCGCGCGCAGGCGCATCAAGCGTCGGGATCGTTGCTTCAGCCCCTTTCGGGGACACGGGTACGAGCCCCCCATTCCCGCCGCTTAGCCAGACGTAATACTTGTTATGCTGCAGCGGGTGCCCCCCATTGCGGATCGCGCCCGCCTGTACGGCGAAGAAATGATCTAGTGCCGGCTGAAGTTGCATCGCCACGGCATCGGCGCGGTCAAAGTCGCGTACTGCGCAAGCCTTCAGCAGCTCATTGCCCAGTTGTTGTGCCGGTGTCTGGATTGCTTCAGCATTCCACTGGCCGCTCCACTGCATGTGATAGTGGCGCGCCAGCAAGGGCAGGAAATCCAGATTGACGGGGGCAACCAGCAGACGGTCTGCCACCCGTTCGCAGATCTGCAGTGTGGAGGTAAGTGTCACCGGCTGGGAAATTTTCACTGAGGTGACATTCGGCAGGTCGGCTAGTCGGTCGAATACGTCGAGTGGCTGGCCGGCCGGCCCCAGAGCCGGATAGTTGCGTCCCTTGCCAAGCGCCGCATAGATCATCATCGGCTTTTCAGTGGCGGCGATTCTGGCGCGCATGGCCTGGTAAAGGCTTTCATTGTCGAGGTCCGGCGCATTCACGGAGGCGAGCAGGAAAAGGTCGACGCCCATCGCCTCCAGCCGTCGCATCATGGCGATGTCCTGCTCAGGTGTGCTGCCGTAGAGTAGTCCGTGCACGGGAAATTTACCGGCGGCCTCATCTATGATTATACGGTGATATTGCTCCCAGCGGGGGTCATCCGCCCCAAAGCCTACCAGCATGGGCAGCGTTCCGGAAAAGCCTTGGGCGATGGATTGGCGCACGTCCAGCCGGATGCCCTCCTCGTCAAGTGTCTTCAGGTCTGCCTTAAAGGAGGGGAAAAGCAGGTTGAGCATGCCGCGCAGGTGCTGAACCGCCCATTTGCGTTGTGGGGTTGACGTATCGGGAGCGGGCGGTGCTGCCGGAGTGGGCGCAGAAGTTTCAGCTGCTGTGGCGCATGCGCCAAGTGACAGAGTGGCGCTCAAGCCGCCCGCCATCAAAAGGTGCCGCCGGTTCAGCAGTGACGCTGAAGTCCTTGTGTTGGTCTGAATGGGAAGGCCTGCCTGCACGCGATTTCCTCCTTATCGCTTTGCGGCGAAACGTGTCATCTTCTTCCATCAGAAACAAGTGCGCGATGGGGGCTTGCTGAAACGCCACGCGTTGCGCCCCGATATCCACCAGCGCTTCCAGACGCGAACAGCTTGCGTGACTGAGCAGGCTGGGCCGCCCGTCCCGCAGAAAGTGTCACGCGGCCAGCTTTAAGCGAAGTGCGCTGCCTGATGGGCCGCCTGTTCCGCTAATTCCCTGTTCCAAAAGATAGAGCATGGCGCGCACATAGCGCCCCGTCAGTGCACGCATCTCTTCATTCATTGGGCCGGAACGGGTGCGCAGGATGAAGCAGAGATCGCTGGCAATCGAGCCGAATAGCTGGAATCCAAAGAAGGGCCCCTGGCCCTGACAATCGTGAGCGATGCGGTGCACATCAGGCGCCGCAATATCATTTTCCGCGCCCAGTTCGTAGATCAGGCTTCTCAACTGGGTGTGCGTGGATGTCAGCCATTCCTGACGCAAAACGTCGATCACATCGTCAGGAGACGCAATGTGTGGCTTAGGGTAATCCAGCCCTGCGAGCATATCCTGCAGAGGATCGGCAGACCTGCCTCCGGGTTCTGGTCGGACGTTCACATGCGCGATGGCGCTTAGCAGATCGCCCTGATCGATCGGTTTGGTGACATAGCCATTTGCCCCTTTCGAGAGAAAGCGCTCGCGGTCGCCGGACATGGCATCCGCCGTCAGCGCAATCACCGGAATGTCACGATACGACGTATCGCTGGAGCGCAGAGCCGCCAGCGCCTCCATGCCATCCATAACGGGCATGTGGACATCCAGCAGCAGTATGTCGAATGGTTCGCGAGAGAGAGCCTCAAGCACTTGTTCGCCATTCTCCGTCTCGGTGATATGCACATCATACGGCGTCAGGAAAAGCTTTACTACTTTCCGGTTCACGCGGTTGTCGTCGGCCAGAAGAATGCGCAGGCCGGTGAGCGATGTTACGGCAATCACGGGCGTCTCGCCGGAGGCCGCCTTCGGGCTATGGAGCGCGGCGGGCTCGGCCATGAATGTCAGTGTAAACGTGGAGCCCTTGCCAGGTTCGCTTTGCGCGACAACGTCGCCACCCATCATGCGCGCAAGGCGCCGGGTGATTGAGAGGCCAAGGCCCGTGCCGCCAAACCGACGCGTCGTAGAGGAATCCGCCTGCGAGAAATCAGCGAAAAGACCGGAGAGGGCTTCTTCGCTTATTCCAATTCCGGAATCGCGGACCTGAACTGTCACGCGCCAGTGGTTGGCCTCCTGCTCGGTGGCCACGCAGACGTTCACCTGGCCGGCATCCGTGAACTTGATCGCGTTCGATATGAGATTGGAGAGGCATTGCCGTACACGGACGGGATCAAAGCGCAGGGCGCTGCTGGCCGAGTCATCGACCGATACGATCAGGTCAATTCCCTTCTCGCGTGCTCTCGGTTCAAACAGGCGGGTGATGCGCTGCACCGCATGGCGCAGATCGCCGTCCACGGCGTCAATGGCCAGCTTGCCCGCCTCGATCTTCGACAGGTCGAGAACGTCGTCAACCAGAGACAAAAGCGTGCGCCCTGAATCCAGAAGGATCTCGACCTTGTCGTGCTGCGACGGTGTGAGTTCCGGATCCGACATCAGGGATTGCGCCATGCCGAGAATGCCATTGAGCGGCGTGCGTATCTCGTGGCTCATCGCGGCCAGGAATTGCGATTTGGCGCGGCTTGCGGCCTCGGTCTCGCGCGCTCGCGCTTCTGCCATCTTGTAGGCTGTAATATCGAAATTGATGCCCGCAATGCCGATCTTGCCGGATGGCAGACGCACGGGCAGCTTTTTCGTAAGCGCCGTCATCTCGGGGCCGATTTTCTCTTCACTGAGGGAAATACCTTTTGCGAGAACCTTTTGGTCCTCCCGCTCAAACCCCTCCCATTGCTCGCGGGGGTAAAGGTCCCGATCAGGATGCCCCAGATAGTCGGTCATCCCCGTGGCCTTCAGGATGAAGCGGTCCAGCGCGGCATTGCCATAGATGAGGTTCAGGTTTTCATCCTTGATGAATACCGGGTCGGGCAGTGCATCCAGGAATGCCTGCAACAGTTCTGCGATATTCTCGACAAGCGGTGATGTCCCATTATTGGATGACATACGCTTTCCCCCGATCTATTTTCGGGTGAAAATAGAGGAAGTTCGCGAATCGAGTGTTAACGCTACCTTTTGGGGCGTGGCCGTTCCGCCTTCGTCCAGTTTGATGCGTGCTCGGCGTTTTTAAAGGCCGGAGAACGTATCGCACTGCCGGGGATCGCCCGTGGTAATGCCCCGGCGCAGCCACTCCATCCTCTGCTCGGACGAGCCGTGGGTAAAGCCTTCGGGCGAAACGCGTCCGGTTGAGCGCTTCTGCAGCATGTCATCGCCGATCGCATTGGCGGTCTTCATGCCTTCTTCTACATCACCCTGTTCAAGCGCGACTTGGCCGCCCGAAGCCTCAGCCGCATGGGCCGCCCAGACGCCGGCATAGCAATCGGCCTGGAGTTCAAGTGCAACGGAATACTTGTTGGCCTCGGCCTGGCTGCGCGCGCTCTTCTGGGCTTCACGCACTTTGCCAGATGCACCTGTCAGTGTTTGGACATGGTGGCCAAACTCGTGGGCGATGACATAGGCACGGGCGAAATCAGCACCGGATGCGCCGAGCTTCGTTTCCATTTCCTGCCAGAAGGAGAGATCGAGATACACGGTCTGGTCGTTGGGGCAGTAGAAAGGGCCCATGGCCGCCTGGCCAAAGCCACAGCCGGTATTGGTGCCTTGCGTATAGAGAACGGTATTGGGGGGCTGGTAGCCCTCCATCTGGGTGCGCCAGACGTCGTCGATATTGGTGCCGATGACATCGACAAACTGGCCGGCCTGGTCTTCCGGTGTGCCGACCGGCGCATCGCCCTGCGGCGAGGAAGAGACCGCGGCCTGGTCAAGAACCTGCGCGGTTTGCGAAGGGTCGATCCCGAACACGAAATAGCCGATCAGCGCGATGACCAGCACACCGATGCCGCCACCGGCAACGGCGCCGCCACTCATGCCCCGTCTGTCTTCAACATTGCCGCCTTTGCGTCCGCCTTGCCACCGCATGAAATCCGTCTCCCTGATATGCCGGAGGCCTGTGTCCGGGCTTGCGCAGTCTGGCCGACATTACTCTCTCAGCCCAGCCCGAAACGCACAAGAGCGCCCGGAGTTTCCGCATCGATCATCGATGGCTTAGCGCCACCGCCGTTTCAGGCGGAAAACTCAGGTGAAATCGGCGTGGGCGCTGTAGGCGCAGGCGCGGCGCGCGGACAGGATATGGTTGCGCTGCGGGTTGCGCCATCCGGCCAGGTTCAGGGGCGGTTCCAGCTGGCGTACCAGCAGGGAACGCGCCTGGGCCGTGTCGCAAGCCAGGGGCAGCTGCGCCACATGAAGGGCCTTGGCCATCCAGTTTGACAGGCGCGCCTCGCTGTCTGCCGTGAAGGCGAACGAGAAGCCATCGTCCCATAGGTTAGTCGGTGCCACTTCAAGCGCCAGCTCGCGCTGCAGCAGCGCGCCGAGGCTGCGTAAAGGCGACGTGGAGCGGTTCGCATTGAGCGTCCCTGCGAAATGATCGATATGGGAAGCGCCCGTCACATTGTGGCCGATATAGATCAGTCCATCATCGGCCGTCATCAGGCCGGGAAGGGAAAATCCCTCTACCAGGTAAACACCATAAACGCCGCGGGCCCTCTGCGATTGGCCATGCCAAACAGCCCGCGCTGCCGCCAGCGCGCTCCTTACGTCTTCGATCAACATTATCCCAACCCACGCAACCTTTGAGGGAAGTGTTAACGCTCACTAACCTTTATGTCCATATCAGGAACAAGATAATTTCGACTCATGCTTGCTTTCTAACGCGCTCGCATGGTCAACCGCCCATCTCGTGCCAAAGGTCCATGGCTTGGCAGAGGCCATCCTGCTGCAATGCCGCCTGCGCGCCTGAGTTGAACTGGTCGCTGGCTGAAGCCGCCCAGACTGCTGCTGCAGCATCAAAGCTGGTAAAGCCGATCTCCGACATGCCCCGTTCAATGCGGCTGCAGATCAGGCGGGCCGTATCGGCGTCGCCTGTATCGTTCAGGCTGGCGATACGGTCGGCAAGGTCGAGCCGGGAAAAGATATAGTCGTAGACGGTCAGGTCTTCGCCGACATCGAAGGCGAGAATGTCGCCCGAGGCGATGCCCGTATAGTCCGGCTCCTGGCCATCATAGTCAGATGAGGCTGCCGTGAAGATTGAGGGGATGGGCTGGTCGAGATAGACCGCCCACTGGCCGATCGAGCCCTTGCCCTTGGTCTGCTTGATATTGCCCGCTTCCGGCAGCTCTGCCGAGACGACGAGGATCGGCGTATCGCTCCACGATTTCACCGAGAAGGCGCTCGTCGATTGTTCGGTGATTGACTGGCCGAACAGCGTCGTCGATTGCGTATTCAGGAAGTTCGAGGCTTCCAGCATCAAAGGTTGATTGAAATAGGTCACCAGTGTCGAGGCCGGCGCGATCAGGTTGGCCGCCGTCGTCAGCGCGCCCATGACACTCGCTCCGGCACTGCCCTGGCGCTCGTCTGACAATTGCAGCCGGAAGCGGCCTTCGATTGTCGTGTTGGGGCCTACCTTGAAGTAGGGCGTGGCATAGACGGAAATGCTTTCATTCGTTGTCCAGGCTTCGCCTTCCTTGCTGTCGGACGAGAACGTGGCGGAAAACAGGGCCTTCGTCGCCTTGATGTCCGGCTTGGCGACATCGAATTCAGCGATCAGTGTACGTGTGACATTTCGCGAGCCCATCATGCGGGAAAACCAGTTGCGGCTCTCCTTGTTATAGTTGCGCATTTCAAGCGGCTCTTTGCGCTGGCCCGACGAGACGCCCTCAATGTCATAGGCGTCCGGCTTCAGCGTGACGATCTGGATGCGCGTATAGCGGTCCTGAAGCATCAGGCCGTATTCGGAATAAAGCGCGGCTTCGTCGATCGCGACATCGATGAAGGGCAGGTAGTCCTTGCCGGGCTTCGCATTGTTCACGGCGCGGCCTACGGGCCGTCCCGATCCACGTCCCGGGCCGGACGATCCCACCATGGGCGGAGGTGGCGTCTCCACTTCAGCTGAAGGATAGGGCAAGCCGCGATCCGGGCCGTAGTCATCATCCTCTTCACTATAGACCGGCGGAGGCGGAGGCGGAGGGGGGGGCGGCGGTGGCGGAGCAGAGGGAGGAGGAGCCTCTGTTGCCGGTGTCGATCCCCCCGGCGTGACTTGCTTGGATGCACAACCGGCAAGAGCAAGCGAAAGCGCCAGAAGGCTGATCTGTAGATTCTTCATGGCGCGTCCCCGACCGTTTTGATTTTATGGTTAACAAACGGTAACAGAGGCCGGGTGCCAAAGCGAGCCGTTTTGCCGCCCACTATCATTCAACAGAGATTCCGCGCCGATCTGCTGGAACCCGGCTGGATTCGCCTATTTGTGCGGCTGTTTCTCGCGGCAGCGTTTGATCGCATCGGGCCTGAACAGGCTGGCATCCCTTGCCGCCAGCAAGGTCAGGCGAGGCGCAATGTGCTGCTGCGGAGCGCTGATTGTGGCGAGCGCGTCTGCCGGCACATCCGGCGCCGCCAGCGTCAGCTCACAGCCCGCCGCATTGACCCGCATGGCAAGGCGAGCCGTGTTGATCGCGCTCGTGTCGTTCACGGACTTGGCAAGCACATAGCCGCAAAGCGCCAGAACGAACAGAATGCGCATTTTTGCGCCGAGCTTTGGCAGCAGGATCAGTCCGGCAACGATGGCGCTCAGCCAGGCATAGTTTGACAGGGTGATGTACCGGTTGGCGAACGCCTGTTCCGGGCCGAACGCCTGCCACCGCCCCAGCGCCGTCAACAGGCCTGCGCCAAGACTGAAGGCCAGCAGGGCCACCAGGCCGCGATAGGCCGCCAGAGATTTGCGGAAATGCATCCAGCTAAGTCCGGCGATGGTGCCCAGCGCACCAACTGCCGCAGCCGCCACGAGCAGGCTGGCCGGTTTATAGATACGAGCCACGGCGCTCGCGACGTAATTGCCAAGATAGTGCCCAACGCCAAGCATGGTCTCCAGCGCGTTGCCATGCGGCAGCATCGTATCGCCATAGTTGCCGCGCGTTGCGCTGTAATGCAGGAAGAACGCAGCGAACAGGAGCGTCCACGCAAAACCAGCCAAGGCTCTCCGCTGCCGCGTGGTAACCGGCGCAAGGGCGATCAGGAAGAGGCCAACGGGCAGCAGGCACCATGCGGTGGCAAAGCCGTAAATGGCCACTGTGGCGGCAATCCCGGCCAGTCCCATACGCGCCCAGTTCAGGCCGGGCCGCATCAGAAGGGCAATACACCAGACGACCCCGGTCATGCTGGCAAAGATCGCCACCTGCCAGCCCCACAGCCAGTTCGCGGCCTGGTCAAGCGAGAAATAGATAAAGGCCGCCGCCGCCGTTACCCGCAACAGGGAGCGACCTTCACCCAGCTCATCAAGCGTGCGCCGCAGGATTTCGAACAGGGCGACAAATCCGAACGCCGCCAGAAGCAAGCTGATGCAGACATCCGGCCAGTGCGCCATGCCGGTCAGCTCGGCCGTGGCCAGCATCACGATATAGCCGCTCGCGTGCCAATGGCTGCCATGCTGGACGAAAAGGTCCGCAGGCTTCAGCGTTCCGGCCTGCGCCGCGTCCCATAGCGGAATGATGTCCCAGTGATCATGATAAGGCAGCTGGTAGTGGAAGATCAGCGTATAGGCTGCCGTCAGGGCAAAGAAGATGACGGGCGCCGCAAGCAGGCGATAATCGCGGCGTTTCGGGCCATCCGGCGCACGCTCGAACGCAAGGCCCTTGGACAGCATGAAGACGACAGGTGGGATGGTCACAATCGTGGTTGCGAACGCGAGCCAGAGATTGGCCCGGAACACATCCGTCATGATCACGAAGATCAGCACATTCAGCACAGCGCCGGTGATGGCCGCGAAGGCAAAGCCCGGCAGGGCCTGATGGTGAGGCACTCGCGAGCCGAAGGTGAAGTGATAGTGTCCGAGGTATGAGACCGAAAAGGCGGTCAAAAAACCCAAGAGCGTCGCCAGCGACGCGCGCATGCCCAGGCGTTCCGCCAGAAGCCAGAGGATGGCTGCATGGGTAAGTGTCGCGGCGACCCCCACAATGCCGAACCGGACGACCCGTGCAAGGCGCTGCATGGGCGCCAGCGGCTCACTTGGGGCCGTCATCGTCAGTCCCGCCAAAGATATCCTCGATGATATAGATCGGGCGTTGTTTGGTTTCAGCAAAGATCCGCGCAATATATTCGCCCAGCACCCCAATGCTGAGCAATTGAAGCCCGCCAAGGAAGAAGATGGCCGACGCAAGCGTGGCATAGCCCGGAATGTCACGCCCGAATGCCAGCGTCGAGATAACAATCCACATCGCGTAAATCAGCGCGCCCGTCGCGATGATCGTGCCGATGACGGACCATATTCGGAGGGGCAGTGCGGAGAAGGAAATGATCCCGTCCCACGCATAGCTGAAGAGCTTCAGGATCGGCCACTTGCTGCTGCCCGAGCGGCGCACGCCGACATCGTAAGGCACGCTTTCCTGCGAAAAGCCGATCCAGGAATAAAGGCCCTTCATGAACCGGTTGGTTTCCGGCAGCGATCTGAGGGCATCGGCGGCGCGGCGGGAAAACAAGCGGAAGTCTCCCGCATCGGCCGGTATCTTCATTTCGGCTGTCGACGCGAAAATACGGTAGAACTGCCGGGACAAGGTATTGCGCAACCAGCCATCATTGCGGCCATTGCTGCGCGCGCCGTACACAACATCAACGCCGCGATCCGCAACTTCCAGCATGGCCGGAATGGTTTCCGGCGGATGCTGCAAGTCGGCATCCATCAGCAATATCCTGTCGCCCCGGGCTTCGTGGATACCTGCCAGCATGGCGGCTTCCTTGCCGAAATTACGGGACAGTTTCACGATGCGCATTTCCGGCACGCGTTCACATGCAGCGATAAGGGCCGCCAGGGTGGCGTCGCGGCTGCCATCGTCCACGCCGACAATCTCGAACGAGCCGCCGATCAGCGCCATTTGGGCGGTCAGGCGTTCGAGCAAGGCGTCGACATTTCCCGCTTCATTATAGAACGGGATGACGATCGACAGGGCAGGAGTGTCTCCACTCGGCGTTGCAGTATGTTTGGATATCATGCTGGACACACCGGACATCTGGAGACATGCGCGTAGTGACATGCAGCCCGGTATTTGACAATGGCGGGCCCTGGGGCGGGCCTATGGGCTAGCCTGACGCCCTTATGTGGCAGAACCATTGCAGGGAGCGTGGCGGGCCTGTTTTTTGCAAGCGTTGCAAAATGGGGCTTTACGCTTCAGATGCTGCAGTGCCATAAGCCGCTTGCCGACGGGGCAGCAGAACCCCATATACTCACTGTGAGCATATTTGCCACGCTGTCTAATCGCCGGGAGGGCACATCCTTGTTGCTCAACATGTTGAAAGCCAAACTTCACTCTGCCACGGTCACCCAGTGTGACCTGCACTATGAAGGTTCCATCTCCATCGACCAGGACCTGCTCGACGCGTCCGGCATCCTGCCGCACGAGCGCGTGGACCTGTGGAACGTCACCAATGGCGCCCGCCTCCAGACATATGCGCTCGAAGCGCCGCGTGGCTCGCGCACGATTGGCGTCAACGGCGCTGCGGCCCGTCATTTCGCTGTCGGCGACAAGATCATCATCGCGGCATTTGCCAGCGTCGAGGCCGAAAAAGCCCGCCAGCATGCACCGACGGTCGTGCTGCTTGACGACGCCAACGAGATCAAAATCCCGGCCTGACCCGCGCCGCGACTGATTTTACAATTTCATGGTTGAAACCCGCGTAACCCTCGCGCAGGTTGCAATGCGAACAACGCGTTGCGGGGAATCATGCGGTCATTCATACTGGGATTGGTCATCCTGCTTCTGGGGCAGTCGGCACTGGCGCAGTCCGATGCGCCACATCCCGCGCTTGAAGCCTACGGCGAGTTGCCCCGTGTGCGCCACATGGCCATGTCGCCGGACGGCGAGACGGTGGCCTTCGTCTATCGCCAGAATGGCTCTGACGTTATCGCCACGCTGGATATTGCCACAAAGGCCATCACGCCGCGCCTGTCGGTCGACAATATCGCCACCCGTAATATCTGGTTTGCCGACGGCAAGCACCTGATCCTCAGCGTCTCCGACACCAAGGACCTGTACGGTTACAAGGGCAGCTTCGAATATTCGGAGTCCTTTTCCCTGAACCTCGATACAAACAAGTCGCAACAATTGCTGCGGGCGACGCGGGACATCTATCCGGCGCAAGCCGGCCTCGGCAAGATCGTCGGCGTGGACAGCGAGGCTGGCCAGGCCCTGATGCCGGCCTACATGCTCCGCCAGTCCAATCGGTCAGGCATCCCCGAGTTCGACCTGCTCAAGGTCGATCTGGACTCCGGTTTTGGCAAAGGTTTCAAATCGGGCACGCCCTACACGATAGACTGGTTCGTCGACCCCAAGGGTACGGTCCTCGCTCGCGAAGAATATAACAACTCCACCAACATGTACCGCATCTACAGCGACTTGTCGGACGGACGCGGCCCCATCTATGAGGAGCAGGCATCGCTCCCGCCCTTCAACCTGATTGGCGTCAAGCCAGACAGGTCCGCGCTGATATTCGTCAGTGACGCCGATGAGAATGAAGGTTTCGACGCGATGTTCGAACTCGGCATGGATAGCGAGATCACCGGCCCGGTCCTGGCGCGCGAAGGCTCCGACATGGAGAGCGTCTTCCGCGACAAGAACCGCATCGTTGAAGGCATCCGCTATGCCGGCCCGTCGCCCAGCTACTTCTTCTATGATGAAGCGCTCAACAAGGACGTGCAGGCCCTGGTGGACCGTTTCGAAGGCGGCTCCGTGGAAATCGTCAGCCACAGCCGCGACTGGAACAGGATCCTCGTTTCCGTTTTCAATTCCTATGGCGTTAACAAATACGTCGTGCTCGACCGTAAGTCGGGCGAACTGATCGGCTTGATGGATGACCGCGATGAGATCCCGGTGGAGGCCGTCGGACAGGTTCTGGCGATCTCCTATCCCGCGCGCGACGGGCTCAACATTCCCGCGATCCTCACGCTCCCGGCGGGCGTCAGCTCTGCCGATCTCGCCAACCTCCCGATGGTCGTCATGCCGCACGGCGGGCCTGCCGCTTATGATGCTGTCACGTTTGACTGGATGGCGCAGTATTTCGCCAATCGCGGTTATCTCGTGCTTCAGCCGAACTTCCGCGGCTCCGATGGTTACGGGCGCGAGTTCCTGCATGCCGGTCATGGCGAATGGGGCGCGAAGATGCAGGACGATGTCAGCGATGGCGTGGCAGCGATGATCGCCGAGGGCCTCGTCGATCCGGCGCGCGTCTGCATCGTTGGCGCCAGCTATGGTGGCTATTCCGCCCTGGCAGGCGGCGCCTTCACACCGGACCTCTACAAATGCGTGGTCGCTGTGGCGCCGGTCTCTGATCTTCCCAGAATGATATCGGACGAAGCATCCAATTACGGGTCGCGACACTGGGCGGTCGATTACTGGAAAGAACTTATCGGCGATCCCAAATCGCCCACCGTCAATCTCGACGCCATCTCGCCTGCCAACAGCGCCGCCGCATTCAAGGCGCCTGTCCTGCTCATCCATGGCAACAAGGACACCGTCGTGCCGATCAGCCAGAGCGAGGGCATGCAGCGCGCGCTCGAAAAGGCTGGCAAGTCCGTGAAGTTCATCCGCCTCGACGGCGAAGACCATTGGCTCTCCGACGGCGCCACCCGCATCGAAACGCTGCGTGCCATGTCAGACTTCGTCGAGGCCAATATCGGCGCGCGCTAGAAACCGGCCGGTTTCGGCAGGTCCTTGCTGGAAAGGCAAATCACCTTGAAGCGCTCGCCCATGTCTTTCGGGTCGATCAGGCGCTGGGCGGCGTTGAAGATCGCTTCGGCATCGTCCTCATTGGCTTTCACCAGCTGGTTCAGCCGCGCCTGCGCGCCAAGGCCCAGCAGGAACATGCCTTGCGGCGTCGGGCCGTGCACGTCGAGCCCGGCGCTGGCCGCAATCCGTTTCAGGCGGCCAAAATCCACGTCGACGGTCAGGTCCGTCTCACCCGGGGCCAACAATGGCGAGACTTGCTCGCCATCCTTGAAGGCGCGCAGGGAATCCCCCGGCGCCCGGTCCACCGGACCATAGTCGATCAGTAGCGCATGCACAGGCAGGCCATTGGCCGCGCGCGTTGCCAGTTCAGCCACCAGGATGTCGAGCCCGATCTGGACTTCCACGCAATTGGCCGTCTGCGCCGTGCCCTCAGGCGCGCTTCGGCCATCGGCAGCAAGGCCGAAAGCCAGTGCGCCTTCCGCATCCAGCCCGACAACACATTCGCGCCATTCCTCGCCATCGCGGCGGAACTGGCGTGCGGGCAGGCAGTCGAGATATTCGTTGGCGAGGATGATCGTGGGCAGCGCTGGCACTTCGGATGCCTGCTCGGCAAATTGCGGCTCGTACACGGCCAGGCGCTCGACCTGCACATCGCGCAGCGCCGGGCTCGGCTCGACGAGGTAGAGGTTCATAGCGTCCGCAAACGGCTTGCCGCCCGCCACGAAGGCCATGCGCAGCGCGTCCTGCATCAGCACGCCGCGCCCCGGTCCAATCTCGACCAGACAGAACTCCGAGGGCGATCCAATCGCCTGCCACTCATGCACCACCCAAAGGCCCAGCAGTTCGCCGAACACCTGGCTCGTTTCCGGCGCGGTGATGAAGTCCTGGCCGAGGCCTGGACGCGTCGCATAATAGCCGTCCTGCCTGTCATGCAGCGCGAGCTGCATATAGGTCGAAACGGGTATCGGCCCGCCGGTTTCGATCAGGCGAATGAGGCGTTCTTTCAGGGTCATATCAGTCTAGTCAGGTGAGTGCAGGGGCTTTGGCTTGAGCGCGTTCCAGACCAGCCATGCGCCGCCGATCCACATCGGGGTCGACAGGATCATGCCCATGGTCAGGCCGAAGGGCAGGTCACTGGCGAAGGAATCCGGCAGTCGGAAATTCTCGACGATGGAGCGCCCGGTGCCATACATCAGCAGGAACAGGCCCGCGACGAGCCCAGGCTTCTTCAGGGCGTTGAACTTCCAGATCAGGATCGAGGCCACGATTAGCGGCAGCAGGCCTTCCAGCGCCGCCTCGTAAAGCTGGCTCGGATGGCGCGCAAACTCATGGCCATTATAGACCCATTGCTTCGCCACCCAGTCATAGGCCGGCGGGGTCGAGCCCGGCACGACGCCTTCGGGAAAGACCATGCCCACGGCGGCGTCGGTCTTGCGGCCATAAAGCTCGGCATTGATGAAATTGGCGAGGCGACCGAACATGATCCCGATCGGCGCCACCACGCCCGCAATGTCGCCCAGCGGCAGAAGGTTCAGCTTGCGGCGCCGGGCGATCACGATGATGGCCAGCGTCACGCCGATCAGGCCGCCATGGAACGACATGCCGCCATCCCATATCTTCAGCACGCTTATCGGGTTCGCCGCGATCACGTCCTGCTGGTAGGGCACCATGTAGAACAGGACATAGCCAAGCCGTCCGCCGAGGATGATGCCCAGGATGATCCAGAACATGATGTCGTCGAGGTCATCCTTTGTGGCTGGCGCCTTGCCACCGAACATGGCCGGACGGCTGATCAGCGCCGTCGCATACTGCCAGGCCAGCATGATGCCCGCGATATAGGCCAGCGCATACCAGCGCAGGTGGAACGTCCCGAGCCCGACAAAGCCGAAGTCGATCGACACGAGCGCCGGGCTGATTTCCGGGAAATGAAGGGCCTGCGCTGCCATTGGCACGGCCATCAAACTCACAAGGTCTGTCATGCGGCGTCTTTTCCCTGTCTGGAATGCGTCCTATCTGTTAGGCAGCAGACAATCATGCCCAGCCGCCCCCGCGCGAAGGAGTAGCCTCATGGCGAACACAAATCCACTGCTCGATGACATTGCGGGCCTGATGACCGGCGCCATGGGCGCTGCCCGCGCCGCTGGCGAGGAAGCCAAGACCGCCGCCCAGTCGCGTGTCCGCGCGCTGATCGCCGACATGGACCTCGCCGGGCGTGACGAAGTCGAGGCCCTGAAGGCCCTCGCAACCGCCGCCCTTGAACGTGTCGAAGCGCTCGAAGCCCGCGTTGCGACGCTCGAAGCCGACGCGAAAGCGAAATAGGCCCAACCTGTAGAATAGTGCCGTTAACCTGTAGACTTAGGTAGACGCGCCTTTACGCACTTGCTTAGCTGCCCTTGGCCTCGGCACGCGAATCCTGCACCGTGCATACGAGACCGAAAGGGGAACCCATCATGAGTCTTGATCTCTCCCGGAGTGAGATTGATCTGCCAGACCCGCTTGAACGGGTCGAAGAAGCGCTGGAGACGGCTGGCTGGCAGTATGATCGCGACGACGATGGTACGATCCAGGCCGTGGCCGAAACCAAGTGGGGCGACATGGGCGCCCTGTTTGCCTATCGCCCGGACCCCTCCGCAATCCATTTCTCGATGACGCTCGACGTGAAGCCGGTGCCTGCGCGCCGCGCGGCGATTGCCGAACTCATCATGATGGCGAACGAGCGCCTCTGGCTCGGCCATTTCGACTATTGGGCCGATGAAGGCGTCATCATCTTCCGCTACACATTCTCGATGCTCGACCGGGATGAAGTCTCCCCCGGCGAGGCCCGCGCCGCCATCGCGGCAGGTGTCAGCGCCGTTGACCGGTTCGTTCCCGCATTCAACTTTCTCATCTGGGCCGGCAAGTCGCCCCGCCAGGCGATTGAGGCGGTCATGTTCGAAACCCACGGCGAAGCCTGAGACAGACGCACATGGCAGGCAAGGCAGCGTCCGCTCCGACTATCGTAATGATCGGCGCGGGGCGTATGGGCGCCGCGCTTGTGCGTGGCTGGCTCGCGGCCAAGACGAAATCGCGCATCATCCTGATTGATCCGACGCCCTCCGAGGAAGCGTCGGGCTGGGCCGAGGCTGGCAAGGTCCAGCTGAACCCCGCGCCTCAGCCCGCCGATATCCTTGTCCTCTGCGTGAAGCCGCAAGTGTTCACGTCCGTTGTCGAGGACACGTCCGCCTTCGTTGGCCCGAAGACACTTATCGTCTCGGTCATGGCGGGCATCCTGATGAAGCAACTCGCGGCTGCGTTTGACACGCCCCGCGTGATCCGCGCCATGCCGAATACACCGGGCGCCATCGGGCAGGGCGTGACCGTCATCACCGCGCCGCCCGGCGCTGATGCGGCCGACATTGATGTGGTCACCAGTCTGCTCAAGCCGCTCGGGGATGTTGAAGGCCCCATCGACGAGAAACTCATCTCGGCGGCGGCCGGCGTGTCCGGCTGCGGCCCGGCTTACGTCTTCCTTCTGGCCGAAGTCATGGCCATGGCGGGTGAGGCCGAGGGCCTGCCGAAAGACCTCGCCGCGCGGCTTGCCCGCAAAACGGTGGAAGGCGCAGCTGCCCTGATGGCATCCACCGGGGAAGCCCCGGATACGCTGCGTAAAGCAGTCACTTCACCCAAGGGAGTGACCCAAGCTGCCCTTGACATCCTCATGGATGAAGGTGGGATGCCAGCCCTGATGAGAAAGGCTCTGCGTGCGGCGGCCAACCGTGAAAGGGACCTCTCTCGCCAAAAGGATTAGACGAGGGAATGCCCGTGGCGCGAAATGCAAGCATCATCGACCAAGGCCTCCGCGCCGCGCTTGAACTGGCGGCAGAGAAACCCTGGGCCTCGCTGACGCTTGGCGAGATTGCCCTGCGCGCCGACCTTACCCTCAATGACTTCCATGGCATTGCGACGCGCGAAACGCTGGCCGACGCTGTCGATGCCCATTTCGACCGCGCCATGTCCGCCGAAGGCGTCGCCAGTGACGACCTTCCCCGCGAGCGCCTGTTCGAAGTCATCATGCTGCGCTTTGAAGCAATGGAAGACTATCGCGACGGGCTGAAGTCTCTTTTGAGCTATCGCGAAACCGCGCCGGAACATCTGGTGCGTCTTCCCGCTGCCCGCGCCGCCTCTGCCCGCTGGGCGCTGGCCTCTGCCGGGCTCGATGATGACAGCGGCGGTCCGCTCAACCTGAAAGTCCTGGCCACGGCGTTCGTCATCGCCCGCACCGAGCGCGCATGGCGCAAGGAAACGAGCGGTGATTTCGCACTCACCATGGCCGCACTGGATAAATCACTGCGCGCTGCCGAGGCGCGCATGGGCTGGATATCCCGCTTCACCGGGCGCTCCACGTCCGACACAGCCAAACCAACACAAGAAAACGATGCACCTGAAAAAGGTGCCACTGGGGAGTAGAATACATGAACCGTCCGGGATTAGACGGAAACCCGCTGGAGCTGACGCCCGGCTGGTTTAACGACCTGTTTGAAACAATCGGGATTGATGCCGAAGTAAAGGGCCTGACGGCCAAGGCGATCGGCACGGGCCAGATCGGCGAGAATGTCCGCTTCGTGTTCGACTATGCCCACAAGGGCGAAAACGCCCCCGACACGCTTGTCGGCAAGTTCCCGTCCGGCAGCGAAGCGAGCCTCGCGACGGCCCAGATGCTCGGCCACTACAAGCGTGAGGTCATGTTCTACCGCACCTTCCCGAAAGTGGCGGGCCGCATCACGCCGGGCGCCTTCTATACTGACTATGACGAGGCCACCAATCGCTTCGCGCTGATCATGGAAGACATGGCGCCGTCGGAACAGGGCGACCAGCTGAAGGGCTGCTCGGTGGCTGAAGCCGAACTGGCGCTGGCATCAGCCGCTATTCTTCACGCCGCCTACTGGCAGGACGAAAGCCTTGACCAGCATGACTGGTTGCAAGGCACCGCAGCTGCGCCGGCGCCCGCGCTGACGCCCGAGCAGGTTGCCGGCCTCTGGACCGGTTTCAAGGAACGCTACAAGGACCAGCTCAAATCTGACGTCATCGAGGTCGGTGATGCTTATGCCGCTGCCTTGCCGCGCTGGAGCGAAGCCCATGAGGGACCCTTCGCGCTGACGCATAATGACTTCCGGCTCGACAACATGCTGTTCGGCAAGCCCGGCGCACCGAAACCGATTGCGCTGGTGGACTGGCAGACGGCGGCCAAGGGCGCCCCGGCGAATGATGTCGCCTATTTCATCGGCGCAGGCCTGACGCGTGAAGAACGTCCCAAGCATGAAAAGGCGCTGCTGCACTATTATCATGACCGGCTCACGGAAGCGGGCGTCACCAGCTACAGCTTCAGCGATCTCTACGATGATTACCGTTGGTTCTCGTTCTACGGCATGTCGGTTGCCTTCGGCGCGGCCATGCTCGTGAAGCAGACAGAACGGGGCGACGAGATGTTCCTCACCATGCTTCGCCGGCATGCCGCGCAGGCCCGGGATAATGACGCGCTCGCACTTCTCGCCTGAAATTTTTTTAATGTGAATCGCAATAAAACCGGGGAAAAACGGCATTTGTCCCGGTGCGGGACAGCTTTCCAAACATCCTCCTAACGCGGGGGGCGAAACTCACACGTCTCCTTATGCGTCGGCTTAAATCCGCTCGTGTACACCACTGTCTGAGGGCCTGAAGAAGTCGGGTTACGACATGACCGAAGAATGGTGTGTGGATATGGAAATGCAGAACGCAAACATGACGAGCGTCAAAGGCCCGGACGGCCAGATGCTCACCCTGGCAGACCTGCCATCGCCGGGGATTTCCCGTTGGGTGACGCGCCGCAAGGCAGAAGTCGTTGCGGCCGTTTCAGGTGGGCTGCTTTCACGCAAGGCTGCGTGCGAACGCTACAACCTGACGGACGAGGAATATGAAGGCTGGGAGAAGCTTTACTCCCGCCATGGCATCAAGGGCCTGCGCACAACGCGGCTCCAGAAGTACCGCCGCTAGTCGGTCCGGTATTCGTTACCAACAGCCTGCCCGTTAAACACAAATTTACGGGCAGGCCGCTATCACCTGAATTGAACTCCGTTTTTCCGGAGGATTCAGGAGAGGTTGATGGCAAGCAGATCCGGCAAACGTAAACCCGGCGCGGGCCCCTCTTCACGGGCGCTCGCGATGGCGGCGTTTGTCATCGCACTCGGCCTGCTCGCCTGGCGCGGCAGTACATTGCTCACCGCCGACCATCCGCTCCCCGCTTCAGCGACCCCGCTCGAAGTCTCCCTCATGAACCTGATTGATCCCGTCGCCGGACCCGGCAATGCGCGCATCAGTGTCACCACGACCGCCACCGGCGGCCGCACCGTGCTCGTCCTGCTCGACGCGGCCGAAGCAGCCCAGGTCTCCATGATCGAAAGCCTCGTCACCACCGCCGCACGTCTCGACGTCGCCTCCGGTGACTTGCTCGTCATCCAGACAGCCTCCTTCGCGCGCGGCGCGCCCGGACGGCCTGATGCAGAGGCTTATGGCGAGCTTGCGCTCCTCGCGCTGCTTGCAGGTCTCGCCGGCTGGCTCGGCTTTGCCCCACGAATGGACTCGGAAGTCCCGGGAATGGTCCGGGAATACCCCGAAGCGCCCCCGGAAGCACCCGTACGTTCCCTCGCAACGACCCCTATGCGCCCCCTTCGGACCGTGCCGGTGACAAGCGATGTCGCTGACCTCGCCCGCAAGGATCCTGCTCGCGCGGCTGATATCCTGCGCGGCTGGATGAAGAACGGGACGGACGCCGCATGAGCGCTCTCGCCGTCATACCTGCAGCAAACATTACAGCGCGCGACGGTCTCGCCCGCTCCGCCCGCCTGATGCGCGCCCTCGGTCCCGAGGCCGCCGGCATCTGGGCCGAGCTTGAGCCCGATGAAGCCCGCCAACTCGCCGCCGCCATGGACGCCCTCGACGACAATATGGACGGCGAAACCGAAGCGGCCCGCAGCTTTCTCGATGCGCACCGTCGTCTCGGTCCTGCAGCAAAGACTGCAGGTTCCGTATGGTCACGTCTCTCGGCCCTCGACACGGGCGCCCTCGCCAGCCTGTTCGCAGACGAGCACCCCCAGACGCTCGCCTTCGTCCTGTCCAAGCTGCAAGGCGACGCCTCCGCCCGTCTCCTGCGGGCCCTCAGCCCGCATGTTGCCATCGATGCGATGCACCGCCTGCTGCACCTCGGCCCGGTTAACCCCGGCGCGGCAGCCAGCCTTGAATCCTATATCGCACAACAGATCGACAGCTTGCAGGGCAACGCCCGGCAAGGCGGCCATGAAAGCGTTGCCCGCATCTTCGACCGCCTCGACAGCCGTCTCGAAAAATCCTTCCTCGCTGCACTGGATACAGCAGAACCCGGCGCCGGCGAGAAGGTTCGCGCGCTCATGTTCACCTTCGACGACCTTGCGCGTCTCGACGCCGCCGGCCTGCAGACACTGCTTGCATCCGCTGACCGTTCCACGCTGATCATCGCCCTGAAAGGCGCCCGCGAAGAGACCGCCGCGGCCTTCTTCCGCAACATGACCCGCCGCGCTGGCGACCTCCTGCGCGACGAGATTTCTGCCCACGGCGCCGTGCGCCGCAGCGAAATCGAAGCCGCCCGTCAGGCGCTGGTCTCGCTGGCGCGCGACCTCATGGCTCGAGGCGACATCCGCGCCACTGGCGGCCGGGAAGACGAGGAATTGATCGAATGACCCAGCGTGCCGTGAAGTCTGTCCAAGCCTTTGAATTTCGTAGTGATTTTACGCTTCCTGCAGAGCCTCGGCAGCCGCAGCGCGAGCAGATGGACCTGTCAGCGCCGGAGCTGGCGCGCCTCCTGTCGGAAGCCCGCGCCGAAGGCCTGGCCGAAGCGACGCGTCTTGAAGCCACGCAAACAGAAGAGCGCATGCAGGCCGTCACGCTGAAGCTCAACGAAGCCCTCGCGGACCTCGTTTCGCTGGCCCGCCATATCGAGACAGGTGCGTATGAGGGGCTCGACGTTGCCAAGTCGCTGAATCTCATCAATGCCACCGCCCAGCGCATCATCGACGGACAGGGCGACCTGTTTGCGACGCGTTAACGATTTGACACGCACACTCGCTACACTTTAACGGCTAGAGCAGTCCCAAGGAATCGTCCGGCCCATGCAACCTGCCAATCCCGCCCTTGAAAAGTCACTGATGGACGTGCCTGTGCGCGTCGATGTCGTGCTGGGTGAAGTGCGCATGCCGATCGAGGAATTGATGGCCCTTTCGCCGGGCGAGATTGTCGCCCTCGAGCGGCGCACCAACGAAATGATCGACATTTACGTGTCCGACCGCCTGATGGCCCGTGGCCGCCTCGTGGTCGCAGATGGGCAGCTCGGCGTCACGCTGTCCGAAATCGTCGACGAACGGGCGGCCGCTTAGGCCACTGATAAATCCATACATGCCGTGAATGCTGCCCTGTGAGTAAACGGGGCCTTTCGTGAATCTGCTGTCATGTATGGTAAATCCTAACTCATCACAGGCTTTTGTTAACCTTTTCGGGCGTTAACTAAACGTGTTCAGGAACCGACCTGTCACGTGGTGAGGGCTGCGCGGGAAGGTCCACAAGTTACGAGGATGCCGCACCTATGCGCATGAAGATGTTCGCAGCCGAGTCCTTCGAGGCCGCCAAGGCGATGATATTCGCCGAAATGGGCGCCGACGCGGTTATTCTGTCGGAGCGCGAGATTGATGGCGGCGTGGAAGTGCGTGCCGCAACCGACAAGATGGGCGGTGGCATGGTGCCCAATGAGCCCCTGTTCCTGCGCGAAGCGCGCGGTAGCGGCGGTGGCCATGGGCGTGGCATTGAAAACCCGCTGTTCAGCCGTGTTCGCGACGCCCTGCTATGGCATGGTGCGCCTCAGCGCTTTGCTGACCGCGTGGCCGCCGAAAGCGCGGGCCGCAACGGCGTCCAGTTTACCGATCCGGAAGACGCAATCGCTGAAGGCGTCTCGCGCCTCGTCGCCTGTGACCCGATCCTGCCCCGGCTTGACCGGGATATCGTCCTTGTTGGCCCTCCCGGCCATGGTCGCACGGCGACCGCCGCTAAACTCACACGCCGCGCCGCTGTCGCGCGTTGCGAAGTGATGCCGGTCGCAGCCGACCTTGATGGCACGGCCGGTGGCCAGCAACTCGCCGCTTATCTCGAGCTTGAGCAGGACCAGATCCGCAGCGTGCAAACGCCGGACGCTCTGTTCGCGACGCTCCGGACCCTGCGCGCCCAGAACCGCCGCTGCATCATCGACATGCCGGCGATCAATCCATTCGACGAAGACGACATGGCGAGCCTTCAGGACCTGATTTCCGTCATCCGCGCTGAGCCCGTCCTTGTCCTCTCAGCTGAAGGCCACCCCGAAGACCAGGCGGAGGCAGCCAAGTGCTATGCCCGCGCCGGTGTGAAGCGGGCCATTCTCACCAAGCTTGATGTTGTCCGCCGTCGCGGCGGCTCCATCTCCGCGTTGTCGTCTGCCGGCATCGCCTTTTCGCATTTGGCCGTGACGCCGTTCATCGGCGGCGGCCTGGTACCGGCCGCGCCCTCGCGCCTGGCCGCTCTCTTGATGGAAGACGCCCCCGGCGATGTCATCGCCATGAAAGGAGCCGCGTAGCCCTATGAGTTTCATGCTTCGAAAATCCCAGGATCGGCCGCAAGCGCGACCGACCCCACGCGTGGCCCCCGCCTCGATCATCGCTGTTGCCAGTGGCAAGGGCGGTGTCGGCAAGACCTTCATGGCAATCACGCTCGCCTCGGCCTTCGCCCAGGCCGGTAAGCGAACCCTGCTTGTCGATGGCGACCTTGGCCTCGCCAATGTCGACGTTCAGCTTGGCATCGCACCTGAGACAGATCTGGCCGCCGTTATTGCGGGTTGGGTTGAACTCGATGATGCGGTGACACCTGTTGATGGCGGCGCGGCTGGCGGTGGCTTCGATGTGCTGCCGGGCCGTTCAGGCTCCGGCGCGCTCGCTGAGCTGCCACCGGAAGAAGTTGCCCGTCTCGCTGCCGGTCTTTCGGCGCTTGCCCTGCAATACGACCAGGTCGTGCTCGACCTTGGCGCCGGTATCGAAGCCAACTGCATGCGGCTTGCCCGTGCGGCCGATAAGGCGCTGATGGTTATCACTGACGAGCCAACGTCGATGACTGATGCCTATGCGTTCATCAAGGTTCTGCGTGGCTACGCGCCAAATGTTGAGCCCGTGATCTGTATTAACCAGGCCGACACACGGGCTGCTGGCCAGCGCACATATGAAGCGATTGCGCGAGCCTGCCAGACTTTCTTGGGATTCCGTCCACACCTCGCCGGCATCGTTATGCGCGATCCAAAGGTGCGTGATGCGATCCGTTGCCAGAAGACGCTGATCTCTACTGACCAGCAAGCACAGCCGATCCAGGATGCGATCGCCATCTCCCAGATGCTGATAGGTAACGCCCCTGCGGCGGAGCTTGGCTATTAATCAGTGTGAATAAAGTGGAATTACACAAGGGAATCCGCACATACCGTTAACCTTCGTTAAAGGAAGCGCCTGTAGGATTCACAAGGTTAAACAAAGCGACTAGGTTTGTCGTAGGCTGATTCGGGAGACGAGCGATGCGCGTCCTATTAATTGAAGACGATAGCGCTGTAGCGCGTTCTATCGAGCTGATGTTGAAGGCCGCTGGCTTCAACATCTATACCACCGACCTCGGTGAAGAAGGTGTCGATCTCGGCAAAGTCTACGAATACGACATGATCGTACTCGACCTCTCGCTGCCGGATATCTCCGGCTACGAAGTGCTCAAACAGCTCCGTATGGGCCGTGTGAACACGCCAGTCATGATCCTGTCGGGTAACCCTGACATCGAAGCCAAGGTGAAAACGCTCGGCTACGGCGCCGATGACTATCTCACCAAGCCATTCAACAAGGATGAGCTGATTGCCCGTATCACGGCAATCGTGCGTCGTTCCAAGGGGCACGCTGAAAGCGTCATCCGCACCGGCGAAATCCTGGTCAATCTGGATGCCAAGACGGTCGAAGTCGACGACGAGCGCGTCCACCTGACCGGCAAGGAATACCAGATGTTCGAGCTGCTCTCCCTGCGCAAGGGCACGACGCTCACCAAGGAAATGTTCCTCAACCACCTCTATGGCGGCATGGACGAGCCTGAACTCAAGATCATCGACGTGTTCATCTGTAAGCTCCGCAAGAAGCTGCAGCAGGCCACCGGCGGTCAGCATTATATCGAAACCGTCTGGGGCCGTGGCTATGTGCTGCGCGATCCGCGCCCGAGCTCGCGCTCGAACGAGGTTGAAGAGGCCGCCTGAGGCGCCCTTTAATGCCTGAATTTTGAGAAGCCCGGCTTTCCCAGCCGGGCTTTCTTGCATCCGGAGACATGTTTTTTTGCAGCTCGGCAAAAAGTCTTCAAGTTTCGTGCGTATGTGTCTCTGTAGACTTGGGGATACTGATGATGAGAGCTCGGTCATGATGCTTCGCAAATTTTCCGCCGTCCTTCTTGCGCCGCTGATGCTGGCAGGGTGTGTAACACTGGAGCGGGGCGACGCGCCGGTTCAGGACCTTACACAAAATGCTTATGTCGCCGGTTTCAGCCCCGATGTGCGCATGGCGGGCGGGGATGGGGCGGCTTTCATCGACCGCATGTCGAAGACGATCAAACGCCTGCAGGCTCGGCCAGGCAATGACGCGATCGATATCCTCGCGCTCTCAGGCGGCGGCGCGGGCGGCGCATTCGGGGCAGGCGCCGTCGTCGGCATGACCTATTCCGGCAAACGACCCGAATTCGAGATCGTGACCGGCGTGAGCACGGGCGCCCTGATCGCACCTTTCGCCTTTCTTGGCCCTGAGTGGGACGATGAGCTGACCGAAGCCTATGTCGGCGGCATGAGTTCC
The DNA here is from genome assembly GCF_036964545.1 of Hyphomonas oceanitis. NCBI lineage: Bacteria > Pseudomonadati > Pseudomonadota > Alphaproteobacteria > Hyphomonadales > Hyphomonadaceae > Hyphomonas > Hyphomonas oceanitis. The sequence goes on from NZ_JBALTL010000002.1 coordinate 756,966, forward strand.
AACCTGCTGAGCCGGCCGGGCATCGGCACAATGTTTCGCGTGGGTGTGTATGATGACACGTCCCTGCGTGAAATGGTCGAGTACTATGTGACCCCTGAGCTTGTCGAAGCCGTGGCTCGCGAAAGTGCCAAGGGCCGGATCCTGCTGGCCGCGACAACCAATCTGGACAGCGAGGAACCTGTCATCTGGGATCTCGGTGCCATTGCGCAGCAAGGCGGTGAGAAGGGGCGGGAACTGTTCATCAATGTGCTTGTGGCCTCGTCCAGCGTGCCCGGCGTGTTCCCACCAGTCATGTTCGATATAGATGCGGACAATGGTGCCTATCAGGAGATGCATGTTGATGGTGGGACGACCGTCCCCTTCTTCATCGCGCCACATGCCGCCTTCATCACCGACGAGAAGCTCGACGACCTGAAGGACGTGAACATCTACGTGATCATCAATGGCCAGCTCGCCACGCTGCCGCATGCAACGCCGGTCAGCACAGTGCCGATCACGATGCGCGGGTTCTCTGTTGTGCTGATGTATATGGCGCGCACGGAACTGGTTCTGACGGCCTCCTTCGCGCAGAAGCACGGGATGAAGCTGAAATATGCGAGCATACCGGCCGCCATGCCGTTTGCCGGGTCGCTCGACTTTGAAACGGAGAGCATGCGCAATGTCTTCCATTTTGCGCAGGCCTGTGCGGCGGAAAACCATCTCTGGCTCGATGTCCAGGATGCGCTGGATCGCGTTGGCGGCACAGCAAAAGGCGACGAAGCCGACGAATGCAAATTCGGACCGCCAGTAGAAACGCCTGAAGATCCTGCTACGCCGGCTGGCTAGGTTCAGACGACGCGCACACCAGCTGTACCGGCTTCCATGCGGCCGATAATGGCGGCGCCTGTGTGTCCATGACGTGCGAATGTATCGAGCACGTTCCGGGCGGCATCCGGTGAGCAGGAGACGAGTAGGCCGCCACTGGTCTGCGGGTCACACAGGATGTCCAGTTCAGGGGCGCTCAACGGTCGCTGAACGGTCACGGAAGTCCGCACGGAGTCCCAATTGCGGCCTGAAGCGCCCGTCTTTACGCCCGCTTCGGCTAGCCGCCGTGCACCATCAAACACAGGCACCCGGTCGGCCTCGACAACGCCCGTGAGCCTGGCACCACGACACATTTCCGAAAGATGCCCAAGTAGTCCGAAACCTGTAACATCTGTTGCAGCGTGAACGCCCACCATCCCGGCGAGATCCGTTCCCGGCGTGTTGAGCCGCGTGGTGGAGGCGATCATCTCCGCATAGTCAGCATCTTCGATAATGCCGCGCTTCAGGGCGGCGCTATAGATGCCGACGCCCAGCGGCTTGCCGAGGATCAACACGTCGCCAGGCCGTGCGCCGGAGTTCAGCAATAGCTTGTCAGGATGCACGAGGCCGAGCGCCACGAGGCCATAGATGGGCTCTGCAGCATCAATTGAGTGCCCGCCCGCAATCGGCGCGCCTGCTGTTTCGGCAACGGATTGTCCGCCTGCGAGGATCGCGCGGATCGTCTCGTTCGAGATTTTGCCTATGGGCATGCCCACAATGGCCAGAGAGAAGATGGGCTTTGCGCCCATGGCGAATACGTCCGACAGCGCGTTGGTCGCGGCGATCCGGCCGAATGTGTGCGGGTCGTCAACGATGGGCGTGAAGAAGTCGGTTGTCGCGACCAGTGCCGTCGTTTCATTCACGCGATAGACAGCCGCGTCGTCGCTGGTCGCGGCATCCACGATCAGGTCGGCACTGCCCAGCGCCAGCGGCATTTCGCTCAGAATGTCAGCCAGTACGTTCGGCGCCAGCTTGCAGCCGCAGCCGCCGCCATGGGCGAGCGATGTAAGGAGCGGTTCTGGTGTCTGGGTGTCGGGCATACTCTCAAGTCCTAATCTGCCCAATGGGCTTAGCGCGCGGGCCTCTGGCGAGGCAATGAAAACCTGCTAAGCGTGAACACGATGCCTTACCTTGAAACCGTCACTGACCTTGGCCCCGAATCCTTGTCCCGCTTCGATGCCATCATCGACGTGCGCTCGCCCGCCGAGTTTGCTGATGACCACCTGCCGGGGGCAATCAGCCTGCCTGTCCTGTCGAATGACGAGCGCGCCATTGTCGGCACGATCTACAAGCAGGAAAGCCCATTCCGCGCCAACCGAATCGGCGGCGCCATCGTCGCGCGGAATATCGCGCATCATCTCGATACCGCACTGGCCGATATGCCGAAGGGCTGGCGCCCGCTCATCTATTGCTGGCGGGGCGGCATGCGGTCCAACGCGATGGCGACGATCCTGTCGTCGGTTGGCTGGCCCGTTGGCCTTGTGAAGGGCGGCTACAAGACCTGGCGGCGAGAGGTCGTTGGCGGGCTTGAACTGGATGAAATGCCGCTGCCCGTTATCCTTGTCGATGGCCCAACCGGCAGCGGGAAGACGGCGATCCTGAGCGAAATTGCCCAGCAAGGCGGGCAGGTGATCGACCTGGAGGGCATAGCCAATCATCGCGGCTCTGCCTTTGGCGGCTTCGATGATTTGCCCCAGCCAGCCCAGCGCCTGTTCGAGACCATTATCTGGGACCAGCTGCGCCAGTTCGACCTGTCACGGCCGATTTACGTAGAGGCGGAATCGGCGCGTGTGGGCCTGCGCCGGGTGCCGCGCCGCCTGTGGCACAGCATGCTGGCGGCGCCGCGTGTCGAGATCCATGTGCCCGCTGCCGCGCGCAGTGCATTCCTCGTGTCGGCCTATGGTGATGCGGTGAGTGACAGCGACAGCGTCGCCCGCTCGCTGGACCTGCTGAAGCCGCTACACTCGAAGGAAACTATCGCCGAATGGCAGGCGCTGGCGGATGCGGGCGATCATCGTAAGCTCGCGGAAGCCCTGATGCTGGAACACTATGACCCGCTCTATGCGCGAAGCCGGAAACGGCGCGAGGATACGCCGGTTCAGATCGTGGAGCTGGACGCGCTGTCGCCAGCAGATATTGCCGCGGCTGCAGAGGCGATCATAGCGAAAGCCTAGCCGCGCGCTTGAGCTGTGCCCATGCGCGCGAGTTCATCTGCGCGTTCGTTGCCTGGGTCGCCGTCATGGCCTTTGACCCATTTCCAGGTGATGTCGTGACGCTGGCAGGCTTCGTCGAGTGCCTGCCACAAGTCCTGGTTCTTCACGGGCTGTTTCGAGGCCGTTTTCCAGCCATTACGCTTCCAGCCCTTGATCCACTTGGTCAGGCCGTCCTTCACATAGGTGGAGTCGACATGCAGCGTGACTTTCGACGGTTGCTTCAGCGCATTCAGCGCCTCGATGGCGGCCATCATTTCCATGCGGTTATTGGTCGTCTGCTTTTCGCCGCCGAACAATTCCTTGCGATTCTCGCCGGCAATGAGCAGGGCGCCCCAGCCGCCGGGGCCGGGATTGCCGCTGCAGGCGCCATCCGTCCAGATTTCGATCAAATCAGTCATTGGGTTCAGGTGATGGGCTTCGCGAGAGCCGTCAAGCCTGCTTCAGAACACACTGATGTCGACGTCGCGCAGCTGCTCGTCTGGTCGCACGATGGCATAGAACAGGAAGCCGCAACCCACGCCGGCGAGCGCGCCAACACTGGCACCAGAGACAAGCGCGCCGATAGCTGTCGGGATGCTTTCCATAAGCCCGAAGATAAAGGTTGTGCCGCCCACCAGGATTGCGCCCCAGATAGCGGCCCAGCGGATATAGGGCGTGCGGGCGGCGATCCGGCGATGCGGCATCCTGCCTATCGAGAGGCCCAGCGCCAACCATGCGGCCGGGACCGTCACGAGGAACAGGACGAAATTGAGCGCCGCGAGCTGTAGGCCCGTCGTGACGCCGCTCGTAAACGTGCTTTCAAAGGGCACTGTGCCGCCGATGTTGAACAGGCCGAGGAGGATTTGGACAAACGCCAGCAATAGCCCGCCGATGATCGAGACGCCAAGACAGGCGGCAAGGGCGCTGAGCAAGAGGCCGAGTTTCACGCGCTTGATGTGCGTGCGCAAACTGCCATCCGCATAGGCTGGAGAAGTGGAGCTTGCGGGAATGCCTGTTTCGTTCGTCATGGCGCTCCCTTCGCGAAGCTTATCCACCATAGCCGGCGGCGCTGGTCACCTTGCGATGAAAGGACAGGCGTCCGGCATATTCGAGGGGATTCTTGGGCCTTACGAGGGCGCCTTCCGGCGTGTCGGTCCAGTCGACAAGGCGCGTCAGGAAGAATCGCAGAGCTGCACCGCGCGCAAGGATAGGGAGGGCTTCGCGTTCGGCATCCTCAAGCGGACGCACGCTTTCATAGCCCGCGATCAGGGCGGCGCCCTTCGAGAAATTGAACTGGAGGCCTGCGGCCTCTCCCGCAGCGCCATCCTCGAAAGCCCAGGCATTGAGACAGACGGCGAGGTCGTAGGCCAGCGCATCGGTGCAGGCAAAATAGAAGTCGATGGCGCCGGAGAAATCGTCGCCGAGGAAGAAGGCATTGTCCGGGAAGAGGTCCGCGTGGATCGTGCCACGCGGCAAAGGCAGGTTGTCGGGATCAGCCTTGGCGATGGCCGCGATATCTGTCTCGATGCGGCCGGCAAGACCATGCAGCAGGGCGTCTGCATTCGCGGCGCGACCCTCCCATAGGCGCGGCCAGGAGGCGGGGCCGAGCGCATTCGGACGCGTCATGCCGAAGTCAGCGAGCGCAAGGTGCATGCGCGCGAGGCCTTCACCCAGCCCCCGGCACTGAACGACGTTCGGCCGACGCGGCGAGAGACCCTCGAGAAAGGAAATGATGACCGCGTCGCGGCCTTCCAGCGTACGCAGGGCTTTGCCATCCTTGCCCATAATAGGCTCGGGGCAGGGATAGCCCTTGGCCGCGAGGTGCTGCTTCACGCCGATGAAGTAGGGCAGGTCTTCAGCCTTCACCCGCTTCTCAAACAAGGTGAGGATGAAACGCCCTTTCGAGGTTTCGAGAAAGTAGTTCGAATTCTCTACGCCTTCGGCAATTCCCTTGAAGGACAGGGCTCTGCCGAGGTCGTATTCAGCCAGGAAGGCGGCGAGCGCCTCGTCGGAAACGTGAGTATAAACAGCCATGGGGGGCTGGCTTAAGCAGTTTTCGAGAGCATGTCACGCTGCAGCGTCTTTCCAGCCAGAAGATAGTGGATCGCGGCCCAGCCATAGAGGGTCGCGAAGATCACGATGGTCCATTGCAGGCCGCGTGCATTCGCGCTGGTACAGGCCGCAGCTTGGTCTGCGCTGAGGTCAGACACGACCTTGCACGCCTCGATCGAGAGGCCAAGATCGGCGCCAGACAGCATCATGGATTTCAGGAAGGTCGAGAGTACACCCGCTAGCGTCGGGCCGAGTCCAATGCCAATCAGGTTGACCGAGAACAGGGTTATCGCGACGGCGGTTGCGCGGGTGCGGCTGTCCACGACGCCAGCCGAGACGGCATACATCGGGCCGAGGTAGAAGTAATGAAGCAGTGCTGCCAGCATCAGGGGCGGGATCATCATGGCAACAGATGGGCTGAGATAGCCCATCCAGTAGAGCGGCACGGACAGGCCCATGCCGAGGGCCGGCATCCAGGACAGCGCCGTCGGATAACGCTTCGACAGCTTGTCGGCGAGGAAGCCGGACAAGAAGACGCCGATGGCTGCCATCAGGCCAAGCACGAGCGAGAAGATCAGCGCTGCCTCAGTGAGTGTCAGATTATGCGTGCGCAATAGGAATGAGGTTGAGAATGCGGCGATGCCGTAGCCCGCGAATGACGCAATGGCGGCTCCGGTGACGACATGGACATAGGTGGGTTTGCGCATCAGCCCCTTCAGCGCAACGATGAAGCCATCCGGTGTACTTTTGCTGTTCGCGTTAGGTGGATCGCTATAGCCGCGAGGCGGCTCCTTGACTGTCAGCCCAATGATGACCGCGAAGATCACGCCCGGCAGGCCGACGGCCACGAAGGCGATCCGCCACCCTTCGACATTTTCCCAGGCAATCAGGTTCTGTGCCCAGGTCCAGCCCCAGTCACCGAGCAGCGCATGGACATTGTGGCCGGTGATATAATCATTGATCGGCCCGGCGGAGAGGCCTGCCAGCATACCGCCCAATGGGACGCCAAGGGCATAGATCGACGCGGCGGTCGCGCGGCTGGTTGGCTTGAAATAGTCTGCAATGACAGACTGGGCGGGCGGCGTACAACCTGCTTCACCAACACCCACGAGAAGGCGGAAAATGAACAGCGTCATGAAGCTGGTCGCAAAGCCGCAGAGCACGGTCATCAGGCTCCACATCGTCAGAGAGACGAGGATGATCAACATCCGGCTCTTGCGCTCGGCCAGGCGGGCGATCGGGATGCCAAGCGTGGTGTAGAACATGGCAAATGCCAAGCCACCCAGAAGGCCCATATGCCAGTCTTCGAGCTTCAGGCTCATCTTGATCGGCTCGGTCAGGATCGCAAAGATCGACCGGTCGATGAAGTTGAAGATGTAAACGATGAGGAGTGATGACAGCACGAACGCTCGATAGGTCGGCGTGCGATACCCGGTTTCATGGCCCGGGCGGGCTGTGGCGGCGTCGGTCATTGGCGTCTCCAGTCAGTCAGTGCAGGACAGTTGGTTTTTGGCGGGCAGCCATAATGCTCAAAGGGCGTCCGGATTGTAGCGGTCGCGCAGATAAGTCCGGCTGGACATGTAATAGCAGCCTGCGGCAAGAATAAAGACGAGCACGGTTGCCGCCATGGACTGGCGAAGGCCGTCGCCATAAGCGGCGCAGAGCGCAGGGCCAGCCTCACCAAGTTCGAGGACCTTGGCGCCGCACATCTTGGGATCGAACGTTGCTGCCAGGTCGCCATAGCCGGACAGGCCAATCTCGCGCGCCATGAAGAAGTCGCTCATTGCGCCAACGAAGAGCGGGCCGATGCCGTTACCGATCAGGCTGATGATGAGGAGCAGGACGGCAATGGTCGTGGCGCGCGAACGCGGGCTCACAATGCCTGTGCCAACTGAATATTGCGCGCCGAGATAGGCATAATGTCCAATCGCAGCGATGGCCCAGAGCGCGAACGCCATGCTGAGTGTGGGGCTGAAGAAGGCGGCGATATAGGCTGGCACGGCGATGAGCAAACCCACGGCTGGCAACCAGGCCACAACGGCAGGATAGCGGCCGCTGAGCTTCTCCGACAGGAGACCGCCGATGAAGGTGCCGAACGCAGCGAAGGCTGCCAGCGGTGCGCCATACATGACGGCGGCTTCGCGAACACCAATGCCATGCACGCGCTGCAGGAACGGTGCCTGGAAGCTGATCAGGCCATAGCCAACGAACGCAACCAGCGCTGCGCCAAGCGCGAGCCACCAGAATGTTGGCTTCACGCCGAATTCCTGGAACGCCTCGAAGAAGGGGGCCTTACGGAGGGGGTCTGCATCCGGTGGATCGGAATAACCGCGCGGCGGTTCCTTGATGGTAAGCCAGAGGATGAGGGCAATGATGGCGCCGGGCGCGCCGATTACGACAAAGGCGATTCGCCAGCCTTCAACTGTGGTCCAGTCCATGCCGGAAAACATGAAGCCGAGACCGATTGAATTGATCCAGGCGCCGAAGTCCGCGCCTTTGATCGAGGCAATCGTGCCGCCGAACAGCTGCGCCAGAACGCCGCCGAGGGTCACACCCATCGAGTAGATACCGATGGCATTGGCGCGGCTTTTGGGCGGATAATAATCGGTGATGATCGAGTTGGCGGGCGGTGTGCAGCCGGCTTCGCCAACGGCCACGCCGACGCGGAACAGGAGCAGCCACAGAAAGCCCGTCGCCATGCCGCAGAGCGCCGTCATGATTGACCAGACGATCACGCAGACAGCAATCACCATGACGCGGTTGCTGCGGTCGGCCCACATCGCGATAGGAATACCCATCAAAGCGTAGAAAAGGGCGAATGGCGGCCCGGAGAGCAGGCCCCACTGGGTATCATTCAGGCTGAACGTGTTGATGATCGGCTGTGCGACAACCGAAATGAGCGTCCGGTCGATGAAATTCAGCGTATAGATCAGCATCAGTGCGATCAGGACATATGAACGGTAACCCTTGGTCCCAAAGCCCGTAATCTGTCCGTTCGACGCGGTTGTGTCGCTCATGCGCTGTCAGCCTCCCTGTAATGATTCCCGCGCATCTGACGGCGCATGTCTATTTTCGCTCACGGTAACCGCCTGCCGATCATCTGCAAGCATTATCGCGGCGTCAGTCTCAGATCAGGCCCGATGAGCGGAAGCTGGTGACGCCGCTTGTGCCAGCGATGAGATGGTCGTGAACGGTGATGTCGAACGGGTCGAGGACGTCGATGATTTCGCGTGTCATGTCGATGTCAGCCCGCGACGGCGTCGTATCGCCTGAGGGGTGGTTATGGACCAGGATGAGGCTTGAGGCTTGCAGTTCGAGGGCGCGGCGGGCGATTTCGCGGGGGTAGACGGGGGCATGGTCGACCGTTCCGTGTCCCATCACCTCGTCGGCGATCAGCTGGTTCTTGCGGTCAAGGAAGAGCACGCGGAACTGCTCGCGTTTCTCGTGCTGCAGTTCTGTGCGGACATAGTCGATCAGGGCGCTCCACGACGAAATCGCGGGGCGTTTACGTATTTCTTCGCGGGAGGCGCGCGATTGCAGTTCGGCGATGGCCTTGATGTAGGCGGCGACGGACTCGCCTATGCCGTCCACTTTCACCAGATCAGCGCCGGGCGCGGCGAGAATGCCTGAGAGGCTGCCGAAACGGGCCATCAGGCCTTTGGCGATGGGTTTGACGTCTTTGCGAGGAATGAAGGCCATCAGCATGACCTCAAGCACTTCATAGTCTTCGAGGGCGCTGGCACCGCGCTTCAGCAGCTTGCTGCGCAACCGCTCGCGATGGCCTTGCCAATGCGGCTTTGCGTCTGACTGGCCGTCTGTGCCCCCCGGCATGGCCTATGGCTTGACGGTGTGGGGCGTATCGAAGCCCTTTGGCGACTTGGTGAAGATTTCGACGCCGGTTTCGGTAACGCCAACCGAGTGTTCGAACTGGGCTGAAAGTTGACGGTCACGCGTCACGGCCGTCCAGCCGTCAGGCAGAATTGCCGCGTCCTTGCGGCCAATGTTCAGCATTGGCTCAATAGTGAAAAACATGCCGGGGCGGAGTTCCGGGCCTGTGCCATAGTCAGATGAGTGCACGACATTTGGCTCGTCATGGAACAGTCGACCAACGCCGTGGCCACAAAAGTCTTCAACGACGGAAAGGCGGTTCAAACGGGCAATCTCGGAAATCGCCCCGCCAATGTCGCCGAAACGGGCGCCCGGCTTCACGGCATTGATGCCAGCCATCATGGCTTCGTAGGTGACATCCATCAGGCGCTCGGCCTTCCGCTTCACTTCGCCCACGCCATACATGCGCGAATGGTCACCGTGCCAGCCATCGAGGATACAGGTGACATCGATATTGGCGATATCGCCTTCCTTGAGGGGCTTGGGGCCCGGAATGCCATGGCAGATGACATGGTTCAGCGAGATGCAGGATGCGTGGCGATAGCCGCGGTAGCCGATCGTGGCGGACTGGGCGCCATGGTCGAGCACGAAATCGCGAACCAGATCGTCCAGATACTGTGTCGTCACGCCAGGCTTCACTTCGCCTACAAGCATGTCGAGGCATTCGGCGGTGAGCTGTCCAGCCCTGCGCATGCCCTCAAAGCCCTCCGCATCATGGATACGGATTTCACCAGTGCGCATGGGGAGAAGGGCGGTTGAATCGTTCATCAAAGTGGCTTTCCAGTCTATGGTGGCCAATGTGGCAGCGATTGCGGGAAATTTCTACCCCGCACCCTGTGAAATCAGGCTTCCAGACTGGCATCCAGACTGATGTCGATGGCGCCCAACGCTACGGACAGTGGGCAGCTTTCCTTGGCCTTTGTCGCGATTGACTGGAAATCCGCCTCACTGGCGCCGGGAACCTTGCCGACGAGCGTGAGCGCGCTGCTGGTGACCTTGAAGCCGCCGCCGTCCTTTGGTTCAACGGTTACGACAGCCTTGGCATCTAGCTTGTCGGCCGGCGTACCGTTATCGGCCAGCATGGCGGAGAGCTGCATGGCAAAACAGCCCGCATGGGCAGCCGCGAGCAATTCTTCCGGATTGGTGCCGGACTTGCCGCTCTCATCCTCGAAACGGGCCTTGAAAGAATAGCCGTGGTTCTGGAGGGCGCCGCTTTGCGTATCGAGTGTCCCGGTGCCCTCCTTGAGAGTGCCTTTCCAGATGGCTGTTGCATGACGTTTCATGGGGAGCTCCTTGCTTTGCGATTTCAGGGTTCAGTAAAGGGAATGCGCCGCGTGGGACGATGTTCCGGCCCCGTCCTCAGCCATGGCGCTTGTCCTTGGGTTCCTTGTTGCTTTGCCGGGGATGGAAGCTATCCTCCCGCAAAATCAACAAGGGGAGCCGAACGCTATGAGACAACCTGCTCACTATCTGAAAGGGCTTGCCGCCAGTTTGCTCATTGTGGGTGCAGCGGCGTGCGCCGCAGGGCCAGCCGGGGCTCCGCCAGAACAGGTCGCGCTGGCCCCACAAGCTGCCGCGGAACCGGCCCCGGCGCCTGCCGACAAGACATTTGACGCGCTGGAAGCCTCTGCCTCCGGAAAGGGCTTTACGTCGGCGGGCCTTGCTGCACTGGACACGGCCATGGCGGCAGCTGTGGATGACGGCGCGGTCAAAGGCATTTCGACCCTGCTCGTGAAGGATGGGCATGTGGCCCACTATTATGAGCACGGAATAATGCGCGCCACCGATCAGGCGCCTATCAAGGAAGATACGATCTTCCGTATCTATTCCATGTCCAAGCCGATCACCGGGGTCGCCCTGATGATGCTCTACGAGCAGGGGGCATTCAGTCTCGATGACCCGATCACGAAATTTGTGCCAGAGTTTGCCGACCTCAAAGTGCTGAATGGGGTGGATGCAGACGGCAATATGATTGTCGAAGACATGGATCACGTGCCGACCATGCGCGAGCTGATGAGTCATACCGCCGGCTTCGGCTATGGGCTTGGTGGTGAGGACCCGGTCAACACGGCTTTCCGCAAACAGGGCGTGCTCGCCTCGCCGGATCTCGACACGTACATCTCCAAAGTTGCCGGCATTCCGCTGATGTTCCAGCCGGGCAGCGACTGGTCCTACAGCACTGCCGTCGATATCCAGGGCTACATCGTCCAGAAGATTTCCGGCAAGCCGTTCGGCGAATATCTGCAGGACACGATCTTCACCCCGCTTGGTATGACGGATACGGCGTTTTTCGTACCAGAGTCCAAGCGCGACAGGTTTTCGGACGTCTTCACACACAATCCTGAAAACGGCGATCTGGTGCCACTGGATGATCCGGGTTTTGCCTATCGCGAAGGCGCATTTGGCATGGAGGCGGGGGGACACGGACTCGTCTCCACGCTCGCCGATTATGCCCGTTTCTGCCAGATGCTGGTGGATGGCGGCGAACTCAACGGCACCCGCATTTTGAAACCTGAGACAGTCACGTTGATGCGCACCAATGTACTGCCGGAAACCTTCCACCTCTTCTCCGACGGCAACAGCGTCAACCCAGAACGCGCTGGTCACGGCTTTGGACTGGACTTTGGGGTTCTGGTGGATCCGGCTCCTACGGGCACTTTGATGCCCACCGGAACCTATTACTGGGGCGGTGCGGCGGGCACCTGGTTCTGGATCGATCCGGTCAATGACCTGTTCTTCATCGGCATGGTCCAGGTCTTCCCGGCGGGCAGCATGGACAATGCCTTTCGAAAGGAATCCGGCGACCTCGTGTATGAGGCCCTTGATCAGTGACTGAAACTCCACCCACCGCAGCCGTCCTGTTGATCGGCGACGAACTCCTCTCGGGGCGCACCCGCGACATCAACCTGCAGCAGATCGCCAAGTACCTGGGACCGCTCGGTATCCCGGTTGTGGAATCGCGCACCGTCTCCGATGTGCAGGCGAGCATCGTAAAAGCAGTGAATGACCTGCGCGCGGAGTACACTTATGTGTTCACGACGGGCGGCATCGGTCCGACACATGATGACATCACGGCGGATGCGATTGCGGCGGCCTTTGGTGTCGGCATCGGCGAGCATCCGGAAGTGATTGCCATGCTTGCCGAGCGCTATGCCGAGATGAAGACCGAGTTCACCCCGGCGCGGCGTCGGATGGCGCGTGTACCGCATGGGGCAAGCCTCGTGGCCAATCCGGTGTCGGGTGCGCCGGGCTTCCAGATGGAAAACGTATTCACCCTGGCCGGTGTGCCACAGGTGGCACGGGCCATGCTGGAAGATATCGGGCCGCGCCTTCGTACGGGCGCCATTGTCCACAAGGTGACCATTCGCGGCGTCGGTCTGCGGGAGGGCGACATTGCCGAGCCGCTGGGCGCGCTGGCGGTCGAAATGCCGAATGTCTCTTTCGGATCATACCCCTGGTTCCGGTCGGTCGGGGACAATGGCGTCCATCTCGTGGCGAGTACGATCCATCCGGACCTGATCGACACGATCGTCGAGAGACTTGAGGCTATCATTGCCGCCACGGGCGTCACGCCGGAGCGCTTGACGGAGGAGGCCGGATGATTGCCGTTCTGAAGCGCACGCCGGTTATCTGGGGCTTGTTTATTGCACAGCTCCTGATCTTTCCGTGCTTTGCGCTATTCAGTGATGCAGTTGGCGGTCGCTATCTCGATACAATCACCACGGGCGAGGGCTGCCGCGCCTTGATTGCGGGAATGACCGAAGCCCAGCGCAGTGCGCATTTCTGGATCACTGTGCTGCTCGATACGGCCTACCCACTGGCCTATGGCGGGTTTTTCGCGGCCATGGCCCTGCGCTTCTTCGGGCGATACGGACCACTTGCTGCCTTGCCGGCGCTTGCGACCATCATCGTCGATCTGACAGAGAACACGGTGCAGGCGCTGGCGCTTTCCGGCGCGGCGGATGCGCTTGACGCAAAGTCATGGTTGACGCCTCTCAAGTTCGGGCTGTTTTTCCTCGCTGCGGCGATCGCCCTCATCGCCTTGGTCATTGCCGTGGCTCATCTTTTCCGCCAACGGAAAGCCTGACCCGACCGGACTGGCGCACCGCCAAAACATATCAGAAGGAGACGGCATCATGGCCGAGAACATTATCCAGGTTGAGCGCGACGGCGCGGTTGCCATTGTCACGCTGAACCGGCCGGATGCGCTGAACGCCCTCAGCCGCGCGCTGCGCACCGAGATTTCCCGCGTCTTCATGGAGCTGAAGGGCGATGCCGAAATTCGCGCTGTCGTTCTGACAGGCGCAGGCCGCGCTTTTACTGCGGGTGTTGATCTGAAAGAGGCCGGCGAGACCGGCTTTGCACTGGGCGCAGATGGCGGCTCGATCGATATTGCCAAGGCCATTGGCGAATATCCGTGGCCGGTGATCGGCGCGATCAACGGCTTTGCAATTACGGGCGGTTTCGAGCTTGCCCTGATGTGTGATGTGCTTCTGGCCTCCGAGAATGCGAAGTTCGCTGACACGCATGCCCGCGTTGGCATCATGCCGGGCTGGGGCCTGTCGCAGAAACTGTCCCGCCTGATCGGCACGAGCCGGGCCAAGGAACTGTCCTTCACCGGTAATTTCCTCGACGCTGACACAGCTGAACGCTGGGGCCTCGTCAACCGCGTCTACAAGGCTGACGAACTACTGCCAGCCGCACGCAAGATGGCGCACGAGATGACGAGCTGTGATCCGGTCCTGCTGCGCGGATACAAGAAGATGATCGATGACGGGTTTGCCATGCCGTTTGGCGAGGCCCTGAAGGAAGAGGTTCGCCGCTCGGCTGCGCATGCCGCCAGCGTCACAGCCGAAAGCGTCGAGGCGGCCCGCAAGAAGGTCACCGAGCGCGGCCGCGGCCTGAACTAGAATACTGAGGAAATACCAATGAGAGACGTCGTAATCTGTGAACCGGTCCGCACGGCTGTGGGTGGCTTTGGCGGAGTCTACAAAACCGTTCATGCCCATGAGCTGGCGAGCCATGTCATCCGCGAACTCATGGCGCGGACCTCCGTGCCAGCCGAGGCGGTCGAGGACTGCCTGTTTGCGCAATGCTATCCGACCATGGAAGCACCAGCCTTCGGGCGCATGGTGGCGCTGGATGCCGGCCTGACCACGACGACGGGTGGCTACCAGATCGACCGGCGTTGCGGGTCTGGCCTGCAGGCCGTGATCAATGCGGTGATGCAAGTGGCGACCGGCGCGAACGACCTTGTCCTCGCCGGCGGGGCAGAGAGCATGTCGAACGCGCCTTTCTTCTCGATCGACATGCGCTGGGACATCAAGGGCGAAGGCGTGATGCTGCAGGATGGCCTCTCGCGCGGACGCTATACGGCCGGCGGCAAGTTCCACCCGGTTCCGGGTGGCATGATCGAGACGGCGGAGAACCTGCGCCGCGATTACCAGATCACCCGCGAAGCGCAGGACGAATTCGCGTTTGCTTCACACCAGAAAGCTGCAGCGGCCCAGAAGGCAGGCAAGTTCGCTGACGAGATCGTTCCGTTTACCGTGAAAGGCCGCAAGGGGGACACGGTTGTGGCGGAAGACGAGCATATCCGCCCTGACTCCACGCTTGAGAAGCTGTCGTCACTTAGGGCCATCCGGGGCAAGGCGGATCCGGATGCGACCGTTACGGCGGGCAATGCATCTGGCCAGAATGATGGCGCGGCGGTCTGCATCGTCTGTACGCGCGAAGCCGCGGAAAAATACGGGCTGAAGCCCCTGGGGCGGCTCGTTTCCTGGTCTGTCGCCGGTGTCGGTCCGGAAGTCATGGGCATCGGGCCGGTGCCGTCGACGCAAAAGGCGCTGAAGCAGGCGGGTATCGAGATCAAGGATCTCGACGTCATCGAGCTGAACGAGGCTTTTGCCTCACAAGTTCTGGCCTGCACCAAGGCGCTGGGCTTCACCGATGGCGATATGCAAAGGCTCAATCCCAATGGATCGGGCATTTCTCTGGGCCACCCGGTGGGTGCAACTGGCGTCAGGATCCTGACAACGCTCCTGCGCGAGATGGATCGGCAGGAAGCGCGTTACGGCCTCGAAACCATGTGTATCGGTGGCGGGCAGGGTCTCGCTGCCGTGTTTGAACGGGTTTCCTGACAGTCTCGGGCCGGGCTGGCGCTTGCCAAGCCCGGCGGCGACGAATACTCACAAACGGCACGCGGGCGTGGCGAAATTGGTATACGCAAGGGACTTAAAATCCCTCGGCCGCAAGGCCTTGCCGGTTCAAGCCCGGCCGCCCGCACCACGCTTTCTGGTCTGGGGGTAGTGTATCCAAAATATCACATTTCCCGGAATCTGAGGGTTTCTGCCCCTGATCGGCCCGGATTCGGCTTCGATCCCCCCATGCAAACTGGGAATGACACCTATATAGCCCTCAACGGAACCAATCGGGCCCGGAAGACATATCTACAGAGCGGATCGGGATAATCTGACTCGAAGGACAAACATGATGCTACGCTCACTTATCGTCTCTACCAGTTTCGCCCTGATGGCGCTCTCGGCGCAGGCCAGCCCTGAGGCTGAAGCCTTGATTGCGGGAACCGCCACGCAGATTTCCAACGCGGAAGCCAGCGAGAGCACAATCAAGCAGGCAGTGGACATTGATGCCATCGCGAACTTCACGCTTGGCAAATATTCGCGCCGGGTAAGCGATACCGACAAGACACGCTTCAAGAGCGCATTCGAGAAATTCCTCGTCGGCACGTTCCAGGACCAGAAGAACAAGCTGAAGAATGCCAAGGTCGACGTGATCGGTTCGGTTGATCGCAATGACAAGGATTCGGTCGTTGAAACCCGCGTCACCCAGAAGGGGGAAGACCCGCAGACCGTTCGCTGGCGTGTGATCGAGCGAAATGGCGAATGGCGCGTCGTTGACGTGGAAGTGCTTGGCCTGTGGCTCGCCATCGAGCAACGCGCCCAGATCGCGGCCATTCTCGACAAGCCGCGCGCCACCATTGATGACGCGATTGCCGCTCTGGATTCCTGAGCCAAACGGCTTCAATGCCATAAAATACATAAGGGCGTCAGCGCAGCTGGCGCCCTTATCTTATTGTGATGCAGCGTTGATTGGGGCAGTTTCCCAACAACATTATCAGGGGACCCATTCGACAATGTCTTTGAACTTCAAGAGCCAGCTCCAAAATCTGGATGGAATTTACGCCGCCTTGTTTTCCGCGGCGGAGGTCATTTACGCCGAGCTCAAGAAAGGCGCAGGACTGAAGTTTGCGACATCCAGCAACGAGTCCGGCGACGACCAGATCGAGCTGGACGTGATTGCTGACGAAGCCTTCTTTGATGCGCTCAAGAGCGATGGCAATGTCAGATACGTCGTGTCTGAAGAGCGGCCGGGCCTGAACAAGATTTCGGACGGCCGCTACAGCGTGGCTCTCGATCCGCTGGACGGCTCCAAGTCCGCCTTGGTGGGCATTCCTTCAGGTGCCATTTTCGGCATTTTCGAGAATGCTGAAGTTGCCAGGGACTTCAACGGCAAGAACATTGTCAGCGGCGGATTCTTCGTCTTTGGTATGAACCTCGAAGCCTACTTTGCGGATGGGGACAAGGTCTACAAGGGCATCTTTAACCAGGACACGTCCGAGTGGAAGGTTCTGCCGATTGAAGGTGGACTGCCGACAGCTGATGTCCTTGCGATTAACGGCCAGAACCAGATGGTTTGGGACGGATGGCTACAGGCGCATTATGCGGACCTACTCAGCACGCACAACGGAACGGCCAAACCCCACAATATGCGTTGGTACGCGTCCATGGTTTCAGACATGAAGCGAATGGTCCTGCAAGGCGGTCTGTTTGTTTATCCACGCGCCAACATCAAGGGCTATGAAGAGGGCAAGCTTCGCCTTGTCTATGAGGCAATTCCCATGTCATTCCTCATCGCCGCCATGGGCGGGTCTTCGACGGATGGCGACCAGTCGCTTCTCAAGGTTCCTGTTGAATCCCTGCACCAGAAGACGCCTGTCTTCATCGGGGAGAAAAGCAAGATTGAGCGGGTCGAAGCCGCCAAGAGAAACCACGCTTAACCCAATGCGCTCTGGTCCGGACTAGGCCGTCAGCCAGTCCGGACGGACATAGGGCTCGCCGAGGTCGTGGGCGACGGCCTGATGCGCGATCTTGCCGGCATCGACGGTGAGGCCATGGGCAAGGTGCGGGTTTTCGTTGATCGCCGCGCGCGCCCCTTTGTTGGCGATCTGCAGGACAAAGGGCAGCGTGGCATTGTTGAGCGCATAGGTGGACGTACGCGGCACGGCGCCGGGCATGTTGGCGACACAATAGTGCAGGATGCCGTCGACGTCATAGATCGGGTCTGCGTGTGTCGTTGCGTGGCTTGTTTCGAAACAGCCGCCCTGGTCAATGGCGATGTCGACCAGCACAGCGCCCGGCTTCATCGTTTTCAGTTGCTCGCGGCTGATGAGCTTGGGGGCTGATGCGCCCGGGATCAGGACAGCGCCAATAATGAGATCGGCATCCCTGATCGCTTCGCCAAGCGAGTGGGCTGTCGAATACATGGTCTTGAGGCTGCCGCGGAACTGTTCGTCGAGTTCGGCGAGGCGATTGTTGTTACGGTCGAAAATGGTGACGTCGGCGCGCATGCCGACAGCGATTTCGGCTGCATGCGTGCCCGAGACACCGCCGCCAATTATGACGACTTTCGAGGGCATGACGCCCGGTACGCCGCCGAGCAGGATGCCCCGTCCGCGCTTGGTGCGCATGAGCGCCCATGCGGCGACCTGGAGCGACATGCGACCCGCGACCTGGCTCATCGGGCGGAGCAGTGGCAGGCCGCCTTCATCATCAGTCACGGTCTCATAGGCGATGGCCAGGCAGCCGGAATCCATGAGCCCCTTGGCCTGCACAGGGTCTGGCGCCAGGTGGAGATAGGTGAAAAGCGTGTGGTCCGGTGTGAGACGGGCGGTTTCCTCAGGCTGGGGCTCCTTGACCTTCACGATCAGTTCGCTGTCAGCGAATACGGCTGCGGCGTCAGGCAGGATGGTGGCGCCGACCATGGTGTACGCTTCGTTTGCGAAGCCTGAGCCGAGCCCGGCCCCGGACTGCACGTTCACATGATGACCTGCGCGAACAATTTCGCTGACACTTTCAGGTGTCAGGCCGACACGGGATTCCTGTTTCTTGATTTCCGTTGGGACGCCAATACGCATAATGGTTCTCCTTGGGGCAGGATATGCCTATATACCCCCCGTCTTGTGGAATCCTAGTCTGCTTCATGCAGCTTCGTCGATGATCTCTTCGACATCGATTTTTTCTTCCACACGGGAGCTGTCACCAATCGCGAAGCGCTCTGCCTCTTCCTCCATCCATTCCCGCACTTCCGGTTCTGGCACGTCGAGCGTGAGCAGGATGTCGGCCACCATTTCGATGCCCTTGGGCTGGCCGCCAGCAAGGTGGGCGCGCACGCCGATGTCGAGATAGCGCTCAAGGTCGAGCCGGGAGTCGACGGCCACGAAGCGCTTCAGGTCCGGGAAGCGCCGGGTGATCGTGGGCGTCACCTCGCGCGAAACTTCGTACCGTGCAAAGCCGAGCACGACCGCGCGGGCATTGCTGCCGCCGACGGCCTCGACGAGCTTCATATTGCTCGCATCGCCAAAGGAGACCTTGTAGCCATCGGCCACGGCCGCAAGGAAGCGGTCCGGGTCTCCCTCAAGCGCGATATAGGGAATGTCGTGGTCGACCAGCGCGTCGATGGCGAGTCGTCCGGCGGAAGACATGCCGATGACGATGACGGGCCGGTCGGAGATGGACGTGGCCGAGGTTTCGATGGCGGTCTTGCTGCGCTCAGCCAATTTTCGCGAGAGGCGTACGCCGAGGGCGGCCCAGGTAGGCGCGAGCGCCAGGGACAGTGCTACGGCGGCGACGATACTACTCATCAGGCCGGAAGACAGGCCGGCCACAATGGCGCCCAGCGACAGGACAACGAGGGTGAATTCCGAGCCTTGCGCGAGCAGGAAGGCCATTTGTGTGGCGCCCGGCACGCTCCATTTGTTCAGGCGGGCGGCGACATAGCCGAGGGCGGTTTTCATGACGAGTATGCCAGCGGCGCTGAGGATCACGAGCGGCAGGTGGGACAGAAGGGCAGGCACATCGATGGAGAGGCCGACGCTGATGAAGAAGAAGGACAGAAGCAGCCCGCGGAACGGTCCCATCTCGGTCTGCACCTGGTGGCGGAAGGGTGTGCCGGAGACCGCAAGGCCTGCCAGGAAGGCCCCAAGCGTCAGCGACAAGCCGATGATGGCCGTGGCGCAGGCGGCTGCCAGCACGAGAAGCAGGGTGAAGGCGGTGAACGCTTCAGCATTGCGGGTGGCAACGAGCGTGCGAAACACGGGGTTGATCAGGTATTTGCCGGCCAGAAGTGCGGCGCAGAAGGCAATAACCGTTTGCACGACCGAGAGGCCGAGTGCGGCATAGAGCGGCACGCTGGCGCCGCCAAGCAGATAGTCGGAGACAAGTCCGGCGAGTCCCTGTGCACCCACCTCGGAATCGCCCAGCGAACTGGCAAAGATCATCAGGAAGATGGCGACAATGTCCTGAAAGATGAGGACGTGCGTGGCGGAGCGGCCAATAGGACAGGAGTTCTGCTCGCGCTCGGTAAGGATGCGGGCGACGACGGCCGTGGATGAGAGACCAAGACTGAGACCGACGGCGAGCGCGATGGCCCAGTCCACGCCGATCATGGCTAGCGCTGCTGCAGCGATCAGTCCGGTAAAGAAGAGGTGCATTGGCGCGAGGCGCAGGAGGTCGCGCCGGCTTTCATTCAGCTCGCGCAGGGAGACGTGCATGCCGATGTCGAACAAGAGGAACACGACGCCCAGCTCTGCCAAGAGGTGCGTGGCGCTGCTTTCCTGGATCAGGCCGAGAACGCTGGGTCCGATCAGGATGCCGGCAATCAGGTATCCCACGATAGGGCTGAGCCGGAGCGCTTTCGATGCCAGGGCGGCAGCCGCGCCAAAGCCGAGAAGTGTGATTGCGGGAACCAATGCCTCGACTGGGGTCAGTTCTGCGGCCATGCGTCGTTCACGTCTCCTGTTGATGGGGAAGCCCCCGCGGGCCTTCGTAGAACCTAGTGCGTCCGAGGCAGAATTACAAAGGCCGCCAAGTCCATTTTGGACTGGCGGCCTTCACCTTGCTGCGCGTGGGGAGGGCAATCAACTCCACACACAGTACGGGAGGAAGATATTCCCTTGCCTTAGAGGCTCTTCGAAAGTGTCAGCACGAAACGGTCGTCAGAGATGTCGACATCATCAACATCGGTGCCCCAGTAGCGCAGGTCGACGTCGATACCGACCGGTGTGCTATACGTGCCGCCGAGTGACCAGTTGGTGTAGTCGCCGCCACCGTCGAAGCTGTAATTACCAACGCTGGCGTCGATCGACAGAGCGTCCGTCAGGCCATAGCCAGCAGTTGCGTTCAGGTAGACGTTCTGGTTGTCCGGATCCCAATAGGCTTCGCCGCCGATGGCGAGACCGCTGGCGAATTCATAGCCAAGGGCGCCCTTGATTTCGAGGAAGTCGAGATCGGATTCATCTGCATCCGGGTAGGCGTAGTAGATCACGCCAACATCCCAGCTGATGCCGCTCTCGAGCGCACCGGCAAAGCCGCCGTAGAAGTCAGCTTCGATATTGGTGTCGGAAGCGTCACCGAAATCGACATTCGACGCCCATGTGCCGACGTAGAAGTTGCCGTTGGCATAGTCGAAGCCGCCCTGGATGGCAGGATCTTCGTTGGACTGTGAGACGCCGCGCCAGACATAGTCTGACGTCATGGCTACGTTTCCTGACCATTCACCTTCAGCCATGGCGGTGCCCGCCGTAGCTAGAAGAGCAACAAGGGCGACCCCCGCCCGTGATACCTTGGTTTTCATTGTTAGTACCCCGTTTTCAAACCGCTCCTTATTTGGAGCGCGAGACCGAGGATTGCGCGCGATTCCGCACGTTTCGAACCAAATTCTCTATCAAGGATAGACTGACGTCCGAACGCTGAACTTTTGTGCATCGGCCAATTGGATATGCCTAAGTATCGGGCGTTTGGTGAGATGCTCACCGGGCAGACAATGGGGCGTATCCAAGGTGCATTCCGGCGTCCACGAGCAGGGTTTCGCCGGTGATGTGGCGTGAAGCATCGGTCAGGAAAAACACGGCTGAATCGGCAATGTCGTCCGGCCCGCTCGCGACATGAAGGGGCGTTGACGCAGCGACACCTGCTTCCATTTTCGTGTACTGATCAGCGCTCATTTCGTCCTTGAACCAACGGGTGCCAATGAAGCCCGGGCACACCGCGTTGACGCGGATGGCAGGCGCCAGTGCGCGCGCGAGGGAAAGCGTCATCGTGTTCAGTGCGCCCTTGGTGGCGGCATAGGCAACGGACGACCCGATTCCCGTAACGCCTGCAATGGAAGAGACGTTCAGAACAGCTGCTGCGCGTCCGGCCTGCGAATAGGTCGCCGCCAACAAGTCGCGGCAGGCCTGCATCATCAAGAACGGGCCGACGACATTCACTGCATATGTGTCGAGGAAGTCTTCCTTGCTCAATGCGTTGAGGTCCGAATGATCCCGGGCGTGGCGCGTGATGCCTGCATTGTTCACCAGTATGTCGAGACGGCCGTGCGCACTGGCGGCGTCTGCGAGCTTCTGGCAGCCTTCTTCGGTGGAAACGTCTGCCTGCACGAGCCGCGCCTGCGAGCCCAATGCCTGACAGTCTGCAACAGTGGCCTCGCCATCTGCGACGGATCGGCTGCAATTAATGATTACTTCTGCGCCGCGCTCGGCAAGCTTCAGCGCAATGGACCGGCCTAGCCCTGTTGCAGAGCCCGTAACGACTGCTGTGCGTCCGGAAAGATCACGAAGTTCTGCCATGTGAGGTCCACCCTTGGTTTTAATATTGTTGGGTGACCTGAAGAAGCCTGCCGCCGCGGAAAGTCAAGTTGCGCCACAAATCGAATTCGTGACAAAGCCGTCAACAAACCGGAAACTGTTGCAAATTATACAGGATCATCAAGTTGGAGGCTTGGTGCATGGATCAGGGGTTCGAGGGACTGCTCGCTCAGATCACTGGCGTTATGAAACTGTCTGAAGAAGACGCGCACCGCATTTCAACCGAACTTTACCGAGGCGGCGTAAAATCGCTGACCGATGGGGCCGCCCTGTTCGACATCAATGCCCGCCTCGCCGGAAGCGACACGACTTGGGATCGGCTGTTCGTCAGCGCCGTGCGTGACTATGTTCTTCTCCATAGCGATCCCCGTAACTGGGTCACCGAAGACGAAGCCGACTGGCTGATCGAGCAGATTGACCGTCAGGGCATTTGCCCGATTGCCTCGGAAATAGACCTTCTGTTGCAGATCATGCGCTATGCCGAAGGCGTGCCGGACCGGCTCGGCTATTTTACGCTGAAAGTGGCCTGTGACCGCATTTCTCAACTTGGCAAGGCGACAGCCGAGGATGTCGAGCGGGTTCGCCGGGCGCTGATCGTGCCAGCTGGCGAGGGGGCAGGCTGGGTCACTGGCGCCGAGGCCGAGCTGCTGGTGCGCACCAATGACAAGATCGGCTTTGCGGCCAATGATCCGTCATGGAACGACCTGTTTGCCCGCGCGATTGCCAACCATCTCATGGCGCGTGCTCATCCCGAGCCAAAGTCTGAGACATCCATACTTTCGCGCGATCACTGGATTGGCGACATGCGGCCCGAGCCGGGCACCTTTCTTGAGGATGTGCGTGCGGGTTTTTCAGAAGGCGGATGGTTTGCACCAATCAGCCAGAACGAAGACCGGGCAGAGGCAGCACGCCGCGCAGCCCATGCCGCCGCCCGCCGCGAAGCCGATATAAGTACGGAAGACGAAGCCTCGTGGTTTCTCAAATGCGTCGGCGAGGAAAAATCTGTCAGCCTGGCCGAACGGGCGCTGATTGATTTCCTGAAGCTTGAAGCCCCGGGTTTTACGCAAGGACTTGCCGTAGCATCCTGATCGCTTAACGGTGGGTTCCATGCTCTGGCTAAACCTTCTTGTTGCGAGCGGCATGGTCACGCTGACTTTCACAATCCACTTCGTGGGCCTTGTCGTGTTATCTGCCATACTGCGCGAGCGGCGGGTGCATCCGGTCAACCTGACCTCGGTTTTCGGGCAGGGCGTCTCTATCCTGTTCGTTGTCATCAGCCTGTTCGGTCTGCATTCGGTACAGATATGGACCTATGCCTTTGCCTATCTGGGCCTTGGCCAGTTCAGTGGACTGGAGGAGGCGTTGTACTTTTCGACCTCCGCTTTCACGACGGTTGGGTTTGGCGACGTCGTGCTCGGCGATGACTGGCGTATGCTCGGCGCGGCAGAGGCCGCCAACGGTTTTCTGCTGATTGGCTGGTCGACGGCCTTCCTCGTGGCCGTCACGGCCCGCGTCAGGGCCTTTGAAGCGGATATCGAAAAGCTCGAGGACTAGGCCCGGCTGGCTCGGAAAAGGCGTGCGCCGCCGACGGCCAGTCCCACCAGAATGACACCGCCGACGACAAGGCTGCCCGGATTGGCGCCCAGCAGTTCGAAATACTGGGTGTAGAAGTGAATCGACAGGAAGACGATCGATAGCGTCGAGAGAAAGCCACCGCGCCGGGCTTTCACGATCATGGCGATCAGAAATGCCGCCCAACCGAGCGTGAAGACCTCGTCAGGGATGTCAATCGCCTGCGCCTCCCAGTTCTGACGGGCGCGCCATTCGTCCGGCGCTAACCAGTGCTGGCCGATGTGGTCGCCCCAGAGCGTGCCGACCCAGAAGGCGAAATTGATCATGAAAAGCGATGTCCGCGCCGCGATGGTGGCGAGGCTTTCATGGGCGTCCGCGAGCTTGCCGCGTAAAGCATAGAACCCGGCTGTCAGGGCGCCGAACAAGAGGATGGTCAGTGTCGGCTCCTCAACGAAGATGCCATAGCTGGCATGCCAGTAGCCTGTGCCTGAGCCCAGCGTTGCGCCGAGGGCGAGCACAGCGGGCGCCACGAGGAAGGGCGAACGGTACCAGACGGCCGCCGCACCCAGCACCCCCGCGATGGCCAGCGTCGGGTAGAGCGACTCTGCCGATTCGCGGAACTCCCATCCGACCCAGCCAGCAAGACCGAGCGCCCCCATCAGGGTGAGCCCGGCGCCGAGGATTTTCAGTGAGGCGTCGACATCTATGCGTCGCAAGGCCTCAGCCCCGCCAAGCGCGGCCAGCGCAAGCATAAGGCCCGTGGCCGGATTGGGTACAAGTGCGATCGTTCCCGCAGCGACCGAGAGCGCCCCGAAGATCAGGAGCAGGTTGATGAACAGGCTGCCCTTCCGGTCTGGCAGGGCAAAGCCTTTCAGGCGTGTGGCCTCTTCGGGTGAGATTTGCCCTTCATTTACGAGGGCTTCCAGGTCGAGACGAATGAATTGCATGTGAACGCTCACTATCTATTGTGAGCGTTTGCTAACATGCGTAGCCGGTTCTGGCAAGCCAATTTGACGCTTGGGCAGTGTGGACAAGAGCGAGCCCGCAGCTTAACTCGAACCCGATATGAATTGCCAAACAGGCTAGGGGTGAAATGTTCAAGAAGATTCTGATAGCCAACCGCGGCGAAATTGCTGTTCGCGTGATCAAGACATGCCGCCGCCTGGGCGTGAAAACTGTGGTCGTTTATTCCGATGCCGACGCTGGCTCGATGGCCGTGGAGATGGCCGATGAGACGGTCCATATCGGCGGCTCGCCAGCGTCTGAATCCTACCTCGTGGCCGATAAGATCATCGACGCGGTGAAGAAGACCGGCGCCGAGGCCATCCACCCAGGCTTTGGTTTCCTTTCCGAGAACCCGGCTTTCGCCAAACGTCTCGAAAAAGAGGGCATCGGCTGGATCGGCCCGAACGCACACGCCATCGAAGCCATGGGCGACAAGATTTCATCGAAGAAGCTGGCTGCTGAAGCCGGCGTGTCGACCGTGCCGGGCCATATGGGCCTGATCGAGGACACGAAGGAAGCCGTGAAGATCTCCAAAGAGATCGGCTATCCTGTGATGATCAAGGCGTCGGCAGGCGGCGGCGGCAAGGGCATCCGTGTCGCGGCCAATGACAAGGAAGTCGAAGAGGGCTTCCCGGCCGTTAAGGCCGAAGCAAAATCGTCCTTCGGCGACGACCGCGTCTTCATCGAGAAATTCATCCTCGAGCCGCGCCACATCGAGATCCAGGTGCTCGGTGACAAACATGGCAACTGCATCTACCTGAACGAACGCGAATGCTCGATCCAGCGTCGGAACCAGAAGGTTATCGAAGAGGCGCCTTCGCCGCTGCTCGATCCCGAAACGCGCAAGAAGATGGGCGAACAGGCTGTCGCGCTTGCCAAGGCTGTGAACTATGACAGCGCTGGCACGGTGGAATTCGTGGCCTCCGGCAAGGACAAGGGCTTCTACTTCCTTGAAATGAACACCCGCCTGCAGGTGGAGCACCCGGTCACCGAGATGATCACCGGCGTCGACCTCGTCGAGCAGATGCTGCTGTCCGCCTATGGCGAGACGATGAAGCTCAAGCAGTCTGATATCGGTATCAATGGCTGGGCCGTCGAAACCCGTGTGTATGCGGAAGATCCGTATCGCAACTTCCTGCCGTCCATTGGCCGCCTCAAGCGCTTCCATCCGCCTGTCGAAGGCAAGCTGGGCAAGGGCGAAGTGCGCATGGACAGCGGTGTGCGCGAAGGCGACGAGATTTCCATGTTCTACGACCCGATGATCGCCAAGCTTATCACTTGGGGCAAGGATCGCGACACGGCGCTCGACACACAGGCCGAAGCGCTCGACCGTTTCTACATTGAAGGCATCCAGGACAATATCCCGTTCATTGCGGCTGTGATGGACGAGAAGCGCTTCCGGTCCGGCAATATCACCACGGCATACATCAAGGACGAGTTCCCCGAGGGCTTCCACGGCGTCGAGCCGACGAAGCTGCAGGAGACGCAGCTGATTGCATCTGCCGCTTATGTCCACGGCTTCATGTCGCGCCGCGCGCAGCTGGTCACAGGGCGCATGTCGCCCGTACCGGAAGCACGCAAGGACTGGGTCGTCATCCTGGGCGACAAGCATCATCCGGTGCAACTTGAACTGGGTGAGGATGGTGACGCGCAAATCACGATCAATGGCGGCAAGCCGCATTCGCTGGTGACGAGCTGGGAGCCTGGCCAGCACCTGATCGAGGGCGTGCTGGACGGAAAGTCCTTTGCTGTGAAGTTTGCTGACCGGACCGAAGGCTATCTCTTCCGCCATCGCGGCGTGGCCCTGCGCGCGTTGGTTTGCACGCCAACCGTGGCAGATCTGCATTCGCGCCTGCCCGAGAAGGAAAAGCCGGATACGTCGAAACTCGTCATCTCGCCGATGCCGGGCCTTGTCGTGTCGATGGATGTGGAAGTCGGCCAGGAAGTGCAGGCTGGTGAAGCCGTCTGCGTGGTTGAGGCGATGAAGATGCAGAACATCATCCGCGCAGAAGCAACCGGCACCGTGAAAGCGATCAATGTCGAAGCGGGCGCCAGCGTTGCGGCTGACGAGATCATGGTCGAGTTCGCCTGATCGGTCTGAGTTGATAAGGCAATTATAGGCATTTCACTGGCCCCGGGCCGGTGTTTCCGTTACCCTGCGTGAAGGCCATGCAGGGAGAGCCCCATGAATCTTTATCTCAGCCCGAACGGGCGTATCGACCAGCCCACTTACTGGCGCGGCGTGATCACGCTGTTCGTCATCAGCGCCGTTGTCTCGGTTTTGTCGGCGTTTGTTTCGCCCTTTCTCGGCCTGCTTGGGCTTGTCGTCGTGTGGCCGTGGATTGTGCTGCATGTGAAGCGTTTCCATGACGCGGATCAGACCGGCTGGATCACGATCGGCATGGTCGTGCTCGCGATCATCCTGTCGACGGTCCTCAGCTTCATTTTGCCTGCCTTGTTCGGCGTGGATGCCGCGGCCTTACAGGCAGAAATGATGCGCGACATGGAAGATATTTCCTCCAGCAACGATCCGGGCGCGGTACTGGCTGCCAGTATGGAGGCTTCCAAGAAGGTGGCGCAGGCGCAGCTACTCCCGAGCATACTGTCGACCGCTATCGTCACTGGCGTGATCGGCTTTGTGATGGGCCTGTTCAAGTCCACGCCTGGACCGAACAAGTATGGCCCACCGCCTGGCATGGGCCCGGTCGACACATTCGCCTGAGCCAAAGGGCAGTGTGATATGTGACTTTCAAGAGCCGGAGGCCGTCTCCGGCTCTTTTGTCTTGCATGAATTTATCGTTTATTGATAAGAGGCGCCAAAGGCGCTAATACGGGCGTCAAACGGCGTCATACCGAGGAGACTGCCCACTCATGGACGTGCAACATGTCCTGCTCAGCCCCAAGGGCCGTATTGGCTCCAGCGACTTCGGTCGCGGCCTGATCCTGCTCACGGGAATCATGATGCTCGTTCAGATCGCTTCAGCACTCGTCGCGCCAGCTTTCGGCATCCTGCAATACCCGCTGGTATTCTCCTATGTCTGCGTGTTCGGCAAACGGCTGCATGATGGTGGCCGCACGGCGTGGTTCTATCTGGCCTTCCTCGCCGGCTATTTCTTCATCGTCACGGTGGGCAGTGCCTTCCTTCTGCCTGTCCTTTCGCCAGATGCCTTCTCGATGCAGGCGGAATTCCAGAAAGTGGCGCAGTCCGGCGGCATTGCGGCGGCGTTCGAGGCCATGACCCAGGACGCTCAGAAACTCGCGCGGCAATCCGTTCTGACCACGATTGTCACCTTCCTGATCGCCAGCGGTATTCTTGGTCTTATCGGCGGACGGCTGAAGTCTGATCCCTCCAGCAATGTTTATGGCCCGCCAACCGCCAGGTCAGACCAGCCCGGCACATTCTCTTGATGCTTTCGCAGGACACATCACCGATGCAAGATTCTTCCGCCATGATCGACCCGCACCGCCCCTGGATCCTTGATCGCCGTGACGACCCGGCTGCGATGAACTGGATCCAGACCCTGTTCAATCCGATGGGCAAGTCCAGCAAGTTGCATTTCAGCCGGGCGTGGACCTTCATGTTCATGGGGCGCCTGCTGCTCTACATCGTGCCGACCTGTGTGGTGGCTGTGCTGGCCGTGGCAGGCGTGCAGACGGCGATGCTGAACAAGCCGGTCAATCTGGGCCCCGTGCCTGTGCCGACGCTTCTGGTGCCCTTCGTCGTGTTCGTGCTGGTGACCGAGTACACATCCTTCGTGGCGCACCTGCGTAGGCTGGCCGAGGCTGGGCGCTCCACCCTGCTGGCGGGTATTGTGTTGATCCCGCTGATCCTTGCCATGCTGGCCTTTGCAGGCGGCGTGGCAGGTGGCATTGCACAGCATGAGGCGCAGGTCGCCAAGGTGGCGCTGGAAAAGGAAATTGCTGCCGACCCTGCGAAAGCCGCTGCTGCCAAGGCGGAAGAGAATGCGAAAGCCCCGCAGCGGCGTGGCCCGCCTGCTGAACCGCAGACAGCGCGTCAGATGGCAATTGGTGGTGGCCTCGGCATGGCTATCCCTATCTGGATGCTGGCCTCATTCGGCGCCATGCTTTGGACGCTGCTTTACGTCGCCCGCATGCCGAATGGCGGCGTAGGGGAATTCCACACCGGTAGCCACATTCCTGAAAATGAAGGCCTGCGTCGGCCCTACGAAACCGCCTGAAGCGGACACGGAACGGTCACAAGGCGGCTCGCGAAGACGCGCTCAAAGGCATCACGCAGGGCGATGTCGACGTCGTCCATACTGGCCGGAATGCCGAGATCGACCAGGCTGGTGACCCCATAGCGCGGATCAGCGATGCCGCAGGGCGTGATTCCCGAGAAATGCTCGAGGTCCGGCTCCACGTTCAGCGAAATGCCGTGATAGCTGACCCAGCGTTTCAGCCGCACGCCGATCGCGGCGATCTTGTCTTCACGCAATGAGCCACTCGCCTGTGTGCGGTCGACCCAGACGCCGACGCGGCCGTCACGCGGGCCTGCCTCTACATTGAAAGCGGCGAGGGCTGTAATGATCCAGGTTTCCAGGTTCTGCACGAACGCGCGCACGTCACGTCCACGGGCCGATACGTCGAGCAGCACATAGGCAACCCTCTGGCCGGGTCCGTGATACGTGTACTGGCCGCCACGACCTGCATCAAACACGGGGAAACGATCTGGTGCTTTGAGGTCTTCGACCTTGGCGGAGGTGCCGGATGTGTAGAGCGGCGGATGCTCCAGAAACCAGACGAGTTCGGGCGCTTCGCCCTCCCGAATCGCCCGCGCACGGGCCTCCATAAAGGCGATTGCGGCCTCATATGGTATCGGGGCATTGGAAACGGCCCAGTCGACGTCAGGAAATTTCTGCATGATAGGTGGCATATAGGCGATAATCGGGGCTTCACAAAGGTTAGCGCGCGCCTTATACGGCCCGTCTGCCTATTACAGACCAGTGTGCGGTCATGGCGGAATTGGTAGACGCGCAGCGTTGAGGTCGCTGTGGGGCAACCCGTGGAGGTTCGAGTCCTCTTGACCGCACCATCTGGCCCTCTTTTGGGGGCCAGCCTTCCGTGACAATCCGCACATCGCAACCTTTCGGTATGGGTCACGTATGTCTTCCAGCGCTGTGGATAATGCGCGGGGGATTTCGGATATGAGTGATTTTCTTGGATATCTGGCCATGGCGACCGGCATTGTTGCTGCCGTGCTCGTGTCAGCCAATCTCAGCCGCAAGATTACAGGCTATGCCTTTATTGTATTCACGGTCTCGTCAATTGTCTGGGTGATTGTGGGCACTTTCAAAGGCGAGCCGCCGCTGATCATACAGAATGTGGCGCTGACAGCCGTGAACGTGTTCGGCATATATCGCTGGCTCATACGCAAAGAGAAGCCGTCATGAAAAAGCCACCCGGAAGGGTGGCTTTGGTCAGGCCTGAATGTGCTGGTGGGTGGGACCCTGGTAGGTCAGAAGCAGGACTTTACGTCGCCGCAGACTGGTCGCGAGGCGGGCGCGCTGTGCCACGCATGTCAGCGCACACGCGAGTCCGGTAAAAACCATAGCACAAGCGGCACGGATGTTACCGGTCGATATTACATGGCGCAGGCTAGCGAGGTTTCCGCCTCTCCGAAGGGTGGCAGTAAATGACTGTTGGGGGGAGGACGTTCGTTTCATGCAGTTTAGAACTGCCGATGTGCGTTTTGGTTCCCGCAGATTAACCGACCCCTCAGCATCTTTTTAAGCGTCGGCGCAGGGTGTGGAAATTTCGCGGAAATTAGGGAACGCTAATCGCCGTCATCTGTTGATTCACCAAGGGGTTATAATCCCGAACCCAAATGAATGGAGAGGAAAGCATGACTGATACAATGACACGCCCATCCACCCAATCGAACAATGCGCTGATTAGCTCGGCCCGCGTTGAAGGCACGCACGTCTATAACGCAGCTGGTGAGAAGCTCGGCACGGTCGACGCAATCATGATCGACAAATACGAAGGCAAGGTCGCCTACGCCGTCATGTCCTTCGGTGGTTTCCTTGGCATCGGTGAGCAATATCACCCTCTGCCTTGGCAATCGCTGGACTATGACGAGCGCAAGGACGGTTATGTGGTCAACATGACGACTGATCAGCTGAAGGCCGCACCGACACTCGGTAAAGACGAATATGATCGGTTGAAGGACCGCATCTATGGTGCAGCGATTTACTCCCACTATGGCCATACGCCATACTGGATCCCGATCGCCTAGGATCCCATACAAGTAGATCCGGGGCCGGTGCCATTGGCATCGGCCCCTTTTGCATCGCAATGTTTTGCAGGAGGACGCCATGACCGAGATGCTTGATGCCACACTAGAGGGCCGCTTGCTGGCCCAGCGCCAGATCCTCGCTGAACTGCTTGCTGCCTGTGACCGGGCCGGCGGGCCGCTATCAGACTGGGTCAGGGCTTTCGTCGCTGACGACTATGGTCCGAAGGACTATGCAGAAGACCCCGGCGCCGTGCCGAATGCGGCATTCGCGGTGGAAAACATAATTGCCGAGGAGAAGCGGATGCTGGCGTCTGAAACCCAGCGTATCCTCGATGCCGATGCGCGTGGCTAACCGTCACTCGACCTGAGCGATCTTGAAATACTGAAGCATGTCACGGGCGGCCACATAGTCTGGCTTTATGGCGGTCGCCGTTTTTAGGTCTTCATAGGCAAGGGCGATGTCATTGCGTGCCCAGTGGGCCAAGGCGCGATTGTAGTACGCGACATGCTGGCGCTTGGGGCTAACTGTCTGGGGATATGAAAGTACGTCAATTGCCTCATCAAATCGGCCAAGACGGACAAGCACAGCGCCGAGATTGATGGCAATATCCGGCGATGCGGCGGCGCTGGCATTTGCATCTTGGAGATGCGATAGCGCGGTGTCCAGGTTACCCTGCCTCATCAGGATGATACCCGTATTGGCAAGCGTGGCTGCACGGGTGGCGGGTGATAGCGCCTCGTCATTGAGTGCAGCCTCGCAGAGATGCAGGACAGTGTCCGAGTTCTCGTCCGGAACAGCGACACGCTGGGCGCATGTCTCAGCCTGGTTCTGTCCGTAATGATAGATGATCGCTTGCGCATTGGCGGCCGGCACGGATGCGGCGACGACGAAGACTGCGATAGGGAAGAAGCCGAGGATTTTCATCTACTAAGCCTTTCTGTTAGTGCATATACACTATATGGGGTGCGCAAGGGCGCACTGGTGAGAAAAGGCCCCGTCCGGCGATGGGCCAGACGGGGAAGTTGCATGCCGGTAAACGGAGGGCTGGCTGACAGCTTGGGTCGACACGACACACAGAATGATATTAAAGTGTATATACACGTTTATCTCATCGTCAATGTGAATTTTGCCCGAAGACAATGCAAATAAGTGTTCCGTTGATGCTCCCTCAGAAAACTGCAAATGGACGAAATAGGGGGGGGGCTTCAAAATATCCCCATGTCCTGCTGCCCGTGAATGGTCTGCCTAAGTCTAAAGGGGCTCGCCCGCTGTGGCGGAAGGCACAGGGCCGTATGGAGGAAGTGCTTGGCGAGGCGAAGCCGCGGTATCTCTCCGCTGCTCTCTTTCTGATACGGCAAGAGATCATCGTCGAAGCCTGATCCGCTCATGACTCCGCTTGCCGAAACGCATTAAGCCCGGCAAGAACAGCGCCATGACGGACACTTCGCAAACCATGCCTCCGGCGCCGGACGCTGCCGAGATTGATGCGGCCCTGCTGGCGGACATGTCGGATGCCGTTGAAGAACGGGACGTCCGCTGGCTGGCTCGCACGCTGCAGCGCATGCACCCGGCCGATGCCGCCGATGCGCTGGAACAATTGCCGTATGACACGTTCGAGGAAGCTGTTGAGCTACTCGGCGGAGAGCTCCCGCCGGACATCCTGATCGAGCTGCGCGATTCCTATCGCGAAGGCGCCGTTGATGTTCTGCCGGACCACGCGGTCGTCAACGCGCTCGACGAGCTTGATTCCGATGATGCGACCACAATTCTGGACGACCTTGAGGATGATCGCCGTGAGCGCATCCTTGAAGATCTTGCTCCTATTGACCGGGCCCAGCTGGAGCGTGGCCTCTCCTATGATGAAGAGACCGCCGGCCGCCTCATGCAGACAGAATTTGTGGCCTTGCCCGAATTCTGGACCGTCGGTCATTCCATCGACCATGCCCGAAAGCTGGGAACGGAACTGCCGGAAGTTTTCTACGAGGTTTATGTCACCGACCCAGCGCACCGCCTGATCGGCGTTGTCTCGCTGGCCACGCTACTTAGGACACCTCGCGACTCGCAATTGTCGGACATCATGGAAGACCCAATGTCCAACATTACGACCGATATGGATCAGGAGGAGGTCGCCTACCAGTTCCAGAAATACTCGCTGGCTTCCGCCCCGGTAAAGGATGCTGCCGGTCGCCTCGTCGGGATGATCACGGTCGATGATATGGTGGACGTCATCCAGTCTGAAAACACGGAAGACCTTCTCTCCCTTCTCAACGTCAGCTCTGCCGACGGTTCGGACAGTGTCTGGGACACGGTGAAGGCGCGTGCGCCCTGGCTCGCGGTGAATCTTTTCACGGCCTTCATTGCATCCGCCATCATCTCCATCTTCGAGGGCACGATTGAGCAGCTTGTCGCGCTGGCCGTGCTCATGCCGGTTGTCGCGGCGCTAGGTGGCAATGCCGGCAGCCAGGGCCTCGCAGTTGCCGTTCGCGCCATCGCCGAGCGCGAGCTGGACGGTCCAGCCGCGCGCCGCGCCGTTTTGCGTGAATTCCTTAGCGGTACGGTTAACGGGGTTATCTTCGCCATTGGTGTCGGCATCATCGCCTTCCTCTGGTTCCATCAGGTCAAGCTGGCCCTTGTGATCGCCGTCTCCATGCTGGCCACGTTCATGTGGGCAGGGCTGTCGGGTATTCTCGTTCCGCTGAGCCTAAAGCGTCTTGGGGCCGACCCTGCCGTGGCCTCGTCCGTCTTCGTTCTGACGCTGACAGACGTGATGGCTTTCTTCAGTTTCCTGGGCCTCGCGACCCTCGTTTTGCTGTAATTTGGGGTGTTTCTGAGCAGTGATTTCGCCGCGCAGGCGAACAGGCGCGCCATTTGCAGAGTGGCGCGATAGTAAAAGTCCAATTGTATCAATACGGGAGCCATCCGAATGGCCCGGCCAATGCGAACGTCTCGACAAGGTCTCGAGCTCATCAAGAGCTTTGAGGGTTTCCGTGCGCGCGCGGCCCAGTTGCCAACGGGCATATGGATCATCGGATACGGGCATACCCAGTCGGCCCGCAGAGGCCTGACGGTTAATTCTCAGGACGCCGAACTCCTTCTGCGCCACCATGATTTGCTCGCCGTCGAGCAGGCGATTGTCGACCGTGTTTTGGCCCCGCTGAGCCAGAACGAGTTCGATGCGCTGGTCTCTTTCGTGTTCAATATTGGCATAGATGCCTTCATAGCCTCCGATGTGCTGGCCCATCTCAATAGTGGCGACCGGCTGCAAGCCGCCGATGCGCTGAGCTTCTGGCGCAAG
Source organism: Hyphomonas oceanitis (assembly GCF_036964545.1). Taxonomy (NCBI): domain Bacteria; kingdom Pseudomonadati; phylum Pseudomonadota; class Alphaproteobacteria; order Hyphomonadales; family Hyphomonadaceae; genus Hyphomonas; species Hyphomonas oceanitis. Next base: position 791,010 of record NZ_JBALTL010000002.1, read on the forward strand.
GGTCAGATTGAGGGCGAAATGCGCGTCATTGATGCGCTTGTCCGTCGCCGGGCCGCTGAAAAGGCCATGTTCCTTGAGCACCCGTCGGGTCGCGCCTCCGTCCCGTCGGCACTCGTGGCGCCCATGCTGGATGTCGCTGCGTCGCTGATGACACCGCGCGAGCGGGCCGTCATCGTGGAGACCCGTGTTGACGGTGACCGCGCGACCGCCGCCAAGGCCAAGCCTGCCAGCAATTCTCCGCAAGCCGCCGCCCGCGCCGTCAACGAGCGCCTGACGCGGATATTGGGTGAGAACGCAACGCTCGCATCGGGCCAGACGCCGCCCGTCGCTGACAATGACAGTTCCCATGACGGTCCCAGCATTGACGAAATCACTCGCGCGGTTTCTGCGCTGGCCGATCCGCTCGGCGTGGATGAGCCGTCCAGTGTGATCGACGTGGCCAAGGGGCCGCCGGAAGGCATCGAACGGCGCCGCACGCCGCGGCCGCCGTCATATGAATCGCCCCTCGAATTTGGCGGCGGCATGCTGCCACCGGCAGAACCGATCCTCGTGGATGACCTCGAGCAGGTCCGCATCAGCGACGAAGAGATCGAACGTCGTCTCGCCGAGAATGACAATTATCACGACGATACCTGGTATGAGGTCATGCGCGAAGGCTGGCCTTTTGCGCTGCTTGCAGGGCTTGGCATTATCGGTTTCCTGATCGGCATCGACCGCTTCTTCCGCGAGGCATACAAGCTGGCCGGTCGCACGTCGGATATCTATATCGGGCCGCTGCTGGCGCTTGGTAGCGGCGTCATCCTCGTGATTTCCGCATATTATCTCATGCGTGTCCTTGTGCGTCGCACCTGACGTATTTTCCGCTGACAGGCAGGGCAGGCCCTGCTAGTCAGGCAGCATGATCCCGAACACATATCCCACCCTGAACTTCGATCTCGGCGAAACCGCCGATATGATCCGCGAAACCGTGGCAAGCTTTGCCCAGGCCGAGATCGCGCCCCGCGCTGCGGAAATCGATAAGACCGACACGTTTCCGCGCGACCTGCTGCCCAAGATGGGCGAGCTTGGCCTGCTCGGCATCACGGTCGAGGAGGAATGGGGCGGCACAGGCCTTGGCTATCTCGAGCATGTCGTGGCGATGGAGGAAATCTCGCGCGCGTCTGCATCGGTTGGGCTCTCCTACGGTGCCCACTCGAATCTTTGCGTCAACCAGCTGCGCCGCTGGGGCACTGACGACCAGAAGGCGCGCTACCTGCCGAAACTGATCTCCGGCGAGCATCTCGGCGCCCTGGCCATGAGCGAGAGCGGCGCAGGCTCGGACGTGATTTCCATGAAACTGCGCGCCGATAAGAAGGGCGACCGCTATGTGCTCAACGGCACCAAGATGTGGATCACCAATTCGCCGGATGCGGACACGCTGGTTGTGTACGCGAAGACCGATCCGCAAGGCGGCTCCAAGGGCATCACGGCCTTCCTGATTGAGCGGGGCTTCAAGGGTTATTCTGTGGCCCAGAAGCTGGACAAGCTGGGCATGCGCGGGTCCGAGACGGGCGAACTTGTGTTCGACAATTGCGAAGTGCCGGAAGAGAACGTCATGGGCCCGGTGGGCGCTGGCGCACGTATCCTGATGAGCGGGTTGGACTATGAGCGCGCGGTGCTGTCAGCAGGCCCTACGGGCATTATGCAGGCCTGTATGGATGTAGTTATTCCCTACATTCACGACCGCAAACAGTTCGGCCAGTCGATTGGCGAGTTCCAGCTGATCCAGGGCAAGCTCGCCGACATGTACGTTCAGATGAATGCGGCCAAGGCCTATGTCTATGCCGTCGCCAAGGCTTGCGACCGGGGCGAGACCGCCCGCAAGGACGCTGCAGGCGCCATCCTCTACGCGGCTGAAACGGCCACGAAGCTCGCCCTTGATGCCATCCAGATTCTTGGTGGTAACGGCTATATCAACGAATATCCGACTGGCCGCCTGCTGCGCGATGCCAAGCTTTACGAGATTGGTGCGGGCACGAGCGAGATCCGCCGCTGGCTGATCGGCCGGGAATTGTTCGGCGAGACAGCCTAGGCGCTGCGCCTGTCCGGATTTGGCCGCGCTGCGGCAAGGCATGATTCCATAACGGTGAGGATCGAGCGCTGGTCAATCGGCTTTGACACATAGCCATTGAAGCCTCGCGCGATATATTTCTCACGGTCACCGCGCATGGAATCGGCGGTGAGGGCGATCACAGGAGCACTTGCATTCGGGCCATCGCCGGCACGCAGACGGTCCAGCGCGCGTTGGCCGTCCAGCTCAGGCATGTTTATATCCATCAGCACAAGGTCGAAAAATTCATTGCCAAGCCTCATGAGCGCTTGCAGGCCATCACATGCTTCATGAACTTCATAATCGTTCTGCTCAAGGAATGACCGCGCGACACGGCGGTTGATGGCGTTGTCATCCACGACAAGTACGCTGGGTGCGACGCGGCCATCCTCCAGCGAGGCTTTTCTGGTTATTCCGAGATCGGTGTCTCGGGCAGGTTTTGGAACGGAGATGGGCCTCTCCTGTCTCACGATCTGGCTCTCGAGCGTCAAGGTAAAGATGGATCCCTTGTTCAGCTCGCTGGCGACAGTGATGTCGCCGCCCATCATGCGAGCGAGCTTTCGTGAAATGGGTAGGCCGAGGCCGCTACCCCCATATTTTCGCGTGGTGGATCCGTCGGCCTGAACAAAGGATTCGAATATCTGCGCCACCTTTTCGTGTGGGATTCCACATCCGTTGTCAGAAACGTGGATCGTGATCCGCGATGTGTCTTCGCCCCGTGTTTCAGCAGTTGCAACGATGAGGATGTCGCCCTTTTCCGTGAACTTCACGGCGTTTGAGATCAGGTTTCCCACACATTGCCGCAGACGCACTGTGTCGAGCATGAGGAGTGCTGGCACGCTGGGGTCGATGACGAGCCGCAGGTTGATGCCCTTCTCTTGCGCGACAGGCTCGTAGAGTTTGCAGACGCGGTTAAGCTTGTGTCGCAGGTCCGCCTCGACAAAGGAAAGCTCCATTCGACCCGCTTCAATTTTGGACAGATCCAGTATGTCATTCAAGATCGCCAGGAGCGATTGACCCGATTCCAGGATAATGCTGACCTGTTCGGCCTGGGCCGTTGTCAGCTCTCCTCCCGTGAGGACCTGCGACATACCAAGAATGCCATTCAGCGGCGTACGCAATTCATGGCTCATATTGGCCAGGAATTCCGATTTCAGCTGCGTGGCATGCTCCGCCCGCTGGAGCGCCGTGGCGAGGTCATGGGCGAGCTTGCGATCTGCGCGGACATCGCGGGCATGCGAGATGAAGATGCGCTCGCCGCGCACCTCGGAGTAGAGGCTCGTCAAGGCGGTTGAGACGATGATTTCTTCACCGGACTTGCCGATGAGCGTCACGTCCATGATCTCCTGTTCGATCTTGCCGCCCCACATTTTCGTGCCGGCTTTGACCACGGCCTCATGATCTTCGCGGCGCATGATAACCTGGCTGGATTTCCCCTCGAGCTCTCCGGGCGCGTAACCAAGCAGGTCGTACAGGGCCTGATTTGCATAGATGATGCGGCTGGTTTCGGTTGTCAGCGTGATCGCCTGCACGGCATGGTCAAAGGCCGAGCGAAACATCTCCAGCCAGTCATTGGCCTGATCGCGCGCATGAACGAGATCGGTTATTTCAACCGAGCAGATTACGCATCCGTCGCCTTTTGGCATTATGGAGTAGCGAACAACGGTGCCTTCGAGGTGCTTCAGGCGTCCGTGCGGCGTTGGTGTGCGACTGCTATTGAACAATTCGCGTGGCTGGCCCGTCTCAATGCAGAGAACAGCGTCAGAAAACATGTCGGATTCACGATAGGCGGGGTCGATGTCGCACACGCGCTGGCCGACGATCGACCCACCTTCGGGTAACACAACCCGGTTGGACATCTCATTGGCATAGACCCAGATGAAATCCACGATCTGGCCCTGATCATCCCGGACTGGCGCTAACTCGACAATCGTCAATGGCAATATGTCGACGATGGTATCGTCCATCTCAGTCTTCCTCCGCAGGGCGCCAGGCGGCATCTTTGCCTCTATAGCGTATGCAGAATGGCCTGATCTCGGTTAACGGGGCGTTTCAGAGCTTAGGTGGATACGGATCATTCAGTGCAGCACTTTTCCTTGATATCGCTGGTCTCGAGCACTTTCTTGGCAGCGTCATACCCGGCCTCGACAGTGGCGTCATAGGCCTCCCAGTCTCGCAGTTCTGTGTCGATCAGATCCGGCAGGATTAGCACATCGGTCATATCGCGGCCAAACGTGCGGTCTGCCCGGATGGTTGCCGCACGCATCAACAGGCCGGCAATTGGCGGGGCCGCCGAGAACCCGTTACCCAGAACCCAGCGGAAGAAGTTGGGTGGGTTGATGAATTCTTCCACATCCAGCCCCTCAGCCTGTTGCGTCACGTCGCAGCCGACCACAAAGCCCCGGTGCATTTCGCGCATCACATCAACCGGGAAATTGTTCAGTACGGCGCCATCGACCAGCACATCATGACCGTCCACCACTGGCGGCAGGATGCCTGGCAAAGAGATAGTCGCGCGAAGGGCCTCACGCAGGAGCCCGGTGCGATGCAGTCGCAACGTGCCAGTCGTCAGATTGGTCGAGGTGGCAAAGAAGGGAACGTCCAGGTCGCAGATTTCCGCCTCGCCGAAATGCTCTTTCAGGCGGGCATTCACGCGCGCGCCTTTGACCATGCCGACAACAGGCAGGTTATAGTCCCCCAACGGATTGGTCTCGACAAAGGCCTTGCGGATGCGCCGGTCGATCTCGTCATTGTCCCAGCCCATGGCGACACAGGCTGCGATAACCGCGCCCATGGATGAACCGCCGACAAAGTCGATTGGTATGCCAGCCTCACGGATGGCGCGTACCATGCCGATATGGGAATAAGCCCGTGCCCCGCCGCCTGACATCACCACCCCGACAGACCTGCCTGACATGACACGCGCCAGCCGCGCGCAACTTGGTCCCTGTACGCCGGTCCAGTGGAAAACCCGGCTGCCACCAGACGCATCGAGCCACTCGACCGGCCGGGCGGCGCGTCGCTCATTGCCGTGATGGAGCAGCACGACGTCGACCAGTTTCAGGGCAAGTGCCGGGGAGTCTTCCGTCGGCATGAGCGGAATGGAGGGCCGCGCATCGGCGCGCGCCATGACCCATATCCGGTCTGCCTGCCGGATCGACAGCCTGAACCAGGTATTGTCGCCGATGGTCGAGATCAGGATTACGACATCATGGCGCAGTTCGAGATCGTCAAAGAAGGCTGCTGGTTTTTCGTCGCCTTCGGCCTCGGCAATAATGACGGTTGTCTTGCCGGCGCGTGAGAGGCTGTCTGCCAGCGCCTTGGCCCGCAGGCTCAAATCTATTGTGGGCGATGTGCCGACCAGCGTGAATACTTTAGGCGCGGCCCGTGTCGAGCGCTGACCCGCCTTGCCGAGGCGGCGCAGGATCACGCGGATCATGGCCTCCAGCAGTTCAGGCTCAGCTTTCACCATGCGCTGCCAGCCCTTGCGGGTGATCGCGATCACTTCGGAATCGCGGATGGCGTAGACAGAGCCGGTATGCGGCGCATTTTCCGGCGAGCCGTCGCCGTCGACATCGAGCCCACCCAGGAACAGCGCCATCTCCCCGCAGGGCTCACCAGCGCGGATATGGCCAATGAACTCGCTTGCGCCTTCCGGGCCTTCGTGGAACGCGCCGAGCGTGCCCGAGAGCACAAAATAGATTGAATCGGCCGGCTCGCCCGTTTTGAACAGGGCGCCGCCCGCAGGCAGTGAATACCATTGGGCCTCTTTGCCTGCCGCTTTCATGGCGCGCGCCGGTACATCCTTCAGGAACGGGATGTTCTTAAGGGCCGGGGTGATGTCGATGCTCATAGGTTTGAAGATGCCCATTCCAGAAGGTCCTTCCAAGTGGGAACCCTACCTGAACTCTCTCAATATTGGGTTACAGTCGCGTGACAGCGGCCTGCGCCCTCGTTAAGCAGGCTTCAAGCCCTTGAGGGAGGCATCATGCCCGTACTGAAATCGAGTCTCGACGTTGCCGGTGCGGGCTTTGCCCGCAATCGCGCCGCCATGCAGGCCCTGCTGGATGAACTCGCTGAAAAGACCGCTGCTGCGGCGCTTGGCGGGCCTGAAGCGTCCCGGCAGCGCCACACAGAGCGCGGCAAACTGCTGCCACGTGAGCGTGTCGAGCGGCTGGTCGATCCGGGCAGCCCCTTCCTTGAGATCGGCGCACTGGCAGCCCACGGCATGTATGATGGCGAGGCGCCCGGGGCTGGCATCATTACGGGCGTTGGCCGCATCGAGGGCCGCGAATGCATGATCGTCTGCAATGATGCCACCGTCAAAGGCGGCACGTATTACCCGCTGACGGTCAAGAAACACCTGCGCGCGCAGGAGATTGCCCTCGAGAACCGCCTGCCATGCATCTATCTTGTGGACTCAGGTGGCGCAAACCTGCCGCACCAGTCCGAAATCTTCCCGGACCGCGAGCATTTCGGTCGCATCTTCTACAATCAGGCCCAGATGAGCGCGAAGGGCATCCCCCAGATCGCCGCCGTCATGGGCAGCTGTACCGCTGGCGGCGCCTATGTGCCCGCTATGAGCGACGAGACCATCATTGTGCGCCAGCAGGGCACCATCTTCCTCGGTGGCCCACCACTTGTGAAGGCTGCAACCGGCGAAGTCATATCTGCGGAAGACCTTGGCGGCGCTGACGTCCATGCGCGCCAGTCGGGCGTGGCGGACCATTACGCCGCCCACGACTCCCACGCCCTTGCAATCGTGCGCTCGATTATCCGCACGCTGGCCACGCCAAAGCCCCAGCCCTTCGAACTGACCGCACCTGCCGAACCACTCTACGACCCCTCTGAACTCCACGGCCTCGTCCCGCCGGACCTGAAAGAGACCTATGACGCGCGCGAAGTCATCGCCCGGCTCGTCGACGGTTCGGAATTCCACGAGTTCAAGAAGCTTTACGGCGAAACGCTCGTCTGCGGCTTTGCCCGGCTCTACGGCATGCCCGTCGCAATCCTGGCGAACAATGGCATCCTCTTCTCCGAAAGCGCCCAGAAGGCCGCCCATTTCATCGAACTGGCCGACCAGCGCCGCATCCCGCTGGTCTTCCTGCAGAATCTCACCGGCTTCATGGTCGGCTCGAAATACGAGGCCGGCGGCATCGCTAAGGATGGCGCCAAGATGGTCACCGCCGTCGCCACCGCCAGCGTGCCGAAGTTCACCGTCGTCACCGGCGGCAGCTTCGGGGCGGGCAATTACGGCATGTGCGGCCGCGCCTATTCGCCCCGCTTCCTGTTCATGTGGCCGAACGCGCGCATCTCGGTGATGGGCGGCGAACAGGCCGCCTCCGTGCTCGCCACGGTCAAGCGCGAAGGCATCGAGCGCAAGGACGGGGAATGGTCCGCCGAGGAGGAAGAGGTCTTCAAGCAGCCGATCCGCGATCTCTACGAGGCCGAAGGCAACCCGTATTTCTCCACCGCGCGCCTCTGGGACGACGGCATCATCGACCCCGCTGACACACGCCGTGTCCTCGGCCTCGCGCTCTCCGCCAGCCTCAACGCCCCATTCCCGGAGCGTGGCTTTGGCGTATTCAGGATGTAAACATTACATCTTGTTCGTGAACGGCTTTTCACGCCCCATTAATGCCACATTGTGACAGGGTCAGCCTGTCGCAACCATTGCGGCAGGCATGAAAAGGAGAGGCGGCCATGGTGCGACGTGCGAATTTCCTTCTGGTGGCGGCGATGATGACGGCCCTCATCGGCCATGCCGACCAGCTACCCGATTTTTCCCTGTTCGATGTCGATGATGACGGCCTGATCTCGGAGGACGAATACGTCTCCCAGCAGACCGGCAGCCGCAAGGCATCCGAATCTGAGGCCATCGCCAAGTTCACCCGGCTCGATCTCGATCAGAACCATACCGTTTCCGAAGAAGAGCTCCTGCGCGCCGTACAGGCCTGGCGCGGCGAGACAGATGAGACATCCGTGTCAGCAACCGATCTGGCGAACAGTCAGTAATTGCGCCCGACATGGAAGGGGAGAGGGCCTGTCCCCTGGCAGGCCCTCTTTGCATTCATAAGGGTGCCTTGAATCTACCGGGCCTCTGTCTAGGGGCAAGTCCGTATGGGCCCGCATCTTTGCACCTGCCAGACTGGCGCCTCAGGATCATCTTGAGGACGTTCACCCATGACCCGCATCTGCATCATCGACGGCCACCCCGACCCGGCCCCGCACCATCTCATTCACGCCCTGTGCGATGCCTATGCCGAAGGGGCGGCGCAGGAAGACCACGCCGTCTCGCGCATCAACGTGGGGAGTCTCGATTTCGGTTTCCTCAGCACACCGGACGATTTTGCTACACCGCCACCTGAGCCCATGCTGAGCGAACGCCGGAAAATCGCCGACGCTGATCATCTGCTGATCGCCTTTCCGCTCTGGCTCGGCGGCATGCCGGCCAAGCTGCGCGCCTTCTTCGAACAGGCGGCGCGGGCAGAATTCTTCCTCGCCGCATCCGACAGCGCCCATAAATGGCCCATGCAGATGATGAAGGGCAAATCCGCCCGCACTGTCATTACCATGGGCATGCCAGGTCTCGTCTACCGTTTTGGCATGGATGCCGGCGCCCTGCGCGCACTCGAGCGCGGCGTCCTCGGCCTGTCCGGCTTCGGCCCGCTGCACCACACCATTCTCGGCGGGGCCGGTGAGGTCGATGAGGCCAAGTTCAAGCGCTGGTGCACCGACATGCGCATCTTCGGTCGCGAGGCTGTCTGAGCGGCGCTTGCAGGTGCTTGTGAAGCATGGCTTTTTCCGCAGTTGTTCCGGTTGCCGCAGCGGGCGTTCCGGCCTTATCGTGCTCGCTGACGGCCCGATAGTCCGGCACAGTGCCTGGAACCCGCTCTCATACGTCAGGAAACCGCATGACCGACACTGTTTACGAAACCATCACCCTTCAGGCCACGCAGGAAGGCCTCGCTGTCGTCACGTTGAACCGGCCTGACGTGCACAATGCCTTCAATGCGCTCGTCATTGAGGAACTGAGGGACGCTTTCGAGGTGATTTCCGATCAGGAAACCATCCGGATGATGATCCTGCGTGGTAATGGCCCGTCCTTTTCGGCAGGGGCTGACCTTAACTGGATGAAGCAGGCCGCTGAACTCCACACCAGGGATGATAACGAGGACGACGCGCAGAAATTGGCGGCCATGCTGCAGGCGCTCTACGACATGCCCCAGATGACGTTGGCGCTGGTCCACGGTGCAGCCATGGGCGGCGGCGCAGGGCTTGTCGCGGCGTGTGACGTGGCCGTTGCCATGACCGGCACCAAGTTCCGCTTTTCGGAAGTGCGCCTTGGCCTGACGCCCGCCACCATCAGCCCCTATGTGATCGACGCCATCGGGCCGCGGCGGGCGCGGGCGCTGTTCGTGACGGCTGAGACATTTGATGCCGAATATGCAGAGCGCATGGGCCTCGTTCACTATGTGGTGGCCGACCAGGCCGGGATGACCGCCATGGAAGAGCATATCGCCAATCTCGTTTTCGCCGCTGCGCCTGGCGCAATAGCGGATGCCAAGAAACTGGTGGCGGATGTCACTGGCGAGATTATCGACAAGGATCTTGGCCACGAAACCGCGCGCCGTATTGCGGCCCGTCGGGCTTCGGATGAAGGCAAGGAAGGCGTCGCGGCCTTCCTTGAGAAGCGCAAGCCTAGTTGGAGCCGGTAACCAGCTTTTCGGTCGCGGTCTTCACAGGCAGGCCCATATCTCCAAGGAATTCAAGGGTCGCGGCTACGGGGTTTATCCCGGTCATTTTCGTTATCGGTGTCTGGAACACATAAACCAGCACGCCGAACATGATGATGTAGATGACAAACTGCATCGCCGATTTGAGCAGGAATGCGCCAGCGCTGCCCGCCACAAGCCCAACACCGCCAAGGATGAGTGCCCCGGCAATGGGCGTCAGGTTGCTGACGTCTGCCGCTTGCGAATAGCCGATATAACCACCGACCGCCGCGCCAACGATGCCGGCAAGACCGCTCAACTGAACTCCGGATGCATAGGCCATTTTTAGTCCCCTCGATTGACTATGGTTAACCCTTACGACATGCCGCAGGCGGCAGAAAGCCGGAATTTCACTCCCTTCCGCTGTGCTTCGTGGACCGTTCGCCGACCATTCCCGGACCATTCCCGGACCAGTCCCTGACCCTTCCGTGACCGTTTCCGGCCCTAAAGCTGCCCGTTTCGGGGATAATGGAGAGTACATGAAGCCCATAATGCCTCCGCCTCCCGCCAATGCCCTGCAACGCCGCCTCCATGCGGCCCGTGCGGACCTCCATGCGCGCTGGGTGCGTGGTCCGGTCAGCCAGGCGGCGTTCGAATTCCTCGCCTTTGGCATCAAGCAGGCCTGGGCGTGCCTGTTCGGCGGGGCGATGCTGGGCCTCCTGATGCTGACCTTCCTGTTCTATCCGGATGGGGCGGTGATCTCGCGCTATGACTTCCTTGTGCTTGCCGCCGTTGCCATTCAGGTGACCATGTTGCTGACCGGTCTGGAGACATGGGAAGAGGCGCGGATCATTCTTGTGTTCCACGTCGTCGGCACGATCATGGAGCTGTTCAAGACGCATGCAGGCAGCTGGATCTATCCCGAGGATAGTTATCTCCGCATCGGCGCCGTACCGCTGTTCTCCGGCTTCATGTATGCGGCCGTCGGCTCCTACCTGGCCCGCGTCTGGCGCATCTTTGCTTTCCGGTTCACGCACTTCCCGCCGCTCTGGCTACAGGGGCTGTTGGCCGCAGTGATCTATGTGAACTTCTTCGCGCACCATTGGTTGCCGGACATTCGGCTTGGCCTCTTTGCGGCGACGGTGCTGATCTATGGCCGCTGCTGGGTCCAGTTCCGGCCGGATGTGGCCTACCGCCAGATGCCGCTCGTGGTCGGGTTCCTGCTGGTGGCACTATTCATCTGGTTTGCGGAAAACCTCGGCACGTTCGCCAAAGCCTGGGCCTATCCGGGGCAGGAGAATGGCTGGGAGATGGTCTCGCTCGCGAAGCTCGGCTCTTGGTACCTGCTGATGATCATCAGCTTCGTGCTAGTCGCCACGGTTCACCGGGCAAGGCCCACAAAGCTCACTCGATGATGTCGACGCAGGGCGCGTAGAACTTGCCCGGTTCGAAGAAGAGCGAGACGAGCAGGGCCTTGAGTTCGTCAGGGTTCAGGCCCGCAGCAGCGGCGCCTTCATAGAAGTCATCTTCGCTCATCTCCGGATCGCCCTGATAATAGGCCGACCAGAGGCGCAGGGTGCGCTCGTTGCCTTCGGCCTTGTCGATCCAGTCGGCGACTTCTGATTTTGCGCACTTGCAGAAGGGCTTGGCCCGCGCCTTCGACACGCCCTCAGCGGCAACATCGACGCGGCATTGTTTCTCCCACGCCTTGGCGACGGATGCCTCGTCTTTCGGTGCGGCGGCAGCCGTGCCCATGGTTAACAGCGTGGCGGAGGCAATCAGGGCGGTCAGTCGGCGCATGGCGTTCTCATCCTTGATGGCCTGCCAGCTTAGGCACGCGCTTCCGGCCCCGCAACTTGTCTTTTGCGGCGAAATCGGGTCTTGCTGCGGCCATGATCAAAAGCCTCCTCATTGCCAATCGCGGCGAGATCGCCTGCCGTATCATGGCCACCTGCCGCGACATGGGAATCCGTACGGTCGCCGTCTATTCCGACGCCGACGCCCGCGCCAAACACGTCCGCGAAGCCGACGAAGCTGTGCACATCGGCGCGGCGCCCGCGAGCGAAAGCTATCTCAACGCCGACCGCATCCTTGCTGCTGCCAAGGCCACGGGCGCCGACGCGATCCACCCCGGTTACGGCTTCCTGTCGGAGAACGCGGAGTTCGCTGAAGACGTTCGCGAGGCCGGTCTCATCTGGGTCGGCCCGCCGCCATCCGCCATCCGCGCGATGGGCCTTAAGGACGAGGCCAAGCGCATTGCCGAGGAGGCCGGCGTGCCCGTGCTGCCCGGCTATCGCGGCGAGGCGCAGGACCTGAGGACGCTGACCAGTGCGGCCAAGGAGATTGGCTATCCGATCCTGATCAAGGCCATTGCGGGCGGCGGGGGCAGGGGCATCCGCCTCGTCACCAGGGCCGCCGACCTGAAAGACGAGCTTGAAAGCGCTGTGCGCGAGGCGACAAGCGCCTTTGGCGACGGGCGCGTGATGCTGGAGAAACTGGTCGAACAGCCCCGCCATATCGAAGTGCAGGTCTTCGGCGACAGCCATGGCAATACGGTCCACCTGTTCGAGCGCGATTGCTCGCTGCAACGCCGCCGCCAGAAAGTGCTGGAAGAGGCACCTGCGCCCGGCATGCCGGATGATGTGCGGGCTGCGATGACGGACGCCGCCGTGAAACTGGCCGCAGCCGTTAAATATGAGGGCGCTGGAACGGTGGAATTCATCGTCGATGGCAGCCGCCCGCTCAGCCTCGACAGTTTCTGGTTCCTGGAGATGAACACGCGGTTGCAGGTGGAGCATCCGGTGACGGAAATGGTCACGGGTACCGATCTGGTCGAATGGCAGCTGCATGTCGCTTCCGGCGGCGAGCTGCCGCTTTCGCAGGATGAGATCACGCTGAATGGCCACGCCATCGAGGCGCGTATCTGCGCTGAAGACCCGTCTGAAGGCTTCCGCCCCGGCGCGGGGCTGATCCTTGAATTCGGCCTGCTGGAAGAGGTGGATGGCGAAACCGTCCGCTGGGATGCCGGCTTTGAAAGCGGCGACCGTGTGCCGTCCAGCTATGATTCCATGATCGCCAAACTGATCGTCTGGGGCGAGGACCGCGATGAAGCTGCTGAGCGCCTGATCGACGCGCTGGCCCATACCCAGCTTGTCGGCGTGCCCTCGAATGCCGGGTTCCTGCGCCGCTGCGCCATGTCGGACGCCTTCCTTGAGGCGACGCACCATGTGAACTGGATTGCGGAGCAGGGCGAGGCGCTGACCGACGCGCCGGGGGCGCACCAGCATGCCGCCGTCATGGCCGTCTGCGATATCCACCTTGATGCGCCGGGCGCAGCCAAGCCCTGGGACATCAAGGATGGCTGGCGGATGAACGCGGCGCCCCTGCACCGGGCTTCCGTGGCCGTTGGCGGGGATGCCGACTGGATCGACCCCGATGATTATGAGGTCGATGCAGACCTGCCGCTTCCGCTCGTGACAGACCTTTCGCCCCGCCGCTTTGCCGTCACGACGGCGGGCGACAGCGTGCTGGTCGAGGTGCCGGACTATGACGCCGATGTCGAAGCCCTGCTCGGTGGCGATGCCGTGAAGGCGCCGATGCCCGGCAAGATCATCGCGATGAACGTGAAGGCCGGGGACACGGTCACCCAAGGCCAGACGCTCGCTGTGATGGAGGCCATGAAGATGGAGCACAGCCTGGCTGCGCCGCGCGATGGCGTGGTTGAGGCGGTGTCAGGCGCTGTTGGCGAGCAGGTCGCCGAGGGTGTGGTGCTGGTTCAGCTGGTGGAAGAGTAATCTAGCCAAGGATAGTGGGGAGCCTTGCGCTCGGAGCCAATGCGTTCGTAGGCTGCTTCAGTACAGTTCCGAACCCCGGCGCAAGCGATGCTGAACGCGTAAGTTTCGCAATATTGTTTCCTGAGCATATTCTGCCCAGATTGTTGGCGACCCATGCGTCTGGGCTGGTTCTCAGGAAATAATTACCTGTCAGCGACTTCTGGACGTTCACTTTAGCGATTGTGATCCCGGGCATCTTTGCCCAAAACTCAATACCTGCAAGCGCAAGTTCAACTGCCTTATCCATCCGTAGGCGGAAGCCATCGCCATACACGATATCGATTACTCTATCCGAATCGCTACCATCTGGCACGCATCCGGTGATTACCAATTTTGCCATCATATAATCTCCAAAAGTAACATTGGAGGGCAGATTGTGTGGTGACTGAATTTGCCACGGCACCAGCCCTCTTGGGCATAATTCAAATCTACGCTGACCACGGGTTGCCGCAGCTAAATGTAATAATATGCACAATTTGAAGTGAATGAATAGAGAGTATGTTCGATTTTTGTTCTTGTGAACAATAAGGGAACATATTCAAGGTCTTGTGGCTTTAAGGCGATTGGCTTCATGCGGCCAGATATACCAGTGGAAGCGCAGAATATCTAAAGCGCTCATCCTGAGCGAAGTCGAAGGACGGGCGCGGGGAGAGCTGGATTCGCCCGGCTCGTCCTTCGACTTCGCTCAGGATGAGCCTTTGGTTCGCGCTTAGATCGCTTTGCGATGGGCCCCTCCTCTCCCAAAGGGAGAGGGGTTAAGTGGCTCTTCCGGTCAAACCCCTCTCCCTTTGGGAGAGGAGGGGCCCGCTGCCGAAGGCAGTGGGAGGTGAGGGATCTAAGCCGCCTTTAGCCGTGCCAGTGCCCGCTCGCGTCCGATCAATGGCATCAGGCTCGCCATGTCGGGTCCATGTTCCTGTCCGGTCAGGGCCTTGCGGAGGGTCATGAACAGGCCCTTGCCCTTGCGGCCCGTCGCGGCCTTCACGGCGTTGGTCCATTCGCTCCATGTCTCGGCGGTCAGCTCGCCTTCGGGCAGCAGGTCAGCCGCTTGCAGAACGAAGTCCTTGTCCTCGGCATCGACCAGAGGTGCGGTGTCGCCGAATACGACATCAACCCAGGCTGACACATCGGGCAGCAGCGAGCAGTTCTGGCGCACAACGGTCCAGAAGGCTTCGTCTGCGGCGCGCGGGTCCACCGCCGCCAAGCGCTCTTTCACATCCTCAAAGGGAAGGCCGTGCAGGATGGACGCGTTCAGTGACAGGAGGTCTGCCTCGTCGAAGCGCGCCGGGGCGCGGCCGATCTTGCTGAAGTCGAATTCGCCGGCCAGTTCATCAAGGCTGGTGCGTGCCTCGACATTGTCGGACGTGCCGATCTTGGCCAGCAGGCTGGTAATCGCCATCGGCTCATAGCCCTGCGCGCGCAGCTCGCCCATGGAGAGCGAACCAAGGCGTTTGGAGAGGCCTTGGCCATCGGCGCCGATCAGCAGCGGGGTGTGGGCCATTTGCGGCGCCGTTCCGCCGAGTGCGAGGAAGATTTCGATCTGCGCGCCGGAATTGGTCACATGGTCTTCGCCGCGCACGACATGCGTGATTTTCGCGTCGATATCATCGACGACCGAAGGCATCGTGTAGAGGTAGGAGCCGTCCTCACGGATCAGCACGGGGTCGGAGAGGCTCGACGTGTCGATGCTTTGCGGGCCGCGCACGAGGTCGTCCCAGTCAACGCGGTTGCCGGAGAGCTTGAAACGCCAGTGCGGCTTCACGCCATCGGCTTCGAGCTTGGCTTTCTCGTCGTCGCTCAGGTCGAGCGAAGCCCGGTCATAGACGGGCGGGCGGCCGCGCGAGAGGGCGATCTTGCGCTTGCGCTCCAGTTCGTCGGCGGTTTCGTAGCAGGCATAGAGGAGGCCCATCTCCTTGAGGCGCGCGGCGGCCTTGTCATATTCGGCAAAGCGGTCGGACTGGCTGAACGTGTCGGCCCAGACCAGGCCGAGCCAGGTCAGGTCTTCGCGCAGGCCGTCTTCATAGGCCTTGGTGGACCGTTCAAGATCTGTGTCGTCGATACGCAGGATGAATTTACCGCCCTTCGCGTGCGCAAACAGCCAGTTGATCAGGGCTGTGCGAACGTTGCCAACGTGCAGGCGCCCGGTGGGCGAAGGGGCAAAGCGGACAATCGGGTGGGTCATGGGCGTTGTTTTCCAGTCATTCCAAGCCGCTTTCGACATCAAATTGCCTAAAAAGCCAAGGCATGGAGGTCACAATCTTGCTATTGTTTATGCTAAACATCGACTCTCGAGCGAGTCGCCCGAAGGAGTCGGATATGAAATATGGCTGGATACTTACCGCCGCCATCCTGCTGGCTGCCTGTGGACAGCCCAAGGACGTGCCGCAGGAAAGCGACATCGTGGCTGTCGAGGACCATGAAATGGCCGAGCCGGGCTCGCTGAGCGAAACGCCTCAGGCGAGCGACTATGTGGCGCCGGACTTTGCCAAGCTGTCGGGCTATGGCGAGGGCTGGTATATTTCGCCCGGTTGGCCGGGGGAATATCCGGCGGGCTTTGTCGTGCTTGATGAAGGCATCAGCGTCATGGGCCGGGCCAAGCCCAACCCCGCTTCGCCACAGGACAAGGCCTGCACGCTGCCGCAGCTCGCCAATTACCAGCTCTGGAACAATCCGCGCGTCTCGTCCGACGAGCTGGAATTCTTCGTCGCCACGAAAACCTTCCCCGTCACGCTCAATCAGGATGCCCAGATCGAGTATATCAGCGATGCGGGCAGCATGCAGACGCTGGACCTGAAGCAAGGCGAGCAGCTGAACTATCTGCGCTATCTCGGCGAGGGCTTTGCCATCCTCTCCTATGCCGGCACGGAGTATGACATCAACGAAGCCGAGCTGATGGACATCACCGATATCCAGTCCACCAAGGGCCAGGAAGATGAATGGCTGCGCGTGACCTGTAGCGATGGCAGCAAGGCCTGGCTGCTTTATGACGAGGTTGTCACCGTGCCCGGCATCGTGCCGTCACCGATCACCGGTTATGGCGACGCGTCCGACATCACGCTGGAACAGGTGGAAGGCATCCGCGCTGAAGCGGAGCAGAATGCCGCGCTGGCGGAAAGCCTCGGCGAAGCGCCGATCGAATAAGCCTCAGTCGTCCCTGAACCTGTTCGTGATCGGGTAGCGCCGGTCGCGGCCGAAATTCTTGCCGCCGACTTTCACGCCCGGTGGGGCCTGGCGGCGCTTGTACTCGGCAATGTAAAGCAGGTGCTCAATGCGGCGCACGGTGGCCACGTCATGGCCGCGCGCGAGGATGTCATCGATATCCTCTTCAAGGTCCACAAGGCCGCGCAGGATATCGTCCAGCACGTCATAGGGCGGCAGGCTGTCATCGTCGCGCTGGTCTTCGCGCAGTTCGGCCGAGGGCGGCTTGGTAATGATACGCACAGGGATCACTTCGCCGCCGGGACCCAGCGCGCCGCGCGGGATGGCCGTATTGCGCCACTTGGCCAGTTCGAACACTTCGGTCTTGTAGAAATCCTTCAGCGCATTGTAGCCGCCGCACATGTCGCCATAGAGCGTGGCATAGCCGACGGCCATTTCGCTTTTGTTGCCGGTTGTCACCACCATGTGGCCGAACTTGTTCGACAGGGCCATCAGCGTCACAGCGCGCAGGCGCGACTGGATGTTCTCTTCGGTCGTGTTTGGTTGTGTCCCGGCGAACTGGTCGGCCAGCATCTCGTCCAGCGCGTTCACGCCCGGGCGGATGTTGATGATGTCATACTTGCAGCCGAGCATTTCGGCGCACGCCTTGGCATCCTCAAGGCTGTCGCTGCTCGTATACTTTGACGGCATCATCACACACCAGACGCGCTCGGCCCCCAGCGCGTCTACTGCCATTGCCGCCGTCAGCGCCGAGTCGATCCCGCCGCTCATGCCAAGCACGACACCGGGGAACTTGTTCTTGTTCACATAGTCGCCGAGCGCCAGAACAGCCGCGCGGTATTCCGCTTCCCAGCCCTCGGTCAGCGTCGCCCGTGCCTGGCTCTGGAAACTGCCGCTCTCGCCGTCGAACGAGACCATGGCGGTGCCTGTCTCGAAATCGCCGAGCAACTGGTGCTCGGTGCCGTCATCATCGACGGCGTAGCTGGAGCCGTCGAAGACAAGCTCGTCCTGTCCCCCGACCTGGTTGACGAAGAGATAGGGCAGGCCGGTCTTGCGCCATGCCGAGAACGTGGTGTGCCGCTCGGCATGGACCGTCCGGCGCCAGGGCGATCCGTTCGGCACGATCAGCATTTCGGCGCCTGCGCCTTTCAGCGACAGCGGCACCCGCTCGAACCAGATGTCCTCGCAGATCGCGACGCCCACTTTCACGCCCTTCAGCGTGAACACGAAGGGCGCGCCGTCGCCGGGCGCAAAGATGCGCTTCTCGTCGAACACGCCATAGTTTGGCAGCTCACGCTTGTCGCAGCGCCCGGCTACAATGCCGTCCTTCAGCAGGACGGATGAATTGTGCACTTTCCCGTCCACATCCCATGGACAGCCGATCAGGATGGCTGGCCCGCCGCCGGTTTCGCTGGCGAGCATCTTCACGGCGGCCATGGACAGGTCCACAGCGCTCGGCTTCAGCACGAGATCTTCCGCCGGATAGCCGAGGATGAACAGCTCGCTCAGCACCAGAAGGTCTGCGTCCCGCTCCCTTGCCTCGGCATAGGCCTCTCGTGCCAGCGCCAGGTTGCCATTGATGTCGCCAACCACGGGGTTCAGCTGCGCGGCGAGAATATCCAGTACTTTGCTCATTCTGAGCATTTAGGCGGGCCGCGAAGGATAAGCAATCGACGGCAGGTCAATTATGCGCTGGCTAGCCCGTCCAGCTTGAGCTTTGCGTCCTGCGTCAGTTCGAGCGCCGCAGCAGCGACATTCTCGTGCAGGTGCCCGATCGATCCCGTGCCGGGGATCAGCAGCATGTTCGGGCTGCGCTGCAGCAGCCATGCGAGTGCCACCTGCTGCGGCGTCGCGCCAAGGTCCGCCGCCACGTCATTCAGGCCCTCAGACTGGATCGGCGAGAATCCGCCCAGCGGGAAATATGGCACATAGGCAATGCCTTCATCGGCGAGCGCGTCGATCATGGCGTCATCCTCGCGGTGTACGAGATTGTACATGTTCTGGACACACACGACCGGGGCAATGTCCTGCCCTGCGCGCAGCTGGTCCATCGTCACCGTGCTCATGCCGATGTGGGCAATCAGGCCCTCTTCCTGCAGATTGCGCATGGCGATCATGGCCTCACGCACGTCCTCGTCCGGTCCGGCAATGCGCAGGTTTACGACGTCCATACGGTCCCGTTTCAGATTCTCGAGGTTTTCCTCGACCGAGCGTTTCAGGAAGTCCGGCGTGATGTTGTGCAGCCAGCCGCCCTTGTCGTCCCGGTAGGCGCCGACCTTTGTCACCAGCGTCAGGTCTGCCGGATAGGGATGCAGCGCCTCGCGGATCAGCCGGTTGGTGACATAAGGCCCGTAGAAGTCGCTCGTGTCGATATGGTCGATGCCGAGCGCAATGGCCTCACGCAACACATCGCGCGCCACGGCTTCGTCCTTTGGCGGGCCGAACACGCCGGGCCCGGCAAGCTGCATGGCGCCGTAGCCCATCCGGTTGACGCTGATGTCGGTGCCCGGAAACGTGAAGCGGCCAGCTGCTGCTGCGGGGCCTGTATCTGTCTGTGTCATCGCGATGTCTCCTTTTCGTCGACTGAGATAGCGTCGCGCGGCAAGATTGATAATCCGGCCAATCCCGAATAGACTGATCGGAATGTCGAACAATTCCGCCGCCTCTCTCGACGAGCTTTCGGTCTTCCTGGCCATTGTGCGTGCAGGCGGTTTCCGTGATGCCGCGCGCCAGCTTGGCGTGTCGCCATCCACCGTCAGCGAAACGCTCTCGCGCCTTGAGGCCAGCATGGGTGTGCGCCTGCTGAGCCGCACCACGCGCTCGGTGACGCCCACAGAGGCCGGGCGCGATCTGGCTGCTCGCCTCGAACCCATCCTCGCGGAGGCGCGCGCCGCCGTCGACGCGGCCATGAGTTCCGGCAATGCCGTGCGCGGCATGCTGCGGCTTAACGTGCCGGGCGCCGTGATGGTCGACATCCTGCCGCCCCTGGTCGAGGCATTCCTGCGCCGCCATCCGGACGTCAGTGTAGAGATCATGGTCGATGATCGCTTCGTCGATACGGTTGCCGCCGGGTGCGATGCGGGCATCCGCTATGGCGAACGCCTTGCGCAGGACATGATCGCCGTGCCGATCGGTCCGGCCATGCAGCAGGCCGCCACCGCCGCCTCGCCGGCCTATCTCGATGCCCATGGACGCCCGGAGCACCCGCGCGACGTGCTGCAGCACGAATGTGTCCGTCTGCGCTTCTCCAGCGGCGCCATGATCCCGTGGGAGTTTGCCCGCGATGGCGAGGAACTCGTGGTCGAGCCGGAGGGCCGGCTGATCGTCGGTACCTCTGGCGGAAGCGCGGCGATCAAAAGCGCGATCAATGGCTTCGGTCTGATCCAGGGCTTCCGCAATTTGCTCGAGCCGCATTTCGCAACCGGAGCGCTTGAGCCCGTCTTGCAGGACTGGTGGCCTGAGTTCGAAGGGCCGCAGCTCTATTTCTACAATCGGCGTTTCATGCCGGCGCCGTTGCGCGCCTTTGTGGATTTCGTGACCGAGGCCCGGCGCGGATAGCTCGCGGACCAATCGAACTAATCATTTTGTAACCCCGGAACGAAAAGCCTTTGCGCGGATTGATTTAGCAATCCAGCCAAAAAGGACCCTCGCAATGGGCTTCATCATGACACTCTTCATCGGCCTCATTGCCGGTGTCATCGCCAAGTTTCTCCACCCCGGCAAGAACGAGCCGAAAGGCTTCCTGCTCACGATGCTGCTCGGCGTTGTCGGCGCATTCGTCTTCACCTTCCTCGGCCAGACGCTTGGTTTCTATGGCGAAGGCGACGGGGCTGGCCTGATCGGTGCCACGCTCGGCGCAGTCATCGTTCTCGTTGTCTGGAACTTCTTCTCACGTCGCACTCACGCGTAACCCTGAAATCGGAAAGGAATATCTCAATGTCCAGCAAATCATATCCGTCCACAATCGCGCTGCTCGGCCTCGCCGCCGTTGCCGGCTATGCCAACCGCAAGAAGCTCGGCCGCTTGTTCTCAACCATGAAGGACGAGGCCGACCGCCATAACCTTACCGGCGAAAACTCTGTTCTCGGACGTCTGTCTGATTCCGTTCGCGATAGCATCCGCAGCGATGACACGTCTGCCCGCAAGACCTCCACAGGCCAGGTGCCTCCCGCCCCGACTGGCGCCGCCTGAGGATCGGGCGCTGCGACCGGCCCCCCGTGCCACCCCTCGCGGACATGGCCGGTCGCAGCGCTTTCTCACCCCTCTCCATACATACCTTCAGATAAATCTATGCGCAGTCCCGGCTAACGCCGGGGCTTCAGGCAATTGGAGACAGGAAAAAGCCGCATGCGACCCCGGCGTTCGCCAGGGGGCGGGCGTTAAGCAGCCCGCTTAAATATCCAGCTCGTCTACGAAGGCGGCATTGTCCTGGATGAATTTGAACCGGGTTTCAGCCTTCTTGCCCATCAGCGTGTTGATGAGTTCGGATGGCTTCATTTCCGTCAGTTCGTCCATCGAGTCCGGCAGCGTGACGCGGGCCAGTGTGCGGGTGGACGGGTTCATCGTGGTTTCTTTGAGCTGCGACGGGTTCATTTCGCCGAGACCCTTGAAGCGCACCATGTCGACTTTCTGGTTCGGCTTGAAATGCTTGGCCATCACTTCAGTCCGCTGTTCTTCATTCATCGCATAGGCAATCGTGCCCTTGTTCGACAGGCGGAACAGCGGCGGCTGCGCCATGAACAGGCGTCCGCTCTCGATCAGGCCCGGCGTCAGGCGATAGAAGAATGTGATCAACAGCGCCGCAATGTGCGCGCCGTCGACGTCAGCATCGGTCATGATGATGATGCGCTCATAGCGCAGCTCATCCAGGTCGAACTTGCGACCGAGCTGGGTGCCGAGCGCGAGGGCGAGGTCGTTGAGTTCCTGGTTGCCCGCCAGCTTGTCGGCCGAAGCACTCTCCACGTTCAGGATCTTGCCGCGCAGGGGAAGGATGGCCTGCGTTTTCCGGTCGCGCGCCTGCTTGGCGCTGCCGCCAGCGGAGTCGCCTTCGACGAGGAACAGTTCAGTGCCTTCCGGGCCCTTCTCGGCGCAGTCAGCCAGCTTGCCGGGCAGGCGGAGCTTCTTGGTGACAGACTTGCGGCTGATCTCTTTTTGCTTGCGCCGGTTGGCGCGCTCCTCGGCCCGGTCGATGGCCCAGGTGAGCAGCTTGTCAGCCTCTTTCGGGCTGCCGGCGAGCCAGTGGTCGAACCGGTCGCGGACCGCGTTTTCAACCAAGCGGAAGGCCGCCGTGGTCGACAGCTTGTCCTTGGTCTGGCCGACGAATTCAGGGTTGCGGATGAAGACCGACAGCAACAGGCCCGAATGGCCCATGATGTCTTCAGCCGTGATGTCTGAGCCCTTCTTCTGGCCCGTCAGTTCGGCAAAGTTACGCAGGCCCTTGGTGATGGCCGAGCGGAAGCCGGCTTCGTGCGTGCCGCCTTCCGGTGTCGGGATCGTGTTACAGTAGGAGCGGGCAAAGCCGTCTGCTTCGCCGAAGCCAGCGCGTGTCCAGGCGATGGCCCATTCGACCTTGCCTTCCTTGCCGGCGTCGACGAGGCCGGTGAACGAACTCTCGGTAATCGTCGCCTTATCGGCAAAGACTTCGTCCAGCTGGTCAGCGAGGCCGTTCGGATAGGAGAGGACCGCTTCGGCCGGGATCTTGGAATCTTCCGGCAGCAGGCTCGGGTCACAGCTCCAGCGCACTTCGACGCCGCGATAGAGATAGGCTTTCGACCGCGCCATCTGGAACAGGCGGGCAGGGCGGAAGCGCAGCTTCTCGCCGAAGATCTGGGTGTCGGGACGGAATTTCACCGACGTGCCTCGGCGGTTTGGCGTGGCGCCGACCTTTTCCAGTTTTCCCTGTGGCAGGCCGCGGGAGAAGGTCTGGCGGTAGAGAATCTTGTCGCGCGCGACTTCCACTTCGACCAGTTCGGACAGCGCGTTCACCACCGAAATACCCACGCCGTGGAGACCGCCAGCGGTCTCATAGGCCTTGTCGGAGAACTTGCCGCCCGCGTGGAGCGTGGTCATGATGACTTCCAGCGCCGATTTCTTGGGGAATTTCGGGTGCGGGTCGACCGGGATGCCGCGTCCATTGTCGACGACCGTCAGGAAGCCCTCGGCATCGAGGTGGATTTCGATGCGGTTCGCGTGGCCGGCAACGGCCTCATCCATCGAGTTATCGAGCACTTCGGCGAAGAGGTGATGATAGGCGCGCTCATCCGTGCCGCCAATATACATGCCGGGCCGTTTGCGGACCGGTTCAAGGCCCTCAAGAACTTCAATATCTTTGGCCGAATAGCCGGAAGAATCTGGTACCATAGTGTCGAACAGCTTTGCTTGATTGGCGGCGGCCATAATTGGTCTCCCTTAAAGGGCGTGCGACTCAGTGTCGATATTGGGAGAACATAATGCCTGTCACGATTAATGCCCCGTTAACCCTGTCGAGTGGGCTGACCTTCCCGAACCGTCTTGTGAAGGCTGCCATGACAGAGGGACTCGCGGATTCGCGCAACCGGCCAACTGAGGAACATGTCACCCTCTATCGCCGCTGGGCCGAGGGCGGGGCAGGCGGCCTGCTGACCGGAAACGTGCAGATTGACCGCCACCATCTTGAGCGCGTCGGCAATGTCGTGATCGACGCAAAGTCGGGCGATGATGAGCTGGATGGCCTGTCGCGCTGGGCTGAAGCGGCCAAGTCGCATGGCGCGGCGTTCATCATGCAGGTCAGCCATGCCGGGCGGCAGACGCCCAAACTGGTCAATCCGCGCCCTGCCGCTCCGAGCCCTGTGGCATTGGGCCTGCCCGGTGGGCAGTTCGGAGAGCCGCGCGCGATGACGGCCGATGAGATAAAGGCGGTGGTTGAGGGCTTTGGGCGGGCAGCGCGCGTCGGCAGGAAGGCCGGGTTTGATGGCATTCAGGTCCATGCCGCCCATGGCTACCTGCTCAGTTCCTTCCTTTCACCCCTCGCCAACCGGCGCGAGGATGACTGGGGTGGGCCGCTGGAAAATCGCGCGCGCCTGCTGGTTGATAGTGTGCGGGAGGCCAAAGTGCAGGGCGGGCCGGGCTTTTCGGTGTCGGTGAAGCTCAATTCGGCCGATTTCCAGAAAGGCGGCTTCAGCCATGCGGACTGTCTTGCCGTGATTGATATTCTCAACGGACTTGGCGTTGATTTCGTGGAGATTTCCGGCGGCAATTACGAGCAGCCGGCGATGATGGATATGGAGGGGCTTGAGCCCTCTTTCGAGGATTCCCGCCGCAGCTCGACCCGTGAGCGTGAGGCCTATTTCCTCTCCTATGCCAAATCCGTGCAGGAGCGCGCCACGATGCCCCTGATGGTAACGGGTGGGTTTCGTACGCGATCTGCAATGGATGCTGCGCTTGAAGGGCATGAAGCCGATCTTGTCGGTCTCGGACGCCCGCTCTGTGTTGATCCGGCGACCCCGGCAAAGCTCTTGTCCGGTGAAGCCGATGCCACCAAATGGGAGGCAGAGCTACGCATCGGGCCGGGCATATTCGGGCCGAATTCGCCCATAAAACTGATCAAGGCGCTCAACGGATTTGGCGCTCAGGGCTGGTATTATGAACAGATAAGGCTGCTCGGTGACGGCAAGCCCACAAACCCCAGGCTAGGCGTGTTGAAAGCGTTCATGGCTCATCAAAAGAAAGAGACGGAAAGTGCAAAGGAATGGCGGGCCGCGATGCCTTGATTTCAGGCTGTTTTTCAATTCCCCAGATTCTTGCGCATTCTTCGGCTTGAAGCACCGGCCCTTGCGATCCACATCTTAGCTATCCGCCCGACTCTCGTCATGATTGACGGGCAGGGTGCACAGAGGGGTCGCCGCCAAGCGGGGCCCATATTCCAAGGAGGCATTCACATGCCAAGACAAAAGAACCTTCCGGTGTTGCCGCTTCGGGACATCGTTGTGTTTCCGGACATGGTCGCACCGCTTTTCGTGGGCCGTGACAAGTCCGTTCGTGCCCTCGAAATGATCGATGAGGGTGATAATGAAATCATGCTGGTGGCCCAGCGCGACGCCTCGGTCGACGATCCTGGCGCTGATGACGTGCATCCGATCGGCACGATTGCCACCATCCTCCAGCTTCTGAAATTGCCTGATGGCACCGTTAAGGTGCTCGTCGAGGGCCAGACACGTGCGCGCCTCAATGCGCTGCATGATCGGGGCGACTATTTCGAAGCTGAAGTTGAAACCATTCCTGAAGCCGAGACAGACGGCGGCGATGTGCAGGCGCTGATGCGCGCCGTGCAGGAGCAGTTCGAGAATTACGTCAAACTGAACCGCAAGATCCCGCCGGAATCCGTCACCACGATCAGCCAGCTTACCGAGCCGGGCAAACTCGCTGACGCCGTTGCCTCGCAACTGTCGGTGAAGATTTC
The DNA here is from genome assembly GCF_036964545.1 of Hyphomonas oceanitis. Taxonomy (NCBI): domain Bacteria; kingdom Pseudomonadati; phylum Pseudomonadota; class Alphaproteobacteria; order Hyphomonadales; family Hyphomonadaceae; genus Hyphomonas; species Hyphomonas oceanitis. The sequence goes on from NZ_JBALTL010000002.1 coordinate 816,240, forward strand.
CGACAAGCAGGAACTGCTCGAACTGTCAGACATCAAGGACCGCCTCGAGAAGGTGTTCGCCCTGATGGAAGGCGAAATGGGCATGCTGCAAATGGAGCGGAAGATCAAAAACCGCGTCAAGCGGCAGATGGAGAAGACCCAGCGCGAGTATTATCTCAATGAACAGATGAAGGCGATCCAGCGCGAGCTGGGCGAACAGGGCGGCGACGGCGGCGAACGCGACGAAGTGGCCGAACTCGAGCAGAAAATCGCCGACACGCCGTTCACCGAGGAGGCCCGCGCCAAGGCCGAAGCCGAAGTCAAGAAACTGCGCCAGATGTCTCCGATGTCTGCGGAATCCACCGTCGTGCGCAATTATCTCGACTGGCTGCTGTCGCTGCCATGGGGCAAGCGCAAGGATATCCAGACGGACCTTGCGAAGGCCGAGAAGCAGCTCGATGACGACCATTACGGTCTCGAGAAGGTCAAGGAGCGGATCCTCGAATACCTTGCCGTGCAGAAGCGCACCGGCAAGCTGAAAGGCCCGATCCTCTGCCTCGTCGGCCCTCCCGGCGTCGGCAAGACCTCGCTTGGCAAGTCCATCGCCGAAGCCACGGGCCGCGACTTTGTACGCGTGTCGCTGGGCGGCGTACGTGACGAGTCCGAGATCCGCGGTCACCGCCGCACGTATATCGGCTCCATGCCGGGCCGGATCGTGCAGTCGCTGAAAAAGGCGAAGACGGGCAACCCGCTCTTCCTGCTGGATGAGATCGACAAGATGGGCATGGACCATCGCGGCGATCCTGCCTCGGCCCTGCTCGAAGTGCTCGATCCGGAACAGAACGCCACGTTCAACGACCACTATCTTGAAGTCGACTATGACCTGTCGGACGTGATGTTCGTCACCACGGCGAACTCGCTCAACATGCCCCAGCCCCTGCTGGACCGCATGGAGATCATCCGGATCGCCGGTTATACCGAGGACGAAAAGGTCGAGATCACCAAGCGCCACCTGATCCCTCAGGTGCGTGAAGACCATGGCCTGAAAGCCGACGAATGGATTGTCACGGACGAAGCCGTTCGCGACCTTGCGCGGTACTATACCCGTGAGGCCGGTGTGCGGTCGCTCAAGCGTGAGATCGCGCGGCTTGCCCGCAAGGTCGTGCGCAAGCTGGCAACGGATGAGTCGCTCACTTCGTTGACGATCAATGCCCAGAACCTGGCCGAATATGCCGGCGTGAAGAAATTCCGTTATGGCCTTGCCGATGAGACCGATCAGATCGGTGCCGTTACCGGCCTTGCCTGGACGGAATCCGGCGGTGACCTTCTCACCATCGAGGCGGTCAAGATGCCGGGTCGTGGCAACATGAAGGTCACGGGTAACCTGCGCGACGTCATGAAGGAATCGATCCAGGCGGCCAGCTCGCTGGTCCGGTCCCGCTCGGTTGTCCTTGGTATCAAGCCGACCGTGTTCAGCACGAACGACATCCACGTGCACGTGCCCGATGGCGCGACACCGAAGGATGGTCCAAGTGCCGGCGCGGCCATGACAACGGCCATCGTCTCGCTGCTCACCGGCATTCCGGTGAACCGTGAGGTCGCGATGACGGGCGAGATTTCGCTGCGTGGCCGCGTGTTGCCGATTGGCGGCCTGAAGGAGAAACTCCTGGCGGCGCTGCGCGGCGGCATCAAGACGGTGCTGATCCCGGAAGAGAACGAGAAGGATCTCGAGGAGATCCCGGACAATGTGAAGACCGGCCTTCGGATCATTCCGGTGTCGGACATCAACGAAGTTCTGGAACTCGCGCTGAGCGAGCCCCTGAGCCCGATTGTCTGGTCGGAAGCGGACGAGGCTGCCTTGCAGGCAAGCCTCTCCGGCCAACCGGCCTCGAGTTCGGATACGGTTCGTCCCCACTAAGGACTGACACATAAAGATAAAGCGGCCGCGTTTCTGATGCGGCCGCTTTTTTTGTGCCTGCGTGCGAAGCGGAACGTTGGCTGCCTGCACCCATTGGTCTGTCAGAACATGAAACTGACAGGAGATATGGATATGAGAATTCTTGTAGCTGGCGCGACAGGCAATACAGGCGCACGCCTTGTGCAAAAACTGACCGACGCAGGCCACGTGCCCGTCGCCATGGCGCGGGAGAGTTCCGATACGAGCGTACTGCCAGCGGGCTGTGAACTTCGCATGGCCGACCTGACCGACCTGAAGGAGGACGTCGTGCGCGATGTGGATGCGGTGGTCTTCGCGGCCGGCTCGGGCGGCGATACCGGCAAGGACATGACAGACAAGGTGGACCGCGATGGGGCGATTGCGCTGATCGACGCGGCAGCCAAGGCCAAAATTGGCCGCTTCGTCATGCTCAGCTCGGTCGGCGCAGACGACCCCTCGCAAGGCTCGGACGGCATTCGTCATTATCTGGAGGCCAAGCACGCGGCAGACGCGCATTTGCAAAAATCCGATCTGCCCTATGTCATCGTCCGCCCGATCAGCCTCAGCAATGAGGACGGCAAAGGCTTTGTCACGCTCGCCGACCACGTCGACCGCGATGGTCAGGTAACGCGCGATGATGTAGCCGCCGTGCTGTCAGCCTCAGTCTGGCAGGCCGGCATTGAAGGCAAAGTATTCGAGATGAAGGAAGGCGACACGTCCGTTGTCGAGGCCATTGCCGAGCTGGCCGCCTAGTCTCCCAAATGAAGAGAGCGCGTGTTTTTCACACGCGCTCTCTTGCTTTTTCTCTCAGAAATCCGCAAAAGCCCGCGATGGAATAGGGCGGTTAGCTCAGTTGGTAGAGCATCTCGTTTACACCGAGAGGGTCAGCGGTTCGAGCCCGTTACCGCCCACCATAAAAACAAGGCACTAGCCTGTGGAAAAAAGAACATCCGAGAACAGTTTACAGTGCAGTTTACAGGTTCTGTTCTTGTTCCGTCCTAAAAATGCGGCGCTCATCCGCCCAGAACGGTCGCGTCAAACGTGTGTGCGCGCTAGATTTTTTGTGCATGTCTTGGGTGTCCAGCCGAACAGATCGGTGAAGACTTTTTCGGTGAGGCGTTCCCGGCTTATCAGTTGCTGGATTGCTTCGCTTCTTGCCGTCCACCACCGTCGGACACACGCATGAACAGTGCGAGAAGCGGTTCGTTGATATAGTAATTGTTCCGGCCGGCCTGATGCTTGGTCACGAAACCCGCTTCGGCAAGCTGGTCGAGATACTTGGTGGCGGTCGGTCGGCTGACATGCAGATCGTGCATCACATAATCGATGCGCGTGTAAGGGTGGCGGAAGAGGTTGTTCAACAGGTCCTGACTGTAGATCTTGCCGAGCTCCGCTCGCATCCGCTTCTTGTAGTCCGCCATCTGGGCGTGCAGACCTTCGATCAGCTGTAGGGTCGTCTGGGATGTCTCTGCCACCGCTTCCAGAATGTAGAGTACCCAGTCTTCCCAGGCGCCGTCATCTCGCACGGCCTGCAGCAATCGATAATAGTCGTTTTTCGTACCTGTGATGTGACGGCTGAGATAGAGAATGGGAATGTCGAGCAGGTCCGTGCGCGTCAGATAAAGTACATTGAGGATACGCCCAATGCGGCCATTGCCATCCGGAAACGGGTGGATGCTCTCAAATTGATGGTGAATGATCGCCATTTTGATGAGCGGGTCCAGATCGCAGGCGTCATCATCATTGATGAAGACTTCGAGCCCAGCCATAAGGGCTTCAATCTCACGCGGGCCCTGAGGCGGCACATAGACGGTTTCGCCCGTGCGATCGTTCTTCAGCTCTGTTCCGGCCTGCGTTCTGAAGCCATCGTCTCGCCCCTTCAACAAACGAAACATGTCGATGATGATGCGGTTGGTGATCAATCCCTGTGTCTTGCGTAGCTGGTCAAATCCAAGTCTCAGGGCATCACGATAGAGCGCGACCTCTTTTGCTGCTGCTGAGCCAGGTCCTTCCGGAAACAAGTCTGCCTGGAACAGTTCGTCTTGAGTGGTGACGATGTTTTCAATTTCAGAACTTGCCTTGGCCTCCTGCAAGGCCAGCGTGTCGATCAAGATACCCTGGTTGGGGATGGCTTTGGCTGCGCCCTTCAATTCCGCCAGTGCCCTGTTGGCGCGTGCAAGTGCCTTCAGCACCGGTACCGTCTCTATCTCGACCGGTGGCGGAAGGTCTGGCAATTTGTACGAGGAATCTGGTAACTTCGACATGATGTGTCAAAGAAACGCAATTTTCTTTACATGTCCAGCTAACGTGTAAAGAAAATCACCAAATTGGTGCAAATCAACACCAAGCGATCTCTTACCTATGCAGGCGGAATTCTCTACGAGACTTGGCTACTAGATCGAAGTCGTCATCGCTTCAATGACAGCTGCATCTGACACGTAAATCCGCTTCATTTTCGCAAGTGTGCCGGGCGTCCAGCCGAACAAATCGGTCAGAACCTGATCTGATATCAGAGTCGGGTAAAGGTGCTGAAGGATAATCATATTCGTCGCGCATGTCTTGCGCATGTCGTGGATGGTTGGACCGTGGTTTTCAGGGCCAAGTCCCATACGGCTGCGATGGCGATCAAAGCTCGTGCCGAACCCTTCTGCCGTCCAAGGCTTGCCCTTACTGGAGAAAAGAATCGTGAGGGGTGCCGTCGCGAGTTTGGCGCGCGCCGCATCGATTTCATCAAGCAGCGACCGGAGCGGAGGCGTGATGGGGATAAGTGCAGTGTTGCGGCCACGGCTCTTGCCCGTGGGAATGATCAGATGCTGTTTCGTGATCGCCGAAAGGGGCAAGCGGGTAAGGTCTTCACGGCGAAGTCCAGTGTGAAGGGCCAGTTTGAAGGCCCATGCCAAATGCACCGACGCGGTTTTGAGAAATTTGGCTTGCTCCTCTGGAGACCAAATACGGGCTTCTGTTGGCCGTTCATAAAGCGGCTCGATTCCATGCGCTCGGTTCCAATCGAGCCGCCCATCCTTTTTGCACCAGGTCAGGAAGGCCGACAGAGCAAGGACAGCCTCATCAGCAGCGCTCGGAGAGTGACCCCAAACACGATCGCGGTGGGACGTGATAAACTTGATAATGCGTCTGCTATCGAAAACCGAAAGCGGTGCGTTCGCAGCTGGCTGGCCCGCCTTCAGGGGCATTTCCAGCCACTTGTCGAGATATTTGATCCTTGCCGTTTGCCCCTTCGGCTTCATCTTTCTGAATGCGGGAGATTTCTTCCGATAGAGCATGACTCCCATGGCGACAGAATCTGCGACGGGCGCTCTCTCATCTTCCATTACCTCTGAATAGGCTTGAATGAATTCCGGAGGTAGTCGCTTGCCACGGCCGTCCAGCCTCGCTCCTTCACTCGTCCAGAACTTTGGGCCACCGCGAAACGCGTAATAATAGTAGCGGATCTGACCCGTCGCGAGCTTCTTCGCAATTACATGCAGTCCCTTGATGGACATGGTCAGCTCCCTAGCCATTTCGCCTCCGAATCAGTTTCGAGCCTGAGAGAGGCCTTGTCCAGAAGTGTAATTTCGCCGTCAGGCATGAGCCGGACGCCGCATACGTCAAATCCTGTATCTTTCGCTGCAGCGATCAGCGTTTTGAGGCGGCGCTTGATTTCACAGGTTTTTAGATGCGGAGGTATTTGCGTTCGGGCCATTGCTCGACATCACCGGCGGACTTGAGTTTTCACGGCCTTACGAAAGCCCGGATCGCTCAAAAGGAAAGCTTCAAGCATCAGAGGAACCAGCACGGCGACCGATGCCTCTGCCCCGTAGGTTGCAGCATGGATCCGCGCATAATCCTCAAGATCCGCCGCCAGCGGCGGATCGATGAGCGCGGTCAGTTTCTGCGGTGTCCGGTCGGGCAACGCCCCGATCTTCAAACTGATGTCACTCATGGTCAGTCTTCTCCTTCATAGGGCTTCAGAACGATGTCCTTGTTGACGAGTACGCCAAGGCTCCAGCCCGGCCGGATCGTGATCGAGGGCTGGACGTCGAGGTTACGTCGCACGATTTCCTGGCCGGCCTCGTTGGCGCCAATCTGCGCCGAGCGACGGAGAGCGCGCGCAATATCGCCCTCATCATCGCTGGCAAGTTCAGACCCGACACCGAGCAGTGTCGACAGCGCAACGCCCTGCAGCAGTTTCCAGGAATGATAGTCGACCTTGTCTTCAAGACCGGCATATCCGCGGGCATCGACGCCGGCGAGGTTATCGATCCGGATCGAAGTGCCGTCCGGCATGACGATCCGGCTCCAGACAAGGAGCGCCCGTGACTGACCGAACGCGATGACACTGTCATAGCGACCGATTAGCCGCGCCCCTTGCGGCACGAGCACGATCTCTCCCGTGACGGTGTCATAAACCGGGCTTGTCACCTGCGCGATGACTTGCCCCGGGAGATCCGAGTTTACCCCCGTCAGCAGCGTTGCCGGGATGATCGTCCCCGCCATCAGCTGGTACGGAGAGACCGGCGTCTCCAATCGGTGAGGATTGTAGATCGAGGGATCAGGATCGGCACCGAGAAAGTCGAGCTTGCGAACTTGTCGGTTTGGGTCTTCACTTAAGGATGACCCAAACGCGCTACCATTAGAAGGCGCAAATGCCGATAGGTCCGGAAAACTGATCGAAGCCGCTGATGGACTCGCAACGCTTCCTCCCACGCTTTGCGACCCGGAACTCGATCCAACCTGGAAAAACACACCGCTCCCACGTGCCGCATCAGAGAGAGCTACTTCACGTGCTCGCAGCTCTGCCTCGACCGCCGCCAGATGCTCACGCATTGGATCCACCTCGGGCGCATCTTCCGTCGGCAGTCCCATCCGTCCTTCACGCTGCGCCTTCAGGATCGGCGTTCCGAGGTCGCCTGGAAGTGGTGGCCCGAGGATGTCGTCTTCCGGCGCAATCTCGCCATAAGATTTCGGAAGCGCAGCGAGCCCATCCGCTGTCGGATTATGCTCGGTATTGTAAAGCTCCCGGGCCGGACCGTTAGCGCCGTCCTTCGGGCTTTGCAGCGCAAAGGCGAGCGAACCGAGAACAATCGCACTACCTGTTCCAAGCAGGACCATGAGCGCGCGTTTGGAAAACCGTTTGACAGGCCTAGGTGCGCCGCGGATTTCGAGTGGCGGGGTTGAAGGGGACGCAGTCTCTGTCATGGCTTCGCGCTGCCAAGATCATTGCGGGCGATCTTCACGACATCCTGGCGCTTTTCCCCAAGACGCAGCTCGGCGCGGGCGAACAGGCGGTCGACGACATAATAGTTGCCGGACATGCGGTAGTTGACGAGCTGGGACTTACCGTCCCTCCCAATCACGAAGAGCGCTGGCGCCTCGCCCTGGTCGAGCCTGGCCGGGAACTGGATATAGACCTTGCGTCCGTCATCGAAGACGCGATCCGGACGCCAGTGCGGCGCATCTCCGTCGATATCGTAGCGGAACTTGAGCCGGTCGAGCTGCAGCCCCGCGGGCGAAGACGATGTTGTGCCACGCGCCGCGCCGGACCTCGCCACCCGCGTCACCAATTCCTGGTCGGCATAGCGCCAGGACACGGCTGCCATATAGGTCTCTTCGAACGCGCGGAGCTCCAAATGGTAGGCTCTCAAACTCGTCGTGATGATGAGGTTTGTCTTGAGGCCAGCCTGGGTCGGCTTGATCAGGATATGGGCCTGCGACTCTGTGCCTGTGCCCGAAACTGTGTCCCCGAGCACCCAGCGGACCGTATCGCCGGCAGAGACAGAAACAAGTTCTTCGCCGGGCTGGAGGACGATGTCGGTGACCTGCTCCGGCGCGCAATAGACCTGGTAGAGCGCGCCCACAGTATAAGGATAGACTTGGATCGCGTTCATGTAATTGTCGAGCGAGGGTTCGACCGCCGCCTTGCCGTTTGCTGTTTCTATGGCCTGGTAGGGTTTCAGGGATGGCGCATCTGTCTCCGTCGGCATGGGTTTCAACTGGCCGGGCATCGCGCCTGTGACGCTTGTCGGCGTATAGGTGCGGTAAACGACCGGCGTCGAAGAAAGGCCCACGTCTGCGATATCGGCCTCTTCCACGTCGGGGGCGAGATAGAGGTCTTCGACATAGTCCGGTTCATCGAGCGTGATGTCGGGGCCGACAGCAGCCGGAAAGCTCTCGCAGGCCGCAAGGGCGGTCGAGGCAAGGAGGATCAGGGCAAGGCGTTTCATTGGATATGCTCCTATTGATGGTCTTTCGACCAGTTGAGGCCGTGAACGTAGAGGCCGAGGGGATTGGCCCGGAGGGCCTCTTCGGTGCGGGGCGGATCGATGACGATCGAGAGCACGCCGGTATGGTTCGACTGGCCGGTCTCGGTGCCGTTCCGGTAGGCGGTTTCGCGCCAGCGGACTGTGAAACTGTCATCGGAGGCGCGCACCACGCTCGTCACGTCGACAGACACAGAGCGCCGCCCGAGATCGGCAAACGGATCATTGTCGCGGGCATAGTCGTTGAGCGTGGCTGCCGCCCTGTCGGTCGCGTAGGCATAGGCTTTCAGCCAGTTCTGCCGGACCACGACCGGATCGATGGAGATGGACCGCGTGTTCTTCACAAATTCTGCAAGGTGGAACGCGATCTGCGCATCGGTCGGCTCATAGCGCCCGTCAGCCGGGCCGACGGCGCGCACGGCGCCTTCGCCGGTCAGCTCGACCACGTAAGGCGTGACGAAGGACTGGGTTGAGCGCCAGACAAGGCCGCCCGCCAGCACGAACGAGAGGCCAAGGCTGCCGAGTGCGGCCAGCCGCCAGTTCGCCGCCTGGATCCGGGCTGAACCGATCCGGTCGTCCCAGGCCTGCGCCGCGCGCTGGTAGGGCGTGACCGGTTCCGGTGTCTCGCCATAGCGGGTGGAATTTCGCTTCCAGAGCTTCATGTCAGTCCTCGTCATGTCTGAGTTGTATCGATGTCCCGCCGCCGGGACGGTCGCCGTCGCGCACGGCGGAAGCTGCCATCATGCCGGCGTCCCGGGTCGACTGGTCGCGCCTTATGCGCCTGGCCCAGTCCGGGGAAGAATTGTTCCCATTGGCTGGACTGGCATTGGGCGCACCCGTTCCGCCCGTTGCCGCAAAGGCGGCGCGGGCACCCGCTTGATGACGCTCACTAGGGGTTCCAAAGGCGCGCCGGGCAAAACCTTTCGCGCCAGACGCTGCCGCGCGAATACCTGCGCCTGCGACACCGCTCATGCCCGCGATCGTGGCCCCTGCACCGGTCTTGCCGGAAGCGGCGGCATTCATCTGGTAGGCCGTGCGAGCGCCGCCTGCCATGGACGCCGCTGCGCCGACCGCGCTACGCGCGCCACCTGCGGCCGCTCCAATGCTCGCCTTGGCAAGGCTGCCGCCTGCGACGGTCCCGGCCGCGACGCCAGCTGCCGTACCGATGGCCGCGCCGGCACCAAGCTGCGGCGCGCCGGAGACAAGGCCTGTTGCGATGCCGGGTCCGAACAGGCCGAGGGCGAGAAGCGAGAGGGATCCGAGGATGACGGAGGCAGCCTGTTCAAGGGTCACCTCGTCTGGCTGGAAGGTCGATGTGATGGAGGAGAAGATGGTTGAGCCGATGCCGACGATGATGGCGAGCACCATGAGCTTGATGCCGGAAGCGATGACATTGCCGAGCACTTTTTCGGCAAGGAATGACGTCTTGTTCCAGAGGGCGAACGGGATCAGCACGAACCCGGCCAGGGTCGTCAGCTTGAACTCGATGATCGTGACGAAGAGCTGGATCGCAAGGAAGAAGAAGGCGAGCAGGGTAATGATCCAGGCAAGGAACAGGACAGCGATGATGACAATGTTCTGGAAGAAGGCGATCGGGCCGGTGAGCTTCTCGATCTCGTCGAGCAAGGGCAGCGCCGCATCGAACCCCGTCGCCGCGACGAAGCCGGGTTTCATGATGTCATCGGCCGTGATCGTACCGCCGGTGGCGTTCAGGCCCAGTTGCGCAAAGCTCGTGAACACCACATCCGAGAGAAGGGCAAAATTACCGAGGATGAGCGCGAAGGCCCCGACATAGAGGACCTTCTTCAGGAAGCGCCCGACAATGTCGGTATCCGGCCCCATCGCCCAGAAGAGGCCTGCCAGCGTGATATCGATCGCGATGAGCGCGGAGGTCAGGAACGCGACATCCGGCTGCAACAGCCCGAACCCGCTATCGATATAGGCCGAGAAGGTCGCAACGAACTGGTCGATGACGCCAAGGTCTTCCATCGGCCTAATCCCTCGAATAGGCGACGCCGTCGCCGCGGAAGCGTTTGTGACGGATACGGGCCTGTTCCTCGATGGCAGCCCGGCGGGATTCTTCGAGCGCGACCATCCGGTACTGCGCCGCCATCAATTGCTGCATCTGCATCTGTTGCTCGACGGAAAGCGCGACAAGCTGGTTGCCGGCCTGGAGGACCGACAGGTTGCCTGTGGCCGTCTGGCTCTCGCGGGCTAGGTCGCTCAGCGTCTCGCGCGACTCCGCAATCGAGGTCACGATCCCCGACTGGACCTGGATCGAGGCCCGGAACGCCTCCCGGCTGATCCGCCACTGGTCGGCGGCTTCGACCACGATCTCCTCATTGGAGAGGTTCTCATAGGAGTCCGGGAACGCCTCCTCATACTGGCGCTCGGATTTTTCGACTTCGTAGGTCACTTCGCCAGCTTCACGCATCAGCGTGTCGATGCGCTCAAGCAGGCGTTTCAGATGCTCGATCGAGGCATAGTCGAGGCGTTTCAAATTCTCGGCCTGGTTCACCAGCATCTGCGCTTCGTGCTGGAGTTGCTCGATCTGGTTATTGATCTGATCGAGCGTATTGGTGGCAGTTAGGATGTTCTGAACGAGGTTCGTCGGATCGATCACGACATCGCCAACCCCGAGTAAGGCGTTTGCAGGTGGCACGGCCATCACAAACGTAGAGACCGATCCGAGCAGAAGGGCGATCATTCGGCGGCGCATGGCACATCTCCTTCTGTTCCGATCAGGTCCGCGGCCCAGTGAAGTCCGCGCGCTTCCAGCCAGGCTGGCGCGAAACCGTCCGGACCGACTGCGGCAACAATCTCGGAGATCCGCTTCTGGTCGGCTTTGGAACCGGCGGCGCAGAAGGCGAGCGCCACCGGCCCGAGATCGAGATCGAACAGGCGGTTACCATCCGGACACTGGACGTAATAATCCCGCTTCGGCGTGGCTCGTGCGATGAGTTCGACCTGACGGGCGTTCAGCCCGAACCCTTCATACGTCGCCTGTTGCGACGGCTCCTCGGCACGCGCATTGGCAAGGAAGATGCGGGTCGGCGCGCTTTCGATCAGGCTTGGCGCAATCGCGCTTGCCGCAATGTCCGACAGGCTCTGCGTCGCGAACACGACCGAGACATTCTTCTTGCGCAGCGTCTTCAGCCAGTCGCGCAAGCGCCCCGCAAACATCGGATGATCAAGGAACAGCCAGGCCTCATCGAGAATGAGCAGGGTTGGCTTCCCGTCGAACCGGGCTTCCAGTTTCGCAAACAGGTGCGCGAGCACCGGCGCGGCGAGCCGCTTGTTCTGCATCAATGCGTCCATTTCGAAACAGAGGATGTCTCGACAATCCAGACTGTCTTCTTCGGCGTCGAGCAGAGCGCCATACGGGCCGGTCAGCGTATAGGGTTCCAACGCCTGCCGGAGTTCCGGAGATTGTACCAGCGCCGCAAGACCCGTCAGTGTACGCTGGACAACAGGTGCCGCGCCGAGGCTCTGCAGCGCCGTCCAGACGGCCTGTTTCACCTCAGGCGTGACGGCAACATTCTCCTGAGCGATCAGCCCCAGCACCCAAGCCTGCGCTTCGGCGATCCCGGCTTCGCTATCAATGTCCCGCAAGGGCTGGAACGCAAGGTCGCCGTCGAGGCCGAGGTCGTACCAGGTACCGCCAAGGGCAAGCGTCGCGCAGCGCGCCGAGCCACCCTTGTCGAAGATGAAGACCTGCGCCCGCTCGTAGCGGCGGAACTGCAAGGCGAGGAGCGATAGCAACACCGACTTGCCGGCCCCAGTCGGTCCGACCACCATCATGTGCCCGACATCGCCCTGATGGGTCACCAGCCGGAACGGGGTCGAACTTGCCGAGCGAGCCATCAGGAGCGGCGGGCCGTCCAAATGTGTGTTACGCTCCGGCCCTGCCCAGAGTGCCGACAAGGGGGCCATATGCGCAAGGTTGATCGTGTTCAGTAGCGGCTGGCGGACATTGGCATAGGCTTCACCCGGAAGCGTGCCGAGCCAGGCTTCGACGGCATTGACGCTTTCGGAGACACATGTGAACCCGCGCCCCCGGATCACGCGCTCGACGGCGCGGATCTGGTCTTCCGCGATCGCGGCATCCGCATGCCGGACAGCAATGGAGGTCGTGGAGTATCCGAACGCGACATGGCCAGCCCCTAGCGCCTGCAAAGCTTCATCTGCATCGGCGGCCTGGTTGTCGGCGTCTGAGTTGAAGAGCGTGGCGGGTTCGTTGGTGAGGATTTCGCGGAGGTAGGAAGTCAGCGACCGGCGCTTGGCAAACCAGTTGCGAACATAGGCATTGAGCGTCTTCTCGGCATCCGGCTTGTCCAGCGGCAGGAACCGCGTCACCCAGCGATAGGCAAAGCCGAGCTGGTCGAGGTCTGAGAGCAGTCCCGGTTCGCCGGACGCCGGGAACCCGTTCACGGTGAGAACTTTCAGCGTCTCCTCGCCAAGACGGGGCGAGAGGCCACCCGTCAGCGGGGTGTCGACCAGGAGGGCGTCGAGGCACATCGGTAGCGCAGGTGCCCGTACCATCTGCCGCGTGACTGAAATGCAGGCGTGAAGGTAAGTCAGCGTCTCGTCATCATCCAGGAACCGCGCTTCCGGCATCAAATCCGCCATCATGTCCCGTGCCCGGGAGGTTTCGGTTTCGAAATGCGCTATATGTTCGGACCAGAATGCCGCCGGGGCGTCTGCTGGATCCTCGATGAAGAGCTGTTCGATCCGGGCCGTCCGGTCGGCCGGCGGCATCCAGGTGAGGGTCAGGTAGCAATCTGTCTCGAAATGACGGTCTGCTTCCTCGAACGCTGCGCGGCGTTCCTGGTCCACCAGCCAGGCGGCCGGGTCGCGCCAGGTGCTTTCGGGATAGGTGACGGATGGTCGCCGGTCCGCTTCTATATGCAGCGCCCAACCTGACCCGAACCGGCTGAGGAGATTGTTCATGCGGGCGGTGACAGCGACCAGTTCTTCCGGCGTCGAGCTTTCAAGATCGGGTCCGCGATAGAAACAGCTCCGCTGCAGGCTGCCATCCTTGTTGAGGATGATGCCGGGCGCGATCAGGCAGGCCCATTTAAGATGATCTGCAAGGCAATCTGGACGTTGGCGATATTCACGAAGGTTCAGCATGCGTAATAGCCCCTTGTCCTTATGTGCCGGATCAGCACGTCGGCAAATTGCGGATCGCGCCGGGCGGCGAACACGCAGATGCCCTGCGCCACGATCCAGAAGACGAGACCCACGCCCCAGAGCTGCAGGCCGATACCGAGCGCGGTCGCCAGCGTGCCGTTGACGATGGTCGCAAGCCTTGGCGCGCCCGCGAGCAGGATCGGCGCCGTCAGCGAGCGATGGACCGGCACGCTATAGCCAGGGGGCAGGGGGCGGGTGTCAGCCATCAGAGCGTTGCCCCGCCGCCGAAGGAGAAGAAGGACAGGAAGAACGAGGTGGCGGCAAAGGCGATCGAGAGACCGAACACGATCTGCAAGAGCTTGCGCATGCCGCCGCCACTTTCGCCGAAAGCAAGACCAAGGCCGGTCAGGATGATGACGATCGTCGCAAGGATCTTCGCGACCGGGCCCTCGATGGAGTCGAGGATCGATTGCAGCGGCGCTTCCCAGGGCATGCCGGAGCCTGCCGCATGGGCCGGGAAGGTGAGCGCAACGGCAAAAGCCGTCAGGCTCAGGGCTTTGATTAGTCTGTCGTTCATTGGAATTACGTCCTTTCTGGAGCGGTGGAGAGAAGCGGTTCGGAAAAGGGCAGGCTCGGCAGGACGAGCTGCAGGTCGGGCTGGACGGGCATGAGGTCATAGCCGCCGCGTCCGAGCCCGTTCATGCGCGCGACTGTCTCGACGCGGTGGATCCCGGCGCGCCGGGAAATGTAGACGACGCAGTCAATCGTCTCGGCGATGAGATCGTGCGGCACCTGGGCGGAGGTCTCACCGATCAGCTGTTCTAGCCGGGAAAGGCCGCCAAGGGCCGAGTTGGCATGCAGGGTGGCGATGCCACCCGGATGGCCGGTATTCCAGGCCTTCAGCATGTCGAGCGCTTCGGCGCCGCGCACCTCGCCAATGATGATCCGGTCGGGACGAAGCCGCAGGGTCGAGCGGACAAGGTCTGCGAGCGTCACCGATCCCGGCTGGGTCCGCAGTTGCACCGTATCGCGCGCCGTCGAAACAAGTTCGCGCGTGTCTTCGAGGATGACCAGCCGGTCGCCGGTCAGGGCGATTTCGGCAAGGAGGGCATTGGCGAGTGTTGTCTTGCCGGAGCCTGTGCCGCCGATCACGAGAATGTTCTCGCGGTCCCGCACGGCCTGCTGCAAGGCTTCGGCGTGATGAGGTGCCATGACGCCCGAGGCGACATACTCACCCAAAGCAATCACCCGCCCGGCAGGCTTGCGGATCGAGAAACAGGGCCCGGGCGATACGGGCGGCAGAACGCCTTCGAACCGTTCCCCGCCCAAAGGCAGCTCAGCCGACACGATGGGCGAGGCCGCATCGACCCGGCGGCCCATATGGCTGGCAACCAGCCGGATCACGCGTTCAGTATCGGCAGGTAAAACAACGGATCCGGACTCGGTCCGGCCAGACCCATGCCGTTCGACCCAGAGCCTGCCATCGGGATTGATCATGATCTCGACGACGGACGGATCCTCCAGCGCCGCCACGATCTCGGTTCCCAGCGCTGTCACCAGCATGGCGCGGGTGCGTGTCAGACTCTCAACCTCACGCATCGGCCCGCTCCCCATTCAAATGCTCAGGGTGGGTTTCAAGGGGAGCTGCTTCTGCCGTCACGTCCTCGACGGCGTTCTGGAGAATGCGCTGCCCGGAGCGGAGGGCCTCGGCGACCTGCCGGACGAAGAGGTCAAACCGCATGTCGCCCTTGGCGCGGGCTGCCTCAACCTGGTTGGCAGGCACCGGCGGTGTCACCGTCAGGAAATAGTGCACGAAGGTCGCGAGCGTTTCGGCAAGGACGAGATTGTCCCGCTCGATCCGCCCGAACTGGCGCGTCAGCCGGTCGAGCCGGCGATTGATCGCGGCTTCGCGCTTATTGTCGGACTCGCCTGCCCGGTAGGCCGTAACAGCCCCGTCGATGATTGTGCTTTCTGACAGGCCCGGGCGTTTCGCCATGGCCTTCAGCCAGTGAAAATTCTCGGGCGAGATATAGGGCTGGATGCGGGGTTTCATTCGCCATTCCCCGTGAGATCAATGCCGGTCGCCTGTTCGAGACTGTCGGCCTGCACAAGCGCATCGAAGAGACTGGGCTGAGGGGCGCCGCGAGACCGTGCCCGGGACCTGCCCGACTTTGCAGGCGAGGCAATCCGCGCACGATCCTCGGCCGCATCCCGCGCCTTCTGAGGCCCAAGGCCCTCGACTTCAGGCTCGAGCTCGGCGGCCTGCATCAGGCCTTCATGGATCGACCGGACTTCGCTGCCCCAGTCATTGCCCCGCTCGTCCGGAATGCAGGTTGCGAAATCCGGAGCCGCCTTCAGCCGCTCGGTGAAGTTCTGATCCTCATAGTAGCGGAGCTTCAGCGCCCGCACGGGCGGGGAGCCTGCAACAAGGACAAGTTCCTGGTCTGCCGGCAGCTGCATCACTTCACCGGGGGTGAGCAGCTGGCGGGCGGTTTCCTGACGCGAAACCATCTTGTGCGACAGCCAGGGCGCGAGCCGGTGGCCGGCATAGTTCTTCATCGCCCGTTGTTCAGTCTTGGTGCCGAGTGCATCGGAGATACGCTTGGCGGTGCGTTCGTCATTGGTCGCGAACGCGACCCGCACATGGCAATTGTCGAGGATCGCATTCGAAGGGCCATAGGCCTTTTCAATCTGGTTGAGTGATTGCGCGATCAGGAAGGCCTTGAGGCCATAGCCGGCCATGTAGGCAAGTGCGCTTTCGAAGAAGTCGAGCCGGCCAAGGGCAGGGAACTCGTCCAGCATGAACAGGACACGCCGGCGGGATTTGGGTTCAGCCAGCGTAATCACAGGCGACACGAGCCCGCAGATCCGGAGTACATTTGCCGCAAGCGATTTGCCCCGCAAGAAGGTGGACGGACGAACCTCAAGGTGTTCGGTCAGGCGCCGACCGACCTGGTTCAGGATGAGGCGCATCAAGGGTTTTGTGCGCGACAGGTCCGAGGGCGGCACGACAAGGTAAAGCGACAGGGGGCGATCCCCGGACACAAGATCGTCGATCCGGAAATCGCTGCGTGAGGTTACTTCTGCGACAACGGGATCGCGATAAAGTGAAAGGAACCTCAAAGCCGTCGAGAGTACACCCGAAAGCTCGTTCTCCGACTGGTTCATCAGTTCACGGGCCGTCTCGGCGACGACGGGATGAACCTTGGGCGCTTCGCTCGTGCCGAGGTGGTTTGTCCGGAGCATGATCGACAGCGTCGTGCGGAATGTCCGGTCGGGATCTGCAAGGAAGCTCGCCACACGCGCCAGCGTCTTCTCACGCTCGGCATAGAGGACATGCAGGATAACCCCGACGAGCAGCGAGTTCGCCTTGTCGACCCAGTGCCCGAGATCGCCAAGCTTGCCCTGCGGGTCGACGAGAATGTCGGCAATGTTCTGGACATCGCGCACTTCGCAATGCCCGCGCCGGACTTCCATGAGGGGATTGAAGTGGGCCGAGGCGACATCGGTCGGATCGAACCGCACACAATGGGAAAACTCTGAGCGCCAGCCGGAGGTCAGCTGCCAATTCTCGCCCTTGATGTCATGCACCAGCACCGAATGCGGCCAGGAGAGGAGTGTTGGCACGACAAGCCCTACACCTTTGCCGGACCGTGTCGGGGCAAACGCCATGACATGGTCCGGTCCGTCATGGCGGAGGTAAGAACCCGTTGCCTGACCTAGGAACACACCGGAAGGTTTGAGCAAGCCGGGCTTGCGCAAATCCTTGCTTTCCGCCCAGCGCGCTGAGCCGAAAGTCGAGACCCGCTTGTCCCAGCGTGCGCGGAGGATCGATCCCGTCACCGCAATCACGATGGCCGCGACACCGCCCGAACCGGCGATCAGTCCGCCCCGGTCGAACACATCCGGCGCATAGGCATCGAATGAGTACCACCACCCGAAGAATGCCCAAGGCACATAGACCGGCATGTCGAGGATGACGAAGAGTGGCTCGCCCAAACGGGGCGACCAGCCCAGCGACAAGGCTGTCCACTGGGTTGCGCACCAGAGCGCCACCAGGACGACGAGCGATACCAGGATGATCTGCCAGAAGAGGTTCGTGCCATGTTTCATGACGCAGAACCTGACCAATCATCGCCTCACGCTCCAGAGAGGGAATTGGGGGAAATCAGGGGGGTATTCTGAAGTTTTGGGAACGGCAGGGTGACAGACGTGAAGTTGCGGGAAGAATTTGCGGGATTTTTTCTGCTCGTCGAAGATTTTGAGTCGTGGAGCGAATTGAGGCAACTCATTAGAAATACTCTGACGGATCGTGCGACGTGGATGCTCCGTTTGCTTCGGAGAACGTTGTCTGGCACTGAAGTTTGGTTGGCAATCTTTTGGGTTCAGCGAACTCACAGAACGAATGTGGGGCGAATTAGCAGCCTACCGACTGCGATCAGAAAGGTGTGAGTTGCTGAACTCTACGGGTCGCGCCGTGGCACATTATCTCGGCTACGTCGCTGGTAGATTGTGATCATTCAGACTAAATTCAACCTTTAGCTTTGCCAGAAGGACTTAGACGCGTACCGAATATTCAATAGATTCAAACTGCTGATTCTTATGCGTGGGGCAATTGATCGTGAGAGAAAGCAACGAAATTACAATGAGAGAGTAAGATATCGGCGTGCTATTCAAAAATGCAAAATAATCATGACACAGGGGGCTTTTGTGGCTGACCGAATTCTCGAAACATTTCTGGACGCGGGACTCTTGGAGCTTGGCGGAAATGACGCTTGGTTTGAGCACATATCCGCAGCGGCCGACAAGCTGGCGGTTCATATCGGCGCACACCCCGAACAATTGGCGGCATTCGTATATTCGGCCGTCGACCCTCGGGAACGGCTTGGAGACCCCTCCCGTGCAATGGCGCAGGAAACGCTGAAAAGCGTTTGGCGGACTTATTCCTCTGTCACGATGGGGTCGCTTGACTTGGTGTTTCGAGGGATCATCCTCGACGCGGTAATACAGAACGCAAAGCGAGACGATCAAATTCGGCTCGGCGTTACACTCCTACTATCGAGTGCTCTGCCACACATGTCGCTTGGGGAAGAAGCCGAGGTCTGGCAGAAAACAGTCTCTGAATTGCTTTCAGCCGTCGAGGCTGAGGCCGAGGCGCGCTGGTCAGTTCCGAGCGCCATCGCGCTTGCTCCTATGGTCGCAGTCAAACCACCCGAGATAAAAGGCAAATTGGGTGCCATCAAAATCGACGAAGCCGCTTTGCTGAAGGGGCTCGAAAAGGCTGCAGGACCGAATAACAAGGCCGGTGAGGAAACTGGCGGCAATCCTCATGCGCCGAACGCTGGCGCAACTTGGTCGAATGAATTTGTTCCACTGGCGACAGAAGCAATCGCGACAGCGGTTAAGAGAGCCGCAGGCGAGCGGGTCTACAATTTGGCATCGGATGAAATCTTTGGCGCAATCAGTACAATGGTTACCGCTTATGTCAGTGCAGCGATAAATCAAACCGCGGCTGCATCCCATGGTGTCGAACTGCGATCTAGGCTGCTTTGGTGGAAGGAGGCTAAGATTTCGCCGAGTGCCCGGAAAGAATATCGATTGATCGACCGCAAAGTGGCGCCTGGTTTAATGGCCCTGGACTATCAATCCATGCTTCCGGCGCTCGCGCCTGCCAGTGTTGTAGCCTTTTTGCGAGAATCGGTTCGTACCCTTTCGGGTGAGAACGAAACGACTTCACTGGGCGATTTTCTTGCCGCGATGTCAGAGGCCGATGAAATAGTTCCATTCAAGAGTTCGCAACCAGATCAAACAGCCAACTTAAGACCATTGGGCGCTCTTGTCCTGGAGGGGGCAACTCGCCCAGAACTCATCTCCGAGCGGACCGTCTTCCAAGGAACCCTGAAATTAGATCCGGCAGCCTTCGCTTCGCTTTTGTTCCTTGAATTCCAAGCCTTGAAAGCGATTCAACATGTCACGCCGGTGTCTCCCCCTGACGAGGCCGGAACAGCCGGAAAAGTGACGGGCGCCGCCAAATGAGTTTGTCCGATAACCAAACTTGCAAGCAAGACGACTGCTTTGTTCCCCAAACGTCGTGCGCGAAAGGCCATATGGATCCTTCGAAATGTCCGCACTTTGTGGCACCCAATGCAATCGTGGCAATGGGAGCGTTTCGTACTGAGGATGATGAACTTTTCCCATGGACTGGACGTCCACTTGGCCTCATCGATCTTCGCTTCGTCTCGGCGACACGTCGCCCGCACCTTGTAGGAATTGCCGGTGCAGCTGACGCTGGAAAAACGACGCTTCTCTGTCTTCTTTTTCTGGCCATCTATCGCGGGCGCCGTATCGGTCCTCATACGTTTTCTGGCTCATTTACTCTACAGGGCTGGGAGAACATCGCGCGTCATTTGCAATTGAATGCAGGAGAAACCATCAAATTTCCACCGCATACATCCCAGAACGGGCGAGTACCTGGCCTTTTGCATTTGGGGCTTTCTGACGATGATCGGAACCGCATGGATGTGCTTTTGGCCGACGCTTCAGGGGAGTGGTTTTCTGCATGGACTGACAAGCCGACATCGGAAAAAGCGGCCGGCGCTCGCTGGACAGCGGACCATTCTGACAAACTGCTTATCGCCGCAGACACCGACGCCTTGATGGGAAAGAAGGGTGGGGTTTCTCGCCGGGAGCTGGAGTTTTTAATCAGGAGAATTGCCAGCGATTCTGGCACCGAAGGTGTGGCGCTGGTATGGACCAAGAATGATCTCCCGCGAGACGCAGAATTGTCAAATACGATCGAAGACCTATTCCGATCCTGTTTCAAGGATGGGCCAGTGTTCGCGATTGGCGTCCCAGAGCAAGAAAATCCTGACCCTGACAAGACACTGCAAGAGTTGGAGGTGATTTTCTCTTGGGCTTTCGAGCCCCGGAGCCGTACCATTTCTCTGACGAGGCCTGACCACGCCGCATTCGATCCCTTCATGGCATATCGAGACGCATCATGACTGAGCGTTCCGCTTCAATTCTTCTGATCGGTGAGTCCGATGTCGGCAAGACGCATTTCGGCGCTCAGCTTCTGAGGCGTCTCAATAGCGGTCTTGGAACGATGGAACTCATCAATAGCGACAATCTTCAGCCTTTCCGCGAAACCATGGACCAGATCAGCCAGGGTTTGGCGGGACGCCACACTCCAAGAAGCGAGTCGTCGACAAGTCGCTGGACTATAAGACGCAAATCTGATGACGCGCGTTTCACCCTTGAATGGCCCGATTATGGCGGTGAGCAAATAAGCGCTATGGTCGCGGAACGGCGCATGCCGATTGCATGGCGCGAGAAGATTGAATCGACCTCTGCATGGGTCTTTATGGTTCGAGCCAGCCGCGTGCGCTTGCCAGAAGATGTCCTTACGCGTCAGGTCAGATTGCCTGCCGAAGATGATGAAACTGAAAGTGTTCTATCCGCTCAATCGCGCCTTGTCGAAACGCTGCAGATGCTTCGTTTCAAGGTCGCCGCCTATTCGGAGGCATGGACCAACCCGCCACCTATATGTGTGATCTTGTCTTGTTATGATGAATTGAAAACGGACCTCTCTCCCGCTGAGTACTCGCGCCTGAAATTGCCGCTCCTTGACGCTTACTTGCGTACAAATTGGAGTTCAGAAGACCTGCGAATTTTCGGCGTCTCGCCACTTGGTCAAGCGCTAAGCGATTCCGAGCCAGATGCTGATTTCGTCGCCAAGGGGCCCGATAAGATGGGTTATGTTCTTGATGAAGACGGCGCCCAATCCGGGGATTTGCTGTCACCGGTAGAATGGGTACTTAACGCTGCTAGGCGCAGTTAGTGGTTAAACCGATGCCCTTGGTTGTTGACGAAATTTTCGTCGGAGAACGTGATCGAGGGATGAATGTGTTGTCATCGAGTGTCTCTGACGCACAATCGCAAAGCCTCGCACACTACCTTGACCTTCCGGGCCAACCACCACAAGGCTACGTGCTGACAAGCTATGTTTCAGGCGCTTTGATCGGGAATAGCTATGTCGTCGCGCGCACGAGCTCTGACCCCAGCGCCGAGAGAAACGGCATGGTTTTCAGTCATGCAATTGTTGTCGCAAAAGACGACATCGAGGCATTTGCGGATTTACGGGCGATCTTTGGCCATCTGCAGAAAGCGCGAAGCTCGCCGCTACTCGCTGAACGTCGAATGATCAGTGCGACCGGTAGGGTTGAGGAACCTCCACCAGGCCCCTTTTCCGATATGGTGACTGTGCCTTCGAAGTTTCCTGCCATTACGGTCGACGACGCGCGGTTTGAGAATCTTATCATACGCCTCTGGGCCAAGCTTCCGCCAGCTATGCGCAGTGAGCTTAGGTTCGGCTTGAGTTTTGGGCCGGACGAAGCGCAAAGTCAGGGCCTGCAAATCGCCTTGGTTCCTGCTTCGCTTGAGATGCTCTGGCCGCTTGAGAGGCGGATCGATGCGACATACGATCAGTCTCCGGCCCGAACCGCGGCGGGGCGGTACCTGTCAAGCGGGTCTAGCGGGAAACTCGAAGCACATATCGAAGATCTCAACATCCATTCGATCAGCCTGTCAAAAATCGCACTACTTGGACGATCATGCGAGATCGCAGAAAAGACAAGTGTGTCCTTCAGCGACGCTGTTGCAGCCTTGCGCGTAGTAGGGGTGTTGCAGCCTGATCCGGACAAAGGAACGTCAGTGAAGCGTAAGATCTTGGACGCCGTCTTGTCTCGTCCAGGTCCGGCTGCACTAGAACACATTATGGCCATACGGAATGTGAATTGGGCGCCATTCAATCTGGCTTTGGATCAACCCGAAGAACTTGAAATGTCCTTCGCAAATCGAATGGCGAGCATCGGCCCTCAGGATGATGTATGCGAACTTCTCGTGGCGATGTTTGATGCAGAAGCAGCGACCAGGGAATGGCGGCGGGCAGGCATTGGCGTGCTAGGCGCGATGACCAAAAATATGGCGATCAAACTAGCTCCCCACATATGGACTTTGCTTGTCACCAATACTGAGATTGGAGTGATGGTCCTCGGCGAAGCTCCTACGGCTCTCCTTGATCTTGCGATGTCGCAAACGCCACCAACAATCGCGGGCAAGGCAATTGAGCAGCTCTCTCCTTTGCTTGCCAGAGCTCGCTTCCACAAGTCCGAAGCGCAACTTCTGCTTCTCAGTCACCCTAAGAACATACTTGCGGCTCTTGAGGAGGCCTGCGGCCGGGATCATTCTGTGTACGGCGACACCGCTATCGAATATTGTCTGTTAGCTTTGCCAGACGAAGTTATTGTCACTAGCGCGACGAGTCTGGACAATGACCTGGTCATTGAAGCAGGCGCTAAGGTGGTCGCGAAGGATCCGAGTTTTCTTTTTCGCCACGATATTTCCAAATCACAAGTTCAAACCCTTTGGCATCGAAGTTTGCTTAAGAGCCAACTAGCGTGGCAAATCGCGCCAGATATATCTTCGATACAGGACCGCTTGTTCAAAGCCATCTCGGGTGCTGGGGTGAATGCAGGTTTGCTGACGATTCTCATGTCGACGCCGCTCGGAGATTGGTGCGCTTTCGAATGCAGAGCACAGGTCTGGGGCCTGTTGCCGTCCACCTGCAGATCATCAGCACTGTCGGAGACCGCTGCCAGCTGGATCGCTAGCTACCCAGCCAATGTCGGAAACCCAGCATTCTTCACACCGGAAATGCCGCTTGCAGAGTCTATTGCAGATGATTCGCAGAGTCATAAATTGTTGGCGGCGCTCAAGGCAGGGACATTTGAAGCCGCGTTGGATACCTTTCTTGGCAACCACGCATTGCCGATGGGATTGTTTATTGACACCTTCAAGGCCTTCCTAGGGGCTGGGCGAACACCGGATGGAGTAGAGTTGGAGCGAGCGGGGCGGCTCGCCGTTGCGCGCAACTGGCGTACTGCGTCACGCACGTTTGGCTACACGTTCGGTGTTCCGCGCTTGAAACCCTATTTCGTTGTCTGTAGCGACCATCTGGATTCCTGGACGCGCTTTTCAAACGGGTTATGGCGACCGAGCCAAGAAGACCTATTAATCCTTCTTCTTGAAGTAGTGTGCGAGCTCTACCCTAATGGACCGACACAAGCGGATGTTTGGGAGCAGGCGGGCGGGGACCTTTCACGCCTGAGTACACACGGCTCTGGCCGGAATCAGTGGCGAGAGGCACTTCGCTTCGCAAGATTTGGGGGTGAGATAAGCTTGCGAGACCTTCTAAACGCTATGTTGGCTGATTATCCCCTCAACTCTCGGCTGCAGCAAATTTCAGGGGTGATTGGTCAATGAACTATCGAGAGTTTCGTGGACACGCACTAATTGTTACGGTCGACTCGAATATCGACCCGGCATTCAAAGACCTTGGCAAGGCGGTGATCGCAGATGGAGACGCCGTTAGGGCCATCCTCATAGACCCCGGCCTTTGCGGATATGCTGACAAAAATGTCGTTCGCTTATCGGGTGCCGACGCATCGCTACAAGCCATCAAAGACACCCTAGAGAAAATGTCTGCAATCATCGAAGAGGACGACCCGTTTTTTCTATTCTATTCTGGTCACGGAGATGTTGGTGCGGGCGGCGCATTTTTGGCTCCTGTTGATGCCGTCCCAACTCAGGGCACTGGGCTGCTTACTTCCCAATTGCTTGCGGAAGCGCTGCTTAAGGTCCGATCCAAAAGAAAGCTTATTGCTATTGATGCCTGTTGTTCCGGAGGCATTGACCTTACTGGTGCACGCGCCAAGAGCTCGAAATGGCTGGGCAATGCACTGCTCGACGAAATGGAAGATGGGGAGGGGATCGTTGTTATTGCGTCTAGCCGAAGCTCTGAATCTTCGATGATCCTTGGCGGTGATTCGACCAGCCTTTTTACTAAGCATCTGGTCGCGGGGTTTCGCGGCGCTGGTGGTCACGATGAAGGCGGCTTTATTCGCGTGTTCGACTTGTTCAACTATGTCGCCGTAAGTGTTAGAGCAGAATGGCCTAGTCAGGCCCCGGTCTATGCCGCTCATCATCAAGACTCTAATTTTGCCGTGGCTTATTGCGAAGCAGTGGAAAAGCGCATTCGACCTAAATCGTTGCATTCCGAAATAGCTCATATGACGAAAGCAGACTCTCTAGTGGAGCTATTCTGCGTTCTTTATCCGCTAGGCCCAACAGATCAGGAACTCTGGGTGCGTGCAGGCGGCGACATCTCTAGACTGGTCTTGTCAGGAACGGGACGAATACAATGGGTTCGCGCGTTGAGGCAGATCGATCGCGGATTGAGCGTTTCTATCCCTGACATCATCAACGTTGCATTTGAGGATTATCCGAAGAATCGAAATCTCGAAATGCTGCGGGATGGTTGATGTCCAATTCAACTGGGCGCCCTGCCTCAGTGGCTGCGACCCTCACCACCTCAAGCCCGTCGCTTGCTGGAACTGCTCAATTCTTCTGAGCCCTGACTTTAGTCAGAATTACGATCCGAAAAGACATTTGTCTAAGATTGTGCAGTGCCTACAGAGTAGATTTATGCAATACGATTGCTCGTGGCGTTGGGTTACTCTCCTATCCCAACCCCACGCCCAAGCGCCCAAGAAATTCGCCCCCCGCGCACGACCCCCGACACGGCCATCCCGCGCCGCTGCTCCAGCACCTGCCGCCAGGGCACAATCGTAAAATCCCTCTGCCGCTCAATCACCGCAAACTTCCCGCTCACTCGCGACACCGGCTCGCGATAAGTACCATTCACGTGACCTCGATCCGGAGCCGGCGAATACGGTTTCCCGATCTCTTCGCTCAGCGTCCGGCCGGCATGCATAAGATCTCGCTTCAGTAACTCAGTTCTCTGCGCGGCAGACAAGCCAACGCCAGCCTCTACCATTATTCCAATCCCCGCCATGAACGTCCGTCGCTTCACCTGCGCTTCAGCCACCTCCCGCCCAAATCCGAGCGGCACGCTGGACGGGGCAGGCACATCATCCAACCACGTCACGCCGAGCGCCGTTTCCTGTACTCTTAGGCCCAGCTCTGAGCGAACCAACACCTGCGCCGCTCGGAACCGCGCCTGACTCCGCTCGTACGCTTTCGTCCTGTCCAGATAGTCTGATGGAATCTTCCAGTCTGCATCGGCTGTCCGCTCGACATGACCTGCTCGTCGCAAGGCCTCCAGCCTTCGCACATGGGCCGCGACAAATTCGGGACCTGATCGCGGATCATCGGCCTGGTGCAGCCCTGCCGAATAGATCCCGCCATTCGCCCGCGCGATCCGCTCAATCGTGACGTCTGACGGCTTTGGCTCAAGGTTCGGCGGCGACACGGTTACAATTGCCCCGCGCTTCAACTCCTCTACCTCGCCAGCGACACCCAGTTCGACAAACACAGCGCGACCATCCAGGCTGTCGATGATGGTGTAGGCTTTGTCATGTGCTTCGCCCGAGAGACCTGCCTGAAGAACCGCGCCTGTCACGCTCCGCCCGTCTGGATCGGACTTATCGAAAATCACATCCGCGTCGATACGCCGGTCGTTGCGTCCAGCGAGCGCACGGTTCATCGTCTTGATGATGTCGTGACGCTCAGAAAGCCCCCGCAAGACATCCCGGAAATTCTCCCGCATCTGCCAGCGTCCGGCGCCGAGTTTCTCGGCAAGCCCAAGACGTTCCAGAGTCCGCAGCCGTGCGGCATGCAAGGTGCGATACTGAGAAGGACTATCCTTCAACCGAAACTCATCTTCGGGGCCGACTTGCCGGGCGATAAAATGGTCGATCTTTGTGACGCGTTCGACAGCAATATCCGATTGAAGTTTTCGCTCCTGCTCGAGCCGGGTTTCCGGGCCAAGCTCCAGCGTGACCAGGTCCTCCGCGCGTTCCCGGATCCCGTGGGAAATGTACGCCCGCGGCATGACAAGATCAGAGCCATCCTCGCGCCGTCCCCGGATGACCAAATGCGCAT
Organism: Hyphomonas oceanitis; assembly: GCF_036964545.1. Taxonomy (NCBI): domain Bacteria; kingdom Pseudomonadati; phylum Pseudomonadota; class Alphaproteobacteria; order Hyphomonadales; family Hyphomonadaceae; genus Hyphomonas; species Hyphomonas oceanitis. The sequence goes on from NZ_JBALTL010000002.1 coordinate 842,508, forward strand.
GCGGCCGACCCGTATCATGGTGCACAGCGCCGACCCATTCGAGCCGCGTCCGCAGATCGGTCTCCATCTGCGAGACCAAGTCGCGAACGAAGGGCTTGAGGTCTGCCATCTCAGTGCCGTCCTCGGGCGAGAAGATGAACCGGAAATGATGCCGGTCATCAGTGATGGATTTGACCAGATCGGACGCGTTGGCATCCTCGCTCATGGCGTCAAAAAGCTTTCCGCGATCCTTCTCCTCAAGCGCGGCGTCTCTTCGGATGTATCCGATATGCGCGGCAAGTGCTGCCACGCTCGATGCCGACATGCGCACAATGCGCGCCTTGACGATCACGCGCCTTTGCCCACCGCGTGGACCGACACGCGGCCGGGCGGGCAGGGCAGTCCTACGAACGCCGCCGGCCGACGACAAGGCCTTCGTCATCCGCGTCAGATAGGTCTTTGCGCGTCCCCCTGATCCGGCCGACCGAATCCTGCCAGGTCTGGGGGTGAAGGGATTGTCCGGCGGCGTGCTCATTCGGCCTGATCCGGGGGAAAACAGGCCAAATTCTGCGAATGGAGCCATGCGAACCTGTTGTCGTCATTGAGCTTTCCATCAGAGGACAGAGCTGTATCCTGAGGCATGGAACCATAAAAATCGATGTGCAGACAAGGCGATATCCCCTCATTGGCTCTATGAGCTTTTATCTTGCAGTCAAATTCGCCATCAAACTGCTCTCGGTCACCAATTTCCGCAGCCAAATCAAGGTCCTTTAGGAGGATCGCCCTACCCAGAATGTCCGCCTTCAAAACAGTTCCGAAATACCGTCCATCAAAAGAGTCCGGAGTGCGGTCGGACAGGAGCAGGACTTCATCCGTTTGAAGCTTCCGACAGGCCGTCCAGGGAGACGGTAGAGTGCGTCCCATACTATCGTCCGATAGCAGGCGGACGGCTGGCGTTCCGTTGATGAGCAACACCCCGTTGACCGCACAAATCGTATCCCCTTCGAGCGCCCGGACGGTCTTGATGACGGGGACACCAGACGGCAAATAACCCCGCTCCGCAGCGAGCCTCGAAGCCGCTTCCGGAAGGTGCGAAACAACTAGATCACCCCTAGAAATCACCTCCAAAGACTTGACGCGATACCAACCCAGCGGCGCGCTTTGGCTCGGATTGTAGAGTAGAAACGGCAGCAAAATCCCGGTCGCGGGAAGGCCTGTCAATGCCACTCCAATCACAGAAATCCCGCTCCAGAATGCTGCACGGAGGCTCATGAATTGCCCCTCCATTTGCCAGGATGCAGCGCTCGATGTCTTATCGAAAGTGTCGCTAAATCCGCCTTTGCGGTAGCAATTTCACGAGCCATTTCCTGATCCCCGAGAGCGGTTCCAGACCGTCGAATAGTCATTCAGGTCATCGACGTGATAGACGACGGTGCCGCCATGTTTCCGGTATTGCGGTCCATTGTTCGACCAGCGCCAGTTTTCCATCGTACGGACCGTGATGCGCAGATAGGCAGCCGCTTCTTTTGTCGTCAGGAAAGGACTTGGGCGTCCTTTTACCTCGTTCATTCCCCGTACCCCGTTTTGCCGGACACAGATCAACGTGGCGGCTTCAACACCTCTGAGAAAGCAAAAGAAAATTCTAATTGGAAGTCACGAAGATATACGGTGTCGCGGCGACACCTCACTTAACCATGCGCAGCGCATATGGCTTCGTGTGGTTATAGATACCCTTCTATCGAGCGATGTAAACACGTCTAAAGCCGCCCCGGAATGATCTCCGGAGCGGCCAGTTTGGCGATGTGTGTGGGGCTTAGTCCCTGGGGTTCCAGAGGATCACGTGGCGGCCTTTCTTGCCCTTGACCGGTGCAAGGTTCGCGTAGATGCGGCGTGGGCCGATCTGCGGATCTGCGAGGGTCAGGGAGACGTATTCGCGTCCCGAGGACTTTGCCTTGCGCATCCAGCCGCCGCCGATTTCGGTGGAGGTCTCACCGGCGAAGATGCGGTAGTCCGGCTGGGCCGCTTCGGCTTTTTCCGCATTCTTCTCGATACGGATGGCGGCTGAGAGGTTCATCATTGCGAGGGCGCCTTCGAAGCCGGTCTTGGTTTCGCTGACATATCCGAGTGCGTTTGCCATGGGGGTCTCCTTTTCGTTTCCGTGGCTGTCTTCGAGGGACACCTTGTCCCCGTCGACGCCGGACCGCCCGGACGGCGCGGAGCGGGTCTGAACCTGCAAGGGCGCAGCAGAGCGGAGCACCGGGCAGGCGCACGAATTTGTCTCGCGAGGAGCCGTAAAGCGGCGGGGAAATTCGTGGGATTGTCCGGTTTCAGGAGCGTTTTGCGTCGTCCAGGTCACACGGCAATAGACGGAGACAAGGTGTCTTTCGGGGCAAGCGGAAGGGCGGAACAGGCCGCTTTGGCAATCGCACGCGGAGGCCATACGAAACTCACAGACGGACGATTTTCCAGAGGCGCATCTGCCGTGATCTGAACCGCGCGCGTGCCGGGCCATCTGGTAAAAGCATGCGGAAAAGCCGCCCGGCACACTGCCGGACGGCTTGCACTTCTATCGACAAGAGAACCGCAATCCGTCAGGCGGCGTCCTGCGCTGCGGCAGGCTGGGCTTCGGGAGTAACGTCGCCTTCATCTGACGTGAACAGGCGGGCGATCCGGGCCCATGCATCTGCTGGCGCCGACCCCGCAGCCTCGACAAGTCGTGTGGGCGGCACCTGCATCCAACCGGGACGCCAGCCCGGATTGGCCTCACACCCTTCGCCTGCGATCCGGTTCCAGATCAGGTCCTTCTGGGCTTTGCCCGTGTCGGTTAGCGCCGCTTTCGCCGTGGAGGGTGATGCGATGTCTGCCACCATGGCATTGATGGCGCGCTTGTCGCGGACGAGATCAAGGAAGGCAGGCTCCGGCTTCCAGTAGGCGGCCATGTCGGTTTCGGTGGCGACGGCAACAGCTTCCACAATCGGGCCGCCCGCTTCCAGCGTATCCGCCATCACAAAGGCGAGGATGCTCATGGTTTCTTTATCGTCCATTCCGAGTAGCGCCGCAAAGACTTCGCTGAGGTGATGGGCGTCGCCATTCGCGCGCAGGGATGACACGCCATGGGCTTCGAACAGGCTGCGAACATGGTCTCCGGCGGCCCGCATTTCTGCGGCGGCGCGGGAGCCATCCACGCTGGCCTGAATGTCTTCCTTCCGGGCGAGGAATTCATGCCGTCTCATATTCCAAAGCGTCGATCCGACCAAGGCATGCGCCACCATTAGCCGGAGGGCGATTCCAGGGTGGGAAAGCAATGTCGCGCGGGCTGCGCCATGGCGGTGCAGGGCAATGTATTGCGCGAGCGGGCCGGACATTTCAGGCTTGGTGTCTGCTGCCTCCGCGTCACCGTCCGGCCTTGCGCGCGTCTCAAGTTTGCGGGCTTCGGTTTGGGTGATGTAGCCCTCATGGAAGGTCACCGTGCCATCGTGCCGGACTTCGACAATCACCTTGCCGCCCTTGGTGCGCGGGCGCTTCACATGCTCCCAGCTGGCAAAATACTTGCCGCGCTCGAGAACATCAACATTGCGCCATCCGGTGTCAATGTAGCTCTCGACCTTGGCTGCCAGCGCTGCCGATTGGGCTTTCCAGAACGCGTCGGTATCGGCGAACACACCTGTCTCGCCGAAGAGGTCAGCGGCCACTTTGCCTTCATAGGCCGACAGGTCAAACAGCGCCTTGTCGGTGGTGATGGTGGCTCCGCCCGTGATCCATGCCTTGCAGGCGCGCCCCATGGGGGCGCGCTCCGTCTCGCTCCTGAACAGGGCGAGCCAGTCGGCCTGCTGGTCCTTCGTGGCGAGCGTGAGCGCGCGGATCGTCTCCGGGTCGATCTCGTCCTTGGCATAGAGGGCGCGGATCGGGCCGGAGAGATTGGCGAGCGCGAGGATGCGGCGGACTTTCAGCTCCGTGACCCCGAAATGCCCGGCAATCTCGTCCACGGTCCGGCCTGACTGGGCCAGTTTCCCGAACGCGTTGTACTGCTCCATTTCCGTGGCAGGCAGCCGCGCGACATTTTCGATGAGTGAGGCCTCGACGGCAGCTGCATCGTCATCGGCTTCCATGATCGCGCACGGTACCATCACGGGCTTGCCGGTCTCGGCCGCGATGACCTGCAAGGCATGGAAGCGTCGGCGTCCCGCGACTACTCCAAAGCCATCGCCTTCGGGCCGCACCAGCAGCGTCTGACGGATACCTTTCTCGCGAATTGAGGGGAGGATATCGGAGACATCCGGGGCCTTGCGTCCATGCCGCATGTTGAGCTTGCTGATATGGAGCTGTTCGATGGGGATCGTTTTCAGTGCGGGCTGTGCCATGGGATGGTCCTCCTGTTCTGGCGGGTAAAGCGAAAGGCCAAGCGCCCATGCCGGGCCTTTCCAGTTGATCGGGGTGAAGGGGAAACCTTCTGCGTCGCGCACCGCGTGCCTGTCGGTTTCGCCCCAGTCATAGTCATGCAGGGCAATCAGCGGCGCGCGGCCATCGACCCAGATTTCAACGACGCGGGACGCCTCAACGACGAGTGTCAGGCGCGGACGTGGACCGAGAATATGCTCCAGCGCGCTCATCCCCGTGACGCCTGTGCAGGTGCAGACGCCATCAGCCGCGTCAGGGCTGTGCGGCCTGCCGCCAAGGCGTCCGGGAGCAATTCGCCCGCGACTTCACTCAGATAGGCATTGTCCGACCCCGGATAATTAGCCTCGATACCCCAGAGGCTGGCTTGTGTTGAGTCCAGTTCCACGCCTTCGCATTCAATCGCGAGCACGATCCCGCAATAGAACCACTCATCCCTGCGCCACGCGTCCATGACAGCTTCGGCCTCGGCTTGTGCCTTCGCCAGCCGCTCGCGGAAATTGTTTCCCGGGCCGATGAAGCCGGGATCATTGATGTAGAGCGACGGCCAGAATCCGTCCTGGCGCTGGTCGGGTGCGTCCATGCAATCGTCACGGACAATCCGCGCGGTGACGCGAAAGCCGTCAATCTCGCAGGCAATGCTGTCACCTTCGCAGACATAGCGGTCAAATCTCTCCCGGAAGGCCATGACTAGCGGCTCCAGAAAATGTGGACTTCATCAAAGCCCGTCTGGAACAACATGATTTCGCCATTCAGCGCCATGTCGCGGGCAAGTGCGGTCCAGTCGATATAGTAGTCGAGTGAGGCCGGAATCTCCGTCCCGCTGTCACGCGTCACTTCCTCGGCAAAGTCTGCGGCGCTGCGGTACTGACCCGCATAGTCCTCGAACGCGGCCTCGGCCTGTGCAAGATCGTCGCCGAAATTGCGGTAGAGTTTCGCACCAAGCGCGCCATGCTCGGCAATGAAGGCCGCCAGCGCGCAGACTGTCTCGAAGCTCGCATATTCAGAAATCGTGCAGCCTTCGAACCCTTCATAGTCATGGATCGACCATTCATCCCCGTCCGGCTCCGGCGACGCCGCCAGCATGGCGCGGACCTTGTCCCTGACCTCATCCGGCGAGGTCGCCTCGATCCAAGCCCCATGCAGATGCCCATTAT
>NZ_JBALTL010000003.1:0-537712 GCF_036964545.1 Hyphomonas oceanitis
CCAGAGGCATCCCTGCCTCACTCAACAGATGCGACTTTCTGGTCGCACCGTGAATGGCCCATTCCTCGGCATCGGGCTCAGGCGAAGCGGCAAGCATCGCACGAACCTCCTTCCATACCGCTTCATGCTCGGTCGCATCGATCCACCGTCCATGCAGTCGGCCGCCATTATAGGCCGCAAGGCATGCCACATAGATTCGAGGGCGTTCTACCCTGCAAGGCACTGCCGGTGCGGCTGTAGCATTGGTGTCCATGTCATCCTCCTTCCCGCCCTGTCGCTTTTCCCGGCAAGACGGGATGGGGCGGCGGAAGACGCGTCAGCCAGAGCGCACTAGGACTGGCTGCAAGGGGAACAGGTAGGACGCCACACAGAAACAGACGGCCCTCAAAGCCCGCCCCCTTGCGGCCAGGCCGCGCGCTGGCATACGCGCCGTCCGCCCCGGACCGGCATTCCGGAAACGCTCCCCGATGCCTTCACACGATCCTGCCGGTGTTCCCATCGCGCCTACGACCCCCTCTGCCCCGCAGCGAGGAAGCGCAGGCGCGGCGACAAGCCGGTGAGCCCCCGCAGCGCGCCGCACAGCGGCGTGACCGGAGACGAGCCGTGCCGGAGGCGGTGCTCATATCAGACAGGCGGGCGTGATCGCCGGACGCCAGGTCGGTGTCTCGCCCGTCTGCCGGCCGATGGTATGCCGGGCGAAGTCCGGCAGCAGCAAGGCGATGTGCGCACTGCCTCCGAACAGCCCCCCCGTCAGAGGGGTGTTCGCGTAATTCTACTTTCAAATGCACGCTTAGCCTGTAAAACTTGTCGGATGATACCTGACTACCAATCCTTGATGCGCCCTGTGCTTGAACACGCTGAACGCGGTGAAGTGCGGATTGGGGAACTCATCGATACATTGGCAGGAGAACTCAAACTAACCGACAACGAGCGCAACGAGCTGCTTCCCAGTGGAAAGCAGACCATCTTTGCCAATCGGGTGCATTGGGCGAAGACCTATCTAAAGCAGGCGGGCCTAGTTAAGCCGACGCGACGAGCTCATTTCGTGATCACAGCACGCGGCCACCAAGCGCTCGCTGATGCAAGTGCAAAGATCGACAACACCTATCTTAGACAGTTCGAAGAATTCCTTGCGTTTCAAAGTCGCAGTGTTGATCGAAATGAAACGCAGCCTCTCAACGACGAGACAATAAGTGAAATCACTCCCGATGAAGCGTTGCGCTCAGCGCATAGCCGCATCAATGAAAGCCTTGCTGCCGACTTACTCGACCGAGTTCGAGAGGCGTCACCTGCTTTCTTCGAGCTCCTCATCGTAAATCTACTCGTCGCGATGGGATATGGTGGAACTAGCGAAGAAGCAGGCCGCGCACTCGGTCAGTCGGGTGACAATGGGGTTGATGGTGTCATTGACCAGGATCCGCTCGGGGTCGATCAAATTTATCTACAAGCAAAGCGCTACGCGGAGGGAAACAATATTTCCGCCGGCGCCATCCGGGATTTTTTTGGGGCGCTTAGCCTCAAACGCGCGACAAAAGGAATTTTCGTGACTACGTCGGCATTTTCCTCTTCTGCGATCGAAACAGCGCGAGGGCTTGGTAGCAGAATTGTGCTTATAGACGGCGCCCAGCTCTCCAAACTCATGCTGAGATATAATATTGGCTGTCGTGATGAAGACGTCCTGCATCTGAAGAAAGTGGATGAGGACTTCTTCGACGCATGATCAATACCTATTCAGCCAAAAGCATTTCCGCCATGCCATCAAGCCTCGTCTTCACATGACGCCAATTAGGGGACTGCTTGTCTAGTAGCGCGTAGAAGCGCTTGCTGTGGTTGTGTTCGTACATATGGCAAAGTTCGTGCACAATAACATAATCGATGCAGTCTCGAGGAGCTCGAACAAGACGAGGGTTGAGACAAATCGCACCCGTGGGCGAACAATTCCCCCACTGCGTCTTCATCACCCTTAGCTTCAGCCTTGGTGTAGCGTCGACCCAGGACAAGTGCTCGGACAGATCCTCAAGTCTTCGCGAAAAGTACGCCATAGCGCGCGACCGATACCAACGATTCAGCCTGTCCCTGATCTCTTCGGCATTCTCGCACTTTGCCGTCACCTGCAACCGCCCCCCCATAAGCTTGACGCTTTCAAAATCATCACAGTCCTTTATGATTTTCAACACATAGCGCCGCCCCAGGTAAAAGTGCGTCTCTCCAGAGACATAGGTTCTTGGCAGAACATGCGCTTTTGAGATCTTCTGGATCTCAAGCTGAGTAGACACCCAACGAAGCCGTTTGCGGAGGGCAGTTACGATTTCTCCCTCTTCCTCCATCTGAGGCGCTTCGACTTCGACAATGCCGTTCGGGTGAACATGTATCCGGATCTTCCCAGTAATTTTCGAGTTGCGAACAATCTGGAACGGAATGACCTCGTCGCCATAAGTGATTGAGGCACTCATCTAAGCATCCCTCTGGCTAGTCCGAGCCGGGTCACTTCAACGAGCGTTTCAACAATGTTCTTCGCCTTCTCGAGCCCCACCTGCTTGAATAGGAGCGGCAGCACGTTCTTTCGAATTGCGGCTTCAATGCTCTGAGGGCTCAAGGAGTGTTCAGCAACCGCATCGGTTATAAATCCGTCGATCTGCACACTCAATTTTATCAGTCTGTCAGGATCGATGCTATCGACTGAAGTCGCCTGCTTGAGTATGCCAAAATAGGCAGAGGCGTGCCGGTTGTCTGCAATGGTACTCGGAATTCCAAGACTACCTCGTATAGAGACATCCTCCTCCAGATCCTTGAACAAGGCGTATTGCTTATACGGATGGTCGAAGAGCGCATCGGCCTCTCTGAGCGCCAGACGCAAAAGTTCAGAAAAGTGGGCCTGCGCGTATGGATCCGCTGCAAGTTCCTGCTCAATCGTCTTCTTCAATCGAGAGCGAATGATATCCGTCTCATTTCTGACTTTCTCTTCGGTCCAGTCTTCTGGATTTTCCCGTTTTCCTAATTCGTTGACGAGATAAACGCCAGCTGACTCAGCTATGTCCTCACCCACAACATACTTGTCGACCAGCCGTCTAATTTGATCTTCATAGGCGCTGAAATCGACGGTTTCTTGGGCGTCTTGTTTGGCAGTCCTTCTAATTTCGCTAAAGAATTTGAGGTCGCGCTTATACGTACTGATCTGCTCTTCTGAGACTGCGCCATCTTCAAAAAATGAGCGCGAGCCAAGCGCCACCTTCAGGCACATTCCAAACTCGGTTAACGCCTCATAGAAATCTTCGCGCACCTTCTGCCGCGTATCGACCATCGCGCCTGCAAAATCTTGTTCGAAATGAGGGATTAGAACTTGGCGGTATTGCTCTCGGTCTGCTTTGTTCCCGACGCTCGCAAATATCGCGACCAGACAGTCATGTAATTTGGTCAGTCTTTTGTACTCGGTAGAAACGTCTGCGTAGAGCCCCTCTATATCGTCCAGATCAAAACCGCCCTGCGTCCGCTTCGCCAGGTCCTGATAATCTGTAATCGCGGTATCGAGCTCTTTCAGAATACCGCGATAGTCTATGAGCAGTCCGTACGGTTTATGCTCATGCAAGCGATTCACCCGTGCAATTGCTTGTATCAGACTGTGCTGCTTGAGGGGTTTGTCGATGTAAAGAACCGCATTGCTCGGTTCATCAAAACCGGTGAGCAACTTGTCGACAACAATCAATATGTCTGGCGCGCCAGGCTCGGCAAAATCCTCGAGCACCTGGCGTTCATACTCCTCCGGATCGCCAGTTACGTGATCCTTCCACCATTGCTGCACTTCGGGTAGCTCGGCTTCATCAACATCCTCGTGCCCCTCCCGTGTGTCCGGCGGGGAGATAATGACCGCGCTGGTCACAAGTCCTGTCGCGTCCAGCGCCTTCTTGTATCGAACGGCCGACAGCTTGCTGTCGGTCGCAAGCTGTCCTTTCAAGTCTTTGTCCAGTGTTTTGAAGTTTTCGTGGAAATGGCTGGCGATATCCCAGGCAATCAGCTCAATCCGATTTCCTGAACCATAGAGGTGACCCTTTTTTCCGTACTTCTGTTTCAGGTCATGGCGTTGATCATCCGATAGTCCGCCCGTGATCCGATCAAACCAATTGTCGATCGCCGTCTCGTTGATATCGAGAATCGGACGCCGTTCTTCATACAGCAACGGCGTGACGGTTCCATCCTCAACTGCACGCTGCATGGTATAGGCGTGCACGATGGGTCCAAACTTGTTCGCTGTCTTGTCGTCCTTCAGCAAGGGCGTGCCTGTAAATGCGATGAAAGAGGCATTGGGCAAAGCCTGCTTCATGCGTTCGTGATTTTCACCGCTCTGGCCACGATGCCCCTCATCAACCAGAACAATCATATTCGGGCTGCCATTGAAGCACTCATGGGATCTCACTGCGCTCGCAAACCGCTGTACGGTCGAGAACAGAATACGCTCATCACCCTTGCCAATGCGGCGCGCGAGGTCTTGCCCACTGGTCGCCTTCGCATCTTTGGGTTTGGCCTTGTTTCCGAGTGCGCCGCCCGATGCAAACGTCCGTGACAATTGCTTCTCAAGATCAATCCGGTCCGTCACGACTACGACACGGCATTCGCTCAGACTGCGATAAAGTAGCAGCGCCTTGCAAAGCAGGACCATCGTAAAGCTCTTGCCGGACCCCGTCGTATGCCAGATCACGCCGCCCTCGCGCCCGCCGTCTGGGCGCAGCTTTGAAATCTGATCGACGAGCGCCTTTATCCCGAACACCTGTTGGTACCGCGCCGCAATCTTTCCTGCCTTTCGGTCGAAGAAGATAAAGAAGCGCATGAACTCGAGGAGGCGGCCGTGTGACAAGAGGCTGACGAGTAACCGGTCCTGGTCCGTCACCATCTGGGGGGCGGAAAAGAACTCCGTCAGCTGTTCCTGGACACCCCTCCCACGACCCTTGAGCAGTTTAAGCGTGCCTGTTGGCTGAGCTGCGTTCTTCAGATCCGAGACATGCTGTTCACTCAGCTCCTCCTCGCGCCATCTCGCCCAAAACTTCTTTGGCGTCTTGGTCGTCGCGTAACGACCGTCGTCACCACTAATCGACATCAGCAACTGACTATAGGCAAACAGGTGCGGGATCTCGTCCTGCTTCTGGTTCCGGATCGTTTGACTTATACCCTCCTCAAGCATCGACTTGTTTGGGTTACCCGAGTCGGGCCGCTTGGCTTCGATCACCACAAGAGGCAGGCCGTTGACGAAGCAAACGATGTCGGGCCGGCGCGTCCGCGTGCCATCGGTCGTCAGCACTTCGAACTCTTCCGTCACCGTGAATGTGTTGTTTGCGGGCTGGTCCCAGTCGATGATCGGTATCGTGGGCGAGTGGGACTTCCCATTCACAAATTCTGTAACGGTGATGCCCAGTAGCAGCTTATTATAAAGCGTCTCGCTCGCAGTCAGCAGGCCTTCCTGCATGTGCGGCGCGGTCAGGTCACGAACGATCTGGTCGATGGCATTTGTGGAAAGCGGATAGGTCTCGCCTTTGTACTCAAATCGCCGAGTCCTCAGAACATCCACCAGCACGCTATTCAACACGACGGCCTTGTTCCCGCCTCGCATGTCCAGGCACGCAGCAGGCGGCAGATACTCCCACCCCATCGCCATCAGCAGGCGAAGAGCAGGAATTTGCGCCGTATAAATTTCGGCGGTGTTGGGTCGGCTCACTCAGGCTCCCCCCAGACGTTTGCAGATGCAGCATCAAAGAAAACCACTTCGAGCGGGTGGCGTTCGTAGCGCAGTGCCGCCAATGCTTGTGCCCTCGCGATGATCTGCTTGTTTTCTTCGCTTTCCGGATCGCCATACAGGCTGACATACATCTTGCGGAATTTGCCACGGCCCAGGCGTTTTAGAATATGATCATCATTTTCCGCCAGCGAATGCCCAAACACAAAGAAGCAATGTGTTCCTGTGCCCGCATTCGCTGTGAGCACCTTGAAACACTGATAGAGGTACGCGTGGTGGCGAATTTTCGATTTCTTCTGCGCGCTAGTTCCCTCAGCCACGAACAGCGGAAATTTCCCTGCCTCTATGGCTTCGCGCGACTGATCTACCAGAGGTTCGCCTTTGCGCACCCAAGTGTATTTCTGGAGTTCGGATCCAGCATCAAACAAGTGCACCGCACCGTGCAGGAAATGAATGTTCGCTGAGTGGGCCGCCGTCTCTCCTTGCCAAACGACATAGTCGGTGTCGGGATCATCCTCGTCATTGCCAAAGCTGTCGTTCTTGGAAAGATTAACAGGCGCCCCTTCCTCAGGGACGTCATCGTGCATGAGTGTCCAATAGAGCAGGAGGTCGTAGTTTAGCGAGAAGACGTGACCTGGCTGGTTTCCAGCCAGGAAATGGCTGAGAAACCTACGGCACGCCCAAAACTCATCATCAAATATATCGTTCGGGCGCTCCGGGTGGTTCGCGGCGATAGTAGAGACAAGAATTTCTTTCAACGCCTCGGCGTGATCGATCATTCTCTTTGCGCCCACCTTACTCTCCGGCGCATAGAAGGGCAGCAATTTGGAAGCAGCTTCAAGGGTTCTGATCACGACTTCAAAGTCTTGAGTGCCTAGAACTTCAAATGCTTGCTGTACTTCAGGAATGGCGGAAAAATCCGCCTGTGCGTATAGAGAGGCATAGTGAAATATCTCGGCACGGCATCCAATACTGAAACCATTCCCAAGCAACAGATGGCGTTTAGTAAATTGCGCGCTGTCAGCAATGGCTTCGTCAAAAGTCGAAATACGAGGCATCTGAACCCCCTCACAAATTATCAAAGACTGAGCCCATGCGTGGGCTGAAGAGGCGTTCGTATGTTTTCAATAGATATGCGTCTGTCATGCCAGCAACGTGGTCGCAGATCACACGTTGAGGTGTCTCAGATATTTCGTAGAGCGCGTAGGCATAGCGAGGAAGCAGTCGTTTAGGGTCGGAAGCTAATGCCTCAAACACCGAGACTACCATTTTCTGACCTTTGAATTCCAAGTGTTGAACTCCTGGATCCAGAATGACTTCATCGCGAACCACGTCGTGAAGGGCATCAAGAAACTGTCGCTGAGGTCTTTTGAGTTTTGCTCGATATCGCAAAAGAGGGTCAGAAAACTCGGTTCGCTCTTCAAATTCGATTGCCGTCATGAAGTGATGGACGAGTCTACTAATGCAGTGCTTCCGACCATCGCTACCTGAGAACAACATCTCTATGAACAGTTCGCGGACTTTGTCGTCGTCCACATTTCCATAGTCGTCCGGATATTTCTGCTTCAGCGCGTCGATGAACGATTGGCACTCAGTCGTTAGGACCGCACCGAAAAATTCTTCCTTCGTCAAAAGTCCGACCGCGATAGCGTCTTCGAGATCATGAACGCCGTATGATATGTCATCAGCGACATCCATAATGCTGCAATCGAGAGATTTATGTATCGGCTTGTTATGTGTCGGATTGCCGTTTTTGTCTCGCTTTTCTTCGACGCGCTGAAACTCCTCACGTTCGCCTTGATCAACCTTCTCAAGAATCCAATCAACGACCTCCTGTTCCGAGTCGAGATAGCACTTCGGCGGATTAGAGGCCTTCACATTGATCAACCTAATTGAAGAGGGTGTTTCATCTAGCTTGGGGTTGAGCTTGTTTGTAACGCTGAACGAAGCGGGATATTTCAGGACGCCCAATAGCGTTCTTCGGGATAGGTTCGCGCCGGCTGCTTTCGAAAAATTTTCGAGTTTGGAAAGAATTCGCAGCGTCTGCCCGTTGCCTTCGAAACCACCATCTTTCCGCATGCAGTAGTTGAGCGCCACTTCGCCGCCATGACCGAACGGTGGGTGCCCCAAATCATGGGTACACCCGATTGCTTGCACAAGACTCCTGTCCGGAAGATGCTTCACCACTTCTTTACCCGCATAATCCTTCGCGAGTTGCTTGGTGAGTCCGCCTGCAATTTGCGCGACCTCAAGAGAATGCGTCAGCCTGGTGCGATAGAAGTCACTGTCGCCGAGATTCAAGATTTGCGTCTTTCCTTGGAGCCGCCGAAACGATGCCGAATGGATGACACGCGCATAATCGATATCGCCAGCTTCCCGGGCGTCCTCTGATTGCGGTCGCCATTGCTCTTTTCGATCAAACCAGATCATGCCGCCATCTCCTTTATGTTGACGCGCCGCTTTCCGGTGAGGAGTTGCTGCATCAGGGCGGCTTTTTCGGTTCTTAGGGTTTGAAGTTTTTGACGAAGGATTGTCGCATTCCGGTCGGCAATATTTAGCCGAAGCGCCACAGCACGCTGTTCGTCCAAAGGCGGACAATATAGTTCGAGCGCCTTGACTTCTTTGGTGCTGACGGCTGGGTAGTTTGAGCCAGCTACCAATCCATGAAGCTGACGCGATACGGACTCGGAAAAAAGCCAGTGCAATATGAAGTCGATATCGGCTTTTGGTGTGGCCCTTAGCACTGCGAATCCGGTAGAGGCTACTAAGTCTGCATCGCTTCGGCGAATTTTGGCAAAACCCTGAAGATTGGGACGAACCGTCGACATAATTATATCGCCTTGACGAACGATCTTCCGAGCACGTGATGGAGCATTCCCGAATCTCATTTGGGATAGTTTATTGGCCACCTCGCCGTCGGCGACTTCGCTCAGTGAGATGTATCGAAAACCAAAGTCGGGCGATGTTGCTTCGCTAAGCGTCTCGGGATCAACCTGAACAGCCGCGCTGAGCTTGATTGCAAGCCACTTTCCTTCAAATCCCGGCAAGCGTTTCTCGCCGGTGAGGAGTTGCTGCATGAGCGCTTTTTTCTGGGCCTCGCTGGCGACGATGAGCTTTTCGGTGGTGTCAATCGCGCGGTCCCAGGTGGCTAGGATCTCCGCAATCCGCCGCTGTTCCTCAATGGGAGGAAGGTCGACGGGAATGAGCGAAAAGTCATCGAAATAGAGCCGCAAGCGATCCGATGTGAGCCCATAGGAATAGGCCCAAAGCAGATAGATCATTCGTGACGATTTGAAGAGATAAGCCGCAAATAGCGGATCGATTCTTGGTGTCGGCTTCAGAACGACATAGGCAGGACTGACAAGCGCTGGATATCTGGCCAAACCGGAAGCCCCCTGCCACATCCGCATCATATTGTATGCAATGTCGCCCGCCTCGACGCGCAAGTGATCTTCCGGAGCGAGATTGGTGTCAGTTTTCCGCTCCAAACTATCGCGTTCAACAAGTCCGTCATGAAGGGTCACCGAAAGGGTTGGCAGCCCAGCGACGCCTCTGGTTCTGCGGCTCTTGAACACATCACCTAGCCGGACAGTCGACCACCCCTCAGGAGGCATAACCCAGCTCCTTCAAATACAAGTCCATTTTCGCTTCCAGCTCAGCGAGTTCCGCCTTCAGCGTCTCGCGCTCAGCTCGCACCGCCATCAAGTCAATCTCAGGCTCGGCCTCGAATGTATCGACATAACGGGGAATGTTGAGATTGTAGTCGTTTGCCGCCATCTCTTCACGACTAACCAGAGCGGCATATTTTTCCACGCCTTTCGGATCGCGCGCCTCGTAAGCCTTCATGATCGCCTTCAAGTTGTCTTCGCTCAGCTGGTTCTGGTTCTTGCCGGACACAAAATCCCGGCTGGCATCAATGAACAGCGTCGCCTCATCCGATTTGCGCTTTCTCAGCACAAGGATCGCCGCCGGAATGCCCGTTCCGTAGAACAGTTTCTCCGGCAGGCCGATCACGGCATCGATCAGGTTTTCGTCGACCAGTTTCTTGCGTATCTTTCCCTCCGCCGCGCCTCGAAACAGAACGCCATGCGGAACTACCACGGCCATACGTCCGGTCTTGGGTTTCAGGGTCTCGACCATGTGCAGAATGAAGGCGTAGTCGCCCTTGGTGCGCGGTGGCAAGCCGCGCCGAAAGCGGCCAAATTTATCATCTTCCGCCGTGCCATGGCCCCACTTATCCAGGCTGAACGGGGGATTTGCGACAACAATGTCGAAATGCTTCAGCTTGTCGTCCCCATCCAAAAGCTTAGGATTTCGAATGGTGTCGCCCCATTCAACACGGTGGTTATCTTCGCCATGCAGGAACATGTTCATCTTGGCGAGTGCCCAGGTGGAGCCGATCGCCTCTTGACCGTACAGGGCATATTTTTTGGAGCCATAGCGCTCATGAATGAGGCGTCCGCATTTCATCAGCAATGAGCCAGACCCGCAGGCGGGGTCGCAGATCTCGTCGCCTTCCTTGGGATCGACCAGCTTTGACATCAATTCCGAGACTTCCGGGGGCGTGTAGAACTCGCCCGCGCTCTTCCCGGAGCTTGCCGCGAACTGCTTGATCAGGAACTCGTAAGCATTGCCAATGATGTCCAACTGGCCAATCCGGCTCGGCCGCAGGTTCATCGTGTCCCGATGAAAGTCCTCCAGCAGGTCGCGCAGCAATTCGTTCTTTTGTGACTCCTCGCCCAAGCGATTTGAATTGAAGCTGATGTCCTGAAATACGTCCCGAAGTTTGGTGATATTGGCCTCTTCAATCGCGTGCAGGGCCTTGTCGATCCGTTCGCCATTTCCAGCTTCATGGCGACGGGCGTAGATTGAATAGAAGTCGGCGCCTTTGGGCAAGCTGAACCGCTCGGCCTTCATCATTTCTGCGATCAGATCTGGTTCGTCACCATACTCCTTCGCGTAACCATCCTGATGGTCCTGCCAGACATCACTGATGTACTTCAAGAACAGCATCGTCAGGACATAATCCTTGTAGATCGATGCATCGACCGTGCCCCGGAACGTGTCACACGCTTTCCAGACGGCGTTATTGATGTCTTCCTGTTTGACTTGCTTGGTCATGGTCTTGCCCTCTGCGCATTCTGAAAGAGACCCAATGCCAGGGCCTCCATTTGCTGTGTTCTGTTTTCCATGAGTCGGGTGAGCGTGGCGCGCTCTTCTCGCGCGGCCCGCCAAAGCTCGACGATCACTTCCTGCTGGGCCAGGGAGGGAACAATAATCGGCATCTCCTCCAGAGCCCGGCGACGAACATTTGGGATGTGCGCGCCAGTGGATCGCTGTGCGAGATACTCTTGTGCAGGCCGTTGATTGATCTGCCATGCGAGGAACCCGGGCAGCACGCGACCCTTGTCGGCTGCGCTCAACACAAAGAACTGCGGAGCGCATACTGTATGGTCAGGCGTATTCATTAGCGGATAGGCGAATGTACGCGTTCCCCGCGCCGCGAAAATAACGTCGTCGTCGGTTAGCCATTGAGGATCTCGCTTCGAAGGGAGCGCGACAGTCGGAACGCAAGCCCAGTCAAGCTCAGCCTCCGTGTCGACGTGCTTGAGTTGGATGAAATGAACGCCCCCCTTATCCAGCGCTTCCGCTGAACTTCGCAAAGGATAGCCTGCCGAAACATCGGCCACTTCCATCAATTCAAGAATTTTTGCATCATTCGACATGAGGCATATATACATCGCAGAAGGAGCAATGCAAATCTTTTTTTGCATCATACATAATGATGCATATTTACTATCTACCATAATGTCGATGAGCCCACACGTTGCCTAGTGGTATGCAGGTATTGCGCCGACCCCATTCACGGTCGGATTTATCGTTTGGGGAAATGTGAGGTAAGTACTATCGAGCCACGCCGTGCCGTTTCGCCACAAACTCGCCTCCGCAGGATCGATTGCCGAAATCGATTCACAAGGCCATCATCCTGGGCGACCAACCTCTCTCCCGGCAAGAGCGCGCGACTGGCAAGCCTTTACCCCGATCGCACGGGAAAGAGGCTGGGCCGTTGTGCATCGTTTATCGCACCGCCGTCGTTTGCAGCTGACAGGTAACCGATTACACCTTTAACTTCTGCAAGTCGCGCAGGATGCTGATTACAAGATTGTGTGCGTCCTCATTCTCATCTGGTCGGACGATGATCGCAGCGACGGAAAGTTTCAGAGCGAGACCTTGAGGAGTGCTTGCACGTAAGGCTGGCAGGGCAGTGAGAAGACCATGCTTCGTCGCATGCAATGCGTCCAGGCGCTCGTCGATTGAATCCAGCTCTGCAACCTCAGGAATAGCGGCGCACTCCTGCTCAGAAAGTTCGAGCCAGCTTCGCTCGTGAATGAGATAGTTTTCGAGCTTTTGCCAACGTCTTATCAGAGCTTCGTGTTCTTCCTCGCGAGCGAGCCAGGCTCTGCAAACGTCGACAGACGCATCCGTCTGCGCGGGGAGATCTTTTACAGTAGCGACCGCAACTGATCCCGCGATGATTTGCCGGCGTGAGAGTTCAAGAATAGCGCGTGAATCAGCATCCGCCGCGCCAAGAGGGCGTCGCGACATTGGTTTACCTTTATGGTACATGTGAGTCGTTTAGGTGCACGCACCATAACAGCGTGATCGTTTTAAGTAAATATGATTGTAAAAAGATAATGACAGTTTTAACTTCCGCCCAAATTCGGGCCGCGCGCGCCCTTCTAGATTGGACGCAGCCGAAACTAGCTGAGGTAGCAAAGTTGTCTGTGCCTACCGTCCGTCGGATGGAGGGTGCCCGGGGACCTTCGGCAAGTACGGAGGCAAATGTAGAAGCTGTGCGTCGCGCGCTGGAAGAAGGGGGAGTTGTTTTCCTTAGTCACAATGAAACCAAGGATGGTGGTGTGGGCGTAAGGCTGAACAAATGAAGTCGGTGAGCGCGCAGTTTGAGAAGCGTGTATCATACTCTCCGATTTGCCGATCGATTCCATAGTCCCAGTTTCAAATAAAGCTGACTCAACCTAACGCCAACACCGGCCCCAGCCACCCATCAATCGCCTCCGCCACATCCCGCTTCAAATCCGCATACTCCGCCCGGATATAGTGCTTGCGTGCCACGCTCGCGGTCTGGCCATGGTTATGCCAGATGTCCAACCAGCGTTCGTCGACCCCCGCATCAATGAGATGTGTCTTCATCGTGCGGCGCAGGTCACGCGGATTCCAGTCCGGAAAACCGAGCTGCTTGTTTAACCGCTTCGCCCCACGTGAAATAGCGGCGATCGTCAGCGGCTCTGCTGGATCGCGAGGATTGGACAGGAGGTAGGGCGAGCGCGGGTGCGCCAGATCAAGACACCGCGCGACAAGCGGAGCAGCGGTCGTGGTAATCGGTAGACGATGCGACTTGCCGTTCTTGGTCTCTGGTAAGGCCAGCCACCCATCGCGCCAGTTGGCGGCGAGGCTCATGCTCACTTCCGTCACGCGCAGGCCGCCCATGGCGATCATCAGTTTCAAAACGCGGTGCGTTGGATGGTTCTCGTCCAACGCATGCCAGAGCGTCTTTAGTTCGTCGTTCGAGAGATACCGGTCACCCGGTTTGCCCTTGGGCACCGTCGGCAGCTGTTCGGCTATGTTTGAGGTGATGCCATAATCGCGCGCGCCACCGCGGAAGTCGTACCGGTTCTTCACCGCCCATTTCCAAGCCGTGACAATGTAGGAGCGAAGGTGCGGCGCATAGTTCGGACTTCGGGCGTAGCTTTCTGCCATCCAGGCCTGGAGGTCATGGATCGTCACTTCCCCCGCGCGCGGCATGCCGCCATGCCGCTCCACCAGGAAGGGCAGCAGCGCATACTTCCCGTCCATCAGCGTGCCCTTGATGCGCCCATAGGATTTCACACCCCGGGCTTTCATATCGGCAACGTAGTCGGCAAAAAAGTTGGCGGCAGACGCTGACACGGCATCGGCCACCGCCTCCGCCCGCGCGGCCGCAGTAGGCGCCAGCGTACGTAATTCCCGGAACTCTCCGGCGCGCATTCTGGCCTCTCGGAGGCCGATCTCGGGATAGGCGCCAATGCGGACCCGCACCGTCTTGCCGCTCAGCTTCCGCACAGCCGAAAATGTCTTTGCGCCGGTCTTGGCCACCCGTACTTTCAGGCAGGATTCGATCGTGTCGGAATAGTCTCCGGCGTCGGTCACAGCCGAAAGCCAGGTATCCGTAAGGCGCAGTTTTGCCATGAGTTTTTGATCTCCGGTTACCGTATGGTTACCACGGAGCCATTTGTGAGCAAAGTCTAACTTTTTCAAATTTATAATACATTGTTTTTAATGTTCTTTTGGTGGCCCCGGCGCGATTCGAACGCGCGACCTACAGATTAGGAATCTGTTGCTCTATCCTGCTGAGCTACGGGACCACACGGGGTAGGCTATACGGCATGCCGGTGCGGGATTGAAGCCTGTCATGGGTGGTTTTCGCGGGGCCTCCGCGTGTTAAGACAGGGTGTTCGTGGGGTATTCAAGGGTTGTTCAGGGGAGTTTGCGGGGCGTGACCGGGGTGTGGCAGGGCCTTTTCGGGGCGCTTCTGGTGCTGGCCGCCTGTAGCGGGCCCGATCCGCTGGCCGGAACGCAGCCCGGCGAGCATGGCCGCGTGGTGCGCGTAATCGATGGTGACGCGCTCGTGCTGGACACTGGGCAGAGCGTGCGGCTGATCGGGATCGAGGCGCCTGCCGGGCCCTACAAGGACCGGGAGGGGGCGCCGTTCTACACAGAGTCCAAGCGGATGCTGGAGGACATGGCGCTTGGGCGCGAGGTGCAACTCTTCTATGCCGGGCTGACGCGCGACCGGTATGACCGGGCGCTGGCGCATGTGATGACGACGGACGCGCTGGGGCCGGACCTGTGGCTGAACCGGGAGATGGTGGCGCGCGGCGGGGCGCGGGTGCGGGTGTATCCGGATACGGCCGGGGCGAACGGTTTGCTGCTGGCGCCGGAGGCCAAGGCCCGTGAGGCGAAACTGGGCCTCTGGAAGACGAAGGCCTATCGCATTCCCGTGGCGAGTGACCTGCCGGAGCCGTTCGAGAAGTTCCAGCTGGTGGAGGGCGTGACGGGCGAGCGCCTCAGCACCGATGAGCAGGGCGCCTCGTGCGAGCTGGCGCTCGCGGAGTCGGCGCTGACGCTGGAAATCCAGACCTCGGCGGCGGCGCTGTGCCAGACGCCAATGGGCACGGCGGTGCGGGCACGAGGCTATGTTTACAGGGGCAAGCTGGAGATTTCGCATCCGTTGAACCTGGAGACACTGCCGCGCGATTAGGGGCGGGCATTCACAAGCGGCTGCGTTTGTCCGATACAAGGACAGTCAAACCACTGGGAGACGACGCGCATGCTGGGCATATATATCCTGATCGGACTGGGCGTTATCGTGCTGGTCGCGGTCATCCTGATCTATAACGGACTGGTGCAGAAGCGGCAGATGGTGCGCAATGGCTGGGCCGATGTGGACGTTCAGCTGAAGCGGCGGGCGGACCTGATCCCGCGCTTGATCGAGACGGTGAGGGGCTATGCCGCGCACGAGAACACGCTGTTCCAGGAAGTGGTGGCGAAACGCGGCGCGGCGCTGGCGGCGGGCGATGACCCCGTGGCGCGCGGCACGGCCGAGTCGGCCCTGTCGCAACCCGTGGCGCGGCTGGTGGCCGTGGCTGAGGCCTATCCGGACCTCAAGGCGAACCAGAACTTTCTCGACCTTCAGAAAGAACTGGTCGACACCGAGAACAAGATCGAGATGGCGCGGCGCTTCTTCAATGGCGCGGTGCGCGAGCTGAACATTGCGGTGGAGAGTTTCCCCGCGAACCTGATGGCGGGACCGTTCGGCTTCCAGCAGAGCCCGTTCTTCGAGATCGAGACGGCCGACCGGGCGTTGCCGAACGTCAACTTCCGGGGCGCATGATGGGTATACGTCGCTTTCTTCTGGGCCTGATGGCCGCGCTGTTCGTACTAACCGCCACGGCGGAGGAGCGGATCAACCGGTTTGATGTGGCGATCAATGTGGAACGCGACGGCGATATCGTGGTCAGCGAGACGCTCGACGTGACGGCGGAGGGCTACCAGATCCAGCGCGGGATATTCCGTCTGCTGCCGCGCTATTATGAAGATGAAGGCGCCAAGTTGCCCTTCGACTACAAGATATTGAGCGTGACGCGGGACGGGGTGCGCGAGCCCTATGAGACCTCGACCGACGGCAATGCGATGCAGCTGCGAATCGGGGATGCGAATACCTATCTCGAGAATGGTGAGCATATTTACGAGATCCGCTACCGGGTGAAGAATCAGGTGCGTTATTTCGACGACATGGATGAATTCTACTGGAATGCCACAGGCAATTACTGGGACTTCCCGATTGATGTGGCCGACGTGACAATCACCTTTCCCGAAGGCGTTCAGGTGAAAGAACACGCGTCCTATACGGGTGCGGTGGGCGCCGCACATTCCGACTCTTCCTATCGTGACGAAGGCAATGTGCAGCGGTTCACAACGACACGTCCCTTGCAGCCTGGCCAAGGCCTGACCGTCACTGTCGGCATTGAGAAAGGACTGATCGACCCGCCTTCGAACGCGGACGAGACGCGGCGCTGGTGGCAACGCAATGGCGCGCTGGCGATCCTGATCGCGTCCCTGCTGGGTGTGTTCTGGTTTTCATGGCGCAACTTCAATCGCGTCGGGCGCGACCCTGTGAAGGGGCCGGTGTTTCCGCATTATGCGCCACCAGAAGACTATTCACCGGCCGCCGTGCATTACATCTACAATCGGGGCCTTTCGGGACACAAGGCGCTGATCGCCACACTGATGAACCTGGCCGTGAAGGGGCACCTCATCATCGATGCCGGCAAGGACAAGGTTACGACACTGACGCGCACCGAAACCCGGCAGAAGTCCGCCACGCTGGCGGCGGAAGACCTGAATCTGGAGGCAGGCCTTTTCGGCGCACAAGCAACGCGGATGCTGGGCAAGGTGACTGATCCCGCCTTCCTCAAGACCTATACAAAATTCACATCGACGCTTGAGCGCAAATATGGCGACACGTATTTCCGCTGGAATATCGGCTACACTATCATCGCCATCCTGCTGAGCGGCGGGGCGATCACACTGGCCGTGTTGCAGGCGACGCAATGGTCGTGGTGGCATATGGGCCTGGTCATCGGCATTATCGCGCTGAATGGCTGGTTCATGTATCTGATGCCGGCGCCGACGAAACTCGGCCAGAATGTGCGCACCGAAATTGAAGGCTTCAAGCTGTATATGGAGACGGCCGAGAAGCTGCAGCTGAACGCTGTCGAGGTGGGGAGCGAAGCGCCGCCGCCGATGACGGCAGAGCGCTATGAGACCTTCCTGCCCTATGCGATTGCGCTGGACGTGGAAAAGCCGTGGACGAAGCATTTCGAGAAACTGATGCCGGAAGCGGCGAAGGCCTATAATCCGGTCTGGACCAATATGGCCGCGAACGGGTTCAGCGATGTGGGCCATATGACGAGCGGCATGGTCAGCTCGATCAGCTCGGGCGTTACGAGTTCAATGCCGCAAAGCTCAAGCTCGTCCGGCTCTGGCGGGGGCGGCTTCTCCGGTGGGGGCGGCGGTGGCGGTGGCGGCGGTGGCTGGTAGCCGCCTCAGACGTTCGGGATAAGGCCTGAGTCTTCCGGATCGCCAACGATACGCACGAGCGCCTTGCGCAATTTGCCGAGGGCCTGATGCTCGATCTGGCGGACACGTTCCTTTGAGATACCAAGCTCGATGCCGAGCGCTTCCAGCGTAACGGACTCGTCGCAGAGGCGGCGCTGCAGGATGATATGGGTCTCGCGCTCGTTCAGCGCCTTCAGGGCATCGGCGATCCATTCCTTGCGGCGCGTGGAATCGTGGTCCGTCATGACCTGGTCTTCCGGAATGGCCGAACCGTCGACAATCAAATCCTGCCATTCGCCATCGCCATCGGCGACCATGGGGGCGTTCAGCGAGCGGTCGCTGGCCGACAGGCGCGAGGCCATGGATTCAACATCGCGGACCGGGACGCCGAGATGTTCGGAAATCCAGGACGTGTTCTCTTTGGTCATCACGCCATCGCCCGTGTCGTCGATCTGGGCGCGCAGGCGGCGGAGATTGAAGAAGAGGGATTTCTGGGCCGACGTTGTGCCGGTGCGCACGATGGACCAGTTGCGCAGGACATAGTCCTGGATCGAGGAGCGGATCCACCAGCTGGCATAGGTGGAGAAGCGCACTTCGCGCGACGGCTCGAACCGGGCGGCGGCCATCATCAGGCCGACATTGCCCTCCGACACAAGGTCGGACATGGGCAGGCCATAGTGACGGAAGCGCGTGGCCATCGAGATGACGAGACGCATATAGGCGGTGGTGAGTTCGTGGAGGGCGGCTTCATCTTCCTCATCGCGCCAGCGGCGGGCGAGGTCCAGCTCGTGCTGTTGCTCGAGCATGGGCGCCTTCATGGCGGTGCGGACAAAGGCTCGGTCGGCCGGTCCGTTGGAATCGTATGCGCTCGCCATGGTTCAGACTCTCCCGAAATGATCCGGACAATTCCGATACCTTTGCTTTACGCATCGGCGCTGCGATCGGATCAGCGGGCCTTGATATTTTCACGGGCGGCGGCCCGCTTGACCCTGACGGGCCGCCGGGCGTAGGCTTCCTATGAGAACAATAGCGGAACGAATAATCTCGGCGCATGGCGGACGGACAGAACCTGACGAGTGAAATACCCCTGCCGAATTCGCGGGCGGGCGAGATTGCGCGTGGCACGCTGCGCCTTCTGGCGGGGCTCGGCTATTACGGGGTGACGGAGATGACGCTGGCGAACAATCGCCGGGCGGACATTGCCGCCGTAAGCCAGGCGGGCGAGATTGCCATTGTGGAGATCAAGTCGTCCGTCGCCGATTTCCGGTCTGATGCCAAATGGCAGGACTATATGCCCTTTTGTGACCGGTTCTATTTTGCCGTGATGGCGGATTTTCCGCAGGACCTGATCCCGGAAGACGTGGGCCTGATCGTGGCCGATGGTTTTGGCGGGGCGGTGATCCGCGAGGCGCCGGTGGCCAAGCTGGCAGGGGCAAGGCGCAAGGCCGTGACGCTGAAATTCGCCCGGCTGGCGGCGTGCCGGTTGCAGATGGTCAATGATGCGGGCTGGACGGACCGCCAAGTCTCGCTTACCTGACGCCGCTCATGAGCCACGCCTATCCCCTTGCCCGCAATGTGACCGAAGCCCTGGACCCGGCGGCCCGTGGCGCGCGTACACGCGTCGAAGCCGAAAAGCTGGCGGGCGGACTGGTCGTGGAATCCCTGCACACCGAATGGATGAGCGTGAGCGAGGAAGAGGCCGCGGCAAAGATGGCCGGGACGGCGGACGGCCTGACGCATGGCTTCCTGCAGCGCTATGAAGACGACAAGGGCGCGCCGGTTCTGGCGGTGAGCTATTGGCGTCTGGTTGATCCGGCGACGGCGAAGAAGGCCGCGAAACCGAAAAAGCCTGCGCCGGCGCCAGAGCCAAAGGCCGAAGAAACCGACCATACCGATGATCTCTATTTTCGCTCCGGACGGACCAAGCCCGGCCGCCGGAAGCGCTTTGTCGACCCGAACCAGCTGGACCTGTTCGAGCCGAACGAGGGCTGACATTGCCACCTGCACGTGCGGCGCCCGGTGAGGCGCTTTGGGGTGGGGGCTGGATTTTCAGGATGTGAGCGGGGGTCAGGTGTCCGGGATGGGGGCTTCAGTTTTCGCAAAGCGCCGTGTCCCCAGCGTATGCTGGGGCCCAGAGAGACCAAGACCCGATCCTGCGGCACTGGATCCCAGCGTGCGCTGGGAAAGCGGGACGAAAGGGGGAAGGGGTTCACTCAACGCGAGCGCCAGCCTGGCCGAGACGGGCGCTTTGATGACGCCGGGTCGCGGCGCTCGGGGATCGTCGCCGATTGCGCGGATATGGATATTGCCTCGGCGATCGGTGTCGATCAGCAGGGCGCGGCCCGTTTCGATGCGCCATCGGGTAATGATCCGCAGCTGCCACCAGAGCCAGGGCCAGTAGAGCACCATAACGTGCCGGTAGAGGGAGATGTATTCAGGCTCCATGGCGGGGATTATAGGCCCGTCCTGGCAGGGGGCGGACAAGACGCGCGGGATCGCCCGCAGGGATTGGGCGCAGGGAGGGGAAAACCGCCCGTCTGCGCCTGCCTCATGGTGAAGGCTTGCGCCGGGCGCCTAATCGGGGTGGGGTGGCGCATGGATATTGCCCCTGCCCCCGCCGATACACTGCCCCCTCCCCCACCGAAATATCTCAGCAATCGCGAGCTTTATGTTCTGGCGGGCGCGACGGCGGTGGTGATTGCCAATGCCTATTATTTCCACCCGATCATCTCGCTGGTGGCGGATGGATTTGGCGTCAGCCATGCGATGATCGGCATGGTGCCAGCCTTCAACCAGATCGCGCTGGCATTGGGCATTCTGTTGCTGCTGCCGCTGGGCGATTGGTTCAGCAATCGGCGGCTTGTGTCTGTGCTGGTGGCGGCGCAGTGCGCCTCGGTGGGCGTGATGGCCTTTGCGCCGCATTATGGCCTGTTCGTGCTGGGCTCGACCGTGCTCGGCTTCTTCACCATCGCGCCCTACCTGCTGCCGGCCTATGTGTCGAAGCGCGTTGCGCCGGGCGACCTTGGCCGGGCGACGGGCATTATCACGACGGGCATTGTGGGTGGCATTCTTGTGGCGCGCGCGGGGGCGGGCGTGGTGGCGGAATATTTCGGCTGGCGCACGGTCTATTTCATTGCCGCAAGTCTCATGCTGGCCGTGACCTTCCTGTTGCCGCGCATCATGGAACCGCGTGAGGCGGGCAAAGATCGCCAGGCCGGGCAGAATTATTGGCGGCTCATCCTCTCGATTGGCCGGATCGTGCGGGACTTCCCGGAAATCCTGCTGTCGGGCGCGATACAGGCGCTGGGCTTTGGCGTGTTCCTCGCGGTGTGGATGGGGATCGGCCTGCACCTGACCAGCCCGGAAATGGGCTATGGCGTGGATGTTGTGGGCTATCTCGCCGTGCTCGGCGTGGTGAACCTCTATACGACACCGCGCTTTGGCGCCTGGTCTGACAAGGTGGGGCCACGGCGGGCGCGCGTTGTGCTGGCGGCAACACAGTTGCTGGGCGTGTCGATGCTGTTCTTCGTCGGCAGCAGTCTGTGGCTGTTGATGATCCCGATCGTGATGATGAATGTCGGCGGGCCCGCGCTGGACGTGTGCAACCGGATGACCTTCCTGAACCGGGCGCCCGACATCCGCACCCGTTTGATGACCGTTTATATCGTGATCATGTTCCTCGGTGGCGGCGCCGGGAGCTGGGCCGGGACGGCGGTGTATGATGCGGCTGGCTGGCATGGCACGGCGCTGCTGGCGCTCGCCATGTCGGTGACCATGTTCGGTCTTTGCCTGTGGAGCTTCCGGTGGACCGACAAGACGCAAGCCACCTGACACCGCTGGCCGAGGCGCTGCTGGCGCTGGCATTGGGCGAGATCGCGCGCGGGGCGCGGGTGATCTTTCTGGCCGGGCCGCAGGGCGTGGGCAAGTCGACGGCGATGGCGGCGCTGACCGAGGCCATTCCGGGATCGGTGGTGCTGGGGCTCGATGATTTTTACCTGACGCGGGGCGAGCGCATAGTGTTGGCGCGGGACGTTCATCCCCTCTTTGAGACGCGAGGACCGCCGGGAACACATGATGTGGCGCTGCTGATGGAGACAATCGCGCTCTTCAAGGCGTCGGGCGCGGATGAGCGGATTGCCGTGCCTGCGTTTGACAAGGCGGCCGATGAGCGACGGCCTGAGGCGGAGTGGCCGGTGCTGGCGGGGGCGCCGCGCGTGATTTTCGTGGAAGGCTGGATGATGGGCGTCGCGGCGGACCTGTCAGCGCCTGAGGGGCCGCCGCTGAATGCGGTGGAGGCGGAGGATGTGGACGGTGCGTGGCGCACGTATCAGGAGACGCAGCTCGCCGGGCAGTATCAGCGCCTCTGGGACATGGCCGACGCGTTTCTCTATATCGACGCGCCGGGCTTTGACGTGGTGAAGGACTGGCGCATGCAGCAGGAGGAGACGACGCGGGGCGTCGCGCCGGGCGGCCTGCCCGCCGAGCGGCAGGCATGGGTTGCCCGCTTCATCCTGCACTACCAGCGCCTGACCGAGCGGTTGCTGGCGGGTGAGCGGCGGCCGGGAAACTCAGTGACGGTGGATCGGTTTCGGCAGCCCGGGTGAGGCGTCACGGCCTCACTTGAGAGATTGCTCCCTCAGAATGAAACGGCCCCGATTGGCAATGGAGGGGTAGGGATCGGTCGCCAGCTTTTCGGCCAGGACAGTGGCGAAGTCTCCCAGTTCATCCCGGTGCGAAATCAAGGCGTCACCGGCAACCCTGCGAACGGCTGCTGAGGGATCATTTGCGGCAGAGACAAGTAATTCCCGCAGATCGACACTGATCGTGAGGGTCCGCTCGGCGATCTTCGGCTCCCTGACCCTTTCGCCCAGTGACTTGTCTGTCCAGCGCCATCTCCATCCATCGGCCCAGGTCGCCCGTTGCTCCATGAGCATGCGATAGGCCGTTCCGCGAACGGCCGGCTGCAGCGCCGCCTCTGCCAAACGCGGCAAATACGGGTCCAGCGACGCGCCGCGACAGGCCTGCTGCAAGACTCTCGCAGTAGGCCCCGCCGTTTCGCTCAGCAGTCTACGGACCAGATAGGGCGTGATGCTGGGTCTTTCGAAGCCTGCATCAAGAACCGCGCTCTCATCGCCACGCATGCGCTTCCAGCTGTTCCTGACCGACAGGATCGACCAGAGCACCTCGCCAACAATATCCGGATCTGTGCGGTCGAGGACATTTTCGGCGGCCTGCCGTGCCGCCACCCGGACCTGCGGCACCCAGTCATTAAGGCGCCTCAGAAACATCGTCAGCAGAAAAGCGCTGGGGGCGCCCTCATGCACTTCGAGAAGGAACCTCTCTCTTCGAAAGCCATCACCACTCAAAAGATCGTACCAACAGGTCGCCCCCCGCTGTGCGTGGCGGCGGCGGACCTCCAGCTGGTCCTCTGGCAGCCGGCCGACCTTATTGGCGACCATCCTGATGGCATGCACACGGTCACTGATATGCGTCAGCGGAAGCCGCTTTGTCTCGTCAACGAATGCCTCGGCGACACCGGGCGATATCTCTCCGTTCCGCTCTGCTGTGGCCAGCACTGTCACCGATTTGCACATCGAGGGCGTGAGGAGTGGCGGTTGAACCATTCCTCAATTCTTGCACGAGATAGCCGCGCGGAACCACTCGAAAGTGCTTACGGTCGAAGGTTATAGCCTTTTTGAGGCTAGACCCGCGCTTTGACGGCGTCTGCGACGGCTTCGGCGGTGATGCCGAAGTGTTTGTAGAGGTCCTTGGCAGGGCCGCTGGCGCCGAAGCTGTCCATGCCGACGAAGCCGCCGGCGTGGCCGATCCAGCGATCCCAGCCGAAGCGGACACCGGCCTCGACGGCCACTTTCGGCGTGTCGCCGCCCAGCGTGTCGGACTGGTATTTCGCGTCCTGTGCTTCGAAGAGCTCCATACAGGGCATCGAGACGACGCGCGTTTTGACGCCGTCTTTCGCGAGCTGTTCCTGCGCGGCGAGGGCGATTTCGACCTCGGAGCCGGTGGCGATGATGACGGCCTGGGCCTTGCCCTTGCAGTCTGACAGGACATAGCCGCCCTTGGCGCAGAAGTTTTCCTCTGTGTGCGTCGTGCGGGCGGGTTTCAGGCCCTGACGCGTGAGGGCGAGCGTAGCCGGACCTTCCGCGTTTTCGAGGGCAAGTTCCCAGCACTCGGCTGTCTCAACGCCGTCCGCCGGGCGGAAGACATGCATGTTCGGCATGGCGCGGAGGCTGGCGACATGTTCGACCGGCTGGTGGGTGGGCCCATCTTCGCC
Source organism: Hyphomonas oceanitis (assembly GCF_036964545.1). Classification (NCBI taxonomy): domain Bacteria; kingdom Pseudomonadati; phylum Pseudomonadota; class Alphaproteobacteria; order Hyphomonadales; family Hyphomonadaceae; genus Hyphomonas; species Hyphomonas oceanitis. Next base: position 23,694 of record NZ_JBALTL010000003.1, read on the forward strand.
AAGGCCGATGGAATCGTGCGTCATGACGTGGATGACGCGTGTGCCCATCAGGGCGCCGAGGCGGATGGCCGGGCGGCTGTAATCAGCGAAGACGAGGAACGTGCCCGAGTAAGGGATGATGCCGCCGTGCAGCGACATGCCATTCATCGCGGCGGCCATGCCATGCTCGCGCACGCCATAGTGGATGTAGCGACCGCCCCAATTGGTGGGCGTCAGCGCAGGCGTGTGCGAGGTAAGCGTATTGTTCGAACCGGTGAGATCGGCCGAGCCGCCAATCATTTCCGGCACGAGACCGGTGATGACTTCGAGCGCGTCGCCGCTCCACTGGCGGGTGGCTTTCGATTGGCCGCCGTCGACAACGGCCTTCTTGTGCTTGACCAGCGCCTTGCCGAGATTCTTGGGCAGGCGGCCAGCAATCGCAGCGTTGAACTCGCCCTTTTTCGGGGAGGCTGCGAGGCGTTTCTTCCAGGCAGCGCGATCATCCTTGCTGCGCTGGCCGGCTTTTTTCCAGGCATCTTCGATGGCGGCAGGCACTTCGAACGGCGCGTGGGGCCATTTCAGGCTTTCACGGATGCCGGCGATTTCGTCGGCGCCATAGGGGCCGCCATGGGCCTTGCCGGTGCCGGCAAGCTTTGGCGCGCCGAAGCCGATGATCGTCTTGACCGCAAGGAAGACCGGCTTCTTCTGTGTCTGGGCCCATTTGAGGGCGGCGGTGACGTCTTTTTCGTCATGGCCATCAACCTTGCGCGTGACCCAGCCGGAGGCTTCGAAACGGGCGCACTGGTCTGTATTGTCCGAGAGGCCGACGGCGCCGTCGATGGTGACATGGTTGTCGTCGAAAAGGACGATGAGGCGGTTGAGATTCAGGTGGCCGGCCAGCGTGATGGCTTCCTGGGAGACGCCTTCCATGAGGCAGCCGTCGCCTGCGATGACATAGGTCTTGTGATCAACAAGGTCGTCGCCGAACCGCGCATTGAGGTGGCGCTCAGCGATGGCCATGCCGACAGCGGTGGCGATGCCCTGGCCGAGCGGGCCGGTGGTCGTCTCGACGCCTTCGGTGACGAAATTCTCCGGGTGGCCCGGCGTGTTGGAGCCGACCTGGCGGAAATTGCGGATATCGTCGCGGCTGACCGACTTGTAGCCGGTGAGGTGGAGCAGCGAATAGATGAGCATCGAGCCGTGACCGGCGGAGAGCACGAAGCGGTCACGGTCGGCCCATTTCGGGTCTGTCGGGTCATATTTCAGGAATTTGCGGAACAGGACCGTCGCCGCATCGGCCATGCCCAGCGGCAGGCCAACGTGGCCAGACTTGGCCGCTTCTACTGCATCCATCGACAGGGCGCGGACGGCATTTGCCATATCCCGGTTCGTAACAGCCATTCTGCTATCTCCAAAAAAATCTTCGCGTGTCGTAGGCCAGACTCCCGCCCCAACGTCAAGCCGCTTGGCGGATGGCAGCAATGCCGTTACTTCATTGAGGAAATGAGTGACCTTGACCCATCTGCCCGCCGCCTTGATGCGGCCCTGAAGCGCCTTGAGGGCGCGCTCGACTCGCTCATGTCGCGAACGGGCGACCCGGCCGTGACCCGCGCAGAGCTGGCGGCGCTGGTGGAAGACCGTGCCCGCATGGCCGAAGAGCTGGATGCGTCACTCGCCCGGGAGGAGGAATTGCAGTCCCTCGCCGACGAGGCCAGCGAGGCGCTCGGCGCCGCCATAGAAGAGGTGCGTGCGGCGCTGGGCAATGGCGATTTGGCCGGCGGAACACCCGAAGAAAGCCCGGAATAGATGGCAAAAGCGGACATTTCCCTGCGCGGCAAGGCCTATGCCATCGCCTGCGCGCCCGGCCAGGAAACCCGCATCCAGATGCTGGCAGAGCAGCTGAACGCGCGGGTGAACCAGATTGCCGGGGCCGTCGGCGACATTGGCGAGGAGCGCCTGTTGCTGATCACGGCGCTCGCCCTGCTGGACGAGCTGGACGCCTCGCGCAGGGCTGTGCCGGGCAATAAGGCCGCTGAAGACAAGGTGGCCAAAGCACTGAGCGATGCCGCCGCGCGGATCGAGGCACTGGCGGCGCGGGTTGAAGGCAGCCACTGAAAAGCAGACCCCGCGACCCTTTGCGCATGGCCGAGCAGGCCCCAAGCGCCCATATTGAGGGCTGACACAGCCGGAAAGGCAGACCCAGATGCAAACCTTCCTGTCGATTGCCTTCTATATTGGCATTGCCGCCCTCGTGATCGTGCTGTTCCTTGGCATCGCCAACCTCGCGCGCACGGACGACAATCAGGCGAGCCGTTCGAACAAGCTGATGCGGCTGCGCATATTCGTGCAGGCCATCGTGATTGCCATTCTCGTGGCGCTTGGCGCGCTGGCGGGTGCGTTCAAGATCGGCTTCTAGGAGGCATTATGGTCAAGCTCGACAAGATCTACACCAGGACCGGCGACAAGGGCAAAACGCGCCTTTCGACCGGCGAACCGCTGGACAAGTGGGACAAGCGCGTTGCGGCCTATGGCACGGTGGACGAGGTGAATGCGGCGCTGGGCGTTGCGGCGCTGCATGCCGAGGGCGAGACGCTGGCAGCCCTCCGGCGCGTACAGAACGACCTGTTCGACCTCGGCGCGGACCTCGCGACGCCGGACCGTGGCACGAAGCTGGAATGGACGCCGCTGCGGATTATCGAGTCGCAGGTGAAGCGGCTTGAGAGCGAAATTGACGCGATGAACGTGAACCTCGCGCCGCTGGACAGTTTCATCCTGCCGGGCGGCAGCCCGCTCGCCGCGCAGCTGCATGTGGCGCGCACGCTCTGCCGCCGGGCCGAGCGGATGATTGCGGAACTGTTCGCGATGGACGACGAAGTGGTGAGCCCGGAAGCGCTCGCCTATGCCAACCGCCTCTCGGACTGGCTGTTCGTGATCGGCCGCGTGGCGAACAATAATGGCAAGGATGACATCAAATGGGTGCCGGGGGCGAACCGGTAGGAGAGCGCGTAACACACGCAATCATCTTGTCTGCTTTCGGCGTCGAAGCAGGCGTCGGCACGCATGCTTTCCAGTGGCAGAGGCTCGCCAAAAGGCGGACCTTCATGTTTTCAATCGAAGTGCGCGCTGCTAACGATACACGACTTCATTGGGCGGATTGATCATGATTTCCTGGTTTGACCTAGGCGAGAGGCTAACTGGCTATCTTGACCGACTTGCCTATCCCGAGACGAAACTTGCAATCAAGCACGCGGCTAAAATGCTCGGTGCGAAGGCAGCCATAAAGGGAGAAAACGGCCTTATCTTCATCTCGCCGTACGGACTTCTCTTTTACATCGGTGGTCCAGATTTGCAGGCATACTGTTGCGTCTGCGACCAGGAAAGCCTTAATCTGCAAGCCGCAAAACGGCTGCACTTCCATCAACATGAAGAGCCCCTTCAGCGAAATTCATGGATATGGTTCCCCAGGCTCAGTGAGCAAGGCGCGACTAACTATAAGATGGAAAAAAGTGATCGACACTATGCTTGGATCATCAACCGAGTGCAGCCCGCCGTCGAGACACGGTTTGAAGCCAATAGCCGGCGAGACGCGATCGTCGCCATGGGCACTAGAATTGCGAGCGACTTCCAAGCCTACCAAGAGACGCTAGCCGGAATCTCTCCGAACGAGCCAATGTCCGCATAGGGCCAAACCCAAACATTGACGCAAAAAAAAATTCTAATAACTGCTTGTGAGCCAGAGCAGTCATAACCCTTCCTCCGCATCGCATCGCGTGTTTCGCCTATCAGGGCGAAGAGGTCTAGGGCGGGGGTGACCGTGCCGCGGTCTTGCTGACTTCGCGGGCGAGGGCGATGAAGGCCTTGAGGGCGGCGGAGGGATGGCGCCGGCCGGTATAGTAGAGGCAGAGATCGCCGGTCGGGAGCGTCCAGTCGGCCAGCACGCGCTGCATGAGGCCAGCCTCCAGATCATCGCGCACATTCTGCTCCAGGAAGAAGCCGATACCGACACCTTCGAGAACAGCCGTCCGGGCGAGGCTGGCTTCATCTAGTGTGATCGGCCCGGTCACATCGATCTGCAGGGCGTGCCCCTGCTTTTCAAAATGCCATGGAAAGAGCGCGCCGTTCGGCAGGCGCACACGGATGCATTTGTGCCTGTAGAGGTCCGGCGGCGTGAGCGGCTTTCCGTGCTGTTCGAAATAGGCCGGTGATGCGACCACGGCGTAGCGTTGCGGGCGCCTGAGCGGCACGGCAATCATGTCGGCCGGGACAAGGTCCGCCCGCCGCAGGCCCAGATCAAACCCGTCGGCGACAATGTCGACAATGCGGCCCTCGGTGACGAGATCCACATGCACATCCGGATAGCGGCGCAGGAATTCCAGCACGAGCGGTGACATGATCTGCCGCGCACCGGCCGCAAACGTGTTGATGCGGAGTGTTCCCGAAGGCGTGTGCTGCTGCGAACGGACGCCCGCCATGGCATCCTCGATGTCGCGCAGCGAGGGCTCGACCTGCGTGACGAAGGTGCGCCCGGCATCGGTCAGCGAGACACTGCGGGTTGTACGGTTAAACAGGCGCGAGCCGAGGCGGGATTCCAGTTTGGCGACGGCATTGCTCAGCGATGTGGTCGACAGCCCGAGCGCCAGGGCCGCCTTGCGGAAGGATCCCTCACGCGCAACGGCGACGATGGCTTCAAGCTCGGTGAGGCTAGTCCTGTCCATTATCCCGAAAATCGCAATTCCTGATCCCAATTTGTCCTAATTATCGGGATGGTTGTCCACACCTAAATTGACAGGACCAACCCATACCAAGGAGACAGTGATGAAACTTCCAGCCCCCGTCCAAGCCTTTTTCGATGCCGACAAGGACCCTCATGGCGCAGCGCCCGTGGACGCCTTCGCGAATGATGCGATTGTCCATGACGAAGCCAAGACCCATGTCGGCCGCGCCGCCATAGGAACCTGGTTCCGCCAGGCGAAAGAAGAGAACCAGCACAGCTCGGAGCCGCTTGAACTCTCCGAGGATGGCGGACTGACAATCGTGCGCGCGGAAGTAACCGGGCAATTCCCCAGCAGCCCGGCCATGCTCACCTTCAAGTTCAAACTCGATGACGACCAGATCAAGGAACTGGAGATCACCGTATGAGCGCCTTCCTGAACCTTCAGGACAAGCGGGCGCTGATCACGTCGGGCACGCGGGGGGCGGGCGCGGCAACCGTCTCGCTGTTCCGCGCGCTTGGCGCCCGCGTGGTCACGACGGCGCGGACTCGGCCAGACGACGTGCCCGAAGACATGTTCGTGGCAGCTGACCTCACCACCGCGCAAGGCTGCGCCGATCTTGCGGCGGCGGCGACGGAGCGGCTGGGAGAGATCGACATAGTGGTTCACATGCTGGGCGGCTCGTCGGCGCCTGCAGGGGGCTTCACCGCGCTGGGCGATGGCGAATGGGACAAGGAGCTTGATCTCAACCTCATGGCGGCGGTGAGGCTGGACCGCGCGCTTGTTCCTGCGATGGTCGCGCGCAAACGCGGCGTGGTGGTCCACGTTACCTCTATTCAAAGCCAGCTGCCGCTGCCGGATTCAACGACAGCCTACGCGGCGGCCAAAGCGGCGCTTTCCACCTATAGCAAGAGCCTCTCCAAGGAAGTCTCGCCACAGGGTGTGCGCGTCGTGCGGGTGTCGCCGGGCTGGATCGAAACGGAGTCATCCGTGGAACTGACGAAGCGTGTGGCCAGGAATGCGGGCACTGACGCGGAAGGCGGCAAGCAGCTCATCATGAATGCGCTGGGCGGGATTCCCATCGGGCGGCCATCGAAGCCCGAGGAGGTTGCAAACCTCATTGCCTTTCTCGCCTCTGACCGGGCGGCCACCATTACCGGGACCGAATACGTCATCGACGGCGGCACCATTCCGACAGCCTGAGTGGGATGGAACGGGAGCGGTTACCTCCGCATCGCATCGCGGGTTTCGGCCATCAGGGCGAAAAGTTCCAGCACAGGCGTCACCTGCCCGTCGCCGCGATATTCCCGGTAGAGACTGTCGACATTGACCGCGATGCGTTCGGCGTCGCCCCAAGCTGCATAGTCGCCCAGCGCAATGTCATGCACGGCGTCGCGGACGCTGAGGCCGGCGTCGAAGCGTTTGCGGGCTTCGATATGGATGTAGCGGAGGTAATCGGCGACGCGTTGCACGCCGGCCTTGTCGGTAATCGGGCCGTGGCCGGGAACGATCACGTCGACATCCATTTCGCAGATGAGGTCGCAGGCGCGAATCCAGTTGGCGACGGGGCCTGCCCACATCAGCGGCGTGCCGTCGATGAAAAGAATGTCGCCGGTGAAGACGGCGCGGTCGCCCGGCACATGGACGATGACGTCGCCGCCCGTATGGGCCGGGCCCACCTCGATGAGTTCCACCGCCTTGTCGCCGACCTTGAGATCGAGGTGGCCGGAAAAGGTGCGTGTGGGCAGGCGCTCGTCGACGGCGGCGAAGTCAAACGGGGCAAAGATGTCGGCGAAATAGGCGCCGGCGGGGCCGAGCTTGGCGCCCGCCTGCTTGAACTGGGCGAGCATGGCGGACGGCACTTCGGTCATTTCGCGAAAGCTGGCTTCCGAGGCGATGATCTCCGCCTGCGGACAGCAGCCATTACCGTGGCAATGATCGCCATTGGCATGCGTGTTGACAATGGTGCCGATGTCGCGGCGCTTGAGGCCGGTGGCCTCGTGCATGGCTTTCAGCATGTCGGACGTGAGGTGCATGTCGAACAGCGTGTCGACGAGCAGCGACTGGTCGCCATCCGTAATCAGGCCCGCATTCGACCAGCCCCAGCCGCCATCCGGCTGCAGCCATGCATGCAGCCCGTTGCCTAGATCCTTCAGGCCTTTTGTATATGTCCAGCGCTCTGCCATGCGCATCCTCCCTGATTTTTCCTTGCATCAAGGCAGGCTTGACGCGTCAGGGCAAGATCAGAAGCGTTCGAGGAGGCGGCGGAGATATTCGCGTTCGTCTTCGTCGTCGGCATCATTGTAGCGGCGGCGGAGTTCGTCGAGGATGTCCTTGGCGCGCTGGCGTTCGCCGACATCGGGAATGTTGACGTTGTCGCCATTGCTGCCACTGCCGCTGGCATTGCGACCGAAGGGATCTTTTGCATTGCCCGCGTCGCCTTCGCCATTGCGCGCGGCGCGGATAGCATCAAGCGCCTGGGCAAGTTCGCGAGACTGTTCGGAAAGGAGCTGCGTGGCCTGTTCCTGATTGCGGGCGGCGCTGCGCCCATTGCCGCGATTGAGCGCGTCTTCGGCCTGACGCTGGGCGCGGCGGATATCTTCCATTGCATCCGGGTCGATACGGCCCGCCAGGGCATCATCGCCCGCCTCGCCGCCCTGCCCCAATCCCTTTTCGCGTGCGAGCTTTTCGACCAGTTCGCCGAGACGGGCCTGACGTTCGGCCAGCGTGCCCTCGGTGATGGGCTTGCCGCCACCAGACCCGTTTTGTTCATTGTCAGCTGACTGACTGTCACCGCTACCTTCACCCGGCGTTTCACCCGGCTGGGAGCCATTGCCTGCCTGCTGGTCGCCGGAGGGGTCTTCGCCGCCGGGTTGCTGGCCCTGCTGCTGGCCGGGCTCCGTGCCCGGTTGCTGTCCGGGTCGTTCGCCGCGTTCCTGCGCGAGCGTATCATCATTTAGCTGCCGCTGCTCGCGCAGGATGTCGGACAGGCGCTTCATCGCGTCGGTCAGCTCCTGCTCTTCGGGCGGAAGGTCTTCGTCATTTTCGGCATTCTCGCCCGGCATGCCAGGCATGCCCTTGCCGCCACCGCCGCCCTTCTGGAATTCCAGGTTCTGCAGCATGTTGGTGATGTCGGAAAGGAGCTGGCGGGCCTGATCTGTCGCACCGGTTTCGGTGAGATCCTGCAGGGCTTTGAGCATGTCCTCAAAATCCTGCCCACCCAGGTTTGGCCCACCGGCCGATTGCTGGCCGTCTTCATTCGAGGGCGCATCCTGCATGCCATTGGCAATGGCCTCAGCCATTTTGGCGGCGAGATAATTGCTGGCCGCGTCCTTGAAGGCCTCCATGCGGCGCTTGATCTCGTCTTCCGAGGCGCCGTCGCGCAGGGCCTGTTCGAGCGCCTTGCGGGCGGCTTCAAGCCGGCGGAGTGCATCTGCGGAACTGCCATATTCGGATTTCAGCGCGAGAGCCCACAGAAGCGGATCAATCGCGTCGGCCTCTTCCTTGGTGCTGGCTGCCGCGAGCACGCCGCGCGCGGTGCGAAACGCAAAGAAGGCGGCAAGGTCCGGCATGAATTGCTCGCCCTTATAAGTGACCGCGTCCAGCATGAGTACGGCCTTCTGGACATCCGGCGGGGCGGCAGCGAGGCGGTTGGCGGCCTCGGCGTTCAGGGCATCCTGATGCAGGGCGTCTTCGTTTTTTGGCAGTTCGGCATAGGGCCGCGGCTCGCGCAGGACGGTGACGCGCACTTCCTGCGCCACGCGCGCGATAGGCTCGAGGAAGAGTTTCTCTGGCAGGATGAAGGGAACGCTGTCGCTCGTGCCTTCCTGACCGGCGCCGTCCGTGGCGACCAGACGGACATTGACCGGGAGGCCTGCCCAGCGGTGGCGTGTGAGATCAAGCTGGGCGGCGTCCGTGCTTTCAGTGGGTGTGACGCCGGGCATGGGCACCGGCATGCGGTCTTCAGCGTCTGGCGCCGCAGGGTTCGGGTCGCGCAGCGAAATGGCGAGTTCGAGGGCGGTGACACCGTAGTCGTCGCTGGCGCTCCATGTGAACTCGATGCGGTCCTGCTTGCCGACGGATGGAATGACGACGAATTTGACGGTCGGGGGATCATCAGGCGAGGCAAGAAGCCGCCAGGCCGCGCGCTCGCCCCACCAGCGGACGGAGAGACGCGTGTCTTCCATGACCTTGGCTTTGGCCTCAAAGGCGCCATCGGGCGTCGCGACGAAAGCCTGTTTGTGGGTCTTGCGGCCTTTCATCACGAGTCTGGGCGCAGACGGCGCCTGCGTCCGCAAAGTGACCTCAGATCCTTTCGGGATGCGCAGACCATCAAGGCCGGGCTTCAGGAAGATAGGCGCGCGGCCTGTATGCTCAGGCGGCGTGATCCAGGCTTCGACGACCATGTCGTCAGCGCCCATCAGCGCACCATAGTCTGGCGCGAAGGCGCGGTAGACACGGCCGGGCGCATCGCTCCAGGCAATAACGGCAATGGCGATAAGGGCTGCTGGCAGGATTGCCCGCAGGAAATAGGGATCAAGCGCTTTCCATGCCGCACTGAGCGAAGGCGGGTGGAGATTGCCAAGCTCTGACAGGAGCCGCGCACGATGGTGGCGCCAGAGCGTCTGGGCGCCGCGCGATGGATCGGCGGGCCGGTCGGCGAGGCTGGTAAGGGGGCGCAGGTCTGACTGGCGGTCGAGGGCTTGAAGCGCAGCCTGGCGCGTCGGGGCATCATAGCGGCGCAGGCCCCGGAGCAGCAACAGGCCGCCACCGATGAAGAAGACCAGCGTCATCACCGCGCCGATTGCCGGCTGGACACGGTCGAACACGCCCGCCAGCGCCATGGCGATGAAGAGGCAGGTGAACACGAATAGCGGCCAGAAGGCCCGGCCGAGGGCAAACAGCGTCAGTGTCCGCCACGTGGCGGAAACCTTGGCGTTGATCGCCTTCATGCCGTCTGTGTCAGCCAATCGGGTACCTGTTCGAGCTCAATCATTTCGTCAAAGGACGGGCGCCTGCGCACGATATCAAACCTGTCGCCTGTCACCAGCACTTCAGGCACAAGCGGACGCGCATTGTAAGCCGAGGACAGGACCGCGCCATAGGCCCCGGCCGACATGAAGGCGAGCCGGTCACCCGGGGCAACCTTCGGCAGTTCGCGTGCGACGGCGAACTTGTCGGTCGACTCGCAGATCGGGCCGACAACGTCATAGGTGGCTGTGGGGCCATCGGCGGCGGGTTCTTTCAGGGGCACGATATCGTGATGGGCGTCATAGAGCGCCGGGCGCATGAGATCGTTCATGCCGGCATCAAGGATGAGGAATGTGCGATCGGGCGCGGGCTTTTCATACAGCGCGGTGGTGAGCAGGACGCCTGAATTGCCGGCAATGACGCGGCCCGGCTCGAGGATGACCTGAACATCCATGCCCTGCATGACTTCAGCAATCATGCTGGCATAGGCTGATGGGGGCGCGGGGGCATCGCCCGCCTTGTAGGGAATCCCCAAGCCGCCGCCGACATCGATGCGGCTGATCTCATGGCCTGCCTCGCGCAGGCGGCGTGTGAGGCCGACAATTTTCTCGAAGGCGGCGCGCATCGGCACGAGATCGCCGATCTGGCTGCCGATATGGACGTCGACGGCCACAACCTGGATGCCGGGCAGTGTGGCGGCTTCGGCATAGAGGGCCTCGGCCTCGCTCCACGGGATGCCGAACTTGTCACCTTTCTTCCCGGTGGAAATGTTCGGGTGGCCACCGGCGGCGACATCCGGGTTCACGCGCAGGGCGATCGGCGCCTTGCGGCCAAGCACACTCGCCACTTTCGACAGGAGGCGAAGCTCGCCAGCACTCTCGACATTGAACTGATGGATGCCCTTTTCCAGCGCGAGGTCCATTTCCACAGCGGTCTTGCCCACACCCGAGAACACGATGCGGTTGGCCGGGATGCCGGCCTTCAGGGCGCGCTGCAATTCGCCGCCGCTGACGACATCCGCGCCGCAGCCTTCGCGTGCGAGAGTCGAAAGGACCGCAAGGTTGCCATTGGCCTTGACCGAATAGGCGATCAGGCAGTCCTGCCCTTCAAAGGCTTCGGCAATGACGCGGGCATGGCGTGTCAGCGTGGCGGCAGAATAGACATAGCAGGGCGTGCCAACGGCGTCGGCAATCACATCGAGGCTGACGCCTTCGCATTGGAGGCTGCCATCGGAATAGGTGAAATGATGCATGGTCTAGCGCGGTTCCGGTTCGCTGAGGCCGCCATCTTCGACGGGCACGGCCGGGGCAGTATCCGGCACGATGCCGCCCCATTGATTGATGCGATCACCGTCCTGTTCGACAGGCTCGACGAGCACGGTGAGGGGCATGACGGGCGACGCAGGGGGCGTCACACGCGGGCCGGGTGCCTGACAGGCGCTTAGAAGCAGGGCGCCGCCGAGTGTGCCGGCACCTAGCCGGGGAATGCGCACGAAAGTCCTGCGCATGGATTAGTTCCCGTCGGTGCCGCCGAGCAATTCGTCGTCGGCATCATCGGTCGTGGCTTCGGAATCGCGCTCGGGCAGCGGTGGCAGGTCGGATTTAGCCGTATCCGGCAGGTCGGCCGCTTCGGTATTCTGGTTCGGATCGCCCCACAGGGGCGCCGGGCGCTTCAGGTCGCCGGTAAGGCCGCAGGCCGACAGGCTGCTGGCAGCCAGCAGCGCGGCGCAGAGCAAAAGGGGACGTTTCATTCGGGTTACTCCAGTCGCAATCTCTGTTTCCACTGTGCCACTTGTTCAGCGACGCGAACAGGGCTTGTAGCGCCATAAGATGTCCGAGATGAGGCGGACGCCTCGACCGTCAGCACATCGAATACGCTTTGCGTGATTCCGGCATTCACGTCCTGCATTTCGGCGAGCGACAGCTCGGCCAGGTCGCAGGATTTCGCCTCTGCCTTGGCGACCAGCGTGCCCGTGACATGGTGGGCATCGCGGAAGGGCAGGCCAAGCTCGCGCACCAGCCAGTCGGCGAGGTCTGTCGCGGTGGAGAAGCCCTTGGCAGCAGCGGCGCGCATGGCATCCGGCTTGAAGCGGATCGTCTCGATCATGCCGGTCATGGCGCGGACACAGAGGTTGAACGTGTCGAAGGCCTCGAAAGTGAGGCGCTTGTCGTCCTGCAGGTCCTTGGCATAGGCGAGCGGCAGGGCCTTGATGGCGCCTTGCAGGGCGCTGTAATTCGCGGTGATGAGCGACGCCTTGGCGCGCACGAGTTCAGCCGCGTCCGGGTTGCGCTTCTGCGGCATGATGGAACTGCCGGTTGACCAGGCATCCGTGAGAGCTGCAAAGCCGAATTGCGGACTGGTCCAGAGGACGATCTCTTCGGCGAGACGTGAAAGATGGGTGGCGGCGATGGAAAGATCAGCGAGGGCCTCCAGCGCGAAATCGCGCGAGGCAACAGCATCGAGGGAGTTGGCCATGGGCCGGGCGAAGCCGAGGGCTTCGGCGGTCATGTCGCGGTCGATGGGAAAGCCGGTGCCGGCAAGGGCGGCAGCGCCAAGCGGGCTTTCATTGAGGCGCACGGCGCAATCAGCGAGGCGCGAACGATCACGCGAAGCCATCTCGACATAAGCGAGCAGGTGGTGGCCGAGCGTGACCGGCTGGGCCGTCTGCAAATGGGTAAAGCCGGGCATGATCGTGCCGGCGTTTTCATCGGCGCGTGTGACGAGCGCGGCCTGCAGGCCCGCCAGCAGCGACCCCGCGCCATCAAGCGCAGTCCGCGTCCAGAGGCGGAAGTCGGTGATGACCTGATCATTGCGCGAACGGGCGGTGTGAAGCCGGCCAGCCGGCTCGCCAATCAGCTCCTTCAGACGCGCCTCGACATTCATGTGAATGTCTTCAAGCGCCCGGCGGAATGGGAATGTGCCGTCGCGCAGTTCGGCGAGCACGCTGTCGAGGCCGCCCTGGATGGCCTCGTTGTCGGCTTCGGTAATGATGCCCATTTCGGCCAGCATGTCGGCATGGGCGCGGGATCCGGCGATGTCCTCGGCGGCCATGCGGCGGTCAATATCCAGTGAAGAATTGATCTCTTCCATGATTTCGGACGGGGTCGCGGCAAAGCGTCCCCCCCACATTGTCTGGCCTTTGCCCTGGTTCATTGCCATATCCTTTATTCGACGCGAGGAGACCGTTCCCGATGACCCGCCTAGCCTTTATCGGCCTCTTCTTGGTCGCCCTTGGTGCAATTGTCTATGTGCTGTTCAGCGCAGCAGGCGGAAAGCCGCCCTCCAACGCGTTCGAACGCTATGCCACAGGCGATATGGCGAAGCTGAGTTTTGCCTCTTCGGGCGAAGCTGCGCCGACAGCCAACATGTTTGCTGCCGATGGCACACCCGTCACACTTGACGCCTGGAAAGGCAAGACCGTGCTGGTGAACTATTGGGCCACATGGTGTTCGCCCTGCGAGCGCGAAATGCCGTCGCTTGGCGCCCTGCAGACGGCGCGCGGGGGCGACGCATTCGAGATCGTGGCGGTCAGCGTCGATTCCAGTGAGGACAAGGACTATGCCGCTCAGCGCCTCGGCGAACTTGGCGCCGCCAATATCTCCTTCCATATTGCCCCCCCGGAAAACTACGAAATCGTGTATGATTCCGGCGTGCAGGGCTTTCCGACCAGTGTGATCTACGGCCCGGACGGCAAGGAAATCGCCCGGCTGGCCGGGGATGCCGACTGGTCATCCATCGAAGCGGTGAACTTTATCGACGCTATCCTAGCGAAGGTCGGATAGTTCGAGCTTCACACGGCTGACTTGCGCGGCGATCTCGTTGACCGGCGCCGGGATGCTTTCCGCCAGCGGTCCCTCGGATGGCCACATGCGCACCAGCAGTTCCAGTTCCATCACAACGGCCTCGGCTTCCGGCTTGTCGATACGCTTGGCGATATCACGGGCCGTTACGGCAAAGCCATAGGCGTCCTGATATTCGCCCGCCTCAACGATGTCGCCATTGACGACGCCGACTTTGTATTCGGCAATGCAGGTGTCCATCAGGAAGTCGATCTGGCCGACGGGATCTGCGTTCGCGTTTTGCTGAAGGAGCGCGATATTTGCCTCGGCGGCGTCGAGTTCGGGCGCGATCTCTTCGGCTGACTTGCCGGCGGCAAGGTCGGCGGAGACCTTCTCGAAGATCGCCGCATCAAAGCCGAGCGCATCGATACCTGCGCGCTCAGCTGCGTGCGTTTCGGATACCGGGTGAAGCAGGTGGCGAGAGGCCTGATCCGGCGCGCCCGCGCGGAAGAGGGCGAGCCCCGCCGCGACATGGCCTGACATGAAGGCGATACGCTTGTCGACCGGCAGGGTCTGCATGTCCGCCATGCCAGCCATGGCGCCATTCTCCGTGCCGCCTTCGCCGCCCTCGCCCGCCATTGCGGCAGGCGCAGGCGCCGGGGCCGGGGCCGCAACGGGCGCTTCAGCCCGGACGGGCTCGTTGCGGTCACCGCAGGCCGTCAGGCTCGTCGTGCCCAGCAAGGCGGCGCCAAGGCCAAGGCTGGCCCAGCGTTTCGGAGTGTAGGTCATTGTCGCAGCTCCCGGAGTTTCGATTGCGCCCCGAACCTACGCCCGATACGCTGGCATCTGCAAGTCATTCTCAAACACTAATCGCAGTCCGGACAATCCATGTTCCTTACCATCGCCAACCTGCTCGGCCCGCGCGACGTGGCCCGCGTCCAGAAGAAAGCCGATGCCCTGGATTGGGTGGACGGTGCCCGCACGGCAGGCGGGCGCGCGCGCGTGGTGAAGCGTAACCTGCAGGCCAATTTGCGAAGCGGGCCGGGCGAAGGCCTGCACACATTCCTGATGGACGCGATTACAGCCCATCCTGTGCTGAAGGCGGCGGCCCAGCCTGCGCGCTTCTCACGCCTGATGCTGAGCCGCACAGGGCCCGGCAGCCATTATGGCCCACATGTCGACAATGCCCATGTTGGTACGGGCGAAGAGCGCGTGCGGACCGACCTCTCCTTCACGCTCTTCCTCAGCGACCCGGCCAGCTATGATGGCGGCGAGCTGGTAGTGGAATCGCAGAGCGGCGCGCATGCGGCCAAGCCGGCAGCGGGCGACCTCGTACTCTATGCCTCAGGCGACATCCATGAAGTGCGGCCCGTGACACACGGCGAGCGGCTGGCTTGTGTGGGATGGATCGCGAGCGCAGTGCGCGACCCTCAGGCGCGCGCAGCCCTGTTCGAGCTGGAGAATTTGCGCGCGGCGCTGGGCACGAAGCTGGCGGCCGATGAGCCGGAGCACCTGGCGCTGGAGAAAGTCATCTCCAATCTGGTCAGGCGCTGGGCGGAGGACTAGCCGACGAAGGCAACAGGCACGCGGGCCTGCGCAGCGCACCAGTCAGGCTTGCGCTCGCCGCCATCATAATCCCAGGCCTTGTGCGTGCCTTCGGAGATGAGCGTGGTTGCCACGTCCTTGCCCGCAACCTGCAGATCGACAACGAGGCGGCCATAGCGGTCAGGTCCGTAGGACTTGGCGATCTTGGCTGACTTGTCGCGGGTCAGCTCGACAGCGGCTTCCTTGGCTTCATAGCCCTTGATGCGCTCGAGCTCGCACTTGGCGCCGCCGCGCTGTTTCATACTGCCGGTTTCGGGTGAGTCGACGCCGTGGAGGCGGAACTTTGTACCATCGGGCAGACGGCCACTGTCGCCATCCGACCAGTAGACCGGAGCGGGATCGCCTGTCGCGGCCTGCGCAGCGAGCGCCACGGCCCCCGCGCCTGATGCCAGAACCAGCGCCGCTGTCAGCCACGGCGGAGCTTTGAATATGTGAGCCATTCTAGCCTCCTCGAAAGGAGGCAAAACTGGGGCGCAGGGGTTAATCCCGGATTAAGGTCTGCGGCAGAAGGCGGGGATTGCTCTGTAATTCACCCGCGCCTATTGATCTTCCAAAGGGGTCGATTGTGATGGATGGCGTAAATTATTCCCTGATCCTGCTGGCCGCATTGATGGTCATGGCGAGCCCGGGCCCCGCAACACTGGCCATTGCAGGCGCCTCCATGGCATCAGGGCGCCGTCAGGGACTCGCGACAGCCCTGGGCGTCACGACCGGCTCGGTAATGTGGTCAGTGCTGGCGGCCTTTGGCCTTGGCGCCGTGATGGTGTCGAACGCCTGGGTGTTCGGTATCCTGAAATATCTCGGCGCCGCCTATCTGCTGTTTCTGGCGTTCAAGTCGGCCATATCGGCCACCCGCCCGCACAAGACAGAGATTGTGGGAATCGCGCAGGCGTCTTTCAGAGCAGCCTACGCCAAGGGGCTCGCCCTCCATTTGACCAACCCGAAGGCGATTCTGTTTTTCGGGTCGCTCTACTCGATCGGCATTCCAGTCGGCACGCCGTTCCAGAGCCTGTTCACGATCATCGCCCTGCTTGGACTGATGGCCGCGTGCATTTTCCTTGGCTATGGAATCGTGTTTTCCAGCCCGGCGATTGTTCGCGGTTATACGCGGATGCGGCGCTGGTTCGACGGCGTGTTTGCCGTGTTTTTCGGCGCGGCTGCCCTCAAGATACTATCGACGCTCGTTAAATAGGGCGGCGCTGGCCTAACGTGTCGGGACGGGGTGCTCGCCGGAATAGTCGTAGAAGCCCTTGCCGACTTTCTTGCCGACCCAGCCGGCCTCGACATATTTCACCAGCAGCGGGCACGGCCGATACTTCGTGTCGGCGAGGCCATCATGCAGGACCTGCATGATCGAGAGACATGTATCGAGACCGATAAAGTCGGCCAGCGTCAGCGGGCCCATCGGATGGTTGGCGCCAAGGCGCATGGCCGTATCGATGCTCTCCACCGTGCCGACGCCTTCATACAGCGTGTAGACGGCTTCGTTGATCATCGGCACCAGGATGCGGTTCACGATAAAGGCCGGATAGTCCTCGGCATTGGTCGTGGTCTTTTCGAGGCGCTGGGCGAAGGTGATGGCGGTTTCATATGTGTCCTGGCTGGTCGCAAGGCCGCGGATCACTTCCATCAGCTTCATCAGCGGCACCGGGTTCATGAAGTGCATGCCGATGAACTTGTCGGGCCGGTCCGTCACGGAGGCGAGGCGCGTAACCGAGATGGAGCTGGTATTGGTGGCAAGATAGGTGTGCGCGGGCACGATTTCGCAGATCGAGCGGAATATCTGCTCCTTCACTTCGCGTTTTTCGGTGGCCGCTTCGATGACGATGTCTGCATCTTCATGGGCCTTGATCGAGGAGGAAGTGCGGATGCGCTTCAGGCCGCTCATCATGGCGTCGTCTGTGATCATGTCGCGCATGACCTGACGGCGCATATTGCCCTCGATCGTGGTCACGCCCTTGGCCAGTGCCTCGTCAGAAATATCGGTCATGATGACGTCATAGCCGGCAAGGGCGGCAACATGCGCGATGCCATTGCCCATCTGGCCCGCACCAATCACGCCAACAGTTTTCAGCTCTGCCATCTCGATACCATCCTGAATGTGCAAGTTTTGCTACACCTAGCCATATCCTTTTTGTGCACTGCGTCAAAGACCACGCTTCAGTACCGGAAGGCACCGTCGACAAGGGGCAGAGGCGCCCGAACATAAAAAGCCCGGCGCGAGGGCCGGGCTTTTCAAACGTTTGGGAGGAAACGCTATGACTAGAGCGCCTCGGTCAGTTCCGGAACGGCGTTGAAGAGGTCTGCCACGAGGCCGTAATCGGCAACCTGGAAGATCGGCGCTTCTTCGTCCTTGTTGATCGCGACGATGATCTTGGAATCCTTCATGCCGGCAAGGTGCTGGATGGCACCCGAAATGCCGATGGCAATGTAGAGTTCCGGCGCAACGATCTTGCCGGTCTGGCCGACCTGGTAATCGTTGGGCGCATAGCCAGCATCCACAGCAGCGCGCGAGGCACCAACAGCCGCGCCGAGCTTGTCAGCGAGTGGCACGATCAGGCGGTTGAACTCATCAGCCGAGCCGAGGGCACGGCCGCCGGAGACGACGCGCTTGGCGCCGGTCAGCTCAGGACGGTCGGACTTGACCATCTCTTCGGACACGAATTCGGACTTGAACGGGCCTTCTGGCGCCGCAACGTCTTCAACCGAAGCCGAACCTTCATTGCCAGCCGCTTCAAAAGCCGTACCGCGCACGGTGATGACTTTCTTCGCGTCGGAGGATTTGACGGTCATGATGGCGTTGCCGGCATAGATCGGACGCGTGAAGGTCGACGAGTCGACCACATCGATGATCTCGGACAGCTGCATGACATCGAGCTTGGCGGCGATGCGCGGCGCGATATTCTTGCCGGTTGTCGAGGCCGCGATGAAGACAGCGTCATAGTTGGCCATCAGAGGCACAACCAGGGCTTCCATGGATTCACCGGTCTGCTTGCGAAGGCTTTCGCCTTCAGCCTTCAGGACCTTGCGGACACCGGAGACCTTCGCCGCCGCTGGGACGACCTCGGCAGCGTGTTCGCCAGCCACGAGGAGATCCACGTCGCCGCCAAATTTCGCAGCGGCCGTGACGACCTTGTGCGTGGCATCCGACAGGGCGCCGTGGTGATGTTCAGCAATTACGAGGACGGCCATTACACAGCTCCTGCGGTTTTGAGTTTGGAGACGAGCGTCGCAACGTCTTCGACCTTCTCACCGGCCTGGCGCACAGGCGGCTCGGTGACGGTGACGACAGTGAGGCGCGGCGAAATGTCGACGCCGTACTCTTCCGGCGTTTTCTCGACGATCTCTTTCTTCTTCGCCTTCATGATGTTCGGCAGCGACGCATAGCGCGGCTCGTTGAGGCGAAGGTCGACCGTGACAATGGCCGGCAAAGTGAGCGAGACGGTTTGCAGACCGCCATCGACTTCGCGCGTGACTTTCAGCTTGTCGCCGTCTTTTTCCAGCTTGAACGCGAACGTGCCCTGCGGCCAGTCCAGCAGCGCGGCCAGCATCTGGCCCGTCTGGTTGCTATCGTCATCGATGGCCTGCTTGCCGAGGATCACGAGGTCCGGGCTTTCGTCGGCGACGACCTTGGCCAGCAGCTTGGCAACGCCAAGTGGCTCAACGGTCGCGTCGGTCTTGATCAGGATGCCGCGATCCGCGCCCATGGCGAGCGCTGTGCGCAGGGTTTCCTGGGCCTGTTGCGGGCCGACGGAGACAACCACGATCTCGGTGACCGTGCCGGCTTCCTTCATGCGCACGGCCTCTTCGACGGAAATCTCGTCGAACGGGTTCATGGACATCTTGACGTTGGCGAGGTCGACTCCGGTTTTGTCCGGCTTGACACGGACCTTCACGTTATAATCGATCACGCGTTTGACGGGCACGAGGACCTTCATGCGGTGCTCCCTTTTGGTTTAGAGACGTTTGACATATGGCGGCGTGAGTAGACGTCCACTGCAAAAGACGCAAGGTTTACGTTGACGTAACGGTCAATTTGGCGCGGTTTTCATTTTGTAATGGAACCATTTCGTGTATGAGGCGCGCTCGTTCATTGATGCGCCTTCGCGCACCCAACCTCAAAGCCGGAAAGGAAACACAACCATGATCAGCCCCCGTTTCCACATCCAGCTTTCAGGTTCACATGAACATTCTCAACGTGCTGGCGCGCGGCGCCAGACGGGTTTGGCCCTTTTCCGGTAAACTAAAGGTCCCTTCTGATATCCAAACCGACAAGCTGCACGCGCATGCGAGGCTTCGCACGAAACTACCGCCACATCTGTTGAAGGATGTGGGGGCCGATGACGGCTGACCCAAGGACCTCATCCTGAGCGAAGTCGAAGGACGGGGTCCGGGCGACAAATACTGGAAGCTCACGCTCGTCCTTCGACTTCGCTCAGGATGAGCGCTGCTTAAACGTCTGCGCCTCTGGCCATCAGGGCGGCGAGGTCCTTGCCGGTTGCGGCCCCTTTGAGGAAGCCGAGCGTACCGGGGCCGAGGAGTTCCTCCCCTGCCCTGACCAGCGCGCCATAGGCCGCATAGGCAAGGCTCGCCCCCATGCTGACGCGCTTGACGCCTAGCGCTTCAAGCTCCGCCATCGGCACGAAGCCGGCACGCGGGCCCATCAGCACATTGAGGGGCCGGTCGATGGCGGAGAGCACGGTCTTGATATCCTCCATGGTCTTGAGGCCCGGCGCATAGAGCACATGGGCGCCCGCTTCCTGATAGGCCTGCAGGCGGGCAATCACGTCTGCAAGATCCGGCACGCCCGTGAAGAAATTCTCGGCGCGGGCGGTGACGAGAAAGGGGAATGGCAAGGCATTGGCCGCCTCGACCGCCGCGCGGACACGGTCAGCCGCTTCGGCGATGTCGTATTGCGGCCGGGCATCGTCGCCCGTGAAATCCTCGATCGAGCCGCCGACAAGACCGGCCTCGGCGCCAAGGCTGATCGTCTCGGCGCAGGCTTCCGGGCTGTGGCCGAAGCCGTTCTCGAGATCGGCGGTGAGAGGCAGCGGCGTCGCCGGGGCGAGGGCGCGAATGTGAGCGAGCTTCAGGTCCCGCGTTATCTGGTAATCGGCGACGCCTGTGCTGGCGGCAAAGCCCGCGCTGGTCGAGGCAAGGGCCTTGAAGCCGAGCCCGGCAAGCATGCGGGCCGAGCCGACATCCCACGGGTTGGGCAACACGAATAGGCCCGCATTGTCGTGCAGCGCCTTGAAGGCGAAAGCCTTGTCTTTTTGCGGTGTCATCTCCGTGTCCCTCCGTTTGCGTACCAGTCTGGTGACACAAGGACGTTGCGGCAAGCCACCCGTTTCCTGCGCATGGCTGGAATGCAGGAAGGTTTAAGCCGGCGGCTCGTTATTGGCCGCGAGCACTTCGCCGGCAAGATAGAGCGAACCACAGATGAGGATACGGTCCGCGCCTGTTTCAGCGGCCGCGCTGACGGCGGCGCCCAGATCGGCGCATACGGTGACATCAAGGCCCGCCGTGCGCGCCGCGTCCGCCAGGTCGTGAGGCTCGGCGCCGCGATGGCCGGGTGCATTGGGCAAGGTGAAAACGTCCGGCTTCAGGTGGCGGAAGGGCAGGAAGAAACCTGTCGCGTCCTTTGAAGCCAGCATGGCGGTCACCAGCACCGTGCGCCCCGGCAGCGTTTTCAGATGATGCGCAATCGCCCGCGCCGCATGCGGATTATGCCCGCCGTCGAGCCAGACTTCAGCTTCAGGCGCGAGAGCCGTGACCGGACCCTCGCTGAGCCGCTGCATGCGGGCAGGCCATGTGGCCGTGCGGGCGCCTTCGAAGATGGCGTCCTGGCTGATACGTGTAGAGCCGCCGAACAGCTGCATGGCCATGGCGGCAAGCGCCGCATTGCCGCGCTGGTGTTCCCCGATCAGCGAAATGTCTTCCGGCATGGCATCAATGAAATGCGCCTTCAGCCGGTAGAGCGGCGCGCCATGGAGGGCGGCTTCCTGAGTGATCACCTCATCACACACCTTGCGCTGGATCGCCGACAGGACCGGGCGACCGGGGCGGATAATGCCCGCCTTCTCGCCCGCGATCTTGCGGATATCCGAGCCAAGGAAAGCCTTGTGATCGAAATCAATCGGCGTGATCACGCACAGCGCTGGCTCGGCGATCACATTGGTCGCATCATAGCGCCCGCCAAGGCCGACTTCGAGAATAAGGAGGTCAGCCGGCACTTCGCTGAAAGCGAGCAGAGCAGCGGCCGTCGTCGCTTCGAAATGCGTGATCTGCAGGCCCTGAACGGCCTCGAACGTGCGGTCGAGCCAGGCGATCAGGCCCGCATCGTCGACAATCTCTCCGGCCAGCCGAATGCGCTCATTGAAGCGCACGAGATGGGGTGAGGTAAAGACATGAACCGTAAGGCCAGCCGCCTCAGCCATGGCGCGCATGAAGGCGGAGGTCGAGCCCTTGCCGTTCGTGCCTGCCACATGAATGACCGGCGGCAGCCTGTCCTGCGGACGGCCGAGCGCCTCAAGCGCCGCCTCGACCCGCCCGAGCGATAGCTGGATGGTTTCAGGATAGAGCCCTTCGAAACGCGCTAGCGCTGCGGCAAGGGCCGCATTGTTTCCGATCAAGCAGGCTTGCCTTTGGTCTCCGCGGCCTTGGGCACATGGGTCTTGGGCTGGCTGAGCGCGGTGATGCGCGCATCATCGCGGCGGCGGGAATTGGGCAGGAGATGCGACAGGATACGCGTCAGCGTCGCCTTCATCTCGCGGCGGTCGACAACGATATCGACCTGGCCCTTTTCGCGCAGGAATTCCGAGCGCTGGAAGCCCTTGGGCAGGCTTTCGCGAATGGTCTGTTCGATCACGCGTGGGCCGGAGAAGGCAATCATCGCACCGGGCTCGGCCAGATGGATATCGCCCAGCATCGCATAAGACGCCGAGACACCGCCCGAAGTCGGGTCCGTCAGCACAACGATATAAGGCAGTTTGGCTTCAGCCAGTTCGTTCACGGCCAGCGTCGTGCGCGGCATCTGCATCAGGCTGAGCGTGCCTTCCTGCATGCGTGCACCGCCGGAAGCCGTGCAAACCACAAAGGCCGCCTTGCGGGCGAGGGCCATTTGCGCAGCAGTGACGAAGGCTTCGCCCGCCGCCATGCCGAGCGAACCGCCCATGAAGTCAAAATCCTGCACCAGCAGGACCGTCGGCACGCCGCCGATCTTGCCATAGGCCGCAACCATGCAGTCATCCTGCAAAAGAGGCGCGCCGCCATTCTCGGTTTCGCGCTTCTCGCGCGCGGCGATCTTGGCCTTGGCCGCCTTGATGCGGGCGGGATAGGGCTTGTCGTCCTTGAATTTCAGCGGGTCGGACGGAACAGGCGGCAGCAGGATCGGCTCCCAGCGCTCTTCATCGAACAGAAGGCGGCAACGCGTGCGCGGACTGATGCGCATGTGTGCGCCGGCGGGCGTGACCCACCAGTTCTCTTCAAGGTCCGTCTTGTAGACAAGTTCACCGGACGCAGGACATTTGACCCAGAGGTCGTCCGGCGTCTCTTTCTTGGCGAGCATGGTCTTCAGGCCAGGGGGAGTGACCTTCGTGATCCAGTTCATGCCTTAACTCCTTAAAGACCGTAACAGCCTCTACGCTTTAACCACCGCAGCGATCGCTGCGCTCAGTTCCCCTGCCAATGCGCCCATTCCCCGCGGCGCTTTTGAATAATCACCCGATTCGTGGGCTGACTGAGCATGCTCCACGAAAGCGGAGCCTACGACAACCCCATCGGCGATTTTAGCCATTTCTGCAGCCTGTACACCATTTTTCACACCAAAACCAACGCAGACGGGCAATCCTGATACGCGTCGCACCATCTCGACGTTCCCGGCGATGGACTCAGGATCAGCCGATCCGGCGCCTGTAACACCGTTAACGGCGACAAAATAAACGAAGCCAGAAGCGCCATCGGCCACTTTAGCCATGCGGGCTTCATGCGTGGTTGGCGTGGCGAGGCGGATGACGGAGAGGTCGTGCTTGGCATATTCGGCGCGCAGCTCTGCGTCTTCTTCCGGCGGAAGGTCAACGAGGATCGTGCCATCAATGCCAGCCGCATGGGCCGCTTCGGCAAAGGCCGCATAGCCCAGCGAATGCACGGGATTGGCATAGCCCATCAGGATGACAGGCGTTTCCTGATCGGTTTCGCGGAAGCGCGCGACGAGCGAGATCACGTCGATCAGCTTGGTATGATTGGCGAGCGCACGCAGGCCGGCCCGCTGAATGGACGGGCCGTCCGCCATGGGATCAGTGAAGGGCGCGCCGATCTCGATAATGTCGGCGCCATTGTCCCGCAGGGCCTGCATGGAGGCAAAGCTGCCTTCAAGGTCCGGGTCGCCCGCCATGAGGTAAGCAACCAATGCTGCGCGTTTCTCCGCTTTAACCTTGTCAAAGCGTGCCGTAATTCGGGAAGTGGGCATCAGGAATCCGTATTTTCGTTGACCCAGGCCTCATAAGGCGCGGAAACATGGGCGCAAGGCAGCGCGACAATGGCCGGCACCTCATAGGGGTGGATCTCGTTCACCAGCGCTTCGATCTCGGTCCAGTGCGCCTCGGGCGCCTTCATCCACAGAACGAACTCGAAAGCATGCTCGACCACGCCTTTCCAGCGATAGGTGGAGGTGACCGGCCCTTCGAGATTGGCGCAGGCCGACAGGCGGCGCTCGACAGCGGCGTCAGCAATTTCCTCGGCGACACGGCGGGACGGGCAGGTAACGCGGATAAGGAGAATGGTCATTTAGATTTCAAACCCCAGTGCTTTGGCGACGCTGAAGACATCCTTGTCGCCGCGGCCGCAGAGATTCATGATCAGCAGGCCGTCCTTGTCCATGGTCTCCAGCACGTCGCCCAAGCGTGCAATCGCGTGCGCGGGCTCCAGCGCCGGGATGATACCCTCAAGCTGGGTACAAAGTTGGAATGCAGCGAGCGCCTCATTATCAGTGCAGGAAAGATACTCAGCGCGGCCGGTATCGCGCAGGAAGGCGTGTTCCGGCCCGATGCCCGGATAGTCGAGCCCGGCGCTGATGGAGTGCGCATCGACGATCTGGCCGTCATCGGTTTGCAGCAAATAGGTGCGGTTGCCATGCAGGATGCCGGGCTTGCCGCCATTCAGCGCCGCCGCATGCTCACCCGTCTCGATGCCATGTCCCGCCGCCTCAACGCCGATCAGGCGCACGCCTTCATCATTGATGAACGGGTGGAACAGGCCGATGGCATTAGAGCCACCACCGATACAGGCCATCACAGCGTCCGGCAGGCGGCCTTCGCGCTCGAGGATCTGCTGGCGGGCTTCGATGCCGATAATGCTCTGGAAGTCGCGCACCATTTCCGGGTAGGGGTGCGGGCCAGCGGCCGTGCCGATGCAGTAGAACGTGTCATCCACATTCGTCACCCAGTCACGCAGGGCTTCGTTCATCGCATCCTTCAGCGTGCCCGTGCCGGAAGACACCGGCACGATCTCGGCGCCCAGAAGGCGCATGCGGAAAACGTTCGGCTTCTGGCGCTCGACGTCGGTCTCGCCCATGAAGACCACGCATTTCAGGCCAAAGCGCGCGCAGATCGTCGCCGTTGCCACGCCATGCTGGCCGGCGCCCGTCTCGGCGATGATACGTGTCTTGCCCATGCGCATGGCCAGCAGGACCTGCCCGAGGCAGTTATTGATCTTGTGCGCGCCGGTATGGTTCAGCTCGTCGCGTTTGAAATAGATCTTGGCCCCGCCGAAATGCTCGGTCATGCGCTCGGCGAAATAGAGCGGCGACGGGCGGCCGACATAATGGGCCCACATGTCGTCCATCTGCGCCTTGAAGGCGGGGTCGAGCTTGGCCGCCCGGTATTCCTTCTCAAGGTCCAGGATCAGCGGCATCAGCGTTTCGGCGACATAGCGTCCGCCGAACTCACCAAACCGGCCGTTTGCGTCCGGCCATTTGTCCCAGGTATTGCGCAGGTCCATCGTCATGCCTTTGTTTCCTGTCCCGAAGACGCGCCAGGCGCGCTCAGGGCTGCTTCGCGGCGCGGATAAAGGCCCGCACCAGCTCTCTGTCCTTTAACCCTCGTACCCGCTCGACGCCAGAGGAGACATCAACTGCGGGCGCTCCTGTCGCGGCAATAGCTGAGGCGACATTGTCCGGCGTCAAGCCGCCCGCCAGCATCCAGGGCGCCGCAGGCTGCCATCCGTCGAGGATTGCCCAGTCGAACACCTGCCCATGACCGCCGGAATAGGCCGCATCCTTTGGCGGCTTGGCATCAATCAGCAGCTTGTCCGCGCTCACGAACGTATTGGCGGTGTCCAGGTCGGCGCGGGTGGCAACGCCCAGCGCTTTCCAGACTTCGCGGCCCGTACGCGCCTTGATCTCGGCCAGCCGCTCAGGCGTCTCGGCGCCATGCAGCTGCAGCACCGGGAAGCCAAGCGCAACAATCGCGTCGACCTCGGCATCGGTCGGATCGACCATCAGCGCCACGGGCCGCGCCTTGCCGACCTGCAGCAAGAGGCTCGCCGCCGCTTCCGGCGTCACGCGGCGCGGGCTGCCGGGGACGAAATTGAAGCCAATCCAGTCGGCCCCCTCACGCGCAGCAAAGCGCACGAGGTCCGGATCGGTAAGGCCGCATATCTTCACGTGGGTCATGACATGCCCGTTACGCCAGCACCGGGCCTACGTCCACACTTCGGGCCTTCAGGCGCGGGGCGCGCGGGCCAGTCCCATGGTGGCCGGGCCGGAGACATTTACGGCCTGAGCGGGTGGCTGCTCGCCATCGGGGCGCGCGATCATGGCCTTGAGACGCTCAAGCTGGTCATGCGCCAGAGGACTGAACGCATTCACGGACGACGGCATGGACGGGCGCCCGAAATAATAGCCCTGCGCCGTCAGGCAGCCGATGTCGCGCAACTGGAACGCCATGTCGCTGGTCTCAACACCCTCGGCTGTCACTTCCACATCCATGCTGGCCGCGAGCGACACCAGCGCCTCGACGATCTTCCGGCTGGTCGGGTTGTGCGTCATGGTCGCAATGAAGGACTGGTCGATCTTGATCTTGTTGATCGGCAGTTTGCGCAGGTGCGTAAGGCTGGAATAGCCCGTGCCGAAATCGTCAAGCGCCAGCGAGAAGCCCGCACGCCGCAGCTGCGCCAGGACAAGACCGGCCGCCTCGATATCATTTATCAGGGCGCTTTCGGTGATTTCCAGCTCCAGCCGCTCTGCGGGAAAACCAACGGCCTGGATAATCTTGACCACATGCGCGCAGAGATCGCGATTGAGCAGGGAGGCGGAAATATTGATGGCAAGATAGTGCTGCCCGGCCTGGTGCATCGGGTCCGAGCAGGCTTCGCGGATCAGCGCCATCGTCATTTGCTGGATCAGGCCCGTATCCTCGGCAATTGGAATGAAGGCATCCGGCATGATCATGCCGAGATCAGGGTGCAGCCACCGCGCCAGAACCTCGAAACCTTCGACACGCCGGTCCGACAGGCGCACAAGCGGCTGGTAATGTGCGCGGATCTCGCCATTGGTCAGCGCGCGCTGCAGGTCGTGCTCGAGGCGTTTGCGTGCCGCCAGCTGATCGCTCATTTCGTGCCGGAAGTGACAGAACGTCCCCCTGCCCGACCCCTTGGCCCTGTAGAGGGCGAGATCGGCGCGGCGCATGAGCTCATCACCCGACAGCGCAGCATCCGGCGCACAGGTGGCGATACCGATGCTTGCGCCCACCGTACAGACTATCGCGCCAATCCTGACCGGCTTTTCCATCTCGGCCAGAATGCGTGTGGCAATTGCGGTGCGCATTTCCAGTGTTTGTGCGCCGCTATAAAGGACAGCGAACTCGTCGCCGCCGAGACGCGCAAATATGGCCGCACCCTGGGACACGTTTCTGAGGCGCGCCGATAGTTCCCGCAACACGGTATCACCGACGCCATGTCCATGCAGGTCATTGACCGGCTTGAACCGGTCCAGATCGATCATGAACAGGACGCATGATCCATTGCCGGCCTCGGTGAGGTTCTGCAGGACCCGGTGGAAGGCCCTGCGATTGGGCAGTTCCGTCAGCGAATCCGCTAGCGCGAGATCCGACATGGTCTGCTCGGCAACCACACGCCGGGCGTGTTCCCGTTGCATTTGCCGATAGCGCAGCGCCGCAATGATAAGGGCCTGAATCGATAGCGAGATGAAGACCAGCGCGAACTCATCAATGTTCCAGTGCTCATGCTTGGCAGAAAACGCAGCGAAACGCTCAAACAGGTCGAACTGACCGCCGATCATGATGGTCAGCGCACTTCCCGCGATGAGGAACGCGATGTCATTATGCAACCATGAGGGCAGCATCCTGTCGCTTGCGCGGATCAGATTACCAATAAAACGACGCATGCTGTTCAGGCGAACCAATCCTTGGTTTCGGGAGAAGCCGGGTTACTAGGCCGACATGTCTAAATAGTGCTTGTGCCATTCAGCCAAATTGACCGGAAAACATCGACGTTTCGGGCTAATTCAGGCGCTTTTTTACCGCGAACTGTTGGCTCGAATACAGGTCAGAACGTTAACGCCCTTTAACAAAGTGTGCTGCAATTGCCACAGCAGGATTCAGCGCACATGCGGGGCTGGAACGCGGCGCTCATGGGAGCCGTTAGCGCACCATGTCCCGAACAGTTCGGGATGCCTAAACCAAAGGATTTCCTCCCATGAAAAAGCTTTTGATCATTTCCTCGTCCGCTGCCGCGATTGCCCTTGGCCTTTCCGCCCCCGCCGTCGCTCAGGAAGATACCGGCCTCTATGTGCAGGGCGGCTATTCCTATGTGAACATCGAGCCTGACGGTGCTGATTCCGGTATCGACACCAACGCCATCACAGGCCGCGTCGGCTACCAGTTCACGCCGATGTTCTCCCTCGAAGCAGACGTGACGTCCGGCATCGATGATGGTGAGTTCGACTACAATGTCGACGAAGACGACTTCGATCTCGACGACAATGAGGACACGGACCTCAATGACGTGATCGCCGCTTCGGGTGACCTCGGCCTGAACTATCTGGTTGGCCTTTACGGTCGCGCCAGCGTGCCACTGACCGAGCGCCTGAATGTCTCGGCCCGCGCCGGTTATGCCTATATCGACGTTGACGCTTCGGTCATCACACCCGGCGGCACGACGCTCGCCGTGATCGAGGATTCGGCTGATGGCCCTGCCCTCGGCGCCGGTCTCACCTATGACCTGACCGACAGCTGGCAGCTGCGCGGTGATTACACCTATTACGACTTCGAAGACACCGACACGGGCGCTGCAACGATTGCGGTTGGCTACAAGTTCTAAGCCTGCCTGATTGCCTGAATGAATGCGCCGGTCTCCGAAAGGAGGCCGGCGTTTTTCATCATGCCCGTATGGAACCCGCCTGCAGTCGCACTCATTGGAATGGGGACACCGGAGACTTATCTCTCAATATTGGAACATACAGGAAACGGGAATCGACATGGCCAATGGCTGGGCGCGGGATGGCGCCGTACAGGATCAGATCGACGACAGCATCAAGGATGCCGTGCGCAATGCGCGCGCCAGCATCCCTGCGGGTGCAAGCGCAACCCATTGCGACGAATGCGAGGAACCCATTCCCGAAGCGCGCCGCAAGGCCGTGCCGGGTGTACGTACGTGCGTTAAATGCCAGTCGGAGCGCGACAAGGCCCGCGTCCATTCCGGCATCAACCGCCGCGGCAGCAAGGACAGCCAGCTGCGTTAGGCCTGTCGATTGTCCGGATGGAAGCCGGGCTGGCGGTGAGACAGGGATTCGAACCCTGGAGACTATTGCTAGCCTACACACTTTCCAGGCGTGCGCCTTCGACCACTCGGCCACCTCACCATCGCCTTCGCGAAGCACAGGGCCATAGCGGAACGCATGGCCGCTCGCAAGACCGTGATTGCCGTTCGCAGCATGCAGCCCCATATTCCTGTCAGCAAAGGAGACCGCACCATGTTGTTCTCAACCAAACCCGCAACCATTCCGGATGCCGCGAGCGCCCTTCCCGGCCGCAGCGCCGCCATCCCGACGGCTGCCGAACATTTCGTCTTTCATCGTCCGCTTCAGGGCGAAACGCCCGCCGGATTTGAACTTGCCATTTTCGGCCTTGGCTGCTTCTGGGGTGCAGAACGCAAGTTCTGGCAACAGGATGGCGTCTGGATGACAGCTGCCGGCTATGCCGGTGGACCGACCCCGAATCCCACTTATGAAGAAGTCTGCAGCGGCCGCACCGGCCATACCGAAGTCGTACGCGTTGTGTTTGACCCGTCAAAGATCACCTATGGCGAGTTGGTGAAGCTTTTCCTCGAAAGCCACGACCCGACCCAAGGCATGCGCCAGGGCGGCGACGTGGGCACGCAATACCGATCGGCCATCTACACGACCAGCGATGCGCAGGAAGACACGGCTCACCAGATGGTCGAAGCCTATCAGGGCGCCCTTGCCCGTTCAGGCCACAGCGCCAGCATAACGACCGAGATCAAGCCGATTGATAAATTCTACTATGCCGAGGACTATCACCAGCAATACCTTGCCAAGAACCCGGCGGGCTATTGCGGGATTGGTGGGACAGGCGTGTCCTGCCCGATCGGGCTCAGCGTCTAGGAGCCGAAATTCATCGAGAAGCGCTTGCGCGTCTCGATCATGGTCTGCGCCTTGAACATGGCGTCTGAGGCGGTCTGTGCCTTCTGGATGGACGGATCGCCTCTCAAGGCCTCGACCACCTGCGACAGGTGGGCAATCGCTTCCTGAACCGTCTTCTGGTCGAACTGTTTCTCGGCACGTGCCAGCAGGGCCCGGCCAAGATCCATCCGTGCCTGCGAGACAAGCGCGGAATCCGATGTCGTGTCGACGGCTTCAAGATGCCCGCGGCGCATGGCGATCACCCGGTCGAGCGCGGCCAGATCGCCCATGGCCTCAGCCACATGCACGCCGGACGCGCAGAAATCGGCCTCAAGCTCGCTGCGAACAACCGGCGCAATGCCGCCTGAACCCGCCATCATTTCGTCCAGCGCCTCAGCCAGCAGCTTCATCTTCTCGGGCCGGAAGGCCTGCGGATTGGCCAGAGCCGGCTGCAGTTTCTTGGCCAGCAGGTAGGCCGCCACACGCGGCATCTCGTCGTCCAGCGCGTCAAAGCGGCCGGGCAGCGGAATGCTGAAGGCCCGCGCTTCATCTGCCCGCAGGCCACCGCCGCGCGACAGTCCCTGAACGACCAGCCCATCCGCTCCCTTGCCGATACGGCTCGCCCAGACCAGCATGTCGGCATCCGCCGTCGCAAGGCGCTTGCGGGCCTCAGCCAGAATTTTTTGCTCCGAGCCGCCAGTGATCTGACCCGTACCGACAACGCGGAACGGTGCGCCAAAATTGAACTCGGCGAGATGGTCCTGGATGGCAGCGGTCAGCCATTTGCGCGTCCGACCGGCACCCGGCCCGGCCGGACGCGCCAGAAGGATGCGATAGCCCGGCTCCTTGCTGCGGCGGAAAGCCCTTGCACCGGCCGCATTGCGCATGCGCGTCACCAAAGCGCGAAGGCCCGAGAACAGGAGGAAGATCAGCACAAGGCACAGGAGCACGGCCATCGCGAACCCGAACGTCGCGAACTCATGGGCACTGAGCGCATGCGTCTCGACCCAGTCTTCAGCTGCCGTGAACCAGCCTGTTTCCAGCATGGCAATTGACCTCGTTAACGCCAAGGCGATACGAGCCTTGCCCTTCTCTGGCAACAGGTAATGACTGTTAGACCGGGCGATCCCGCGCTAGCATCGCCATGCGGCATCAATGGGAGGGCACGTGTCAGAATTTGTCACCCGTTTCGCGCCATCCCCCACGGGGCACCTGCATCTCGGCCACGCGGCCTCGGCCTTTCATGTCTGGGATGCGGCCCGCGCAGCTGGCGGACGCGTTCTGCTGCGCCTTGAGGATATCGACCAGACCCGCTGCCGCCCGGAATACGAAGCCTCCATTCTCGCTGATCTGGAATGGCTGGGGCTGGACTGGTCCGGCCCCGTCCGGCGCCAGTCAGACCATTTCGACGACTATGCCCGCGTCATCGACAGCCTCAATGAGCGCGGCCTGATCTATCGCTGCTTCAAGACCCGGCGCGAGATCGCCGCCGCCCTGCCCGCCGGGGTGGACCCTGACGAAGCCGGCTATGTCGGCAAGCCGTTTTCACCTTCAGAGGAGGCCGAATACCTGAGCCGGGGCCATGCCTTTGCCTGGCGGCTCTCGCTTGCCCGCGCAAAGGTCGCACTTGGGTCCCGCTATGGCGCGCTCGCGTACACGGAAGTGACCGCGAATGGTCCACGAACGGTCCCGGCTGACCCACAAGCGTTCGGTGATGTCGTCCTCGCCCGCAAGGATACGCCCGCCAGCTACCATGTCGCCTGCTGCCATGATGATGCGCTGCAGGGCATCACCCATGTCATACGCGGCGAAGACATACGCGCCATGACCAGCGTGCATGTCCTGCTGCAGGCACTGATGGACTGGCCGACACCGATCTACCGGTTCCATCCGCTGGTCCTCGGACCGGACGGTAAAAAGCTCTCCAAGCGCGCCGGCGACAAGGGATTGTCAGCCTACCGCGAAGAAGGGATGACACCAGACGATATCCGGGCCATGACCTGCGCCGCATGACCTCCCTGGAAACCCAATCACCGCCTCTAACCCGTCACTGGATCGGACCCCTCATGGTCCTGACCGGCGGCATCTGCATTGGCTTTGCGCCCATCGGGCTCCGGCTGGGTCTGGGTGAGCTGGGCCCGCAGGGAATCGCCTTCTGGCGCTACGTCTTTGCCGCGCCGCTCCTGCTGGGCCTCGTGTTCCTGATTGAACGCCGCGCGCCCCGTGCACCAAACCGGTTCGTGCTGCTCGCAGGCACCTTCTTCACGCTCGATATTGCCCTCTGGCATTGGGGCCTGACGCTGACCACGGTGTCGAACGCGACATTCATCGTGAACCTCGGCAACGTGTCCGTCGGCTTTGTGGCGTGGCTGTTCCTGAAGGAGCGCCCGACCAATATCTGGTTTGTTGCCATCCTGCTCGCTGTTGCGGGCGCTGCGGCCCTCTCACTGGGCGGCGAAGTCGGCGGCAAAGGCGACATACGCGGCGACCTGCTGGCCCTCGGGGCGGCGCTGCTCGTCTCGGGCTACATGCTCTGTTCGAAACTTGCCCGGCGGCGCCTTGGCGGTATCGAGACCATATTCTGGCTGACCATTGTCGAAGTCTGCGTCGGCGGGCTTATTCTGCTGGTGTCAGGCGAACCGCGCCTGCCGGCCACACTCAATGGCTTCGGCGTGCCGCTCTTCCTGGCCATTTTCGTGCAGATCATGGGTCAGGGCCTCATCATTGCCGGGTTGGGGCGAACACCCGCCGCCATTGCCGGCGTCCTCGTGGTCGTCCAGCCCGTTGTCGCGGCGGCCATTTCATGGGTCATGTTCGACGAACCGCTCACTGCCCTGCAAGCTGGCGGCGCCGTTGCCATTCTCGTGGCTGTGTGGCTCTCGCAACGCGGAAAACCGGTCCCGATCGACTAAATCGCGGCGACTGAATCGAAACTGCCACAAAACTCGTCTATCACTCCCCCCATCGTATCTGATCGGGGAACCAAAGACATGCGCACATCCATCGCCGCCCTCATGACGGGCCTCGCGCTCGCCTCTACGGCCTGCACCACGACTACGCCGCCGCCTGCCGAAGCGCCAGAAGCGTTGGCCGCCACCGAAACCGTGACACCCCCTGCCCCGCTGCGTCCGGGCCTCGTGCCGGAACAGGCAAGTGATTCCTATTACGTCTCCGCCGCCGAAGCCGTGCAGAAGCGGATTGACGCGCAAGGCGTGAAGCCCGCTAAAAACGTGATCCTCTTCGTCGGCGACGGCATGAGCATTCCTACCGTCACGGCCGCTCGCATCTATGCCGGCCAGAAACGCGGCCTCGACGGCGAGTCTTATTCGCTGACCATGGAAACCCTGCCCCACATGGCGCTGTCGAAAACCTACAGCCATGACTATCAGGTCGCCGACAGCGCCTCGACGGCCACGGCCATGACCGCTGGCGTCAAGGTCAACTCCGGCACGCTCGGCGTGCTGAAGGAAGCGACCCGCAACAATTGCGCTCTGGCGCAGGGCAACGGCACCGATTCCATATTTGACCTGGCAGAGCGCGAAGGCCTCGCCACAGGAATTATCTCCACGGCCCGCATCACGCATGCGACACCGGGCTCGACCTATTCGGAAACCCCGAACCGCGACTGGGAATCCGACGCAGACCTCAAGGGCGGCGATGCCGGCGACTGCAAGGATATCGCCCGACAGCTGATCGAATGGCCGGAAGGCGACGGGTTCGAAGTCGCCATGGGCGGCGGTCGCTCGGCCTTCCTGACCGAGGCCGAAGCCGACCCCGAGAATGAAGGCAAGACCGGCAGCCGCAAGGATGGCCGCGACCTGACCGCCGAATGGGTCGCCAAGGGCCCTGACCGTGTCTACATCACCGATCAGGCTGGCTTCGACGCCACCGACTTCACCTCGGATGTGAAAGTCCTCGGCCTGTTCGAACGCTCGCACATGCAGTTCGAAATGGACCGCGCCAAGGATACGGCCGGTGAGCCCTCGCTGGTTGACCTGACCAAGGCAGCCATCACGCGGCTGTCCCAGGATCCGGACGGCTTTGTCCTTATGGTCGAAGGCGGCCGCATCGACCATGCCCACCACGGCGTCAATGCTGCCCGCGCGCTCGACGAGACCGACGCGTTCGACCAGGCCATCGCTGCAGCCCTCGACATGACCGATAATGACGACACGCTGATCATCGTTACTGCCGACCATTCCCACACGATGACGATTTCCGGCTACCCACAGCGCGGAAACCCGATCCTCGGCAAGGTCGCAACGGGTCTCGACGACGACCATATGATGGCGCAGGACGGCAAGCCCTACACGACCCTTTCCTATGCGAGCGGCATGACCGCCTGCCGCATGGTCGAAGGTGAGCCGGACTGTACCCGTGAAGACCTCTCCGATGTCGACACGACAGAGCCGGACTTCCAGCAGCCTTCGCTGGTGTTCATGGGTTCTGAAACCCATGGCGGTGATGACGTGGCCATCTTCGCAACTGGCCCCGGCTCGGAGCTCGTTAGCGGCGTGATGGAGCAGAACGAGATCTTCCATGTCATGGGCCGCGCCAGCGGGCTCGTGAAAGCGCCCAGCGCCGAATAGCCTACCTTCCGTAGCGGCCGGGCTGTTCAAGTCCCGGCTGCTGCGCAATGGTGGGATCAAAGATCCGAGCGCCACCGAACGAGCGCCGGACCAAAACCGGAGGAAACACGATGAAAGCTGCCGTCATGCGGGCGCCCAATGCGCCGCTCTCGATCGAAGAAGTCACCATTTCCAAGCCCGGCCCGCGCGAAGTGCTCGTGCGGCTGAAAGCGGTCGGTGTCTGCCATTCGGACGTGCACTTCTGGGACGGCGCCTTTCCGACCGAAATGCCGGTCATCCTCGGCCATGAAAGCGCAGGGATTGTCGAACAGGTCGGCTCAATGGTCAGCGCGGTAAAGCCCGGCGACCATGTCGTCTCGATCCTCTCGCCCTTCTGCGGCACCTGCGAATTCTGCCTGACGGGCCATATGTCGGTCTGCCACACGGTGAACGGCGAACAGTTCAAGCGCGGCCCGACAGAGGCGCCCCGCCTGTCGATCGGCAAGGAAAAGGTCTCCCAGTTTCTCAACCTCTCCTCCTTTGCCGAACAGATCCTCGTCCACGAGAATACGCTCTGCGTCATCGACAAGGACATGCCGATGGACCGCGCCTGCCTGATCGGCTGCGGCGTCATAACGGGTGTCGGGTCCGTGTTCCACGCCGCGAAAGTCGAGCCTGGCTCGACCGTGGCCGTGCTCGGCTGCGGGGGTGTCGGCCTCTCCACGATCAATGGCGCGGCGATTGCCGGTGCCTCGCGGATCATCGCTGTCGACCTTTCAGACGAAAAACTGGCCATGGCGAAGAAATTTGGCGCCACCGACTTTGTTAATCCAAAGAATGGCGACCCGATCGAACAGGTGAAGGAACTGACGCAAGGCGGCGTTCACTATGCCTTCGAATGCGTCGGTTTGAAGCTGACGGCAGAGCAGGGCTACATGATGATGCGCCCGCGCGGCGTGATGACGGTGATCGGCATGATCCCCCCCGGCGTGAACATTGAAATCCCGGGAATCGAACTGCTTGTTACAGAAAAGCGGCTACAGGGTGCGGTCATGGGCTCGAACCGCTTCCGCATTGATTTCCCAAGACTTGTGACACTTTACCAACAGGGAAAACTCCACCTCGACGACCTTGTGTCCGATCGGATCGGTCTTGACGGGTTGACCGGTGCGCTCCAGAATCTTAAAGATAACAAGGGTTCCGTCGCTCGACAGGTTGTCATGTTTGACTAAGAATCTACGGGAAAACGTGCGCCGTTAACGGGAATGTTAACCATCTGAGGTAGCTTGTTAGAAACTAGCTGCATGAAAATGGGAACGAAAGGAGGGCCTGTTCATTTGACCAATATGACCAAGCCGCCTCAAATCCTTATTGTCGAAGACGAGATCCTCATCGCGATGGATCTTGAAGACATGGTCGCCGAAATGGGCGGTGCCGCTGTTGCGTCCGCCCATACGATTCAAGCAGCCATGAAACTTGCCGAATCAATCGAAGCCGATGCGGCCATTCTCGACGTGGATGTGGCTGGACAACTTGTGTTTCCGGTCGCCGATATCCTTGCCGCACGGGGCATCCCCTTCCTGTTCAATACAGGCCATTCGGCTGAGGACATTCTCCGGGCGCGCTATCAATCAGCTCCGATCTGCCGCAAGCCCACGCTTCCGCGCCAGCTCAAGTCTGCCCTGAAGCAGCTTCTCTCATCAAAAAATGATTCGGTCGGCAGCGGGCCCCTGCCAGCCTAGTCGCGTACTGCGTTCACGCTTTTTGTTTAGTATGTGAACTAGAAGGCCTTGTGCCGTTGGGAATGCTTTAGGGACTGCGAGTCATTAATGCGCTCAATGAGACGCTGCCTAATACTATCTGAAGCCATGTCGATGGTTGCGAATCTGACAGTAGAGCCAACAAGAGTCGCATAAAGTGCTTCAAGCGCAGTCTTCGTAAGAGTGCCAGATCGTCGAGACTTCGCCTCACTACGCATGCTTTCAATTGTATTATTGAGCATGCTGGGATCATTGATGGTTAGATCGAATAGCTTACTAAAATGCTCGATACGGTCCGCTATTACTGAAGTGCTTTTCGTCTGAGACGCTGACTTCTTGGGCTTCGTATTTTCAGTGACAAGAAGACTGATGAAATCATCAAGTGAATGCTCTGAAGTAGATTGGAGGGCTTTTGTTAGCTTAACTAAGCTGGGAGCTGTTTTGCCTGCGGACGAGTAAGCATCCAGGACACTGCTAAGTGCTGCAGCTATTTGTTGAATGGTCGGTTTTTTGTCGAACATGATCCACGTCATTCTGCCGCTACGATTCTTAAGTCAGTATCGAGAAGCTCCATGTCTTGCAAAATCTCATGGGCGAGCTGATCGAACCAAGACCTAACTGTTTCGCCCTCCTTGCCCCCGAGCATGTATGCAACGGCGGTTGTGCCGGGCTTGCCAATATAATTTTTGTCAGGGACGAAGGGTTGATATAATTTTGAACCTTGAGGAAGGGCCGACAATATCGAATTGAAATAAGGGATTTCGGCTTGTATTGGCCCATCCAATTTCCAAGTCATATTGCAAACCACACCAAGCACCGAAAACTTCGCGCCAAACTGGACAGCTAGCTGTTTGAGTTGATCAAGTAGCTTTCTGATCGGCTCAGTCGCAAGATGCTCTAGCTTCGCAGGTATCAATACGTGCGAACTCGCAACGAGGGCGTTGATTGAGGCGACGCTCAGCCTTGGTGGAGCGTCCATTATAATCAGATCATATTGAGTAAAGCCGTTTTTTGCCCAGCTCAGAGTTCGCGCAAACTTTGTGGGCAGGTCGGCTGACAAATCATCCGCATGAAGAAGCCATCTTTGGAGCTGATTGTTCTCAACTTCGGTTAACTCATATCCTGCCGTAACGAGGTCGATTGGCAAATCGGGATAGATTGTTTTCGTAGTAAAGTACTCCGCAGATACGCCATGCGGATGCTTCGTCTTTAGCCAGTCTCCCGCGAGATTCATCCTCCCCTCATCGAGACCCGCAGGCTTTAGAAGAGATGTCAGGGAGCCTTGATAGTCGAGGTCAACAACGAGTATTTTGAGTCCGAACTTGAGCGCAAAGCTGCATGCTAGATTGGCAACGAGCGTAGTTTTTCCAACTCCTCCTTTGAAGTTCATCACCGTGAGCACTTTCGGCAAGCTGTCCCGCTGCTTTCTCGTAAGCCTTCTTGTTGCGCGGTAACTCCATATGCTCCCGCCGCCGCGAAAATGGCGCCTCATATCATGGAATCGATATACCGCTGGAACGAACCTAAACAGCGCATCCCACATATTGGCAATTAGCTGACGAGTGCGACTCCACGCTAAACCCAGTATTTGCATGCCTATAAAGCCAGCAAGAATTTGTGCCCAACTAATCTGAACACCAAATATATCAAACATGGCTATCCCACCCCGCTGCGCCACCAGCGGCATGTTAACCAAACATTATATTATCGCTCAAGTAGAAAGAATTTCCTTGGCGCAATCTAGTCGCGCAGCAGCTC
Organism: Hyphomonas oceanitis; assembly: GCF_036964545.1. Taxonomy (NCBI): domain Bacteria; kingdom Pseudomonadati; phylum Pseudomonadota; class Alphaproteobacteria; order Hyphomonadales; family Hyphomonadaceae; genus Hyphomonas; species Hyphomonas oceanitis. The sequence goes on from NZ_JBALTL010000003.1 coordinate 61,482, forward strand.
GTTGACGCCGGTCTTGGACCGCGTCTGAGCATCAACCGTTTTCACAATCACGGCGCAAGCCAGCGATGGCCCGCCATTCTTGTCGGGCAGCGTTCCCGGGACGACGACCGAATAGGGCGGCACCTTGCCATAGCTGATCTCGCCCGTCTGGCGGTTCACGATCTTGGTCGACTGCGTGATGAAGACGCCCATCGCAATCACCGATCCTTCACCCACAACCACGCCTTCAACCACTTCAGACCGTGCGCCGATGAAGCAATTGTCTTCAATGATGGTCGGATTGGCCTGCAGCGGCTCCAGAACGCCGCCGATACCCGTTCCGGCGGAGATGTGGCAGTTCGCACCGACCTGCGCGCACGAGCCGACTGAGGCCCATGTGTCGATCATTGTGCCTTCGCCGACATGGGCGCCAATGTTCACATAGGACGGCATCAGCACGGCATTCTTCGCGATGAAGGCGCCCCGGCGCACGGCGCACGGCGGCACGGCGCGGAAACCGGCTTCGATAAAGTCCGCCTCACCCCAGCCTTCAAATTTCGACGGCACCTTGTCCCACCATGTGCCTGGGCCGGGGCCGCCGGGAACAATGCCATTGGCGTTCAGGCGGAACGACAGGAGCACGGCCTTCTTCAGCCACTGGTGCACGGTCCAGCTGCCATCCGCTTCCTTGCTTGCAACGCGTGCTTCGCCCTTGTCCAGCAGGTCGATAGCAGCCTCGACAACTTCGCGCACTTCACCGGTTGTTCCGGTGGAAAGCTCATCGCGGCGCTCCCAGGCGCGGTCGATTACGTCAGCAAGGGCGTGGGTCATTTCGGCGAGTCTCCGGTGGGCAGGCTTAGAGTGTTTCAATTGCCGCTTCGAGAAAAGCGGCAAGGTCGCCCGTCACATAGTCGATGTGATCCGGCCCGTCATCCCCAAGAACATCAGAGAGGTTCGCAGGACGCGCCTCGATCGGTTCATGGCTCCAGTCCTTCTCCGAATGGACAAGAACCGTGGTGAAACCGACATCCTTGGCGGGCGCCAGGTTGCGCGCGAGATCCTCGAAGAAGATCGCGCCGTGGGGGTCGACATCATGCAGTTTCAGGAAGGCGGCATAGGAGGCAGGCTTTGGCTTGGGCACATAATCGGAATCCTCGATTCCAAAACTGCCATTGAACAGATGTGAGAGCCCCATCTTGTCGGTCACCTGCTCGGCATGGCCGCGCGAGCCGTTCGTATAGACAAACTTGCGCCCAGGCAGACGCTCCAGCGCGCTTCGCAGGTTCGGCAGGTCTGGCAGGGGGCTCAGGTCTATTTTGTGGACGTGACCCAGAAAGTCAGATGGGTCTATCTTGTGAACTGTCATGAGGCCAGCCAGCGTGGTGCCATACTCCGCATAGTATTGTTTCTGGACCTTGCGTGCTTCTGCCGGTGGCAGCATCAGCAGGCGCGAGACAAAATCTGTCATCCGCGTATCGATCTCGGCAAAAAGATCGCACTCGGCGGGGTAAAGCGTATTATCCAGATCGAACACCCAGTCGCGGACATGCCCGAAACTGCCAAACGGCGTGATATGCACGCCCGCGCGATTATCGGTCATTCTGGCTCGCCTTTGCAAAGTCGCGCTCGAAGAATTCAAATACCAGCTTGCGGTCCACCGGTGGTGGTGCCGCCTGGAACAGCGCCGTGCGATAGGCCGAGGCCTCGCACTCGTCGCGCCCGATGATCGCAAACTTGGACCGGCCAACACAGAACGCATCAGATGCCTTGGCCAGCGTGCGGATCGTGTCGCCATCCTCCATCTCGCCATAGACGTAGTGCTCCTGCCCGCTGAGCGGCCTGTCGAGCACGCGTGAACACCCGCCCGCTTCCAGCATCCACCAGCCCCGACTCTCCCAGCCCTCCGAACCGCGCCGCGCAATCGCGCTCCAGATTCGGTTCTTGGTGCGGTTACAAACGGTAAAGCCTACGCCGCGGCCGCGCTCCTTGGCGACCTGCTCGAGGAAATCGATCAGGTCCGCCTCGGACGTCGTCGCCGGGAGGCCGTTCTTCTTCAGGAATTCCGCAATTGCGGCACGCGTCTTGTGGCCGATATTGCCGTCGATCACGCCGGAGACGACGCCCGCCTCTTCCAGCAGGCGCTGGATGCCCGCCGCGCGGGCTTTCTCGGCATCATAATTGTCGATTTCGGTGAACGGCGTCATCCAGCGCGTGCGCCGGGTGACCTCGACCGCCCGAAAGCCGCGCGCTTCCAGCCCCATGGCCGCACATTCCGGCGGGCTTTCCAGCGAAAAACTGCCCGTCGGGTCAACGCAAAGCTCGGTGTTGCCGCCCCATTCGCGCACGCCGCCGCGATGGGCAGATGAAGTGCGCGCATAGACGAAATGGAATTTCGGCTCCAGCGGGCCGGGCAAAGCCAGCTTGCAGCTGCCGGGCTGAAGCTTGATCCACCCTTCGACCGTGATGCCCTTGGCTTCCGGCCGGCCGATCGCCGCCTCGATAATATAGCTGGTGCGATTGCACAGCGACCAGCCATCATTGCTGTCCTGCGCCGCAGCGACCTGACCGAAGCCTGCCAGCACGGCCATCAGGCTGAGGATTTTAAGAAACGAGCGTACCTGCGCCATGTTCTGTGAATAACTCCAGGAGGAGGGCATGCGGCTCACGCCCATCAAGTATCACAGCCGCCCCGACACCATGATTTACGGAATGCGCGGCAGTTTCAAGCTTGGGAATCATACCGCCTGCAGCTGTGCCGTCCGCGATCAGCCCCGGAATATCCGCCACGGGGATTTCCCGCATCAGTTTCTTGTCCTTGTCGAGCACACCGGCCACATCCGTCAGCAGCAGCAGACGGCTCGCGCCCAGCGCCGCCGCCAGCGCGCCAGCAGCGGTGTCAGCATTGATATTGTAGCGCGCGCCATCGGCGCCAACGCCCACCGGCGCCACGACCGGAATGAGGTTCGCATCGGCCCGCAGCATGGCCAGCAGCACGGTCGTGTCCACCGCGCTCGGCTCGCCGACAAAGCCAAGGTCCAGCACCTGCTCGATATGGCTGTCAGGATCTTTCGACGTCTTCGTTGCCTTTTCGGCGCGGATCAAATTGCCGTCAGAGCCCGACAGGCCAACGGCCTTGCCGCCCGCCTGGTTGATCGCCCGAACGATGGATTTGTTGATTGGCCCTGAGAGGACCATCTCGACGACTTCCATCGTCGCCTCGTCCGTCACCCGCAGGCCGCCTTTGAACTCGGACGTGATACCCAGCTTTTCCAGCAGGTTGCCGATCTGCGGCCCGCCGCCATGCACAACCACCGGATGGATGCCGAGCGCCTTCAGCAGCACGACATCGCGCGCAAACCCGGCAGAAAGCGCCGGATCAACCATGGCATGGCCACCATATTTCACCACGATGGTCTGTCCGGCATAGCGCTGGATATAGGGCAGGGCCTCGGACAGGGTCTTTGCCGTGAACTGGGCCTGGGAAGCGGTATCTGTCATTGCGCGGCGCGCCATCCTTCATCGTGTAACACTTGCGCCAGCCTCATAAGGCGCTTTTCGGCCCGGCGAAACCCTCGCATTCCGCACGCGACATCCGTGCGCCAAGCCGCTAGGCTCCGGCAAAAGACAAAGCAGGCGGGGAAATTCATGATGAAACGCATTCTGGCGGGCGTTGCAGCGCTCATTGTTGTCCTCCTGATCGGTGCCGGAATCTTCCTGTGGGATCCCCTGCCCGCCAACCCGTCCGCCACCGAGCTGTCCGCTGCTGCCGCAAATTATGACGCCGAGGTGATACGCGACGAATTCGGCGTACCGCATGTGCATGGCGCGCGCGACGCGGATGCCGCCTTTGGCCTCGCCTATGCCCATGCCGAGGATGATTACGAGACGATCCAGGAAACCGTTGCCGCCGGGCGTGGCATGCTTGCCCATTATCGCGGCCAGGATGCCGCCCCGGTCGACTATCTCGTTGCCCTGCTGGGTGTCTGGGATACGGTGGCCCTGCGCTACGAGACGGACGTACCGGAAGATGTGAAAGCCATGGCCGAGGCCTATGCGGCCGGACTCAACCTCTATGCCGCGGAAAACCCCAAGGCGACCTGGCGTGGCCTTGCCCCATTCACCGCAGAGGATGTCGTCGCAGGCTTCATTTTCAAGACGCCCTTCTTCTACGGGCTTGATGACACGTTCATGGGGCTCTTCGGAAATGACTATACGCAGACCATTGCGCTCGACCCCGCCGAGGGCCGCAAGGCTTTCCTGATCGGGCCGAAGACCATGGCGGAGCGCGGCTCCAATGGCATCGCTGTCTCAGGCCGCCGTGCGGGCGATGACGTCACACGGCTGATGATCAATTCCCACCAGCCACTGACCGGCCCTGTCGCCTGGTACGAAGCCCAGCTCACCTCCGATGAAGGCCTCGACATCACCGGCGGCCTCTTCCCCGGCACGCCGGTTATCCTGCACGGCTTCACGCCCGATCTCGGCTGGGCCAATACGGTCAGCGCACAGGATCTGGTCGACACCTATGTCCTCACCGTCAACCCGGACAATCCGCACCAGTACAAGCTCGACGGCGAATGGGTGGACTTTACCGAAGCGACCGTCACGCTGCACGTCAAACTGTTCGGTCCCTTTGCGCTCACCGTTAAGCGCCCGGTCAAACGCTCAGCCCAAGGCCCCGTCATCGAAGCCAAGCACGGCACCTATGCCGTGCGCTATGCTGGCATGGGCGAGATCCGCCAGCTCGAGCAATATTACCGGCTCAACAAGGCCGAGGACATGGATGGCTTCATGTCCGCGATGTCGCTCAACGCCCTGCCGAGCATCAATTACATCTATGCCGACAAGGACGCCAACGTCGCCTTCATCCATAACGGGCAATATCCCAATCGCGATAATGCCTGGGACTGGTCAGGCGACATGCCGGGCGACCGGTCGGACCTGATCTGGCAGGGCTACAGGCCATGGGATGCGGTGCCGAAACTGGTCAATCCCGTCTCCGGCCTCGTCTTCAATTCCAATAACACGCCCTATAGTGCCACCGATGGCCCGGACAATCTGAAGCCGGATGACTTTCCCCAGTCCATGGGCCTGCAGACCAACCAGACCAATCGCTCCCTGCGCATGATCGAACTGACCGACGGCAAGAGCCCGATCAACGAGCCGGACCTCCTCGCAATCAAGTTCGACACGACCTATTCCAGTCAGTCAGAGGCGGCAGACCTGATTGCGAAAGTTGTCGCCATCGACTGGAGCCAGGAGCCGGAAATGGCCGAAGCCGCCAAACGCCTCGCCGCCTGGGACCTGAACATGAATGCCGACAGCCGCTATGCCGCGCTCGGCGGCCTCACCGTCCTGCGCGAAATCACGGCGAAGTACACACGAATTCCTGCCCCCAAGCCCGAAACGGCCTTCCGCGAGGCGGTTGAATGGCTGACGGTCCATCACGGTCGGATTGATCCGGAATGGGGCGAAGTCAACCGGCTCGTGCGCGGCAATGTCAGCCTGCCGATCAGCGGCGGGCCGGACACGCTGCGCGCCGTCTATCCTGCAGGCATGCGCGACGATGGCACGCTGCACATGACCGCCGGCGACACATGGATCGCCCTCGTCGAATGGGACAGGCAGGGCCGTCAGACCGCCCGCGTCATCAGCCCCTATGGCAGCGCCATACTGGATGCGGCCTCCCCCCATTATGCCGACCAGGCCCCGCTCTTCGTCGCCCGGGAATGGCGCAAGGCCCACCTCACGCATGAGGACGTCGTGGCGAACGCGACGCGAACCTATCATCCCGGGAAAGATTGATCAGAACAGGAATTCAGAAGCAGCTAGTATAGAAGCCAGCATTGTTCCGCCAATAATTCCGATTAAGGATGTGCTTCTCCAGATCGCGACAGGCGCGCCCTGTTCATCAACCTCCAGAAGTAGCGCATGAACCCGCGTCGCGAAGCTGGAACTGACGCGTGCCACCGCGTGCGCAAATCCCGTCGTGAATATTATTAGCAAGTTCACTGCCGACGGTATCAGGGCGGTGAAGATGAAAAACATTATAAACTGCCTGAAAAATGCCGTGCCGTTCAGGGAACTATTATCCAGCACAATTGAATGCCTCAGCCCGATACTTTCAAAAATAGAAAGGTATACGGCGCTGACATTTGTCATGAAGAACTGGCCTGCAATAGACATTCCAGGCACGATAGCCAAGTTTCCCGTCGTCGTATCTCCTCCAAACAGATTCACTATTTTTATCAGCACCTCGCTTGTTAAAAACACAGCGCCCCCGCCAATAAAAAACAGTGCGCCGCTCATGAGAACGCACGCCACTGCGACCGCACAATCTATCACGGCAAAATACATCAACTCACTCACGTTGACCGCCTTGCTGCATTTTCGAATGCAATACCGCGTGAACCCCATCGAGATGCTGTCAGGAATACTGTTGGAATAGATCGGCGTGTAAACGAGCAGGAAAAGCTGCACAAAAACAAACAGTGCCAAGAGTGTTCCGCCAGGCCCGAACGGCGTCATGCCTATTCCCTCGACAGTCGCCCAAACTGGTGCCAGCATCAGAGTAAAGGGGTAAGTCAGCAAGACCGCGCCCCAAGTGACGTAAACAAAGCGTCGCGGCACAACGCTGAGTTTGAAATACTCTAATCCCGTCCACGCAACATAGGTGAGCGTAAGCGCAACAATGATAACTCCGAAAATGGTGCTAAATGCGGATGCGAGCGGAAACCGAATCCACATTTGAGTTGCCGATTCGGCGTACTGCGAATTGAAGTACATGGCGGGCGTGTAGATAGCTATAAAACCGCCAAGACCAATCAGTATAAAAAATGTTCCTATGCCGATAATTACAGGGGAGCGCAGAGTGAAATTCCAGATCGTGATGACCAACCAGTACATATAAATGAACAGAGCCGACAGAAATAAAACTGCCACAAGGCTTGTTGTCATAAGTGTCTGCTCAAAAGTCGCGAGCAACATGAGTGGGCCAAGAAACAACGACACAACGAGCAGAGGTAGGCGCGCATTATCAAACAGGCGTGGCGCAGACTTTGTCACATTTTTTGTTTGCAACCGTATTCGCTTGATGATGAGCCACACCAGAACAAGGGTGGTAAGGACAGCGCCTAACGCAATGCATGCCCTCACCCATTGGGAGATGCCTTTTACGGTTTCGTTTGGAAGGTAGTACCAGATCGCAAATAGAAATGTCGCGAGAATAGCCGGCAGGATAAACAGGTAGAAGGCAACGATCGTCGCGCTGGCCCTCCAGGCCCGGTCGGTCATGAAATGCCGAAAATGGGTCCCGGTGTCTTTAGGCGGCCCATACACCCGATCCAATAAGTGGGAAATGGTATGCAGCGAACTTTTGATACGTTCAAACCAAGTGGCCTTGGCCACAGCTTCTGCATAGCTAACTATCTGCTCATGGTGCTTAACTCGCGTCGCCTCTAGCGTGTTGAAGCGATAAATTCCTCCAAACAGGCCGCATAGTCCGGCAAACACAAGCGAATAGTTAACTATTTCAAGCATGCATCAGCCCCCACTGACTTGTCATCTTGAGCAACAGATCAGATATTTCCACCTGAAAGAAGAGATGAATAGGTGGAAACTGGACGATGAAAGGAATTCATTCGCGTTGTGTAGCGAGGTCTTCCTATTCGGGCTGCAACATTGCGCGTCTCATCGCCCCTGGTCCTCAAAGATTGAAAAGCCGTTTGGGTTCGTATCTGGCGCCTAGGTGCTGGCTCGCAGTGGTTGCAATAGCGAACTCTTATCCAACCCCAATCCACCCCGGCGTATAATCACGCCGATGCCAGACTACAGCCTCCTCCGCCCCATGCCGGGCTTGCCATGGTACCTGCTCGCCATCTGGCCGCTGATCTATGTCAGGATCCGGCGCCTACAGGCATGGTTCTACGCCAATTGCGGGCCTGAATCCGAGATGCACTGGGCCGTGACGAAACATGGCCGCGTCGACCTGATTCGTCTCTCCGATGACATGAATGAGAATCCGAAACATCCATGGATTCCGATCCCCCTATCCCACGGCTTCAACACAGCCCTGATAGGGGAATCCCAACGCCCCACACATCCGTGTCCCCGGCGCACGCCGGGGCCTCAGGCGATGGCTTCAGAACAAACTGCAAGAGATCCCGGCCTTCGCCGGGAATACGGATATGCTGGACCTATTCCAGACACCTGACCCGGAATCCCAATCTCAAAAACAGGAAACACACCTCCAAGCGCCTTCACAGGCGTCGCTGGCGTTACAGCATCGCAATCTCGGCGCGCAGCTCGGGGATGCCCCAGCCCTTTTCGGACGAGGTCATCATCACAAACGGGTGGGCCGCGCCATGTTTCTTCAGCTTGGTCTCGATATCCGTCACCAGCTTGTCGACTTCGCCCTTGTTGAGCTTGTCCACCTTGGTCAGCAGAATCTGGTAGGTCACCGCTGACCCGTCCAGCATCGCCATGACCTCTTCATCCGTGTCCATCAGGCCGCGGCGGGCATCAACCAGCAGGAACACCCGGCGCAGGCTTGGCCGCCCGCGCAGGTAAGACCGCGTCAGCTTCATCCAGGCTTCGGCCTGCGTGCGGCTGACCTTGGCATAACCAAAGCCCGGCAGGTCGACGAGATAGAGCTGGTCTTCGCCGACGGTGAAATAGTTGAGTTCGCGCGTCCGGCCGGGCTCGGCCGAAGAGCGGGCCAGCTTGTTACGGCCGGTCAGCGCGTTGATCAGGCTCGACTTGCCGACATTGGAGCGACCCGCAAAGCAGACTTCCGTGCGGTCAGCCGGTGGCAGGCCTTTAAGGTCGACCACGCCCATGACGAATTCGACAGGGCCAGCGAACAGGAGCCGCCCGGTTTCGATCTGGTCTTCACTCGGGACGGGGCGGGAATCCATGGCTCAACCCGCCGGTTTCTTCTCGCGGCCAAGCCAGCGCGAGATTGTCTTGCCGAGCTCGGTATCGACCCCGTTGCGGCGCATGATGAAATACTGCTGCGCAAATGACAGCGTGTTGCTCCACACCCAGTAGAGGACGAGGCCGGCCGCAAAGCTGCCGAACACGAACATGAACACGATCGGCATCGCCTGGATAACCATTTTCTGTGTCTTGTCCGTCGGCGCAGGATTGAGGCTCTGCAGCATTGCCATCGTCGCCCCGTAAAGCAGCGGCAGGATACCGATGCCGATAATCATGCCGATCACCGGGATCGCCTTGATGTCGGATGCCGCCCAGGGCAGCAGGCCGAACAGGTTGCCAATGGCCGTCGGGTCGGGCGCCGAAAGGTCCTTCAGGAACAGGAACGGCGTGTGGCGCATTTCCAGCGTCACATAGAGCGTCTTGTAGAGCGCGTAAAAGATCGGGATCGTCACAACGAGCGGTAGGCAGCCGCCGATCGGGTTGGCGCCTTCCTGCTTGTAGAGCTTCATGATCTCCTGCTGCTTGCGCTGCGGATCGGCGGCAAAGCGCTCGCTGATCTCCTTCATCGGGTCCTGCAGCTTCTTCATCTTGGCCATGGACTTGTAGCTCTGGTTGAACAGCGGCACGAGCGGCAGCTTCACGAGCACCGTGAAGGCCAGGATCGCCCAGCCGAACGAGCCGAGCACGCCCGCCAGATATTCCAGCACATAGAAGAACGGCTTGGTCAGGAAGAACGCCCAGCCCCAGTCGATGGCATCGACCATGCGCGGGATGCCTTCCTTGTTCTGATAGTCCTGCAGAACCTGGAAGCGCTTGGCGCCGGCAAAGATGCGGTTCTGGACGGTCTGGCTGGCGCCCGGCGCCAGCGTGATCGCGTCGCTTTCGGTGCGCACTTCCAGCGGGCCGCCGGTGGCGATCGCCTTTTTGTTGAGGCTCGCATCGAACGCGCGGTCCTGCTGGGGCACAAGCGCGCCCATCCAGTATTTGTCTGTGAGGCCCCACCAGCCGCCTTCGCTGGACGGGAAGGTGCCTTCGGCGGTCTCGCCGTCGATCTTCTTCAGTTCCAGCAGCGGCTTGTATTTCTTCATCCGCAATTCGCCATCCACCACACCCATCAGGCCCTGGTGGGCAAGACCGCTGGCCGTGGCCGAACCGGGATCTGTGACTTCAAGGAAGTCCTTATAGGCGCCGTGGCGCTCGACCGAGCCGATGGCGCGGATAATGCGTTCGCCGGAGCCTGTGTTTGTCAGGGTGTCCTCGAAAGAGAACATATAGTCCTTGTCGACCGAAATCGTCCGCTCGATCGTCAGGCCGTCCGTTTCAAGCCGCAGCGTGATTGGCGTCGCCGGGGTCAGCTCACGACCGCCAACCTGTACCCAGGCCGAGTTACGACCGGCGACCAGCGCCTTGCCATCCGCCCAGTAATAGGTGGCAAAATAGCCATACTCAGCCGATTCCGGACGGAACAGGCGCACTTCCTGGGTCTTCTCGACCGTCAAATAGTGCTTGCGCAGGCTGAGATCGTCGATGCGCGAACCGGCGAGGCGGATCGATCCGTCGACCGAATCGGCCTCGAACTTCACGCGGCCAGGGCCGGAAATGGCTTCCTCGACCGTCTTGGTCGCGGCGATAGCCGGCACATTGCTCAGCTCGCTGGCGGTCACGCCCGGCGTTTCCTCGGCCTTGATCGCGGCCTGCTGGGCCTCAAAGCGCTTCTGGGCCGGCTCCATGAAGACCTTCTGGTACCCGAAAACGAAGGCCACCATCAGTGCCATCGCGATCAGGAAATTGCGCTGATCTTGCTTTTCCATGGAATTTTGCCCCGGAGGTTTATGGGCGCCAACTCGCAGATCGAGGCGGCACGGTCAATCAGCGGCGAGGCTTATCAGCGCGCTTTCCATATCGTCAAGCAAACGCGTCCAGCCAATGTCAGCGGTCGCATCCCGCGCAATGAAGACATAGTCGGTTCCAGGCTTGCCAAACCGGGGCAGAAGAAGACGCGCGGCCTCACGCAAACGGCGCTTTGCGCGGTTGCGGACAACCGAATTGCCGACCTTCTTTGTCGCCGTGAACCCTTCACCCATATGCGTGCCGGGGGTCTCGCCGGTCCGCTGTCTCGCCTGTACCACAACGGATTTGCGCCGTTCGGCCTTGCCGCTGCGCACAAACAGGAATTGAGGCCGCTTCGCCAGGCGAACGACCTCAATCGGAATGTCTTGATTGTCCTGCGGCATGGGCAGCTCCCGGCCTTTCAGGCAGCGGGAAGGTCATGTCTCGCCTAGGCGGACAGTTCCTTGCGGCCTTTTGCCCGACGGCGTGCCAGAACCTTGCGACCGTTTTTGGTGGCCATGCGAAGGCGGAAACCATGGGTACGCTTGCGGCGCAGGTTGCTCGGCTGGAATGTACGTTTCATGGGTCTGCTCTAAGGCTGATGTGTCTCGGAAAGAGGGGCCAATACAGGCCACAGGCGGCAAGGTCAAGGCAGGCGGGCAGTATCCGGGGTAATTTCTGCGCATCGGACGTGGCGCATCTAACCCTTCCGCGCCCTAGAGCAGCAACTCATTATCCGCTTCTTCCGCCGGTGTCTCGTCATGCATGGCAAACGCGATACCAAAAGACAGGATACCGACCCGGCCGGCGGTCATCAGGATGATTATGATGAGCTTCCCGAGAACGGACAGATCACCCGTCAATCCCATACTTATACCGACAGTGCCCAGCGCCGAAATGCACTCGAAAACCATGACTTCGAAGGCCGCGCCCGGCTCGGTCAGCGACAGAAGGAACATGGCGAGTGTCAGCAGGATCATGAAATAGAAGAATGTCGCCCCCGCCGCCTGCAACCGTGAGGCAGCGATACGTCGCTTGAAAAGCCTGACATGGGCACGCTGCTTGAGCGTCGAGCGAACCAGCCCGACCATGGCGGCAAAGGACGTGGTCTTTATGCCGCCGCCGGTTCCCGAAGGCGATGCCCCAATCGCCATCAGGAAGAACATCACGAGCAGGGTCGCATGGCTGAGCGCGCCGATCGGCACCGTGTTGAAGCCAACGGTGGTAGATGCAGACATGGTCTGGAAGAAAGCCGCAAGCAGTCGGTCGAGGGGGTCCAATGCCGCAATACTCGGTTCGGCGACAAATAGAATGATCGTCCCGATGAGCAGAAAGGCGGCCGTCATGCGAATGATCAGCTTGCTGGTGAAACCGAGATACACAGATCGCCCCGTCAGGTTGCGCCAGATGTCCCAGATGATCAGGAACCCCATCGCGCCGAACAGACTGAGCGCCGAAATCACGAAGTTCAGCCCGGGATGGCCCGCAAGGCCCTCGAAACTGTTGCTGTTGAGGCTGAAGCCGGCTGTGCAAAAGGCAGACACAGAATGAAAGATCGCGCTCCAGACGGGGTTGCTGATCCCTTCCGATGCAAAGATCGCATAAAGCGCGATCGCCCCCACCAGTTCGCAAATCAGCGTGAAAAGAATGACCGTGCGGACAAACTGGGCCGGACTCGATCCATTCGGCAGTGAAAAGGCTGCCATCGTCACGCGTTCACGTATCGGGGTCAGGCGCTCATGGGTCGCGAGCATCGCAAACGATCCAATCGTCATGTAGCCGACGCCGCCTGCCTGAATCAGCAGGAGAAGAACAATCTGGCCCCAAATATTGTAGGTGCTGCCCGGATCAACCGTGACCAGACCTGTTGTCGAGACAGCAGATACTGCGGTGAACAGGTTATCTATCTGCCTCACCGGCACATTCTGCATGAAGGGCAGGGACAGCAAGGCCCAGCCGATCAGCATGTAGAAGACATATCCGAAGACGAGCAGCTTGGCCGGATTGATGCGAAGCAACATCGCGCGGGCACCTTTGTGTGTCTCAAGAAGGGAGCGGCGGAAGACGTCCAGGACACGAGCCTCTGGCATGAGAGCACCTTTGAAGTTGCGCACCACAACGTGAAGAGACGCCGCAAAGTTCCATCTGCACAGCGTCATATCAGCATGCCAGCCATGCACGTAACGTGTACCCGGCTCTTTACACGGCCAGCCGGCTTGGCTCACACTCGCCACGGGCGGGCAGCAAGAATCAAGGGATATTCATGCGTTTCCTGCGCTCTGCCATCCTATGCCTCAGTGCCGCGCTCGCCGTATCGGCCGCTCTGGCCCAGGCCATCGACTATGACCGTCTGGACCAGCGCCTGACGCGCCTTGCCGCCGATGATGAGATCGTCGGGCTTTCAGTTGCCGTGATCGAGAATGGCGAGATCCGTTTCGCCAAAGGCTATGGCTTTACCGAGATCGGCGGCGCCCCCGTCACCGACACGACCGTGTTCCGCTGGGCCTCGCTCTCCAAGGGCGTGGCCGCCAGCCAGGTCGCGATCCTTGCCGAACAAGCCAGACTGAACCTCACTGACACAGTGTCCAAGTTCAAGACATCGCTGCGCCTGCCGGGCGGCGGCGAAACGCGCGCAACGCTGGAAGATGTCCTCTCCCATCGGCTCGGCATTGTCTCAAATGCCTATGACACGACGCTGGAAGACGGCCGTGACCCGGTCGAGATCCGTGAAAGCCTGCGCGGCCTTAAGAATATCTGCGCCATCGGCGAATGTCATAGCTACCAGAATGTTGCCTTCGATACCGTTTCGGAAATCGTCGAGCAGGTGACCCATTCTTCCTATGCCGACACGGTGGAGGCCTCGATCTTCCGGCCCCTCGGCATGGTGACGGCCAGTATCGGCCGGGCTGGCCTGCAAGGTTCGGACTCCTGGGCAAGACCTTATGCGAAACGCTCAAAGGAGGCAGGTCCCCCGCTCGAGAAGATCGTGAATGACGATTATTACCGCGTGCCCGCCGCTGGCGGCGTGAATGGCTCTGTCCGAGACCTTGCTCTCTATGCCCGCGCGCAGATGGGCCTCGTGCCCGACGTCCTCAGCGATACGGCCCTCACCATGCTTCAAACGCCGCGCATCTATACCAGCCGCGAACAATCGGGCCTCACAAGGCGCTACAAGGGCCATATGAAGGATGCCCGCTATGCCCTTGGCTGGCGCGTCTACAAATATGGCGAGACCGGCAACCGCGTCGTCGGCCATCGCGGCGCCGTGGAGGGCTACCGCTCCATGATCCTGTTTGATCCGGAACGTGACACAGGCATCGTGGCGCTCTGGAACTCCAGCTCCCGCAAGCCTGTCGGGATCGAGTTCGAAGTCATGGACATGGCCTATAACCTGCCCGCGCAGGACTGGATGGAAATCGACACGGAATCAGCTGGCGGCAGCAAATAGCTCTCCTATCGCGATCACGGGGCTTTGATCGCAGGCCAATCAAGCGTTACGGGCATGTCATCCGGTGATAGGATATAGGTTCCGGCTGAATCCCGAGGAACCTGTCCCGTGCAACCCGCCCGCGTCCTGCTTGCCACCCTGTTGATTGCGATGCCGCTCGCACTGCCCGTCATGGCAAGGGAAGCGGAGGCCGGGATCACAACAAGAGACACTGTCATGACAGAGGCCCAGCACGCCCCATGGACGGCGCTCCTGTCGAAATATGTGCACACCTCCCCCGATGGCGTGAACCGGTTCGACTATGCCGCCCTGAAAACCAGCCCGGCGAATCGCGCCGCGCTCAATGCCTATATTGCCGGTTTCGAGACCATGGACCTGTCCGGCGACAACAAGGCCGCATTCGCCGCCTGGGCCAATCTCTATAATGCCGTCACTGTGCGCCATATCATCAGCAAGTATCCCGTCCGCTCAATCAGGGATGGGTTCCTGTTCGGCGGCCCCTGGAAGAAGGTGAAAGTCATGGTCGGCGGCCGGGAAGTCTCGCTCGACGATATCGAGCACAAGATCCTGCGCCCGACCTTCCACGACCCGCGCGTGCATTATGCCATCAATTGCGCCGCCATCAGCTGCCCCAACCTGATGGCGCGGGCCTGGGAGACCGACACGCTGGACGGTGATCTCGATGCGGCTGCTCGTGCCTATGTCAACGATCCCCGCGGCGTCACGGTGACTGACGGAGGCCTCATCCTCTCGACGATCTATGACTGGTTCAAAGCCGATTTCGGCGATTCCCGACAGGGCGTCATCGACCATTTGCTCAAATATGCCGATAAAGGCCTCGCCCAGCAGATCAACGCCAATCCGAAGATCCGCTCCTACACCTATGACTGGTCCCTCAATGACACAGAATGAGCCTCAAACCGACAAGCCCACGCCGCTCGCTATCCGACTTTGGCCGCTTTACGTTATCGCGGCAGGCATCATCGCCGCCTGGGCGTTTGGGCTGTTCGACTATCTCTCTCTCGAGACACTCCGCACACAACAGGATGCGCTGCGCAGCTTTGTGAGTGAGCATCTCATCCTGGCCGTGGCCGCTTATATTCTCATCTATGCCGCTGCGACGCTGTTCATGCTGCCCGGCGCGCTCTGGATAACGATTGCGGGCGGTTTCCTGTTCGGCCTCTATGGTGGCACGCCGGTGACCATTGTCGGGGCGACACTGGGCGCCAGCCTTCTCTTCTTTGCCGCGCGAACATCCGTTGGCGCCGCCTTGCGCGAGCGCGCCGGGCCCTTCGTCAAGAAGATGGAGCGCGGCTTCCAGGAAGACGCGCTCTCCTACATGTTCGCACTGCGCTTCCTGCCGGTCGTGCCTTTCCCGGTTGCCAATATCGCCCCGGCCATTCTCGGCGCAAAATACCGCGACTATGCGATCACGACAGCGCTCGGCATCATTCCCGGCGTCATCGCCTATACGTGGATCGGCGCCGGACTGAGCGCCACCTTTGCAGCGGGCGAGGAACCAAACTTTGCCAGTGTCGCCAAGAACCTCATACCTGCAGTCGTTGCCCTCGGCGTGGTCTCGCTGATCCCGGTCATCTACAAGAAACTCTTCTCGAAAAAAGCCGCCAAGCTGGAAAGCGCCCTTTAAATGCATGATACAAAACTTCAGGTGACGGATCACAAGGCTGATCTCGTGGTCATTGGCGCCGGCTCCGGCGGCCTTTCGGCTGCGGCTGGCGCGGCCATGTTCGGTCTCAAGGTCGTACTCTATGAAAAAGGCGAGATGGGTGGCGACTGCCTGAACTATGGCTGTGTTCCGTCCAAGGCCCTGATCAGCGTTGCCAAGGCGGCCCAGTCTGCCCGCGACGCCGGCAAATATGGCGTAACAGTCGGGGCGCCGACAAGTGATTGGGAAGCGGTCAAGGCGTATGTCTCCCAAGTGATCGAGACCATCGCACCGGTCGACAGCCAGGAGCGGTTCGAAGGCCTTGGCGTCACCGTTATCCGTGAGGCTGCGCGCTTCGCCGATCCGGACACGATTGTCTCGGCCACGAGCCGCACCCGCGCCCGGCGCATTGTCGTCGCCACCGGCTCCACCGCTTTCATCCCACCCATCGAAGGCCTGAGCGGCGTACCTTACCTGACGAACGAGACCATTTTCTCGATGCCGGACTTTCCCGAGCATCTCGTCATCCTCGGTGGCGGCCCCATCGGCATGGAACTCGCGCAGGCCTTCACCCGACTGGGCGCGAAGACCACAATCATCGAAATGGGCAAGGCGCTCGGCAAGGCCGATCCTGACCATGCCGCCGTTGCCCTCGGCGCCCTGCGCGCAGAAGGCGTGACCGTGATGGAAGGCCACAAGGCCGTGCGCGTGTCCGGCGAAGGTGGGCGCATCAAGGTCCACGCCGAACACGAAGGCGCCGAAAAAGTGATCGAAGGCAGCCATCTCCTCGTCGCCGTCGGTCGGCGTACCATGCTCGATGGGCTCGATCTCGAAGCCGGCAAGGTCGATTTTGATCGCAAAGGCGTCGTCGTCGGCGACAATCTCCGCTCAGGCAGCAATTCGCGTGTCTGGGCACTGGGCGACGCTGCCGGGCGCGAACAGTTCACACATGTCGCGGGCTGGCATGCTTCCGTCTTCTCGCGGCGCGCCTTCTTCAAGCAGCGCACCAAGGCCGACAGCCTCCCCATACCGGCGGTGACTTATACATCTCCTGAAGTGGCCCAGATTGGCCTGATGGAAGCCGAAGCGCGCGAGCAACACGGCGACTCTATCGCGACCTCCTCCTTCCCCTTCCACGACAATGATCGCGCAATCGCCGAGGGCAAGACGCTCGGCGAAGCCAAGCTTGTCATCCGAAAGGGCAAACTGGTCGGCGCCTCGATTGTGGGCGAGGGGGCAGGGGATATTATCCAGATCCTCGCCGTCGCCATGTCGAACGGTTTGAAGGTGCAGGACCTCACCAATTTCATCTCGCCCTATCCGACCCGTTCGGAAGTCGTGAAGCGCGCCGCCTCTGCCCATTTCACAGAGGCGCTCTTCGGCAAGACCGCGAAGCGCCTTGTCGGCTTGCTCCAGCGTATCCCGTGAGCTAGTTCACCTAGGGTGAGCGACGAGACCCGGCCCGCCCTTGCACGCGACCTGCCCGCACCCGCGCTCTCGCGCTGGTTCGAAAGCCTTTCCTTTCGCCTGTTTGCCCTCACGCTGGGCTCGGTCCTGCTGGTCGAATCGCTGATTTTCGTGCCCAGCGCCTCAGGCTTCCGCAACAGCTGGCTGAATGAGCGCGTACAGGCTGCCCGCACGGCGGCCCTCGCGCTCGATGCGTCGCCTTCGCGCAATGTGTCTGATGAATTATCCGACCAGCTCCTGATGAGCGCCGAAGTTCTCGCCGTGACCGAAATCGAGGACGACATGCGCTTCCAGCTGCTGCCAGCGCAGCAACCGGTCGAGGGCGAAACCCACAATATCGACATGCGCGGCTCGACCATGATGGGCCGGTCCTTTGCCGCATTGGGCGCATTCTTCGCCCCCAGCGACAGGATTCTCGTCATCCAGGCGGATGGGTCCGCGCCCGGCCGTGTGCTGGAGATCGTCGTACCGCAGGCGCCGCTCAAGGCCGCGATCAGCGCCTATGCACGGCGCGTTGCGAGCCTGTCCCTGCTGATCGCCCTCGTGGCGGCAGGCATTATCTACGTGATGCTTCACCTGCTTGTGGTGCGCCCGATGCGGCGTGTTACGCTCAGCGCGGAGCAATTCCGCGATGATCCGGGCGCTTGGTCACGGCGCCTGCCTCCAACACGGCGCCGCGACGAGATCGGCCGGGCCCAGAACGCCCTCGCCGACATGGAAGAAACGGTCGCCACAAGTTTCCGCAACAAGACCCACCTGGCCGAACTCGGTACGGCGGTCGCCAAGATCAATCACGACCTGCGCAATTCGCTCGCCTCGGCGCAACTCGTCTCCGATGTGCTGGCCAGCTCCGAGGACCCCCGCGTGCAGAAGGCCGCGCCGCGCCTTGAACGCGCGCTCGAACGCGCCATCACGCTGGCCACTGAAACGCTCGACTATGGCAAGGCGACGCCGACACCGCCCCGCATGGAAGCAGTGATACTGCGCGCCGTGCTGGACGAGGCCGCCGCTGAAGCGCTCGGCGCGCATCCCGATATCGTATGGGAAAACAATGTGCCTGCAGGCCTGCAGATACAGGCTGACGCCGACCACATGCACCGTATCACGAGCAATCTGGTGCGTAATGCCGCCGAAGCCATGACCCCGCGGGTCGAGGGGCCTTCGCGCATTGTCGCCTCTCTCGGGCCGGACGGTCTGGATTTCACCGACAATGGCCCCGGCATACCGGATTCAGCGCGCGACAACCTGTTCCGGCCCTTTGCGGGCAGCGCGCGGCGTGGCGGCACAGGCCTTGGCCTTGTCATCGCGCGGGAGCTGGCTCAGGGCATGGGCGGAAGTCTTGTCCTCGCCGAGACGGGCCCGGACGGTACCGTTTTTCGCCTCCGGCTGCCGGGCCTCGGCGCGTGAGCGTCTACGCTCCGCCGCAAGGCAAGGTCTGCTATCTCCACACGGACCCGGACCTGATCGTTATCGACAAGCCTGCCGAACTTCTGTCCGTACCCGGGCGCGGACCCGAGAAAGCTGACTGCGCCATCTCCCGTGTGCAGGCGGACTATCCTGATGCGCTGACCGTTCACCGGCTCGACATGTCCACCAGCGGCCTGCTTGTCTTTGCCCGGTCAAAAGCCTCCCAGCGCCATCTCGCCATCCAGTTCGAGAAAGGCGGGGTGGAGAAGACCTATATCGCCGATGTCTGGGGCGTGCCGGAAAATGCGGTCGGCCTCATCGACCTGCCGCTTGGCCAGGACTGGCCAAACCGGCCTCGCCAGAAAGTCGACCCTGACAAGGGCAAGCCGAGCCAGACGCGCTATGAGATGATTGCCAGCCATGCCCATGGCGCGCGCCTCAGCCTCACGCCGCTGACCGGCCGCACGCACCAGCTGCGCCTGCACCTCGCCGCTATCGGCCATCCCATCCTCGGGGATGACATCTATGCCCATACCGATGCGCTTGGCGCAGCCGACCGGCTTCGCTTGCACGCTACATGGATGCGGTTCCGCCACCCTGCGAGCCAGGACTGGATGTCATTCGAGGCCGCTTGCCCTTTCTGACGAACGGTCCGTTGACTCCTTTGCCACCGGGCATTATCGTTTTACGATAAGATGGAGTTCTACCATGCACGCCGAGATCGTTCGCCTTTCGCTTCACCATGTCGATATCAAGATCGTCAATGAGGAGCGCATGCATGTCCTGCAATGGCGGCGTAACCTGCTGTGGGATGAAGTGCTGCTCGACGGGAAACGCCAGGCGGCGAGCCATGGCCTCTGGGGCCGCGAAAATGTCTATGGCCTTGTGTTTGGCCGGGACCTCGACGGTTCGGGCGGCGAACAGGTCATGTTCCTGATTGATCCGGGTGTTGGCTATACAAGCTGGTCGTCGGGCGAACAGCGCGTCAAAGGCGTCCGTCTCGAAGGCCGTGACGGTCCGCTCGTGTCGTACGGTACGCTTGATCCGAAATCGCTCGAAAAGCCCGCCACCTTCTCCGACTGGATGAAGAAGTCGATGGGCATGAACTGGGGCACGGATATTTCGCGCCCCCACTAGCCAATTATCAGCTTTCCGGGATCAGGCGCACTTCGGTCTTGCGGTTGAGCGGCGCTTCAACGCCGCCGGTCTTGATCGCACCCTGATCACCATAGGCCACAAGATGCACGCGCTGGGCATCGACGCCGCGCGTTTCAAGTGCCGCCAGAACAGCATCGGCCCGCTTGGCGGAAATCACTTCATTGGTTGCCGAATCACCGCTGGCATCGGCGTGACCTTCGATCTCCATCTTGTAGAGATCGCAGCGCGAATAGGATGCCGCGACAGCGTCCATCACGGCATCGGATTCTTCAGAAAGCTCGGTCGCGCCTTCCTCGAAATAGATGGCGAAGGATTCAGCGCTGCAATCCGGCGCAGGCAGGGCGACTTCGGCCGCCACAGGCTCAACCGGCGGAACCGGACGCGACACACAGGCCGCCAGCATAAGCGGCGCGAACAAATAAACAGAAATTTTCATCAGACTCTCCAGCAGCGCCAATCAATCCCTTATGCATGGATTGGTTCCCGCTCACAGCCTTTTCTTGGTCCGCCCCTCATGCGCCCGCGCATTGGCCGGATCGTCGGGCCAGTCATGCTTGGGATAGCGCCCGCGCATGTCCTTCGCCATGTCGCGATAGCCATTGGCCCAGAAGCGCGGCAGGTCCTGCGTGGTCGCCGCCGGTTTCATGCCCGGCGACAGCAGCTCCACCGTCACAGGCACACGCCCGGATGCAATCGCGGGATGCGTCGCAAGGCCATAAAACGCCTGCGCCCGCGCCGACACGAGTGGCGCGCGCGGGTCCACATAATCAACCGAAGCGGTCTGGCCGGAGGGCAGGGTGAGCGCCAGCGGCGCATGCAGCCGCAGCGCCTCCTGCACCTGCCAGTCGAACGACGCCACCAGCGCCTCGCGCACTTTTCCGGCCGCCGGAACCTGCGCGCCCTGCCGCTTCAGCAATGGCATCAGCCAATCAGGCGCATCCGCCAGAAGACTCTCAATCGACCAATCGGCGCCCTCAATCAGTCCGGCCTGCACAAGCACGCGCAGGCGTCCCAGCGTCTCCTCCACCACATCTTCCGCTCCAATCGCCCCAAAGCCTTCCGTCACAACGGCATCCAGCATGGCTTTGGCCCCAACGGCGGGCGCAGGTTTCGGCAGCGGCGTTTCGGACAGCACGATGGCGCCCAGCGCGCGCACGCGCCTTGCGGCAAACTTGCCCGTCTTCGGATCAAAGTCCGCCCGTTCCTCGGTCGCGACGCCTGTGGCCAGCGCATCGGCCTCGCTGATCGGCACGGCCAGCGTGATCCGCGCCTGACCGCTCGCGCCGCCAAGATCCGCAATCACCAGCCACTCGGACTTCGCCAGCGCGTCCGTCACCGGCAGCATCGCCGCCCGGCCCGACGCCATCAGGTAGACGCCCTCACTGCCAGGCCGGGCCCGCGCGATCTGGTCCGGCCACGCCCCGGCGAGCAGGGTCGCAGCATCGCCCGAAGGCGCCGCACCCTTGCCCCAAGTCTTCGCCTGCTGTTGCAGCGTACGTGCGCGCGGCGACCGCTCCGCCCGGAAGCGTGACAGGCGTTCGCGAATGTCCGCCGCATTGCCGCCCATTCCGCGTTCACCCGCCAGCGCCGCAATCTCTGCCGCCAATGCCCGCTCGCCGGGCGATCCGGCCCCGGCCACAAGTGCCGCAAGACGCGGCGCAAGCGGCAGACGCGCCATCTCTGCCCCTAGCGGGGTCAGGCTGCCCGCATCATCCAGCGCACCGAGGCGCGTCAGCATATCGCTCGCAGCCTTCAGCTTGCCGGCAGGCGGCACGTCCAGCCATGTCAGATGACCTGCATCCCGCTCGCCCCATTCGGCGAGCGCCAGCACGAGACCCGAAAGATCGCTGCCAAGAATTTCCGGCTGCGGCGCGGCGACCAGCCCGCGTGTCGCCGCTTCGTCCCAGAGACGGTAGCAGACGCCCGGCGCTGTGCGCCCCGCCCGCCCCCGGCGCTGGTCCACGGAGGCCCGCGATGCCTTCACCGTTGTCAGCCGTTGGCCGAGACCCCCCGTATCATCCTCGGCCACGCGGGCGAGGCCAGAGTCGATCACGACGGTCACGCCTTCAATCGTCAGCGCACTCTCGGCAATATCGGTCGCCAGCACAATCTTGCGGATACCGGGTGGGGCAGGGGAAACCGCTGCATCCTGTTCAGCCGGCGACAGCGCGCCGAAGAGCGGAGCCACACGGCAGTCTTCCGGCAGATCCTCCAGCCGCTCTGCGACACGCGAAATCTCCCGCGCACCCGGCAGGAAGACGAGGATGGAGCCCTTTTCCTCCCGCAGCGCCCGGCGAACCGCCGCCGCCATCCGGTCCTCGATCCGGTCAGTCGAACGGCCAAGATATCGCGTCTCCACTTCGAACTGGCGCCCCGCACTCTCGATAACCGGCGCGTCAATGACAGTGGCCACCCGGCCCGTATCCAGCGTCGCCGACATGACAAGAATGCGCAGATCCTCCGCCAGAACGCCCTGCGCTTCAAGCGCGAGGGCCAAACCAAGATCAGCATTCAGGCGCCGCTCGTGGAATTCGTCAAAAATGACCGCTCCGACGCCCTTCAATTCAGGGTCTGACAGGATGCGCCGCGTGAAGAGGCCGTCCGTAATCACTTCAATGCGCGTTGCGGCCGAGACCTTCCGGTCAACGCGCGTCGTCAGGCCCACGGTCTGCCCCAAAGGCTCGCCGAGGCTTTGCGCCATCCGCACCGCGGCCATGCGCGCGGCCACACGGCGCGGCTCCAGCAGCAGAATGCGTCCCGGAATCACCACAGGCCCGCCCGTCAGTCCGGCCAGCGCCAGCGGAACGCGCGTTGTCTTGCCAGCCCCCGGCGGCGCAGCGAGCACGAGGCGATGGCCGTCGCGAAGCGCGCCGCAGACCTCGTTCAGCACATCATCAATCGGCAGGGGAGACATCGCGGCGCTCATGGGGCGCAGACATAGGGCCGGGGGGCATTGCAGGGCAATGGGCATTACGTGGGCAGCCAGCCCGACCACTGGCAAAATCGCCATCTCGGCATTTGCCTTCCCCGCAAAGCCCCCCTACCGTCCCGGCTTCAAATGACTCATGGGAGTGGCGTATGGGCTGGTGGTTCAAGATAGATTTGTGGAAGCGGGTGATGGTCGGCCTGGCGCTGGGCGCGATCACCGGGCTCATCCTCCGGCAAGTCATGGGGGCGGAGGCCGCTGGCGCCAATGTCACCGCATGGGCCAAGCCCATCGGCGATGCTTTCATCAACCTGATCAAGATGCTGGTTGTTCCGCTCATCTTCACCACGCTTGTTTCGGGCGTGCTGGCCATGGGCGACCCCAAGAAACTCGGCAGTCTCGGCGGCCGCGCCCTCGGCATGTATATGTGCACGACGCTAATCGCAGTCTCCTTCGGCCTGCTGATGGGCTCGATCATCCAGCCCGGCGCCGGCTTCGATACGACCACCGTTAATCCGGCTGACATGGAAAACACGCGCGCCCAGCTCGCCGCCAATCCGCAGCCCGGCAGCGTCGCCGAGCAGCTGATGAACACGATCCTGTCGATCATCCCGACCAATCCCGTGGCCGCCATGGCCAATGGCGACGTCCTGCCCATCATCTTCTTCGCCATCATGTTCGGCATCGGCATCCTCGTCTCCGGCGATGCCGGCAAGCCGCTGGCCAATGTGATGAACAGCGCCGCCGAAGCCATGATGAAGCTGACACTGATCGTCATGGAAACGGCGCCCATCGGCGTCTTTGCCCTGATGGCCTGGGTCCTCGGCGATCGGGGGCTCACCATTCTCGCCGTGCTCGGCAAGATGACGGCGGCGCTCTATATCGCCTGCGCCCTGCACATGCTTTTCACCTTCGGCTTCGTCATCAAGGTCATTCTGCGCCTGCCGCTGTTCGACTTCTTCAGGGGCGCCGTGGATGCGCAGGCCGTGGCCTTCTCGACCTCCTCGTCGAACGCCACCCTGCCAATGACCATGTCCTGCGCCACGCAGAACCTCGGCATCAGCAAATCGATTGCCTCCTCGGTCCTGCCACTCGGCGCGACCATCAACATGGACGGGACGGCGCTCTATCAGGGCCTGATCGCCCTGTTTGCTGCTCAGGCGCTCGGCCTGCCAATGACGTTCAGCATGTATTTTACCATCGCCCTGATGGCGACGCTCGTGTCGATCGGCACGGCAGGCATTCCTTCGGTCAGCCTGTTCCTGGCCGCCACCACGCTCAGCGTTGTTGGCGTGTCAGCAGACCAGACCGTACTGATCATCGCTCTTCTCTTCCCCTTCGATCGCATCCTCGACATGGCGCGCACGGTGACCAACATCACTGGCGACCTGGCGGTTGCAACGGCGGTCGCCAAGTGGGAAGGAGAGTTCGATGAAGAGGTCTTCCGAGCCCGAGACGCCGTCTAGGCACAGAATGCGGCGCACCGCCCTGGCGGTGCCCGCAGCCCTCTGCGCGCTTGTCCTGGCGCTACTCGTCTCCGGCATCGCGGGTCTCTGGAATATTGACGTCTTCGACCGGGCCATTACCGATCAGGTGCCGGGCTGGCGCACACCGGCGCTGACCAATGTCATGCTCTTCGTCTCCGCTTTTGGTGACGCGGTCTATCTCTGGTTCATGGGGCCTCTGGTCCTCGTCACCCTCGGCCTCTATCGCAACTGGCGCGCTCTCGCCGCCTATTCGGCGGCCTTCGTCCTGACGCCCATTATCGTCCGCCTCGTCAAGGCCTGGGTCGCCCGGCCCCGTCCAACCGTTGATCTCTATGGCGGCGTCGAAGCCTTCAGCTTCCCGAGTGGCCATGCCACCAATTCCACCCTCATCTACGGCGGGCTCGCCCTGCTCGCCTTGATGACGTTCAAGGGTGCCGCGCGCTTGTGGGCGGTCGGCTGCCTATCCGTACTCATCCTCCTCATCGCGGCATCCCGCATCTATGTCGGCGCCCACTGGCCGAGCGACACGCTGGCGGGCCTTGCGCTCGGCGGCCTGATGCTGTGCGGACTCGGAACGGTCACGGAATACCCCGCGAATAACCGCTCAACACTCTTCACTGTCACCGCACTGGCCCTGACGGGGCCCCTCTATGCCCTGCTGACGCTGCCGGCCGCGCGCGTGCTCTATCACGCACTCGGTTAGGCTGGCCGCCGATGCTGACGCGCCGGAAGGTCTTCTCCCTCGCCATTCCCATCGTGCTGGCACAGGCTGCCACCGCCACGACCGGCATTGCCGACACGTTCGCCATGGGCCGCTTCGGCGACAAGGCAGACCTCGCAGCGGTCGCCATCGCCGCCGTCGCATACAGCTTTATCTATTGGGGTTTTGGCTTCCTGCGCATGTCCACGACGGGCCTTGCGGCACAGGCCAATGGCCGTGACGACGCGCCGGAAGTGCGGGCCACATTGCTACGCGCCCTGATGCTTGGCGCCGCCATCGGCGCAGTCCTTTTCCTCCTTTCCCCGCTGCTGCGCGGGCTCACCTTCGCCGCCTTTGCCGGAACCGACCATGTGGAAACCCTCGCCGCAGGCTATTTCAACGCCCGCATCTTCGGCGCCCCCGCCTACCTGATGGGATTGGGCATTACAGGCTGGCTGATTGGCACGGGAAAGACCGGTCAGATGCTGGCCGTACAGATCGTGATGAACAGCGTGAATGTGGGGCTGGATATATGGTTCGTGGCCGGGCTGCACCTTGGCCCGACAGGCATTGGCGCCGGAACAGCCATTGCAGAATGGACAGCGCTGGCCTTCGGACTGGTTCTCGTGCGCGGCGGCTTCAAGGCACCTGCCCGACTGCTGGACAAGGCACGCCTTGTCGCCCTGTTCTCGGCCAATCGCGACATCATGATCCGCACGCTAGCCCTCGTGTTCAGCTTTGGCTGGTTTGTCCGCTCCGGCACACTCATCGGCACTGCGGCAACGGCTGGCAACGAAGTCCTGCTGCAATTCATCACCGTGTCAGCCTTCGTGCTCGATGGCTTTGCCTTTGTCGCCGAGAAGGAAGCAGGCGAAGCCTTTGGCGCAGGCAACAGCAAGCGGCTCGGCCGGGCCATGCGCCTGACGTCTGAGTTCGCACTCGGCTTCGGCGCCCTGTTCGCTCTGTCCTATTTCCTGGGCGGCGGCTGGATCATCAGGGCCTTCATCGCCGACCCCGAAGCACGCACAGCCGCCCTTGATTTTCTTCCGTGGTGCGCAGCCGTTCCCTTACTGGGTGTCGCTGCCTGGCAACTGGACGGGCTGTTCCTGGGCACAACGCAGGGCAGGGCGTTGCGCACGGCCGGGCTTATATCTGCAGCCCTCTATCTGGCGACCGACATGGTGCTGCGCCCGGTATGGGGAAATGCCGGTGTCTGGACCGCTTTCCTGCTGATGTATGTCTATCGCGCGGCGGCACTGGGCTGGTTCGTGCCGGGGCTCTTCAAAGGTCTTTCCCGACCGCCTGTTCCAGCCGCGTAAACCCGTCGGCCTTCAACAGGCCAGCCAGTTCCGAATGGACCCGGCTGACAAGCCCGGGGCCTTCATAGACCATTGCCGAATAGAGCTGTACCGCATGGGCACCGGCCCGAATCTTGGCATAGGCATCGGCGCCACTGGCAATGCCGCCAGCCCCAATAAGATCAAACTCACCCTTGAGCGACCGGGCAAAGGCTTTCAACACTTCAGTCGAAGGCGCCATGAGCGGGGCGCCGGACAGGCCACCCGTCTCGGCCTTGTCACGGCTGGTCAGGCTGTTTGGCCGGGCAAGCGTGGTGTTCGAGACGATAAGTCCCGACAGCCATGCGCCCTGGTTGCGCACGACCCCGACAATATCGGCAATCGCCTCGGCGTCGAGATCAGGGGCCACCTTCAGGAAGACCGGCTTCCCCGCCCTGTCGGCTACGCCGCAGGCCGTGAGGAGGGATTCAAGCGCGGCCTTGTCCTGAAGGCCGCGCAGGCCGGGTGTGTTGGGCGAGGAAATATTGACGGTGACATAGTTCGCATGCGGCGCGACGGCCTCGATGCCGCGCACATAGTCGGCAATCCGGTCTGCGCTTTCCTTGTTTGCGCCGACATTGGCCCCGATGGGCGGCGCGGCGCGGTATTTCGACAGGCGCCGCACGAAGTATTCGAGGCCGAAATTGTTGAAACCCATCCGGTTGATGACAGCTTTGTCTTCACTGAGGCGAAAGAGGCGCGGCTTCGGATTGCCCGGCTGGGGCAGCGGCGTGACCGTGCCGCATTCGATGAAACCAAAGCCGAACCGCGCCACGGACGAAGGCACTTCGCAATTCTTGTCAAAGCCCGCCGCAAGACCGACAGGGCCTGCGAATGTCAGGCCGGATTTGGGCAAAGTTGTTGCCAGGATCGGATCAATGGCTGGCGCCTTGAGAGGCACGCCAAGCCCCTTTTCCAGCGCTTTGATAGTCGCGGTATGGGCCGCTTCCGGCGGCAGGAGTTTTACGGCGGCAACGCCGATATCAGTCAACCCCATCTAGAGATCCTCCGGCATGGTTGGCGTGCCGCTTGTGTCCGAGCGAAGCTGCCAATGACGGCTGGCAAGCGCAATGGAAAGATCGCCATAAAGATGCGGAAACAGCGTGCCGCCACGGCTCGGTTCCCATTTCAGGGGCGGCAGGTCTGCCACGGCGAATTCAAGAAGATGCACGACGGGCTGGCCTGAATAATAGAGCCGGGCCGTCTCCGCGACGGTCCCAATGCCTGACAGGTGAACATAACCGTCTGCCGCGTCCAGCGGGACAGACGTGACGCCAGCAGCTTCTGCGGCGGACCAATCGGCTTGGCTAAGTAATTTGTAGACATGCGTGTCGCTCATTGGGCGGTTTCAGCAGGCTTTGGGAGACTGCGCAACGGCGCGTGACGCCCTATGCAGCGGAACCCGGTTGGTCCGCTCGCGTTTGGCTGCAAAGAAGGAATTATTCCATGCTGACCAGAACCCTCGCCATACTTGCGCTGTCCGCAGCTTTTAGCCCCGTCGCGCTGGCTGATCCCGGTGCGCATGGCGGCCCTAAAGCGTGTCCGCCCGGGCTTGCCAAAAAAGGCTGTATCCCGCCCGGACAGGCCAAGAAATATGACATTGGTGGCCATCTGCCGCGTGAATATGACCGGTTCCGCGATTATGATCGCTATGACCTGAAAGCACCGCCGCCCGGATACTATTATTCGCGTATCGATGATGACGTGCTGCTGGTTGATGAAGACACGCGCACAATCATCAGCCTTGTTTCAATT
The DNA here is from genome assembly GCF_036964545.1 of Hyphomonas oceanitis. Taxonomy (NCBI): domain Bacteria; kingdom Pseudomonadati; phylum Pseudomonadota; class Alphaproteobacteria; order Hyphomonadales; family Hyphomonadaceae; genus Hyphomonas; species Hyphomonas oceanitis. The sequence continues at coordinate 89,579 of NZ_JBALTL010000003.1, forward strand.
CTGGGAGCACTTGCGCAGCAATAAGAGCGCAAAGGGGGGATAAATGGGAAAGGATCGCACAGCGGATAGCGAACTCCTGAATGTACAGCTCGGAAACGGGCGAACGCTCGAGGATGAGTTGCGCCACCTGCAGATGTTTGCGCGTGTGCTGGATTCGCGCTTTTCGCTGATGGGCATGAAGTTCGGGCTGGATTCCGTGCTTGGCCTTGTGCCTGTGGCGGGGGATGTCGCCACGGGTATAGCGGGCACCTATGCGCTTTACACCGCGGCGCGGCTTAAGCTGCATCCCATCGCTTTGGCCCATATTGGCTGGAATCTGCTGTTCGATACGACGCTGGGAGCGATCCCGGTCGTGGGCGATGCGTTCGACTTTTTCTTCAAGTCGAACACCAAGAATGTACGCGTTATCGAGAAGCATCTTCGCCGCAAAGTGCAGAAACAGCTGAAGAACCAGCCCTTGGCCTAGACGCCTGAATCTGATGCGCGACCGAGGATCCAGCCGCCTGTCGGAGCCTCGCAGGCGGCAAAACGGCCGCGTTCCTGTCCGGGGAAGGCATAGGCAATGTCGCGGCACGTAACGGACACTTTCATCGGCATGACATCGGCGACGTAGCGGACGACGGAATCGGTTGCCTGACCGGTATAGCTGATGGGGCGGACCGTGGGCTTGCTGGCCTCGCGCGTTGTGGAGCGTTCAATACGGATCTCGAGTTTGCGACCATCCGGCGTGGCAAGGATCTGCGTGGCGCCATCGGCCTCGGTTTCGACGAGGCGGAGGAAGTCATTCTGCAGTGTTTTCAACAGCGTAGGGTCTAGCGCCTCGGCGGCGGTCAGCTCGACGCGCTCGGCCATGAATTCATCGACATTGCGCGGACTTGGCAGGGCTTCAGCGGCCGCGAAGGGGCGCACTGTGGGGGCAGACTGGGTATAGGCCGGGGTATTCACGGACCGTTCCGTGACCGTTCGCGGGTTACCAGCGACCAATTTGGGGCCCATGGCGGGTTTGAGCGTGGCCGCCGCCGGGACCGGGCCTGTATAGGCGACCATCTGGAGCGGTGCTTTTGGCGTGGCCGATGGCTTGACGGCGACAGAGGCGGGAACGACCGCGCTGGCGTTCAGCGCTGCGAGACGGCGCTCTTCAGCCTCGGCAGCAGCGAGACGCTTCTTCTGGTTTTCCGAGGCGAGGGCCGCGAGGCGTTTCTGCTCGGCGGCGGCATCGGCCACGCGTTTGGCTTCGGCATCTGCGACCTGCCTGGCCTTGAGTTCGGCGACACGTTGCGCTTCGGTTTCAGCCTGGGCGACGCGGCGGGCTTCGATCTCGGCGAGGCGTTTGGCCTCTACCTCGGCGGCGGCAGCCTGTTCGGCCTCCAGCGCGGCCTGGCGCCGGGCGTCTGCCTCGGCGACCCGGGCGGCTTCAGCTTCGGCCAGACGGGTCTTTTCCTGCTCAGCGGCAGCATCGCGGGCGCGTTCGGCGGCGGCAACCTGCTGGGCCGCTTCGGCAAGGCGCTGGGCCTCTGCATCGGCAATTGCATTCGCGGCTTCGACGCGGGCCTGTTCGGCCTCGGCGGTGGCGGCTTCACGTTGCGCGGTGTCAAAGGCGGCCTTGCGGGCGGCCAGCTGGTCAGCCACGCCCTGATAATTGAACCATTGGGTTGGCGCGGTTCCGACAGGTGTGGAGGCCTCCGCCATAGCGACAGATGACGCGGCGCTGGGTGCAATAACCGGATCGAAGGTGGCTACACTCGAAGCGTCAGTTTCCGAACCGGACTCAGCCTCACCATTATTCAGCGCGCTGTCTGCGGCCATGACGGAGAGGCCCGCGAGGCCCAGAACAGCGATGCCGGCAAAGGCCAGCTGGGAAATGTCTGCCAGGCGGCTGCCGGAATCATCATCGTCATGCCCGCCGCCCTTGCCATTACGGCCCAGCGGCAGGAGGCCCGGATTGGCAGACACGGCGCGCAGCGGCCGGATGGGGCCGCGATTGTGCGAAGGCTTTAAGGGCTTGGCCGTGTCGGAGGCCTTGGCCTGGATGCCGGAAATGATGGCGAGGGTGGATTGCGGGCGCACGGCATCGCGTGCGCGCAGGCGGGCCCGGAAGGGCATGTTCATGTTCGCGCGCTCCTCGGCGCGGCGACCGGCATCCTGCGCGGCGCGCACCGTCTGGCGCACGCTTTCCGGAATCATCGGGCGAACCGGTTCCGGCTTGGTGAAATCCTTCGTGAACATCGGGCAGTCTTACGCCCCGGAAGGCGCCTCTGTATGAAACGGTGTTGGCCGATTATAGCCGCTTAGGCATTCTTTAACCATAGGAAATGGCCCGGCCCCCGGCTTGTCATCACGGGCTTCTGTCCTTAAGGCAACACCCATTGAAAACACGCACAATAAAGGTGCACGCGCATGTCCAAGGCCAAAGCCGCCCCGAAGAAAGTCGTCCTCGCCTATTCCGGCGGTCTCGACACATCCATCATCCTGAAATGGCTGCAGACCGAGTTCGGCGCCGAGGTGGTGACCTTCACGGCGGACCTGGGGCAGGGCGAAGAACTGGAACCGGCCCGCAAGAAGGCGCTGGCCGCTGGCGTGAAGCCGGAAAACATCTTCATTGAGGATGTGCGCGAGGAATTCGTGCGCGACTTCGTGTTCCCGATGTTCCGCGCCAATGCCGTGTATGAAGGCGTCTACCTGCTGGGCACGAGCATCGCGCGGCCGCTGATCGCCAAGCGCCAGATCGAGATTGCCGACATGGTGGGCGCCGATGCCGTCTGTCATGGCGCAACCGGCAAGGGCAATGACCAGGTGCGCTTCGAACTCGGCTATTATGGCCTGAACCCGGACATCAAGGTGATTGCGCCCTGGCGCGACTGGGAATTCAAATCGCGCACCGACCTGATGAAATTTGCCGAATCCCACGGCATCGAAATCGCCAAGGACAAGAAGGGCGAGGCGCCCTTCTCGGTCGATGCCAACCTGTTGCACTCGTCTTCAGAGGGTAAGGTTCTGGAGAACCCGGCCGAGGAAGCCCCGGAATTCGTGCACATGCGCACGGTGAGCCCGGAAGCGGCACCGGACAAGCCGGAAGTGATCACGATCAGCTTCGAGCGCGGCGATGCCTGCGCCATCAATGGCGAGGCAATGAGCCCGGCCACGATCCTCACGGAACTGAACGCCTATGGCAAGAAGCACGGCATTGGCCGGCTCGACCTCTTGGAAAACCGGTTCGTCGGCATGAAGTCGCGCGGCATCTATGAGACGCCGGGCGGCACGATCCTTCTGGTGGCGCACCGCGGCATCGAGCAGGCCACGCTCGACCGGGGCGCAAGCCACCTCAAAGACGAGCTGATGCCGAAATATGCCGAGCTGATCTATAACGGCTTCTGGTGGAGCCCGGAGCGCGAGATGCTTCAGGCCGCGATTGACTACTCGCAGCGCTGGGTGACCGGCGACGTGACGATCAAGCTCTACAAGGGCCAGGCCTATCTCATCGGCCGCTCATCACCCTATTCTCTGTACTCGGAGAAGATCGTGACCTTCGAGGACGACCACGGCGCCTATGACCAAAAGGATGCGGAAGGCTTTATCAAGCTGAATGCGTTGCGGTTGAGATTGCTGGCGGGACGGGACCGGAAGTTCGGGAAGAACTGATTGAAGGCTGCGATATATCGACTCTCGGGACCAATCGGTTTTCTGATAGCGGTGATGTCCGTTATCGCAGTGACATACCCGTTGCAGATGGCCCATCGCGATTGGCAGATTTGTTTTGATGCCATCTCAGGGCCCTTAGGCGCGCCACGCGGCCTGGCGGACCTGACGTTGGGACAGCAGATTTCGGAGTTCTTCAGGGCAATAAACCCGCTCGCTGCGTACTTTGCTGTTCTTGTTGGCCTCGGTTTTGCGCCATTCGTTCTCGGAGCGTCAAAAGCACCTACACTTCGTAGCAGATTCGTCTGGCTGTTGGGCCTTGTCGCCGCATGCTCGCTAGGTATCTGGGTCTCTGGCAGATTGGATGCCTCCACCTGGCATGATTGCGACCGCAAGGGCGCAGAGGTGGGTGTCCTCGTAATTCCTTTGCTTGTTTGTATGATGTCTGGCGTGTTCGCTGGCATTACGTTTCTGGTCGGCAAAGCCATCCGCAAGAGTAGGGCGGGTTGAGCGCGCGATACCCACCGTTGGTTCTCGCCGCAGGAATCACCCAACTGTTTAAGAGCGCTGATCTCTAGTGGAGCATTCGGGTGATGGGTTCCCAGATGGCCGGGGGCCATCGGGAATGACGCGGGTGGGGAGGGCAGTGTTGGAGCGTGCGGGGCTTGTGCTTGGGGCATAGATTGCTCGGTGGGGTGGTGGGTTACGCTTTGCTAACCCACCCTGCGGGCCCACTTCCGATCTCTCCTCTTGCGTCACCCCCGACGCGGAGCGTCTGGGGGCCCAGCTCTGGACGGGGCGGCGTGCGATACGATTGCACGGTGATCTCTTGCGGCGCGTGCGGGTGATGGGCCCCCAGATGGCCTGCGGCCATCGGGGATGACGCGTGTTGGGAAGCTTGATCTTTTATCGGTACGCCGTTTCATTCCTGTCGCGAGGCAGGGGGAGGACGCCATGGCGAATGAGGATCGCATCATTGCGGTTTACATGATGGCGAACCGCAAGAACGGGACGCTTTACATCGGCGTCACATCCCATCTTGTGCAGCGGACATGGCAGCATCGGGAAGGCACGGCGGCGGGCTTCACCAAAAAGCATGGCTGCAAGAGGCTCGTCTGGTACGAGGTGCACGAATGGATCGAGGCGGCGATTGCGCGGGAGAAATCCCTGAAATCCTATCGTCGGCAGAACAAGATAAACCTGATCGAAAAGATGAATCCCGACTGGAAAGACCTTTGGTTCGAGATCACGGGGTAAGCGCTTGCCATCCCCGGCGCCCTGCCTAAATTCAGGCCATGAGGCGAAATACCGGAGGAGAGCCGGGACGTGAAGTTCTACCAGATTACCTATTGGAAAATACCGCCGATCTCGGTGATGACCTATTGGGTGCACAGGCCGCTCGACGGCGAGAGCCTGAATACGGCGACCCTGTTTGACCCGCCGAGGCCGGGCCCCGTGCCGGGCGAAGGCTGGCCGGTGCTGATGGTGGAAATTGACGGGGTGGAACTGGTGTTCACCTCGCTGGCCGAACTGGACACCTATGTCGAAGTGATGTCGCGCCAGCCGCTGCCCACAACGCGGGAACTATCGCGGGAAAAACCCATCGGCCCGAACAAGCACTGGCTGAGCCGCATGCCGAAGAAGGCGAAATCGACCAAGCATCGCGAGAAGGCGATCAAATACCTGAGCGAGATACGCGGGGCGTTTGCGGCCGTGGCGGAACGCCCCTTCTGAGGGACGCCGAAGGTCGGGCGCCGACGGCACGAGACCCCGGCTTTCGCCGGGGATGCGTTGGATTTAGTCTTTCAGGCTCTCGACGATTCGGAGGGCGGCTTGCCAGCGGGCGGCATCGCCCACGCCGGAGAGGGCGCGGGACTGGAGTTCGGTGAGTGCCTTGTCCGGGCCGAGGCGGCGGACAGTGGTCATGGCGGTGGCGAAGTCTTCGGCGTCGCAATAGTCCGCCCTCGGTGTGCCAAAGATCCAGGCCGTGCCGGTCTTGCCTTCACGCTTGCCGAGGATGCAGCGCTGTTCCGGCTCGAGGCTGAGCCAGGTGATGGCCTGGAAATCCGGGAAGGCGGCGCCGAAAATATCCGAATGGCCGAGGTCAAGACCGCCCGTGGCGCCGGGCGTGGTATCGACCGTGTTGAGGCCCGCGAGCAGGATCGGCTCGCTCGCATCGCCAGCGCGGCGGCCGGACTTGTTGAAACGACTGGACGCCTGCAGGGCGCGATCCTTGGCGCTGGCATAGAGCGTCATGTCTTTCGCAAGGCCATGGACGCGGTCCATCATCTCGATGAAGTCATCAGCGTCGACATCGGGCGAGGCGAAGACGACCTGATCGAAGGGCGCAGGCACGGCGCGCTCGTCATCCGCCATTTCCTGCAGGGCACGGACGAGGAACTCATTGCCCATGGAATGGGCGACGATGTTGACGCGCTCCGCCCCCGTCTGCTCGGTGAGGACGTGGAGAAAGTGTTCGAGATCGTCGATCGTGGCCTGCGTGATCTGGGCGCGGTCGGCCTTGTAGCCGAAGACACTGCCGGCCGACGGCCATGAATAGAGGACGGGAGCGCCATCAATCTCGAGGTCTACGGCGAGCTGGGCGGTGCGCTCAACCGCTGTCGGGAAATCATTATTGTAGCCGTGGATGAAGATGAAGATCTCGCGGCGCTGGGAGCGGGCGAGCGAGATGCGCACATTGGCGAGGAATTCGGCCATGGTCGCGTCGACCTGCATGTCACCGAGGATGACGTGCTTGGCTGGGTCTGGTCGGCGGTCGAAGCTGAAAATGCTGGGCTTGGGAATATCGCCGACGGCACGGTTGCGGGGCACGGAGACCATGACGCTGCCCGTGGCGAGCGGCGCGTGTTTGCCGCCATAGTACTTGTAGGGATCAAAGACCGGCTTGCTGTCGACCATGGCAACGCGCTTGATCGTGGGCGCGCGGTTCGTGCCGAAGAAGACGCGGACGAGATCAAAGTCCGGCTCCGCGCCGAGGGCGCGGGTGCGGCTTGAGGCGGCGGCGAAGGCACGTTCGCGGCCGCGTTCAACGCTTTCGGCCAGCGCGTCATCGACATTGAGGCCGGTGATCTCGGCGATGCGGGCATTATCGAGATCGTTTTCGATGGCGAAGGCGAGCAGAGGCGCAAGGCGCGGATGGTCTGCGCCGAGATGGATGCGGACCTGCCTGATGGCGGCGGACAGTTCTTCGGTCGCGCGCGGTTTGTCGCCAGCGGCGAGGGCGATCTCGGCCATGCGGGCGCGCAGGTCGATCTGGTAGGCATAGTCTGGTGGTGTGGCCGCGCTCGCCTCGGTCAGCACCTGGCGATAGGCGACGAGGGCGGCTTCGGTCTGCCCGGCGTCTGCGAGGATGTCGCCAAGGTCTGCGCGCACGTCGCCCCTTATCGCAGGATCGGCCAGCAGGGCGCGGGCCTGAGCGACCTGTTCAGCCATGTCCCCGGCCGCTTGTGCATCACCAAGGAGGACGAGGCGGTCCGGTTCGGGCTTGGAGGCGCAGGCGGCCATGAGGCCGAGAAGGCCAATGCAGATCAGCCTCGAAATGGTTTTGTGATGCATCGTTTCGTCCCCTGACTTGCCCCATCAAACCCTAGCATGAAGGCAAAAATATGGGACAGGCTTTTGCCTAGCGTTTCGGGCCTTTCACGGCCTGGAGCGTCGTGGTTTTGACATCGCGGCCAAGATCGACCTTGCGGCCACCATAGCTCGGTGCGCCGCTGGCCGCACCGGAGACCGCGCCGCGAACAGTACGTTCTGTCAACGGCGGGATGGCCATGGCCTGTGGGTTTGGACCGTTCTCATCGAACAGGCTGGCGAGCTGCTCCGTCATCGCGCCGCCGAGCTGTTCGGCATCAACAATGGTGACGGCGCGCTTGTAATAGCGGGTCACGTCATGGCCGATGCCGATGGCGATCAGCTCGATCGGGCTGCGATTCTCGATCTCGTCGATGACCTGGCGCAGGTGGCGTTCCAGATAGTTGCCGATATTCACATTGAGCGTGGAATCGTCGACCGGCGCACCATCAGAGATGACCATCAGGATCTTGCGCTGCTCGGTACGGGCGAGCAGGCGGTCATGCGCCCAGAGCAGGGCCTCACCGTCGATATTTTCTTTCAGCAGGCCTTCGCGCATCATCAGGCCAAGGTTCTTGCGGGCGCGGCGCCATGGAGCATCGGCCTGCTTGTAGACGATATGGCGAATGTCGTTGAGGCGGCCGGGCCCGTTCGGCTTGCCGCCGCGCACCCAATCCTCACGCGACAGGCCGCCTTTCCATGCCTTGGTGGTGAAGCCGAGAATTTCGGTCTTCACGCCGCAGCGTTCCAGCGTGCGGGCCAGAATGTCAGCGCACAGGGCCGCAACCATGATCGGACGACCGCGCATGGAGCCTGAATTGTCGAGCAGGAGCGTGACGACCGTGTCACGGAAATTGCTGTCGTCTTCCTGCTTGAAGCTGAGCGGCGCTGTCGGATCGGTGATGACGCGCGTGAGGCGAGCTGTGTCGAGCACGCCTTCTTCAAGGTCAAAGCTCCACGACCGGTTCTGCTGCGCCATGAGGCGGCGCTGCAGCTTGTTGGCCAGTTTGGACACGGCGCCCTGCAGGCCTTGCAGCTGGTGGTCGAGATAGGCACGCAGGCGGGTCAGTTCTTCCGGGTCGCAAAGATCAGGGGCCTGCGCCACTTCATCATGCGCGCGCGTGAAGACCTGGTAGTTGAAGCGGTCGCGTTCGTCGCCATCCCGGAAGTTCGGGCGTAGCGGCTTGGAGCCGTCATCGCTGTCGTCCGGCTCGTCGTCGGCTTCCATGTCGGCGTCCTGATCGACGCTGACATTGGTTTCTTCGCCGTCCATCTCTTCGGTATCGCCGGCTTCCATTTCCTCGGCGGAGGCGCCCATGGGCTCTTCGGACTCCATGTCCTGTTCGCCCTGCTGGGATTGCTGGTCGTCTTCGCTCTCTTCCTGTTGCTGCTCGTCCTGGGACTCAGCCTCATCGCCCGACTGGTCTCCGGCGGTCAGATCGCGGATCATCTCACGGATGGTGCGCGCAAAACCGGACTGATCGTGCAACTGGCCGATCAGCTTGTCGAGCGCGCCGCCGGTATCGGCCTCGACGCGGTCTCGCCAGACATCAGCCACGCGTTTAGCGCCTTCCGGCAGCGGACGGCCGGTCAGCTTTTCGCGCAGCAGGAATTCCAGGGCTGGCGCGAGGATCGCTTCGGGCTCTTCGGCGCCCATGGCAAATTCGCCGGACTTGCTGCGATGTTCCAGCACGGCGTCGAGATTATTGGCCGTACCACGCATGGCATTGGCGCCAAGGCTTTCGATGCGCGCATGTTCTGCGGCGTCGTACACACGGCGCGGCAGGTCACCCTGCGGACGGTGCTGGAGGTGGGCCGCTTCATTATGGTGGGCCCGGCGGAGCGCCACGGCATCTGCCTCCCCGCGAATGCGCGCAGCAACAGGCGCGGGAACTTCAACCGGTGGCGGACGCAAGACGATACGCGCGGCGTCTGACCCGGCATCATTGCCAAAGCCAACCTCAACCTCGCGATCGGCGCTCATCGCCTTGGTGGTGGCGGCGAGGGCCTGTTTGAAAAGTTCCTGAGGGCTTGTATCCTTCGCCATCACTGCACCGCGTCTGAGAACAGGTCCAGCGTGCGTTTGAAGGCGAGGGCATCACTGGCGGCATCATGATCGTCGGAGCCCTGACGGGCAAAGCCATGGCCGGCATCATAGACGTGAACCTGCACGTCCTTGCGGGCAGCGGTGAAGGCTTCAACGCCGTCCATGGGAATATGGGGATCATTCCGGCCGAAATGCGCCGCAACGGGGCATCTTGGCTCGGCCGTCTGGAAGGAGGGCAACAGGCTGCCATAATAAGCCGAAGCCGCGACAATTCCCCTGAGTCGGCAAGCGGCCAGATAGGCAATCGATCCGCCATAGCAAAAGCCGGTGATGAAGACCGGGCGCTCCAGCGCATCAACGCAGGCGCCAATATCCGCCATGGCGTTATCCAGCCCGTTGGCGCGGGCATAACCAGCCCCTTCCGTCATGGCTTCGATGGAATGGTCTTCGCGGGCAAAGCCCGGCTTCTGACGATCAAACATGGATGGCAGGAGCACTTCATAGCCTTCGCCCGCAAAGCGCTCACCTGCGCGGATCATGTCGGAATTGATGCCAAAGATTTCCTGCACGACAATCAGGCCGCCTTTGCGCACACCTTTTGCCTCGATGCGCACGGCACCGAAGACAAAGCCGTCATGGCTTTTAAGGGTCAGGCTGGTCGTGGTCATCAGATGTCTCCGCTCAGGCGACCTTCACCATCAACGCGCTCTCTGGCAGTTCCTCGGCAAAGCAGCGCTGGTACATCTCGGCCACGAGGGGGCGCTCGAGTTCATCGCATTTGTTGAGGAAGGTCATGCGGAAGGCATGGCCGAGATTCTGGAAGATCGCGTAGTTTTCAGCCCATGTGATCACGGTCCGCGGGCTCATTACGGTGGAGAGGTCTCCGGCCATGAAGGCATTCCGCGTGAGATCAGCGAGCGTGACCATCTTGGACAGTGTGTCGTCGTCCACACCGGTCGCCTTGGTCTTCACGATTTCGACTTCGGCGTCGTGCTCAAGATAGTTCAGCGTGGTGACGATGCTCCAGCGGTCCATCTGGCCCTGGTTCAGCTGCTGCGTACCGTGATATAGGCCCGTCGTGTCGCCGAGGCCGACCGTGTTCGTGGTGGCGAACAGGCGGAAGAACGGGTTCGGCGCGATGACGCGGTTCTGATCGAGCAGCGTGAGCTTGCCGCTGGCTTCCAGAACGCGCTGGATCACGAACATGACGTCAGGACGACCGGCATCATATTCGTCGAAACAGATAGCGACCGGGCGCTGGAGTGCCCAGGGCAGGATGCCTTCACGGAATTCGGTGATCTGCTTGCCCTCTTTGAGGACAATCGCGTCCTTGCCGACCATGTCGATCCGGCTGACATGGCTGTCGAGGTTGACCCGGATCATCGGCCAGTTGAGGCGCGCAGCGATCTGCTCGATATGAGTCGACTTGCCTGTGCCGTGATAGCCCTGGACCATGACGCGGCGATTGTGCTCGAAGCCGGCCAGAACGGCCATCGTCGTTTGCGGGTCGAACCGGTAGGACGGATCGATCTCGGGCACGTATTCGGTGCGGGTTTTGAAGCCGTGAACGGTCATGGCCGTGTCGAGGCCGAAGACCTTCTTCACGTTGACTTTTTCTGTTGGCTTCAGGCCCTCAAGGGCATCGGTTTCGCTCATTACAGTCATGGAATTTCAGTCTCGTCGGGGAGGATATGTGGTTTCAGTATAGGTTCTAGCACGAGATGGGCGCGCGCCTAGTGCGACGTAGCGTAAGTAAGCCCCCTCAGACACCCCCGGGGGTGATGACAAGCCCTTATCCCGGTTCTAGATTTCACGATGAGGGTGGAGGAAAATAGCCATGGTTTCAAGATTTCTTGCGCGCACAGCCCGGATGCTGGCTGGCCTGGCCCTGATGGCGGCGCCTGTTGTGGCGGTTGCGCCCCTCGCCTCTGCTCAATCGCTCAGTGTCGAGGACACAGCCCGCCCACAGGAAGCGACGGGCGACGCCTTGCTCAGGCTTGGCCGGGAATATGCGGCGGGGACGTATGGCGCGCCCGATTTCGAGCGGGCATCCGAGCTTTACCTGCAGGCCGCAGATGCGGGCACAGCGGAAGCATATGCCGATGCCGCCATGCTGAGGGCGACGGGCAAGGTCACCTCAGGCGACGAGGCGGAAGACAATATTGGCGCCAGCTACCTCTACATGGCCGGGGCTGAAGCGGGCTGCATCACCTGTATGAAGTCCCTCGCGCGGATGTATGAAATGGCACCGATCGGCGTTGAGCGAAATCTGGCCGAGGCGCTCGTCTGGTATACCAAGGCCTACGAGATGAGCATCTTCAAGACGGATGCTGAATTCGAGAATATCAAACGCGTCTCGTCCGAGGCCTATTACGCGGCCGTGGATGAACGGGATGCCGGAAATCACTGGGAGGCCTATAACGCCTTCAAGACCCTGTGCCACTTCAAGGGACCGGCCGCCTGCTACATGCTGGGCCTCTATCAGGGCGCAGTAAACTCCCCCTATGGCAAGGATGAGCGGGCCGCGCTCGCACCGCTCGCTTTCGCTTGTGACAATAGCGTACCGAAAGCCTGCGAGAACCACGCCCGACTGACCGGATTTGTTGGGCCGAGTGCGGGCTATTCCAATGGCTATCGGGCCGAGCGCTATTTCAAATCCCAGTGCGACTCCGACACGCCGGACTATAGCGCCTGCTTCAATGTCGCCTGGCTAAACTATTATACCGATTATGGGCTAAACAATTGGGAGACGATCCGGACTTATTCCACCAAGGCCTGCTTTCAGGGCGGCGATAGCATGGGCTGCAGCCTGGCAATGAAGATGGCCAACATGATGGGCCCACCACCCGGATCCATGCCGACAAAATCAGGCGGGAACTGGGGCCGGAGTGTCGACAACGCGATTGGCGGGATTTTCGCGGCGCTGGCCAGCGGCGCCGCAGATTATGCGAGTTCGGGCAGCGGCGGCTCGTCGCGCAGTTATTCTTCGTCCGGTTCGTCTTCCTCGTCGAACAACGTCTCGACATGGCAGGACAATCGCGACTGGAACGACGCCCTCCGCGCCACGGCCAATATAGGCACAGCCTATTCCTCGTCCTGCCGCCCCGGCAACCAATACTGCTAGGGCGCCGACGCGTCAGCCCTCCAGACGACTTCGCCCCCAACCATGGTCATCAGCGGTTTGGCCTCAAGGATTTCGGCTTCCGGCACGGTCATCAGGTCGCGGTCGAAGACGGTGAAGTCGGCGAGTTTGCCGGGTTCGATGGTGCCGAGGTCGTCTTCCTCAAAGGCGGCGTAGGCTGCGTTCGATGTGAAGAGAGCGAGCGCCTCTTCCCGCGTCAGGGCCTGTTCAGGGTGCCAGCCTTCGGCGGATTCGCCCTTGAGGCTCTTGCGGGAGACGGCGGCGTAGAACTCGATCAGCGGAGAGCCAACCTCGACCGGCGCGTCAGACCCACCCGCCACAACTGCTCCGCTATCCCAGAGACTGCGCCATGCATAGGCGCCCGCGAGACGCTGCAGACCAAGGCGAGAGGGAGCGAAAAACAGGTCACCAATCGCGTGAGAAGGCTGCATCGAGGCAACCAGGCCGTTTGCGCCGACGCGCGGGATATCGGCAAGCGCGAAGTTCTGGGCGTGTTCGATACGCCAGCGATGGGAAGCATCGTAGCCACCCGCCTCAACCGCTTCGAGGATGCGCCTGTCGGCCAGATCGCCAATAGCATGGATGGCGAGCTGGACATTGGCGGCATCTGCCCGAGCCATGATGGCGGCGAGGTCTTCCGGGCTCATCAGGGCGAGGCCTGACGTTTCAGGCCGGTCGCTATAAGGTTCGATCAGCAGGGCGCCGCGGCTGCCGAGGGCGCCGTCCATATAGATCTTCACGGCGCGATTGGTGATCGTGTCCGTTTCCATTTGGCGACCCGCCGCGATATCGAAGCCTTCAGCATCCAGCGCATTGTAGAGCCGGATCGGCAGGCGGCCCGCCTTGTCCAGTTCTTCCATCAGGGGAATCTGTTCGGGTGCGACGCTCATATTGTGACCGCCCGTCCACCCGCGCGACGCATAAAGCTTTGCGCCGGTTTCAAGCGCTGTCTTCAGGCCTTCCGCATCCGGCGCAGCCACCAGGGGTGCGACGAGGTTCATCGCATTGTCGATGAGGAGGCCATTTGGCGTGCCGTCCTCATTGCGCTCGATACGGCCGCCTTCAGGATCGGGCGTGTCCTTCGTAATCCCAACGGCAGCGAGCGTCGCAGAGTTCACGACCATAGCGTGGCCGTCTGAACGTTGCAGGATGACTTTGTAATCCGCACTGACAGGATCGAGGTCAGACGCCATGGGCATGCGCGCCTCAGGCCAGCCGGTTTCGATCCAGCCGCGACCGAACACAACCGAACCGGGCGCCTTACCGGTCACTTCAGCTTCGAGGCGGGTGACAAGTTCATCGACGGAGGCGGTGCCTTCAAGGTTCAGCGTGAGTTCACGCTGGCCGACGCCGAGCAAGTGAACGTGCGCATCGGTGAAGCCGGGGAACATGACGCCGCCCTTTAGGTCAATCAGTGTGACCTCGTCCTCGCTCCAGTCTTTTGAAGCCGGCGGGACGGTGGCCATGATGCGCCCGTCAGGGCCCACAACCACGGCTTCCACGGTCGGCTGCTGCGGATTGCCCGTGTAGATCGTGCCGCCAGTGATGACGGTGACTTTCGACGCGACGGCCGCTTCAGGCGCAGGCGTTGCCTTTCCGCTACAGGCGGCAAGCAGGAGCGCGGCAAGGGCAAGGCAGGGGGTGCGCATGGGCGTCATCCTTCCGGTCAGGTATGAAGATGACCGAGCAGACGGCGCGCATTACGGGAAGTCAAGGTTCGAACGAAAAGACCGCCTCAAATGGGACGTCAAACGCAAGCGATATGCGAAAGGCAAGCTCGAGCGACGGCGCATACTTCTCCTGCTCGATGGCGATGATTGTCTGGCGCGTGGCACCGACCGCTTCTGCGAGTTGCGACTGGGTCATGCCGCCTGTCTCGGCGCGCAACTCCCTGATGCGATTGCGGACCTTACCCTTGGCCATGACTATATCCTGTAGAGGACAAGCTTGGCGGCCATCTTCACGATATGGGCGGCAAAGAGCACCGCCAGCAGGGTAAAGACGATGCCGCTGGTCGATACGATCGCGAGTGGCGTGAGGACTGAGCTTGAATAGGTTTCCTGCATGATCAGGCGCAGCGCCAGGACATTCACGACTGTAATGATGAACCAGTGCGAAATGATCCCGGCGCGCCGCTCGATCTGCTGGTCACGCTCGTCCTCGAAGTCCGCGCTGGCAACTGTCGCGTCCTTCAGGACGGACCCGGCAATCGAAACGCCGGTCGTTACAAGAATCTCGCCGACAATCATCCCGATGATGACGGTGACATAGGTACTGAGCATCTGATCAGGCGGCAGGTCCACAACCTGCCATCCGTCGAGGAACCGCGTCTGCAGGAGCCAGACGGCCCAAATGGCGATCATGAGCGACCCAAGGGTGCGGATTTCAGTCCATGACATGCGCTTGTCCTTTCCCAGTTATGTAAGATATGTTTTACATAGCGACGGACGAGGGAAATGTCCAACATGTTTTACAATTTTGTTCGCATGCTCACCGAGCCCGTTTCAGCCTCCAGACTCCCGGACAAACAAAAAAACGCGCCCCCGAAGGAGCGCGTTTTTCAGTTTGCCGGTCGCAAGGAGCGATCAGGCGGCAGCAGCAACAGCCTTCTTGGCAATGTCGCGCTTGATCTTGAGGGCCTTGGACGACAGCTTGTCGTCCTTTGCCTTGGCCAGGAAGCCGTCAAGGCCGCCGAGCTTGTCGACGGTGCGCAGGGCTTTCGCCGCGATGCGCATCTTGAATTTCTGGTCGAGGGCTTCGGAATGAAGCGTCACGTCGATCAGGTTCGGCAGGAACCGTCGCTTGGTTTTCACCTGGGAGTGGCTCACCAGGTGGCCAACGATCGGCTTGGTGCCGGTAAGTTCACATTCGCGGGACATGGGCCTCGCTCCGATTGCATGTTCAGGGTTGTCTCGAAGGCGCGTCGTTACACAGTAGGAGGGGGCCGTGTCAACTGCGAAGCCACATGCGAAGTACGAGTTTTACAGCCCCCTGTCATGGCCTGTCATGAATCTTGAGTGCAACCCGTCGCTTGATTGGGGCATTATAGGGGCAATCTTGTTCAGGCGCCGTTGGTGTTGCACCCTTATATAAGAGTGCGATGGGCCCCAATCCAAAGGATACGACCTGATGAAACGCGCATACATGCTTGCTTCCGGCCTTGCGCTCGCAATGGCTGGCATCGCCGTGGCCGATACGTCGGGCGGCAGCAGCGCAGCTGCGCCAACCATTCTGGCGGGCGTGAAGGCCGGAACGCCGACACGCATGATATACGAGCTGGAAGCCAAGGCCTATGTGCTGTTCATCCCGGCGACGGGCCGTGCAAGCTTTACCGTCGACATGAAGCCGGACAATTACGTGATCAATTCCCGGGTCAAGGTGACCGGCATTGCGGACTGGTTCGTCAACTATGACATGGTCCTGCAGGCGTCCGGCTATACGCGCGACAATGCCCTGAAGACCTATTCCTATGTCTCGCAGAACCGCGACGGGAAGAAGAACCGCCGCGTGAACCTGACCATCGGCCCGGACAGCTTCAAGATGAAGGCCGATCCTGAGTTCGGAAACCTGGGCGATCCGGCCGCAACGACCGAGCAGGTGCTGAAGACAAATGACCCGATCACGGCGCTGATCACGTTCGCGCTGGAACCGCGCGCACCGGGCGCCGACCCTTGCGGCGGGCCGATCCGTATCTTTGACGGACGCCAGCTGACGTACCTCCACCTGAAAAATGCTGGCATGAAACAGGTCAAGACCGATGCCTGGTCGGGCAATGCCATTGAATGCCATGTGACGATGGAAAAAGTCGCCGGCTACAAGAAGGGCGAGTCCAACAAGGATAATTTATCAGGCATTGATGGCCCGCTGCGCATGTGGCTGGCCCCGCTGGAAAACGGCACGACCGTGCCCGTGAAGATCCAGGCCGATACGGACAAGATCGGCAAGATCACGCTTCAGGCCAAGAAGCTGCGGTTTGAACCGATCGTGACGGAAGAAGCGGCTGTCACCTCGGATGGTCAGTAAGGGCAGGCGCAAGATGCCCTGCCCTTGCCGGATCTAGTCGTGATCGTCCTTGGGCAAGAGGCGTAGCGCTGCGATAAGGCCCGTCATGTCCTCTGGCAGCGGTGCCTCGAAATGAAGGTCCTCTCCCGTAATCGGATGGACAAAACCGAGGACGGCTGCGTGCAGCGCCTGGCGTTCGAACCGGCGGGCGGCATCACGGGCGGTATCGAAATCTTCGCCCGAGCCCCAGGCCGTTACGCCTTTTGACCTGCCATAGACGGGATCGCCGATCAGGCTGGCGCCGACATGGCTCATGTGGACGCGGATCTGGTGTGTGCGGCCTGTCTCAAGCGTGCATTTGACGAGCGCTGCGGCCGGCAGACCCGTTCCCTTGTCGCGCAGGCCGAATGTTTCGAGCGCCTTGTAATGCGTGATCGCCTCGCGTCCGTGGGTGCCGTCGGGATTGCGCACGACGGCCATTTTCTTGCGGTCGCCGGTGGCCCGGGCAATCGGCTCGTCGATCGTGCCGGATAGAGGCCGCGGGGCGCCGCGTGTGACGGCAAGGTAGGATCGCTCGATATCGTGTGTCGCAAACAGGGCCGAGAGGCCGACATGGGCCGCTTCGGTCTTGGCCGCGACCATGACGCCGGTCGTCAGCTTGTCGAGCCGATGAACGATGCCGGGGCGCTCAACGCCGCCAATGCCGGGCAACTGGCCCTCACAATGGAAGAGAAGCGCATTGACCAGCGTGCCGTCCCAGCTGCCGGGCGCCGGGTGAACGGCCATGCCTGAAGCCTTGTTGATGATGATGAGGTGTTCGTCTTCGAACAGGATTTCGAGTGGAATGTCTTCCGGCTGCGGGACAGCCGGCACAGGCTCTGGCAGGGCCAGCGTATAGGTGCTGCCTTCGACAACGGCCTTGCGTGGATCGTCGGTCGGCACGCCATTGATCATGACGGCGCCTTCCTTGATCAGGGATTTGGCGCGTGAACGCGACAGCGACCCGGCCCTCTCGGCAAGGAAACTGTCGAGACGCAGGCCGGCGTCTGTCGCGCTGGCGGTGAGAGAAATCGTTTCCATTTGCACCCTTATAGACTTCGAGTTCGCCAAGCGTCATTCAGTTGTCGTAGTCGCGCCCTACAAGCGGCCCGAACTCACTGGAGGATATCATGAGCGCAGTTACCCGACGCGGCCTTCTCGGCGCCGCAGCCACCGGAGCCCTTAGCCTTGCCGCGTGCGCAAAGCCAGCCACCAATGCATTGGCGCCCACCGCACCTGCCTATGAGGGCGACGTTTCCTTCGACCACGGCGTGGCATCCGGCGACCCGCTGCCGACCAAGATGATCCTCTGGACACGCGTCACGCCGAAGTCCGGCACGGGCCCGATCCCGGTGCGCTTTGACGTGTTCGCGGCCGATAACAGCGAGACGCCTCTCATTACGGGCATGACCAGCGCCGAGGCGTCGCATGATTTCTGCGTGAAAGTGGATGTGGCAGGCCTCAGCCCTGCGACCGTTTACACCTACCGCTTTACCGCCCTGACCAGCGCGGGCGATATCGCCTCGCCGGAAGGCCGGACACGTACGACAGCCGCATCAGGCACAACGCCTGTCCGGCTCGGTGTGGTCTCCTGTTCCAACTGGCAGTTCGGCTATTTCAACGCCTACAAGGCCCTTACCGCCGAGCCAGACCTCGACGCGATCATTCACCTTGGCGACTATCTCTATGAATACGGCGTCGACGGCTATGGCTCGAAAACGGCCGAAGCCCTTGGTCGCCTGCATGAACCAACAACGGAAATCGTCTCGCTCGACGACTATCGCAAGCGCCACGCTCAATACAAAACAGACCCGAACCTGCAGGCCGCCCATGCCGCTGCGCCATGGATCTGCACATGGGACGACCATGAGAGCACCAATGACAGCTACCGCACCGGCGCCGAAAACCACAATCCGGACAAGGGTGAAGGCGAATGGTCTGACCGCAAGCTGCGCGCCATTCAGGCCTATTTCGAATGGATGCCGATGCGCGAACCGGAATCGGGCAACATCACCTCAGCCGTCTGGCGCGACTTCAGCTTTGGCGATGTTGCCACGATCTTCGCAACGGAGACCCGTCTGACGGGCCGTTCGCAAAGCATTGGCTGGTCCGATGCTGTGACCACATCCGACCAGACGGAAATGATGGCTCAGATTGAGGCGCATATGAAAGTCATCAATGACCCCGCGCGCACGATGATGGGCGCGGCGCAGGAAGCCTGGATTGATAAAGGCCTGAAGGAATCGGTCGCGGACGGCAAAACATGGCAGGTTATGGCTAATCAGGTCATGATGGCGCGCGTCGCCCTGCCAGACATGTCGAAAGCCTTCACGCCTGAGCAAATCGCGCAGGCGATCCCGCAAGTCCAGCAGATGATCGGCTTCTCGGCTCTTGGCCTGCCATTCAATCTGGACGCCTGGGACGGTTATCCGGCAGCGCGCGGTCGTCTTTATGACAGCGTTGAGGCAGCCGGCGCCCGCCTTGTGACGCTGACAGGCGACATCCATTCGGCCTGGGCCGACACACTCGTGGATGACAAGGGCGAACGCGTCGGCGTGGAATTCGTGACCACGTCGATCACCTCACCCGGCATCAGCGCTTATATCACCGACGTGCCGGACCTGGGCCAGCGCTTTGCCGACGCCAATCCTGAAGTCGAATGGCATGATCCGGAAGGCCACGGCTATATCCTGATGACGCTGACGCCAGAACGCGTCACCGGCGAATTCGTCAAAGTGTCGACAGTCCTTTCGACCGACTTCACGGCAGAGCGCGTTGCGACCTATGAAGTGACGCCGGAAGCCAAAGGTGTCTCGGCCCTGACCCGGGCCTAAGACCCTAATCCAGCAAGCCGGAGAGGCGCATGCGGCCCCCATCGAGCCGCAGCGCCTCGCCGGTTATGAAGGCGGCCTCAGGCGACGCCAGGAAGCGGCAGGCGTCGGCTATTTCATCGGCCTGCGCCGTGCGCCCCAGCGGCGTGCGGCGTGTCGTCCAGCTCTGAACGCGCTCCTCGCTCGGCCTGACGGCGACAATGGCATTCACACGAATGGACATCTCGGCGAGTTCAACGGCGCCAGCGCGCATGACGCCAAGCACGCCATTCTGCGAAATGGTTTCGGTGAACTGGCCCGGCATGGAGGCAATAGCCGAGTAGGAGAGAACGAAAGTGATCGTTCCCTTCTGCCGCAGGCGCTCGACGCCAACAGTCGGCAGGTCTTCCTGTTCGGAGAGGCGCTCGGCGAAAACCTGCAGCGCGAGGGCCGTGCCACGAATGGATTTCGCGATCGCCTTGTCAAATTTATCGCTGGCAAAGTCGAGTAACGTGTCCGGCGCTTCCAGCTCAGGAATAATGACCGCATTATCGATACGGCCAAAGCCTTCAACGGCGGCCGTGAAGGCATTGCGCAGGCCAAGACGCGTGTGGAGTTCGCCGTGGTGGAGCACGACGCCATCCGGCACGGCGTTGCGCGCTGTGGCGAGACGCTCGGCGCTCGGATCAGCCGCCATTACGCGGTGGCCGGTTTCGCTGAAACGACGCGCGATGGCATCGCCGACTTCCCGGCCAAGGCCGAGGATCGCTGTGACGGGTTCGCCCATGGCGGCTATTCCCCGGCTGTTTCAGACGGCGCGGACGTTACGCGGGTGGGATTTCGGATATCGTCGCCCAGAATGGCAAGCCGGTCGTTCAGCCTGTGCAGTGCGGCGAGAATTTCGCCGAGCAGCCTGACAGTCACAAACAGGAAGATTATCAGCGCAAACCCGAACGCGAGCCGGGTAAGCGCCATGATGACATGACCTTTGAACAAGGCCAGCAAGGCCCCGAAAAGAACGAAAAGCGCAGCCATTAAGAGCGCCAAGCCCAGAATGGCCGTGGCCAGTTTCACCGCACCGAGTGTCATCGGTCGGTCCTGGTCTAGAATATCTCGCATGGGTCGTCCTCCGCCCGTTGCCTGCACCAGTTCCCGGCGCGCCGGCGGAGGACCTGTTCCGCCTTTACTGCGCTAGCTGGCCTTCAACCATTGCAATTCTTCTTTAATCTTGAGTTTCTGTCGCTTCAAATCCTTTAGCTCAAGAGCATCAGCCGACGGGTGCTTCTGGGTTTGAGAAATCTTCTCATCCAGTTCGCGATGTTTGTTGGCGAGCTCACTGATCCGACCGTTGAGCGACATGGGCAGTCTCCTTCTGCGGTTAAGAACTTGTGTCTTTATTGCCACACTAAATCATAGAAGAAGGGTGGCGTTAAGGGGGAGAGCCACGCATTTCATGAGTTTAATAGTCTCGGATCAAGCGTGGAGCGGTCGACCCGATTTCCTGCGCGCTTTTTGGGCGAACATGTCCTGATCAGCCAAGGCAACCAGCGTATCGGCGCCTTGCCCTTCCCGCCATTCGGCAACACCGCATGAGGCGCCGATATGGACTTTTGGCGCCGCCTCATCCTCGCCATCGCAGACAATCAACTGGTCAATGAGAAGCGTCAGCTGGCTCGCCTTTGCCAGGCTATCGGCGTGGCTGGCCTGCGCGAGCACGATCCCGAACTCATCGCCGCCGAGGCGTCCCACAATGTCGGTTTCGCGCGTATTCTTCAGCAAGATATCCGAAATGCGCAGCAGGACATCATCGCCAGCGGCGTGCCCAAAGACATCGTTGACCTTCTTGAAATGGTCCAGATCGATAAAAATCAGCGAAAGCGGCGTGCGGAAGCGCCCGGCCAGCGCAATCTCCCGGCGGACTTCCCGTTCGAAGGCCCGGCGGTTGAAGACAGGGCAGAGCGCGTCATTGTCGGCAAGAAGCTCGGCTTCGGCGAGTTCCGCCCGCAGGCGCGCTGCCTCCTCGCGCAGGGCAATCACCTCTTCGCTGAGCGCCTCCAGCGCAGCCCGCTCGCGGCGGCCAAGCGCGGCGAGATCGACCCCGAGAATGTCGAGTAGGGCGCGGCGTTGATCCTGCGAAACCTGATGGAATTCTTCCGTCATGGGTCAAGGATATACGCGATTTGTGGCGAGGGGGAGACGTGCAGCAGATGATTCACCTGTGACGTGTAAACAGGGCACCAGTTGACCGCGCGCACGGCATTCTTATGGTGCGCGCTTTCTGGCAACCAAGACTACCCATACCGCTGAAAGACCGGTGCTTTTATGATTGATCATCTCTCCATCAATGTTGCGAGCTTTGACCGATCGCGGGATTTCTATGACCATGCTCTTGGTGCGATTGGTGCAGCGCTCGTCATGATGAAACCTGAAGAAGCGGGTGGACCGCCATCGGGTGGATATGGCCGTGGCAACAAGCCCACCTTGTGGATCACCCAGTCTTCCTCACCCCATACAGGCTTGCATGTAGCGTTCGTCGCGGACAGGCGGATCGACGTGGACGCTTTTTATAAGCGGGCACTTGAAGCAGGTGGCCGTGACAATGGCACACCGGGACTGCGTGCCCATTACCACCCGAACTATTACGCAGCTTTCGTATTCGACCCCGACGGGAACAATGTCGAAGCAGTCTGTCATTTACCGGAGTAACCACGACCAGAATGACCACATCCCCAACAGTCGGTATCATCATGGGCAGTCAGTCGGACTGGCCGGTCATGCGCCATGCCGCCGCCATTCTTGAAGAGATGGGCGTGCCCCATGAGGCGAAGATTGTCTCGGCCCACCGCACACCTGACCGCCTGACGGAATATGCCAAGGCCGCCAAGGCCCGCGGCCTGAAAGTGATCATTGCAGGCGCGGGCGGCGCAGCACACCTGCCCGGCATGACGGCAGCCATGACGCCACTGCCTGTTCTGGGTGTGCCGGTCCAGTCCAAGACCCTGTCGGGTCTCGATAGTCTTCTTTCCATCGTGCAGATGCCGCGCGGCGTGCCGGTCGGTACACTGGCCATTGGCGAGGCTGGCGCAGTGAATGCTGGCCTGATGGCTGCAGCCATCATTGCCCTCAATGATGACGCGGTCGCAGCAAAACTTGACGCCTATCGCGCAGCCCAGACTGATGGCGTCGCCGAGGTTCCCGAGGGATGACTGGCTTGCCACCCGGCGCCGTGATCGGGATTCTTGGGGGCGGACAATTGGGCCGGATGCTGGCCAGTGCGGCCAGCCAGCTCGGTTTTGATGTGCATGTCTTCTGCCCGGAAGACGGTGCGCCTGCTGCGCGCGTTGCCATGAAGCACTGGCAGGCTGACTATGACGACGACGATGCGCTTTCAGGCTTTGCCCGTGCCTGCGATGTGGTCACGCTCGAATTCGAGAATATCCCGGTCAGCGCCGTGGAAGCGATTGCCGCCACCGGCACCCCGCTGCACCCCGGCGCAAAATCGCTCGCCGTGTCGCAGGACAGGGCTGACGAGAAGGCTTTCCTCAACAGTATCGGCATCGCGACGGCGGATTACCGGACGATTGATGCCGAGACTGACATCGCCGCGGCCCTTTCGACACTGGGCGGCAAGGGCGTCCTGAAAACGCGGCGGGATGGCTATGATGGCAAGGGCCAGGCATGGCTCAATGCGGAAAGTGATATCTCAGTCGGATGGCAAGCTGTTGGCGGCGCGCCGTGCGTGCTGGAAGCCGCCGTGGCCTTCGAACGCGAAATCTCTGTCATCGTGGCCCGGTCCAGTAGCGGCGAGACCGCCAGCTGGGCACCGCCCCGCAATGTGCATGAAGAGGGTATCCTGGCCCGCTCAATCGTCCCGTCCGGTCTTTCGCTTGAGGTTGAGGTGGAAGCGCGCCGACAGGCCGTGTCGCTGGTCGATGCGCTGGGTCATGTCGGGGTTCTGGCGCTCGAATTCTTTGTCATGGCGGATGGCAGCCTGATCGCCAATGAGTTTGCCCCGCGCGTTCACAATTCCGGCCACTGGACACCGGAAGCTTGCCAGACGGGCCAGTTCGAACAGCACATACGCGCCATTGCGGGCTGGAAGCTGGGCGACACGCATCGGCTTTTCGATGCGGAGATGCTAAACCTGATCGGTAAGGCAGGCCTGATTGATCCGGCCATGCTGGCCCCGAACGAGACGCTGACACTCTATGGCAAGCGCGAAGCGCGCGCCGGACGCAAGATGGGCCATATCACCACGCGCCTCGGACCGCGAAAGGACTAAGCCCATGCTGCTTCCCGTATCGACCTGGCAGGACATTGAACGCTGGCTCACAAAGTCGCGCACCATTGTCATCCCGATCGGCTCGATGGAACAGCACGGGCCGAACGGCTTTATCGGCACAGATGCCCTTTGCCCCGAAATCATCGCGCGCCATGCCGAAAGCCTCGCGCCGGACGACATACTCGTCGGGCCGACCTTCAATGTGGGCTGCGCGCAGCACCATCTCGGCTTCCCGGGTACGATCACGCTGCGGCCGACGACCATGATCGCAGCCATGACGGACTGGACCGAGAGCCTGATGCGGCATGGCTTCGAGCGCCTCTACTGGTACAATGGTCATGGCGGCAATATCCACACGATCGAGGCGGCGTTCAGCGAGATCCACGCCCGGCGCAGTTTCGACCCGCGCGGGGCGGACAATCGCCCCGGTCTGTCACTGAAGCGGCGCGACTGGTGGGATTTCCGTGACGTGATGGGCCTTTGCAACAAGCTCTATCCCGTCGGCCATGGCAGCCACGCGACGGCATCGGAAGTGTCGGTGACCTACCATGCTTATCCGGATCGGGCCCGGCCTGAGGTCGAAATGAGCCCGAAAATCGCCCCCAATGGCAAGATTGGCGACGCCGTACAGTATCGCCGCGATTTCCCGGATGGCCGGATTGGGTCTGACCCAACGCAGTCCAATGCCGAAGATGGTGGCAAGATTGTCGAGGCCGCCGCCAAGGCCATGCTGGAAGACGTCGCCCGCTTTTCTGCGTAAAATGACACGGCCGACTACAGCAGGGAGACTGGCCACGCGCAGCGAAGGGCGGTATCAAAGTATGCTTCCAGAAAGGCGTGCGAACCAGATACATGCTCGACATTCAGAGGCTGGAAAAATCATTTGGCGCAAAGCATGCTGTGCGTGGGGTGTCCTTCCGGCTTGAGAAGGGCACGGTGCTCGGCTTTCTCGGGCCGAATGGCGCAGGCAAGTCCACGACAATGCGTATGATTGCCGGGGTGCTTGAGCCCGACAGCGGCGACGCACTGATTGATGGCAAATCCATTCTTTCCAATCGGCGCGAGGCGCAGCGGGCGCTCGGCTACCTGCCCGAAGGCGCGCCCCTCTACGAAGACATGACGCCGCCCGAGTTCCTGGTCTTCATGGCATCCGCGCGCGGCATGAACGGCATTGCGCGCAAGAATGGCGTGGAGCGCGCCATCGCAGACGCGCGCATTTCCACGGTGTGCGATCAGCGTATCGGCTCGCTTTCCAAGGGCTATCGCCGCCGCGTGGGCCTTGCCGGGGCTATCCTTCATGATCCGCCGGTCTTGCTGCTGGACGAACCGACTGACGGCCTGGACCCCAATCAGAAACGCGCCGTGCGCGCGCTGATTGCCCGCATGGCCCCTCACAAAGCCATCCTGATCTCGACGCATACGCTGACCGAAGTGCCGGCCATGTGTTCGCGCGCCATCGTTGTCGACCGGGGCTTGGTGATTGCCGATGACACGCCGGAAGCGCTGGCCCGGCAATCCGAGGACGGGACGCTGGAGGGCGCTTTCACCCGCCTGACCGATCAGGCCGAGGCGGAATCGGCATGATGATGTGGCTGCGCGAACAATTCGGGGGGTTCACCGCCACCTATCGACGCGAACTGGGCGCCTATTTCGCGACGCCCATGGCCTATGTCTTCCTCGCTGTTTTCCTGCTCGCATTGGGAGTCTTCACCTGGGAAGCCTCCCGCTTCTTCGATACCGGTTCAGCCGATCTCGCGCCCTTCTTCGTCTGGCATCCGTGGCTCTACATGATCTTCCTGCCCGCCCTCGCCATGCGTCTCTGGGCAGACGAGCGATCGGCCGGCACCGATGAATTGCTGCTCTCCCTACCACTGGGCATGCCGGGGCTCGTGCTCGGCAAACTGCTGGCGGCATGGACCGTTGCCGGTGTCGGCCTCGCGCTGACGGCGCCCATGTGGGTGACAGTCAATGTACTCGGCAGCCCGGACAATGCGGCCATCATGCTGACCTATCTGGTGAGCTTCCTGATGGCCGGCGCGTATCTCTCAATCGGCGCCGCCATATCAGCCCTGACAGGCAGCCAGGTGACCGCCTTCGTGATCAGCGTCGTCATCGCCTTCGTGTTCACGGCAGCTGGCTGGCCGCTCGTCCTGTCAGGCGTGAAGTCCGTATTCGGAGCGGGCGGCGCTGAACTCGTTGCCTCATTCTCCTTCCTGACCCAGTTTGAAGGTGCGCAGCGCGGCGTACTGGAGCTGCGCGCCGTAGTTTTCTTTCTTGGCTTCACAGCCTTCTGGGCCACGCTGAACGGCCTCTGGGCGACGCGGCAGAGGCTCGGATAGGATGAAGGCGAAGCATTACATGTTCGCCGCCACGGCCCTTGCCGCCACGATCTTCGTGTCGGGCAACCTGGTTATGCAAAAGCTGCTGTCCGGCGCCCGCGTGGATTTCACACAGAACAATCTCTACACGCTGTCGCAGGGCACGAAGGACACGCTGAGAGGCGTCGCCGAGCCGGTCGAAATCACCTTTGTCTATACCCGCGGTGTGGGGCAGGAATATCCAGCCGTGCGGGCCTATGCAGCACGCGTGCGCGAATTGCTGGAAGCCTATCGCAGCCAGTCCCATGGTCAGGTGATCGTTCGCGAGATTGATCCTTCGCCTTTTTCCGAGTCTGAAGACGAGGCGCTTGCTGCAGGCATAACGGCGGTGAGCACAACTGGCACCGACCCGCTCTATTTTGGCATTATCGGGCGCAACGCCATAGACGACCAACGCGTCATTCCCTTCCTGGCGCCCGAGCACGAAGTCACACTCGAATATGACCTGACGCGCATGGTCGCGCGTCTGGATGATCCGGATCCGCCGCGTGTAGGCATTCTCTCCTCCCTGCCGGGCATGACGGCGCCTGGCGGCGAAGGTGGCTATACGCTCCTGTCCGACATTGCGAAATCATTCGAAATCGTTCCGATATCGGAAGAGTTCCAGTCCCTGCCGGAGGATCTGGATGTCCTCTTCCTTGCTCACCCACCTGAATTGGCGCCGCGTCAGGAATGGCTGATCGACCAGTATGTCCTGCGTCATGGCCGGGCCGTCATCATGGTGGACCCAGCCGCCAAGACCGCTGTCGGCAGCAGCATGTTCGATAGGGGCAATGATCACCCCCGCTCCGATCTTGGCGTTCTGGGCAAAGCCTGGGGCGTAAGCCTGTCAGAAGGCGCGGTTGCGGATGCGGCAAACGCATTGCCGGTGCCGGTCGATACAGGCAATGGCCGCACTGAAGAACTTGCACACCCCCTGTTCATCGGCGCGCCGTCGGCAGACATGAACCGGGACGACCTCGTAACGGCAGACCTTACGCGGACGGTCAATTTCGGCGCACCGGGCGCATTCGTTACGGGCACGTTGCCGGACGGGGTCAGTTTTTCCCCCCTCATCGAGACCGGACCCAGCCCCTCCTATATGGATGCAGCCAAAGCCGTGCGCGACATGACGCCTGGCGATGTTCTTAAATCCTACAAGACGGCGCCGGAGCCGCTGGTTCTGGCGGGGCGTCTTTCAGGACCACTTGTCACGGCCTTTCCTGCAGGGGCGCCCGCCTTGGACGAACCCTCCGATCCGACACTGGCCGATTTGATGCGCGCAGAGGCGGCCAACGCACCGCCGCATATCAGCGAGAGCGAGACGGATGCAGAGATTGTCCTGATTGCCGATGTCGACACGATTGCGGATGATTTCTACATCGTGCCGGGGCGTGGCACGGTCGTTGCCGATGACGGCGCATTGGTGCTGAATGCGCTTGATGCCCTTTCCGGTGGCGGTGAGCTGTCACGTCTTCGCTCGCGCTCACCGAGCCTGCGCCCGATGACCCGCATCGACAAGATGCGCGAAAGCGCCGAAGCCAAATATTTCCGCCAGCAGTCCGAGCTGGAAAGCCGCCTGGAGACGGCGCAGGCCCGGCTGGAAGAGCTTCAGGAAATTGGCGCTGCAGATGGTTTCTTCTCTGGTGACCTGGAGGCAGATCTCAGCGATTCCGAGCGTGCTGAGCTGACGAAGTTGCGAGCCGACATTATCGAGCTACGCGGCCGCCTGCGCGGAATAGAGCGCGATTATCGCCGCGAGATCGACCGGCTTGAAGGGACACTGAAGGTCATCAATATCTGGGGTGGCCCTCTCTTCGTTGGTCTGATCGGCCTGCTTGTCTGGCGCCGCCAGCGTCATCGTCAGGGGCGCAGCACATGATCGACATTCGCCACGGTCAACGCGTGCGACGGCTTCAGGTGCTCGCCGTACTGGGGGGCCTGCTCACCGTGCTGGCCATCTTTCTGAATATCGGCGGAAACGAAACACCGCAGACGACGGGACGCATGGGCAAGCCGGTCTTGCCTGACTTTGCGGAGGCGCGGGCCGATGCGGCAGAAATACGGATCACCCTGGCAGATGAGTCCTATAGCCTGATCAATGGGCCCGACGGCTGGACGCTCAAAGGGTCGGGCGGCTACCCGGTGCGGGCCGACCGGCTGGCGAGCCTTGCCGGGGGCCTCGGCGATCTCACATGGGGCGAAGGCCGCACGCGCGACCCTGGCAAGATGAACCGGATCGGCCTTGGCGATCCGCGTGACGGGGGTACCGGCGCCCTGATCGAGATCATCAACGAGGCGGGCACTGTTACCGCCTCCCTTATCACGGGCCGCAAGGGTTCGATTGTGTATGCCCGCCTGCCCGGCGAAGAGCAGGCCTTCCGCGTGAATGGCGACCTGCCACCGCTTTACAATCACGACGCTTGGCTGGACCTCGACATAATCGACATCCATTCAGACGCGGTATCGGCCGTCCGCCTGTTTGATGCGCGCGGCAACAGTCTCTACCTGCAACGCTCTGTCGGTAGCAGTGATCGCAGTTTCCGGCCCGCTCCGCCCTATCAGGACTACCGTCTCGTTAGCCGGATTGCAGCCTCTACGCCCGCACTGGCGCTGACGCGCTTTCAGCCCATAGGCGTCAAGCCCGCCAGCAAACTGACAACCCGGCCGGTCGCGCGGCATATCACGGAAACACATGACGGGCTGGAGGTTGACCTACAGGCCTATAGGGAGCCGGACGGGTATTTCGTCACGCTGCGTGCAATCGAAGCCGGCGAAGGCGCACAGCGGGGCAGTACGATCAATCAGAAAGCCTCCGGCTGGGCCTTCGAGCTGACCGAATTTGACTGGAATGAACTCACGCCGAGCATTTCATCCATCGTCAGGCCACCGCAACCAAGCGACCCGGCCTCTCCAGCCCAGCCGTGAAAATCAACTTGAGCAGCTCCATCAAGTAACAGTAATATTTGCGGTGGGCCCAATCCGGTCACGTAAAGAGAAATGGACCCATGGCCATAGATCGCCTTCAGAGCGCCGCCCGGTGGATCCTTCTACTCTTGGGCGCCCTCATCGCGGGCATGATCTTGGTAGGTTATCTTACATTACAGGCCTTCTCGGCCGGCATTGAAAGCCGGGATCAGGCTGTCCTCAGTTCTGAGCGTACGATGCAGATCCGGCGTATCCTGCTGTCGGCTATCAACGCCGAAACAGGTCAGCGCGGCTATCTTCTGACGCAAGACCTCGACTATCTCGAGCCATATATTGAAGGCCACAAGACCTATGGCGCCGCCTTGGCCGCCTATTATGAAGCCAAGGATGGCGAATTGAATGCCTTGCAGGCAGAGCTTTTACCTCAGTTGACGGCATTGCTGGACCAGAAATTTTCTGAGCTTGACCGTACCGTGGATCAAGCCCGAAATGGTGACCGCGAGCTTGCCATAGCGGCACTGGGAACAGATAGGGGGAAGGTCCTCCTTGACGACGCAAGGAAGATCGCCGCGGTTCTCGAGGAAGAAGAAATTCGCATCTTGGCAGATGCGATGGGCCGGGCGGAGGCGACCGAGAAACGCGCGCGGGCTTTGCTCCTGTTTCTCGGACTGGCCGCCTTCGCCGTCGTGCCTGGCATGATTTACCTGTTCTGGCGTGCCATGCGCTCGGAGCGGGCTGAGCGCTCCCTTGCGCTGACCCGGGCCGCCAAGGCGCAGACGGATTTGCTCGCCCATGAACTCAATCATCGCGTCAAAAACCTTTTCACTATCGTGCTGTCACTGGTCCGGCAGTCAGGCCGCACAACGCCGGAACATGCCGCAGCATGTGAAGTCATCCATGACCGCATTCACGCCCTGTCCCTGGCGCATGCCGCTGCGTTGCGTAGTGAAAAGGATAACAGTCCCGTCAAACTGAACGATCTTATCGGCGTGCTTCTTGAGCCCTATGCCATGGGCCAGAATGTCTATGAAATCGAAGGTGCAGACATTGCTCTCGCACCGGCTGTGGTTACGCCGCTCAGCCTTATCATTCATGAACTTGCCACCAATGCCGTAAAATACGGCGCATGGTCGACGGATCAGGCGGGCGTGGTTCGCACGCTCTGGCATACCGAACATGATGCTGAAACTACAGCTGAACGCATTGTACTGAGTTGGGAAGAAATAGGGGGACCCGAGACTGATGCAGCCCATATTGGCAAGGATGGCTTCGGATCCCGCATGATCAATCTCAGCTGCCGCCAGATCAATGGCGAACCATCAAGTGAATGGTTGTCAGGTGGGCTGCATTTCAGGCTGTCATTCGACAACAATTTCTAGCGCGCAGACAGGTCCATCGCAGCAAGGACACGGCCAAATCCGGCTTCCTGAACGACCAGGGCGCAGGTCGATTTACAAACGGATGGATCGATCTCGACCCGGCCACCCAGCCAGGGGCCGATTGAGGTCACATGGGTTACCGGATGAACCATATCGGTCGGATTGGCATCGCCGTCGAGATAATCAATGACGAATATGTCCGTCAGCTCTTTCACATTGCCGGTGAGCTCGATCTTGCCGCCCTTGCGTTTGAGGTGGGCCGGGGACGGCGCGATCCGGTTTGTCCGCTCCAGCGCGGACTCGACCTGCGGCAGCTTGTTACCCGGGCATTGCTCAACGCCATTATAAACGGTCTGGGGCGTATAGGGTCCGCGCAACCGGAAACGGTCGACATAGGCGCGCTGGCGATCCTTGGACTCGGACATGGCCATCGGATCTTTTTCACCGAGGTAATCCCAGTAATCGACAGACCATGTCAGGATCAGCACGTCATCCCGCTGAGAATCCACCTCTGCCAGCGTGCGGTGCGCTTTCGGGCACGCCCGGCAATTATGCGACGCAAACAACTCCACCAGCACCGGCGAGGTATCAGCGACAGACATCGGCTGGCGCGCTGCAGCAGGCAGGGCAGCGAACAGCGAGATGGCGAGGATAAGGATGCGGGCGTGTTTCATGACAGTCTCGTTATAGGCCCATGCCAAATCGCATGACAATCACAGGGGTGTGAGGACTGTTAAAAGCCCCCCGCGTGCGAACGCGGAGGGCTTTTGAAGATCAGATTGTGCAAAACAGGCCTAGAGCGCCTCACGGGCCAGGTTGCGCAACACATAGTGAAGGATGCCGCCATTGCGGTAATAGTCGAGCTCGTTTTCCGTATCGATACGCACACGGCACTCGATGCTCTCGGTCGAACCATCGGCCTTCGTGATGGTCACCGGCAGCATCATGCGCGGCGTGATATCGCTGATACCCGCGATGGAGACCTGCTCGTCGCCTTTCAGGCCAAGCGATTCCCAGGTCGTATCACCGGTGAATTCCAGCGGCAGGACGCCCATGCCGATCAGGTTCGAGCGGTGGATACGCTCGAAACTGCCCGCGATAACCGCGCGAACGCCAAGCAGGATCGTACCCTTGGCAGCCCAGTCACGCGACGAGCCGGTGCCGTATTGCTGGCCAGCAAAGATGACCAGCGGAACACCTTCATCCTTGTACTTCATCGCAGCATCATAAATCGGCAGTTCTTCGCCGCCCGGATAATGCTTGGTCACGCCACCTTCAACGCCCGGCACCATCTGGTTTTTGATGCGGATATTGGCGAACGTGCCGCGCATCATGACCTGGTGGTTACCCCGGCGTGCGCCGTAGGAGTTGAAGTCCAGCACGGGAACCTGATGCTCGCGCAGATAGTCGCCTGCCGGGCCATCCGTCTTGATGTTGCCGGCCGGTGAGATGTGGTCTGTCGTGATCGAGTCGCCGAAGAGGCCGAGGACACGGGCATTCTTCACATCTTCAGGTGCTTCAGGCTCAAGACCCATGCCGTCGAAATAAGGCGGGTTCTGAACATAGGTCGACGCCATTGGCCAGTCATAGGTCTGGCCGCCGGACACCTTGATGCCCTGCCAGTTCTCATCACCCTTGAACACGTCCGCATAACGGCTGCGGAACATTTCCGGCGTCACAGAGGCGCGCATGACTTCGGCGATCTCTTTCGAGCTTGGCCAGATGTCTTTCAGGTAAACCGGGTTGCCGTCCTGATCCATGCCGAGCGGGTCGGTGGTCAGGTTCTTGTGCAGCGAACCGGCGATCGCATAAGCGACGACCAGTGGCGGCGAGGCCAGATAGTTCGCCCGGATGTCCTGGCTGATACGGCCTTCAAAGTTGCGGTTGCCGGAAAGAACCGAGCAGGCCACGAGATCGTTCTCGTTGATCGACTTCGCGATTTCCGGCGGAAGCGGACCCGAGTTACCGATACAGGTTGTGCAGCCATAGCCGACGAGGTTGAAGCCCATGGCATCAAGATCGTCCTGCAGGCCAGCGCGCAGCAGGTAGTCTGTCACAACCTGCGAGCCCGGTGCGAGTGATGTCTTCACCCACGGCTTGGACACGAGGCCCTTTGCGCGCGCATTGCGGGCCAGCAGGCCAGCGGCGAGCATGACGGACGGGTTCGACGTATTGGTGCAGGACGTGATGGCCGCAATGACCACCGAGCCGTCATGCAGGTGATACTCGCTGCCTTCGACGGCAAATGTGGGAACGCCATAATCGTCCGGGATGGTTTTGTTCATCGTGGCGCCTTCGTCGGCGAAACGCGACTCGCCTTCGCTATCTGGCACCTTGTCCTTGTCGACGCCGCCGCCCTTGATGCCGCGCACGTCTTTCTTGAACTGCGCCGCCGCATCCGTCAGCAGAACGCGGTCTTGCGGGCGCTTCGGACCGGCCAGCGAGGGAACAACGTCGCCGAGGTCCAGTTCCAGCGTGTCAGTGAAGACCGGGTCAGCCATGTCAGGACGCCAGTAGCCTTGCGCCTTGGCATAGGCTTCGACAAGCGCCACACGGTCGGGTTCACGACCTGTGTCTGTGAGATAGGTGATTGTCTCATTGTCGACCGGGAAGAAGCCGCAGGTCGCGCCATATTCCGGCGCCATGTTGGAAATCGTCGCTTCATCTTCCAGC
The DNA here is from genome assembly GCF_036964545.1 of Hyphomonas oceanitis. NCBI lineage: Bacteria > Pseudomonadati > Pseudomonadota > Alphaproteobacteria > Hyphomonadales > Hyphomonadaceae > Hyphomonas > Hyphomonas oceanitis. The sequence continues at coordinate 122,465 of NZ_JBALTL010000003.1, forward strand.
GTGAGATTGGCGAGGCCCGGGCCGAAGAATTCGACGAACTTGTCGACAACGCCTTTCTTGCGCAGCATCTGCACCACGGTGAGCACGAGGTCGGTCGCCGTTGCGCCCTCTGCGAGCTTTCCCGTAAACTTGAAACCAACCACCTGCGGGATGAGCATGGAGACAGGCTGGCCCAGCATGGCCGCTTCGGCCTCGATACCGCCGACACCCCAGCCGAGAACAGACAGGCCGTTGATCATGGTCGTGTGGCTGTCCGTGCCAACGCAGGTATCAGGATAGGCAACCGTTTCGCCGTCTTCCTCTTTCGTCCAGACCGTCTGGCCGAGATATTCGAGGTTCACCTGGTGGCAGATGCCCGTGCCCGGTGGCACAACGCGGAAGTTCTTGAAGGCCGACGAGCCCCAGCGCAGGAACTCGTAGCGCTCGCCATTGCGCTCATATTCGCGCTCGACGTTCTTCTCGAAGGAATTGGCGTGGGCAAAGTTGTCGACCATGACCGAGTGGTCGATCACGAGGTCGACAGGTACCTGCGGGTTGATGGCATCCGCCGCAGCGCCGAGTTTCTTGGCAGCGTCGCGCATGGCAGCAAGGTCAACAACGGCCGGAACGCCGGTGAAATCCTGCATCAGGACGCGGGCGGGACGGTAGGCAATCTCGTGGCTTGTGGCGCCCTTGTTGTCGAGCCAGGCCTTGAAGGCCATGATGTCGTCCTTGGTGACCGTCTTGCCATCTTCGAAACGCAGCATGTTCTCGAGGAGAACTTTCAGCGAAGCCGGGAGGCGCGACACATCGCCAAGGCCGTTTTCAGAGGCTGCGGCGAGCGAATAATAAGTGTACGTCTTGCCAGCAGCGGTAAGCGTGCGTTTTGATTTAAAGCTGTCGAGAGACGGCATGCGGGAGACCTCGCGTCTTGATGTGTACATGTGGGTGCCGCGTCGGGCGGCGCGTTGCCTCGTGTCATATAGAGGGTAAGCACCTGATGCAATTGGGACAAAGGGTCTATTCCAAGGGGAATTACTGTTGCTGAGCGCCAACAATCTCGGGATTCTGCGGGGCGAGCGCGTCCTGTTCGAGGGCGTGTCGCTGAGCGTTGCGCCCGGCGAAGCGGTCGTTCTGCGGGGCGCGAACGGGGCAGGAAAGACCACTTTGCTGCGCATTCTGGCCGGTTTGACGCGTCCTGAGGCCGGTCATGTAGACCGCCAGGCCACCCATCACTGGATCGGACACCGCGAAGGACTGAAACCCCACGAGACGCCACGGGCGCACCTGAAACTCTGGGCGCAGGCCTGGGGCTCTGACGCCGATATTGATGCCATTCTCGGGGAAATGGGGCTTTCTCGTCCTTCTGAAGTGGCCGCACGCTATCTCTCCGCCGGCCAAAGACGGCGCACTGCGCTCGCGAGGTTGATGCTGGATCAGCGCCCGCTTTGGCTGCTCGACGAGCCGTTCACGGCACTGGATGCCGAAGGACGTGAGCAATTGCTCGCATTGGTGGCGAACCATCGCCAGAGCGGAGGCGCCGTTATTGCGGCCATCCATGGCGACGCAGGTTTTGCGGCGAGCCGGGAGGTCACTCTGTGAGCCCGAAACCCATCCTCTCTGCTTTCCGGCAAGCGCTCAGCGAATCCTGGGCCGGTGGCGCAGGTGCGCTGCTTCCGCTTGGATTTTTTGCTGGCGCGGCAGTTCTTGTGCCTCTGGGTATCGGAACTGAACCCGGCATGCTGCGCGCCGTCGGCCCCGGCATACTCTGGGTATCATTAGCGCTATCCAGCCTTGTGACTCTGGAGCGCATTTTCCAGTCGGATGTTGAAGACGGCGCACTGGACCTCTGGCTTCAGGCAGGTACGCCCGTCTCAGCGATCGCGGCGGCCAAGACATTTGCGCACTGGCTGACAGCGGGCCTGCCGCTGGCGCTTATGAGCCCGGTCCTGGCCCTGATGTTTCAGGCGGAAGCGGGCATCGGTCTCCTGACAGGTGCTTTGATCTACGGTCTTGGCGGGCTGGCCTTCTTCTTCTGGGGCGGCGTTGGCGCCGCGCTCTCAGCCACGGTACGCCGCGGAGGATTACTTATAGCGCTCATCGCCCTGCCGCTTTATGTGCCAACGGCGATTTTCGGATCAATGGCGATGCGCGGGGCAGCCCTCGGCGATACCGCGCCACTATTGCTGGCCGCATCGACATTGTTTGCGCTGGCGGCGGCGCCATTTGCCATGGCTGCGGCCCTGCGCTTGGCGGCAGATTGAGGGGATAGTATCTGAATGGGCATGTTGTCAGCCTTTGCAAATCCGCACCGCTTTCTCGCCTTGTCGCGCTGGCTCGCCCCGCTCTTCTATGCGGCTGGCGGCGCCTTGATCGCGTGGGGCCTATGGCAGGGGCTCTGGATTGTGCCGAAGGATGACTATCAGGGCGGCGACATCATGCGCGTGATGTTCATCCACGTCCCTGCGGCATGGCTCGCCATGGCGAGCTATTCGGCCATGGCGGCAGCCAGCTTCGTCTGGTTCATCTGGCGCCACGAACTGGCTGACATTGCCGCCAAAGCCATTGCCCCGCTTGGAGCAGTATGGACCGCGCTCTGCCTTGCGACCGGATCGATCTGGGGCAAACCGACCTGGGGAACATGGTGGCAATGGGATGATGCCCGCATGATGAGCGTCTTGTTCCTCTTCTTCCTTTTCCTCGGCTACATGGCCCTGCGCGCGGCGATGGACTCTCGGCAGAAAGCGGCCCGCGCCGGCGCCATCCTTGCCATGGTCGGTGCGCTCAATGTGCCGCTGATCAAGTTCTCGGTCGACATGTTCACCTCGCTTCATCAGGACGCCAGCGTGATAACGGCTGACGGCCCCAAGATGGCCGCCGTCTATCTCTGGCCGCTGATGATGAGTGGCCTTGGCCATTCCCTGCTGTTCGGAGCATTGGTCATGACCCTGATGCGGGCAGAAATCTGGACCCGGCGCGCAGCGCGCCAGCGGGCCCGTTTGTTGGCAGGCGCATGATGGAACTCCTCCCCGACCTCGGAAAGAACGCGGCTTATATCTGGGCCTGCTACGGACTGGGCGCTTTTCTCATCGGCGGCGCCGTTGTCGGCACTGTCCTGAAGGCACGCGCCGCCAAGGCTGCGCTCGACCGAATGCAGGCAAGCGATGAGGACGCAGCATGAAACGCTGGCTCGCCGCCATCCCGGTCGCTCTGCTTGTCCTCTTTGCGGGCCTGGCCCTGTCTCAATTGTTGAGCCCCAAGAAAGGCGAGTTCGAACGTGTGTCCCGGGCAGCGCCTGACCGTCAGTTCGCTGCGCTTGATGGTGGAGACATCGCCTTTGCACCGCCCCCCGGTGATGAAACCATTATCGTGAACCTGTTCGCCAGCTGGTGCGCCCCATGTGAGGCCGAGCACCCGCAGCTGATGGAGCTGTCAGAGCGCTTCCCGGGCCGGGTGTACGGTGTTCTCTACAAGGACACGGCCGAGAATGGCGCTGAATTTCTTCAGCGCATGGGCAATCCTTTCACCAGGGTAGCGGAGGATCCTGATGGGCAGGGCGGACTGGATTTTGGATTGACCGGCGTACCGGAAACATTCGTGATCTCAAGCGATGGCGAGATCCTGTTACATGTCGCAGGGCCACTCGGCCCGGACGATGTGAAAGAGGTGAGCGGGGCGCTGGACGCGCCCCGCAACTGACCCCGAAGTCTTACTTCTTTTTCTTGGCGGCAGGCTTGGCCTTGGCTTTTGGCGCAGGCTTCGACTTGATCACCGGCTTGGATTCAGAAGCGGCCTTGGCTTTCGCTTTTGGCTTGGCTTTTGCCTTCGGCTTGGCTTTCGCTTTTGCTTTCGGCACGATCACAGGCGCTGGCTCAGCCGTTGCCTTGGCGGTCGGCGCAGGCGCTTCAGCATCATCAACCAGTTTGGTGAGACCAGAGAGCAGAGCGTCCTGCTTTGTTTTCGGCATGGCGTCGAACAGTGCAGCATCCGCAGCATCTACAGCCGGCTGGGCTTTTTCGAGCGCCTTGCGGCCCTTTGCCATCAGCGAAACAGACTTGGCGCGGGCATCTGTCTTGGACGCGACGCGCTTGATGAGGCCGGCCTGCTCCATGCGGGCAACCATGTCAGCAAGGGTCGAACGGTCGATGCCGGTGGCGTTGACGAGGTCGGACTGGCTGACGCCTTCATTGCCGGAGAGCGCAGCAAGCACCGAAAACTGGCGCAGCGTGACGCCTGCGGCCTTCAGCGCAGAGGCAGAATGGTTTGCAGCGATCTGCTGCGCGCGGTGCAGCAAATGGCTTGGGGATTTGTTAAGATTGAAACTGGTTGTGGTTGCCATTGGAATGTCTACTTTCAGGGTTTGACGCGGTTTCCCGCTGGAAATGGGTTGGTGGCCCGCTTAAAGCAGCTGGCCCGTGTGCGGATCAACAGTTTTCTCCATAAGAGACATAGGTTGAAGATTTGATGACGGATGAGTTAGCAATTAGTTCCATAACACCTGATTTCAGTACAGCTGTGCCGGATGGCGACGACCGCGAACGGCGCATTTGCAACACGTGCGGTTTCGTAGACTACGTGAATCCGAAAATCGTCGCCGGATCGGTGGTGACCGACAAGGACGGAAAAGTGCTTTTGTGTCGCCGGGCGATCGAACCGCGCAAGGGGTTCTGGACCCTGCCGGCAGGCTTCATGGAAGAGAATGAAACGGTCGAGCAAGCCGCACAGCGCGAGGCAAAGGAAGAGGCCTGCGCCGATATCCGCATTCAGCAAATGCTCGCCGTTTATTCAGTTCCACGCATAAGTCAGGTGCAGATCATGTTCCGTGCCACGCTGGAATCTTCAATAGATTCAGGGCCTGAGAGCCTTGAGGTGGGTATGTTTGACTGGAAAGACATTCCCTGGTCCGAGCTGGCATTCCCAACCGTCATCTGGGCGCTGACACATTATGCCGCTACACGGCACCTGCAGGCTTTCCCACCTTTTACCAATCCACCGGGAACGGAAAAGATAACCCGCTAGGCGGCTTCGTCGGCGTCCTCGGATGGCAGCATGTGCTTGAGTGTGTAAGGCACATTTGCGAGCGCAAAGACAAAGCCGATTGCCATATTGCCAAGCCGCCAATTGGCCCAGGTTTCCTCTGAGAAGAACTGCCACAAAATAATATTCCAGATCGCCAGAGCGACAAAATAAAGACCCCAACGGATCGCAAGCGTCCGCCATGCAAAGTCGGGTAGCTGGAATGCACCATCAAAAAACATCTTCCAGACGTTCCGGCCGACCGCGAGGCCGCCGAAGATCACCCCGGCGAAGAGAAGGTTTATGATTGTCGGCTTGATGAAGAGGAATGTTTTCGACTGCAGCACGATGCCGATCGTGCCGAATGTTCCGATCAGGACAGACGAAACAATCAGGAAAGGCGGGATACGTTCCTTCTTGACCAGCTTCTGCGCGATCACGCCGATCGTCATGACAATCAGCGCCCCAGTCGCCCAATAGAGCGCCGTGTCTTTCGTGAGCAGGCCGTCGCCTTCCGGGAAGCGCAGCAGCACATTGTAGATCAGGACAAAGACGAGCGTCGGGCCGAGCTCGGCCCAGACATTGCCGGCCTTGCGGGTTGCCGCTGGCGCGGTCTTCTGTTCAGGCGTGTCAGTCATGAATATCTATACGCGGCGTGGCCGCTCCCGGATGTTTCTAATTCTGTGGCATACACCGCGCCCCGGGGCCAGACCTGCGTTCAGGCACCCGCCTGCATCAGCAGGAGCCCGCACGCCAGAACAGCGGCGGCAATCGTACGCCTTCGCCCGAATCCTTCGTGGAGAAGAAAAGCACCGAACGCCGCCGCGAACACGACCGATGTCTCCCGTAACGCCGTCACAATCGCCGTGTCGGTCAGCGTGTAGGCGAAGATGGCGAGGCCGTAGGAGAAAGTGCCCAGCACGCCCGCGACAATTCCTCCCCGTATTTGAGGACGGACCGCATTCATGATGGCGCCCTTGCGCTGCCAGAGCGTTACGGTCGTGACGCCAATCCAATCGATGAGAAAAAGCCACACGATGAAGGTCATCGGTGTTGGTATCTCTCTCACCGCGCGTGCATCTGCGACCGCGTAGAGGCCGACCCCCGCCGCCGTCATCACTGACCAGAAAAGCGCAGCCCGGTCGAGCCGGCGGGCATCCAGTGTGGCGCCGGTTGGCATGGCAAAGACGATGATGGATGCGCTGGCAGCGACGAGACCAACGATCTGCCACGGCGACAAGCTCTCGTGCAGAACAAGGCTCGCGATCAACGCCGTCGCCAATGGTCCGAGCCCACGCATGACCGGAAAGACCAGCGAGAGGTCACCGCGATGTAGCGCGCGAATAGCGCTGAACTGATAGAACCAGTGCACCACCATAGAGATGACAAAAAAGGGCAAGGTCTCGCGTGGCGGGAAAGGAACGAAAAACGCGAATGGCAGAACGCTCAGTGCCATCACGATGGACAGCACCATGCGGGCCGTCAGGATATCACCACCGCGCTTCACCAGAACGTTCGACGCTGCCAGCGACACGGCAGACATCAGGCAAATCGCGACGGGAAGGAGCGTGCTGGTCATGGCGGCCGGTGTATGCGCGGGTTTGGCGCGCCGGGGAAGCCCGACGCGGCGTCAGGGTTTGACTATTCACTGCCCGCCTTCATTCTGAATCCAAAAGAGGAAGAAACGCATGGCCACTCACGACATTATCCTGCGCGGCGGGCTCGTATTCGATGGTAGCGGCGCTGCTCCCCGCGAGATGGACGTTGCCGTCGATGGCGGCGTCATTACAGGCATGGGCAAGGTAAACGGAAAGGGGCGAGAAGAAATCGACGCCCGCGGCCAGATCGTGACGCCAGGCTTTGTCGACGTGCATACACATTATGATGGTCAGGCCACATGGGGCAGCGAGATCAGCCCCTCATCCCTCCATGGAATCACGACCGCCGTTATGGGCAATTGCGGTGTCGGCTTTGCGCCCTGCCGCACCGAGGATCATGACCGGCTGATCCGTCTGATGGAAGGCGTGGAGGATATCCCCTTCCCGGTCCTCACCGAGGGCCTGCCCTGGGCTTGGGAAAGCTTCCCGGACTATCTCGACTTTTTAGGCGAGCGCGAATTCGATGTGGACCTTGCCGCCCAGCTCCCCCACGCGGCCCTGCGCGTCTATGTCATGGGCGACCGGGGCGCCAATCGCGAGGATGCGACGCCAGCCGAGATCAAGGAGATGGCGCGCCTCGCCAAAGAGGCCGTCATGGCCGGCGCCATTGGCTTCTCCACATCGCGCACGCTGAACCACCGCACCTCCGACGGCCAGCCAACACCGACCCTGACAGCCAGCGAGGCAGAACTCACCGGCATTGCCATGGGCCTCGCCGAAGCAAAGCGCGGCGTGTTGCAGTTCGTCTCGGACTTCAACGACCCGCGAAAGGAAGCGGCCATGCTGCGCCGGATCGTCGAGGCGTCGGGCCGACCACTCTCTGTCTCCCTCGCGCAGGCCGATGTTGCGCCGGAAGGCTGGCGCGCCTTGCTAGGCGCCATTGAAGAGGCAGTCGATGACGGCCTGCCAATGGCCGCACAGGTCGCCCCCCGCCCGGTGGGCGTATTGCTGGGTCTTGAATTGACACTCAATACATTCAGTGCGCATCCCGTGTTCAGGGAAGTTGCAAACCTGCCTTTTGAAGAAAAAGTGCGCCGCCTGAATGATGCGGACTTCCGCAAACGCCTGCTCGCCGACAAGCCCGACACCGACAATCCGTTCCTGCAGGTCATGCTGCGCAGCTTCGGCAAGATCTTCCAACTCAGCGACCCGGTCGATTACGAGCCAGGTCCGGAGCGCACGATTGAGGCTATCGCGGCGCAGCGCGGCGTCAGTAATGAAGAGGCGGCCCTCGACCTGATGCTGGAACGCGACGGCCACGGCATGCTCTACCTGCCCTTCCTCAATTATGCGCAGGGCAGCCTCGAGCCGATCCGCGCCATGATGGAGAGCACGGCGACCCTGCCCGGCCTCTCCGATGGCGGCGCGCATGTCGGCATGATCTGCGATGGCAGCTTCACCACGACCATGCTGACCCATTGGGCCCGTGATCGTTCACGCGGGCCGAAACTGCCACTGGAATACCTGATTCACCGCCAGACTCAGAAAACGGCCCGCTGGATGGGCTTCAATGATCGCGGCCTTATTGCACCCGGGTATCGCGCTGACCTCAATGTCATCGATGCCAGCAACATGAAGCTCCACCTGCCGGAAGTCATTCATGATCTTCCCGCCGGTGGCAGGCGCCTGATGCAACGTGCGAGCGGCTATACGGCCACGATCCTGGCCGGCCAGGTGACACACCGCGATGGCGATCCAACCGGCGCCAAGCCCGGACGGCTTGTGCGCGGCGCACAAGCCGCGCCCACACGTGCAATGGCGGCGGAATAGAGTTTACTCAATCGCTCCGACCAGCGCCTGCGAAAACGCGTGGGCGCTGAAAGGACGCAGGTCATCGGCGCCTTCGCCAACCCCGATAAAATGGATCGGCAGGTCATGCGCTTCGGCGATGGCAACAAGCACCCCGCCTTTGGCGGTCCCGTCGAGCTTGGTCATCACAAGGCCCGTCACCCCGGCCGTGTGCCGGAAGGCCTCGACCTGGCTAAGCGCATTTTGTCCAACCGTCGCATCGAGAACGAGAATGACATCATGCGGCGCATCGGGATCCATCTTGCGGATGACACGCACCACTTTGGCCAGTTCCGCCATCAGTTCGGCCTTGTTCTGAAGGCGCCCGGCCGTATCGACGAGGACAAGATCGAGGTCTTCCTCACGCGCCCGTTCGATGGCCTCATAGACAAGACCCGCCGCATCAGCGCCTGTCGGCTTGGACATGACCGGAATACCCGCCCGATCGCCCCAGACGGTCAGTTGCTCAATCGCGGCCGCGCGAAACGTGTCCCCCGCCACGAGCAGCGCCTTCGCGCCCTGATCCTTCAGCTTCGAGGCAATCTTGCCAATGGTCGTCGTCTTGCCGGACCCGTTAACGCCGACAAACAGAACAACACGCGGACGAGGCCCATCCGAGAAGTCGACGATCTTCTCGCGCGGGGCCAGAACTTCCTCAATTTCGGTCGCGAGGGCCTGTTTGATCTCGTTTTCTGTGATTTCCCTGTCGAACCGCTCTTTCGACAGGTTCTTCGTCACCCGGCGCGCTACGGCGGCGCCGAGGTCTGACGTGATCAACAGGTCTTCGAGATCTTCAAGCGTTTCATCATCAAGCTTGCGCTTGTTGAACGCCGCAAGGCCCGAACCGAGCCGCGACGAGGAGCGCGCAAGACCGGAACCGAGCTTGGCCACAAAACCCGGATCATTGGCTTCCGCCTCCAGCGCAGCGCGCGCAGCCGCTTCGCGTTCTTCGCGCAGACGGACCGCTTCGCGCCGGTCTTCCAGAATTTTAAGTTCGGCAGCCGCCTTGGCGCGAGCAATCTCCCGCTCTTCGCGGGCACGCCGTGCCGCTTCCGCCTCAGCTTCAAGACGCTTGGCCTCTTCGGCATCAGCCCGGGCAAGCGCCTCGGCCCGCGCGGCGTCCGCCTTCCGGGCTTCTTCCTCAAGGCGAGCAGATTCAGAAGCGGCTTCACGCGCTTCACGTGCCTGACGATCTTCCCAGGCCTTGTTCGCTTCGGCAACAACACGCTCGATTTCGGCCTTTTCAGCCTCTTTCGCCGCGATTTCAGCATCGCGGGCGGCCATTTCGTCAGCTGAGAGTTCCGGCGCGTCCATCGCCGCGCCAGCCGCCTTCGCCTCGTCCTGCTTCTTCTTTTTCCCGAACCACAGGATCATGCCAAAGTCCCAACCAGATGCGTATTATTGTGCCCGGTTATATGGGTACGCGCGATGCGTCCAGCAGGCGGCAAGTCGCCCTCAATCTGCAAAGGCGTAAAGTCGGGCAGGCGGGCGATCTCGCCGCGCTCTACCAACGCGTCTGCGACTGTCCCGACATGGCGGGCGAGATGGGCCGCGAGCGCCGCCTCCCCAGCCGCACGCAGCCTCGCTGCACGCGCCTTGATCTCAGCCTTCGCCACCTGCGGCATGCGCGCAGCAGGCGTTCCAGGCCGTGGGCTATAGGGAAAGGCATGCAGGAAACTGATGCCGCACTCTTCCACAAGGCGCAGCGAATTCTCGAAATGCGTTTCAGTCTCGGTCGGGAAACCGGCAATCAGGTCCGCGCCGAAGGCCATGTCGGGCCGCGCGTCTCGCAGGCGCTGCGTCAGCGCAATCGCCTGATCGCGCGAATGACGCCGCTTCATGCGCTTGAGGATCAGGTCATCGCCGTGTTGCAGCGAGAGATGCATGTAGGGCGCCAGCCGCACATCCGACAATGCCTCGACAAGCGCGTCGTCAATCTCGATCGCGTCGATGGAGGAAATGCGCAGCTGCGCCAGATCCGGCACCAGTTTCAGGATACGCTGCACCAGATTTCCCAGTTGCGGCGCGCCCGGCAGGTCTGCGCCCCAACTTGTCAGGTCAACACCGGTCAACACGACCTCATGATGGCCCGTCTCCACGAGCCGACGCACCTGCGCCACGACCTCGCCAGCGGGCACCGAGCGTGAATTCCCCCGGCCATAGGGAATGATGCAGAATGTGCAGCGATGGTCACACCCGTTCTGCACCTGAACATAGGCGCGCGCACGGCCTTCCATCCCGTCGATCAGGTGGGCCGCCGTCTCGCGCACCGACATGATGTCATTGACGCGAACCTTTTCGTGACCACCCAGGAGCGTCGCCGGTTTCCAGGTCTCGGCCTGCATCTTCTCATGATTGCCGATCACACGGGTCACTTCCGGCATGGCCGCAAACATCGCCGGGTCCACCTGGGCGGCACACCCCGTCACGAGGATCGGCGCGCCCGGATGGTCCTTCGCCGCGCGCCGGATGGCCTGGCGGGCCGAGCGAACGGCTTCTGACGTCACAGCGCACGTATTGATGATGACAGCATCGTTCAGCCCCGCCTCTGAGGCATGGCTGCGCATCACCTCCGATTCATAGGTGTTGAGGCGGCATCCGAGCGTTATCAGCGTCGGGCTGGGAGGCGTGGTTGCGTCAGTCATGGCAGGTTCGATGGGCCACATCGCGCCGTCTGGACACAGAATCAAGCCCAATGGGCCAGTGAACGGTCAGATAACGGTCTCGAATTCCATCTCGACTGGTCCGGTCATGTACACATGGTCGTCGCTTTCGCGCCAGTCGATGATCAGCGTGCCGCCATCGAGCACAAGCCGTGCCTTGCGCCCGGTGAGCTTTGCCCGCGCCGCGCACACAAGCGCCGCGCAGGCCCCGGTGCCGCAGGCCTTGGTCAGGCCAGCGCCGCGTTCCCACACCCGCAGGCGGATGGTTTCGGTGTCGATTACCTGCGCAAAGCCGACATTGGTGCCTTCCGGAAATAGCGGATGCCATTCCACGAGCGGGCCCAGCGCCGGAATGTCATAGGCATCGACATCCTTCACGAAGAAAACCGCGTGCGGGTTGCCCATGGAGACAACGGCCGGGCGGGACAGGGTCGGATTGTCCATCGGGCCGACTTTCACATCCACACCGCGCACATCCATTTTCTCGGCCAGCGGAATGTCTTCCCAGCCCATCAGGGGTGAGCCCATGTCGACGGTGACGAGGCCGCCCTCGGCCTTGTAGCCCTTCAGCATGTCGGCCTCGGTCTGGATCGTGACCATCGGCTTACCGGTTTCCTCAAGGATGAGATGCGCCACCGCGCGGGCGCCATTGCCGCAGGCCGCCACTTCCCCGCCATCGGAATTCCAGATGCGCATGAACACATCCTTGGTGGCATCGCGCTCCAACGCGATCACCTGGTCGGCCTGCAGGTCCGCCGCGATCTGACGCACCTGATCTGCCGTCGGCGCAAAGGGCGTCGAGCGGGCATCGAACACGGCAAACGCATTGCCGGCGCCATTCATCTTCCAGACTCTCATCGCGCGTGTGTATTCCGTTTTTGGCCGGCGGCAAAGCTGGCGATTGAAAGCCTATTTCGGCAGCCGGGTGGAGACGACCCAGCCACCGATCTGCACGCACAGCGCAAACAGCAATGCCCCGTACACAAGCGGGTGCGACACGAAAAACGCAAGCACGGCAACCCCGGCGCAGCCGTAATCCACAAGATCGCTCGACATGAGCCACCCCTGCGGCTGGCGGGCCTTGCGCACGTCCAGGAGCGTGACCGTGCGCCAGACGCGCCCCATGTCGGGCGGACCAAAGGCGGCCAGCAATTGTTTGGGGTCGATAATGCCGGTCATTTCGGCCAGATCCTCGGCCTTCGCCTCGCCGAGCGCGACTGTGCGCTTGCGCGCGGATGTGCCGATCAGGCTCACCAATGCTGACAAGATGACGGCCACCGAAATGGCCGCAATCGTGAAACCGTCAAAGGGGCCATATCCGCTCATACCGCCTATATAAGCATGGCGCGCGCGGACGGAAGCGGCGATCGTCTCAGCGCTTGGGGATGGCGGCCCAATAGTCGAAGTCCAGCAGGACGCCAGCAGCATATTTGCCTGCATCGTCCTTGTAGGCGAAGGCGCCGGGGTCCTGGTCCTTCACGGCGACAAGGCGCAAGCGCAATGCCCCGCACGTGTCAGACAGCTCGGCCTTGTCCAGCACTTCGCTCCAGGCATAGATCGTGTCGCCTGCGAACAGCGGGCTGGCATGCGTGCCGGCATTGATCGCGAGCATCTGGCCTGCATTGGCGAGGCCGTTAAAAGCCAGAGACCGGGCAATCGAGATCACGACACCGCCATAGATCAGGCGCTTGCCGAACCGGCTGTCCTTCTGGCCGTGTGCATCGAAGTGTACCTTGGCTGTGTTCTGGTAGAGGCGTGTGGCAATCTGATGCTCGGCCTCTTCAACGGTCATCCCGTCGACATGGTTGATCTTCTCGCCAACCGCATAGTCGTCAAACGTATAGGGGCTGCCCGCCAGCGCCATGTCCCAAGCCTTCATGTCGGGATAGCCGACCAGTTCGGCGGCTGGCACGGCCTCGGGCAAGTCCGGCACGACTGGCTCGGGCGCCGGATTGTCCATCTCGTATTTGTTGACCATGACCCAGCGCACGAAAGACATCACCGTCTCGCCGCGCTGGTTGAAGCCGGTCGTGCGCACCCATACGACGCCCGTCTTGCCGTTCGAGTTCTCTTTGACGCCGATCACTTCCGATACCGTGTTCAGCGTATCGCCCGGCATGACCGGCAGGAAGAAGCGACCATCGGCATAGCCAAGGTTGGCCACGGCATTGAGGGAAATATCGGGCACCGATTTGCCGAACACGACATGAAACGCGTGCACCGGATCAATGCAGAGGCCCGGAAAGCCCGCTGCCTTTGCAAACTCCGACGAGGAATATTGCGCGAACCGGTTGCCCGTCATTGCCCGATAGAGGGCGACATCGCCCTCGGTCAGCGTTTGCGGCGTCGCGTGAATGATTTCCATGCCGACATGGAAGTCTTCGAAATAATTTCCGGGATTGGATTTCTGTACGCTCGCCATTTGCCGCCTCGCTCAATGAGGCTCCAGCGGCGGCGCAGAGGTATCAGGCGCGGTCGATGAAGCCAGTCAGGGTTTCGGCCATCACCTGCACGCGGCCTGCATCCGAAATCAAGCCAGTAGCGAAAAAAGGCGCCAGAACGAGCGAAATCGCCGCAGCCAGCAAGAGGCCCGCCATAAGTTGCTGTTCCCGTCGTTCAGCCAGCTGGTCAAACACGCGCGGCCCCATCAGCATGTAGGGCAGGCCAAACATGCAGAAGGTGGCAAAAGCCAGAAACAGGGCAGCAAGGGTGAACAGGATCAAAATCATGATCCGCTTATCACCCATCAAGGCTGATATTCCGTCGCCTGAATCGATGAAATTCAATCGAATCGGCGCGTTTGGCGCCGATTTCAGTGTTCAGGCCAGAGCAAGCATCAGGTCGATGGGGCGGCCCAACACAGCCTTGCTCCCCTTGATGAGGATTGGGCGCTGGATGATCTTCGGGTTCTCCGCCATGGCGGCATAGACGGCCTCATCCCCGGCATCCTCGGCGAGGCCCGCCTCAGCCGCATTCTTCTCCCGCAGGAAGGCGCGCGGGCTGACACCGCCCATCTTCTTCGCAATATCCTTCAACTCCGCCACGCTGAGCTGTTCGGAAGCATTCATGTACTTGCGCACGTCAGGCTTGATGCCCTTGGACTCAAGCAGTTCGAGTCCTTTCCGCGATGTGCTGCAGCCCGGATTATGAAGATAGGTATGGGTCATCACGCGGCCTCGAATGCCTTGATCGCGTCATGCATGGCGACTGTGCGGCGCGCTTCATCCAGATGCAGCAGCTCGGTCATCTTGCCATTCACCTTGAGCACGCCTTTTCCGGCATTTTCAGGATCAGCGAACGCCTCGATCACGGCTTGTGCCTGTTCAACCTCATGCGGGCTGGGCGCGAAGATGCGATTGGTGGATTCAAGTTGCGATGGATGGATCAGCGTCTTGCCGTCAAATCCCAGCGTGCGGCCCTGTTCGCACTCATCGATCAGGCCATGCTCGTTCTTGATATCATTATAGACGCCATCAATTGCGATCAGGCCGTAGGCTCGTGCCGCCGCAATGCTGAAGCCCAGCGCTGTCTGGAAGGCCAGCCGATCTGGCGTTGGGCGCGCGCGATATTCCTTGGCCAGGTCATTCGTGCCCATGACGAATGTCGTGAGCCGCGTGCGATGGGCCGCCTCGGCAATTTCCTGAATGTTGAGAATCGCGAGCGGCATTTCGATCATCACCCAAAGGCCGAAATCATCGGACGCACCGGCCGCCGTCAGCGCCTTGTCCAGACGGTCAATGTCTGCGCCGGAGACCACTTTCGGCGCGAGAATGGCATTTGCGCCAGACTTTGCCGCCATTTTCAGGTCATCCGCGCCCCATTCCGTGTCCAGCCCGTTGATCCGCACGACGATCTCTCGCGGGCCATAGCCGCCACCCTGCACGGCGCTGAGGATGGCGTCGCGTGCCTCGGCCTTGGCCTCAGGGGCAACGGCATCTTCCAGATCGAAGATCAGCGTATCGGCGGCCAGGCCCTTGGCCTTTTCCAGCGCGCGGGTATTTGCGCCCGGCATGTAGAGGCATGAGCGGCGCGGACGATGGGCTTGGGCTGACATGGACGGTCCTTGACGGTTGACTTGCGATTGGGGAAGGGGTGGCCTCATTGTTCCAAAAGATCAAGATGACCAAAGGGCCGCCATGACAGAGTTTCCGCTATCAGGACATGTTGCCACCGGTTTCGAGCCGGTTCGCGACGCTTTCGAAGCGAATTTCGACGGTGATGGCGAGCTTGGCGCCGGTTTCGCTGTGCTTCTGGATGGCGAACCAATTGTTGACCTGCTCGGCGGCTGGGCTGACCGGAAGATGGAGAAACGCTGGGATGAGCGCACGCTGGTGCCTGTCTACTCAACGACAAAAGGCATTTCCGCGCTCGTGCTTGCTGCTGCCATTGCAGGTCTCGATGACGGATATGAAACACCGATCTCCGAATTCTGGCCGGAATTCGCCGCCGAAGGCAAAGGCGCCGTCACGATCGGCCAGTTTGTCAGCCACCAGGCAGGCCTGCCCGGCTTCATCAACGAAATCGACCCGGAAATCTGGCTCGATCCGCCCGCCTGCGCCGCCGCACTGGCCGCCCTGCCCCCCATGTGGCCACCCGGAACCGCCCACGGATATCATCCGACGACCTGGGGCTATGTCGTCGGCGAGATGTTCCGGCGCATCAGCGGCGTAACGCTCGGCACATGGCTGCGTGATAACGTGTGCTCACCTGCCAACATTGATTTCCATATCGGCCTTCCGGCCAGCGAACATGATCGCTGCGCCGATATAAAACGGCCAACAGCGCTTCCCGCGATCGGTGAGATGACGGACCCCAAGAAAGCCGCCTTCGGTACCAAATGGTCCTCGCCCAATCGCGGCGGCGCCATCTGGCGCGAGATCGAGATTCCCTCGGCCAACGGCCACGGAACCGCTGCCAGCGTCGCTGCGCTCTATGACGCCTATGCCCATCGCGGCGCAGTGGCCGGCAAGGCGCTGATGCCCGACGATGCCTTTGCCAGTCTCATTCGCTCGCGCGTCGACGGCCCTGACCTTGTTCTCAACATGTCGACCAGTTTCGGCGCCGGCATCATGCGCAACACGCATGGATTCTTCGGGCCAAACCCGGACACTATCGGTCATTGCGGTTGGGGTGGCTCCATGGCTATCGGTGACCCCGACCGGCGCCTCACCTGCGCCTATGTCATGAACAAGCAGTCCAACGTGCTTGTCGGCGATCCTCGCGCCGTCGCGCTGGTCAACGCCGTCTACGGTTGCCTCTGACATGCTCGGGCACGTTAACTGGCCCGCTTTCCTCATCGCCATGGCGGCTGTCGAACTGACACCCGGTCCCAATATGGGCTGGCTTGCGGCGCTATCCGCCCGGCTCGGCTGGCGGGCAGGATTGATGGCCGTCGCTGGTGTAACACTCGGCCTGCTCATCCAGCTGATTGCGGCGGCCACAGGCGCCTCCGCGCTTCTGGCGGAATCGCCTCTTCTCTATGAATCCCTGCGGTGGGCCGGCGTTGCCTTCATGCTCTATCTCGCCTGGGAAGCCTTTGCCGATACCGGATCAGCGTCCGCCGTGAGGGGTGGAGGCAAGGAAGGCTTTCGCCGGGGCCTCATCGCGAACATCCTGAACCCCAAGGCCCTGCTGTTTTACATCATAGTCGTCGGCCAGTTCGTCGATCCGACCTCCGGCGCCATCTGGAGCCAGATCGTCCTGCTCGGCCTCATTCATCTGACTGTCGCCATACTCGTCCATGTCGGGATCGTCTTTCTCGGCGCAAGTCTCGGCGCCGCTCTGGAACGGTGGCGCACGTCGCTTCTGGCCAGAATCGGGTTTGCCCTGACACTCGCCGCAATCGCGGTCTGGATTGGCGTATCCACGCATCGGTGAACAGGCCGCCATCTGGCACAAGCATTGCAGGATGCAGGTGGGGCACTCGCGTGCTCCCACATGCAAATCCTGCCCCGGCGCCTGTTTGGCGCTCGGGGCTTTTTTGTCTGTGCCGCTTTGAGGCACTCATTCCAATTTCATTTTGACCCTGAGCGGCGCATTTACGGTCGCTATGTCTGTCACTGACACAGGATGAGACAGGCGCTACGGCCTCCGCCCTGAACCAGCACCATATATCTCACTGAATTATAACGGCTTTTCAAATTACCCCACACAGGCGAGTTAATTCGCAGGCAAACGGCACGGAAGTTGCATAATCTGTGCCAGGTGCTTTTGCACCTCCTAGTGAACAATACCACTTCCCCGGCAGCCTTTGGCTGTCGGGGTTTTTTCAGGCGGGCCGCGCCGTCCGAGCAAGGCGACGCGCCTTGGCCTCACCCAGAACGCTATCCGTCGTGAAAATCGCCAGTGCCGCCCAGATACATCCGAAGGCCACCGCATGCGTCCATCCGAACGCCTCGCGGAAGACCAGCGTCGCAATCAGGAACTGAAGTGTCGGCCCGATATATTGCATCATGCCGATGGTGGAGAGCTTCAGCCGCTTTGCCGCGAGCCCGAACAGGATCAGCGGCGTCGCCGTGATCGGCCCGGCGAGAACCAACAGCAGATTGTCCCAGCCGCCTTCGCCCATCAACCGGCCGTCCGGCTGTTGCAGGAACCATGCGAACCAGGCGAGCGCGAGCGGCGCAAGCACCACGACCTCGACCAGAAAGCCCGCCCGGCTGTCGATCGCCACCTTCTTCCGGATCACCGAATAGAAGGCGAACGAGAAGCACAGGCCCAGCGCGACCCAGGGAATATGACCAAAAGCCACGGCCATCACGCCAACCCCAATCGCCGCGATCACGACGGCCACCCACTGCGCGGGCCGCAGGCGCTCAGAGAAAATCAGCATGCCGAACAGCACATTGACCAGTAGGTTGATGTAATAGCCGAGCGAGGCTTCCATCGTCCGGCCCTGGTTCACCGCCCAGATATAGATCAGCCAGTTCACACCGATCAGGATGCCCGACAGGGCCAGCCATTTCAGGTTCTGCCATTTGAACGCCGTGCGAATGTCGCGCCAATTGGCGGCGACCGCGATCAACAGGATGGCTGTCGGGATCGACCAGATGATCCGGTGCGCCAGCAGCTCCACCGCGCCGACATGGCTCATCGCGCGGATATAAAGCGGCAGCGACCCCCAGATGACATAGGCACCAAGGGCAGCCGGAAATCCGAGGCGAAGGGAGGAGGAAGTGCTCATGCGCCGCGATGTACGCGCAGCCGCCATGCCGCGCCACCCAAATCTTGCTGAGCGCCCTGCCTCCACAAATTCGGACCTCTGATTGGATGGCCCATATCTCGTAAAATAAAATTCTACCCTAGGGAGAAACCCGATGGAAAGGACTGCGTGCGATACCGGGCTTGGACAAGGAGCTGACCATGAACCGATCTTACGCGCTACGGGCGCTCATCGCATCTTCCATGCTCGCGGCCTGCACTAAGCCATCTGGCCCGCTTGTCCCTCCGCTCGGAATGACTGTGCCCGTTCAAACAGCAGAAGACGCCCTTCCGCGTGGCCGTATGCTCATCTCCCGTAGCTCAGCATCATGCAACATGCCGATTCCAAGCCCAGATGCCGAGGTTCTCGCGATCATCGGTGGCCGAGGAAAAGCCGCCACCAATATTGCCGTGACCGGGGTGGACAATGAAACAACGGCTGCAACCATATTCATCGAACCCGGCGACGCACCGGTCTACGTGTTCGCGTTGAGCAGCGGTGCAATCGTCTGGAACGTCGTTGGAGCGACTGAACGGGTTGAGCATCTCGTGGTCCAGCCCGCCTCAGAACGGGAAGGTCCAGGTGTCGCCGTCGCCGGATTGCAGACAAAACAGGTCCGCGCCTTGACAGAAAATGCCTGCGGATCCGCTTACACCTACACCCGAGACGAGACGCACGCACTGATCAAGAAACTGCTCTCCGCCCTGAGGCGCTCCGAGCTTCGCGTGGTCGACATCGATTCTATGGGTACCGCAAACGTCCCCTCCGGGAAGGGGGGACCGCCCGACCGAACTGCCGGAGGCGGCATGATCACAGGTCCCGAAGGCACTTTCATTATCGAGAATGGCAAGCCGAAGCGAGTCAATACGCGTGCGCGCAATTATCCCGAGCGCCAGTTCAAGCACTTCTATCCAGCTGGCGTCGTCATGCTTGATCCGGCGACCGTCATCTCGACCCGCCCTGTCGCCGTCTATGACGTTCTTCCGAGCAAGGCGGGACTCCTCCAGCTACTCGGAGCGGGCCTGATAAGCTTCACGGCAGACGGAAACTATCTAATCGAAGGCTCGATACCGCGCATACCCGCAAGCCTTTCTGGCGCACATAGCGTTAACTTCGTCCTTAAAGAGGGCGTCTCCCGGCCGAAGGGCGACCTCGGCCATTCGAATCTGTTCGACCAAAGGACCGGGAATTGTCTCGAAGGCATATGCAAGACGCTGGAAGAAATGTCGAAGATGAGGTGACCCCGGGGGGCAGAACCCCGATCAGCCGGTCGTGACGGGCTGTTTCTCGGCTTTCAGCACGCCGCGGTTCAGCAATTCTTCCGCAATCTGAACAGCGTTGAGCGCTGCGCCCTTGCGAAGGTTGTCTGAAACGCACCAGAACGCGAGGCCGTTCTCGACGGTCGGGTCCTTGCGCACACGGCTGATGAAGGTCGCCCAGTCACCGACGCATTCCTTCGGCGTGATGTAGAGCTCTTCCTTCGGATCATCGACCAGCATGATGCCGGGGCTTTCGCGGAGCAGGCGCTTGGCCTCGGCGGCGCTCATCGGGCCAGCCATCTCGATATGAACCGCTTCGGAATGGCCCACAAAGACAGGCACGCGCACGCAGGTCGCGACGAGTTCAATGGCGGGATCGAGGATCTTTTTCGTCTCCTCACGCATCTTCCACTCTTCCTTGGTGAAACCGTCATCCATGAAGACGTCGATCTGCGGGATCACGTTGAAGGCGATATCCTTCTGGAATACCTGCGGCGTCGGCTCGTCATTGACGAAGATGCCCTTGGTCTGGTTCCAGAGTTCGTCCATGCCATCCTTGCCGGCGCCGGACACCGACTGATAGGTCGCAACCACGACACGCGTGATGCCAACTGCATCATGGATGGGCTTCAGCGCCACAACCAGCTGCGCCGTTGAGCAATTCGGGTTGGCGATGATGTTTTTCTTGGCATAGCCCATGACCGCATCGGCGTTCACTTCCGGCACGACCAGCGGCACGTCCTTGTCCATGCGCCAGGCAGACGAGTTATCGATCACGATGGCACCGGCCGCCGCAATTTTCGGCGCCCATAGTTTCGAGATCGTGCCACCGGCCGACATGAGCACGAGGTCAACGCGCTTAAAGTCAAAAGATTCAAGGTCGTGGCACTTCAGAGTCTTGTCGCCATAGCTGACTTCCTTGCCAATCGAGCGCCGGGACGCGACAGCAAAGACTTCATCTGCGGGGAAGAGGCGCTCATCCAGAATGTTCAGAAGTTCGCGTCCGACATTCCCTGTTGCACCGACAACTGCAATCCGCGTGGCCATGATATTAAACTCCGTTGTGTAAGCCGCAGGCTTATGACGCATTCTTGTCCCATGTGCAAAGCCTGTTGCCATCGTGTTATGTGTTATGCAGCACTTTATCCCTGCCCCAGGCCCAAGGAGACCCATGCGTGCTTGACGACATAATCGCCCGCTACATTGCCAGCTACAACGCCCGCGACATTGACGGCATGATCGACTGCGTGACCGATGATGTCGTGTTCGAGAACATTTCGAACTCGGGCCAGTCCATGCGGCTCGATGGAAAGGACATGATGCGTCAGGTGGCAGACCTGTCGGGCAATGCCTTTTCCTATCGCCGCCAGCGTCTGGTCAATGTTGTCACCGGGGCCGGCAAGGCCGCCGCCGAGATCGAGTTCGAAGGCAAGGCCGCCGTCGACCTGCCCAACGGCGTGCGCGCTGGCGAAACGGTCAAGATCCGCGGCG
This sequence comes from Hyphomonas oceanitis, assembly GCF_036964545.1. Classification (NCBI taxonomy): domain Bacteria; kingdom Pseudomonadati; phylum Pseudomonadota; class Alphaproteobacteria; order Hyphomonadales; family Hyphomonadaceae; genus Hyphomonas; species Hyphomonas oceanitis. The sequence continues at coordinate 143,520 of NZ_JBALTL010000003.1, forward strand.
CGAGCTTCTTCGAATTCCGCGGCAACCTGCTCTGCCGCATAGCCGACTATAGCTAGCCGGCTTGCTGGTAGGTTTCCCGACGCAGGTCCGGCGCGAGGCCTTCGCCCATCAGGTCGATGAAATTGCCCGAATAGAAGGCCTCGACAGCGCGTGTGGAGGCGCCCTTCAGGCTCTCGTCAAAACGCTTCAGCGGATTGCGGCCCCCTTCAACATGCGGATAGTCCGACGAAAAGAGACAAACCTCCTCGCCTGCATTCGCAATGATCCAGCCAGCATCCTCATGCGGATAGGGCGTTACACGCAATTGCCTGCGTACAATCTCTGACGGTTTCGCCGACAGGTTCTGCAGCCGCGTTTCGTTTCGCATAAAGGCGTGGGCCGCCGAATCCATCGACCGCATCCACCCCGGCACCCAGGCCGCGCCAAGCTCGATCGCGCCAAATTTCAGGTTCGGGAAACGGTCGAACACGCCGTCAAAGATCATCGTGGCGAGTGTCTGCATCACGGCCGACGGGATCGGCATGTAACTGACAGACGTGAAATTATCATCGCCGCCATGGAAATCCGGCACCGGCGGCAGGCCGTTCTCCTTGTAGACCGGGTTCAGCTTGTCCTCACCGCCAACATGGAAAAGGATCGGCAGGCCCGCCTCCTCCGCCATCGCCCAGACCGGATCGAGCCCGACATGGCTCGGCGCATGATGCTGCGGGCATTTTGACGGAACCATCAAGGCCTTCGCCCCCATCTCGATGGCATTGCGCGCCGTCTGAACCGCCCGCTCGATATCCTCAAGCGGCACATAGGCCGTGGCCAGCAGGCGCCGGTCGACCGCGCAGAAATCGGTCATCATCCGGTTGTGCGCCTCGGCGGCCGCATAGCAGAGCTCCATATCGTCGCCCTCATCCAGCCCGAAATTGCCGAGGCAGAATGTGGTGAATACAAGCTGGCTGGCAAAGCCGAGAAGATCGAGCACATCGGGGCGGTCTTCCCGGCGAAAGGCGCCGTGCGCCTCATAATTCTTCCGCAGGAGAATGTTCTCCGCAACACCGGCGCGAAAAGCAGCATCATCATGCGCGGCCAGCTGGCCATTGACGAACTTGTCGAAGGATTTCTTCGCTTTGTAGACCGGAAGGTCGTGATAGCGCGCCAGCAGCTTGCGATCAAAATAGGGATCGAGACAGTTGCTCGGCTCCATCAAATGGCTGTCAGCATCATGTACAAGGCGGCTGCCTGCATAGGTCATCGTGTTTCCTCCAAGTCTTCTTTTTGGAGGAAGATGTCACAGCCGCAGGTCAGCGGCAATTGCGATGGCAGGCCCTTAAAGCGCCGCGATGATCGCGTCGGCCATGCCCTCGGTGCTGAGATTGCCGCCGAGATCCTTGGTTCGCGCGCCATTTTCCAGCGCCTTGCCAACCGCCGCGAACAGCACGTCTGCCGCCTTCTCGCGGTCCAGCGACCAGCGCAGCGCCATTTCCAGCGACAGGATCATGGCGCACGGGTTGGCAATGCCTTGCCCCGCAATATCCGGCGCGGACCCATGAACAGGCTCGTAAAGCCCCGGCGTGCCGGGGCCGCCCAGCGAGGCAGATGGCAGCATGCCGATCGAGCCCGTCAGCATCGAGGCCTCGTCCGACAGGATGTCGCCGAACAGGTTGCCTGCAAGGATCACGTCGAACTGTTTCGGCGCGCGCACCAGTTCCATCGCGCAGGCGTCCGCATACATGTGTTTGAGCTCAATTCCCGCGCCGAATTCCGCATGCGCGAGCGTCACTTCCTGACGCCAGAACAGGCCGGATTCCATCACGTTCGACTTCTCGACCGAACAGACCTGCCCCTTGCGGCCGCGTGCAATGTCAAACGCCACGCGCGTCACCCGCTCGATTTCCGGATGCGTATAGAGCGCCGTGTCATAGCCGCGACGATAGCCGTTTGCGTCGGTATCAATGCCACGCGGCTCGCCAAAATAGACGTCGCCGGTCAGCTCGCGAACGATCATCAGGTCGAGGCCTTCAATGATCTCGCGCTTCAGGCTGGAGGCATCGACCAGCGCCGGGAAGCAATAGGCCGGCCGCAGGTTCGCAAACACGTCGAGCCCCTTGCGAATGGCCAGCAATCCCGCCTCGGGCCGCTTGTCGCGCGCAACATTGTTCCACTTCGGTCCGCCAACCGCGCCGAGCAGGACGGCATCAACATGCCGCGCTTTATCAAGCGTCTCGTCGGCCATCGGCGTGCCGTGCATGTCAAAGGAAGCGCCGCCGACAAGGCCCGTCTCGAACTTGAGATCGGGGACGAGAATCTCGGCCACGCGGCGCGCCTGCGCCATCACTTCGGGGCCAATACCGTCTCCGGGCAGAAGCAAGACTGTTTGCGATGACATGGGCGCGGGTCTCCTGGATATGCGTCTTTGCCGCGCGGGCGCAGCAGAAGACACGCCTCTAACGCCCCGGACCCGGTCACGCAATCAGCAGATTGCCCATGAATGGTCCCGGACTGGGCCGGGAATGGTCTCAGATGGGTTCGGCATCGGCCTCGTAAAGACGCAAGGAACGGTCCGTAATGCCCAGCTCCGGGAAGAAGGCGCGCCATGCCGCCATGTGCGCCGTCTTGAAATGCGCCGCCAGCGCGTCCCGGCTTTCCCAGCGCTCATTGACGCGGATCAGGCCGGGATCCAGCACATCGACACTATAGGCATAATCGAGACACCCGGCCTCGGCCCGGCTCGCCCGGATCATCTGCTCCATCACGGCCTGCGCCTTGTCCAGATTGGCTGGCGGGATGCGAACAGTCCCTTCGATCACGATCATTGGGGCGCCTCGGAATCCTGCGTGTCATCAACAGGCTCGACCGGCGGCGCCTTCTTCGGCAGCGTCGCGTTCGTCTCGGGTTTCATGCTGAACGGGTCATTGTGACAGCCGCCGAGCATGGTCAGGCATGCCGCAGACAGAAGAACCAATTTCCAGCGCGCCATGACTTTCTCCTGTTCGCTCGTGTCAGCTCGCGCGTTCGAGCCAGGGCGTCATGTGACGCCGCTTGGCCTCAAACGCATCAATCTCTGCCGCTGATGTCAGCGACGCGCCAATCTCGTCGAGACCCGCCATCAGGTTCGACTTCCGGCCCGGATCGACATCAAATTTATGCACCACGCCATCCGGCGTCGTCACCGTCTGCGTCTCAAGGTCGACCGTGAACACATGGTTCGCCCCGCCGGCCTGCGCCGCAAGTTGCGCACATACGTCCACCGGCAGGCGGACGGGCAGGATGCCGTTCTTGTAGCAGTTATTGTGGAAGATATCGGCAAAGCTCGGCGCGATGACACAGGTGATGCCCTGGTCCAGCAGCGCCCAAGGCGCATGCTCACGTGACGAGCCGCAGCCGAAATTCTCGCCCGTAATCAGGATGTTCGCCTTGGCATATTGCGGCTTGTTGAGCACGAAATCCGGGTTTTCCGACCCATCCGCCTTGGTTTTCAACTCGTGGAACAGGCCTTTCGACAGGCCGGTGCGGGTCGTGGTCTTCAGGAACTGTTTCGGAATGATCATGTCGGTGTCGACATTCGACATCAGCTTGCCCTTCTCCATGAGAGGAGCGGCAGTTCCGGTGAGGGTCTGGAAGGCTTTCATCTTGATATCCTAATGCGGGTCATGCGCGATGAACAGGGTCGGCACATTCAGCGTGCCATTGCGAAGGGTGAAGACAGTGCTGCCCGGCTTGCGGCCCTTGCGCTGTTCGGACACGTCAAAGCCCGCATCCAGCAGGCGCTCATGGGCGGCGGCCAGATCCGCCACTTCCCATGTCAGGCCCCAGATGGAATCCGGACCGGCAGGGTCTGGTGTCTCGCCAAGCCGGTTGATCACCTCGAAGGTCAGCCCGCCGGTGCGGAAGAACAGGAAGCGCGTCTTCCATTCGGGCGCCGTGCGATCAAGCGCCAGATCGAGTCCCAAGCGCGCGCCATAGAGCGCTGCCGCCCGGTCGGGATTGGGCGTGTTGATGACGATATGGTCCAGCCCCGACACGGCATCATCCGGCGCATCCATGGGCTCCAGCTCGCCGGTCTGATGCTCGATCAGGAACGTGCGTATGCCGCCTGTCTCATCATCGGAACACCGAAACCGCCGCCAGTTGCGCGTTTTGCCTGCAATGTCGCTCGTGCTGTCGCCCGGCATGATCTCGTGCGGCTTCAGTCCGCGCCGGGTCAGGCGGTGATGGGCATGCTCGATATCGCCGGTGCGGAAGGCAAGGCTCTTCAGGCCCGGCCCGTCGTCGGAAATGATTTCACCGAGCCGCTGCGCCAGTGGCCCGTCGCCATGCGGCGCCATCAATTCCAGCGCCGTATTGTTTACGCGGAAGATCGCCGTCGCCGCCCCATCTGCAGAGACCGCCTCCCAATCCGGCGCGCGGCCAAGCAGCGCCGTATAGACGGCGGCGCCCGACGCAATCTCCGGGCAGACCAGAACAATATGGTCCAGCCCCGTGATCATGCCTTGGCGCTTTCCTTCGGCAGGGCCGCGTCAACGCTCTTGAAACGGGGCAGGGCCTCAACGCGCGACATCCAGCGGCGCACGTGCGGATAGGCGCCGAGATCGATTTGCGCCTGCGGTGCATAGGCGACAATGCCGTAGATATCGAGGTCCGCGATGGTCACGCCGCCGCCAACCAGCCAATCGCGTCCGTCCAGCAGGCCGTTCAATTCCTTCAGCGCACCATTGGCCGCGTTGAGATTCGCTTCGGCGACCTGCTCGGGGAAGGTGAAGAAGCCGAGCTTCATGGCGCGCGTGCGGTAGATGCCGGTCGTCAGCTGGCCTGCGCCCCAAAGCTGCCACTCGCGGGCGCGCAGGCGCTCTGCCCGGTCCTTGCCACCGAACTGGCCCGTTTCGTCGGCCAGATAGTCTAGAATGACGGATGACTGGCAAAGGCACATATCCTTCTCGTGATCTTCCAGAACCGGCACCTGACCGTAGCGATTCTTCGCAAGAAAAGCGTCGGCCTTGTGGGCGCCGGAGCGCAGGTCGACATGGACATAATCATAGGGCGTACCCGTCAGGTTCAGCATCAGGCCGACTTTATAGGTCGGGCCGGAGGCGAAGATGCCGTGCAATGTGTATCGGGTCATGTCGCGTTTCCTCGCTTGAGTGGCCTCATTATGTGCGAGGACCGTGCACTTTGAAATCGCATTATCCGGGTGTTGCCCGAGCGTTTAGCCGAGCACGCCATTGATCGCAGCCCGCGCCGCCAGCGCCGGACTCATCAAATGCGTCCGACCACCTCGGCCCTGACGGCCTTCGAAATTGCGATTCGAGGTCGATGCGCAGCGCTCGCCCGGCGACAGGATATCCGGGTTCATGCCGAGGCACATGGAACAGCCCGGCTCACGCCATTCAAATCCGGCTTCCATCAGGATAATATCAAGCCCTTCGGCTTCGGCCTGTGCCCGCACGAGACCAGAGCCTGGCACGACCATGGCGCGCACGCCCTCGGCCACATGATGGCCCTTGGCGACATCGGCCGCCGCGCGCAGGTCTTCGATCCGGCTATTCGTGCACGAGCCGATGAAGACACGCTGCACCGGCGTCCCGGCAATCGGCACGCCCGCCTCAAGGCCCATATAATCCAGCGCCCGCTCGGCGGCAGCCCGCTTCACAGGATCAGCAATCTCTTCCGGCACAGGTGTCTTGCCTGACAGAGGAATCGCCTGTTCCGGGCTCGTGCCCCAGGTAATCGTGGGCTCAACCGACGCGCCATCAATCCGGATCACTGTGTCCCAGGTCGCATCATCATCGGAATGGAGCGTCTTCCAGTAGCTTTCGGCCACGTCCCACGCGCCAGCTTTCGGGCTCGCCGGGCGGCCCTTCATGTAGTCGAATGTCTTTTCATCCGGCGCGATCAGGCCGGCGCGCGCGCCGCCTTCAATGGCCAGGTTGCACAGCGTCATCCGCGCTTCCATCGACAGGGCCTTGATCGCCTCGCCGCGATACTCGATCACATAGCCTGTGCCACCGGCTGTACCGGTCTGCGCAATAATGTGCAGCGCGAGATCCTTCGCCGTTACGCCATCGCGCAGCTTGCCCGTCACTTCCACGGCCATGTTCTGCATCTTGCGGGCCCGCAACGTCTGCGTGGCCAGTACGTGTTCGACTTCAGACGTACCAATGCCGTGCGCCAGCGCACCGAAGGCGCCGTGCGTGGATGTATGGCTGTCACCGCACACGATGGTCATGCCGGGCTGCGTGCGCCCCTGCTCAGGGCCAACAACATGGACGATACCATTGCGGATATCGCCCATGGGAAAATATTCGATGCCATATTCGGCCACGTTCCGCGTCAGCGTCTCCAGCTGGTTGCGCGCTTCGGGGTCTTTCACGCCGGCAAGACCCGCCGCCTGGTTCTCGGTCGGCGTATTGTGGTCGGCCACGGCCAGCGTCAGGTCGGTCCGGCGCACCTTGCGGCCAGCGAGCTTCAGCCCGTCAAAAGCCTGCGGGGTGGTCACTTCATGAATAAGGTGCAGGTCGATATAGAGCATGCTCTCGCCCGACGCTGCATCCGTGTGGACGACATGCGCGTCCCAAATCTTGTCATAAAGTGTCTTGCCGGCCATTGATCCTGCCTATCCTCGTGTTCGCGGCGCACCATAGCGATAGATATGTACGATGGAAGCCCGGTCTACTGCCGGGCTGAGCCTGATATATCCCCAAACGCGAAAAATTCGCCGAATCTGTAGTATTGGCACGCAGTTTGTAGAGACAGCCGGGAGCGCTTTGTCCTTTGTCTCGAATTGGACCTAAGCAAATTCAGTCTGATCCCGAGGCCAAAGCATGCCGTCTACCCACACGCCCGCCAGCAACGTCCTGTCCCTTCGTGCGAAGGCCCCTGCATCACCGTGCAAGATCGTTTTTGTCACACATGGCGAAGGGCGCGGCCGCACTGTCGCGACAGACATGGCCTTCATGGACCGCCTGCGCGAGAACGACCCCGAAATGGTCAGCCAGATCCGCACCCACCGGACAGGCAGCGGCCCTTTTGACTTCCGGGACGTCGGCCTGATCGTGTTCTGGCTGGGTGACCCGCTGCGCCAGAAATACCCGCAATGCTATGCCGAAGCTGTCCAGATCGAAGCGACCGCCAGCATTTACGGCATCCGCGTCATCAACTCGCCCTTCGGGCTCAGCAACACATCCAAAGCCGACCAGGCCCGGATCTGGAACCCCGCTGGCTTGCCCAGCGCCAAGGCAGAGCGGGCCGACTGCGCCGAAGACCTGCCTGCCACAGCCAGCAAAGTCGGGTTTCCGTGCATCATCCGGTCAGACGATGTCCATTGCCAGCGCGGCGTCGCGATCGCCCATTGCGCGGAAGACGTCGCCCGCGTCGCCGCCACGATCTCATTCCCGGCCGCCGTGATCGCTTTTATTGACGTGCAAGCCAGCTGGCGCGCGACAGGCGATGAAACCAGCCTGTTCAGCCGCTACCATCACAAGGCCCGCGCCATCGTTTTTGGCGGTGAGGTCAAAGCGAGCCATCTCTTCTTCTCGACTGACCGCATTGTCGGCCTCTCGAACTCGGTCTTTGCCCGCGAGGATACACTGCGCCGCAATTTCGCCCGCCGTTTCGGTCTTGGCGCCCGCGTCGTCAGTGAAATGATCGATGCAGACCTCGCGCATTTCGACGCGCCAGTCGCCCACGCCGACCAGCTTGTCAAAGCCGTCGCCGCACTGGGCCTCGATTTTGCGGCCGTCGATTACAGCATCATGCCGGATGGTCAGCCCGTCATCTGGGAGGCAAACCCCTATTTCTACCTCCCCTCAGGCCAGCAAAGTGTCTTTTCCGCCGAACGCCAGGCCGTGCGACGCGTCGATGAGACATTCGACTGGATGGCCGCCCGCCTGAAAGCCGAATTCGAAGGCGCCCTCAGCGCAGGTGACAAATCCTATGCGGAGCCTGAGATGGTCCTGCTCAGCGCCGCCAACTGACATCAACCCGCGGCCAGGCTCACAGCCTGCGAGGGGGCGGCAGGCAGACATTTCAAGCCCCGCAACGTCTCCCGCAGCGCCTCATCCAGAGGCGTGTGAGGTTCGCTGCCAAGCCGGCTGACCAGCTTTGAATTGTCGAGCCGGACCGGGACAGTCCAGAGATACTGCATCTCGGCCATTTCCCGGAGCAGTGACACGAATGGCTTCAGCAAATGCAGCACCGGCCATGGGAAACGCTTGATCGGCGCATCCGGCACGCCCGCGACAATCCTCAAACGTTCCGCCATCTCACGTCCATCCTCGAACCAGTGACCGTTGAAGTGGAAGGCTTCGAATGCGGCTAGTTCGCCACCTCGGTCGACAAGGCGAGCCACCGTCTCTGCGAAATCGGGCAGGTAGGCCCAGGCATGGCCGACCCCCGGCTTGCCGGGCTGGGTAATTGAACGGACGGGCTGTCCCGGCTTGATCATGCCCTGGGCGAGCCAGGAATTGCCGGTATTGGGTCCAAAAAAGTCCCCGGCACGCACCACAAGGACATTCACACCGGTCTCACCCGCCCGGCGAAGGCGCGCCTCCATCTCCACACGTATCGCCCCTTTGCGGGTTTTCGGATTCTGCGGGGACATTTCGCGAAGCAGCGGGAAAGCATCAGGCCCGTAATTATAGACCGTGCCTGGCAGCACGATCCGCGCATTGTTCGCCCGGGCGGCCGCGATCGTATTATCAATCATGGGCAGGACAAGCTTACCCCAATTGCGATATCCCGGCGGGTTCACTGCATGCACGATCAGGTCGGCATTTGTTGCCGCCATCATCACGTCTTCCGCCTTCATGGCATCGCCCTGGATCCAGTCGGCATCCGGAATGAGCGAGGACACATCGTCCGGGCGGCGATGCATTGCGCGTATCTGCCAGCCATGCGCCCTTAGCGCGCGGGCAATTTCAAATCCGGCGCCACCCGTTGCGCCAAGTATCAGGGCTGTTCGTGTGTGGGTCATGTCGATCTCCTGTTCTGGTGTCAGTCAGAAGATGAGGCCACGCTGCACTAAAAGAAATTGCGGTAATATCTATAGTCGCTAAACATTATTTATGGATCAGGCTTCTCTCTCGTGGGATCATTGCCGCTCCCTGCTCAGCGTGTACCGCACAGGCAGCCTGTCAGCGGCCGCCCGCACCTTGGGCGTGACGCAGCCAACGATTGCCCGCCATATCGAACAGCTCGAAAGCGTGCTTGGCGGCGCCGCCCTGTTCACCCGGTCGCCACAGGGTCTTGCCCCGACAGATGCAGTTGAAGCCCTGATGCCCCATGCGCTCTCCATGGAAGCCTCTGCCGCCGCCATGGTCCGCGCCGCGTCGGGTCCGGATGACGCCCTGACAGGCGCAATCCGGATCACCGCGAGTGAAGTAATCGGCATTGAAGTCCTGCCACCGATCCTTGCCACTATCGGCGCCGAGCACCCCGGGCTTGCCTTCGAGCTGGTGGCCTCAAATGAAACGGCTGACCTGCTGCGCCGCGACGCCGACATTGCCGTGCGCATGGTGCAGCCGAGCCAGGGCGCGCTGATCGCGCGCAAGATTGGCGATATCGAACTCGGCATGTTTGCCCGCCGCGACTATCTGGAACGGCGCGGCACACCCGCTTCCCTGAATGACCTATCTGACCATGCGCTGATCGGCTTTGACCATGAAACAACCGGCGTCCAGAGCCTGCGCGCCAAAGGACTGGCCCTCCATCGCGACATGTTTTCCCTGCGCACCGACAGCGACGTCGCCCAGTTCACTTCCCTTCGCGCCGGGCTCGGCATCGGTATTTGCCAGGTCGGGCTGATCGCGCATGATACGCGCTTTGTCCGCCTGTTTCAGGGCGACATGACATTCTCACTCGAAACCTGGGTCACCATGCATGAGGACCTGCGCGGCAGCAGGCGCATACGTCTCGTCTTCGATCATCTTGTCGAAGGGCTCACCCGCTACATGAAGCACGGGGCAGGGGCCTGAACGAAAAACGCCCCTGCCGGAAGGCAAGGGCGTTTTTGAAATCGTGAAAAGACGAGAAGCCTATTCTTCCGGAGCGGCCTCTGGAGCTTCAGCAGCAGCGGCAGCTTCTTCAGCGGCCTTGGCTTCGGCTTCTGCGGCAGCAGCAGCGGCCTTTTCGGCCTCAAGCTTTGCCTTGGCAGTGGCTTCGCGCTCGGCAGCAGCGGCTTCCTTGCGGGCAACCTTTTCTGCGTCCTTCTGACGGCGGCGCTCGGTTTTCGAGACAGCGATCTCGACAGCCTCGATGCCGTGACCGGTTGTACGCTCGGCAATACGGGCCGATTTACCGCGACGGTCGCGCAGGTAGTAAAGTTTCGCACGGCGCACGCGGCCCTTGCGCTTCACTTCGATCGACTCGATCAGTGGCGAGACCAGCGGGAAAACCCGCTCGACGCCTTCACCGAAGGAAATCTTGCGAACCGTGAAGCTTTCGCTCAGGCTGCCGCCCGAACGGGCAATGCAGACGCCTTCGAAGCGCTGGACGCGCTCGCGGTCGCCTTCCTTGATCTTTACGTTCACGGCAAGCGTGTCGCCTGGCGAGAAAGCCGGGATTTTTTTGTCACCGAGGACGCGGACGCGTTCTTCCGCCTCAAGCTGCTCAATCATGTTCATCGCCATTCTCCGGCGGTTGGAATTCGGGGGTCTTGGAGTAAGCGGCGTATAAATCGGGACGGCGCTGCTTTGTCAACGCCTTTGCGCTGTTGCGACGCCATTCTTCTATACGTTTATGATCGCCAGACAGGAGAACTTCCGGCGTAGGGCGTCCTTCCCACTCGCGCGGCATTGTATAGTGCGGGTGTTCCAGCAGGCCGTGCTCGAAGGATTCCTCCGTCAGCGACGCTTCATTCCCCGCCACACCGGGCAGCAAACGCACCGTCGCCTCGATGAAAGCCATGGCCGCAACCTCGCCCCCGGCCAGGACAAAATCGCCGAGCGACACTTCTTCCATGCCGCGCGCTTCAATCACGCGCTCATCCAGGCCTTCAAACCGTCCGCAGAAAAACACGACGCCGGGCCCCCTCGCCCATTCATGCGCCTTTGTCTGGTCAAACGGCTTGCCGCGCGGCGAGAGATAAACCAGCGGCCGCCCCTCCAGCGCTACGCTGTCGATCGCTGCGGCGGCGACATCCGGCCGGAGCACCATGCCGGCCCCGCCGCCCGCCGGCGTATCATCCACATTCCGGTGCTTGCCGACGCCAAAACTGCGCAGGTCTACCGTCTCGTGCGCCCACAGGCCCTTCTCCTCGGCGCGCCCCAGAATGGAGACGCCGAGCGGCCCGGGAAAGGCATCCGGTACAAGCGTGATGAGCGTGGCTTTGAACATGGGCCGCATCTAGCCCACTCCCGCCACCCAAGTCACCCCGCTTGGCCCGTTGACGCACGCACCCGCCCGGCGCTTGATGCCACTCAAATAACGGGGGGATACAGATGACACTCGACACCATCGCCACCATTGCCAACATCATGGCCTCCTGCGCCGTGGTCCTGACACTGGTATTCATCGGCCTGCAGCTGAACCAGAATGCACATCTGACGCGCATGGCCGCAGCGCAGACCTCCGCCCAGCTCCTGTCAGCCAATATGGGCCGCGTCACCGAAAGCGCCGACCTTGCCGAACTGCTCACGCGCGAGGATACCCCGGAAAGCTGGAGCCGCCCGGAATTCCTGCGGGTATCCAACTTCCTCAGCATTTCCTTCCGCCATTTCGAAGTCCTCCACACCCATCGCCGCTTCGGCGTCTTCGAGGATGAATTGTGGGAAGGCTCGGAGGCCCGCCTCAGGGAATCGCTAAGCGATGCGGGCATCCGCGCGTGGTGGGCCGAAAGCCGTATCGTTTATGCCCGCAGTTTCGTAAAATATGTCGACAGGCTCGCCGCAGAGCTCGAGGTCGCGCAGGCCATGTCCACAATGGGCCAGGACTAGGCCGCCAGCTCCACCGCGCGGCGGGACGTCACCTTGTTGCGACCGCCATTCTTTGACTGGAAGAGCGCCGCATCGGCGGTTTCAAGCACCATGTCGATCTGCGCGCCGGGTTTCATCAGGCAGGTCCCGAAGCTCGCCGTGATCGAGAAGGCTTCGCCCTTGCACTCCAGGTGGAGCGACGCGATACGCTCGCGGATGCGCTCACACACAAGAGCGGACTGTTCCAGTGTCACATTGCTGAGCAGGATCACGAATTCCTCCCCGCCCCAGCGCCCCAGCCGGTCGAAAGGCCCGCGCAGTTCAGCGAAAGCCGCCGCCGCAACTTCCTGCAGGACCAGATCGCCCGACTTGTGGCCGAACCTGTCATTGACGCGCTTGAAGTGGTCGAGATCGAACAGGACCAGGCCGGCCGTCTCATGTGTACGCCGCATGCGCTGGATCTCGTCTTCCAGCGCCTGCTTGAAGAAACGCCGATTATACAGGCCGGTCAGCGGATCGGTCGCCGCCAGCGCCTCAAGCCGCCGCTGATAATGCTTCAGGCGAAACTCATGCTGAGAGGCGATAACGCCGGTTGGAAGCGCCACGCAGGCTGAGATGAGAAGGTTGGTTAAAACGAACGCACGTGGATTGGTCGGCACGCCCAACTGGTACATAAGCATCGAGAACGTGAACGACAGACACAGGGCCGTAATTGCGACGAACGCAAAAAACAGCAATGAATCAAAGACGTCGCGTGAACGATTTGAGATGGGCATACTGACCTCCTCGTTTACATGCTTCTACATGTTACAAGCGAACATCCCGCGAATCCGGGCCCCGGATTTGCCGCTGCGGCGTTTACCATCTGGAAATCTTTGGCGCGCGATCTTGATCGCTCAACGGAAATCGGGGGAACCTGATGCGGGTTGAGGGCTTACGCGTCCAGCCGCCGCATATTCTTTGTCAGGCTGGCTTTCAGGAGAATACGAAATGGATACGACGAAGCGACACTTGCTGATGGGTGGCTCTGCCGCCATCCTCGCAACCGCGCTCAGCGGCTGCGGCACCCTTCTTTACCCGGAACGCAAGGGACAGAGCGGCGGTCGGATCGACCCTGCCGTGGCCATCCTGGACGGCGTCGGCCTGCTCCTGTTCCTCATCCCGGGCCTGATCGCCTTCGCCGTCGACTTCTCGAACGGCACGATCTACCTGCCGGGTGGTCGCCGCGCCGAAAAGGCCGATGATCTCTCGGAAGTGAAAGTGACCGCCGCGCTGACCAAGCCGGAAGTCGACCGAATCTGGACCGAAACCTATGGCCACGCCGCGCCCTTCGAGCTGTCCGAGCTTGAGCGCCGCCGCCTCAGCGACAAGTCGATGACCCTCGACACGGTCGCCAGCCTCGCCCGCAACGATTTCGCGCGCATCTGATCTGGTCAGGAAGCTGCGGATTCGTCTGCAGCTTCCGCCGCCCCCCAGCCATCCGCTCAGTCGCCCAGGGGCTCGCCGGGTTCCTGCGCCTTGCGGATGTCGGCCTGCAAGGCCTTGAGCCGCTCGTGATAGTGCTCGCCTTCCCCGAATTCCTCGAACCCGGCATAGCGTGCATGCGCGCCGATCACGCGCCGCGCCTGCTTGATCGGGCACCAGTATTGTTCCGTGCGGGATCCGACCTCGCGGACATAGGCGATGACGCCGTTCACATAGGAACAATAAGCGCAGTTCAGCTTTTCGATCATGTTCAGGTAGGCGAGGCCGCTTCGGTCGAACACGAGGTAGCGGTGGCGCCTAACCTGCGGGATGCCGTAAATACGAAAGCAGATGGCCTGGTAGATCGACACCCAGAGGTCGACGATCACAAACGGCACGATCAGGGAATAGATCACCGGCGCTGACAGCCAGACCAGCGGCCGCGCACTGAACAGGTAGCGCGCCACATGCGTGCGCAGCTCGCGATGGCGCCGCACCACTTCCTGTTCGAACAAGACCTTCCCGCGCTCAAGGCCGTACTGCAGCCCCGCCCGTTTCTTGGCCATTTCGGCTTCCAGCTCGATTTCGAGCGCGTGAAGTTTCGCGGAGATCTGCTCTATCGGGTTTGTCATGCCCACTTCGTTGCGCTCATCCCGCGATACTGACAAGCACAGGCTTGGCGCATTTGAATGCGGCCAGTCGCGAAACAGGCCGAACTTCCCATTCGTCACCATCGCATTCCCCCTGAAGTGCAGTGTGGTCGTCTCGCCTTTCGGGCTGTTCGGGTTGGCTACGTAGTGTCACCGGGGTGTTTACGGGCATTTTCCGGACTTTTATCCGTGCATTCTGAGGGCGTAAATTGCGCTGGAAGGACATGTTCTATACGTGAGGAGAGATGGCAAACACTCCGGCACTTTCTGTCCTGATTCCCTTCTTCAATGAGGAAGGCAACGTGCATCCCGTGATCGACGAGATTCACGCGGCGCTGGCCGGAATCGATTTCGAGATCATCTGCGTCAATGACTGTTCCGCTGACGCAACCAGCATGGAACTCGCCGAAGCCAAAGCCCGCCACCCGCATACGGTCGTGGTGCTCAATCATGTCGCCCGGCGCGGCAAGTCTGCCGCCCTCTTCAGCGGCCTGAGATCGGCACGCGGCGAATGGGTCCAGCTGCTGGATGGCGACGGTCAGAACGACCCGCACGACACGGCCCGCCTCTGGGCCGAGATTATCGCGCCCGGCGCCCCGGCGCGGCTCGGCATCATTGCCGGCAAGCGTAACAGCCGCAACGATTCAGGCTTCAAGTGGCTACAGTCGCGTGTGGCCAATGGCGTGCGCCGTTTCGTGCTGCGCGACGATGCGACAGACACAGGCTGTGGCTGGAAGCTGATCCGCACGCGGGCCTTCCGCGACCTGCCGTTTTTTGCCTCCATGCACCGTTTCCTGCCGGCCCTCATCAAGCGCGCCGGATGGGATGTCCGCGAGGAACTGGTCAATGACCGCGAGCGCCTGGCCGGCGTATCGAAATACGGATTTCTCGGCCGTCTCGGCGCAGGCGTGTTCGACCTTATCGGCATGTTCTGGCTGACGCGGCGCGGTGGCTACGGCATCCCGGCCGAATGGAACGACCCGCGCGCCAACTAGCCCATCAACGCCTTAGCGCTTGTCACCGCGCAGGGCCTTGTCGCGCGCCTTGATTCCAGCTGGCGAACGCGGATCGGCCCGTGGCTGTGACCGCTGCTGCCGCTGGACCGGCGCGGCCTGAACCTGTGGCCGCGGCTGGGGCGCCGCCCTGACAGGCGTCTGCACAGGGGCGGCGCGGGCAGGGGCCCGAACTTGCGGCGTAGGCGTCCTGACTTGCGGGGCAACCTTCACCGGTGCCCTCACGGGCTGGCGGGACTGCATCGCGGGCGTTTGTGGCAATACGCGCGGGCGTTCCTGGCTTTGCGGCTGGGGTCTGCGCTCAACCTGCCGGTCAGGCCGGGCCCGTTGTTGATCACTGCCGCGCCGGTCGCCTGCGTCACGGATGCGCGGCACGTCACGCCGGGTCGCATCGCCTCGCGGGCGTTCCTGCCGTGGGGGCTGTACCGTCTTGCTGATTGGATCTGGCGGCACGAAACCACGCTGTTCACGCGGCTGACGATTTCCCAATGTCGTGTCAGGCAGGGAAGGGACAACGCCGGGTGCGCCGGCAAGCGTGTCAGAAGCACGACCGCCGCCCGGGCGGCCCGGCCCGCCTTGGCCGCGATCACCGCGTTCGCCCCTGTCAGCCCGTGGCTGGTCGCCTCGGCCACCCCTGTCACGCCCGGCGGAATCATTGCCCCCGCGATGATCATTGTCGCCGCGGTGTCCGCGATCGCGTCCGTCGCCGCGATTGTCCCGGTCACCACCGACGGGGCGGATCGATGAAATATTGTCGTTGAGGCGGATGCCGTTCAGCTTGCCGGTCGAGGCGTCGATGATTTCGCAGCGGCCCTTGAAATTTGCGTGCTCGCAGACTTCCCATTTGCCGGACTTGATGTTCAGCGACGAGACATTGTCATTGAACCGGTAGCGGCTGAGATCGCTGACGCCGTGATTGATGCCAAGGGACGCGCCCCGGCCTTTGGAATCGACATACAGCGTCGCGTCCGCATCGCGCGCACCATAGTGTCCGCGCAGGGGCCTGGGCTTCCGGTGATAGGGGCGATAGGTGTTGTAACCACCGCGCGAATAGCCAAAGCCATATGGCCCGAAACCGGCCAGCGGGTCATAATATCCGTAAGACCTGTAAGCCGGTGAATAGCCGTAATGGTAGACCTGCACCCGCGTCGTCGCGCCATAACCGTGGGAATAGTTATCATACCCATACTGTGCGTCGTCTGCGTACCGGATATACCCGTTCTCATCCCGCACGAACATCAGCCCGTTCTCGGCATCAGTATACTCATAAATAGGCCTCACCGACGACACTTCGCCATCAAGGCCGAAATAGCGAAGGTCCGGCACGTCCTCGCGCAGGAACACGCAGCGCCCGGTAAAATCGCTATGTTCGCAAAGCTCCCAGGCGCCCGACAGCACGGCCACTGAGCGGGCACGGTCATTGAACTGGATATCCGGCAGGGAATAGATCGGGTCGAAAACGTTGACGGCGGGTCCGGTGTAATTCTCGCCGCCGAAGAGGATCAGCGCCGCCTCGTCCTGGACATCGTCGCCATACTGCGCCGCCGCCACACCAGTGATGGCGAAGGGAAGGGCGATCAGGGCGCCAAAGCGCAGGAGCGTGGCAAGCATGGCCAAAACCTCTCAGTTACAGATCGTAACATGGGGCATGACACCTGAACCATTCACAACATGCGCCGCGCGGGCTGTTATTGATCAGGCTCCGGCTCGCTCCAGCTGGCCAGATCGGGGATGCTTACGCGCCGCGTCTCAAAATCGATTTCAGGCACATCCGCCAGCGTGAACGGCACGAAGACACTGTGCCCACCCGTCAGCAGCTGCACTTCCAACAGATCATCCGCGCCGAAATTCTGCACCGATTTCACGCGCCCTGCGACGGCATCTCCCTCAGAGACAACATCAAGCCCGACAAGATCCTCAATATAGAACTCGTCCTCTTCCGCTTCGGGCAGCTGCGCGCGGGCGACATGCAGGAGGGCGCCTTTAAGCGCGTCCCATTCTTCCTTCTGCTTCTGCTCGCGTGTGGCGACGATGAAATGGTCATTGCCGGGCCGCGCCGACAGCGGCGTCAGCAGGACGCGGCCTGCGGCGTCAGTCAGCGGCCCATAGGTGAACAGGTCTTCCGGCTCGGCCGTGAAACTCTTCACGCGCACTTCACCGCGCACGCCATGGGCGCCCTTCAGGGCGCCCACAACGATCAGCTTGTCTTGAGATTTCGACGTCATGCCGCCTCTCTAGCCGCACTCTGCGCTGGAGAGAACAGCTGTTTACCGCCGCCAGCCGTCATGATGGCCATAATCGTTCCGCGCCCCGTAGCGGGTATCATAGCGACGGATCGACGAGATATTGTCGTTGAGACCAATCGGTCGCAAATCGCCCGACCCTTGGGAGATCACTTCGCAACGGCCCCTGTAATTGGCATGTTCGCACGCGAGCCACGTTCCGCGGGTCACAAGGATTGAACTCGCCTTGTCATTGAAGCGATAGGCCGACAGGTCAGCCACGTCCCGGTTAATTTCCACCGGGTCGCCGCGCAGTCCGCCACTCGAGAACAGAACAACATCTGCCGAGCCCCGACCATAATTTCCATTCCATCGGCGGCCATGATCACCGCGTCCACGGTCATAACCGGCCGGGCGGATGGACGAGATATTGTCGTTCAGGCGCAGGTCAGCGAGCCTCGAAACACTTGTATCGACTGTAGCGCAGCGGCCCTTGAAGTTCGCGTCAGAGCAGATTTCCCAGACACCTGAGCCGATGCTGATCGACGAGACACGGTCGTTGAAGCGAACGCGGGAGAGGTCTGGCACAGCGCCATTCACTTCCATGGCGTCGCCCCGGAAGTTTCCGTCGGCGTGAAGAACAGCGCCGCCGTGTCCGCCGCGATAAGCGTCACGATGCGGCGAGGCCTGCGCCGGCATGGCAAGGGCAGCAATTGTTGCGGCGACGAGCGCGCCATTTCGGTAGTGGGTCAACCTGTTCATAGCGGTCTCCTTTCGGTCAGCCTCATGTCTAGGCTAAGCGAACTGAACCGGGACAAGGTTCCCTGTTGCCCCTCGTTCAGGCCGCAAACGTGCGCCGGCCCAAACAGAAAAGGCCAGTGCGATCTGCACTGGCCCCTTCAGATACGATACAGGCGGAAAGCCTATTCCGAAGCTGTCTCTTCAGCAGCAGCTTCTTCAGCCGGTGCTTCCTCAGCAGGCGCGGCAGCCGCAGCCGCAGCGGCTTCAGCAGCGGCAGCAGCCGCTTCAGACGCAGCCGTCGCCTTGTCGGCGCGCTCTTTCACGCGGTCTTGGGCTTTCTTGCCTGGCTCGCCTTTTTTCGGGTTGCTGCCAGCGGTCCATGTGTAGATCGGTGCGGATTCGCCTTCGAGCGTGATCTGCGACAGGAAGCGGCCAACACGGTCAGTCGGCTGGGCGCCCTTCTTTAGCCATTCGGCAGCTTTCACGCCGTCAATCTTGACGCGCTCACCGGAATCTTTCGCAAGACGCGGGTCATAGACGCCGATTTTCTCGATGAAGCGACCGTCGCGTGGTGCGCGGGCGTCAGCGATGACAACCGAATAGAAAGGGCGTTTCTTGGACCCGCCACGGGCGAGTCGGATCTTGAGGGACATTGGGGTTACTCCTGTAAAGTGTCGTCTCTGGAATTAAAGTTCAGCTTCGTCGCTGCGGATCTGCTCATGGTGGCGGATCACTTCCGCCACGATGAAGGATAGGAATTTCTCGGCGAAGGCCGGGTCGAGGCCTGCGTCATTGGCGAGGCGCCGGAGGCGCTCGATCTGCTGGGCTTCCCGCGACTTGTCAGCGGGCGGCATATTGTGAAGCGCCTTCAGCTTGCCGACCTCCTTCGTGGCCTTGAAGCGCTCGGCCAGCGTGTGAACGAGGATCGCGTCCATATTGTCGATACTGGCGCGCAGCTGGTTCAGCTGGAACAGGGCAAGCGTGTTGTCTGCGTTCGTCATCTATTTCTTCTTTCCCCCTAGGCCCGGAAGGCCCCCCCCAAGACCGGGCAGTCCGCCCGGCATGCCGCCTGAGCCCATGCCCGGCGGCAATTGCCCACCACCCATGCGCGCAAGATCAGCCGGTGACATGCCAGCCTGAGAGGCCGCACCCATCATCGCTTTCATGCCGCCTTTGGTGCGCATCTTCTTCATCATGCCGGCCATCTGCTGGTGCATCTTCAGCAGCTTGTTCACTTCCTGAACCGATGTGCCCGAGCCTGCGGCGATCCGCTTGCGGCGCGACGCATTGAGAACCGCCGGCTTGCGGCGTTCCTGCTTGGTCATCGACAGGATGATCGCTTCCTGGCGCTTCAGCACATTGTCATCGAGATTGGCGCCGGCCATGGCTTCCTTGGCTTTGCGCGCACCGGGCATCATGCCCATGATGCCGCCAAGGCCGCCCATACGCTGCATCTGGCGCAGCTGGTCGGCCATGTCTTCGAGGTCGAATTCGCCTTTCTTGAGCTTCGCGGCCATGCGCTCGGCTTTTTCGGCGTCCATCTGCTCGGAGGCTTTTTCGACAAGGCTGACAATGTCGCCCTGACCGAGGATGCGGCCTGCCACGCGGCTCGCATCGAATGCATCGAGCCCGTCGAGCTTTTCGCCCACGCCGAGGAACTTGATCGGCAGGCCGGTAACCGCGCGCATGGAAAGCGCCGCGCCGCCGCGACCGTCGCCGTCCATCCGTGTCAGCACAAGGCCGGTCAGCGGCAGGCGCTCATGGAAACGGCGTGCGGTTTCCACGGCATCCTGACCCGTCAGGGCGTCAGCGACCAGAAGCGTCTCGGACGGCTTGGCGATGTCGGCAATCTCGGCCGCTTCGCTCATCATCTGCTCGTCGATTGTCGTGCGGCCGGCAGTATCGAGGATCAGGACATCATAACCGCCGATCTTCGCGGCCTGTACGGCGCGGCGGGCAATATCCGCCGGCAGCTGGCCTTCGATGATCGGCAGGGAGGAAACATTCTCGCCACACTGGTCGGCAAGGATCGCCAGCTGCTGCATGGCCGCGGGGCGGCGCACGTCGAGCGAGGCGAGCAACACGCGCTTGCGCTGTTTTTCCGACAGGCGTTTCGCGATCTTGGCCGTCGTGGTCGTCTTACCCGAGCCCTGAAGGCCAGCCATCATGATCGTCGCGGGCGGGTTGTCGACGCGCAGGCCGGTTTCAGCCTCCGTCCCACCCAGCATTTCGACCAGACCGTCATAGACGATCTTGACCACTTGCTGGCCAGGCTTCACCGAGCGGACGACTTCCTCGCCAACGGCGCGGGTGCGCACGCTGTCGATGAAATCCTTGACCACGGGCAGGGCAACGTCGGCCTCGAGCAAGGCCACACGGATTTCACGCAGCGCGGCATTCACGTCCTTTTCGGACAGCGCGCCGCGGCCGGTCAGGCCGTCGAAAATACCGCCAAGACGATCGCTCAAAGCGTCGAACATGTGCCACTCCTTTACCATTTGTCTGTGAGGACAGACATAGGCGCTCAAACCGAACGCACAAAGCATGAAGCCCCGCTGAGCGAACCTTCGCCGGGCGGGGGGCCTCGCTGACCTCATGGATCAGTCAAAGCGCGCTTCTGTATTTTGCGCGGATGTAGCGGCGCCTAAAGCATGAGGGGCCCGCTAGGTCAAGCCAGCTGCATCTCTGCGACCCGGTCCTTCAGGAGGTCGATGGCCCCGCGGATCTCGGCATCCACGAGCGAAAGCACCGCCAGGTCGCCCCAGGATCCGTCCGCGAGGCGCACATACCGGCGCAATACGCCTTCCTTACGAGCCCCCAGCCGCTCAAGCGCCCTGATCGCGCGTTCATTGGCCGCCGCAATCGGGAACTCAATCCGGCGCATACGGGCACCGAACGCCCGGCCAATCATCGCCATTTGTGTCGCCACAGGCACGACCGTGCCCCGCATATCCGGCGGGTGCCATATATAGCCTACACCGACACGTCGATGTGTGCGCGATACGTCGAGATACGCAATGACCCCAGCAAACGCGCCGTCAGACTGCCGGGTAACAGAAAAGGGAATAATGGTTCCCTGTTGCTTCAGCGCCAGCATGAAATCGAAATAGGCGTGGAAGCTCGTGCCCGTGGGTATAACGGGCATCCAGTCCCACATGGATTTCACCGCACCGGACGCTTCGAGCCGCGCACGGTCGCTCTCCTCCAGCAGATCCAGCCGGACCACGTCGTTGTGAAAGTCCTTTTCGTCGAGGCGCATGCCCCAAAGGTCTCACGGATTGAGAAACTGGCAAGCCCCTCGCGAAAGAATGGTTATACGTTCTGATTTGGAACTCGACACGTCAATTAGTTCCGAAACAAGACTTATTTCGTCTCAAACAGACGCTCCGACAAATAGGTGAATTCCAAAGCGGTACGCTTGGCCCGTTCCGTCTGGTTCGCCGCCGCCGAGTGGCCCCCATCAATGTTCTCGTAATAGAGGAAGGGCAGGCCTGCCTCCTCGAACAGTTTCGCCATCTTGCGTGCATGGCCAGGATGCACCCGGTCATCCTTGGTCGAGGTGACGAAGAAGGGTTCCGGATAGGGCTTGGACGCATCGAAATTCTGGTAGGGCGAGATCGTCTCCAGGAAGGCGCGCTCCTCAGGCACATCCGGCGAGCCATATTCATCGACCCACGATGCCCCCGCCAGCAGCAGGTGATAGCGCATCATGTCGAGCAGCGGCACCTGCACCACGACTGCATTCCAGAGGTCCGGCCGCTGGTTCAGCATCACGCCCATCAAGAGGCCGCCATTGGAACCGCCCATGATGCCGAGATGCTCAGGGCTGGTCACCTTGCGGGAAATCAGGTCCTCACCGACCGCGATGAAGTCGTCAAAGACGCGCTGGCGTTGCAGCTTCAGGCCCGCCTGGTGCCAGGCGGGGCCAAACTCGCCGCCACCGCGGATATTCGCCAGCACATAAGCGCCGCCCTGTTCCAGCCAGAGCCGGCCCGTAACCGGGCTGTAGGACGGGTTCATCGACACCTGAAACCCGCCATAGCCATAAAGCAGCGTCGGCGTGCTGCCATCCAGCGTCATCCCGGCCTTGTGCACGATGAAATAGGGCACCTTCGTTCCGTCCTTCGACACCGCAAAGAACTGCTCCACTTCAAGCCCCGACGCATCGAACTTGCCCGGCAGGCTCTTCACGGTCGAGACTTCGCCAGTGGCGATGTCATAGCCGAGCAGGGAATCCGGCGTCAGGAAGTCCTGATAGGTCAGGAACACGGTCTCTTCATGCTCATTCGCGAACACGATTCCCGCCTGGCCCGCACCCGGCAGCTCCAGCGCATCCGTCGTCCAGCCATCTGCGCCGGGCTCCAGACGCAGCACACGGCTCGCCACATTATCATTGATCGACAGCAGCGCCGCGCCCTTGGCCACAGCAACACCATTCACCGCCTGCGCCGCATTCGGCCGGAACACGAGGCTGACCTCCGGCAAGACGCGCGTCTCGAGGAACGCATTCACGTCAAAGGCCACAAGGTCGCCCGTCTTGAACGCCGTGTCCTGTCCCTCCGGCGCCCAGTCTTCCTCCAGCGACAGCAGGAACTGCCCCTTGTAGATGCCTTCCGGCGAGGATTTCAGCGGGATCGGCCAGCGCACAGGCGTCGTCTCGCCTTCCGGCAACCACCAGAAGGAATGGGTGAAGAAAGTCTCTGACTTTACCGCCCCCTGCAGAACCCGCCCGTCTTCAAGCTCCATTACCGATGGCCACACGCCGACATGCTCCCGCGTTCCGCGGATCACTTCCTCGGCCTCAGACAGCGGCGTTCCCCGCTTCCAGCGCTTTACGACAAATGGATAACCCGATGCCGTGACCGTACCTTCGCCCCAGTCCGAAGCGATCAGCAGCGTGTCCGCATCGACCCATGAGATGCCCTGCTTGGCCTCAGGCGTAACGAAACCGTCCTCGACGAACGTCTTGGTCTCAAGGTCGAACTCGCGATTGATCACCGCATCCTTGCCGCCATCCGACAGCGACACGAGGCAATGGCGCACGGGCTTGCCCTTTTGGCGCAGGCAATTGGCGCCCGTATAGACCCAGTTGCGATCCTCGTCGGCGGCCAGCCTGTCAAAATCGACAACCGTCTCCCACTCCGGCGCGTCTGTCGCGTAGCTCTCAAGCGTCGTCCGCCGCCACAGGCCGCGCACGTTCACATCATCCTGCCAGAAATTGTACACCATGCCATCGCGCACCGTGCCGTAAGGGATGCGTGCATCGGAGGTCAGAACATCCAGCGCTGCGGCTTCATATTTCGCATAGCGCGGGTCTGCCTGCAGCTTCGCGAGGCTGCGCTCATTCTGGGCGCGCACCCATGCCAGCGCTTTCTCGCCTTCGACGTTTTCCAGCCAGAGGTTTGGATCGGTCTCGGCGGCTTTCGGGCTTTCGGCGGGGGCGTCTGGCAAGGCAGTCTCCATTTCAGGCGTATGTGTACAGGCGGCGATCATCAGGGTCAGCAGCGGAATAAAACGGCGCAGCATGGCTCGGCTCCTCGGAAATTCGGCTTCGTTCAAGTTTTGACTCGTCGCCTGACGGGAATGCACGACATAATAGGGCGCTTGAGCGATGGCAAACTGGGGACGACATATGGACAGGATATTCGATAAGAACGCACCGTCACGGCGCAACCTCCTCCTCGGCGCAGGCGCTGGCCTCGCCGGGCTGGCCGCCGCTGCCTGCTCCCGCAAACCCGAGCCCGCGCCAGGGCCGGAAGGTATCACCGCCACAACGATCCGCGACGCCGAGGCGCTCACAGGCATAACCTACACAGATGCCGAACGCGCCCAGATGGTGGCCGATCTCGAAGCGCGCCTCGGCGCCCTCCAGCAATTGCGGGAGGTCGACAAACCAAACAGCCTCGCCCCGGCAACCGTGTTCGATCCCCGCCTGCCCGGCATGGACTATGGCCTGACCGAAACCTCCAGCGTCAGCGTCATGCCCTTTGTGAGCGCTGCCATGCCGGGCGAAGAAGATGTCGCCTTTGCCTCGCTGACCCAGCTGCGCACATGGCTGTCAGCCGGTGCTATCTCCAGCCGGGAGCTGACGCATCTCTACCTGAAGCGCATTGAGATCATCGCCCCCAGGCTCGAATGCTTTGTGACCGTCATGGCTGAACGGGCCCGGCGCGAAGCGGACGCCATGGATGCCGAGCGCGCGGTCGGCAAGGTGCGCGGGCCCCTGCATGGCATTCCCTACGCCTTGAAAGACCTGTTCGATGCCGAGGGCGCGCCCACAACCTGGGGCGCGGCGCCCTACAAGACACGCGCCTCTGAAGGCGACAGCGCCATTGTACGCAAACTGTCTGATGCCGGCGCCATCCTGCTTGGAAAAACGACATGCGGCGCGCTGGCCTATGGCGATGTCTGGTTTGGCGGTGTGACGCGCAACCCGTTCGATACCCGCGAGGGATCGTCCGGCTCCAGTGCAGGCTCGGCCAGCGCCACGGCAGCAGGCCTGTGCGGTTTTGCGATCGGCACTGAAACCCTCGGCTCGCTTGTCTCGCCCTCGATGCGCTGCGGAACGACAGCGCTCCGGCCCACCTTCGGCCGGGTCAGCCGGGCAGGGGGCATGGCGCTTTGCTGGTCACTCGACAAATGCGGGCCGATTGCCCGCTCGGTCGAAGACTGCGCGCTGGTTCTGGAGGCGATCAATGGTTTCGATCCTGCCGATGCAGGCTCCATCGCCGCCGGCTTCACCTATGACTTTCGCACGCCCATCACCGGCCTGCGCCTCGGGTTTGATCCTGCCTGGCTGACGGAGGCCACCGAGTCGGAGAAGAATGCGATCGAGACGGCAAAAGGTCTCGGCGCCACACTCGTCCCCTTCACAGTGCCGAACCTGCCCTCCGAACCGCTCTCGCTGCAATTGACGGCTGAGGCGGCAGCCGCCTTTGAAAGCCTCACGCTGTCAGGCCGCGATGACGAACTGACGTGGCAGGATCCGGAAGCCTGGCCGAACAGCTTTCGTGGCGCCCGGTTCATCAGCGCGGTAGACCTGATCCAGACGGACCGCCTGCGCCGTCTCTGGATGCAGGCCATGCATGAGGCCTTCGCAGATGTGGATGTCGTGATTGGCCCCAGCTATTCGAGCGGCATGCTCACGCCAACCAATTTTACCGGGCATCCCTGCCTCGTCCTGCGCTGCGGCTTTGAGATGACCAAACCAAGGACACTGTTCGATACAGAGGCGAACCCCGACGCACCGCAGGCCCGCACACCGGTCGCCATTTCGCTCTGGGCGCCCCTCTTCAGGGAAGGGCCGATGCTGGCTTTCGGGCGCGCGCTTGAACAGGCGCTGGGTGTATCCACCGAGAGACCTGTATTTTAGTCAGTCTTCCATCTTCCGATCCGCTCGAATGTCACGCGCTCAATGACGATTGCGCGGCTCTTCTCGGGAACAACGGGCCGAAGACCCAGATAGTCCACACCCTGATCGCCCTCGATCATGGGAACGTCATAGTCGAAACTGAAATCCTCGAAGCCGGGTTTGAGATCGAATATTTTCCAGCCCGATTCCCCCACGCGTCCGGCTGAATAATTCACCGCGAGTTGCATGGCGCCCTTGTCGTCGGCCGGGCGCGCACGCACGATCGTGCGGATGGTCTGGCCCGCAAACTGGATTTCAATATCGGCCGCGAGCCGAAAATGCGGGCCGAGTTCCGGCTCATCGCGCAACGCGCCTGTATCCGCCTGTATCAGTAGCAGGCGTTCCCCATCCGGGCCGTCGATCAATTCCGTCTTGGCATTTCCGCCCGCATAGATCTTGTGAAGATAGTCTCCCTCGACGACGATCTTGTCATAATGCGCGCCGTCGCCGGTCACCGTGCCGCTCGGCAAGGCGCCAATAGCCGGACGGATGGCAAAGAAGACCATCAGGCCCACAACAACCAGCGCAGCCGGGAAGAATAACCTGTCTCGCATGCGAAGCGTCCTTTGCTACCGGCAATGCGCGCAAGGGCGCTGGCCAATCATAGCATCTGCTGATAGCAGGTGCGCAATCGGTTTGGCGAGCCGTATGCTCGGCTTCACATGCATTTCGAGGACCCGTCCCAATGTCCAGGTCAGCCTTGAAGCGTCGGGCCAAGGAAGCCCGCACATGGCTTGCGGATGCCTGTTTTCCTCTCTGGGCCGAGCGTGGCGTGAACAGTTACGGCCTGTTCCGCGAGGGGCTTGAGCTTGACCATAATATCACCGATGCCCGTGAGAACCGTGTCCGCGTCCAGGCCCGGCAGACCTATGTCTTCGCAGAAGCCCTGCGGCTCGGTTGGCGCCCGGACGTGTCATGCGACCGGGTTGAGCTCGGCCTCGGTATCCTGACGGGCCTCGCCCGCCGCGATGACGGCCTTGTCGGCCGCACGCTCCAGCCTGATGGCAGCGGCCTTCTGGATGAAACGCCCGATCTCTATGACATTGCCTTCACACTCTTTGCCATCGCCGAATCCGCCGATGCGCTTGGCGGCACGGGCGAAACCCGCGCGAGTGCCGGCGCCCTGCTCGATGCCGTCGACCGGCAGATGCGTGACCGCCTGAATGGCGGATATGCCGAAATCCTGCCCCGCCCCGGCATCCGCGAGCAAAACCCGCACATGCACCTGCTGGAGGCCTGTCTTTCCCTTCACAAGGTCGATCCTGACGGCGATCATCTCGCCCGCGCTGCCGAACTGATCGCCCTTTTCGAAACGCGCTTCACGGCAGGGCCGGGCGGCTTACTGGGCGAACGCTTTGCGCCGGACTGGTCCACGCCAGAAGGCCGCGACGCCGATATTGTCGAGCCGGGCCACCAGTTCGAATGGGTCTGGCTGCTCCATGCCTATGCGGCGGCGACCGATACGCCGGTCCTTCCGGCGGCAGCCACGCTCTACGACTTTGCCTGTGCCACGCTTGATGATGATGGAAGGGCCTGCGTGGAAGTAACCCGCGAGGGCCAGCCTTTCGATGGCTCCCGTCGCACATGGTCCCAGACCGAGGCCCTAAAGGCGCATCTCAGCATGCTGGAATCCACCGGGGACGAGCGTCACGCCGCAGCCGCCTGCACCAGTTTTGACGTCATCATGGACGAATTCCTGACGCCCGATGGCGGCTGGATCGATCACTATGGCGCCGAGGGCGACATCCTCTCGACATTCATGCCCGCCTCCACGACCTACCACGTCGTTCTTGCCTTCGCCGAGCTCATCCGGGTCATGAAAGCTTGAATCTTTGATGTTTTACCCCGAAAAGGGCGCCAGTCGCCTGAAGTGATGCCGTTTTGAGGAAAGCCGACCGATGACCAAACTCGCCCTTGTCCGCCACGGACAATCCGCCTGGAACCTTGAGAACCGCTTCACCGGCTGGTGGGATGCAGACCTCACCGAAAAAGGCGAGGCCGAGGCCCGCCATTCCGGCACGCTGCTCAAGGGCGTCGATGCCGACTTCCGCGCAGCTTTCACCAGCGTCCAGACCCGCGCCATCCGCACGCTCTGGATGGCGCTCACTGAAATGGGCCGCGTCTGGGTACCGGTCGAGAAGAACTGGCAGCTCAACGAGCGCCATTACGGCGGACTGACAGGTCTCGACAAGGCCGAAACCGCCGCCAAGCACGGCGACGAACAAGTGCACGTATGGCGCCGCTCCTATGATGTGCCACCGCCCCCCATCGACGAAGACAGCCAGTACAATCCGGCGAAAGACCCGCGCTACAAGGGCATTGATGTCCCGGCCACGGAAAGCCTGAAGTCCACGCTTGAGCGCGTGCTGCCCTATTGGACCAGCGAAATCGCGCCTGTCCTGAGCGCCGGAACAGACACGGTGATCGCCGCCCATGGCAATTCGCTGCGTGCCCTCGTGAAACACCTCTTCAACGTGCCCGATGAGTCCATTACCGGGATCGAGATTCCGACCGGCAATCCGCTCCTGATCGATCTGGACGCCAATCTGAAACCTGTTTCGGTTCGCTATCTGGATCCTGCGCGCGCCACGCCGCTGCCCGAGCTGCCATGAGCAAACGCCGCGACCGGCGCATGATGGGCCGGGCCCTCGGCCTTGCGCGCCTCAATCAGGGCCTGACCGGACCAAACCCCTCGGTGGGCTGCGTGATCCTTGACGCCGACGGCCACATCATTGGCGACGGCGTCACCGGATTGGGCGGACGCCCCCATGCCGAAGAGATTGCCCTCGA
The DNA here is from genome assembly GCF_036964545.1 of Hyphomonas oceanitis. Classification (NCBI taxonomy): domain Bacteria; kingdom Pseudomonadati; phylum Pseudomonadota; class Alphaproteobacteria; order Hyphomonadales; family Hyphomonadaceae; genus Hyphomonas; species Hyphomonas oceanitis. Next base: position 171,708 of record NZ_JBALTL010000003.1, read on the forward strand.
CGAAGCCGGCCCGCGCGCCCTCGGCGGCACGGCTTATGTCACGCTGGAACCCTGCCGCGAGCGCTCAAGCGGCACCCCGTCCTGCTCCACCAGGCTGAAAGACGCCGGCGTGGCCCGCGTGGTCTGCGCGATTAGCGATCCCCATCCGCTGGCTGAAGGCGGAATCACTGCCCTCCGCCAGGCCGGCACCCGCGTCGAGATCGGCCTCGGCGAGCGCGTTGCAGCGCGTCTCTACCGGGGCTTCTTCCAGACGGTCCATGCCGCCAAGGCCTAGCCCGCGAACGGCCCTGCATGGGCAGCGATCTTTTCATAGAGCGCAATTGAATCCCGCTGGAAGACAGCCTTGGTAAACTGCGCCTCATAGGAGGCGCGGCCGCCAGCCACCAGCTTCGCCGCCAGATCCTTGTCCGTCACAACCTTGCGCAAGGCGTCAGCCAGGGCATCAACATCATTCTTCGGAATGAGCAGGCCATTGACGCCGTCCTTCACATAGGCCGCCGGACCAACCGCATCCGCGGCGACCAGCGGGCGTGACCCCGCCCAGGCATCCACCGTCACGGTGCCGAAGGGTTCATAGCGCGACGGGAAGGCGACAACATCGCAGGCCGCCAGCAGCGCGCCGCGATCATTGCGCCAGCCAAGGAAGCGCACGCGGTCATCAAGGCCAAGCCGCGTGCAATGCGCCTTCAGTTCCTGTTCGAGCGGGCCTTCGCCCGCGATCCAGACATAGAGCCCGTCAATCTTCGCCGTCGCATCGAGCAGCGTATCAAGGCCCTTCTTTTCGTGCAGGCGCGCCAGTGCGAGCGCGACCGGTGCATCCTCTGGCGTGTTCAGCGCCTTGCGGCTCGCCGGGTCTGCGCCGGTAAAATCGGCATATGTATGCACGATGGCCGAGCGCTCATCGCTGACGCCTTGTTCGCGGATATGGCGCAGCAGGTCGATCGTCAGGCCGACATGCCATTCGCAATTCTTGAAACGCGCCAGCTTGTAATAGCCGCCATACCAGCCGATGGACCGTGTGCGGTATTGTTTTGGCGCAAACTGTCCGGCCCGGCCCATCCAGTATTCGATTACGTCCGGCTCGAATTGCTTGATGGCGTCCGCGATCACGCGCTGCGTCGGGAAGGGCCAGCTATTGTTGAACGCGGCCACATCGACGCCGATGCCAGCCTCGCGAAATTTCTGAATCCGGAACGCATTGTCAGGCCGCGTCACGACGTGCTGCGCAAGATTGGTCTCGGCAAGTGCCAGCACCGATTCCAGCATGATGTTTTCCGCGCCGCCTTCTGCCGCGCCTGCCATGACATGCATTACACGCATTTCATTCGTCCTTTATTTCCTGCCACCCCAGCATTTGATGGAGCGCATACCCATTATCGGCGCAGGCGGCAAACGCTGCTTGGCAGTTCGGGGTGAAGTCCCTAGAGAGGGGCCAGACTTGAAGGGTAGCGTTATGACCAATTATCGTCTGTTTGGCGCAGACACGTCTCCATACTCGCTCAAGGTGAAAGCCTTCCTCACCTACAAGGAATTACCCTTCGAATGGGTCACGCGTTCGCGCAGCAATGAGGCCGATTTCCAGGCGAATGCGCAGACCATCGCGACCGTTCCCCTCCTCGTTTCACCGACACGGCCCGTCAGCCAGGATTCAACAGCCATGCTGGCAGCGATCGAGGCTGACCATCCAGAGCCCTCTTCGGTTCCTGATGAACCAGCCTGCGCAATGCTCGCGCTGATCCTTGAGGATTTTGCCGACGAATGGCTGAACAAATGCATGTTCCAACAGCGCTGGGGCCAGTCGCCAGACCGCGAGGCCGCCGCCTTGCGCGTCCTCGCCCAGCTCTATGACGGCAAGCCGCCGCGCGCCCGCAAGGCGCCGCAGAAGCAGATTGTCGAGCGCATGACCGCGCGGCTTTCACTGGTCGGCGCCGAGGCAGACAATACCGCAACCCTCGACGCCTCCTGGCGCCGCTTTGCCCTTTGCTTGAATGACCATCTGACGAATCATCTCTGCCTCTTCGGCACGCGTCCCTCCGTGGCAGACTTTGCCCTTGCTGCACAATTCCAGCAGATGTTGCTGGACCCGACGCCTGGTAACTGGCTCCGCGATCGCGCGCCCTTCGTGGCCGCTTGGTGCGCCTTTATGGAAGCCCCACAGGCAGGCGGTCCGTTCGCAGATCTCGGCGCACTGGAAGAAACGCTCGCCCCGCTTTTCGAGAGCGAACTCAGCGTCACTTACCTGCCATGGGCAAGTGCCAACGCGGCCAGCGCGTCGCGCAATCGCAAGCGCTTTTCCGTCACGCTCACAGACGGCGCTTTTGAACAGGGCACGCAGCGTTATGCGGCGCGTTCCTTCAAATCCCTGCGCGCGGCTGTGTCGACCACCGCCGGGGATGAGAGCCTCAATAAATTCCTTGAGCGGACGGGTGCGCGCAAACACCTTGCCAAGGCATAAAAAACGGCGCGCCCCGTGGGACGCGCCGCTCTTCATTTCATGAAAGCTGCAGAATCAGGCGGCGCTGCCTGCCGCTTTTTTGCTGATCAGCTTCGGCTCAGACCGGGCTTCGTCCGTGCCAATCGAAATCTTGCGGGGCTTCTTTTCTTCAGGAAGCTCGCGCACCAGATCGATGCGAAGGACACCATGGTGGAGCGCGGCGCCGGTCACGATCACGTGATCGGCGAGTTGGAAGCGACGAATGAAACTGCGCTGCGCAATGCCGCGATGCAGGAATTCGCGTCCGTCGCCATCCTCGTTTTCGCCTTTCTTGCCGGCGACCGTCAGCTGGCCTTCCTTGGTCTCGATGTCGAGATCCGCCTCGGTAAATCCGGCAACGGCAATTTCGATGGCGAAGGCATTCTCGCCTGAACGCTCAATATTATAAGGGGGATAGCCCTGTGTACCGTCGAGACGCGATGCGGTGTCGATCATCGTGGCCATGCGGTCAAAGCCAACCATCGTGCGGTAAAGGGGGGTCAAATCGATATTGCTCATGGAAACAGTCCTCTAGTCTGAAGCAACTGTGAGGGACCTGCAGCAAACAGGCCCTCGGTTCGTCTCGGGCCATGTGAACACCCAGCCCGTCATCGGCGCTGGCACATTTCCCGGTCCCGGCCCGCATTGCGGCACCGTGACAATTAGTATTTGGGTAGCGTAAGGGGGTGTTCAAGATGTCAATGAAGGAGAAGGCGATGAAGAATTTCCTGTTGGCGGGTGCCGCGTTTGGCTTGCTCGCTGCGTGTGGGCAACCGGAGACACCGGCCCCCGTCGAAACACCGCCGGCCGAGGCCCCCGAAGTCGCTGCGCTCAGCCCGCTCCAGGAAGCGGTCAATGATGCAGGCCGGTCCGACGCTGAAAAGGCGCGCGACGTTTGGCGTCACCCTGTCGAAACTCTCGAATTCTTCGACGTTGAACCAACTGACACCGTGGTCGAAATCTGGCCCGGCGGTGGCTGGTACACCAATATCCTCGCGCCCTATCTCGCGGCCGGTGGCGGCAAGCTCGTCGCAGCAGGCTTCGATCCGGCTGCAGCACCGGACGAGGAGCGCAAGCAACGCACGATTGACCGTCTCGCCGAGTTCAAATCCAATTATACCGATCCGCATTACGGCACGATTGAATACAGCGTCTTTTCCGGCGTCAGCGGCCCGCTGACCGAAGCCGGTACGGCTGATGCCGTGCTGACCTTCCGCAATGTGCATAACTGGATGTCGGGCGGTTATACCGAGAAGTTCTTCACCGATGCCTTTGCAGCCCTGAAACCGGGCGGCGTACTCGGCGTCGTCGAGCACCGCCTGCCGTCCACCGCGACGCAGGATCCGACCGGCTCGACCGGCTATGTGCACGAAGACTTCATCAAGGCGCGCGCCATTGCGGCGGGCTTCGAATTTGTCGGCTCGAGCGAAATCAACGCCAACCCGGCTGATACGACAGACCACCCCTTTGGCGTCTGGACGCTGCCTCCGGTCAGCACAACGACCGATTCCGATGGCAATACACCGGAAGGCTTTGACCCAACGCTTTATGCCGATATCGGCGAGAGCGACCGGATGACGCTCAAATTCGTCAAACCGGAATAGGAAGACACGCTTCGCGGACCGGGAACGGTCCGCGAAGTCCCATGCGGCGCACCCCGAATAACCCGTGAAGCCCACGCAACGACCCTAGAATACCCTTCAATGCCCCTGCAGACGCTCTTCCCGACCCTCATCCGCCATGCCGCAATCGGGGATGATCCGCTGCGGGCGTCCCTCGAGAAAGTGTGCTGGCTGCTCGAAGATGAGGACGAGGCCGGCAATGACTGGTGCGACAGCGAAGGCTATGACGGTTACACATCCTATGCCTCGCTCGATGACCTGCCGGAGCGCTTTCCGGAGATCGCAGAACTCAAGGCATTCCTCGATTCAGAAGCAGAGGCTTATGCCCGTGATCTGCACTGGGATATGCAGGATCAGACACTTGAGCTGAACGGACTATGGGTCAATATCCTCGGCGAAAGCGGCAGCCATTCCGGCCATATCCACCCTGGCAGCGTCATCTCCGGCACCTATTATGTCTCCATTCCGGAAGGGGCCGGACAGCTCAAATTCGAAGACCCCCGTCTCGCCTTCATGATGGCCGCCCCGCAGCCCGAAGACGACGCCCCGGAAGCCGCCCGCCGATTCGTCTACGTAACTCCCACCCAGGGACACGCCATGTTCTGGGAAAGCTGGCTGCGCCACGAAGTGATGCCAAACCGGAGCGACATTCCCCGGATTTCCATCAGTTTCAACTATGCCGTCAAACGGGATTAGCCCCGCAAACACTGGATATTTCAGATGATCATTGTCACAGGCGGCGTCACGACGACACCAGACAACCATGATGCCATCCTCGCCTTGTCACTTGAGCACGTTAAGCGCTCTCGCACTGAGCCAGGCTGCATGGCGCATAATGTCCATGTGGATTGCGAAAACCCAAATCGCCTTGTTTTTCTTGAATATTGGCTGGATGCCGCTGCGTTGAAGACCCATTTCGCCGTTCCGGCCAGCCGGGACTTTGTGGAAAACGTGCGCCAGTTAGCGTCCGGGACGATCGAAATGGCCATATTCGATTCTCAGCCCTGGCCGGTGTCGTGAATGCACGGTTAACCCTCTGGGACACTGCGAACTCTTGACCTGAGCGCTGCGACAGGCCATCCGGCTCGCCAGCAAAATCAATTCCTCCCTGATCAGACAAGCGAGCTTCGTCCCATGGACCTTTCCAAGATCACAACCGGCCAGAACCCACCTGATGACCTGAACGTCCTGATCGAAGTGCCGCTGGGCGGCGATCCGATCAAGTACGAGATCGACAAGGCCTCCGGCGCCATGTTCGTCGACCGCTATCTCTACACCGAGATGCGCTACCCCTGTAATTACGGCTTCGTGCCCCATACGCTGAGCCTTGATGGCGATCCGATTGACGTGATGGTTGTTGGCAATCGCCCGCTGGTTCCGGGTAGTGTCGTGCGCGCACGCCCTGTCGGCGTCCTGATGATGACTGATGACAAGGGCCCCGATGAGAAAATCCTCGCCGTGCCGCACAACAAGCTGACCTCCTATTACGACAAGATCGCCACCTATCACGACCTGCCACAAACGCTGATCGACAAGACGGCGCACTTCTTCGAGCACTACAAGGATCTCGAAAAAGGTAAGTGGACGCGCATCGAAGGCTGGTATGGCATCGAAAAAGCGCGCGAGCTGATTTCGCTCGCCGTAGAGCGCGGTAAAAAAAGCTAAAGCCAGACGGCGGTCGCATTCATGGACTTAACCGTCTGGCTTGCACTGCTGGCCTTGTTCTTTGCAGGCGGCCTGACGCCCGGCCCCGCTGTGATGATGGTGATGAGTACGTCCCTGCGCTACGGCGCAGTGACGGCGCTTATTCCCGCCGTCGGTATATCCACTACCAATCTTGTCTGGATCACGCTTGCGGCGACGGGCCTTGCGACTTTTGCCGCGAGTGCTCCCACCATTCTCTTGGCGCTGAAACTTGCCGGACTGGTATTCATCGCCTGGCTTGCCTGGACCATGGCGACGGGTGATCCAACCCAGCCACGCGCCAGCGCCGCGCAAGCCCCACCGAAAGCGAGCCTCTTTGGCCGGGGCATCGGCCTGCAATTGCTCAATCCCAACGCGCTTGTGTTCTTTGGCCTGCTGCTACCCAGCTATTTCGATGCCGATCACCCGGTCTTCATGCAGGCAGCGATTATCATGGCCACTGTAACGGCGACAGAAATGCTGGGGCTCACAGTCTATGCCTGGGCCGCCGATGCCAGAACCCGGCTTTTGCGCTCTGGTTCAACCGCGCGGCCGCTGCTGCGATGCTCGCTTCAGCCGGCTTCGCCGCTTTCCTGACAACGGCTAAGTAGCAGAAATTACTTCAAAACGACCCGTTTTTGCATTGCGCCAGTGCAGCTCGCCATGAACGATGGCAAACCACGCGCCGTGAAGCGAAAGCTCTCCCGCCTCCACAGCCTTTGCAACGAACGGGAAGGTCATAAGGTTGGCAATCGAGACCTCGACACCTTCGAGCTCCAGGGCAAACTGGGGGTTCACCGAGCCACTCTCGACAACCCGCTCACGGGCCTTTTCGAGAAGACGGACCCACGGCGTCACGAATTCGCCGATGGCCGGATTGCCCGCACCATCCAATGATGCCGCAATGCCGCCACAGCCGCCGTGGCCCATAACGACGATATGCTCAACCTTCAGCACATTCACCGCATATTCCAGCGCCGCACTGACACCGTGAAGACCGCCATCAGGCTGATAGGGAGGCACAAGATTGGCGACGTTACGGACAACAAACAACTGGCCCGGCGCGGCATTGAAGATATCTGACGGCTCTGCGCGACTGTCAGCGCAGGCGATCAGCATGATATTCGGATCCTGCCCCTGGCCGAGCTCACGATAGAGATTTGCCTGTTGGGCATAATCACCTGCGCGGAACCGCCTGTAGCCTGAAATCAGGTCATCAATCGATTTCATCTGACTTATTCCTGTGTCTGCGCGGCTTGCGTAATCGATATTGAGCAATCAGCAAGCGGAATTGGGACAAATTGTTAGCGATATGTCTATAATAACAAAATAGGCATCATGAGACCCATCACCATTCCTCGCCTTTCCAGGAGACTTCAATGGCGACTACGACCGACGGCTCCAAGACCTCCCGCAAGGGCCCGACGCGCAGCGAAGAATCGAAAGCCGCGATCCTTGAGGCCACACGTGTTGAAATGGCCGAAACGGGTTGGCGCGGCTTCAGCGTGGACAGCGTTGCCAAACGGGCAAGCGCTTCAAAACAGACAATCTACCGCTGGTGGCCTTCGATTGGCGCCATGTGTGTCGATGCCGCGCTGGCACTGATCCCTGACAGCCCGGATGGCGGCCGCGACCCGCAGGAGCGTGTCACGGCGCTGATCGTGCCGCTGGAGGCGACGGCACGCACCGGGCAGGGACATGCCGTCTTGCGCGTGGCACTGCTCGCCGCCGTCGACGACAAGGAGGCCGGTGAAGTCTGGCGTGCCTGGATAGGCCGCGACATCCGCCAACCGTTGCGCATGCTGCTCGCTGAACTCGCTGGCAAGAAGGTGATCCGCCGCGATTTTGACCTTGATGAAGTGCTGGAACTTCTGCTCGGCCCGCTTTGGCACCGCCTGATGATCATGAGGGCGCCTGTCCGCGAAGGCTTTTGTGCCGAACAGGCGGGTAATTTCCTCAGGGTCTACGCCACCTTCTGAGCCAATCGCGCCGCGAGTCTGCATGAATCTTGCACGGCTATCCCCAAAAACGACGGGGAGTGCAGGAAATGCCACTAGGACGTGTAAATTGGGTCGATCACGCAAAAGGCGCGTGCATCATTCTCATCGTCGCCCTGTTTACGACACAGGCGTTCAGCGCGTCGGGCCTGCATACTGGCTGGATGGACCTGGTGATGCGCTGGGCGCAACCCTTCCTGATGCCGGCATTTTTCTTCCTTGCGGCGCTCTTTCTCAACAGGACGCTCTTCGGGCCTTCACGGCACTATATTGACCGCAAGATCCTTCACTTCGCCTATTTCTACATTGTCTGGCTTGTCTTGCAGGATGCGGTGCTGAACAGCGAACTGGTGCTCACCGCACCGCACATCTTTCTGGGCAACCTGCTAAGTGCACTGGTCGAGCCGCGCGATAGCCTGCTCCTTGTCTACATGCTGACCGTTTTTCACGGCGCGACCTGGCTTCTAAGACGCATGCCTGCGCGCAAAGTCTTCGCTGTGGCGGCCTTTTTACAGATGGGCTTTGCGACAGGCTGGATAGACACTGGATCGCTTGTCCTCAACGAATTCGGCCGCTGGTATGTCTTCTTCTTTGCCGGTTTCGTCGCTGCACCGGTCATCTTTGAAATGGCTGAACGCGTCGCCGGGCATACTGCGCAAACATGGCGTGTCCTTATCGGATGGGTGGTCGCCAACGCGGCCTTCGTCGGCCTCCACGTCGCGGGCCTGCCGCTGATCAGCCTGGCTCTGGGCTTTGCCGGCTCCGGAGCGATGATTGCGTTTGGCCTGATGCTGTCACATGTCAAATGGTTGTCCATCATTGGATATGCCGGGCGGCATTGCCTGATTATCTATCTGACATGCGCCATACCCGTCACGTTGCTGCAGCGCGGCCTGATTGCGAAAGGCGAGATTGACAACACAGGTCTGACAGTTCTGGCGACGGCTTTGGTGGCCGTGGCCCTGTCGCTCGCGTTCCATAGACTGGTCCGCGGGACGCCCCTGAATGTGCTGTATCGCAGGCCCATGCGGCTGCGCATCAAATCGGCCAGATTCAGCCGCTCATCAGCCCTGCTGCCCCCGCCACCGACAGCTGCCTGACCGCTACTTGGCGCGGTGCCAGACCATCAAGGGATCGAAAGCGCCGGTTTCGGCCGCCCTTTGGAGCTGTGCAATCTGGTCTGAAACGACATTCTTGGCCTGGCCGGGCATTGGCGCATTGTAGAGCGCCTGATCGAGACGGCAGATCTGCTCGAACAGGGCTTCCGAACGTGCGACGAGTTCCAGGAAGCGGTGCGGCAGGCCCTTGTCGCGCTGCGCATCGGCATCAAGCGGCGGATCATCCCGGTTGACGCGATACTTGCGTGCCGAAGCATCCTCGCGCCGCATTTCGCCATCGCGCACGGCTTTTTGCATCACTAGCCAGCTTGCAGCCTGCATCAGGCGCGTTGTCAGCTCCATGCTCCATGCGGAATAGGTCAGTCCTGCCTCTCGCGGCAATGTGCGGGCGTGATCACGGCCGGGGCCGTCGAGATAGGAAGCTGTTTCCTCAACCAGCGCCATGCCCTTCGCGAACACAGTGTCGAAAAGTTTACCGCCGGTGAAAGAGTTGAGGCTGTCGGAGCCGTTTTCGGGTGACCCGTTTGCCGCCATCTTCAAGACCTCAGAACACAAAATGCAATCTCGATACTTAAGTCATAACCCGTTTCCGAGGCCTTAACTCTTTCCGCCAAACAGGGCGTCGGCCGCAGATTTCTGGGCCTCTTTCTTTGCGATTTCAGCCTCGCATGCCGCGATCTGGTCGCGCAAGGTGCTGATACGTGCGTGCAGCTCGTCGATCGACATCTGATCCAGTGTCTGGCCGCGATTTGTCAGGATCGGTTCTTCTTCAAACACGGGGCCTCTCCTTCTCTGCATACGCCGGTAGGCTTTCATAAAAACAGAAAGGCGGGCTAGAAGCGACTCCCTGACCGCCATTTTCATGAAGGAACGACGCCATGACCGAGATGATGAAAGCCGTAATCGTGGAGGATGGCGCGCCGCTCCGTCTTGGTGACGTCGAAGTGCCCACGCTGAAACAGGGTGAAGTCCTCGTGAAGGTCGCCGCCGCCGGTCTCAACCGCGCAGACCTGATCCAGCGCAAGGGCGCCTATCCGCCGCCGCCGGGTGCGTCCAACATCATGGGCCTCGAAATCGCTGGCCATATCGAGGCCCTGGGCGAAGGCGTGACGCGCTGGAAGGTCGGCGACGCTGTTTGCGGCCTGCTGGCTGGCGGTGGCTATGCTGAGCGCGCAGCCGTAGACCAGGGCTCGCTCCTGCCCATTCCTGAAGGCATGGACATGGCACATGCTGCCTGTTTCCCGGAAGCCCTCTTCACCGCATGGGCCAATGTGTTTGATCGGGTCGGTCTTAAGACTGGCGAGGATTTCCTCTGCCATGGCGGCACCAGCGGGATTGGCGTCATGGCGATCCAGATGGCGCGTGTTGCAGGCGCGGGAAAGATTTTCGCCACGGCCGGTAGCGACGAGAAATGCGCACTTGCTGCAGAACTGGGCGCTGATCGGGCGATCAATTACAAGACCGAGGACTTTGAGGCTGTCGTGCGCGAGGCGGGCGGCGTGGACGTCACGCTCGACATGGTCGGCGGTGATTACGTTCAGAAAAATATCGGCGCGGCGAAAGTGGACGGCCGCATCGTCAATATCGCCTACCAGAATGGTTTTACGGCGGAGGTCAACTTCGCGCCCGTGCTGATGAAGCGGCTGACGCTGGCTGCGACCACGCTGCGGGCGCGGCCCGTGCCGGAGAAGCAGCGCATCCGCGACGCGGTGGAAAAGGACTTCTGGCCGCATGTCGTGTCTGGCCGTATCAAGCCCGTTCTGGACAAGACGTTCGCCATGTCGGAGGCCGAGGCGGCGCAGGCCTACATGGGGAAAGGCGCTCATTCGGGCAAGATCATTCTCACCCTCTGAGACGTATGCCTTTTCATTCAGCATCGCATGATCTATAATGTTTTCAGGTTCCAAGCTTGCCTGAAACCTTGACCGCCCGGCACGATGTGTCGGGCGGCTGCATTTCAGGCCCCAACGTGCTCCAAGGAGACATCCCATGTCCGAGATTCTGATGCCCAAGGCGACAGCCGTCTGGCTGCTGGACAATACGACCCTGACCTTCACGCAAATCGCAGCTTTCTCTGGCCTGCACCACCTTGAGGTCAAAGGCATCGCCGATGGGGACGTCGCCGAGAACATGCGCGGCGTTGACCCGATCGCTGGCGGTATCCTGTCGCGCGAGGAAATCGCGCGCGGCGAAGAGAACCCTGATTATGTTCTGAAAGTTGCCGCATCCAAGATCGCGCACATCCCGCAGCCGCCGCGCAAGGGCAGCCGCTACACGCCGGTCATTCGCCGTCAGGACAAGCCGGACGCCGTGGCGTGGTTCATCCGTAACCACCCGGAAGTGTCGGACGCGCAGATTTCCAAGACGATCGGCACGACCAAGTCGACGATCAACAATGTGCGGGACAAGTCGCACTGGAATTCGCAGAACATCCGTCCGGTTGACCCTGTGACGCTGGGCCTTTGCACCCAGATCGAACTGGATGAAGTGATCGCGAAATCGGCGGATAAGCGCCGCCGTATTGAAGCTGAAAAGAGCCTCAATACGGAAGGTCCGGGCCTTGTGCCGACGCAAGACGATGCGGCTGCATACGAAGCGGAGAAGGAAGAGGATCGTCAGAAGAAGGACGTGTCTGCGGCCGACGTCTTCCGCGACTTCAGCTAGTCGGATCTGCAGTCAGGACTGCAGTTTACGAAGAAACACATAGAACGCACCGGCGCCGCCATGGCGCTGGTGCGCTTCGGCATAGCCTGACACGAGCGTGCGGGCATGATCCGTGTCGAGCCAGGCGAGGAAATTGCGCTTCAGCACGCCTTCGCCCAATCGACCCTTACCTGTAATAACCAATACACAACGCGACCCGTCTGCCTGGGCATTTGACAGGAAGCCGGGCAGGGCACGGGCTGCTGTGGCTTGTGTATGTCCGTGCAGGTCGAACGTCGCTGAAACGACGAGTTTGCCCCGCTTCACGCGCTTTTCCTTGCCGCGATTTGCCGGACCACCGACGGGTATTCCCGGACCGTTCGCGGGTACTTCACGGGGCGTTGCGGGGCGCCGGGTGGGTATTCCCGGACCATTCGCGGGGGCTTTCTGGTCCGGTTCGCCCGCTTCGAGGGCCGAAATCAGCGCGCCGAAGTCTTCGGGCGCCGGGCCGATGGGTTTGATGGATTTCGCGACGCGCGACCAGGCCTTGGCTTCTTCAGGGGTCAGGGGGCGCTTCGACATGAGGCCCGTCTAGGGCGCTGCGGGCGGATCGCCAAGACCCGGGGCTTCAGACACCATCATGTTGCGCAGGAGCCTGTCAGCCACCGCCCGAGGCAGGAGGACCCAAAGGCGGCCCGGCGCGTTCATGGTGCCGGCGCGCGAACCGGCATCGGTCCCCGTACCGAAATAGAGGTCACCGCGCACAGCCCCCTTGATGGCGCCGCCCGTGTCTTGCGAGATGAGGAGGCCTGACCAATGCCCGCCCAGACCGGGCGCGCTGGTCTCGACGAACATGGGCATGCCGAGCGGCTGGATGTCGGTGTCCACCGCCATTGAGGCGAGCGGCGTGAGTGGCACGCCCTGGGCACCTACGGGTCCGAGCGTGGGGTCGCCTTCAGGCTCGGCGCGGAAGAAGACATAGCGCGGGTTCTGGTTCATCGCGAGGCGCGCCTCGGCAGGGCCGGCGCGGTCCATCCAGGCACGGATGCCCTGCATGCTGGCCTCACCCCGTGTGATACGGCCGGTTTCCATGAGCCAGTTGGCGGTCGACTTGAACCTGTGCCCATTATGCGCGGCGTAGACAGCCCGCGTTGTGGACCCATCCGGGAAGGTCAGCCGGCCGGAACCCTGAATCTGCAGGAAGAAGACATCTGATGGATGCGCATAGGCAATCGGTGCGACGCCTGCGCGGCTGATTTCCTCACGCGAGGGATAAGGGCGGGTGCGGCCATCCGGCAGACGCTGTAGCGGCGACGCGCCGTTCGGAATGAGGTCTGCCGGCATGGCGGGGACTGGCTCTGTGAAGGGCGGCACAGGTGTGCGGCGCGCTTCATAGGTCGGCTCGAAATAGCCGGTGAAGCGGCTGTTGCCATCGGGCGAGAGCGCCTCGATGGGCGTGAAAAGGCTCTGATAGGCGGCGCGGGCGCTGGCTTCGTCGCGGATACGGGCCATGGCGGCGCAGGCCGGGAGCCATTCGCCGACCTGACCGGCCCATGTGGCCTTTGCGGAGAGACCGGCATTCCTGGGCCGCGCCTGCAGCTTGGTGCAGCTGCGCTGGAAAGCCTGGACGCTGTCCATCAGCCTGACACCTGACCAGCCGGGTAGATCCCCATAGGCCCCGGATGCAACGCCAACGGGCGGCAACAGGACGGGCCCCGCCTGTGATGGCACGGATCGGGGCGCCTGCGTGCTCTGGCACGAGACAAGCGCGAGCGACAGGAAAGCAATAGCCAGTGTGCGAAGCATAGGCGTTTTATGGCCCGCTTTGCGCGCAGCTGTCATCCAAAACTGTCAGGAAATACTGATCGGCCGTTCAGGCGACCGTATCGACGTCATCGAGGATCCAGTTCGGATCCGTGCCGCGGACATTGCGCATGAAGGTCCAGTGTTCCTTGGCCGTGCGGGTGATCTCGCCATCGCCGAGTTCGGCTTCATAGCGCACCACGATACGGGCCATATCACCATCCAGCTCAGCGCTTTCGATCTCAGCCCGTCTAACGCGGAGGAGTTCGAACGTTTTCTCGCCGCTTGTCTGGCGGGCCGTGATGGCCTCGTCCCAGGCTTCGTAGACATCATCGTCCAGCATCGGCCGCAGCGCCGCGCGATCACCCTTGGCAAAGGCCGCGACGATCATCGTATAGGCGGACTTGGCACCCTGCAGGAAACTGGAGACGGTAAAGCTGTTATCGGCATTGTAGATGTCTTCGAGACCGCCAGCTGCCGGGCCTGTGAAGATGGGGCGCTCTGCCATCACACGCCGCTCGCGACGCTCGGCCAGCTCCGCGACATTGCTTTCAGCGGGCGTGGATGAAGTGGTTGGGCGCTGCACAGGCCGGTCATTGCCACCACGCCCGAGCGCCATGTACAGGCGCGACAGGACGATCAGCGCCACGGCTGCCAAAACTAAAACCTCGATCACTGGGTCGAACATGTCTTATGGAATTCCTTCAAGTATCCGGCCTCTTCCCCCTAGATAGGCACGCGCGGCCACAAACGCCAGTGAACGTTGCGCCTTTGGAGGCCGCATGCTAGGCGCGCGGTGCGATCCAGGTAGAGGAAACATCATGACAGACACGAGCGCACCGGGAAACCCCAATCCCCCGCAAGACCCTAATGACCAGAAGCCCGCGGCACCCGTGATGCGCGTCCTGGGTCAATATGTGAAGGACCTGTCCTTCGAAAACCCGGGTCATGCGCCTGTTCAGTCGCAACCGAATATCGATCTGGGCATCGATGTGGGCGCGACGCCCCATGCGGACGGCAATGGCCTTTTCGAGGTTTCGCTGAAGCTTTCCGCCAAGGCGCTGGCCGACGGCAAGGTCATGTTCATTTCAGAACTGGACTATGCCGGCCTCTTCCAGCTGCAAAATGTTGCGCAGGACCAATTGGAGCCGATGCTGCTGATCGAAGCGCCACGCCTTCTGTTCCCGTTTGCCCGCCGCATCATCGCAGAGATAACGCGCGAAGGTGGCTTCCCGCCGCTGCTGATCGACCCGGTCGACTTCGTGGCGCTGTACCAGGCACAGGTGCGCCGCGCCAACACCGCCGGAACACCGACCCAGCAATAGGCCTCAGGCCTGTTTCCACAGACAGTCGGGACCGAGTGTCTCGATGAAGGCCGCGTGAGCGGCCTTCTCTGATTCTGTCAGCAGAGATGGCAGCTTGTGTGGCCGCTGGCGGGCCGTGCGGCGTTCGCCGGCAGCCAGCTCGGTTTCCGGCGTATCGAAGGAGAAGGCGCGCGCGCGGCCGCCGAGCAGTTCCAGATAGACGCTGGCCAGCAGCTGGCTGTCGAGCAGGGCGCCGTGCAGCGTGCGGCTTTCGAGCGAGATGTCGAAACGCTTGCAGAGCGCGTCGAGGCTGGCCGGGGCGCCCGGATATTTCTTGCGCGCAAGGGCGGCCGTATCGAGCCAGCGATCATCGGGGATGGGGTCTCGCCCGCAGAGGGCAAGTTCCATGTTCAGGAAGCCACGGTCAAAGCCGGCATTGTGGGCAACGAGCGTGGCATCGCCGACAAATTCCAGAAAGGCGCCAACGACATGTTCTTCCTCGAAGAAGGGCGCATCCTTGAGATGATCGTCCGTCAGGCCAGTGATACGGATGGTCGCCTCGGACACGGCGCGGCGCGGATTGATGCGGGTGTGGAATGTCTTGCCGGTCGGGATGTGGTTGATCATCTCGACGGCGCCCATTTCGATCACCCGGTCGCCTTCGTTCGGGTTGAGCCCGGTGGTTTCCGTATCGAAGGCAATCTCGCGGATGAGCGGGGTCATGAACGGGCTTCCTCTTCCTTGCGATTCATCAGGCCGATTATGGCCCGGACATGGTCGCGCGCAAACTCGAAACCATGGCCCGTGGAGATCACAAAGTCAGCGCGGGCGCGTTTCTCTGCATCGGGCACCTGACGCGCGAGGATGGATTCAAAGGTTTCGACCGTCATGTCGGGCCGCGAGAGGACGCGCTCGCGCTGGACCTCCGCCGGGGCGCTGACCACCACGACATAGTCGCAGAGCTGCCAGCCGCCTGTCTCATAGAGGAGGGGAATGTCGATGACGACGAAAGGCGCGCCGGCCTCTCGCGCCTCTTGGCGGAAATCATGCTGGGCCTTGCCGGCGAGCGGATGGACGATGGATTCGAGGCGCTTCATGGCCTCGGCATCATTGAGCACACGTTCGCGCAGGCGCAGGCGGTCTATGGCGCCATCGACGGCCACGCCGGGAAACGCGGCTTCGACAGGCGCCACGGCTGCGCCGCCCTTGCCGTAAAGTTCGTGGACGGCGGCATCGGCGTCATAGACGGGCACGCCTTCATCGCGGAAGAGCTGGGCGGTGGCGGATTTTCCCATGCCGATGGAACCTGTCAGCCCAAGGATTATCATGATGTGGCCTCCACCACCTTGCGGCATTTGCGCTCGGCGGCCTCTATGTCCGGCACGATGCCGAACCAGTGTTCGAAGGCGAAGGCCGCCTGGGCGACAAGCATGCCGAGGCCATCCATGATGGTCCAGTCCTTCTCGGCAGCAGCAGACAGTGTTTTGCTGGCGGCGGCGCCATAGCTGATATCGTAGAAAGTGCGACCGTGACCGGGGGGCAGCTCAAGCGATTGGCCGGAATGGCCGAGACTGAGCGTATTGATGACGATTTCAGCTGTAGGCAGACGATTCATGCCGTCTTCGAGTGAGCAGACTTCGGGCGTGTCCAGCAGGTCAGCGGCGATGGCTTCTGCGCGTGAGACGGTCCGGTTGCTGATTGTCAGTTTGGCGCGCATGTCCGTCAGGACAAAGGCGAGGGCGCGGGCAGAACCGCCGGCACCGAGAAGGAGCACGTTCTTCCCGGCAATATCTATGCCGGCCTGATCGAGCGTGTGAAGGAAGCCGGGCGCATCTGTGTTCTCGGCGCGCCAGCCACCTGCATCTGTACGGATCAATGTGTTGGCTGCGCCAATGCGGCGGGCGAGATCACCTGCCTCTTCGGCGAGGGCGAGGGCCGTGTGCTTGTGGGGCAGGGTGATGTTGAGGCCGCGGGCACCCTGGCGGGTGAGCGTATCAAGCGCCGATTCCAGTTCGCCGTCAGGCACCTGCATCGCTTCATAGGTCGCGTCGATGCCGTGCTCGCGCAGCCAGGCATTGTGGATGAGGGGCGATAGCGAATGAGAGATCGGGTCGCCGATAACGCCGTAGAGCTGTGTCATGTGGCGAGGGCTCCCCGGATGCGGAGGTAGTCGAGCAGCGGCAGGAGCGGCAGGCCGAGGATCGAGAAATAGTCGCCTTCGATCTGCGTGAAGAGCTGCGCGCCGAGGCCTTCGAGCTGGTAGGCGCCGACCGTGGAGAGGAGCGGTTCGCCGACGCGGTCGACATAGTCATTGATGAAAGCTTCGCTGAGCGGGCGCATGGTGAGTTTCGGGCGGGCAAGGTGGCGCCAGACGGGCGTGCCGTTTTCGCAGATGACGATGGCGGTTTCGAGCGTGTGCGATTTGCCGGAGAGCTTGCGCAGGTGATCGCGGGCCCCTTCGAGATCGACCGGCTTGTCAAAGGCTTCGCGGTCGAGCGAGAGCATCTGGTCTCCGCCGATGACGAGGCCTTCGGTGCGGTTGGAAACTTTGACCGCTTTCAGCTCGGCGAGCTGCATGGCCTGGTCGCGGACGGACATGCCTTCGGCGCGCATGGCGGCCTTGGCTGAGTCTTCGTCGACATTCGGTTTGATACTGGCAGCTTCAACGCCAGCGCCGGCAAGCAGCGCCCGCCGGCTGGCGCTGCCCGAGGCAAGGGTGATGGCGAGGCTCATATCTGGCCGCGCCGTTCGTTCAGGAGGTTGAGGATGGCCGCAGCTGTTTCTTCCACAGACCGGCGGGAGACATCGATTGTCTTCCACTTATTGCGCTGGAAGAGGCGGTTGGCCTGTGTGACCTCATCGCGCACGGCGTCCTCGTCGGCATAGATCGTGTGTTCGTCCTGGTTGAGCGAGATCAGGCGCTGGCGGCGGATCTGGACGAGGCGTTCGGCGCTGATCTTAAGGCCGACCACCATCGGGCCTTTCTCGCCGAGCTTTTCCATGAAGTCAGGCAGCGCAACGCCGGGCACGAGCGGAATGTTACCGGCGCGGACTTTGCGGTTGGCGAGATAGACACAGGTTGGCGTCTTGGATGTGCGGCTGACGCCGAGCAGGATCACGTCGGCACCGATCAACCCGTCGACATTCTGGCCATCATCATGGGCGAGCGTGAAATTGATCGCTTCCATCCGGTCGAAATAATCCTGATCGAGCGCGTGCTGGCCGGCGACCTTGTGGTTGGCTGCAATCCCCAGATGGCGACCGAGCATGGCGATGGACGCGTCGAGAACTGGCAGGGTGGCGACACCGCGCTCGCGGCAGAAGGCTTCCAGCCGCGCCCGCAGGGCTTCATCGGAAATCGTATACCAGACGACGCCCGGCGCGGCCTCGATCTCGCGCATCACGCGCTCCAGCTGGCGTTCCGAGCGGACGAGGTAGTAGTTGTGCTCGAGCGGCTGTACATTCTCGAACTGCGCACAGGCGGCCCGCTGAACGGCATTGAGGGTTTCGCCCGTACTGTCTGAGACAAGGTGGACGTTGAAATAGATGCTGGGGCGCTGCGGTGGGGTCATGGCTTCCTCTCTTGCCGATGGCCGGGCGTTTTCACAAGACCTGTGTAGTTCCTGTGCATAGATGATTCCTCACACCGGGAGTCACAATCCATCCACATGCGGCGGAATCTGACTCCCAGGGAATCCCCCTATGTTCCATCCTGTGACTCCAGAAGGGGTGTTAACGGGTCATTAACCAGCGCCGCCATTGAAGGTTAAGCAAGTCTTAACGGGGTGCGACACCCTGTGACTCCCATGTGGAATTTGCTGGACAAATCCTGTGAGTAGCCTTTCTCCCCTGATATCACCGGGTAGTAATAATAAGCGCCCTGACGGGCTTTTGAGAGATGAGAGATTTGAGAGTCATGGGGCAAGCGAGCACACCAAAACTGATATCGGTTCTCGGCGGAGAAGCTGCCAAGGTGCCTCCGGTATGGATGATGCGGCAAGCCGGGCGTCACCTACCCGAATATCTCGAGCTGAGATCACGGGCCAAAGACTTTCTCGATTTTTGCTACACACCTTCCATGGCAACAGAAGCGACGCTTCAGCCTGTTCGCCGTTACGGCATGGACGCAGCGATCCTGTTTGCCGATATCCTCCTGATCCTCGACGCGATGGGCCTTGGTGTGGAGTTCGAAAAGGGCGTTGGCCCTCTGGTGCAGCAGATCGATTCCGCTGCCGACCTAGGCAAGGTGCCTGCGAAGAAAGCGGCGGATCGTTTGGCGCCTGTCTATGAAACGGTGTCGCGCGTGAAAGCTGAGTTGTCGGCTGAAACGGCCCTCATCGGTTTTGCCGGTTCCCCCTGGACGGTTAGCCTTTATGCCATCGAAGGCCGCGGCAAGACGGACAAGTCGCTCGCCTGGCGCTGGGCGCATGGCAGACCGGATGAGCTGGCCGCCGTCATGGACCATGTGATTGAGGCGACAGCCCATTATTTGCTGAAACAGGTGGAGGCGGGCGCCGATGCGCTGATGCTGTTCGACAGCTGGGCTGAAGGCCTGCCGAACAATATTTTCCGCGAAGTGATCATCGCGCCGACGAAGAAACTCGTGACGCGGCTGCGGGAGATGGGCGTGACCGTGCCGATTATCGGTTTCCCGCGTGGAGCGGCCGCCATGTTGCCGGAATATGCCCGCGAGACAGGTGTGACCGCGATCGGCCTCGATACGGCCGCTGTGCCGTCTTTCGTGAATGCTGAAATTGTCGCTGGCATGCCTGTGCAGGGCCATCTGGATCCGCTGCTGCTGATCGAAGGGGGTTCGCGTATGGACGCACGCGTCCGCGAACTTGTGGAAGCTTATTCCGGGCGCCCCCATATCTTTAACCTCGGCCATGGTATCCGGCCGGAAACACCTATCGGGAACGTGGAGCGCGTCCTGAAAATCATTCGGGAAGGCTGACCGATCATGGGTCGCAAGATTGCTGTTGTACTTTTCAATTTGGGTGGGCCTGATGGGCCCGACTCTGTGCAACCCTTCCTGCGTAACCTGTTCGATGACCCGGCGATCATTCAGGCGCCCTTGCCGATCCGCTGGGCACTGGCTCGTTTCATTTCCAAGACGCGTGCGCCCTCTGCGAAGAAGAATTATGCGATGATGGGAGCTGGCGGTGGTTCGCCCCTGCTGCCGGAAACCGAGAAACAGGCCGAAGCCCTGCAGATTGAGCTCGCGGCGTCATTGCCCGGCGATGAAGTGAGAACCTTCATTGCGATGCGCTACTGGCATCCTTTCACCCGGGATGTTGCCCGCCAGGTGAAAGACTGGGGCGCTGATGAAGTTGTGCTGCTGCCGCTCTATCCGCAATTCTCCACGACAACGACGGGTTCCTCGCTGAAGGAATGGAAGAAGCATTATCCCGGCCCGACGCGGACCGTGTGTTGCTATCCGTTTGAAGAGAGCTTCATCGCCGCGCATGTGGACCAGATCATGGCGGCATTTGATCAGGCTGGCCGTCCGGAGAATGTATCGCTGCTGCTCTCGGCGCATGGCTTGCCCGAAAAAATCGTTGAGGCGGGCGACCCCTATCAGTGGCAATGTGAAACGCTGGTCGCGATGATTTCAGCGCGCGTGCCGCAGGACTGGGAAGTCGTCGGTTGTTACCAGTCACGTGTGGGGCCGCTGAAATGGATTGGGCCGTCAACCGATCTGGAAGTCGAGCGCACATCGAAAGAGAAGCGCAACATTCTGATCGCGCCGATTGCCTTTGTTTCGGAGCATATCGAAACGCTGGTCGAACTCGGTGAGGAATATAAATTGCTGGCCGAGCAGCACGGCGCCGCGAGCTATACGCGGGTTGAAGCGCTGGGCACGCATCCGGGCTTTATCCGGACGCTGGTGGGCGAAACCATCGCTGCGCTTGAAATGAACGATACGATCCGGTCGTGTGCCGGGAGCCGCCTTTGCCCGACGGGCGCGTCGGGCTGCCCGCATGCCGATGTCGCGCGCCGCGCTGGCCAGGCCGTGGCCGTTCAGGCCGAGTAGGAGACCGCCCAATGCTCTATTTGTACGTGAAGGCGTTTCACATCATTTTCGTAGTCTCGCTGATGGCGAGCCTGCTTGTCTATCCGCGCTACAAGATTCACCAATTGTCGAGCGCGCCCGGCGAGCCGCTTTTCGAGACGATGAAGAAGTCGTCGCAGCAATTGCGGATGATCATCATGAACCCCAGCCTGATCCTGGTCTGGGTGTTCGGCCTCACCATGCTATGGATGAACCCTGCGCTGCTCTCGCAAGGCTGGCTGCACGTAAAACTGCTGCTGGTTCTGATCCTTTCAGGGCTGCACGGCTATTTCATTGGTCTCGGCAAGAAAGTGGATCGTGGTGGGGATGGCGTGCCGGTCAAGCGGCTGCGCATGCTCAACGAAGTGCCGTTCCTGCTGATGATCGTGATTGTCATCCTGGTGGCCGTGAAGCCCTTCTGAGGGCCATAAGGCATTGAAGACTTGACGAAACGGGCGTCCGAGGCCCATATGTCCTGCAACCGGCGCACAGTCCTTGTGCAGCGCGATGTCCTATTCGCCCGGTCCCCCACATTTCAGTCCGACCCAGATCACACCCGGATTCCACCTTTAATTGGCCTCATCCATGCTCGATAACGTTACCAGCGTCACCCTCCGCGAACTCAAAGCAAAATCCCCTGAAGAACTTCTCGCCTATGCCGAGGAACTTGAAGTCGAGAACGCCTCGGCGCTGCGTACGCAGGACATGCTGTTCGCGATCCTCAAGGAGCTGGCCGACAGCGAAGTCGAAATCACGGGCCAGGGCGTTCTGGAAGTGCTGACGGATGGCTTCGGCTTTCTGCGCTCGCCGGAATCCAACTATTTGCCCGGCCCGGACGACATTTATGTCAGCCCGGAAGTGCTGAAAAAGGCGAATATCCGGACCGGTGACACGGTTGAGGGCCCGATCACGGCGCCGCAGGACAATGAGCGCTATTTTGCGCTGACCGACGTGTCGAAGATCAATTTCGAGGAGCCTGAAAAGGCCCGCCAGAAGGTGCACTTCGATAACCTGACGCCGCTTTATCCAGAAGAGCGGATGAAGATGGAAAGCCGCGACCCCACGAAGAAAGATCGCTCGGGCCGCGTGATCGATATCGTATCTCCGATTGGTAAAGGCCAGCGCGCCCTGATTGTTGCGCCGCCACGGACCGGTAAGACCGTGCTGCTGCAGAATATTGCGGCCGCGATCGAAGAGAACCATCCGGAATGCTACCTGATCGTGCTGTTGATCGACGAGCGCCCGGAAGAAGTGACCGACATGCGCCGCACGGTGAAGGGCGAAGTTGTTGCCTCGACGTTCGATGAGCCAGCGACACGCCACGTGCAGGTCGCCGAAATGGTGATCGAGAAGGCGAAACGCCTGGTCGAACACAAGCGCGACGTTGTTATCCTGCTGGACTCCATTACGCGTCTTGGCCGCGCCTATAACACGACCGTGCCGAGCTCCGGCAAGGTGCTGACCGGCGGTGTGGACGCGAATGCACTGCAACGTCCGAAGCGCTTCTTCGGTGCGGCGCGGAACGTGGAAAACGGGGGCTCACTCACAATCGTCGCAACGGCGCTGATCGATACGGGCAGCCGGATGGACGAAGTGATCTTCGAGGAATTCAAAGGTACGGGTAACTCGGAAGTCGTGCTCGACCGGAAGATTGCCGACAAGCGCACCTTCCCTGCCATCGACATCATGAAGTCCGGCACGCGGAAAGAAGAGCTGATCACGCCAGCTGACCAGCTGTCCAAGATCTATATCCTGCGCCGTATCCTCGGCCCGATGGGCACGAACGATGCGATCGACTTCCTGATCGACAAGCTGCGCCAGACGAAGACGAACGACGAGTTCTTCGAGGCCATGAAGAACTAGGCATGATGGAGCGCACATGAGCGAGCGCGACACAATCTGCGCCCTCGCTTCGGGTGCGCCGCCGGCTGCGATCGCGATCCTGCGCTTGTCGGGGCCGCATGTGCGCGCGTTGGCCGAGCGCCATCTCGCTAGCGGTCTGCCCGCGGCGCGGCATGCAAGTCTGACGGACATGACAGATAATGACGGCGCCCTGATTGATCGGGGCCTCGCGCTCTTCATGCCGGGCCCTGGCAGCTATACGGGCGAGGACACGCTTGAGCTTTACCTGCATGGTGGCGCGGCCGTGATCGCGCATGCGCTGGACACACTGACCGCGCATGAGGGCGTTCGCATGGCTGAGCCGGGCGAATATACACGCCGGGCCTTCGAGGCAGGCAAATTGGACCTGACCGAAGCTGAAGGTGTTGCGGATATCATCGAGGCCGAGACAGTTGCGCAAAAGGCGCAGGCGTTACGGCAGCTGGGCGGCGGCCTGTCGCAGACCTATGACCAATGGCGTGCTGAACTGACAGGTGTGCTGGCGCTGGTCGAAGTGGCGATTGATTTTCCGGATGAGGGCGACGCGCCGCAGGATACGACGGCGCCGATCCTGGCAAAGCTTGGCCGCGTGATTGGCGAGATTGAAACGGCGCTTGGCGATCGCGGGATTGGTGAGCGCATCCGTGACGGGTTTCGTGTGGCCATTATCGGCGCGCCAAACGCCGGCAAGTCGACCCTGCTCAATCGTCTCGCGCGGCGTGAAGCAGCTATCGTGACAGCCAAGGCCGGGACGACACGCGACGTGATTGAAGTGCGCCGCGTGCTCGGCGGGCATGTGGTGTGGATTGCCGATACAGCTGGCCTGCGTGTGACGGAAGACGAGATTGAGGCCGAGGGCGTGCGGCGGGCGGAAGTGGCTGCGCGTGAGGCAGACTTGCGGCTGTTTGTGCTGGATGCGTCGTCGCCGGACATAGACCATCTGTCTACGGATTACCGTCTGGATACGGATCTTGTTGTCGTCAACAAGAGCGACCTCGGTGCGGCGCCGGATGGCATCAGCGCTAACCATGTGATCTCGGCAAGGGATGGTTCGGGCGTTGATGCGCTGGAACAAGCGATCGCCCGGTTCGTTGATCAATATGCGGCTTCAGTTGAGGCGCCGGTGATAACACGCCAGCGCCACAGGGAGCGGCTGACCCAAGGGTTGAGCAGTTTGGAGGCCGCCCGTGACGCACTTGAACAGGATGTCGGGGCTGAACTTGCGGCTGAAGACATCCGCATGGCTCTCCGCCAGCTTGGGTCAATTATCGGCGTAGTGGGCGTCGAGGATGTGCTCGGCGCAGTGTTCTCCGAGTTTTGCATCGGCAAATGACCCCTAGGGTTTGAGGCCCCGCGCGGTTATATAGCCGCCAGAACACCCCCTATTCCAAGGTACTTTATTGATGGCGATGCCAGACCAATTTGATGTGATTGTAATCGGCGGCGGACACGCTGGCTGCGAAGCGGCTGCGGCTGCGGCACGCTTTGGCGCGCGCACGGCCCTCGTGACGCACAAGCGATCAACCATTGGCGAGATGAGTTGCAACCCGGCGATTGGGGGCCTCGGCAAAGGTCATCTCGTGCGCGAGATCGACGCGCTTGATGGCTTGATGGGCCGTATGGCGGACAAGGCCGGCATCCAGTTTCGCATGCTCAATCGCTCCAAAGGCCCGGCTGTCTGGGGGCCGCGCGCGCAGATAGACCGCGCGCTTTATCGCCAGGCGATGCAGGCTGAACTGGCTGATTATCCCAATCTCACAATCATCGAAGACGGCGCTGAAGACCTGATCATCGAGGATGATATTCTCACGGGAGTCGTTGGTCTTTCCGGAACGGTCTATCATGCGCGATCTGTAGTTATCACTACAGGAACGTTCCTTAAGGGCATGATCCATATTGGCGACAAACGGATACCTGCTGGCCGGGTTGGCGAGGCGCCCGCGATAGGGCTGTCCGACCGTCTTTATGGCATGGGGCTGCCCATGGGGCGGTTGAAGACCGGGACACCCGCGCGTCTCGATGGAAGTACGATTGCATGGGACCAATTGGAGATGCAGGCGGCAGACGAATTGCCGGTGCCGTTTTCCTATATGACGGATCGAATAGAAGTTCCCCAAGTCGCGTGCGGTATCACGTGGACGACGGCGGAGACGCACGCGATCATCGCCGATAATATCAATCAGTCGGCCGTCTATTCCGGCGCGATTGCCGGACGCGGCCCGCGCTATTGCCCGTCCATCGAAGACAAGGTTCACCGTTTTGCTGATCGGGACCGCCACCAGATCTTCCTGGAGCCGGAAGGCCTTGATGACGACACGGTCTATCCGAATGGCATTTCCACGTCGCTTCCGGAAACCGTGCAGGATCAATTCATCCGGACCATTCCGGGCCTCGAAAACGTGGTTATCCGACAATATGCCTACGCGATCGAATATGACTATGTCGATCCGCGCGCATTGACGCCAGCCTTGGAAGTCCGTGCCCAGGCGGGCCTCTATTTGGCCGGTCAGATCAATGGCACCACGGGATATGAAGAGGCGGGCGCACAGGGACTTGTGGCGGGCCTGAATGCGGCGCGGGCGTCTGCGGGCAAAGAACCCGTCATGTTTGACCGGGCCGAGGCCTATATCGGCGTCCTCATTGACGACCTCGTCACGCGTGGCGTGACGGAGCCATATCGTATGTTTACATCGCGCGCCGAATATCGTCTGGCCCTCCGTGCGGACAATGCGGATCAGCGTTTGACACGAAAAGGCCTCGAAATGGGCTGTGTAGGCCCAATTCGGGCCAAAGTGTTTCACGTGAAACAAGATGCATTAACCCGCGCGCGTGAAATGCTCCAGGCCCTGACGCTCTCACCGGCCAAAGCGGCGCAGGCTGGGTGGGAAATCAATCAGGATGGCCGGGTGCGATCCGCCTGGGAATATCTCGCCTACAAGAATATCGGTTTTGCGGAACTTTCCATGGTCTGGCCGGAATTGTCTGACGTATCCTCGGAGATTGCGGCTCAATTGGAAATCGAGGCCCTCTATTCCGGATATCTCGAACGCCAGTCGGCGGACGTGGCCGCGCTTCGCCGTGACGAGGGTCTGACGCTTCCACGTGATCTGGATTATGCGTCGGTTGGGGGGCTTTCCAACGAAGTCCGTCAGAAGCTCGAATTGATCCGGCCGACAACACTGGGTCAGGCGGGCCGTATTGAAGGCGTGACGCCTGGTGCTTTGACGGCATTGCTCAGCCACGTGAAACGTCGCGCGAAGGGGGTCTGACCGATGACGAGTGAGAATGACCGCGCGGTATTTCTGGCCGCTCATAATGTTTCACGTGAAACGCTTAACCGTTTGGACCGGGTGATCGACACGCTCGATTCCTGGCGGAAGAAGTCAAATCTGATCGGGCCACGCGAGTGGCCGAATATCTGGCAAAGGCATGTCTGCGATAGTCTCCAATTGCTTGACCACATTCCCGAGACGGCCCGCGTGGTGGATCTTGGATCAGGCGCAGGGTTTCCCGGTCTTATTATCGCGGCGGCCCGGCCAGAGGGCCACGTGACCATGATGGAAAGCGTGGGCAAGAAAACGGCCTTCCTGAACGCGGCGATTGATGCAGCCGGATTATCGGCGGATGTGTATCAGGGACGGGTGGAATCGGCACCGGCAAGCCGCGCTGATTTCGTCACCGCGCGGGCCTTTGCGCCGCTGCCCAAACTTCTGGATTACGCCTCTCCCTGGATGAAAAACGGTGCAACAGGGCTGTTCCTCAAGGGCGAACGCTGGGAAGAAGAATTGACGGAAGCCCGACAAAGGTGGAGATTCGCTCATAAGGCGATTCCGAGCCGAAGCGGTGGGTCGGGAGTCGTGTTGATCGTAAGGGAGCTACAAGGTGGCGAAGCCTAGGATTTTTGCTGTGGTGAATCAGAAGGGCGGGGTCGGTAAGACCACGACTTCGATTAACCTTGGAACTGCATTGGCGGCTGTAGGTCGACGCGTTCTGATCGTCGATTTCGACGCGCAGGGTAATGCCTCAACAGGCCTTGGTATTTCCCGGGCAGACCGGGAGTTGACCAGTTATGATCTGGTCGTTGACCGCGTAGACATGGAACAAACGGTCCTGTCGACCATCGTTCCGCGGCTCGATATCGTTCCCGGAGATGAGAACCTTTCCGGCGTCGAAACGGAACTGGCCGGGGACGCCCGTCGCTCGTATCGCCTACGCGAAGCGCTGATGAATTATGTCGATCGGGCCGAAATGGGCGGCCTCGTCAAATACGATTATATCCTGATCGATTGCCCGCCATCCCTGTCGGCATTGACATTGAACGCCATGACGGCGGCCAATGCGCTGCTTGTGCCGCTTCAGTGTGAGTTTCTGGCGCTGGAAGGCCTTTCGCAACTTATGCGGACAGTTGAACTCGTGCGTCAGGGCCTTAATCCCGCCCTTGAAATACAGGGCGTGGTGCTGACCATGTATGACCGGCGCAACAATTTGTCGGACGAAGTGGCCGACCAGGTTCGCGCCTATTTCGGCAATAAGGTCTATAACACGGTCATACCGCGGAATGTCCGTCTGTCCGAGGCGCCATCCTTCGGTAAGCCCGCGCTACTTTACGATTATCGGTGTCCTGGCAGCGAGGCCTATATCCGCCTCGCCTCCGAAGTCCTGCAACGCGAAAAAGCGAGAGCGGCCTGATTACGATGAGCGAAGAGGGAAAGAGCAAACCCGCACGGCTAGGCCGTGGATTGTCCGCCCTGATGGGGGAGGTCGATGCTGTTGGTGCCGGTAGCGGTTCCGACAAGGAATTGTCTTCCAAGCCGGGTGTGGCGTCGAATGAGATCGATATTGAGCTTATTCGACGGAATCCGGCCCAGCCGCGCCGCACCTTTGATGAAAGCGCGCTGAACGAGCTCGCGGAGTCGCTGAAGAGCAAGGGCGTCCTGCAGGCTATCCTCGTGCGGCCGGATCCGAAAGATAAGGGCAAGTTTCAGATCATCGCGGGTGAACGTCGCTGGCGTGCGGCCAAGATAGCGGGCCTGAAGTCGATCCCGGCTTTGGTGCGCGATATTGATGAGCTCGAGCTTCTCGAGATCGGCATCATCGAGAACGTTCAGCGCGCAGACCTCAACCCGATTGAAGAGGCCGAAGCCTATGAGGCGCTGATGAAGCGTTTCGGGCGGACACAGGACAGCCTCGCCAATAGCGTCGGCAAGAGCCGTGTTCATATCGCCAATACACTGCGCCTGCTGCAATTGCCCGAAAGCGCGCGGGCGTTTGTGCGCGACGGGAAACTGAGCGCCGGTCATGCCCGCGCTGCGCTTGGCGCACCGGACCCTGAGGCGCTCGTCAAGCTGGCGGCGGAGAAAGGCCTGAGTGTTCGGGAAGTTGAGGCCAAAGCGAAAGAGGCGCGCGAGGGCGGACCTGTCGAGACCAAGTCAGCCAAGCAGATGGCTGATGAGAAGGATGTCGACACAGAAGCGCTCGAGGCGGACCTGACGCGTACGCTGGGCCTCGCCGTGGATATTCGTCATGGCAAGAATGGCGGCGAGCTGCGGATTCAGTATCGCGACCTGGAGCAGCTGGATGATGTCTGCCGGCGGCTGACCGCCAAGCGCGGTAGCTGATCAGGCCGCGCTGGCCGCAGCCTTGCCAAGCTCATTCATCAGCACACGCACAACAGGATCGGCGCTACCTGATCCGGACTTCGCCTGCTGCTCGGCTTCATAGATACGCTCCATGATCCGCATCAGCCGTTTCTGTGGCCACTTGCCGAGACGCGCGCGAAAGGCTGGCCAATCGCTCTGCCATACAGGTGGGCGCAGTTTCATGCCGGGCGCACCTTCGCCTGCGGCTATCCGCTTGTGGGCGTCGAGCATGCGCAAGGTTTCGCTTTGCAGGGCCCGCAGGATCGAGATGGCGGATGTGCCAGCAACTTCGAGGCGCTGAAGGGCGACATTGGCCGCGACGATATTTCCGTCCAGCGATGCGCGAATAGCGGCAGAGAGGTTGTGGTCGATATCCGTTGCAGACAGCGAGCGGATGTCATTGAGCGAAACGTCGCGACCCAGCCCGCGCGCATAAAGCGCGAGCTTCTCGATCTCGGCATTTGCAATACCGCGATGGCCGGGCAGGTCGCCCGTAAAGGCATGGAGCGCAGCTGTATCAATTGTTGCGCCGACTTCCAGAAGAGCCGTTTTTACGCGCTCTTCAATATCGCCAGCCTCATCTGCGAACAGCTGGAGGCAGGCCGCGTTCTTGGCGCTGCTCGCTGTTGCGCGGAGCTTTGATTTAGACGCAAGTGAACCGGCCTCGATGACGAGCCGTGCCGCATAGCGATCGGGATGCTTGTCGCCCTCGGCAAAGGCCTCGGCCAGGAGTGCCGCGATCTTGTCCCCATTAGTCCGTATACGGATTGCGCGTGGGTCGCCGAGGAGGGACACAGCTTCCAGATTGTCGAACAGGAGGGAGGGATATTTCTTGATGGCGTCGTCGTCGAGGACGGTCACTTCCAGCTCGCCGGCTTTGGGCCTCCACGCCTTGATCAGGCTGCTGGCAGCATCGCTTGCGAGGCCTTCGTCCTCACCGAATGCCAGAACGGCCCAAATGGCGGGATCAGGCCTGCGAGCGAAAGCGACGGCTTGCTTGCCCTTTAGCAGCATCAGTCAGCCATGAGCTGGAGACGCAAATCCTGGACGATACGTTTGGCCAGCTCGCGCATCGTACGGTCCGCAGCGCTCGTTTGAGCGGCGATGTCGCCATAGGGCTGCGCCGGTACGGAAAAGTCTGTCACCGCATCCGTGGAGCCTGAAATGGCTGAGTTGTCACGTGCGAGGACGTATCGCGCCCCGGCTGAGAGGCTGGATCGTGAGGCCGCCCCATCAGGTTTGAAAGCCAGGCGCGTGAGGTTTTCGGTCAAGACCACATTGAGGGTCGCTGGCTCCGTTACGCCGGGCAGGCCGATGGCCAGCTCTTGCTGAAGCGCGCGGCGCAATATGTATCCGGAACGCCCGTTGATCGGCTCGACCGTAATGGGCCCACCGGCTGCCAGAGCACTATTGCCCGGTGCATAGACCGGCTGGAAGCCACAGGCGCTCAGGCTGAGCAGGGCGAAGGCAGCGAGGAAGTGTTTCATGCCACCACGATATTCACGATGCGGCCGGGAACGACAATGGTTTTCTTGACGTCCTTGCCATCGAGGAAGGCAGCAACCTCGGGATCCGCGAAGGCTGCAGCCTCGACGGCTTCCTTGGCGAGGTCCCTGGAAACAGTGATTTCACCGCGGCGTTTGCCATTTACCTGCACGGCCATTGTCACACTGTCGTCCACCAGCAGGGCCGGGTCAGGCTCAGGCCAGGCCGCTGCAGAGACGAAGCCTTCGCCGCCAATGCGTTCCCAGCACGTTTCGGCCAGGTGCGGCATGAACAATGTCAGGCAGCGCGCCAGCATCGAAGCGCCTTCCATGCGCGCACCGACCAGCTCATCCGAACCCGTCTCAGCCTTTTTCAGCGCGGTGACCCATTCATAGATCGTCGCGACGGCCGAGTTGAACCGGAACTCGGAGATCGCCTTGTCGATGGAGGCGACGGCCTTGTGCGATGTCTTGCGCAGGGCGACCGAGCCATCGTCTGCGCCAATAGTGGCCGACTCCGTTTGGGGCAGGGCATCGAAGACGCTCCAGATGCGCTGGGCAAAGCGGGCTGCACCTTCGGCGCCGGACTGTGTCCATTCGACGTCGCGCTCGGGCGGGGAGTCCGAGAGGACGAACCAGCGCGCGATATCGGCGCCAAAGGCCCCGATGATCGCGTCGGGGTCGACCGTGTTCTTCTTCGACTTGGACATTTTCTCAATCGGGCCAACGCTTGCAGGCGCGCCGGTCGAAATCTCGATCCAGTTCCCGTCGCGCTGTTCGACTTCGGAAGGCTCCAGCCAGACGCCGCTGTCTGACTTGTAGGTTTCGTGGGTCACCATGCCTTGTGTGAACAGGCCGGCAAAGGGCTCGCCGCTTGGCAGGTCCAGCTCACCGACATCGCGCATCGCGCGGGCAAAGAAGCGGGCATAGAGCAGGTGGAGCACGGCATGCTCAACGCCGCCGACATATTGATCGACCGGCAACCAATAGGCGCGCTCTTCCATGTCGTCGGGGCTGGCGAAGCGGGCATAGTACCAGGAGCTGTCTACGAACGTATCCAGCGTGTCCGTTTCGCGGCGGGCCTTGCCGTTACAGCTCGGGCAGGTCTTGTGCTTCCAGGTCGGATGGCGCTCCAGCGGGTTGCCGGGCACGTCGAAGGTAACGTCATCGGGCAGGCGGATCGGCAAGTCAGCTGCCGGAACGGGAACGATACCGCAGGTTTCGCAATGCACGACCGGGATCGGGCAGCCCCAATAGCGCTGGCGCGAGACGCCCCAGTCGCGCAGGCGATAGTTCAACTTGCCCTCGCCGAGGCCCATGGATTCGATCTTGGCGATTGCCATGCGCTTGGCGTCGTCGATGGATTGGCCATCGAGGAAGCCGGAATGGAAGATCGTGCCGGGGCCCGTATAAGCATCCTCTTCGACGTCGAACGTAACGGCGTCTGCGTTTGGCGGCAGGAC
Source organism: Hyphomonas oceanitis (assembly GCF_036964545.1). Classification (NCBI taxonomy): domain Bacteria; kingdom Pseudomonadati; phylum Pseudomonadota; class Alphaproteobacteria; order Hyphomonadales; family Hyphomonadaceae; genus Hyphomonas; species Hyphomonas oceanitis. Next base: position 202,870 of record NZ_JBALTL010000003.1, read on the forward strand.
AACCGGCGTGACGGTGAGGCCATACTTGCGGGCAAATTCAATGTCGCGCTGGTCATGCGCCGGGCAGCCGAAAATGGCGCCCGTGCCGTATCCCATCAGCACGAAGTTCGCGACCCAGACCGGAAGTGTGCGGCAGGGCTCAAACGGATGCTGCACGGTGAGGCCTGTATCGAAGCCGAGCTTCGGGGCCTTCTCGATGGCTTCTTCGCTTGTGCCGACAGCAGCGCACTCGGCGCGGAAGGCCGTGAGCGCTTCATTGCCTTCAGCCAGTTGCAGCACGAGCGGGTGATCAGGGGAGAGCGCAATGAAGCTCGCACCGAACAATGTGTCCGGCCGTGTGGTGAAAATCTCGACGCCTTTTTCATAGTTCGCTGGCGCATTGCCTGCGAACTCGAACCGCATCTGCAGGCCTTCCGACCGGCCGATCCAGTTGGCCTGCATCGTGCGGACCTTCTCGGGCCAGCGCTCGAGCTTCTGGACTTCCGCCAGCAGGTCCTCGGCATAATGCGTGATGCGGAAAAACCATTGGGTCAGTTCGCGCTGCTCGACCACGGCGCCGGAGCGCCAGCCGCGACCGTCAACGACCTGCTCGTTGGCCAGGACAGTATTATCGACCGGATCCCAGTTCACCTTGCTGGCCTTGCGGTAGACGAGGCCTTTTTCCAGCATCTTCAGGAAGAGGCCCTGCTGGGCGCCATAATATTCCGGGTCGCATGTCGCGAACTCGCGGCTCCAGTCGAGCGACAGGCCGAGCTTTTTCAGCTGGGCGCGCATCGCATCAATGTTCTGGTAGGTCCATTTACCGGGATGGACGCCGCGCTGCATGGCGGCGTTCTCGGCCGGCATGCCGAACGCATCCCAACCCATCGGGTGGAGCACGTTGTAGCCCTTGGCGCGGCGGTGGCGGGCAACGACATCGCCCATGGCATAGTTGCGCACATGGCCCATGTGCAGGCGGCCCGACGGGTAGGGGAACATCTCGAGGATGTATGCCTTGGGGGCGTCCCCGGCCTCAGCCGGTGATTTCGCCTTGAACAGGTTTGCTGCGTCCCACTCGGCACGCCATCTGCTTTCCGCGGCCTGCGGATCATAACGGGTGGCCATGTCCCGCTCCTTTAAAGACGTATGATTGGTGGCTTTCTAGCCGATCTGTGAAGCCTTGAGCGTGCGCGCACGTTGAAGGATCTTGTTCTCAAGCTGGATTCCGGTTTCCGGGTCGACGGTCGCGTCGGTCCAGGTGCCGTCTGTATTGGTCTGGCGGAAAACCGAAACCTTCACGCCATCGGCGCGTAGCCGCGTGTCGAGAATGTAGACTGTGGCCTTGATGCGCTCGTCCGGCGAGTCCGGGAAGGACTTCCAGTCATAGTTGACGATGCCGCCGACGGGATCAGCGCTGTCGACCGGCATGTTCTCGAACGTGTCCAGGGTCGCGCGCCAGAGATAAGGGTTCACAGTGCCGACATTTTTCTGGGTGATGTTGGCATCGTTGGACTTGCTGCCGCCGAACTGGCAGCCGGAAACGATCAGCATGCCAGCCATGGCGGCGGTGAGGATGTGTTTGACCATGAAGATTGTTCCTGAGTGCAAGACCTTGTTGACGTGCGTTTGTATAACAAGGGGAGTCCGGGCTCGCCAGTGCTGATATGCCGAAGAGGGCGCGAGGGGTTTGCAGGAGAGAAACCATGTGGAAACCACTGACACTGCTGGCCTTGTTGGGCCCATTGGCCGGACAGGCCATTGCCCAGGAAGACTGGGAGGTCTGGGAAACCGAAAGCGGGGCCGAAGTTGCCGTCGCTGCATCGACTGCTGATGGCGCGCCGGTGACCTGGGCGACAGCGCTGAACCTCTCGACCAACCGCATTCTGGATAATGGGCTGGAGATCGGCGCCGTTGGCCGGTTTGAACTCCAACAGGACAATCCCCACAGGGCGGGCTTCAGCGGCGCGACAGGCAGCGATTTCGGGCTCGGGCAGGGGGCTTTCAGCGGACTTGCCCCCGGGACTGGCCATGAACATGTCGGGACGCGGGCGCAGCTGGAACAGGCCTATGTCTATGCTGAAGGGGGCTATGGCGAGGTGCGGCTTGGTCGCGACAAGGGCGTTGCCGCGCGCTTTTACGAAGGCGCGCCGAGCCTATTCCTGAAGGCCAGTACAGCCAATCCGGTGCTCGACCCGACCGGGCGAGCCTATATACGCACCGACAATGACCTGACGGGACCTGCGCTGAAGGTCAGCTATGCCAGCCCGCGAATCCTTGGCGTGCGCGCGGGCGTTTCGTATACACCGACGGCCGATGTGCGCGGACTGGACCGCGATCCGGAGCGACGTGTGGTGGGTAATTCGCAGCTGAGCGTGGATTCGGCGGCTGAGGCGGCCATTAATGTGTCGCGCCGGTTGCGGGAGAGCGGCGTGCGTGTGCGCGGGGCCTTGGCCTATAGCCGCGCCGATGTCAGCTCGGTGCTGCGACCGGATATCTATGGAACCGTCGAGACCTGGTCTGCTGGCGCATCGGCGGAGTTCGACACGATCACGCTGGGTGCCAGCGTGCTGGGCAGCAACAATGGCCTCGATTCCGGCAGCGGCGACTATTCCGCCTGGACGATTGGCGCCACCAAGCAGGCCTTTTCGATGGAATTCGGTGTCGACTATGGCGAGGCCACGGACGACCTGACAGGGCTCAAAAGCGAATCGTGGAGCATTGGAGCGGCAAAGGAACTTACCGACAGCCTGCGTGTTGCAGGAGGATACCGTAGCCAGACAACCCGCTTCAGGCGAGTCCTGCCCCTCGGAGTGCCTCAAAATGAGGATTCGGCGGACGGTATTGTGTTAGAAATCACACTATCGCTTTAATTTGGCCGCCTCAACGAATGTTAATCTTCTATTTACTGGGGCCGCTGACTATTCTCTTTACGGGTAAGGTGCAGAATTATGAAATCGGGCTTGGTCCTCTCTCTCATGCTGTTCTCGGCTGTGCTGGCAATGCCAGCCATGGCCGATCCGGCTATGGCAGAAACCGCCATGAACGTGGATGCGCCATCCCTTTCCGAAAGCAAGGCCGCAGAAGCTGACTGGTATCGCCAGTTTGCCCGCCCAAAGCCTGCGGACACCAAGCCGGTCTGGCAACCGGAACCGACCGATGATTTCTCTGTCCAGTTCGGCCGCAATGCCCGCTGGCAGCTCAATCTCGATATGCTGACCCGTCCGAATTCGTCTCCCTTGCCGCGCGAGCAGATGCAGGCAGGCGCGACATTCCGCGTGACACCGCGCTTCTCGGTTGGTGGTGAAGTCAGCCTTGGCGCTGAGCGCCTGAATGATTCTACCCAGTGGGAAGAAAGTCAGGTCGAGACGGGTATCCGGCTCAAGTCCGCCTTCAAGTTCTAGTTTATCCAATTTTCGATTTGGCCATCGCGTGGCAGGCGGCTTTTTGCGTGTTGCCTGACGCTTGCGACTGGGGTTAGGCCTATTGCTATTCAGGCGCTGTCATTCGGTCGGGCGCGCAATCGGGAATCACAATCGGTGGCGCCATGTTTGTGAGTGGCTTGATCCTTGTCGTCACGCTGATAGCGGGCGCTGTCCTGCTGTGGCCACGCGTGGCGAATGTGAAGTTGTGGCGCGCCACCATGACACCGCTGGCGTCGATCATCGGCAGTGGCTTCCTGGTTCTCGGGCCGATCCTAGATTTCCAATATGGAAAGTATGCGCCGCTGGTCATGCTGGCGCTCTGTGTCGGGGCCTACCTGTTTGGCGGGGCGATACGGCACAATATCCGTTTACGCGGCGCGCATGACGAAGACCCGGACAAGTTCGTGGCGCGGCTCGAAGTGGGCGGTTCGTGGACCCTTGCCCTGGCTTACGTGATTTCGGTTGCCTATTACCTGAACCTGTTCGGCGCCTTTGGGGTCAGTCTCACCCCGTGGGACACCCAATTCGCAGCCCGCATTCTGACCAGTGCGATCTTGGTGCTGATCCTGGCAGTTGGCTGGTTCAAGGGCTTTCGCGCGCTCGAGCGGATGGAGCAGGTCTCGGTCAGCGTGAAGCTGGCAATCATCCTCGGCCTGCTGGTTGGCCTCGCCATCTTCTTCGGCAAGGAAGCGAGCGCGGACAAGCTTGTTTTTCTGGAGCCGAAATCATCTGGCTGGGCGGCGATCTCGCTGGCGTTCGGTTTGATCGTGACGGTTCAGGGCTTTGAGACATCGCGCTATCTTGGCGCTACTTACGATCACGTCACACGGATACGCTCGATGAAGCTCGCGCAGGTGGTCTCCTCGGCCATCTACATGATCTATATCGGCTTTGTCGCCTATGTGTTTCAGGGCAATGAGCTTCACCTCGAAGAGACGGCAATCATCGACATGATGAAAGTCGTTGCGCCGATCCTGCCTTTGCTGCTCGTCGCGGCTGCCCTGACCGCTCAGTTCAGCGCGGCGATAGCGGATACGAGCGGGTCGGGCGGGCTGGTGGCGGAGCTGACGGGCGGATTGGTCAGCGAGCGGCAAGCCTATGCGATCCTTGTCGGGATTGCCCTTGTGTTTACGTGGACGGTCGACCTGTTCGAGATCATCTCCTACGCGTCACGGGCCTTCGCGATCTATTATGGCGTCCAGTCGGCGATTGCGGCCGCTTCAGCCCACCGGGTGCTGGGCCACAAGGGAAAGACTGCGCTCTATGCCAGCCTCGCCGTCCTCGGCTTCATGATCGCCATTCTGGGAACACCCGCTGAAGGCGGATGACGGGTCCTATCGCATGAGCCCATCGACAGCCGCGAGTCCTGCGAAGGGCGCGACCTCAGCGGCATTCCCTGCAGTGACGCCGCCAAGGGCATAGACGGGGCAGGGCGCGCTCAGGGCAAGGCGGCGAAACGCTGGCACGCCCAGCGGCTTGCCAGCAGACGGGCTGGCTGACGGGAAGATGGCCGAAACGAGCGCTGCATCGATCGGAAAGCCAGCAATGGCGCGTAGCTCTGCGGGCGAATGAGCGCTGGCGGTCATGAGGCCCATGCGGTCCTTCCATTGGCGGGATTGGCTTAGACGGGCGTGCGGCCAGTGCACGCCATCGGCGCCGACCTGAAGAGCCAGATGCGGATCAGCCGCGATGAGCAGGCGCAGGCGGCGTTGGCGGGAGATGTCTGCGAGTTTTGCGGCGCCGACTGCCGCGTCTGCGGCACCGAAGTGGCGATGGATGATGCCCCAGCCCTCAGGCAGGTGTCGCGCAATGCTAGCCGGGTCGGGTGTTCTTTGCGGATCGGTGAGGAAAAAGACCGGTGGCAAGCCGGCCGGCAGGTGCGCTGCGGCAATGCGGGCAGCTGTCATGAGCTTGCGCTTTGGCGAGGATTGGCGTTTCAACGTCATCAGCATGACTGATACGGTTTCCCTCACACTTGCCAAGCGGCGCAGCGAGATTCTGGCGGAGCTTTCGGCGGCGGCTGATCCCGCGCCGGTGCTGGTCGCCGTTTCGAAAACCCAGCCTGACGAAAAGCTCGAGGCGATGCTGGCGGCCGGCCAGCGCGTGTTCGGCGAGAACAAGGTTCAGGAGGCGCAGGCCCATTGGGCGGACCGTCGCGCGAAATATCCGGATCTTGAGCTGCGCCTGATCGGGCCGCTGCAGACTAACAAATCGGAAGATGCGGTCGCCCTGTTCGATGTGATCGAGACGCTGGACCGCGAGAAACTGGCGCGGACGCTTGCCAAGGCGATGGACAAGCTTGATCGGCGTGTGCCGGTGTTCATTCAGGTGAACACGGGCGAGGAGCCGCAGAAGGCAGGCGTGTTGCCGGATGATCTCGAAGCGCTGCTGGCCTGTGCGCGAGAGGAATGCGGGCTCGATGTGCAGGGCCTGATGTGCATTCCGCCGGTCGATGAACCGGCAGGGCCGCATTTTGCGTTGCTGGCGAAGCTGGCCAAACGTCATGGCCTGACAGGGCTGTCCATGGGGATGAGCAGCGATTATGCTGTCGCCGCGAGCTTTGGCGCGACGCATGTGCGCGTGGGGACGGCGCTTTTCGGGGCGCGCTAGATCGCGATCTCGATGACGGAGTCCGGTGTGAGGAAACGCAGGACATTGCGCAGGTCTGGTTCGGCGAGCGCGATGCAGCCTTCGGTCGGCTGGTAGGCTTCGCGGGCGAGATGCAGGAAAATAGCGCTGCCACGGCCGGGGGCAGGTGGATCGTCATTGTACCCAAGCTCGACGATCAGGTTGTAGACATGATCGGGGCGCCAGAGTTTCTCCGCGGAGGCGGGATAGGGCAAGGCGACGGGACGGTTATAGAGCGGATCGCCTGGCGCGTCACACCAGCCATCATGGGCGCGGAGCGGAACTTTGGGCAGGCGCGTTTCGGGCGGCTGGGTGCGATCTGGCCGGTAGAACAGGCGCCGCGTCTGCCAGATGCCGATGGGCGAGGCGCCATCGCCTTCGCGCTTGAGGTCGGCGCCAATGACGCCGCCAACACCCAGCGCGCAGCGGCAGGACATGTCCATGCCGAAAAAACTGCCATCTGACCGGGCTATGAAGTGGCTGTTCACGCGCATCTCCCTGTGTTGTGATCGCCTTTCCGGCACATTCTTATGACATCCTTGCGTGTCTTGGATATGTGCAAGACGAATTTGGAGCGAATGGAGCGCCATAATGTCTGCAAAAAAGACAATCCTGCTTGTTGATGATGATTCTGACCTGCGCGAAGCGCTGGCGGAGCAATTTGAGTTGCATGACGGGTTCGAGACGTTGCAGGCGGCCAATGCCCGCGAGGGGATCGACCTGGCCGTGAACGAGCGGCTCGACCTCATCTTGCTCGATGTCGACATGCCGGACCTTGATGGCCGCGAGGCCTGCAAGGTGATGCGACAGAAGGGCGTGCGCGCGCCGATCATCATGCTGACAGGGCAGGATGGCGATGCCGATACGATCCTGGGGCTCGAATCCGGCGCCAATGATTATGTTACCAAGCCGTTCAAGTTTTCCGTGCTGCTGGCGCGGGTGCGGGCGCATCTGCGCAGTTTCGAACAGTCGGAAGACGCGACCTTCCAGGTGGGGCCCTATGATTTCCGCCCCTCGATGAAGCTGCTGGTGACTGCCGAGGGCCGCAAGGTGCGCCTGACGGAGAAGGAAACCAATATCCTGAAATACCTCTACCGCGCGGGCGGCAAGTCGGTTGCGCGCGAAGAGCTTCTCTCGGAAGTCTGGGGCTATAATGCCGCCGTGACAACACACACGCTGGAAACCCATATCTACCGCCTGCGGCAGAAAGTGGAGCCTGACCCGGCCCATGCGCGCCTGTTGCTGACGGACGCGGGCGGCTATCGGCTGCAGCCTTAGGGCTTCTTGCCCCCTTCTCCCTCGGGAGAAGGGTTGGGGATGAGGGGCAGCGGCGTTGCGGCAGGTGCTTGTGTTTGCTTTGCGTTTTGTGACCCCTCACCCCCGGCCCCTCTCCCAGAGGGAGAGGGGTGCGCGCTTAACCGGAAACATCCTGCGATGCCCGGCAAACTGGTCTGATTATGCGGGGATTCAGCCTGAGCTTTCCCAGCTTTTGAAGGCGTCCCGTAGCAATTCCGGAAGCGCTGTGGCGATGGCGCCAAGTTCGGGCGGCATGCGGTGCGTGCGGGTCATGGGCAGCGCCATGGGGGCGGCTTCGCCAGCCTTGCGCTGGCGTTCGAGGGTTCGGGCGAGGCGTTTGGCGTGGGCTTCGGGCGAAGCGAGCAGTTCTTGTAAAGCCGCGAGGCGGGCGAGGATCGGGGCGGCTTGAACGGGTCCGCAGGCGCGTGTCGCGGTCGCTAACCCGTCCCTGTCCATGTCCGGGCCCAAGACGCGGGGCGACAGGCCCGTGAGGCGGCCCGAGGCCTTGGTTTCGACGCGCTCGGTATCCGGATGATGCCCGGACGATGCCCGAACAGGGACCGGCGGCAGCACGAGACCAAGGGCCATGAGCACGAGCAGGCGCCGGATGATGATTTCGAGCCGGGCGAGTTCAGCGCGGGCGCGCTGAGCCAGTGTGCGTTTCAGTGTGGAGGGGTTGAGGTGCGCTTCCGTTATCACGGCAACACTCGCCAAGGCGCGTTGCGCCTGGGCGATGCCATGGGTGACGAAGGTGGAGGTGTTTGTCATGGCGGCCAGTATAGGCCGGGTGGGATTAGGGTTGGATAAGGTGGGGTGAAACTTGGCCGCATCCCCGGCGAAAGCCGGGGTCTCTCGCGGGTGAAAACTTTCTTCAATTGCATGAGGTCCCGGCTTTCGCCGGGAACACGGCGGTGGGGTGGGTTTTAATAAGCGCTCAGCCTGGGCCCTTTGAGAATCTCGCTCTCGGGCCGGGGATACCTGCGCAGGCAGGTATCCATGGAGCGGACTTTGCCAAAGCGCAGTGAGGTGAGGCAAGTGCATGGACCCCTGCCTTCGCAGGGGTCGGCGGGGATGCGACTTCCTTCTTCCCTTGGGGAAAGCTTAGACGCTCACCTTCACGCTGATGGGGGCGTGGTCGGAGGGTTTCCAGCCGCCGCGCCAGGCGAGGTGGATGCGGTAGGTGTCGACTTTCGTGTCGGGCAGGGCTGCGGGATTGGCCCAGATATGGTCGAGGCGGCGGCCCTTGTTGGAGGCGGCCCAGTCCTTGGCGCGATAGCTCCACCAGGAATAAAGCTTCTGCTCGTCAGGCACCGACATGCGGGCAATGTCGGCAAAGCCCGCAGTCTGGCGGGAATGTTCGAGGGACTCGGTTTCGACGGGGGTGTGCGAGACGATTTTCAGGAGCTGTTTGTGCGACCAGACATCGTTCTCGTGCGGGGCGACATTGAGGTCGCCGACGAGGATGCGCGGGGCCTTCTTCAGTGTCTTGTAGCCGGGGCCGAGCTTTTCGAGGAAGTCGAGCTTGTGGGCGAACTTGTCGTTCTTGACCGGGTCTGGCTCGTCGCCGCCGGCGGGCAGGTAGATATTGTGGATTTCGATGCCTTTGATCCGGGCGGCAATGGCGCGGGCATGGCCGTGGCGGCAGAGGTCCGGCACGTCAGCGCGCTCAAGCGGGAAGCGCGAGGCGATGGCGACGCCGTGATGGCCGCCTTTCTGTCCGTTCAGCACGAGATGGGGCAGGCCCATTTCGCGGAACTGCTTTTCCGGGAATTCGCCATCCTGGCACTTGGTTTCCTGCAGGCAGATGACATCGGGCGCTTCGGCGGCAACGAATTCAGCGACATTCGGCGCGCGCAGGCGGACCGAGTTGATGTTCCAGCTGACGATCTTGAGAGGCTTTGACATGGGATCTGCCTAGCACTGATCCCTGAAACGTCAACGCGCCCGAACGCGGGGGAGTTCGGGCGCGCCTGACGCGGGTCTTAACGTCTCGCCGGCAAGGGAATTCCGGCGGCGATGTCGCGGATTGGTTCACAGCGGGGGGTCAAGTGCTGCGCGGGGTATTTCCGTTTCATCGACAGTTGCAAAGATGTCACTCCTTCAGATATTTTCAAGTAAAATAAATGTTAGAGACTTGCTTTTTTAGTTCATGAAATTTTTGCGACGGCTCCGACGTCATCCGAGCCGCTTTAATGGCTGCAGAAAACGCCTAGTCGTCTTCGAAATCCTTCATGATGAAGAGGCGCGGATTGAGCTTCTTGCCATATTCCACGTCGGACAATTGCACCGAGGTGATGTTGCCGCCGGAATCTTCCGTACGCCAGCCGATCAGCTCCTTGGTGACGTCCGACATGACTAGCGTGAGCGTGCCGTCCATCTCGCCTGAGCGGTCACGCAGCGTGACACCGATGCGGCCATTGGTGCGGATCACGTCGAGCACCTGGGCTTCACGTTCGAAGTCGAGATTGTCATCGAGGAGCAGGGACAGGGGCGTGGAGCTGAGCGGCACGCGGTCGGTGGTTTCCAGATCGCTGTCCTGCATGGCGACGGTGGCGCCGTCGCTGACGATCAGGATCGGTGTTGGATCGTTATAGTCGAAGCGGACCTTGCCGGGGCGCGAGATCGCGAATGTGCCGGTGGATTCGGAATAGTCTGGCGCGACCTGTTCGAATTTGCCCTTGGCCGTTTTCACGTCGGAGAGGGCCTTGGCAACCTCTTTCAGGATGGCGCTGCGCTCGGCCGCCGAGAGGGCGCCGGTTGTGGCAGGTGCGGCGATGGCCGGCGCAGCCGGGGCGGCGCCCTGCAGGGATACGGCAAGCGGCGCAGTGGCCAGCGCCGTGATTGCGCCCAGGGTTGTCAACAAGTTCATCATCGTTTCGGCCTCCTTATGACCATGGGCTTAAACTTAAGGGCCTGAACCCCACCTAAACAGGGCGGGATAAAGGTATTTCGGCCGCTTTTCGTTGGGCCCTGTTCATGCTGGCGGGCCATGCAGGCCAAACCGACCGCAGTATGAACACGGGGTGTTTAGGCCCGGTTCCGGACTTCGCACAGTGTCTGCTTGCGGAATCGGCCTCAGGGGCCCATCTTTGGCCGGTATATAAAGGAACCCAAGCGATGACCGATATTGCCGCGCTCAATACCAAGGACAGCACCGACCAGGATTTCATGGCGGACGTGGTCGAAGCCTCGAACACGCAGCCGGTGATCGTTGATTTCTGGGCGCCGTGGTGCGGGCCGTGCAAACAGCTTGGCCCGGTGATCGAGCGCGTCGTCGAGGGCAAGAAGGGCGCGGTCAAACTGGTGAAGATCAATATCGACGAGAACCCGGCCTATGCGGGCCAGCTTGGCGTGCGGTCTATCCCGGCGGTCTATGCTTTTGACAAGGGCCGCCCGGTCGATGCGTTCATGGGCGCGTTGCCGGAAAGCCAGGTGAAGGGTTTCATCGACAAACTACTGAGCGGCACGGATAGCGCGCAGGTGATTGCAGAAGCGCTGGCGCAGGCCGAAACGGCAAGCCAGGCGGGCGATATCAGCACGGCGGCGCAGATCTATGCCAGCGTGATCCAGGAAGATCCGGAGAATGTGACGGCGATCGCGGGCCTCGCGCGCTGCTACCTCGCCAATGGCGACAAGGAACGCGCTTCGGCGACGCTGGACATGGTACCGGAGTCGAAGAAGCATGATTCCGGCGTGAAGGGTGTGCGGATGGCCATCGAGATGATGGAGGATGCACCCGCGCCGGGCGAGTTTGACGAAGCGCTTGAAGCGGTGACTGCCGCGCCGAACGATCATGCCAAACGGTTCGAGCTGGCGGAGAAATTTGCCGGCGCGACGCGCTACAAGGATGCGATCGATCACCTGTTGATCATTCTCGGTGCGAAGCTCGACTGGGAAGGCGGCAAGGCGAAGGAAAAGCTGCTGCAAGTGTTCGAGGCCGCGGGCCCGACAGACCCGGCAACTGTTGAAGGTCGGCGGCGTTTGGCATCGCTGATGTTTGCCTGATCGGCCTTTCGGGCCATCTTGTAGAGAATGATGGAGTCAAAACCTGGACCGATGAGCGCTGGTGACTACAGGAAGACAAGCGACCTGCCGGGTACGCTGGCGGTGTTTCCGTTGCCGGGCGCGCTGTTATTCCCACGCTGGCCGCTGCCGCTGAACATATTCGAGCCGCGCTATCTCAACATGGTGGACGATGCGATGTCGGGCACGCGCCTGATCGGCATGGTTCAGGCCATGGGTGGGGACAAGGCGCGGCCTGACATTGCGATGGTCGGGTGTGCGGGCCGGATCACCTCCTACTCAGAAACGGATGACGGTCGTTACCTGATCACGCTGACGGGAATTGCCCGCTTTGCGATTGCGCAGGAACTGGACGTGATGACGCCCTATCGGCAGGTGACGCCGGACTGGGAGCCGTTTGCGGGCGATCTGGTCAGCGCGACGAACGTATCGCTGCCAAGCCGCGAGAAATTGCTCGGTGCCCTGCGCGCCTATGTCGAGATCAACCAGATGCACGCGGACTGGTCGGCCGTGGAAGAAGCGCCCATCGAGACGCTGGTGAATGCGCTTTGCTCTGGCTGCCCCTTCACGACGATGGAGAAACAGGCGCTGATCGAAGCACCGACCTTGAAAGCGCGGGCTGAAACGCTCATCACGCTGCTGAAGATGGATGTCCCCGGCAACGATGCCGGCGGGACGATGCAATAGGATACGCGCCATGAGCGACGAGACCCCGGTCAATCCTGAACGCGCCTCGGGCGTCGATCCGCGCCTGCTGGAAATCCTGATCTGTCCGGTCTCGCGTCAACCGCTGAGCTATGACCGTGCCGCGGGAGAGCTGATCTCGAAGAAGGCGGGCCTTGCCTATCCGATCCGCGGCGGCATTCCGATCATGCTGGCGGATGAGGCGCGCGATCTGAATGCAGACGACCATGGCGGGGATGCGGCATGAGCCAGCCTGCATGGCCTGTGCGGCTGACTTTCCGGCGCGGTGCGGGCGAACTCAGCGCCGCGTTTGACGATGGCACGTCTGGCACGGTGGACTATGTGCGCCTGCGCGAGGAAAGCCCGTCAGCCGAAGTGCAGGGGCATGGCTCCGGACCGAAACCTGTTCAGGCGCCCGTACCCGCCGATATCAAGGTGGAGCGGGCCGAACCCGTCGGGCGCTACGCATTGCGCATCTTCTTTTCCGATGGGCATTCGAGTGGGCTTTATACGTGGGACCTGCTGCGGCGGCTGACCGTCGGCGCCTAGCGCATCAGGCTGGGCAGGGATGGCTGGTCGGCGCTGGCCTGACGGGCCATCGCGCGGCGGATGGGTCCGATACGGCTGGCCGCAGTCAGCGCAAGCCCGCGCAGCGGTTTCAGGATCGCGTTATCGTTCGAGAAGGCGCGGTCGACAACATCCATGAACATGGCCGCAGTGGCCGCATCGAAGCGGCGCCATTGCTGGTAGCGCTGAAGTGATGTGTCTGAGCCCGGATCAAGCCCGACCGAACGGGACTCAGTCATCACGTCGATAAGGGCGCCGACATCCTTGAAGCCGAGATTGAGGCCCTGGCCAGCCAGCGGATTGATCCGGTGGGCAGCGTCACCCAGCAGCGCGCCGCGCTGAGCGACAAGTCTGGTCGCCAACTTGAGGTGGAGTGGATAGGCGAGGGGCGGACCATCAAGGGTCACCGGACCCGCAAAGTTCGAGAACCTTGCATTCAGTTCGGCTTCGATGGCTTCCACGGGCTGTTTCGCCATGGCTTCGGCGGCACCCGTCTTCATGTACCAGGCGAGGTTTGCACGATTTCCGGGCAGCGGCAGGGTGGCGAAGGGGCCTTCGGGCGTGAACAATTGCCGGGCAAGGCCCTCATGCGGGCGGGAAAGCTTAACATCTGCCGCGAAAACCGACTTGCCGTAGGCGCGTCCCTCGGTGGTGATACCGAGCGCCTTGCGAACGCCGGAATTGACGCCGTCGCAGGCGGCAACGAGGCCTGCCGTGACGGTGCGGCCGTCTTCCATGTTGATGAGCGCATGGGCCGGGCCCGTTGTGAGACCGGCAAAGCGGGTGTTGCGCCACCAGGTGAGGTTTGGCTCATCCGCGGCAACCGTATCGAGCGCTGCCTGAAGGGCGGCAGCGGGGACCATCTGGCCGAGCGGTTCACCCTGATCATCCTCGGGAAGGTCCACTGTATCAAACAGGACAGAGGGCGCGCCGAACCAATGACGGCCGCCATCGGTTGCTTCCAGTCCCAGCAATGGCTCGGTTTGTCCGGCCAGCGCCTGATGGACGCCCGTCGCGCCGAGCAGGCGCCAGCTGCCGCGCACAATGGCAAAATTCCGTGTGTCCTGCGGCGGCGCGGCATCGGGATCGCGTGCATCCACCAGTAGGGTGGCGAATCCGGCACGCGTAGCCAGAATGGCCAGCGATGTTCCGACAGGGCCGGCACCGATAATGGCCAATTCAACCTTCAGGGATGAGGAGTCAGATATTTCAGTCATGCTCCCTAGTTAGGGTGGAGTAACCAAGCCGTCCAGCGATGACCTAGTTTTGGGCGATTGGCCGCAACACTGCACATCAATTGACCACCCAAGCTCAGAATCCGGCCTGACCCCCGTGCGGCAAGCGACTTTCAGTCAACGCCCTAATCATATCACATTTGGGAGAGCGCGGGGGGTCCCGAGCTCCAGTGTCATTGACGAAGGAGGGGCCTGATGGGTCAGTCGATTGGAAGATGGATACGCGGCGCGGCATTGCTGCCGGTCGCGCTTACGGCGGGGGTCCTCGCCTACGCCCAGGAGGACGATGTCGCAACACGGCTTGCGGCGCTTGAGGAAACCGTCAACGGCAGCGCAAGCGCCTATGTCGACAACAGCTACCTGTTCCTCATTGGCGGCATCATTGTCATGTTCATGGCGGCCGGCTTCTGCATGCTCGAAGCGGGCCTCGTGCGGTCGAAGAACGCTGCCATGCAGTCCACCAAAAACGTACTTCTTTATGCTGTTGCCGGCCTGATGTTCTGGGTTGTCGGCTACAACATGGCCTATCCGGGCACGACCATCCTGAATGGTCTTCTCGGTGTGACGCCCGGACCATGGTCCGGCGGCGACCTCAGCGTGATGAGCGAAGCAGGCTACGCGCCGGCTTCCGACTGGTTCTTCCAGATGGTGTTCGTTGCAACGGCTGCCTCGATCGTTTCGGGCACTGTGGCCGAGCGCGTCAAAATCTGGCCTTTCCTGATCTTCACGGCAATCCTGACCGCCGTGATCTATCCAATCGTCGTGTCCTGGGAATGGGGCGGCGGTTACCTTGATACGGTCTGGTCATTCTCCGACTTTGCCGGTTCAACACTGGTCCACTCGGTTGGTGGCTGGGCAGCACTTGTCGGCGCTATCATCATCGGTCCACGTACCGGCAAATATATCGGCAATGTCGTTCACCCGATGCCGGGTTCGAACATTCCGCTCGCTGCCCTTGGTACATTCATCCTTTGGTTCGGCTGGTTCGGCTTCAACGGCGCCTCGCAGCTTGCTGCCGGCACTGTGGCCGACATCAACTCGGTCGCGCAGATCTTTGCCAACACGAACATGGCCGCTGTCGGTGGCACGCTGTTCGCGATGGTCACAACGGCTGTCCTTTATAAAGGCAAGGTCGATGCAACCATGGTGTTCAACGGCGCCCTTGCCGGTCTTGTGTCGATCACCGCTGAGCCGCTGACCCCGACCATGGGCCAGGCTGTTCTGATCGGTGGTGTGGGCGGTGTGCTCGCCGTGCTGACGGTTCCGCTGCTCGACAAGTTCAAGATCGATGACGTTGTCGGCGCCATCCCTGTCCACCTCGTGTGCGGCATCTGGGGCACGCTGATCGTTGCGGCTACCAATGATGGCGCGACCTACCTCGGCCAGGCTGTCGGTGTTGGTCTCACGGGTGTCTTCGTTGTTCTGGCTTCGACCGTTGTCTGGCTGGCCCTGAAGTTCACCATCGGCGTTCGCTGCAGCCTTGAGGCCGAAGAAATGGGTCTCGACAAGGCAGAGATCGGTCTCGAAGCCTATCCGGAATTCTCTCGGGGCTGAGGGGGCCTTCCAGAGAATATCGACCCCGGCGGACCATGCGTTCGCCGGGGTTTTTCTTTGCCGCAATGAAAACATCCCGCAGCGTGTGCTGCGGGATGTTTGCGTTTTCAGCCTCAGTCTATGGACTTGGCCTGTTGGCCTTACATGTCGGCGCTGGTGCTCATCTCTTCGGTGGATGTTGCATCGACATCAGCTGGTTCCATGATGACCGTATCGATGGCGTGGATGACACCGTTCGAGGCCTTGATGTCGGTTGCCACAACATCAACGTTGTCAGCTGTAACCATGTCGCCTGCGCGTTCGATGTCCATCGTGGTGCTGGCAAGCGTCGTCAGGTCGGTTTCGCCCTGGGCAATGTCGGCAGCTTTATACTTGCCGTCGATCAAATGGCCTTTCAGGAGGGCCACAAGCTCGGGCTTGCCTTCTTCGGACGTCAAGTGGGCGACAACGGACGGATCAAGCTTGTCGAACGCATCATTTGTCGGCGCGAAAAGCGTGTAGGGACCGTCATTCGTGAGTGTGTCGTCAAGACCGGCCAGCTTGACCAGCGAGACAAGCGTCGTGAAGCGGGCGTCGTCCATGGCGACCTGTGCCAGCGTGCCGGGCATGTCAGCATCTGTCGAGGCGTCAGCTTCAGACTTGTAGTCTGGCCCGCCCATCTCGGTCGTTTCCGTGTCGGCGTAAGGCGTCACGGTTTCCGTCGACATGGTGGCCGCCATGTCTGCTTCGCTATCGGCCGTGGCATTCAGGTCCATAGGCGACGTATCAGCGTCGGCTGATGAGGTGGAAGCTTCGGCCACCTGAAATGTGGACTCATTGTCTGCGGTGGTTGTCGCGCCGGTCTGCAAGCGTTCAAGCTGAATCGCGTTCAGCTGCTCAATGGTCATGCCGTCAAGCGAAGCCTGGTCATTTGACTCAGCCATGACAGGGGCGGGAGTCTTAACGGCGTCTGCGTTTTCGTTAGACTCCTGCGCAGTGGCCGTCAGACCTGTTAACAGGGCAACTGTGGCGGGAATGATGAGTAGGCGTTTCATGGTCGTCTCCTTGATCGTTTCTTATGCGCAAACAACGGGCCGCAGGGGCCTCATGTTCCCTGATTACGTGCATTAAATTCATGTTAGAGCGCCGTTTCGGGGTGATTTATGCCTTCGATGGAGGCGCGCGGGGAGCGTAAACGGGATGCTAAAATCGCCCTCAAATCGTTAACCAAGCTACAGAATTGCGACATTCCATGTTTGCGCGGTGTTAAGGCTGACCCGGCAAAGTGGGCACTTCCTTCTCGAGACGCGGAGTTGCCCCCACACATGACTGACTACGCCTATACAGACGACGATGCCCCGAGCCTGAGCGATCCTGTATGGCGGATCCTGACGGGTGCCGCGGCTTTCGGTGCAGGCGTCTTCGTGTGCGGTAGCGTGGGTTCCTATGTGCCGAGCGATCCGAGCTGGAATGCCGCGACCGATGCAGCTGTGCAGAACCTGTTTGGCGGACCGGGTGCGATCTTTGCGGACTTTGCACGCCAGGGGTTTGGCTGGTCGAGCTGGACCGCCGGCCTGGCACTGATGATTGGTGGGGCGATGCGGGCCGTGTTGATCGGCGCGCCGAGCGTGCGCCGCTGGCTGCTGGGCGCAGCCTTTGTGCCGCTGTCGGCGGCCTGTTTCGCCGGATGGCCTGTTCCGCAATCCTGGCCATTGAGCGCGGGGCTTGGCGGTATCGTGGGCGATGCGCTCTTCTATTATGCGCAAATGCCGTTCAAGGCGTTGCTCCTGCCATCACCTGGCACATGGGCGGGTCTGGTTCTCGGCGCTGTGGCAATCTGGGCCGCCCTGTCGGCTCTCGGTTTCCGCCGCAGGGATGCGCATCTGCTACAGGAGGCTGCGACCTCTTCCGGCCTGCGCGCTGCGCGCCGGGCACAGGGCGCCGTGGGCCTGCTTGCCTCGCTTGGCCGTTTCCTGAAGCCGAAGCGCCGGCCTGAGGACATCAATGACCGCGCCCGCGTCGTGAAGGGCGATGATGAACTCTCCGGCGAAGCGCGCCGCTTCCTTCGCATACCGAAGAAGACGCCTGTCGATTATGACGAGGACGAGGAAGATCTCGAGGAGATCTACGACGAGGATATCGAGGAAGAAGATCTCGACGAGGATGATCTCGACGAGGTCGAGGAAGTGCCGATCCGTGCCCCGCGCATGACGGCGCCAAAGCCTTCTGCAAAACCGAAAGTGACAAAGTCGTCGCGCCGCACCAAGGCAACGCGCCTGCCGTCGATCGACCTGCTTCAGATGCCTGAAGAGCGCGGCGATACGGTCGACGAGGAAGCGTTGATCGCCAAGGCGGCGCGGCTTTCCGAAGTGCTGAAGGAGTTCGGCGTGCGCGGCCGGATCAAGGAAGTGCGTCCTGGCCCCGTGATCACGCTTTTCGAAATGGAGCCTGCACCGGGCGTGAAATCATCCCGCGTGATTTCGCTGGCCGATGACATCGCCCGCTCGATGAGCGCCGTGTCTGCGCGTGTGGCTGTTGTGCCGGGCAAGAACGCGATTGGTATCGAACTGCCGAACGATGACCGCGATACGGTTTACCTGCGCACGCTGCTGCAGGCCGACCCTTATACCGCGACACGGGCCAGCCTGCCCATGGCGCTGGGCGAAGACATTGGCGGCATTCCGACCGTTGTTGATCTCGCGAAGATGCCTCACCTGCTGATCGCCGGTACGACCGGTTCGGGTAAGTCGGTGGGCGTCAACGCGATGATCCTGTCACTGCTTTACCGGCACACGCCGGAACAGTGCCGGTTCATCATGATCGACCCGAAAATGCTCGAACTCTCGATCTATGAAGGTATCCCGCACCTTCTGGCGCCGGTCGTGACCGATCCGAAGAAGGCCGTGAACGCACTGCAATGGACCGTGCGCGAGATGGAAGGCCGTTACGAGCTGATGTCGAAAGCTGGCGTGCGGAACCTGGCCGGCTTCAATGACAAGGCAGCGAAATACCGTGCCTCGGGCGAGGAAATGGTCCGCAAGGTCCAGACCGGCTACGATGATCGCGGCAAGCCGATCCACGAGACGGAAGTGCTGCCGGTTGACCATATCCCGAACATTGTCGTCGTGATCGACGAGATGGCGGACCTGATGATGGTTGCAGGCAAGGAAATCGAAGGCTGCGTGCAGCGCCTTGCGCAGATGGCGCGTGCGGCGGGCATCCACCTGATCACGGCGACGCAGCGTCCGTCCGTGGACGTTATTACAGGTACAATCAAGGCGAACTTCCCGACACGGATTTCCTACATGGTGACGACGAAGATCGACTCGCGCACCATCCTGAACGAGCAGGGTGCGGAGCAATTGCTCGGCATGGGCGACCTTCTCTATCAGGCGCCGGGCAAGAAATCGCAGCGCCTGCATGGCCCGTTCGTTTCGGATGAGGAAGTGGGCGCCGTGGTCGACTGGCTGAAAGAGCAGGGCGAGCCTGACTATGTGATGGACATCCTTGAGGCGCCGGAAGATGGCTCGACGGGATCGGCCGTGATGGACGCCATGCTGGGTACGTCCACCGGGGATGATGACGAAGACCTGTTCGCGCAATCGATCGCCATTGTCGTTCGCGACAAGCGCGCCTCGACGTCCTATCTGCAGCGCCGCTTGAAGGTTGGTTATAACAAGGCGGCGGGCCTGATCGACCGGTTGGAAGAAGAGGGCATCGTTTCGGCGCCCAACCATGCCGGTCGGCGCGAAGTGCTGGCCAATGGGGCGCCGAGCAGCGACTGACACACGTTTTGGTGGGCAAGAAGACGAGCTCCCGGTCGCCACAAGAAGCGGCCGGGAGTTTCTTTTTGCAGCTCAGCCCATCGGGTAGAGGATATCTTTCGAGACCTGATCGCAGGCCTTCATGACATCGTCGGAGAGGACCATGTCGGCTGCGGCGAGGATTGGGGCGACTTGCTCCAGGGTGCTGACGCCAACAATGGTGGAGGCAACGAAGTCATGCTGTTTCGACCAGGCCGTTGCCAGCGTGACGGGTGACATGCCGGCCTCCTGCGCGATGGCCATATAGCGCTCGGTGGCTGACAGCGACTTTTCGTTGACGAAGCGCTGCGCCATGAGCGTGTGACGTCCGCCCTTGTTGATATAGCTGGAGAAACGCGCGCCTTCGGGCGTCGCGCCGCCATTATACTTGCCGGAAAGGACTCCGCCCGCGATGGGCGAATAGGGGATCAGGCTGATCCCTTCCTTGCGGCAGATATTGGCCAGCTCGTCCTCAAAGCGGCGATTGTTGAGACTGAAATTGTTCTGGATCGTCTGGTAGCGTGCCGTCCCGAGACGTTCGGAGGTCGCGATGCTTTTCATCGTGCCCCAGGCATTTTCATTGCTGCTGCCGATGATCCGCACGAGGCCGGCGCGTATCAGTTCGTCAAGGGTTTCCATCGTCTCGTCGAAGTTAGTGCCGTGGTCCGGCCAGTGTGTCTGGTAGAGGTCTATATAGTCCGTATCGAGGCGGGCGAGGCTGGCTTCGACAGCGCGGGTGATATTGTGCCGGTCCATGGCGGTCATGCCGGCGCGCTGGGATGACTTGATCCAGCCATGCGACGGGCCGGAGACCTTGGTGGCGATGATCAGGCTATCGCGGTCCTTGGTCTTCATCCAGCGGCCGACGATTTCTTCGGTGCGGCCAGCCCATTTGGGATCGGGCGGCACGGGATAGTTTTCTGCGGCGTCGTAGAAATTGATGCCGGCGTCATAGCATTCATCGAGAATGCGGAAGGCTTCCTTCTCGTCGGTCTGCGAGCCAAAGGTCATGGTGCCCATGCAGATGTCTGAGACGTAGATGCCGCTTTTGCCGAGACGACGATGTTTCATGGTTTCCCCCAGGGTTTTTTGTTTGTGGATCAAGACTAGCGGCAAATGGCGCAAGCGCCATAGCTGGCGCGACTATTAGAGCGTGCGTTCACCCGAGGTCATGCAGCCAGCTTCGACAAGTATGTCGAGCGCGTCGGCGAGGCCCGCCTCATAGCGCTTCCAGCGCGCAAGCGACCCGGTATAGAGCGGCTGGCGCACCTGTGCGGAACTTGCGGTGGCCACCGGCGCGGCGTTTTCATGGAAGGCGAGGCAGGCGGCCTCAAAGGGCAGGCCACAGAAGTCCAGCAGGCGGCGGGTCTCGGTCTCGATATCAGCGACGACATGCTCGTAGTGGACTTCGCAAAAGCGGTCTGCCGGCAGGGCGCGGGCAAACGTCTTCATCATCTTGTCGAAGCCGACATAGTAACGCGCCGTGTCTTCAAGGCTGAAGGCATAATTGTAGTAGGAGAAGCTGGTCGCAAACATCTGGCGATAGTTGCTGAGCACCGTGTCGGCGGGGTGCCGGCGCAGGCATATGACGCGCGCATTTGGCAGCGCGGCAAGAATGACGGCGCTGTAGAAGGCGTTGAGGGGCATCTTGTCGATGAAGCGGCCGGAGACGTTCTGCGTGGTCCGCACGCTGTCCATATAGGCCTTGCCGAGCGCGGCGAGGTCGAGGTTTTCTGCAGCCTCTAGTGTTTCGGGATCGAGCACATAGTTTGAGCGCGTACCGGACTGGCGCTTCAGGCAAAGGCCAAAATCCGTGAGTTCGCCTGCCGATGTGATCGCGCTGTGGCTGGAGAGGATACGCTCGACCAGCGTGGTGCCGGTGCGCGGCATGCCGACGATGAAGATCGGGGCGGCGTCTTCGTATCCCGGTTTGCTGGCGAGTGCACCGATGGTTGATTGCGCGGTATTGAAGAGGGCCGTGTCGAAAGTCGGGTCATGCTGGATAACCTCGCGCTTCTTTGTCTTGGCGCGGGCGAGCCAGTTGAGTGCTTCGGCGGGGTTGCCGATATCCTCGTGGGCCTTGGCCAGCGCGTGGCCGGTGCGCAGGGCATGGTCGGCGTCGTCTTTTGTGGCGTTGAAGGCCGCTTCCAGTTCGGCGAGGCGGTTATGATCTGCCCTCTGACGCGTAATCTGTACGATGGATGAGAGCGCGCGCGTTTCGAGCGGATCGATTGCGAGGCAGCGTTCGAAGGCTGCGCGGGCGGCGTCCATGTCGCCGAGAAACTGCAGCGCGGCGCCGTGATTGTAGTGATAGTCCGCGATGCCGGGGGCGGCGCTGGTTGCGGCGGCATAGAAGGGCGCGGCTTCGGCATGGAGGCCGGCGCGGCTGAAGACGACGCCGAGCGTGTCCAGTGTGAAGGCATCCTTTGGCTGGAGCGCGGCTGATGCCCGCGCTGCCTGTAAGGCGGGTTCGCGGTTCAGGCGGGCGATATGACTGCGCGCCATCTGGGCGAGGGCGGCGGCGTGATCCGGGTTGAACTGGAGCGCGCGCTCGAACAGTTCGATGGCCTTGGCGTGATTGGCATGGTCTGCGGTGAGGATGCCGAGCAGGTAATAGGCCTGCGATGAGGCCGGGTCCGTGCGCAGCACGTCCATGCAGATCGCATGCGCCGACTTGTAGTCCTTGGCGCCAAGTCGCTCCGCAGCTTCCTGGAGCTGAGTGTTGCCGAAAGTCATCATGCGAACATCTTTAGCAGGTGTGTCCCTTTTTGAGGCAGAAACTGCCCGCTTTGCCCATTTTGACGCGCGTTCCGACAAAAGAGAAGTCCTCTGGACAGGTCTCTTGCCTATGCGACGCCGCTTGCGAAGACTTCCTGTGTGAGGCGGGCCCGACACATCACAAGGGAAACACCATGAGAACCAATCTTCTGAAGACAACAAGCGCCTTTGTCCTCGTGGCGAGTGCTGCATTAGCGGCACACGCACAGGATGCTGCAGAAGACACCGAACTTCGCGCACAGACAATCACCGTTACGGCGACGCGCCGCGCTGAAAGCGTGCAGGACGTGCCGCTGAACATTGCAGCCGTTGGCGGCGCGCAAATCGAAGAACAGGGCTTTGACGAGCTGGCCGATGTACTTGCCTATGTTCCGGGCATCAACGTGGTCGATCGCGGTGGCCGTCAGGGCAACCCGATCATCGTGCGCGGCCTTAACGCCGATGGACTTGGCTCCGGCGACGGCAATAATGACGGCGGCGGTACGGTTGCGACCTATATCGGCGAAGTGCCGCTATTCGTGGACCTGAAGCTGAATGACCTGGAGCGGGTCGAAGTTCTGCTCGGGCCACAGGGCACACTTTACGGCGCAGGCACGCTGGGCGGTGCGATCCGCTATATCCCGGCCAAGCCGAAATTCGATGGCGACATGCTGAACGTGCGCGGTGAGCTGTCGCAGAATTTCGAGGCGGAAAACCTCAGCTATGATACCGGCTTCACGGTGAACAAGGTGATTGCGCCGAATTTCGCCCTGCGCGCATCGGTTGATTATGAAGATAATAGCGGCTTTACGGACTATCCTTTTGTTGTGCGCGAGATTGGCGTGTCTGAGCCAGACCCCGATTTCAGCGATCCGGTAGATGTCGGGTCAAACCTCAAGCGCGTGAAGGATGCCGACGGCGAGCAGGTCCTGTCGGGCCGTGTGGCCGCACGTTGGGAACCGGTCTCCTGGCTTGATGGCACGCTGACTTATTATTACCAGAAAGCCGATATCGACGGCCGTCAGATTTCGAGCGCCCGGTCTACGGTGCCGGCTGGCAAATATGAAGCCGGCATGCGGGTCGAAGAGCCAAACGAAGTTACGAACCAGTTGGTCGCACTGGAAGTGACCGCAGATCTCGGCTTTGCCGAACTGACATCGGCCACCGGTTATTCGCGCTTTGATGACAATGGCCAGCGCGACCAGACCGACCTACTGATCTCCCTTGAATACAGCTATGAGCTGTTTCCGACGTTCACCGCGTTTACGCATGAAAAAGGCAAGGAGGACCGGATCAACCAGGAAGTCCGGCTCGTGTCCACGACTGAGAGTCGTTTCAACTGGATCGTTGGCGCCTTCTATAACCAGTTTGACCAAGCGAACTATTCCGCTGAATACACACCCGGCTATTCGTCCTATCTCGGCATCTCACCGGCTGCGGATCTGGAATATTACTCCAAGTTCTATTCAACCTTGGAAGAGAGCGCGATCTTTGGGGAGGTTGGTTACGACATTACCGACAAGTGGAGTGTCACCGTCGGTGGGCGCTACTATAAATATGATCTGGAATCCTACAGCGCGACCGACTTCCCATTGGGGAATGCCGGCTATGTTCCGGTTGGTGTCAGCAGCCTCCAATCGGACTTGAAATCTGACTATTCTGCAGGGATTGCGGCCGGGTTGGACGAGGGGCTCAATGGCACGCAAAAGACCGGCCAGTCCGACAATGGCACGCTGCTCAAGTTCAATACTTCGTACAAGTTCACGGATGACTTGCTCGGCTATTTTACGGTGTCCGAGGGCTATCGTATTGGCAACTCTAACGGCATCGGCTTCTGCGCAGACTATGTTCCTGGTACGGGCCAGGCGGCTTGCGCCCTGGTGCCAGGCCAGCAGTTCGGACCCAATCCGGGTGACGTGTCTACACGTGACGAAACCGCATATGGTCCGGACAAGACCAAGAACTACGAACTCGGCTTCAAGTCCGAGTTCGCCGATGGTCGTGTGACGCTGAACGGCGCAATCTATTATATCGAATGGACCGATCCTCAGTTGAGCTCGGCAACCATCAATGCCTCCATACCGATCACGGTGAATGCCGATGGTGCCGAGTCCAAGGGTATCGAGCTGAATGGCAACTGGATTGTGTCGGATGAGCTGACCGTTCGCGGCAGCTATAGCCATACTGAAGCATCGCTGACCGCCCCGGCGCCGGGTCTTGTGGGTACGATTTCGACGCCAGGGTTTGGCAGCGTGCTGCTTGATGGCCGCGATGGGGACCGGCTGCCCGGCTCGCCCGAAGACCAGTTCTCCTTCTTCGGCAGCTATACGATCCCGAACACCGGGCTCGATGGCGAATTGGTCGCGAATTTCGGCTATGCTTGGCAAGGCGATGTGCTGACACGTACGGGCAATCTGGGTGACGGCATTACGCTGGATTCGTTCGGGGTTGCCAATGCGTCGCTCGTCTATGACACGGGCAAATGGCAGGCCTCATTGTTCGTGAACAACCTGTTTGACGAGTATTACGAGACAGGCGTTCGCGGCACGCCGCTCTACAATCAGGTCCTGACCGATGACGCCGGCGGACCAGTCTATCAGCGCACATTCTATACCTATGTCGGGGCGCCGCGGGTTTTGGGTATTCGGATGAATTATACGTTCGAGTAGGCTTTACGGGGGCTATACAGCGGGGGAAGGGGCTGCCTGTGCACGGGCAGCCCCTTTTTTCATTCGGGGAGGGTTGCGAAGTCGACGACTTCCAGTGGGCGGCCTGTTGCGGCGACGAAGCGCTTGAAATCCGCGCGCGAAATGGCGGTGGTGCCTGTATTGATGAGCGGGTGGAAGTTTACGGGATCCGCCGCGAAAAGCGCCGCATCCGCGATGAAGCGCACCTTGCAGGCGGGATCATTGATCAGGGCAAAGGCCGTGACCGAGCCGGGCGTGACACCCAAGAGGTCGAGCAGCGCTTCAGGCGAGCCGAACGACAAGCGTTTGGTGCCGATAT
Organism: Hyphomonas oceanitis; assembly: GCF_036964545.1. Taxonomy (NCBI): domain Bacteria; kingdom Pseudomonadati; phylum Pseudomonadota; class Alphaproteobacteria; order Hyphomonadales; family Hyphomonadaceae; genus Hyphomonas; species Hyphomonas oceanitis. Next base: position 227,803 of record NZ_JBALTL010000003.1, read on the forward strand.
GGCGGTGGAGGTGGTTGAGGCGGATCTGCGTGTGAGCCTCAGCCGAGATGAGGATAAAGGTGCCATCCTTGTCCTTCAGGAAGAGGTTCTTAGTGTGAACGCCCGGCATGGCGGCCTTGAGGTCAGCGCCTTCATCCACCGTGAATACGGCTTCATGCCAGTGCGTCTCGTGCGCGATGGCGTGCGTATCGAGGAAGGCGAAGAGGTCTTCAGGGCTTGCGGTCATCCCGCACTTTGGGCCAAGACTTTCCTTTAGCGTCAAGCCTTTCGGAGAAACTTATCCCATGCGTCTCGAATGCTATAAAATTCACGATGTCGCCCCGGAAATCGTGCCGGGCCGCAGCCAGCGCGAATGGATGGATGCGTTTCCCGACCGCCACCCCTATCGCTGCCTGCCGCTGACCATGGCAAACTCCACGGGCTGGGAAATCCTCTGCCCGATGGACATCAAGATCCAGTGGAATGGCGGGCCGAAAAAAGAGGACATCAATTTCCTCACAACCGGTGACCCGGCTGCGATCCCGAGCTTTGCCGACAGCCATTTCATGCGCGGGATCGTGACGTTTCACACCGGCCACCTGTTTCGCACGCCGCCCGGCTGGGGCGTGTGGGCGACGGGCGCGCCGAACTGGCCGAAGGACGGTATTGCGCCGCTGACGGGCCTTGTCGAAACAGACTGGCTGCCCTTCCCGTTCACGATGAACTGGGCGATGACGCGGCCCGGCGAAGTGATCTTCCGCAAGGGCGAGCCCTTCTGCTTCGTGACGCTGATGGAACATCGCAAGCTGGAAGAGATCGAGCCGGAGCGTAAATCCATGAAGACCAATCCCGAGCTGGTGAAGGAATATGACGCGTGGGTGGCCAGCCGGGCCGACTTCAATACGCGCCTCGCGACGGGCGAGGAAAAGGCCATGAAGGAGCGCTGGCAGCGCCATTATATGAAGGGCCAGAAGGTGACCGGCGACAAGGCCGACGAGCACCAGACCAAGCGGCGGCTGAAGCCTGTGAGGGACGTGTGAGGAGCGGCTTTTCCGACAGGAATGGGCGGCGCTTTCCTACACGGCCGATGCCCGGAAAAAGCCCGAAAAGTGCACGGATAGTGCCCGAAACACTACGAAGGTGTCGGGCTGAGCGCCGACAATACTAACACGCGTCACTGCCGGCCGCGTAGCGGTCTGGCAGCCCATCACCCGTAGGTGTCAAACGAGTCCGGTTTGCCGTGAGGCGAGGATAAGAGATGGACCCCCAGATGGCTGCGCCATCGGGGGTGACGCATCACTTTGGGTGCCGCGCGGCCTTTTCGGCGATTCCGGAGGTTCCCTGACGCGCTTCGAGTTTGGCGGCGACGGCATCGAGGGGCACACCGCGTGAGCGCAGGCCCACCATGAGGTGGTAGATCACGTCGGCGGCCTCAGAGGCGACATTGTCATCACTCTCGCGGATGACGGCTTCGGCCAGCTCGTTGCCTTCTTCGGCGATCTTGGCGGCGGCGGCATCGGGGCCCTTGGCGAGGAGGCGGGCGGTCCAGCTGGTGCCGGCATCGCCTTCGAGGGCGCGGGCGTCGATGGTGCCGGAGAGGTGTTCCAGCGCGGCGGCGAGGCGGGCGAGGGGGCCGAGGGGGGTGGGGGACATGGGTGCGCTCCTGTTGGGAGGGGTTTAGCGGCAAGTTTCTTTGGCGTCATCCCCAGGCGCGCCCTCACCTCCCACTGCCTTCGGCAGCGGGTCCCTCCTCTCCCGCGAGCGGGAGAGGGGTTAAGTGGTGCAGAGCCGTAAACCCCTCTCCCTCTGGGAGAGGAGGGACCCATTGCGCAGCAATGGGAGGTGAGGGTCTCTAGAGGGGCCGGACGGGCGCGCCGGCGGCGGCGAGGGCCTTGCGCGCGTCGGCGATGGTGGCCTCACCGAAATGGAAGATCGAGGCGGCGAGGACGGCGCTGGCGCCGCCTTTGAGGATGGCGGGGGCAAGGTCATCGACATGGCCCGCACCGCCGGATGCGATGACGGGAATGTTCACGGCGGTGGAGACGGCCTTGAGCAGCGGGATGTCATAGCCGGACTTGGTGCCGTCCTTGTCCATGCTGGTGAGGAGGATTTCGCCGGCGCCGCGTTTTTCGGCTTCAATGGCGAATTCCACGGCGTTGATTCCGGTCGGTTCACGGCCGCCCTTGGTGAAAATTTCCCAATGATTTCCGGTCTGTCGCGCATCGATGGCGACGACGACGCACTGGCGCCCGGCCTTGGCAGCGCAGCGGCTGATGAGGCCGGGGTCGGCCACGGCGGCGGAGTTGATGGCGACCTTGTCGGCGCCGGCTTTCAGGAGGGCGACAAGGTCTTCCACGCTGCGCACGCCGCCGCCGACGGTCAGCGGCATGAAGCAGGCTTCTGCCGTGCGCGTGACGATATCCAGCATCGTGCCGCGGCCTTCATGGCTGGCCGTAATGTCCAGGAAACACAGCTCATCTGCGCCCTGTTCGTCATAGGCGCGGGCGAGGGCGACGGGGTCTCCGGCGTCGCGCAGGTCAACGAAATTGACGCCCTTCACGGTGCGGCCGTCTTTCACGTCGAGGCAGGGGATGATGCGGGTCTTGAGCATGGATGTGCGTGTAGCGGGGAAGGGCATGGGAGGGAAGGGGGCGGCGCGATGGGGGCGTTCCGCGGGGCGTCGCGGGGAACTGCGAGTCCAGTCGGAGTCCATTCCCTGACCACTCGCTGCCCATTCCGTGCCCCTTCCCGGACCACTCGCCGTCCGGTTTGACATATAAACGTGTGTTGATACGTTTGGCCGATGGAATCACTGACAGATGACGCGCGCCTGGCCGCGCTGATAGAGGCCGAAGACAAGGCGCTGACCCTGTTCGACGCGATCGAGGCGGCGGGCATCATCGCGCCGGGGCGCAGCGAGGCCGAGGTGGACGGTGACATTGCCGCGCTGGCGCTGGAGACGTTCGGCATCGAACGCCACTGGCACCAGTGCAATGTGCGCGCGGGCGCCAATACGGTGACCACGTTCCATGACAAGCCGCCGCTGCGCGTGATCGCGCCTGAGGATACGGTCTATGTCGATCTCGGGCCGGTGTTTGCCGAATGGGAGGCGGATGTCGGGCGCACTTATGCGGTCGGAGAGAGCGCGGCGAAGCACGCACTTGTTGGCGCGCTGGACACCGTGTTCGAGGCGGTGCGCGCCGAGGCAAGGCCGGACATGACGGGCGCGGCGCTCTATGCGCTGGCCTGCCGGATGGCCGAGGCGCATGGCTATGTATTTGGCGGGGCGATTGCGGGCCATGTGGTGGCGGAGTTTCCGCATGCCGTGTGGCCGGGCGACAAGGACCAGCAGCGCATCAGCCCGAACAACCGCACGCGCCTGTCAGACCCCGACCCCTTCGGCCGCACGCGCCACTGGATTCTGGAGATCCACCTGCTGGAACCGGGGCGGACATGGGGCGGGTTTTATGAGCGGTTGTTGCGGTGGTAGGGGGGTGTGGATGAAGAAGGACTACAGATGCGTCATTCCTGATCGTCTGGAAACATTCGATATTGTTTTGTCTCTTCGGGTAACGGTATGTCGCTTAGGTGTTTCACTTCCACACCAAATCGACGAGCAAAATTACCTAAGCTGCGGTCAGTAGTGTAGAAAGTTTTGCAGTCATTCACTTTGCAAATCGCGGCAATTTGGCGATCAATCTTGGTCTTTTGATACGGGTCCTCAGACCCAAACCTCTTATCGCCCACTGCGGCTTCCAAGTTCATCTCTGCCAGCTCCACAGCGGCCTTCATATCAAAGGACGCGACTTGGAAATGTGCTGACTTCGCAATAGCGGCGAGCATCTCAAATCGGCGATCGTCTGTGTACGCCAGTACCTCCGAAAGAACTGGCGTGGGAATTAGTATCGTATGCTTATCTTGCCCGGCTTGTTTGATGAGAGCTTTAACTCTCTGCTGCGCATGAGTGATTGGCTGGCCGGAAGATGGATCAATGGGAGTGCGAATGCTCGGGTCATATCGAGCGATCCAGATATTGGCATCAAACCCGATAATCACTCTTCAGAACCCTCACCTTGGTTCTGCTTGTATAGGCTCTCGTCCTGACCGATACTTTTACTCAAGAAGCCGCCCACTTCGTCCATAGCTGTTTCAAGTCTGTCATCTTCTAGGACGTCGAAACTGTGAACTTGAAATGCGAGCAATTTCCATTCGCCCAAGTAATTCCGTTGCCAGCGTGCTTTTCCATTCAAGGCCAGTGTCGGTCCTAGAAAATGTCGGACAATTTCACGAGCGAGTGACGAACTCAGGGATATGTTCGTAACAACTTTTCCACCCATATCTATGTGAGCATGGATAGTCTCGTCTTTGCCCCCAATTCGAATGAGCCGACCCTGTAGTCGATCTTCTTGCCAGAATGCCGGCACGTCTTTGAACTGCTTAAATTCCCTTCCAGGAAAGCGCGCAACTTCACGCGCTGTGGGGTCTAACATCACCGCAGTCGCATTATCATTGGCCAGTCGCTTGTTGAGATTTAGAACGACGTCATGAAGTTCTCGGTGATTAATGTAATCATCGACTATTTCGAGCCGCGCACGAACTTCATCCTCGACTGCGGTGTCAGGCCACCATTTAAGCTCGGCTGATCCCGCTGATACTCTGTCGAAATGGACTGCCTCTTCCTGTCCGATTAGTTCGGCTAAATCTGCCAAATATTTCGACAACTCTTTCATCGAAAGGGTTTCGGGACGCAGCGCGTCAATGTGGAAGGTGTAAATGTGCCGTTTGCCCATTGGTGAAAGTCTACCTCAGTCCAACTCTAGATGACAATGAGGGCTTCAACCTACTAAATAGTAAAGAACAAAACAAGAACATTGTGCTTAAGGCAAGCCGTAGGGTGGGTCCGCGCGGAGCGATACCCGCCAGCGCCTCGTGCCGCATGTCTTCCCGGTGGGTTACGGCTGCGCCTAACCCACCCTACGGGGCTGGCGCTTGATATGCGCACCTCCCTTGCTCGGGCAATCGCAGTGCGATTGCTTGTCCTCGCAAGCCCTTGGGAGAGGGATTGAGGAGGGGGCATGGCGTTGCAGCGGGTGCGAGGTTGCCGTGGCGTGTGAAGGGCCGCGTCGCTGAAACAGCACTTTACGGTTGAGGGCTGGGTTGACCCTCACCCCCGGCCCCTCTCCCGAGGGAGAGGGGGGTGTCTTTCTCTAACCGACCTTTCATCCAAGAACCGGCCCTTTTGCGCTATACTGCCTCCAAGCGCGGCGGATGACTGCGCGGGATGAAAAACCCAGGAGGAAGACGATATGGACCTCAGGACATTGGAAATAAAAACATCCGAGGCGATCCGGAAGGATGGCGCCGAGGAGATGGGCCGGCGGGCGGCGAAGCTGTCGCGTCTGGAGGCGGAAGCGACGCCGGCGACCGGCGCGGAGACGGAGCTGGCGCATGCGCTGCGCACGCGGCGGCGGCTGAGGCGGCCCCTGTCGAGCGCGGTGTAACGGGCCCATGCTGAACCGGATCGTTCAAATTTAACAGGTCGTGTGCGCGGCGTATTAAACCTCGTTTGCCATAGTTTATGGAGATGAGGAGCGGGCCCTTGAGACTGTCGGAACACGAATGGAAAGCGGCGCGAACCATTGTGTCGGTGACGCTTATTGCGACGGCAATCTCATTCGTTTCGATCTGGACCTGGGCGCATATCGACCCGGTGATTACACTGCGGCGTTGCTATGAAGCCGCCATTGTCATGCCATTGCTGATTGCGCCGCTGTGCAGCTTTGGCGTCCAGCGGGCGCACCTCAAGGTGCGGAAACTGTCTGACCAGAACGAGCATCTCGCAAACCATGACGAGCTGACGGGCCTGAGCAATCGCCGGGCCTTCTTTGCGCGCGCCGAAGCCATGCAGTCGCGGATGGGCGCTGTCAGCAGCGTGTTTGCCTGCGCCATTGCCGATATTGATGATTTCAAGCGGATCAATGACCAGCATGGCCATGATGCGGGCGACCGGGTGTTGAAGTGCATGTCGGACATTCTCGCGGGTATTGCGCCGCCGGACGTCGTGATCGCGCGTCTCGGCGGGGAAGAGTTTGCGATAGCGGGGCATTTTACCAGCGAAGGGATCGCGCGCTTCTGGTTTGACGCGCTGGTGCGGGAAATCGCGTCGTGCCAACCGGCGGGCCATGATGTGACGGTGAGCCTCGGCTGGTGCGTGGCGCAGGGCGGCGAAAGCCTTTCGACCCTGCTCAACCGGGCCGACCGGGCGCTTTATGCCTCCAAGGCGGCGGGCAAGAACCAGGCGGGCAAGGGCGAGCGCGAGCCATTGCGGGTTGTCGCCATCGCCTGAGCGGCGGACTTTTATCGTGGATGATTAATGCGCGGCGAGGGTGGTCAGCGTCTGCTTGAGCTGGAGGAGGGTTTCCAGCGGCAGGCCCATTTCGCAGGCGATCTTTTCGGGAATCCTGACGGCCTTGGCGCGCAGGGCGCGGCCCTGTTTCGTGAGCGTGATGCGGACGCGGCGTTCGTCGGCCGGGTCGCGTGTGCGGATGATATGGCCTGCGGTTTCGAGGCGTTTGAGGAGCGGCGTGAGCGTGCCGGAATCGAGGCTGAGGGCTTCGCCGATCTCGCCGACGAGGCGGTCGTCGCGTTCCCAGAGGACGAGCAGGGTCAGGTATTGCGGATAGGTGAGCCCGAGGGGCTCCAGCTGGTCGCGATAGAGCCGGATGACCCGGTTGGCCGCCGCATAGAGCGCAAAGCAAAGCTGGTGATCGAGCGCGAGCGGATCGAACGGCTTGGGCTTGGCGGCGGTGTCAGGGGCATCCGGCTCTGGGGTCATTTCACTTTCACGACGGGTTTGATGTCGATATTGCCTTTGACGGCGTTCGAATATGGGCACACGGCATGGGCCTGTGCAACCAGGTCATTTGCGGCGGCCTGATCGAGGCCGGTGATCTCGACTTCGATGGCGACGCCGAGGGCAAAGCCGGTGTCATTCGGGTTGAGCGAGACGGAGACGTTCACGGCGCTGCTTTCGAGGGCGATCTTCTGCTGGCGGGCGACGTGGTTGATCGCGCTGTCGAAACAGGCGGCATAACCGGCGGCGAAGAGCTGTTCGGGATTGTTGCCCTTGCCGTTGCCGCCGAGCTCTTTCGGGAGCGCGAGGTCGACCTTGAAGGCGCCGTCTGTGGTTTCGCTGTGGCCGTTGCGGCCGCCTTCAGCGCGGGCAGATGTGGAATAAAGGGCCATGATGTATCTCCTGTGTTGGCAATAGGTATATAGGGAGCAATTAAATTGTGCACAATATAAAAGGCTGCGAAAGGGCGTCACGCTTTTGTGAGGCGCTTGGGTTGCGGGCTATTGCGCGGCTTTGAGGGCCTCTGCGGGGATGATGTCGCCGTCATAGAGGGCGCGGCCGAGGATGGTGCCGGAGACGGGCGTGCCCGGCGCGGCGCGCAGGGCCGTGATGTCGGCGACATCGCGCACGCCGCCCGAGGCGATGATCGGGATCGAGACGGCATTGGCGAGAGTGGAGGTGAAGTCGACATTCACGCCGGTCTTCAGGCCGTCGCGGCCAATGTCTGTTGCGATGATGGCGGTGACGCCGCAGCCTTCGAAGGCTTTTGCAAGCTCCACAGCAGACATGTCGCTGGTCTCGGCCCAGCCCTCGACGGCGACCATGCCATCCTTGGCGTCGATGCCGACAATGATGCGGCCGGGCAGGTCATGGGCGGCGGCTTTGACCAATTCGGGGTCGCGCAGGGCGGCGGTGCCGAGGATGACGCGGGAGATTCCGGCCTCAAGCCAGGCGTCGATCTGGGCGCGGGTGCGGATGCCGCCGCCGAGCTGGACCGGGGCATTGGTGGCCTTGAGGATGGCCTTCACGGCCTCGCCATTGGCCGATGTGCCGGCAAAGGCGCCGTTGAGGTCAACCACGTGAAGATGGGTGAAGCCCGCAGAATCGAAGGCAGCGGCCTGGTCCGCGGGACTGTCATTGAAGACGGTGGCAGCATCCATTTCGCCGCGCAGGAGGCGCACGCACTGGCCGTCTTTAAGGTCGATAGCGGGGTAGAGGGTGAAGGTCATGTCAGGGCTCTTACTCTTCCCCCGCCTGCGGGGGAAGTGGGCTTTGGCGCGCATGCGTCAAAGGTCGATGGGGGCGCCTTTCCCCCTCCGACCCCTTCGGGGCCACCTCCCCCGCCAGCGGGGGAGGATAAGGGCTCATGGGGCCCATTGGAGAAAGTTGGCGAGCAGCTGGAGGCCGACGCGCTGGCTCATTTCGGGGTGGAACTGGGTGCCAAAGATATTATCGCGGGCGACGGCGCTGGCGAAGGGCACGCCATAGTCTGTCGTCGCGGCGACATGGGCGGGGTCTTCCGGGCTGATCTTGTAGGAGTGGGTGAAATAGGCGTGGGGCTCGGGGCCGAGGCCTTCGAGCAGGGGGTGGCTGTTGGGCATGTGAAGCTCGTTCCAGCCGACATGCGGGATCGCATGGCCGGGGCCGGGCTCTATGCGGTCGACCACGCCGTGGATCCAGCCAAGGCCGCGCGTTTCGCCATCTTCCAGGCCGAAATCAGCCAGCAGCTGCATACCAACGCAGATGCCGAGGAAGGGCTTTTTGTGCGTGAGGACCGCGGATTCCAAGGCCTCGACGAGACCGGGGCGGGCGTGGAGGTTTTCCGCGCAATCGGCGTAATGGCCGACGCCGGGCAGGATCACGCGGGCCGCTTTGGCAATGATTTCAGGGTCGGCGGTTGTCGTGACCTCGATTGCAAGGTCGGCGCGGCGGGCGGCTTCCTTCAGCGCGCCGGCAGCTGAATGGACGTTGCCGGAGCCATAATCAATGAGGGCGACGAGGTTCATGTGGCCGCTCTTACCGCCACGACACACAATGCGGAAGAGAAGATTCACTTGAATTTCCTTGCGAGCGGATGGTAACTCTATTCCAATAGAGTTACTGGAGGAGACCCAAATGCCCGACGCACACAGGAAACTGTTCGAGCGCGAACTGAATACGGTGCCAGCGGCTCGCGAAGTCAGAGATCTTGCGGCTGAGGCGAAGGCGGCGAACGGCGAGGCGAGCGAAGCGCTCCGCATGACGCTGGCGGCGCGCCTCGCGCATGTCGCTTTCCTCGCGCCTGATCGCGTTGGCGAGATTTACGATGCGCTGGCAGAAGGCTGGATCGGTGAACCTGTTGAGGCCGCGCCGATCCCGACACTGGACGAGGCGCCGCTGAGCGCGTCGGCCGGTCTGTGGGATACGTATTGGGGCATTGTGGAAGACGGTGTGGTCGGGAAGCTGGACGCGCTTTCGGTGACACAGCGCACGGCGGATCTTGGCGGCGAGCATTCACCCGAATTCGTGGAGCGCGTCGTGCGGATGTCGTTCACCTATGAGGGCGTCGAGGAGGTTTCCAAATGGCCCCTGCCACGGCGTCTCGATCTTGAAGAACTCGGCGCCTGCCCGGAGAATTCGGTGGGACGCCTGTTCTATCACGTGATCGTGGACAACTCATTCGATCTGGAAGTGCTGGACCGGGATGCCATTGGCCTGGCCAAACTGCCCTCGCCACTGGATTACCTGAACACGCGCATGCTGCAGGCGCATGACCTGTGGCATCTCGTGGGTGGCTATGAGACGACCTCGCTGCATGAAGTGGCGATCTCGGCATTCCAGATGTCGCAGTTCGGGCACAATTATTCGGCGCAGTTCCTGGCCGTGACGGCGACGATTGCGGCGCAGGGGCCGGGTTTTGGCTATCCGATCCTGATGGACACGATCACCAGCGCCTGGGTGCACGGGCGCCATACGCCGCCGATGATCACGATCGACTGGGAATCCGTGTGGACGGGCACCTTGGAAGAGGTACGCGCGCAGTTCGGCATTACCGCCTATGAGCGGCCTTACCCGGCGAACCTTGTCGAAATGGCGCAGGCAGCCGCCTAGAGGCTGCCCTTTGTCGAGGCCGGCTTGCCGTCAAGCTTGGCATCTACTGCAATGGCCGTCCGCAATGCGCGGGCGGTCGCCTTGTAGCAGCTCTCGATGATGTGATGGCTGTTCTCGCCGTACAGGTTCTCGACATGGAGACACATGCCGCCATTGCCTGAGAGCGCGTGGAAGAATTCCTTGAACAGCTCGGTGTCCATGTCGCCCACCTTGTCGCGGACGAAATTGACCTTCCAGATCAGGTAGGGGCGCTTGCAGAGGTCGAGGCTGGCGCGGCTCAGCGTCTCATCCATCGGGATGTAGGCGTGGCCGAAGCGCGTGATACCGGCAAAATCGCCGAGCGCCTTGAGGATGGCCTGACCGATGACGATGCCCGTATCCTCAACGGAATGGTGCATGTCGATGTGCAGGTCGCCCTTGCAGCGGACTTTCAGGTCGATGGCGGAATGCTTGGAGAAGCTTTCGAGCATGTGATCGAAGAATCCGATACCGGTGTCGATATCGGATTGGCCGGTGCCATCAAGATCGAGGGTCACCGAAATATCGGTTTCCTTGGTCTTGCGGTCGACGGTGGCTTTGCGGTGCTTAATCATGAGGAACCATATAGTGCGCTGTAAACACGACACCTAGCGCACTTTGTTCACTGATTTCTAAACATATTCACAGAATGTCCGATTTGTACCGGTTCCATCTGGACGCAAGAAGGCGATTCGGCGCTTGAAGAAGAAGAGATTCCTCAGCCGGCTTTTCGGCACGATGACCATTCCCGCCTTTGCGAGTCTGGCCGCCGTGGGCATGGCGCTGGCGATCTTTTTCATGCTGCTGGTCATTGAGCTGACCTATCGCGCGATCTTCCTCGACGTCCACATTTCGGACCTGCCAAACCCGCCGGTCGTGCTGGTTGTCGAGATCATTGTGGCCCTCGCGGGCGCGGCGGGATCGGCCTATCTGGCAGCCTCCAAATTCCGCAACTCGCTTGAGAGGTTCAATGACTTTCTCATGGACGCGCGCGCCGACGGGGCGACAGACCTGGAGAGCATGCAGTTTGCCGAGCTGCGCCGGTTGCGCGCCGGTGTGACGCGCACGGTGAGCAAGCTGCGCCGCGAGAATGCGCTCCTGCGCGAGACGGCCTTCATCGATCCGCGCACGGGCCTCGCCAACATGATCGCGATCGACAAGGCGATTTCCGAGACATTGCCGCAGGCGAGCTTCGAGGCGCCGGCCGCGCTGATCGTGCTCGATCTCGACCGGTTCAGCCGGGCCTCGGAACAATTGGGCTCCTACGCGAGCGAAGCGCTGCTGGCGCAGGCCGGTCAGCGCCTTAAGGACGAACTGGCCGGTATCGCCGGGCCCGCTGGCGCTGCTCTGCGGGATGCGACACTGGCTGCGCTGCAGGCGGATGAGTTTGCGGTTTACATGCCGACGGCCGGCAGCCGCGAACATGTGGCAACGATTGCCCGGGCCATACGCCAGGCCTTTGCGGCGCCTTTCGAGCTGAATGGCCAGACGGTGAGCCTTGGCATTTCCGGCGGCATCGTGATGGCGCCCGAGGATGCCGACAGCGCGCAGAAACTGTTCCGGCATGCCGAACTGGCGCTGCGCCTTGTGCGCGAAGAGGCGACGTCCGGCTTCCGTTTCTTCACGCCGCGCCTGACGCGGGTGGCGCGCGGCAAGTACAAGCTGGAGGACGAGCTGCGCGAAGCGGTCGCCAATCGCGAGTTCAAGGCGGTGTTCCAGCCCAAGGTCGATTTCAAGACCGGCAAGGTTGTCGGCGCCGAGGCGCTGGCGCGGTGGCGGCGTCACAATGGAAAAATCATTTCCCCGGCGGCATTCATTCCGCTGGCGGAGGAAACGGGTCTGATAAGCCAGATTGGCGAACAGATACTCGAAGCCGCCTGTCAGTCTGCCCGTGTGTGGATGAAGGAAGGGCTGGATGTTTCAGTTGCCGTCAACGTGTCGCCGCGCCAGTTCGAGCGCGGCAATTTGACGGATACGGTTATGGATGTGCTGAAGCGCACGGGCCTGCACCCGAACCGGCTGGAGCTGGAGATTACCGAGAGCATGGCCGTGGAGAGCCCCGCCAAGGTGGCCGAGGTGATGGGGCCGCTGCGCATGATGGGCATGAAGCTGGCGATCGACGATTTCGGCACCGGCCACTCGAACCTCTCGATGCTGACGCAATTGCCGTTCGACGTGTTCAAGATCGACCGCCAGTTCGTGTCGGCACTTGAAGGCGACAAGCAGGCGCCTGCGATTGTGGAAATGATCCTTGCCATGGCCGAGACGCTCGGCCTGCAGACGGTGGCAGAAGGTGTGGAAACCGAGCGGCAGGCAGATTTCCTGCGCCGTCGCGGCTGCACGATGGGGCAGGGCTTCCTCTATAGTCCCGGCCTGCCACACGGGGCTTTCCTTGATTTCCTGCGGGCGTTCCGGGCCAATCCGCAGCCGCTGGATACCCGCAAGGTCAGCTAGGTGGCCGGGCCTTCGCGGCGGAAAACATTGATGGGATGGTCGCGGTAGAGCGCTTCGCACCAGAATTCATAGCCGCATTTTTCCGCGACACGTCGCGAGGCGAGATTGCCATCGTCGATGATGCAGCCGGCCGGGCCGGGCCGGAATTCATCGAGCCAGTCATGGATTGCGCCGACCGCCTCGCTGCCATATCCCTTGCCCCAGGCGGCACGGTTGAAGGCCCATCCGGCTTCCGGCATGGCCGACATGTCGGGCGTCATGCCGCGCTTGAAGTCAGCAAATCCGGCTTCACCAAGAAATGTGCCGGTCGCTCTTTCTTCGACAATCCAGAAGCCGTAGCCGAGCAGGGGCCACATGCCGCGCGAGCGGGCGAGGGTGAACCAGACGTCCTGCGCCGGGCGTGTTGTGCCGCCAATATGACGAACAACTTCGGCGTCGTTCCACATGGCGACGCATTCGTCGAAATCACTTGCCTGCTGGGCGCGGAGGACAAGACGCTCGGTAATGAGCGTGGGCGGCTCAGTGATCATGCACCTGCTTTCATCTTCGCGAGCATGGCGCCCATCGCAGCATGCACGGTCTGGATGGCCTTCAGGGGACGGACCATGACCTTGAAGTCTGTGATCTTGCCCTGGTCATCCCATTCGATCATGTCGACGCCGTTGACGTTGATACCGTCCATGACGCATTCGAACTCGAGCACGGCCATGTCATTGCAATCGAAAACGCGTGTGTAGCGGAACGTGTCGCCGCCCAGCGTTTCGCCTGCGGCGAGCAGGTAGGACATGGTGATGGCCTTGCCTTCCTGCGGGGTGTGGACGACCGGGCTGCGGAACACGACATGTTCGGCAAGCTGGCCGGAGAGGCCTGCGGCGGAATGGTCGCCGTCCATCCAGTCGAACCAGCGCTGGAGATAGGGCGTGTAGCCTTTGGTGGGGACGAGATGTTCTGCCATGTGTTTCCTCCTGCGGCGTTTATAAAGCGCAGCCTATTGCGCGGTCACCGGCTTGCCCACAAGGAATTGGTCGGGCGTGTCGAAACAGCTGCCGCGCATGGCGACCCAGCCGCCCGGAAAATCGGGCTCTGTGAAGACGATCTGGATGCGGCCCCAATTATGGCGTGGCTCGCCGGTCCTGGGGTCGGCAATGGCAACGGCGCAGGCATCGCCGACTTCCGGTTCGGTCCAGACGCCTTCGAAATAGGTGCGGCCCGTGAAGACGCCGGCCATGCCGGTGAAATAGGCCATGCTGCGGATTTCGGGGTCGCCGGTGGGGAAGGAGAGGACCGCCTCGCCGGTTGTCAGGTCGTCTTCGTAGATCACGTCGCCTACGGGCGTGGACCAGACCTCGTCAGCGAGGGCAGGCAGCGCGAAGGCGGCGAATGCGAGCGATGCGGCGATTATGGATTTCATGCGCGTGTCCCTCCCGAGGACTTACGGGAGAATCCCGCCGCACCAGCCTAGCACGGCTGGCGCAGCGCAAAAGCCGGAAATCAATCGTTATAGGCGGCTGCGCGTTCCGGGTCCTTGGTGGCGACGAGATCCGCAAGGTCGGCGATGACCTTGGCCTGTTTCCAGGTCGCGTCGTCCTGCATCTTGCCGTCGAGCATGGCGACGCCTGTACCGTCGGGCATGGCTTCGAGGATGCGGCGGGCGAATTTGACTTCGTCCGGGTCGGGGCTGAACACGCGCTTGGCAATATCGATCTGGTTCGGATGAAGGCTCCATGCGCCCGCGCAACCGAGGAGGAAGGCATTGCGGAACTGCTGCTCGCAGGCGTCGCCATCGGAAATATCGCCAAACGGGCCGTAGAAGGCATTGATGCCGGCCATGCGGCAGGCGTCGACCATGCGGGCAATCGTGTAGTGCCAGAGATCCTGCTGGACGCTGGCGCGTTCACTGCCATCTGCATGCGGGTCTTCAAGCACGCGGTAGAAGGGATGGCCGCCGCCGACGCGGGTTGTCTTCATCTTGCGGTCGGCCGCGAGGTCGGCCGGGCCGAGGCTGATGCCCTGCATGCGCGGGCTGGCGAGGGCGATTTCCTCGACAAGCGACATGCCCTGCGCGGTTTCGAGGATGGCGTGGAAGAGGATGGGGCGGGTGAGACCGGCCTTGGCTTCGAGCTGGGCGACATATTGGTCAGCGAAATGGATGTCCCACGGGCCTTCGACCTTGGGCAGCATGATGACATCGAGCTGGTGGCCGGCCTTGAGGACCAGTTCGGAGACATCGTCCTGGAACCAGGGGGAGTTCAGGGGGTTCACGCGGCTCCAGAAGCCTGTGCCCTTGCCTTGCCAGTCATACATGTTGGCCATCTCGATGGCACCGGCGCGGGCCGCGTCCTTGGCATCAGCAGGGATCGCATCTTCGAGGTTGGCGAGGATAACGTCGACCTTGGGGGCCATGTCCGGCACCTTGGCGCGCACCTTGTCGAGGTGTGGCGGGACGAAATGGATCATCCGTTCGATCTTTACGGGCAGGTCCCGCAGGGGTTCGGGGGCGCCAATGGCGAGTGGCTTGAAAAAGTTGCGCGGTGTTTTCTGGCTCATGATCGTCTCCTCAGGCGACCGATGCCTAAGGCCGATGCTGCGACGCGTCAAACCGGAACAAAGCCGCACCTCGGCCATTGATTGGGTGAACACAAGCCAAAGGAAATACCAATGTCCCTCGTGATGATCCTTCTAACCATCTTCCTGCCACCCGTCGCAGTGGCCGTGAAACAGGGTATCGGCGTGCAATTCCTGATCAACATCGTGCTGACGCTGATCGGCTGGTTGCCCGGCGTGATCCACGCTTTCTGGGTCAACTCGCGTGAAGGTTCGGCTGTCGCCTAATCCGACAGATTTCAATAAAAAGCCCGCTTGCAGCGATGCAGGCGGGCTTTTTCATGTGTGAGAGGCCGGAAGCCTACTCAGTGGTGACCGGCACTTCCGCGCTCATGCGGCCTTCGGCACGCCATGCGAGGCGGAAGATAACGGCGGCGAGGAAGGCCGCGCCGACCATGTCCACCACTTCAGCACCCATGATCAAGTATTTGCCCGCATGGAGTTCCGACATGAGCGCCCAGACGGCCGTCGCTGACGTAATCACGGCCAGTTCGGCGAGAAGGATGGTGGGCACAAGGGCTTTGAAGAAGCGGTTCATGATCGGACTCCGGTTATTTCGACAGATATTGGCGCGGCGTGGGGGAATCGCAATGGATTTTATCAGGATGGTCAGCGCCGCGCGAGCGGATGGCTGGTTTCGAGCAATTCGGCGAGCTCATCGGTAAGGACGTGCGTGTAGATTTGGGTCGTCGCGATGTCGGCGTGGCCGAGCAGGGTTTGCACGCTGCGAAGGTCTGCGCCGCCCTGCAGGAGGTGTGTCGCGTAGGCGTGGCGCAGGGCGTGGGGGTGGACTTTGGCTGCGTTGATGCCTGCCGCGAGGGCGAGATCATCGAGCAACTGGCCGAGGCGGCGGCGGGTGAGGTGGCCCTCCTTGCCGCGCGAGGGGAAGAGGAAGGGTTCCGCGCGGCCACGGGCGAGGCTGCCTTCAGGCAGGCTGTCTTCGCGGACGGCGAGCCATTCCGAGAGCGCCAGTAGCGCCGGGCCGCCCAGAGGACACAGGCGTTCCTTGCCGCCTTTGCCGCGAATGATGATGTCCTGCGTCACCCAGCGCGCGCCCTTGCGGCGGGGCAGACTGCCAAGGGTGAGCGAGACGAGTTCGGAGGCGCGCAGGCCTGCGCCATAGAGCAGTTCGACGAGGCATTTGAGGCGAAGGTCTTCGCCGCAGGCGTCGATCAGGCGCTTCAGTTCCTCGCGAGAGAGGACATCGGGCACGTCGCGTGTCGTCTTGGGGCCATCGATCTTGGCGGTCGGGTCGTCCTTTCGGTCGCCTTCCTCGAAGAGGAAGCGAAAGAAGCGCCGGGCGGCGGAGAGTTTGCGGGCGGAAGTGGAGGCGGCCATGCCGCGCGCCGAGAGATCGGCTTGCCAGGCGGCGAGGTCCTGGCCAGATGCGGTGGTGAGGTGGCCGCCGCAGAATTCAGACGCGTCGCTGAGATCGCGCGCATAGGCGTCCAGCGTGTTGGCCGCTGCGCCGCGTTCGGCGCTCATCATTTCGAGAAAGGCTTCGATACGGTCGCGGTCTGACATGGGACAAGAATAGAGCGCCTGTGTTAATGACGCCTCTATGCCGTCCGACGGTCAGCCGGGCAGGCGCGCACAAGAACAGGAGATAATGATGGGTGGGACGATCGATTATAATGGACTGGCACTGGACGCGCCGGGGCGCGGCCGGATTTATGGCTCGATACTGGAAACGGTGGGCAATACGCCGATCGTGCGTGTACCGCGTCTGTCTGAAGAAGAGGGGCTGAAAAGCACCCTCCTGCTGAAGCTCGAATTCTTCAACCCGCTGGCCAGCGTGAAAGACCGTATCGCCGTGGGCATGATCACGCAGATGGAGAAGGACGGGATTATCGGCCCGGGCGCTGTGCTGATCGAGCCGACGTCGGGCAATACGGGCATTGGCTTGGCCATGGTTGCGGCAGCGCGTGGCTATCGCCTGATCCTCACCATGCCGGAATCCATGTCGATCGAGCGGCGCAAGATGCTGGCGATCCTTGGCGCTGAACTCCATCTCACGCCCAAGGAGAAGGGCATCAAGGGTACGTTCGAGAAGGCGCATGAATTGTTGGAGCAGATTCCGGGTTCGGTGATGCCGAGCCAGTTCGACAATCCGGCCAATCCCGCGATCCATGAGGCGACGACAGCTGAAGAGATCTGGCGCGATACGGGCGGTGCGGTCGATGCCGTGATTGCCGGTGTCGGCACGGGCGGCACGTTCACGGGCAATGCGCGTGTGCTGAAAGCGAAGAAGCCGAGCGTGAAGATGTTTGCGGTGGAGCCGGAAGCGAGCCCTGTCATGTCAGGCGGCGAACCTGGACCGCATATGATTCAGGGCATCGGAGCCGGGTTCATTCCGGGCAATATGGATACGAGCCTGATCGACGGGATCGTGAAAGTCTCGAATGAGGATGCGATCGCGACGGCGCGGCGCGTGGCGCGAACAGAGGGCATTCCGGTCGGCATTTCTTCCGGCGCGGCGCTGACGGCAGGACTGGAAGTGGCCAAGCGGGAGGATATGGCAGGCAAGACGATCGTGGTGATCATCCCGTCCTTTGCCGAACGCTATGTCTCGACCCTCTTGTTTGAAGGCCTTGGCGGATAAGGACCTATTTGCCGGTTTTCCAATAGCCGGTTGCCTCGAGCGCGAGTTCGGCGGCGGCATCCTGCGCGCCAATGGCAACGAGGGCGCGGCCCATCAGAGTGAGATCAGCGACATCGAGTTCCGACGGGTCGCCGCCTGTCAGGGCGACGGTGCCGAGGATGGCTTCACCTGCGGCGCCAGCTTCAGCGGCAGCAAGAATGGCGACGACAGCGCCGGGCTTGTCTGTCTTGCCGGGGGCCTCGCTGTCTGACGCCATCAGGGCGCGGGCAGAGGGCGGGGGCGTGATATCGGCCATTGTCCAGAGGGCGAAGAGGCGGGCGGCGGCCTTGCGGTCGGCCTTTGAGGTGGATTCTGTCACGAGGCGGGTGCCAATTTCCTGCGCGTCGCCATTGCCAGCCAGAACGCCAAGGGCGTCGATCATGGCAAAGTCGACGGCGCGGGTTTCCGGGGCGCCGTCAATGTCGGGCACAAGAGTCCAGAGGGTGGCGCCTTCGAAATCGCGGGCGGCGATACTGGCATGGGCGAAGAGGTTGGCGTGCTTCGCGGTCTCTTTGGTGAGGCTGAGGGCCTGAATCTCGGGCAGGAGGACTTTCGAGACCGCGGCAAAACGGGCTGGGTTGGCCGTGGCTTCGGTCAGCGCGGTGGCGACGGCATCGGCGCGGCCGTCTTCGGGCATCTCGGTATTGCGCACGGTGGCGATGGCCATTTCGAGCTTTGATTTCGGTTCGAAATCAGGCTCCGCGAAGAGTGTATCGAGCACTTTGCGCCAGTCGGATGTGTCGATGAGGCCGGCTTCGGCGGCAATTGCAGCGGCTTCGGCGCGCACGGGCGCAGGAAGACCGGGGCGGGCGACCATGGCAGCGGCAAGGTCTGGCCGTGTGGTGGAGAGAGGTTGGTCAGGTGGCGTGAGCCCGGCCTTCGAGGAGATGGCGAGCGCAATGCCGCTATCGTACCGGGCTTCGGGTGGGTTCGGCAGGTCGCCTGAGGCGGCGAAGACGGCGGAGGTGAGCCATTTGTCGTCGACACCCTGGCTGGTCGCCATCTCGATGGCGAGTTCAGCGCCAGCTGTATTGTCACGCAGCGCGGCGCAGACGGCGCGCAGCATGGCCCAATAGGCGCCGTCGCGGGGCTTGCCACTGTCGGTGCTGCAGGCTTGCGCTTCGTTGCCAAGGGCGAGGTTGAGGTCGGTTGCGATTTCGTCGCTGTCCATGCCGGGCGGCGGCGTGTCGAGGCGCGCCATGAGGGCGGCGGTAGCGCGGGCTTCGCCGAGCTCGAACATGATGCGCGCGCGTTCAGCCAGGAGCGCAGGCGATTCGGTGCCTTGCGGCGCATTGGCAGGCGAAAGCGCCATGCGGCGCATCAGGGTGCGCTCGCCGGGCGTCAGGCCTTGCGTGCGCACATCCTGCATCATGGGCAGGAGGGTGGATGTGTCGGAAGCCTTCCAGAGGGAGGCAGGCAGGGCTGGTTCGCCCGCTTCAAGGAAGCCCATGCCCCAGGGGTCGACCATGGCGAGGCCGGATTCCTCGAACTGCGCGCTTGCAGACAGGCAGAAGAGTGCGGCGCCGGCGAAAAGCGCCGGCAATACCTTAGAGGACACCCTCTACCTCCATGCGCACTTCGCCATCGGTCGGCTTGTTCTTTTCGGCCTGCGTGCCGAGCCACCAGATGCCGACAAGGCCCAGAACGACCAGAATGCCGAGAATGATAAGATATTTGCGCATAAGTTTTACACCCCAGGGCCTGATTCACTTTGGCATCGGCCGTTGACCGATTGCTCACACTGTCTCGTCTCTATAGGAATTGTCCTGAATAGTGAATGAAAGCCTGCAATGCCCGCTGATAGCGACAGTCCTGCACAAATATCTGATCCGGTGCCTGCCTATGAGTCCCGGACGATTGCGCTTGTGGGCCTGATGGGGGCGGGCAAATCGACCGTCGGACGGCGGCTGGCCGAGAAGTTGGGGCGTCAGTTCTTTGATAGCGACCATGAGATCGAGAAGGCTGCGGGCCTCTCCGTGGCCGATATCTTCGCGATGCATGGCGAGGCTGACTTTCGCCGGGGCGAGCAGAAAGTGCTGGAACGCCTGCTGGGCGAGGCGCCGCATGTGCTGGCGACCGGCGGCGGCGCCTATATGAATGAAGAGACGCGGGCGCTGTTGCGTGAGAAGGCCGTGACGATCTGGCTGAATGCCGACCTCGAAACGCTGTGGCGCCGGGTGCAGAAGAAGAATACGCGGCCCCTGCTGAAGCGCCCGGATGCCAAGGCTGTGCTGCAGAACCTGTTCACAGAGCGTGAGCCGATCTATGCGCAGGCCGATCTGGTCGTCCACAGCAAGGAGGGGCCGCACGGCTCGACGGTGAATGCTATCCTGAAGGCCCTGAAAACATGGAAACCGGCATGAGCGAGACACTTCCAGCTGCGGAAATCGTTCGCGTCAGCCTTGGCGCGCGCAGCTATGACATCGTGGTGGGCCATGGTGCGCTGTCCATGCTTGGTGCCCGGCTGACGCCGATCCTGAAGCAACCGCGCGTGTTCGTATTGACGGATGAGACCGTGTCGAACCTGCATATGGGCGCGCTGGAGGCGGCGCTGAAGCCCGTGGGCATCCGCACGCATGTGCTGTCGCTGGTGCCGGGTGAGCGGTCGAAATCCTTCTCGAACCTTGAGCATATCCTCGACTGGCTGCTGAGCACGGGTGCGGATCGCAGCGATGTGCTGGTGGCCTTCGGCGGCGGCGTCATCGGCGATATTGCCGGGCTTGCGGCCAGCCTGATGAAGCGCGGCATGGGTTTTGTGCAGGTGCCGACGACCCTGCTGTCGCAAGTGGACAGCTCGGTGGGCGGCAAGACGGCGGTGAACACTCCGCGCGGCAAGAACATGATTGGCGCGTTTTACCAGCCGCGTCTGGTGATTGCCGATACGGCCTTGTTGGCGAGCCTTCCGGCGCGGGAATTGCGCGCGGGCTATGCCGAAGTGCTGAAATACGGACTGATCAATGATCCGGCCTTTTTTGACTGGCTGGAAGGCAATGGCGCGGATGTGCTGGCACTGAAGCCGTACGCGATCCAGCAGGCTGTCGCGACCTCGTGCCGGGCCAAGGCGGCGATTGTTGCCGAGGACGAGACCGAGGGCGGCGTTCGGGCGCTGCTGAACCTTGGCCATACATTTGGCCATGCGGTTGAAGCCGCAAATGAATACCGGCCTGACGTGTTGCATGGCGAGGCGGTGGCGCTGGGGATGGTTCTGGCGTTCCGTTATGGCGCGGCCGAGGGCATTACGGCGCCAGATGTTGCGGCGAAAGTGGCCCGCGTGATTGGCGCATCCGGCCTGCCTGTCGAATTGGCGCATATGCCCGGCGGGCCCTATGAGGCCAGCCAGCTTGCCGATCTGATGCAGCAGGACAAAAAGGCCCGGGGCGGGCGCGTTCCACTAATTCTGGCGCGCGGCATCGGACAATCCTATATTCACTCGAACGCGGATCTCGCGTCTGTTGCCGCCTTCCTGGCGGGGGAACTGGAAAAGGCGTGAGGAATAGCTTCCTGCTCGTGACATTATGATTATCGGATATATTCTTGCCATTGTGGTTCTGCTTGGCATGTCGGGCTTCTTTTCCGGTTCGGAAACGGCGCTGACGGCGGCATCGCGTGCACGCATGCACCAGCTTGAGAAAGAGGGTGACAAGCGCGCAGCGGCGGTGAACCGGCTGATCGCCGATCGGGAGCGCCTGATCGGCTCGATCCTGCTGGGCAATAACCTCGTCAATATTCTCGCCTCTGTCCTGGCGACATCGCTATTTACGTTGCTTTTCGGGCAGGGTGGCCTGGCGCTGGTTGCCGCTACCGGCGTGATGACGGTGCTCGTGCTGGTCTTTTCCGAGGTGCTGCCAAAGACTTATGCCATCACCCGGACAGATTCGATGGCGATGGCTGTGGCGCGCCCGATCGGCATTCTTGTGCTGGCGGTGTCGTGGATCGTGCAGCTGATCCAGTTGATCGTGATGACGACGCTGAAGATCCTCGGTCTCGCAACGCCGGCCGATGCGCTGTCAGCCGAAGAGGAAATCCGGGGCGCTATCGACCTGCATGCCTCTGAGGGGGCCGTGAATGCGGCGGACCGGCTGCGTCTCGTTGGCGCGCTGGACCTGAAGGATTTGACGGTCGAGGACGTGATGATCCACCGGCGCAATATCAAGATGCTGAATGCCGACATGGAGCCGCGCCAGATTGTCATGAAGGCACTGGCGAGCCCGCATACGCGACTGCCGCTTTATCGCGGTGAAAAAGAAGAGATTGTTGGCATTCTGCACGCGAAAGACCTGTTGCGGGCTGCGCTGCCGCTGGGCGGGGACCTCTCCTCGCTCGACCTGGAAAGCATTCTTCGCAAGCCATGGTTCGTGCCGGAAACGACGCCCGTGCAGGACCAGCTGGACCTTTTCCTGTCAAAACGCAGCCATTTCGCGCTGGTTGTCGATGAATATGGCGAGTTGCAGGGCCTGATCACGCTTGAGGATATTCTGGAGGAAATCGTCGGGTCGATCCATGACGAGCATGATGTCGCGGTTCAGGGCGTGCGCCCGCAGCCAGATGGCACGGTGAATGTCGATGGCTGGGTGCCGATCCGCGATCTGAACCGGGCGACAGGCTGGGACCTGCCGGATGAAGAAGCTGTGACTGTTGCCGGACTCGTCATTCACGAGGCGCAGACAATCCCCGAACCGGGACAGAGCTTTGTCTTCCACGGCTATAAATTCAATATATTGAGACGTCAGCGCAATCAGGTGACGGGACTTAATATATCAGAAATTGAAACCGGCTGAGTCAGCTGAATCATCCGAGGCGTAGATCGGATCATTGTTCAGTTCGTTGCAGCCATTGACGTTCAGCCACATCTTTTCGCGTTCAGAGACGATGCTGGCCGAGTCAGGGTCAGGGTCATTCATCGATATAACTGCATAGGTCGTGCGATAAGACTCGTAGTCGGTCGACACCGGAACAAACACGATCTCGCTGCTACCGGCGCAGACAGTTGCTTGGATCTGGTGAAGAAGTGGCATGTCGAGATCACCACGCGGTGTCTCGGCGGAAGCCATTCCAGCTGCCATGATGAAGGCCGTACCTAGAACAATTCGTTTCAATAACATCACCCGTACTCCTCGACGGTTCGAGAATGTAACGATTGACTCCAAATGCGGTTCCCTGAGGTGTTAACAAAGATGAATTATGGCATTTTCGCCTGTAAGGAGAGTGCATGTAGACCTGTGTCGAATTCGGTCTGGAGCACCATCATGACGGCGCGCTGGATCTGGACCCGGGACAGGCCTTCAAAGGCGGCAGACGTGATTTCGACGTTAAAATGCGTCTCTCCGCCGGGTGCAGCGCCCGCATGACCGGCATGTCTGGCGCTGTCATCAGTGATTTTTAGGTGCAAAGGCTCAAAAGCCTCTGTCAAAAGGTCACGAATCCGCGATGTTCTGTCACTTGGTTGTGGCATATTTACCTTCGACTCCATATTATGGCCCGCTATGTCAGATTCAGACCCATTCAGCTACCGCGTAAAGTTCACCGATATACGGGTGAAGCCTCCGGCCGAGGAGACGTCAAAGGCCCGTGCCCGCAAGACCCGCGTGTGCGAACATCCCGAATGCGAACTCGAGGGCGCCTTCCCGGCACCCAAGCGAGGTGGCAAGGGCAAGGTATACTTCTGCCAGCAACACATCACCGAATATAACCGCGCCTTCAATTTCTTTGAGGGCATGTCGGAAGCCGAAGCGGCCTCGTTCGCGCGGTCGGAACGGTTTGGTCACAAGCGGACCTGGAAATTCGGCACTGGCCCGATGGCCGGGAAGAAAGCCAAGACCAGCCATGACCCGCGCACGTGGGCTGGCCGGGGCTTCTTCAATGTGGATGATACGGCGAATGCCGAAGGTGGCGGCAGTGGTTCGGGACGTCGCTCGGCGCTGCAAGTGCGCGCGCTGAATGAACTGGACCTTGAGGCCAGTGCCACGCCGGCGGAAATCCGCGCGCGCTATGCCGAATACATTCGTCGCTTCCACCCGGATTCGAACAAGGGCGACCGGTCGTCTGAGCACAAGCTGCAACGGGTGATCCGCGCCGGCAAGCTGCTCAAGGCGGGCGGATTGATGAAGGGCTAGGCCGGGACGGTGCACGATCTCCTGGTCATTGGTGGCGGCATTAATGGTGTTGGCATTGCGCGCGACGCGGCCGGGCGCGGCCTGAGTGTTGTCCTGTGTGAGAAAGACGACCTTGCGGCGCATACAAGCTCGGCAAGCACGAAACTGATCCATGGTGGGCTGCGTTATCTTGAACAGTATGATTTTGCGCTGGTGCGCAAGGCGCTGATCGAGCGGGAAATCCTGCTGCGCGCGGCCCCGCACATCATCTGGCCGATGCGGTTCGTGCTGCCCTATGACAAGGATTTGCGGCCCGCCTGGCTGATCCGGCTGGGCCTCTTCATCTATGACCATCTTGGTGGGCGGAAAATGCTGCCGCCGACAAAGACCTTGCGGCGGAGGAAAACGAATCGGCTGGACCCGCTCAAGGATGAATTCCGGCTGGCTTTCGAATATTCCGATTGCTGGGTGGAAGATTCGCGCCTCGTTGTTCTGAACGCCGTCGATGCGGTTGAGCGCGGCGCTGAAGTGCTGACGCGCACGGCCTGTGTCGCTCTTGTGCGCCATGCCGACCATTGGGAAGCGACGCTTAAAGGTCCGGACGGCGTGAAAACGGTCATGGCACGCGCGGTGGTCAATGCGGCGGGCGGCTGGGTGGATGAAGTGCTTGGGCTGGCCGAACCGGGCGCAAACCAGACGCATCTGCGACTCGTGAAGGGCAGCCACATTATCGTGCGGCGCTGGCATGAGGGCGAGCACGCCTATTTTTTCCAGAATGGCGACGGCCGCATCATGTTTGCCATCCCCTATGAGCGCGGTGAATTCACGCTGATCGGCACGACCGACGTTCCCTATGAGGCCAACAAGGACAAGGTTGAGATCAGCCAGGACGAGATCGATTATCTCTGCGCTGGCGCCAGCGAATATTACAAGCGCGAGATCAAGCCGAGCGATGTGGTCGCGACCTATTCGGGTGTGCGGCCCCTCTATGATGATCACGCGGCGAATGCGTCCAAGGTGACGCGGGATTATGTGCTGAATTGCGACCGGGAAGGTGGCGCACCCATCCTCTCCGTGTTTGGTGGCAAGATCACGACGTTCCGGGAACTCGCCGAACATGCGCTGAAAGAGCTTGGCCCTGATTTTCCTGGCATGGGAAAGGTGTGGACCAAATCAGCGAGCCTGCCGGGCGGCGATATTCCGCAGGCGGATTTCGAGGATTTCCTGCGCGGGGCTTCACTCCGAAATGCCTGGATGGAGCAGCGCCTGCTACGGCGTCTGGCGCGGGCCTATGGCACGCGGATGGACCGCGTCATCGGTGATGCCAAGACCATGGTGAGCCTTGGCCGGCATTTCGGCGGCGGCCTGTACGAGGCCGAAGTGCGCTATCTGATCGACGCCGAGTTTGCGAAAACGGCAGACGACATCCTCTGGCGACGCAGCAAGCTGCGCCTGCACCTGACAGAGGCCGAACAGGCGGGCCTTGCCAACTGGTTCGCCGAAGAAGCTGTCGCCTAGACGCGCGGCTTGCCGAGCTGGCGCGCGCCGAAGACGAGAAGCGCGACAAGCACCAGCTCGATCACGACCGGCTGGACGATGCCTGCAGGTGGGCCATCGACAACAATACCAATGAAGCGACCGAATACGGCGAGGCCGAAGACAAGCGCCGAGCCGTAGAGCCAGTGCGCCTTGCCGCGAAAGAGCGCGAGGGCGCAGGCGATGAAGTTCACCAGGAAGAAGGCGGCAAGGCCTGCGCGCAGTGAATTGGTGCCGAGTGGATCAAGGCTGGCAAGGCCTAGTACGGCGCCAGCTTTCTCGGGGCTGGCCCAGAAGAGCAGGCCCATGGCGAGTGAAAATAATCCGGCGAGCGTAACGCCCACCCGTGCCAACCAGATCATGTTTGCCTCCCAGCGCAGGCCTTCGGAATGGCCCGTTTGATGAACTTAGAACATGCCTCAGCGTGAATTGTACAGGCCCTATCGGGCCTCACTCAAGGGCAAGTCAATCTATTGACAGTAATCGTGCCAATAGAATACGTCTAGAAAAAACGGGAGGTTACGAGGTGGAGGTATTACGGACACCTGAAGCGTGTTTCGACGGGCTGAAGGACTATGCCTTTGCGGCGCATTATCATGTCGTGAAGGTAGAGGACGGGACCGAGCTGCGCGTGCATTACCTGGATGAGGGGCCGCGCGACGCGCCGATATTGCTCTGCATGCATGGCGAGCCGTCCTGGTCTTACCTTTACCGCAAGATGATCCCGCTCCTGACGGCGGCCGGGTATCGCGTGATCGCGCCGGACCTTGTCGGCTTTGGCAAGTCGGACAAGCCGGCGGCGATGGATGACTATACCTATTCGGCCCATGTCGACTGGATGAACCAGTTGCTGAGAGGGCTCGACCTGAACGGGCTCACGCTTGTCTGCCAGGACTGGGGCGGGCTGATTGGCCTGCGTGTGTTCGGCGACAACCAGGACCGGTTCGACCGGCTGGTGATTGCCAATACGGGCCTGCCGGGAACAAGCATGCTGACGGATGACGTGTCGGCCATGATGGCGCAGATGTTTGCCATGGTACCTGTGCCGGATGCGGCGATGGTGGGCGAACAGTTCCGTAATGGCGGGCCGGGCGCGTTTCTTTACTGGGTGAAGTATGCGAGCGAGTCGCCGGACTTTTCGGTGCGCGATGTTTTCGGGCTGCTGTCGGACATCTCGGATGAGGATGTGCTGGATGGCTACTGTGCGCCATTTCCGGATGACAGCTTCATTGCCGGGGCACGGAAGTTTCCGGCGCTCGTTCCCCTGCTGCCGCAGCACAAGGACGAACGGATCAAGAATGATGCGGCCTGGAAAGTGCTGGAAACATGCGGAAAGCCGGTGTTGACCGCGTTCAGCGATGGTGACCCTGTGACCAAGGGCGGCGAAGCGCCGTTTATGGCGCGGATACCGGGCGTCAAGAATGTGACGATAGAGGGCGGTGGACATTTCCTGCAGGAAGACGCGCCTGACGCGTTCGCCCGCGAGATTATCGCATTCATGAACGCGTCCTGAGAGGCTGATTACATGTGGAAGAAACTGGTTCTTGGCGCGCTGGCTATTGTCGTGGTGGCAGGCGGGGTCGCCTTCCTGAACAAGAAGGCGATCATCCTTTATGTGGCGACGCATACGGGCCGGACGGATGTTGCGCCGAATAGGGCGATCGACTGGGACCAGGGACCGGCGGTGGCGAGCGAGACGGCGGCAGAGCGCCCACCGAACATCATCTTCATCCTTGTCGATGATCTTGGCATCAATGACCTCAGCACGTTTGGTGGCGGGGTCGCCGGTGGCCGCGTGCCGACACCGAACATCGACAAGCTGGCCGCCGATGGCGCGCTGTTCACGCAGGCTTATGCGGGCAATGGCACCTGTGCGCCTTCCCGCGCGATGCTGATGACGGGTCGCTATCCGACACGGACGGGATTCGAGTTTACGCCGACGCCACCCGGCATGGGCCGGATCGTTTCCATGTTTGCCAATGACATGGATCGCGGCGCGTTGCCGGCTGTCGACTATAATCGCGACGGCGCGGATGACGCGGTGCCCTTTGCGGAAATGGGCTTGCCGGGCAAGGAAGTGACGATTGCTGAAGCACTGAAGGACAAGGGCTATCACACGGTTCATATCGGCAAATGGCATCTGGGGCGCAGCGCGGAATCAAATCCGAACGCGCAGGGCTTTGACGAAAGCCTGCTGATGGCGAGCGGTCTTTTCTTGCCGGAAGACGACCCCGATGTGGTGAACGCGAAGCTCGACTTTGACCCGATCGATAAATTCCTCTGGGCCCGGATGCAGTTTGCAGCCTCGTTCAACATGGGTGACTGGTTTGAGCCGGGCGGCTACCTGACGGATTACTGGACCGACGAAAGCCTGAAAGTGATCGAGGCCAACAAGAATCGGTCCTTTTTCCTGTATCTAGCGCACTGGGGCGTACACACGCCGCTGCAGGCGACGAAGGAAGACTATGAGGCCGTGGGCGATATCGAGCCAGAGCGGCTGCGCGTCTATGCGGCCATGTTGCACGCGCTCGACCGTAGCGTCGGCGAGATAACGGCGAAGCTGGAAGAAGAGGGCCTCTCGGACAATACGATCATTGTGTTTTCAAGCGATAATGGCGGGGCTGGCTATATCGGCCTGCCTGAAATCAACCAGCCCTATCGCGGCTGGAAGATCACGCTGTTTGAAGGCGGTATCCGTGTACCGATGTTCCTGAAGTGGCCTGCGAGGATTGCTGCGGGTACGCAGGTCGACACCCCTGTGGCGCATATTGATGTCATGCCGACGCTGGCGGCCGCGGCGGGCGCGAGCCTGCCGGAAGGCGTGGAGATCGATGGACGGGACATGCTGCCCGTAGCGACCGGGACGGGCACGATTTCACACCCTGATGACGCCCTGTTCTGGCAGAGCGGCTATTATCATGTTGTGCGGGCGGGCGACTGGAAACTGCAGGTCGACGGGCGCCAGAAGAAGAACTGGCTGTTCGATCTTGCAAACGATCCGACTGAGCAGACCAATCTCGCGGAGACGCGCGCTGACAAGCTGGCGGAGTTGCAGGGTCTGCTCGACAAGCACCATTCCGGCGCCGTTGCGCCGCTCTATCCGTATACGATTGAATCGCCCATTGCGATCGACAAGACCGAAGCGGACAGGGTTGAGCCGGGCGACGAATATGTGTGGTGGCCGAACTGATCGATCATTCGGTTGCGGGCGGAATGTCTTTCGCGATGCGGAAGCCGATATGGATGGATGAGAAATCCGTATCCTGCGGCTGCCGCGCGGCGGGGCGGTAGCGGCGGCAGAAATTGTCGGCGCAGAGATAAGAGCCGCCCTTGAGCGTATGGGATCCGGCGGCATAGGGCGTGTCGGTCCACTCCCAGACATTGCCAATCATGTCATAGAGACCGGCCTTGTCTGGTGGGAAACAACCGACAGGCGCAGCGCCGGCAAAGCCGTCGGCCTGCGTATTCGCGATGGGGAAGATACCCTGCCACGTATTGGCGACCGGGTGACCTTCGCCGTTATAGGCGCCTGATGTGGAGTCCATCGTATCAGGCAGGCCGCGGGTCGCCGCATATTCCCACTCGACTTCCGTCGGCAAACGTCCGTCCGCCCAGCTGGCATAGGCGGCGGCATCGTGCTCTGACACATGTACGACCGGCCAGGCGCCTTTGTCCGTGAGGGAGGAGCCTGGGCCGGCAGGGGATCTCCATGTGGCTCCTGGCACGAGTCGCCATGGGTCTATGCGCGCCGATGCGCCATCGGGTAGGTCGAATACAGCGGACCCGGCTTCAGGCCCGCCGGAGGCTGCACTTTTCTCGGCGTCTGTGACATAGCCCGTGGCGGCCACGAAAGCGGCAAACTGGTCATTGGTGACCTCGTGTACCTGAAGGGCAAAGGGGGCGACATGAAGGGCAAGTGTCGGCGCCTCTTCATTGTAGACGGGACTGGCGCCCTTGGTGAAGCTCCCGCCGGGAACGTCCACAAATTGGCCGATGGATGATGGGGGGAGCCCGCAGGTCACTTCGGACGTCGTGGCCGGTTTATCCCCGCCGCAGGCTGCAGTGAGGAAGATCACGAGCAGCGGAGCGCGCCCGATCATACCCGGATCAGGCGCTCGACCATCAGCATCATCACGCTCGTCGCGTCTTGCTGCGAGAGGTTCTGGTCCTGTCGCATGCGGCGCCAGGTATGAAAGCCGGTCGCAACATCGAGGGCATCCAGCAGCGGGGCATCAGCGAGAATTTCCGTAGGAAGGATGGCTTTCAGGGTCTGGCGCTCGAACATGATGCCACGCCGGTATTCATCCATCAGGAAGCGGGACTGGAACCGCCGCAGGTTGGCCGACACCCGCACGGGAAATATCCGCTCGAAGACATCCGACCGCCGCTTGACGAGTTCGCTCAGCCGTTCCCGCCAGTCACTTGAGGCATAGGGCGCGAGGACGATCGGCATGACTTCCGTCTGTATCTGCTCTGCCATTTCGCCGAACAGGCTGTCCATATCCTCAAAGTGCCGGAACACGGTGCGCTGACCGACGGCGGCCCGTTCGGCGACCCGCGCCGCGCTCGGGTTCATGTCGCCTTCGCGGATGAGACCGAAGAGGGCGTCGATGATCTGGCTGCGGCTACGCTCGCTGCGAAGGCGGCGCCCGTCAGAGGAATCCTCGGTGGATTGCGGGGCCGGGAAGGGCGTGACTTTTGGTGTGCTCATTTGAAGCCGTCGTGTTGTGTGATCGCGTCACTGTCAACTGGCAGACTGAACACCATGCCGTCTTCCGAGACAGTTATTTTTCCCTTGAAGATGTTTTTTGCGTCCCGGACGAAAAGCGCGTTGAGAAGGTGCGACGGAAGCGGCGGGATCGTATGATAGAAGACCAGCTGCCGAGCGCCGGCTTCGGTGGCAGAGCGCGCTGCATCTGACGGCGTGGCATGATAGGTGAGGATATCATCCAGGATCTGCGGGATGCCCTGCACATCGTTGGCCACGGCGGCTTCATGCATGATGCCCACCATTTCCGGGTCGAGCGCCTCATGGAAGAGGATGTCGACGCCCTTTGAGGCCCCGACGAGATTCGGGCTGTAGATCGTATCGCCGCTAAAGGCCACGGAGCGGCCCTTATAATCGATGCGGTATCCGAAAGCAGGCTCGACAGGGGCATGGCTGACGGCGAAGGCGGTGATCTTCAGGCCATCCTCGTCGAGCACTACCGCCTGAGACCCAGGACCTGCCGGCAGGGTAATGGTTTCGCCTACGCCGCCGCGTCCCGCAGGGTTTGCGATGTCCAATCCATGGTGCGCCGTGCGGAACGTGCCGTCGATACGATAGGCGGCATTGAAGCCATCAACGACTTCATCGACGCCGCGCGGGCCCGACACGGAAAGGGGCTCATCGCGCCCGCCATTCACCCAGACCTGCATCAGCAGTTCGCCCAGGCCGTCCATATGGTCGGAGTGAAGATGGGTCAGGTAGGCGCGCTCGGTTTTTCCGAGCGGGAAGCCCATGCGGTTCAGATTACGAGAACCACCTGAGCCGGCATCAAAAACGAATGCACGTTTGCCGGCGAGAACGGCAAGGCAGGGTCCGGCACGCATCGGGTCGGGCATGGGCGTTCCCGCACCGCAGACGAAGACATGCAGGCCGTCGGGTAGCGTTTTGCTTGCATCGCGCCCGACATTCTCCCCGACGGCCTGCTTGAACGCGGCCATGGCGATCTGCGTCTTGAAGACCTGGAATCCGACAAAGGCGATGAGAACAAGTCCGGCGAGGCCGGCACTGATACGAATGAACCATTTCATGATGCGGCCCCATTGCCGGCGGCCAACATGGCGAGGAAGGGAGAGTCCGTGCCGTTCTGCGGGGCGACGGTCTCGATATTGAGCTGGCCCTTCAGGCCTGCCGCGCGATGAACGGATATCTCCCGCCATTCATCGGACATGGACATGCGGACCATGCTGGCGCGGTCAGGATACATGGCGATGGCAATCTCGTCCCAGAGCTCCTCGACCTGACCAAGAGCCAGGAAAGTCACGTCGCCAGCAAACAGGCCCCGTCCGCCAAACTTGGGCAGCAGGTCCGTCACGGCTCGGCCATAGATCATGTAGGCATCGCGACCGGAAAGATCGGTGGCGCGACCGTCCTCATACTCCGCCCTGGCCTTGAACTTCAGCAGGTTGACCATGAAGATCGGACCATCTGGCCCTTTCTCCATCATGGCCATGATCCGCGCCGGATCCGTTGGCAGCACTTCATTGGTAACCTGCATCGGTATTCCTCCCTTTAGGGTCAGCTCTCCGGCTGCCTCAATTCGTCTTCGATCACCCAGAGCCGGTCCTGGCCCCACGTAATAATATTGCCTGCACGGAAGCTCGGGACGCCCCAAATGCCGAGATCCATCATCTCGGCCCGGTTGGCTTCCGCCTCGGCGCGCCAGTCATCATTGTCGATGACGTCGCGCGCTTGAGCCCAGTCGAGCCCTGCGGTTTCGACGATTTTCTGCATGCCCTTGTCGGAGCCTGCATCTATTCCGCGCGACCAGACGCCTTCGAGAAAGGCGTGGCAGAATTCAAAACCGAGTCCCTGTTCTCGCGCCCATGGTATCAGTGAGTAGCCGCGTTCCACGGGGCGCCCGACAGGGTCAGCGATGCGACCGAAGGGGATGCCAAGCCGGTGGGCTTCGCGGGCCGTGTCCTGTGTGATGTAGCGGCTCTTCATCTTGGGAACCGGCAGGCCGCGCATGACCATGGGCAGGACAAAGCGCAGTTTCAGCTCTGTGCCATAGGCATTGGCGAGGGCCTTGGCGCGTTTCGCGGCGGCGTAAGTGTAGGGGCTCCGAAATGACAGGTAGAAGTCGAAGTGTGTGTAGCCCGTCGGGGTATTGCCGGTCGGATGGGCCGGGACAACAGGCGGGGCATAGATTGGCCCGGTTCCGTGGCCCGGACGACGGGCCCCGAGTTCGGTGAGGCGTGCTTCCAGATAGTGAAGGCGGTCGATGCCCCAATACCATTCGCCGCCATAGTAGAACATGGCGCCGAGATAGTGGCCGAGGGCTTCGCGTCTTGCATCGCCGATGCCGGTGCGCACATCGGTTGGCGTTGTCGGCAGGCCGTGCTCACCGGTTTCGAGGTCGGCCTTGCGAGCGAGGCGTTCGGCATCGATGATTGCGTAGGCTTCGAGGCGCTCGCGTTCCGGGGCAGCCCAGTCCGGTGGTGCGCCAACGCGATTGAGCCGCAGCTCGATATCATATCGCTCGACAAGCTGTCCGAGAACCTGGGCAGCGAGGTGTGAATAGGGATCATCGGCCTGATGGAAGTATTCGACGATGTGCGGCAGCTTGCGGGCGCGTCGGTCGCGTTCGACCTCGGCGCGCTTCTTCTGCAGCCGCTCCTCGCCCGTAAGCCGTTCCGCGACGCGTGAAACAAAGGCTGTTTTCAATGACATGGGCTCTGCTCGCAATGGGCGGGAATTACGGACGATATCGACATGTTTGCTCCTTGCGCCCGGCACTTGCAAATCTTATGGCACTCTATCTGCCATAATGTGCCGGAGCCTGCAACGGTCGGCCTAAAACTTCTGGACATCAAGCGATAAAAAGGCCGCGCTGCGACTGATGCTGGTGCCACTCTCGACGAAACGAAAGGGTCTCTTGCCCGGTGCGCGTGCAAGCAGCCGGGACGTGCCGGATTGAGTTCTTGCCGCATGGACATGACCGGGCGGCTATGGTCAAAGGCGACAACGGCAATTCCGGCTCAGCCGGCAGATGAGAAGCGTGACATGACCAAGGGTTTGGTGACGGTATTCGGTGGCTCGGGCTTTATCGGGCGTTATGCGGCGCGGACGCTCGTGGAAAAGGGCTACCGGGTCCGGGTGGCCTGCCGCCATATGAACACGGCGCAGGATGTGCGCCTTGCCGGCGCGCCCGGCTGGATCGACCTTTGCCAGGCCAATATTCGCAACAGAGCCTCGATCGAACGCGCGCTGGACGGTGCTGTCGCCGTGGTGAACCTTGTCGGCATCCTGTTCGAAGGCGGGCCGCAGAGCTTTGAATCCGCGCAGCGCGATGGCGCGGCCCTGCTGGCTGAAGTCGCCGCAGAAAAAGGCATCAGGACTTTCGTGCAGGTCTCGGCCATCGGCGCAGACGCAGAGTCCAAGTCAGACTATGCGCGCACCAAGGCTGAGGCTGAGGATGCGGTTCGCGAAGCCCTGCCATCCGCCACGATTCTTCGCCCGTCTGTCGTGTTTGGTCCGGAAGACGGCTTCCTCAACAAGTTTGCCCAGATGACCCGCTTCTCGCCTGCGCTGCCTGCCATCGGTGGCGGCAAGACGCGGGTTCAACCCATCTACGCTGGCGACGTCGCCGAAGCGATTGCGCTGGCGGTTGATTCTGAAGGCGCCGCTGGGAACACGTATGAGCTAGGTGGTCCACGCGCCTACACGTTCAACGAGATCTACGACATTGTCCTGAAACTGGTTGATCGTCGCCGTTTCAAGATTTCGCTGCCTTTCTTCCTCGCACGTCCGCTCGGCTATATTGCCGGGGCTGTCTGGCGCTACATCCCGCCTTTCTCTTGGGGAATGCTGGGCGAGCCGTTGATCACGGGCGATCAGGTCGAATTGCTGAAGACGGATAATGTCGTGGCGGAGGGCGCGTTGACGGCGGCGGACCTCGGTCTCACGCACCTTGAATCGGTTGAATCGATTGCGCCGACCTATCTCTGGCGCTTCCGGCCCTATGGCGAGTTCAGCAAGCCCGCGGACGCCTGAGCAGGCGGCGCCATAGTGCGTCTAACCTGAATGTAATCCGAACAAAAATGCCCGAAAATAGCCCGATAGGTGCCGTTATGCGTGCCGTATTCATGCGCGACATGGGGGCCTCCGCACGCGTCTGGGGACGCACGATGCAGGAGGGATGGCACGCGGCAGGGGGATCCACCACTGGGCTGCGTGTTGTCTTGCGCGGAATGTAAAAAAAGCCGCCCCAACATACATTATGCAGGGGCGGCCTCTGTCGGCAATGTGAGGGAAGCTGGCCTAGATGGCCTTGTCTTTCGCTTCAAGTTTCTTGATCTCGGCATTCACCGACACCTGAAGCTTCTTGATCAGCGCCGCTGATTCAGGCGTCAGATCTGTCTTGGCGGTTTTGGCGAGTTCGTCGCGGATGTATTCTTCGCCGCGTAGCACTTCCTCAATCGCAACTTCGGAGTCGTTGTCGACCGCTGTGCGAAGCGCGGTGAATGTGCGGTGGCCGGTGCCGAGCGCTTCACCTTTCGTTGCCGGGTCGCCACCGAGGGCGATGACGCGATCCTGGATCACTTCGCGCTCGCCATTGCGATAGTCGTGCAGCTCGAGCAGCATTTCTTTCAGGCCATTGTTTTTGTCCGGAATATCGGCAGCCTGCTTATAGAGCGCGGCCGCATCGATATAGATGGATGTGAGCTTGTTCAGTTCGTTGACTTCGGTCTTCAGGTATGGCGCTTCGGCCGTGCTTTCCGATGCCATGGCTTTTTCTGAATTGGTGAGTCCGGCATTGGCGCATGCGCCGAGGGCCAGCGGAGCAGCAATGGCTGTAAGGGCATAAATATGGAGTCTCATGGGGTTTCCTTTCCGGAAGTGTCTGGTGCGTGACTAATCCGCGCCAGGCCGAAAGGTTGCGGTGGCGGCTGCTGGCGGCCGCCTTATCCCGGGTTTGCTAGAACAGTCCGATGGCTGGAGACATGAGGATAAGTGCAATGCCGAGCGCGAAGCGATAAAGCACGAAGGGCAGGAAGCTCATGCGCTGGAGAATGGCCATGAGGGCGGCAATCGAAGCGAGGCCGGTTATAAAGGCGACACCCGCGACGATCATGCCGTCCTGCAGCGTTACGACGCCGCCAGCAGGCTCTCCCATCAGGCCGAGTGCGCCGTAGAGTCCTGCAGCCGCCAGGATCGGCGCGCCGATGAGCATGGCAAATCGCGCCGCCTCGGAGCGTTCATAGCCGAGCGCACGAGCGGCGGTCATGGTGATGCCGGAGCGGCTGGTGCCCGGGATGATCGCGGCGACGGCCTGCGTCGCGCCGATGAGGAAGGCGTGTAGAAGTGTCATGTCCTCTTCCTTGCGCTCGCGGCCGCCTTTCACATCCGCCCACCATAGGAGGGCGCCGAATATGATGGTGGCGCCAGCGACGGTCGCCGGGCCGCGCAGGGTTGCCTGCAGATCTTCGGGAAGGAGTTTCTCGTATCCGGCAGCAACGGCCAGCGCGACAGGCGTCGCCACGATAATGCAAAGCGCAAGACGGGCCCCTTTTGATAGCGGCTTGCGGGTGACGGGCGCCGCGACAAGTTCGAACCCGCCAACAATGGCGCTGGCGACATCCTTGCGGAAATAGAGAAGCATGGCGGCGAGTGTGCCGAGATTGGAGACGGCGTTGATCAACAGCTCGTCATGGCCCTCCAGGCCAAAATAGCCTGAAGCCAGAAGGACGTGCGCCGAAGAAGAGATTGGCAGCCATTCCGTGAAGCCTTGTAGCGTCGCGATAATGATGAGCTGGAGCAGGGACATGACGGCCTCTTCACATGGTGCGGCCCCGGACCGGCCAGCATGGCTTTCCTCATCTAGCGCAGTTTTTTTAAGAACGGCACCCTTTTGATAGATATATCATATCGATATTTAAAGGTCAGAATGCGATCTGCAAACGAGCCGCATTGAATTGGAAATCGGCCATAAAATATCATAACGATACGTAATAATGGAATTCCTGCTTGTGGTGCCTGTCCTCATCATTGTAGATGACCGGACGGATTAGTGGGAGGTCTGCATGGCCGAGAAGATGCTGCAGTTTACAAAAGTCGAGCGGTCCATGCCGGCCAAGCGCGCCGCTGATGCGCGCGCGACGGACTTCGACGAGATCTATTCGGAGTTCAGCCTGAAGGCAGCTGGTGCGCAGGCGGCGCGGTGTTCGCAATGCGGTGTGCCTTTCTGCCAGCAGGGTTGCCCGCTCTCCAATAATATTCCCGACTGGCTGAAATTGTCCGCCGAGGGGCGCCTCGAAGAAGCCTGGGAAGTGTCTTCGGCGACCAATAACATGCCGGAAATATGCGGCCGCATCTGTCCGCAGGATCGTCTTTGCGAAGGCATCTGCACGATTGAGCAATCGGGCCATGGCACCGTGACAATCGGGTCGGTGGAAAAATTCATCACGGACACGGCCTGGGAAAAAGGCTGGGTGAAGCCCATTGCGCCGCCGCGCGAGCGGGCGCAATCGGCCGGTATCATTGGCGCAGGACCGGGCGGTCTGGCGGCAGCTGAACAGCTGCGCCGCAAGGGCTACCAGGTCACTGTATATGATGCCTATGATCGTGGGGGCGGACTGCTGGTTTACGGTATTCCGGGCTTCAAGCTCGAGAAGCCCATCGTTGCGCGCCGGATCAAGCATCTGGAAGACAGCGGCATTGCGTTCAAGTTCAACACGCGCGTCGGTCAGGACGTGACCCTGCAGGAATTGCGCAAGACCCATGACACGCTTCTGATTGCGACGGGCGTCTACCAGGCTAAGGATCTGAAATGCCCGGGCGTTGGCGCCAGCGGCGTCTATGCGGCGCTGGACTATCTGACGGCTTCCAATCGCAAGAGCTTCGGCGACGCTGTCGCAGAATTTGATGACGGCACGTTGAACGCTGATGGCAAACGCGTTGTCGTGATCGGCGGCGGCGACACGGCGATGGACTGTGTGCGTACGGCGATCCGTCAAGGCGCCAAGTCGGTGACCTGTCTTTATCGGCGTGACCGGGCCAACATGCCGGGCAGCCAGCGCGAAGTCGCCAATGCCGAAGAAGAGGGCGTTGTATTCGAGTGGCTGGCATCGCCCGAAGCCATTCTCGACACCAAGGCCGGCAAGGTGAAAGCGGTGCGCGCCGCAAAGATGAAGCTTGGCGAGGCGGATGCGTCCGGCCGCCAGAGCCCGGTCAAGACCGGTGAGACGATGGACGTGAAAGCGGACATGGTAATCAAGGCGCTGGGCTTTGACCCGGAAGACCTGCCCGTTCTTTTCGGCGAGCCTGCGCTCACCGTGAATCGCTGGGGCGCTGTTCGCGTCGATTATGCGACCATGGAGACGAGCCTCTCGGGCGTCTATGCGGCGGGGGATATCGTTCGCGGTGCGTCGCTCGTCGTCTGGGCCATCAAGGACGGACGCGATGCGGCCGAGGCAATGCACAAGGCAATGAAGGCGGCCGAGAAGGCCGCGAAAGTGGCGGCGGAGTAAGACGGCATGTCAGATTATGTGAAACAGTACGAAGCGAACCGCCAGAAACTGATCGACGGGAATGCCTACGATCCGGCCGACGAGCATGACGCCTGCGGCGTTGGCCTTGTCGCGGCCCTCGATGGCAAGCCGCGCCGCGAGATTGTCGAAATGGGCATCATGGCGCTCAAGAACGTCTGGCACCGGGGCGCTGTGGACGCTGACGGCAAGACGGGCGATGGGGCTGGCATCCGCGTGGCCGTGCCGCAGGACTTTTTCCGCGAGCATGTGACGCGCACCGGCCACACGCCAACGGATGACCCGATATGCGTCGGGCAGATTTTCCTGCCGCGCACGGACTTTGCGGCGCAGGAAGCAGCGCGCACAATCGTCGAAACCGAAGTGCTCCATTTCGGTTTCTATATATATGGCTGGCGACAGCCTCCGGTCGACGTGTCCGTTATCGGCCAGAAGGCCAAGGACACACGTCCCGCCATCGAACAGATCATGTTCCGCGATGCGCAGGGTCGTACGCCGGAAGATCTTGAGCGCGCCCTCTATATCTGCCGCCGCCGTATCGAGCGCCGCGCGCGCGAAATGGCCATTCCCGGCTTCTATGTCTGTTCGCTCAGCCATGCCTCGCTGATCTACAAGGGCATGTTCCTCGCGCAGGACATCGACAATTTCTATCTCGACCTGCGCGACCCGCGCTTCGTTTCGAACTTCGCGATCTATCACCAGCGCTATTCGACCAATACATTCCCGCAATGGGCGCTCGCCCAGCCTTTCCGCATGATCGCGCACAATGGCGAGATCAACACGCTGCGCGGTAACAAGAACTGGATGAAGAGCCACGAGATTCGCATGGTCTCGGAAGATTTCGGCGATTACGTCGACGACGTGAAGCCTGTGATCCCGGATGGCTCGTCTGATTCCGGCGCGCTGGATTCCGTGTTCGAATTGCTCTGCAAGTCCGGTCGCGCTGCGCCGATGGCCAAGGCAATGCTGATTCCGGAAGCCTGGTCGAAGCGGGACTCGGTGATGCCGACGGCACACCGCGCCCTTTATGACTATTGCAACTCGGTGATGGAGCCGTGGGACGGCCCGGCCGGCATCGCGGCCTATGATGGTCGCTGGGCGATTGCGGGCCTTGATCGCAATGGCCTTCGTCCGCTCCGCTATGCGCTGACCACGGACGGGATTCTCGCTGTCGGTTCGGAAGCAGGCATGTGTCCTCTGGGCGACCATGAAGTGGCGCGTCGCGGGTCTATCCCGGCCGGCGGCATGATCGCGGCCGACCTCAAGACGGGCAAGTTCTACGAGCACCGTGAGCTGATCGACTTCCTCGCGGCACAAAACCCGTATGAAGAATGGCTTTCCAGCGTGACGGAGCTTGAGCCAGAAATCGGGCCGGGACCGGAGCCGAAACTGTACAGCAAGGAAGAGCTTCTGCGTCGCCAGACGGCGGCCGGCTATTCGCTTGAGACGTTGGAGCTGATCCTCTCCCCCATGGCCGAGTCTGCCAAGGAGGCGCTCGGGTCGATGGGCGACGATACGGCACCTGCCGTCCTCTCCTTCTCCTACCGGCCGATGAGCCATTTCTTCCGGCAGAATTTCAGCCAGGTGACAAACCCGCCGGTTGACCCGCTGCGTGAAGCGCGTGTGATGAGCCTCAAGACCCGATTCAAGAACCTCGGCAACGTGCTGGACACGGACAAGTCGCAGCAGGAAGTTTTCGTGCTTGAGAGTCCGGTTCTGACTACGGGCATGTATGAACGCCTGATCGACCGGCTCGGCGTTGGCATGGCGGAGATCGACTGTACGTTTGACGAAGCAGATGCTTCTTCCGATGGAGCGGCGCTCAAGGACGCGCTTAGCCGCATCCGCCGCGAGGCTGAAGAAGCCGTTCGCGAAGGCCGCGAGCATATCGTCCTGACGGACCAGTACCAGTCAGCCAGCAAGATCGCGATACCGATGATCCTTGCGACAGGCGCAGTGCACTCGCACCTTGTCGCGCAAGGTCTGCGCACCTTCTGCTCGATCACTGTGCGCTCGGCGGAATGTCTCGATACGCACTATTTCGCTGTGCTCGTCGGCGTCGGCGCTACATGCGTAAATGCCTATCTCGCGCAGGACGCCATTGCAGATCGTCATGCGCGCGGCCTGTTTGATGACATGCCGCTCAACGAATGCGTCAAGAACTATAAGGAAGCCATCGAGGCGGGTCTTCTGAAGATCATTTCCAAGATGGGCATCTCGGTGATTTCGTCCTATCGCGGCGGCTATAATTTCGAGGCCCTCGGCCTGTCGCGCGCGCTTGTCGCAGACTATTTCCCCGGCATGAACAGCCGCATTTCAGGGCTTGGCCTTGCCGGCCTCGAAGAGAATGCGCTCGCGCGCCATGAAGCCGCGTTCGACGAGGATGTGGTGTCTCTGCCCGTGGGTGGTTTCTATCGCCTGCGCGCGAAGGAAGAGCCACATGCGCTGGACGGCAACCTGATCCATACGCTGCAGGCTGCCTGTAATCGCGGTGACTACTCCATCTATCGTAAATATGTCGAAGCGGTGCATGCACGCGACCCTATCCAGCTGCGTGACTTGCTGGACTTCAAGGCAGCCGGCGAAGCTGTGCCGCTATCGCAGGTCCAGTCGATCAACGAGATTCGTAAACGCTTTGTCACGCCGGGTATGTCGCTCGGGGCGCTGAGCCCTGAAGCGCATGGTACACTGAACATCGCCATGAACCGGATTGGTGCGAAGTCGGTTTCCGGTGAGGGCGGCGAGGATCGTGCGCGCTATCGGCCGCTGCCGAATGGCGACAACATGAACTCGGCCGTGAAGCAGATTGCCTCCGGGCGCTTCGGCGTGACGGCGGAATACCTCAACCAATGCCGCGAGATCGAAATCAAAATTGCTCAGGGCGCCAAGCCCGGCGAGGGCGGGCAGCTGCCGGGTTTCAAGGTGACGGAATTCATTGCCAAGCTGCGCCATGCGACGCCGGGCGTGATGCTGATCTCGCCGCCGCCGCACCATGACATCTATTCTATCGAGGATCTGGCGCAGCTGATCTATGACCTCAAGCAGATCAACCCGGATTGCCGGGTTGCTGTGAAGCTTGTCGCCCAGTCGGGCGTTGGCACGGTTGCGGCCGGTGTGGCCAAGGCCAAGGCGGACATCATCCTGATTGCCGGCGGTGTCGGCGGGACGGGCGCGAGCCCGCAGACCTCGATCAAATATGCTGGCCTGCCTTGGGAACTCGGGCTTGCTGAAGCGCACCAGATTCTGTCGCTCAACAATCTGCGCGACAAGGTTACTTTGCGGACTGATGGTGGCCTGCGGACCGGGCGCGATATCGTCATCGCGGCAATGCTCGGCGCTGAAGAGTATGGCATCGGCACGGCCAGCCTTGTGGCCATGGGCTGTATCATGGTGCGTCAGTGCCATTCCAACACCTGCCCAGTCGGCGTGTGCGTTCAGGACGAGGCGCTTCGTGCGCACTTCACAGGTTCGCCGGAGAAGGTCGTCAACCTGATGAGCTTTATCGCAGAAGACGTACGTGAAGTGCTCGCCTCGCTCGGCCTGAAGTCGCTCGACGAGGCGATCGGTCGGACGGACCTGCTCGTTCAGGTTAGCCGCGGCGCGTCACATCTTGATGACCTCGATCTCAACCCGCTCCTCGTTCAGGTCGATACCGATCATCCGGTTGTCTACCAGCCGACCCGTCGCGAGGAAGTGCCGGATTCGCTCGACGTGCAGATCCTGCGGGACGCCGAGCCGTTCTTCGAGCGCGGCGAGAAGATGCAGCTGGAATATAATGTCCAGAACACGATGCGGGCCATCGGCGCGCGGTCCAGTTCTGCGATCACCCGCAAGTTCGGCATGAGCGCGCTGCCGGAAGGCCGCCTTCATATCCGGCTTGAGGGATCGGCCGGTCAGTCGCTCGGCGCATTCGCCGTGCAGGGTCTGCTGCTGGAAGTCATCGGGGATTCCAATGACTATGTCGGCAAGGGTCTTTCAGGGGCGACGATTGTTGTTGCGCCGAAACCGCGCGAGCGGCGCTCGGCTTCGGGCGATGCGATCGTCGGCAATACCTGCCTCTATGGCGCCACGGCGGGCAAACTATTCGCGGCCGGCACGGCAGGCGTGCGGTTTGCCGTTCGTAACTCGGGCGCCAGGACGGTGGTTGAAGGCTGCGGAGCGAATGGCTGCGAATACATGACCGGTGGCCGCGCGGCGATCCTCGGGCCTGTGGGTGACAATTTCGGCGCGGGCATGACCGGCGGTGCGGCCTTTATCTGGGATCCGGAAAACCGGTTCGAGCGTGTCGCCAACCCGGACTCCATCGACTGGTATCCGCTCGCTGACATGCCGACCGAGCATATCGAGCAATGCCATGCCCTGATCCAGGAGCATGCTGACCGCACAGGCTCTGTGCGGGCCATTGAGCTGCTTTCGGAATGGGAAGCTTCGCTTGGGCAGATCCTGATGGTCGTGCCGAAGGAGATTGCGCACCTCCTGCTGCCAAAGGACAAGCCCAAGGCAAAGAAGAAAGTGGCCGAAAAAGCCTGATGCAAAATCGACCGGGCCTCATTCTGTGCGCTTGCTCAGGATGAGGCCCGGTCTGTTTGTCAGGACTTCTTGCGGCGGATGCGCGGCCAGATCAGTTTCAGCCAGAGCCACAGGAACACGCCGATAAGGATCAGCCATGGCAAGCCGACGGCAAAAGCCGTGATCACGGCGGCGAGCGCGCTGGACAGGTTGTAAAAGAAGCCGCCGAACGCATCACCGAGCGGGCTGAGGGCGCTGCTGGAAACCGGGTTGCGCTTGGTCTCGTAGCTGACCGCGAGCTGGCTCATGTTCACGCGCTGCATCAGCGCCTTCATGGATGACTTCAGCGAGTCGATCTCGCCATTCACGCGGGCGAGTTCGCGTTCGGTGTCGAGCAGTTCGCCGAGGTCGCCGGGGCGGTTTTCCAGCAGGTCCTCGATCCGCTTCTGCAGGGCTTCCTGGGCATGCAGGCGGGCATTGGTGTCGATGATGGTGACGGTCAGGTCTTCCGCCGTTGTCTGGCGGGTTGTGACATCGCCCTTGGCCGCATCGGCTTCAGCCTCGACTCCGTTCAGAAAGGTCTCGATCCAGTCCGGCGTGGCGCGCAGGTTCAGTGAGCCGGAGGATTCGTCTTCCGACCAGGCGTTCAGGTAGGAATTGGTGACGATACACTTGTCCGGCCCGGCCTTGTTGCAGGCGGCGATATGGCCCTGCATGACGGGCTCGATGGAGGCGATCGGCAGGCGCAGGCCGAGGGAGTGGGAATAGGCGATATATTGCTGCACGGCGGCGTCGACCGGGGTGCCGCCGCCTGCGGCTTCTTCCATCGGGGCGGCTTCATAGTTTTGCTGGCTCATCATGGCTGTTGGAGCTGGCGGTGGCGGCGCCATGGCGCTTCGGTCGGCGCTGCCCTGGCCACCGCAGGCGGCGAGCGCGATGGCGGCTATGGCTAGCAGGCTGGTATGTGTCTTCATTGTCTTTGTCCCTCCACAGATCGGTCACAGCCATCATGAAACCCGAATAAAGGCAATATGAGGCTCCAATTGTGCGCGGCTTCAGGCGGGTGAGACATCGGCGCGTGATACATATGGGAGGTGATATGATAACGCGGTTCATGAACCTGATTTGCTGGCGTCCATGAAACCGAAAATTCTCACCACGTTGAAAACCTATTCCTGGCCGCTCTTCTGGGCGGATCTTATGGCGGGCTTTACCGTGGCCATGGTTGCCCTGCCGCTCAGCCTTGCGATTGCCATTGCCTCGGGCGCTGACCCGGCCAAAGGCATTGTCACGGCGATTGTGGGCGGTTTCATGATCTCGCTGCTGGGCGGAAGCCGGGTCCAGATTGGCGGACCGACGGGGGCCTTTATTGTCGTCGTGTTCGGCGTGATCGCCCAGCATGGCTATGACGGACTGGTGATTGCGACCTTCATGGCGGGTGTCATTCTTGTTGTGGCCGGGCTGCTGAAAGTGGGTAACCTGATCAGCTATGTGCCCGAAGCCGTGGTGAATGGTTTCACGATTGGTATTGCGATCATCATTGCGACGAGCCAGGTGAAAGACCTGCTGGGCCTGTCGATGGAAGCGTTGCCGGCAGACTTCCTTGAGAAGGTGCCGGCTCTCTGGGAGGCGCGGGGAACGCTGGGGCTGGCGGCGCTCGGCATTGGGCTGGGGACCATGGTGATGATTGTCGGGTTCCGTAAATTGGCGCCGAAGGCGCCGGGGCTGATCGTTGCTGTGGCGATCACCTCAACCGTGGCGGCGCTGATGGTGTTGCCGGTCGACACGATCCAGTCGCGCTTTGGCGACTTGCCACGCTTCCTGCCGATGCCTGCGATGCCGGACTTTTCTGTGGACCGCATTGTCGAATTGCTGCCGTCGGCTTTCGTGATAGCTTTCCTCGCGGGCGTTGAGTCTCTGCTGTCAGCCATGGTGGCCGACCGGATGAGCGGCGGGCATCACAGGCCGAATGCCGAGGTGCTGGCGCAGGGGTTTGCGAATATGGGCTCGTCGCTGTTTGGCGGGCTGCCCGCGACAGGCGCGATTGCCCGGACGGCGACAAATGTGCGCGCCGGGGGCAAGACGCCGGTCGCGGGGATTGTGCATGCGGCGACAATCCTGATTGCCATGATGGTGGCCGCGCCGCTGGCGGGTTATCTCGCCATGCCGGCTTTGGCGGGCCTTCTGATCCTGACGGCCTGGAACATGAGCGAGCCGCACAAATGGAAATCTTACCTCTCAGCACCGATGGCGGACCGGTTATTATTGTTGCTCACTTTAGCCCTGACTGTGGTGACGGACCTGACGATTGCGATCGGGGTGGGCGTTTCGGTGGGGCTGGCGCTGCGGTTGAGGCGCCGGAATGTGCCGCCTGCGGACTGGGAGACGCCGGAGCGTTAGGGCTGGTGCGCCTGCGACGCCTGCGAGGGCGCTTGGGGTGTGTTTTGAGTTTTCTGAGGAGGGATTCCGGGTCAGGTGTCCGGGATTGGGCCCAGTTTCTCCATAAAGGGCCGTATCCCCAGCGAAAGCCGGGGTGCAGGCGTGTGACGGGCTGGGATTCGCCGCCCCTGCCTGCGCAGGGGACACGGGGCTATGGTTTCGCCGGCGAGCGCGCGGGCGAGCCGAGGCGATACCGGAGCCCGGAAACTGCCCGAACGATGCACGGACATGTCGTCCGACAGGAAGACCACGTCGACGCGGCCATGGTTTGTAACAGCCCAAAGCATTTGTGAGCCGGGGCCGCCATTGGCCCGGAACCACGCGCGCAGGCGCTGGATACGCAGGAAGATCAGCGGCCAGATGGGTACGAGGTACCAAGGCAGGCCCTGCATGGGGCGGAAGAGGCTGAAGTCTGGCATCGGCGTTGATTATACGCCGGGGTCGATTGGGGTTGGATAGAGGCCC
This sequence comes from Hyphomonas oceanitis, assembly GCF_036964545.1. Taxonomy (NCBI): domain Bacteria; kingdom Pseudomonadati; phylum Pseudomonadota; class Alphaproteobacteria; order Hyphomonadales; family Hyphomonadaceae; genus Hyphomonas; species Hyphomonas oceanitis. The sequence goes on from NZ_JBALTL010000003.1 coordinate 272,738, forward strand.
TCACCTCCCACGCCCTGCGGGCGCGGGCCCCTCCTCTCCCAAGGGGAGAGGGGTTGACGGCCGTGAACCACTTAACCCCTCTCCATTTGGGAGGTGAGAGGCTAGGGCCGGTAGCCGTGCCTGTATTCGCCGGGTTCCATGATGCGGACGGCGTGGTGGATGAAGTCGACGAGGAGCGGGCGGGTGTCGCGCGGGTCGATGATTTCTTCGGCGAGGAAGCTCTCGGCAGTGCGGAAGGGCGAGCGGATGGCTTCAAACTTCTTGTAGAGCGCGGCTTTCAATTCGTCCGGGTTTTCGGCTTCGGCAAGTTCCTTGCGGAAGGCCGCCTCAATGCCGCCCGCCATGGGCAGGCTGCCCCAGTCGCCGCTTGGCCAGCAATAGCGCCACTTGGTTTTTGACTGGTTCATCATGGCGGAGCCGGCGAGGCCATAGGCCTTGCGGATGACGACGGAGCAGACGGGCACGCTGGCCTGATAGATGGCGGTCATCGCGCGCACACCGGCGCGGGTGACGCCAGCGGTCTCGGCTTTCACGCCCACGGCAAAGCCCGGGCAGTCGACGAAGTGAATGACTGGCAGGTGGAACATGGAGCATAGGTCCATGTGGCGGGTGACCTTGTCGCAGACATCCGCGGTCCATGCCCCATCAAGGAAGAAAGGATCGCCCGCGAGAATGCCGACCGAGTGGCCGTCGATGCGGGCGAGGCCGCAGACCATGCCCCGGCCCCAGTCATGGCCGATCTCGAAGAAGCTGTGACGGTCGACGGTGGCTTCGATGATCTTGCGCGGCTTGTACGGGGTCTTGCCGTCGGTGGGGACGATGGAAAGGAGAAAGTCTTCCTTGCGCTTCGGGTCGTCACGCGGAGGTGTGCGCTCCGGAAGGTCGTGCACGGAAGGTGGCAGGTAGGAGAGGAAGCGGCGCGCGGCCTCGAAGGCGTCAGCCTCCGTGTCGACCACATTGTCGACCGTGCCGTTCTGGCCCTGGATCTTCCAGCCGCCAAGTTCTTCCTTGGTGACGTTCTCGCCAAGCGCGATGGCGACGGGCGGGCCGGCGACGAAGACCTGGGAGAGTTCCTTGACCATGACCGAGAAATGGCTGGCGGCGACGCGGCCCGCGCCCATGCCCGCGCAGGGGCCGAGGGCGAGCGAGACGAAGGGCACCTGCGTCATGCCGTGGACGATCTCGTTCCAGCCGGGTGTTTCCGGGATGTAGGTGCGCGGGTCTTTCTCGAGGCTTTTGACCGAGCCGCCGCCGCCCGTGCCATCGATCATCTGGACGAGGGGCATGCGATATTCGGTCGCCATCTTGATGGACTGGACCATCTTCTGCCAGATCGCGGCATCGGAGGCGCCGCCGCGCACGGTGAAATCGTCGGCGAGGATGACGGCGGGATCGCCATTCAACCTGGCGCGGCCCGTGACCGACGTGGACGGCGTGAAGGCCTCCAGTTCGTCGTCAGGGCCATAGGTGGCCTTGCCCGCGATCTTGCCCACTTCGTGGAAGCTGCCGGGGTCGACGAGGAAAGCGACGCGCTCGCGCACTGTCAGCTTGCCGCGCCCGCGCTGGCGTTCGACCGGCTCTTCGCCGCCCATCTTTTCCGACAGGCGCTCACGCCGACGGAGTTCCTCGATCGATTTTTCCCAACTCATGCCTTCATCAATCGGCGCTGAGAGGGGGATTGGTCAAGCCATTCCGGAGTCGCAGCTCGCTTGCCGCTAGGTCAGCAAGATTCCGTATTGACTCACAAACCGACCAGTTGGTATGTTTTAGATCAGGAGACAGACTGTATGGCCCCAAGGCAATCCCCCGCGAAAGACAAGCTGATCGGCGCCGCCGTTAAAGTGGTGCGTGAGAAGGGATTCAATGCGACGTCCGTGGACGATCTCTGCCGCGAGGCGGGCGTGACCAAGGGGGCCTTCTTCCACCACTTCCCGACCAAGGTGGACCTTGGCATTGCGGCGGCAGGGGCGTGGAAACTTCACGCCAATGAGCTGTTTGGCGGCGCGCCCTTCATGGCCGAGGAAGACCCGCTGGACCGTATCCTTGGTTACCTCGAATACCGGCGCGACATGCTGGAGGGGCCGATTGGCGAGTTCACCTGCCTTGTCGGAACCATGGTGCAGGAATCCTATGAAACGCTGCCGGCGCTGCGCGAGGCCTGCCAGGATTCGATCTGGGGCCATGCGCTCACACTGGTTAATGACATTGAGGCTGCCCGGGTGCGCCATGGTGTGACGGGCGACTGGACCGCCGAGAGCCTCGCGCTGCACACGCAGGCCGTGCTGCAGGGCGCCTTCATTCTCGCAAAGGCGGCGGATGATCCGCAGGCCGCACGCGACACTGCCGACCATCTGATCCGTTATGTGCGGATGCTGTTCAACCTGCCTGTAATACGTTCTGAAGGAGAACATCATGGCTGACCCGACTGCGCTTGAAACCCCACATGAGTTTGATCTTGTCCTTGAGCGGACCATCGCCGCGCCGGCGGAGACGCTTTATCGCTGCTATACCGAGCCGGAACTGGTCTGCCAGTGGTTCTGCCCGAAACCGTGGAACGTGACGGAAGCGAAGCTGGACCTGCGGCCGGGCGGCGCCAGTTATCACCGGATGGAGGGGCCGGACGGCGAGGTGAACCATGTCCATGGGCAATACCTGGAGGTCGTGCCCGGCCGTCGCCTTGTCGGCACGGATGCCTATGTGGGCGACTGGGTTCCTGCCGAGAATTCCCCGTTCATGACCAGTATCATCACCTTCAAGGATCTCGGCGACGGCACCACGCTCTATCGCGCGGTGGCCCGGCACTGGTCGGAAGAGGCGATGAAGGGGCATGAGGCGATGGGATTCCACGAAGGCTGGGGCAAGGCGGCCGACCAGCTGGAGGAGCTGGCCAAGAGCCTTCCGCCCGAGCCTGTCCGCGTCCACCCCGCCAATCCCGGGGATGCGCACGAGGTTGTGCCGCACCTTGTCTGCAGGGGCGCAGCTGAGGCCATCGCCTTCTACAAGCAGGCCTTCGATGCCGAGGAGATGATCCGTCTGCCGGGGCCTGATGGCCGCCTCGTCCATGCCTCCGTGAAGATCAATACGGGCATGGTGATGCTGGTGGACGAGTTCCCCGACATGGAAGTGCAGAGCCCGGAGACGCTGGGCGGCACATCGGTAACGCTCCATCTCGCCGTCACCGATGCGCAGGGCGTGTTCGACAAGGCAGTGGCTGCCGGCGCCAAGCCCCTGATGCCGGTCGCGCGCCAGTTCTGGGGCGATCTCTACGGCATGATCGAAGATCCATTCGGGCACAAATGGTCCATTGCGACACCGGGTGAGAATGCGCCCCGCACGACCGAGGCCCTGCAGGACGCCATGATGGCCGACGCTGCGGCGAGCTGACGGAGAGGGGAGAGACCGATGCCAGACCTGAAACTCTATTATTCGCCGAACCTGAACCCGCGCGTTGCCGTGGCCGTTGCGCGCCATCTGGACTCGCCGGTCGCGTATATCGCGGCGTCGCCCATGCACCCTGATCACCGGCGTGCGTTCAAGGCGATCAATCCGAACACGCTGGTGCCTGTTCTGGTCGAGAACGGCAAATCCCTGTGGGAGACCGATGCAATCGCGTGCCGGCTGTCGCAGATCGCGGGATCAGACTTCTGGCCGACCGATGAGAGAATGTCGGAGGTGCAGATGTGGGTCAGCTGGAGCAATCTCCACCTGACCCGCCCGGCAGGCACGTTCTATTTTGAGCGGCTGATACGGCCACAGTTCTCGGATGTGCCGGAGGATCCGAAGGTCATGAAGAATGACATGGTTGCGTTTCGCAACTCGGCGGGCATTCTCGACGGGCTGCTTGCCGATCGCGAATGGCTGGTGGCGGATCGCCTCTCCTATGCTGACTTCCGCACGGCGACGTGCCTGCCCTTTGCCGAAGGCGCGGGTCTTCCGCTTCACGATTTTCCCAATGTCGCGCGCTGGCATGACCAGCTTCTTGCGATCGATGCCTGGCGCGACCCGTTTGCGGGCATTGCGGAGACCAGTATGGAAAGAAGGGCATAAGCATGACCGAGCTTCCCATTGTCAGGCCCTTCCTCTGGTATGACAGCAACGCGCTGGAAGCGGCAGAATACTATGTCTCGGTGATACCGGATTCGCGGATCGTCGATGTGATGCGGCAGGACGGAGCCGTGCTGCTGGTGACGTTTGAAATCGGGGGCGTCCTCTTTACGGCTATGAATGGCGGGCCGGGTCACCCGCATACGGATGCTTTCTCGATTTCCGTGACCTGCAAGGATCAGGTGGAAGTGGACCGGATTTGGTCGGCGCTGACGGATGGCGGCAGCGAGGTCGCATGTGGATGGTTGAAGGACCGCTTTGGCCTCAGCTGGCAGGTCGTTCCAAAAAAGTTCTACGAACTGATGAGCGCCGGGACGCCGGAACAGTCGCAGCGTGTGATGCAGGCGATGATGAATATGGTAAAATTTGATGTGGCGGCGCTGGAAGCCGCCTTTGAAGGGTGAGAAAGGAAAATCGCAATGACCTATGTCATGGGATTCGTGATTGCCGTGCCGACGGAGAACAAGGAGGCCTATCGCGAGATGGCCGAAGCGGCAGCGGTCGTGTTCAAGAAGCATGGCGCACTCAGCGTCGTCGAAGCCTGGGGCGCGGATGTGCCGGAAGGCAAGCTGACAAGTTTCCCGATGGCGGTGAAGCTGGAACCCGGCGAGACGGTGGTTTTTTCGTGGATTGTCTGGCCCTCCAAAGAGGTCCTCGAGACCGGCAACATGGCTGCCATGAATGAATTTGAGGAGACCGGCCTCATGGCGTCTCACCTGTTCGATGGCAAACGCATGATTTTCGGTGGCTTCGAGACGATTGTTGAGGCCTGAATTGGCCCTGGAATTGGTATTGCGGCGAGGCTGAACGATTCCCCTCGGCTTCAATCTTTACTTGCTTTCCCCTATGTCCCTCTGCTTTATCCCTTACAAGACCCATTCCAAGGAGGACCCCGTTATGGATCTCGCAGAACTCACAACCAAGGCTTCATCCGCTGTCGAGCCAGGCGGCGATTTTACCAAAAAGGTGAAGTTCGACTTTGGCGATGCTGGCAAGCTGTTCATCGACGGCGCTGCGGGCAAGGTCGACAATTCCGACAGCCCGGCCGATGCCACAATCAAGGTTGACTGGAACGACTTCCAGAAAATCTCCGGCGGCCAGATGGACCCGACCATGGCCTTCATGCAGGGCAAGCTGAAAGTTGAAGGCGACATGTCCGTTGCCATGCAACTGCAGAGCCTGATGAAGAAGTTCTCGTAGAATCCGCGACGGCTTTCCAAATAAAAGGAGCCGCCCCGGGGAAACCTGAGGGCGGCTTTTTTATGCCATGACAGATAGACCTTCTTCAGACGCCTCACAGCGCAGTGATTTCGTGACCGTTCCGGACAATCCCGCGCCTGACGGCGCGGAGATCATCTGGTTCAAGGGCAGCGGCGGGCGTTCGCTGCGCGCCTGTATCGCGCCGGCCCTGACCTACCAGAATCCGCGCGGCACCGTGATCGTGTGCCCCGGGCGGACCGAATTCATCGAGAAATATTTCGAGGTGGGGCGCGAGCTGCAGGCCATGGGCTTTGCCGTGCTGATCATCGACTGGCCGGGGCAGGGCTTGTCCGAGCGCCTGCTGGACGACACGAAAAAGGGCCATATTGACCGTTTCGAGACCTTTATGGGCGCCCTCGCGAAGGGGCTGGAGAAGCTGGATGACCGGCTACCGCGCCCTTACGTGTCGCTGGCCCATTCCATGGGCGGGGCAATTGCGCTGGCGGCGATTGCGCAAGGACTGGTCAAGGTGGATGCGGCCGCCTTCTGCGCGCCGATGTGGGGCCTCAAATCCAAGTTCTTCGGCATGAGCTATCTCGTCTGGGCCATGCGGGCGACGGGCCGGTCGGGCAATTATGCGCAGCAGCCAGGACCGGCCGAGACATTCGAGACCAATATCGTGACGCATGACAAGCGCCGCTGGCAGATGCAGCGGGATCTGTGCGACGCTGCGCCGGAACTTGAGCTTGGGCCGGTGACCTGGGGCTGGCTCGATGCTTCGCTGAATATCCTGTCCACGTTCGGCAAAGCGAAAGCGCTGAACGCGGTGACGATCCCGGTCTTCGTGGCGTCGGCGGCAGAGGAAAAGCTTGTCGACAATGCCTCGCATACGGCGGTCTGCGCGCGCCTGCCTGATTGCGAGCATGTGACGGTCGACGGCGCGCTGCATGAAATCCTGATGGAAACAGATGAGCGCCGGGCGGAGTTCTGGGAAGGGTTCCAGCGTCTGCTCCAGCGGGCCGGCATCTGAGTTCTGCTGGCCTGAGCAGGGCGAAGGGGGTAAGCTGGCATTCCTGACAGGGAGTGGGACGCTATGGCCGACAAGACGCTCGTGGAATTCGTCAAGGAGAGCCTGCAGCAGGGACAATCGCGCGAGGCCATTCATGGCGCGCTGACGCAGGCTGGTTGGAAGAACGGCGAGGTGGATACCGCGCTGGCTGTCTATTCGGATGTCACCTTTCCCGTCGCCGTGCCCCGTCCGCAGCCTTATCTCTCGGCGAGGCAGGCCTTTCTCTATCTGCTTTTCTTCATCCTGCTGGGCATCGTCTCGTTCAGCCTTGGCTCGCTGCTGTTTGCGCTGATCGATTATGCCTTTCCCGACAAGGTGGAAGCCGGCGGTTATGCCTATCATTTCCGCGATGCGCAGGTGCGCAGCGGCATCTCTGGTGTGCTGGTCGCAACGCCCATCTTCCTCTGGCTCGGTTACATCTTGCGCGGGGCGCGAGAGCGCAGTCCGGAACTGCAACGCTCCCGCATCCGCAAATGGCTGACCTATCTCAGTCTCGTGATCGCTGGCTGTACGCTCGTGGGGGATGCGACATCGCTGGTCTACAATTTCCTCGGCGGTGACCTGACGGTGCGGTTCGTGCTGAAGTCGCTCGTCGTGGGCGTGATTGCCGGGGCGATCTTCACCTATTTCATCAGCGATGCGGAAAAGGGAGACCAGGCCGATGTGGACGCCGCGTAGCGCAGGAGACTGGCTGGCCGTGGCGCTGGCCGGTGTGGCATCGGCGAGCGTTATCGCTGGCTTGGTCATTATTGGCGGGCCGAGCAAGGCGCGCGACATCCAGCGGGATGATATGCGCCTGCAGGCGGTCGTTTCAACAGCGGAAGCGCTGAACTGCTACAGCCGGGGCATTGGGCCATTGCCGGGGGATATGCAGGTTGCGCGTCGGGCCATTGCGGAGCCTGGTTCGCCTGCGCGACTGGCCCAAGGCTGCAGCAATGTGGACTGGAAGGATGATCCGATCAGCGGTGAGCCTTTTGAAATCCATCCCGTGGACGATCAGCACGCCGAGATCTGCGCCGTGTTCGCGCGGGCCGGAGATGGCGCACCGCAAGGCTATTATTACGGATCTGGCGCGACCTATATCAATGCCGAGACGCTGCGCCCTGAGGCGGGACAGTTTTGCTACACCGTCAATCTCACTGCGGAACCCGGCTGATCTGCTTGACTTCCCTTACGTCGGCACCCGACCTCTGGGGCCAACAGGAGGAAACACAATGAAAGTTGCAGCCGTCAAAAAGCCCGGTGGTCCCGGGAATCTAGTCATTGAGGAACGCGCAGATCCGGCGCCGGGCCGGGGCGAAATCCTTGTCCGGGTGAAGGCAAGCAGCCTGAACTATCACGACTTTGTCGTCGTGATGGGTGGCATCCCGACGCCGGACGGGCGTATCCCCATGTCGGATGGTGCGTGCGAAGTCGTCGCCGTGGGCGAAGGAGCCAGGAAATTCAAAGTGGGCGATAAGGTGCTGAGCCTGTTCTTCCCGAACTGGGCTGCCGGGCCGCCTCAGATGGCGGGCTTTGCCAGCGTGCCGGGCGATGGCGCAGACGGTTTTGGCGCCGAACTGGTCGCAGCGCCGGAAACGGCGTTCACACGCATGCCGGAAGGCTATTCCTTCGAAGAGGCCGCGACGCTTCCCTGCGCAGCGCTGACAGCCTGGCGGGCGCTGATGGTGGAAGCCAAGATCAAACCGGGCGACTGGGTGCTGACGCAAGGCACGGGCGGCGTCTCGATCTTTGCGCTTCAGTTTGCCAAGGCAGCGGGCGCGCGCGTGATTGCAACGTCATCATCCGACGAGAAGCTGAAGCGCCTGAAGGAACTCGGCGCCGATCACCTGATCAATTACAAGGGCACCCCTGAATGGGGCAAGAAAGCCAAGGAACTGACAGGCGGTCGCGGCGTGGATGAAGTGGTCGAGATTGGCGGGCCGGGCACGCTCGCGCAGTCCATCGCGGCCAGCAAGATGGGCGGGCATATCTCGCTGATCGGCGTGCTGACGGGCGTCTCCGGCGAAGTGCCGACGGCGGCGCTGTTCTCGATGAACATCACGCTGTCAGGCATTACGGTCGGCTCGGCAAGCATGCAGGAAGACATGATCGCTGCCATCGAAGCCAATGGTATCAAGCCCGTGCTCGACCAGACCTTCCCGCTCAACAAGATTGCCGATGCGTTCGGCCATCAGGCGTCGCAGAAGCATTTCGGCAAGATCATCGTCTCGATCTGATTGATCGGGGCTTAGTGCCGGAAATGGCGCATGCCCGTGAAGACCATGGCAAGACCAGCTTCATCCGCGGCGGCGATAACTTCGTCGTCGCGGATCGAGCCGCCGGGCTGGATCACGGCCAGCGCGCCAGCTGAGGCAGCCTGCAAGAGTCCATCCGGGAACGGGAAGAAGGCATCGGACGCGGCAACGCAGCCCTTCGTCTTCGGCTCGGACCAGCCAGCGACTTCGGCGGCATCCTCGGCCTTGCGTGCAGCGATGCGGGCGGAGTCGATCCGGCTCATCTGGCCAGCACCAACGCCGACAGTCGCGCCATCCTTCGCATAAACAATCGTATTCGACTTCACGTGCTTGGCGACGCGCCAGGCGAAGAGGAGGTCGTCCAGCTGTTGCTCTGTCGGGGCGATCTTTGTCACGACCTTGAGGTCAGCGCGGGTGATACGGCCGAAGTCACGGTCCTGCATCAGGAAACCGCCGGCGACGGTTTTGATGAAATGCCCCGGCGCAGCCGGATCAGGCAGACCTTCCGTGATCAGGAGGCGGAGGTTTTTCTTCTTGGCGAAGATCGCTTCGGCGTCAGCGTCTGCGCCAGGCGCGATGACAACTTCGGTGAAGACCTGCGAAATCTCTTCGGCGGTCGGGCCATCAAGCGGGCGGTTGAGAGCGACGATGCCGCCGAAGGCGGATGTGGAATCGCAAGCAAGCGCGGCGCGATAGGCTTCGATAATTGTACCAGCCTGCGCAACGCCGCACGGATTGGCGTGCTTGATGATGGCGACGGCGGGCACTTCGGCGCCGAGTTCGCCGACGAGTTCATAGGCCGCGTCTGTGTCGTTGATATTGTTGTAAGAGAGTTCCTTGCCCTGCAACTGTTTTGCGGTGGCGACGCCGGGGCGAGCCTCTCCGCTGACATAGAAGGCGGCTTTCTGGTGGGGGTTTTCACCATAGCGCAGGGATTGCTGCAGCTTGCCGCCAATGGCTGCCCAGTCAGGCGCTGCGTCGCCCAGCTGGCGCGCGTACCAGCCGGAGATGGCTGCATCATAGGCAGCAGTGCGGGCATAGGTCTTGGCGGCGAGCTTGCGGCAGAGCGAGACGGGCACGCTGCCGTCATTGGCTTCCATGTCGGCGATCACGGCGTCGACGTCGCCGCCATCGGTGCAGACGGCCACAAAGGCGCCGTTCTTGGCGGCGGCGCGCAGCATGGCGGGGCCACCGATGTCGATGTTCTCGATACAGGTTTCGAAGTCCGCACCGGAAGCGACGGTCGCTTCGAACGGGTAGAGGTTCACGTAAATGAGGTCGATCGCGCCGATGCCGTGGGTTTCGGCATCCTTCACATGGGAAGGATTGTCACGCAGGTAGAGCAGGCCGCCATGGACAGCGGGGTGGAGCGTCTTGACGCGGCCGTCCATCATTTCCGGAAATCCGGTCAGGTCCGCGACGTCTTTGACCGGAAGGCCGGCCTCCTTGAGCAGTTTCGATGTGCCGCCGGTGGAGACCAGTTCAACACCCATTGCGACCAGCTTGCGCGCCTGATCCACAAGGCCTGTCTTGTCGGAGACGGAGAGCAGGGCACGGCGAATACGCACGGGAGATCCGCTATGGGCGGCGTCGGTCATGGGGTCATCCTCTGGCGGCTGGCTGAATTACCGCGCGGGGTAGCACGAACGACCGGGGCGTCAAGCGCTCTGGCGCCGGTTCCGTTCAGCCCGGTTGGCGCCGTATTCAGGCACCAGCACACCCAACAGGCGAAGGGCTTCTGAGCGTTCGCGCCGGGCAGCGGCCTCGAGCAGCGCAGCGAGCTGTTTTTCAAACAGTTCCCCATGGCCATTGGGTGAGGCGACGCGATTGACGCCATCGACCTCAGTCGGCCTGATTTCCTCGTGGGAGTATGTCAGCGCCTCGTGCATCTTCTCGCCGTCGCGCAGGCCTGTCGTGACGATCTCGATGTCGACGCCCGGCACGAGGCCCTTGAGGCGGATCATGGTTTCGGCCAGTTGAAGGATCGCAATGGGCTCGCCCATGTCGAGCACGAAGAGGTCGGCGTCACCTTCATGGGCCTGCAGGGCGGCGGCTTGCAGGACGAGCGAGGAGGCTTCCTCGACGGTCATGAAATAGCGGGTGACGCCCGGATCGGTCAGCGTGACGGGACCGCCAGCGGCGATCTGTCGCTCGAACAGGGGCACGACCGAACCTGACGAGCCGAGCACATTGCCAAAGCGTACCATGGAGGCCGTCATCCTGGAATCGGCGGCAATACGGCTGACGGCAATCTCGGCAAGGCGTTTGGTAGCGCCCATGACATTGTCCGGGTCCACGGCCTTGTCGGTCGAGATGAAGACGAACCGGCGGGCGCCAACGGCAACAGCGGCGCGGGCCGCATTCACGGCGCCGCCGACATTCGTCAGGATCGCTTCGCAGAGATTGTGCTCCATGAGGGGCACGTGTTTCAGCGCGGCTGCATGGATCACAAGGTCAGGCTGCGCCCGCTGGAAGACATCCGTCAGGCGGCTGATGTCCCGCACATCGCCAAGGCGCGACATCGCCGGGACGTTTGGGGCATGGCTGCGAAGCGCCATGTCGATGCTGTAGAGATTGAATTCCGAGGCATCGATAATGGTCAGGTTGGCAGGCTTGAGCGCCGCGACCTGGCGGGTCAGCTCGGAACCAATCGTGCCGCCTCCACCTGTAACCAGCACGCTGGCACCAGTGATGATATTACGGACCGGCTCGATATCGAGGCGGCGTTCCGCACGCGCCAGCAGGTCGGCCGGGTGCACCGGCTCAAGGATCTGCGCCGCCTCGTCACCGCTGAAGGCCATGACTTCAGCACCATGACTTGCGGCAATCTCGAGCACTTTGAGCATGCCCTTGCGCTCACGGGCCACGCCGGTCACAGCGAGCCAGGGCGTCTGGCCATAACGCACGCGGAGGATGTCGATGACGTTACCGAGGTCCTCAAGGCATCCCATGATTGGCACACCGCGAATGGCCCGGCCCGGGTCCGCGCCTTCCATCTCGACAACGCCAAGGACACGCACCTTTCGCGCCGGCCCTTGTCCCTGCAGGCGTCGCAGCACCGGCACGCAGCTGTCGGCGTCTCCAACGAGCAGGACGGGCTGGCCGGTCTTGGAAACGGGGCTGAAAATCTGCAAAGGAGTATGGGTTGAGCGCGACAGGGCGATCATGCGCCCGGCAAACAGCAGGAGGGTCCAGAGCAGCGTTGCGACCAGCAAGGTTGCCCAGGGCGCGACGAGCCGTCCGTTCAGCACGAGCATGATCGGCAGGTAAAAAAGCGTCGACAGGCCGATCGCCTGGACGATCATTACCGCGTCGGGCCAGCCCATATGCCGCCAGACCTGTTTCTGCACGCCGCGGACCAGGAATCCGATCAGCATGGCAAGCACGAACACGCTCGTGCTCAGAATGGCGGATTCCAGGGAATAGGCCCCATCTACGGCGTCGGAGGACCAGACGAGGACAGAGGCTGCGACCATCGACAGGGCAGCCATGCTGCTGTCGAAACCAAGTGTCAGGAACATTGCCCGCCGGGCGGCACGTTGCGGGGTCATGCGACCTTCTCCTGCAGGAATGCCCAGCGGATGCAGTTGGGCGGTTCGCTACCATCGCTATTGGGGTCGGCATAACCTGCCATGACGATCTGTTCGGGCCGTTCGACATTGCCCCGCGCCAAGTAGACTGTGCGCTCAAGCCGGGTGCCTTCATGGCTCGTTTTGAAGCGCCAGATCGCGCCATTGTCGCAGATGAGCCGGATCGCATCGCGGCCCATCATGGCCGTTACCGTGGGATGCAGATGAAAGCGGATTTCGAAATTGATGAACTTGTTGTCGTCGGACGGAGCCTGCGAGATCGGCCGCACGAGGGAGTCTTCTCCCGTGAGGCGGCTGCCGTCGCCTGACATGAAGAGGCGCCGCCTGTGCAGCAGGCCGCAGGCCGTCTTGTAGCCGCCATGCTGCGCGTCGAGCCAGATCTCGTCGGACTCCTCAAGGCGCTTGGAGGAAATGCCTTCCGGGCCCATCGCGGCAAGCAGGCGTGTCTCTTCATTCGTCACGAAATTGGAGGAATCGCGTCCCGCCAGCACAAGTGTCGAATGCGCGCCTGTGCGGCGCACGGCCGCCTGCCAGTCAACATTGACCTCGGCGCTATAGCCGCAGGAGGTGACCAGGCGGGCGGGACCATCCGACAGTTCGAAGCCGAGCGCGCCGGCATGGGCATAATCGCCAAAGGGCGGAGGCGGGGCCTCGCCGCAATCGAGCACAAGGCGCAGCGACCCCTTCTGGAGTTTCTGGAAGCCGGACTTGGGTGCGACCGTGAAGCGACGCGGCGGCGCCGCGAGACGGTCAAGTGCGGCGGCCACGACCTCGGGGCGGCCTTCATCGCCGTCATTGAACGGGTTGAGGGCCCCGTCTTCGGTCTGGAAGAAGGCCAGCATGGCCCCCATGCGGGCGATCCACTTGTCGAAATACTCAGGCACGACATGCCCGGCATTCTGCAGGAGTGCCTGCAGGGCCAGAAGGTTGAGCAGCGAGTTGAGCAGGCGTGCCGGACTGCGGCTGACATGGCCGCCATCTGGCAGGATCTGGGCGGTGCACTCACCATCAAGGCGGTCCAGGGCCTCGTCGAGCCGATGTGCGCCATCGAGACAGACGGCCCGGGCAACCATAAGGCATGAACCCATCCAGCGCGTGCGCGGGTTCGTGGTCTGGTCAAGAATTTCAGAGAGATAGCGCAACTGGCGCATAAGGCATTCCATGCGCTCCGGCGGGCAGTCCTCAGTGAAAAGGACCTCGGAACAGCGCATCCAGTTCCACAGGCGATGGGCTGTCGGCTCTGCCCGCCAGGCAAATCCATTGAATGTGCCAAAGCTTTGGATCCAGGAATCGACAAAACCGGCGGCGCGTTCCTGCCCGACGGTCCCTTGCGAAACAAGGTCCGATAGCCAGTCAAACCGGTGCAACCTGTCCGCGAAATGGCGCGACGGGAGCGGCGCGGACCATGGCGGTTGTGCCCGTTCGAGGATCAGACGCTCCATGCCGATTCGCCAAGTATCGCGCATCAGGGCTTCGCCGCGCCAGGTATCGGCGGGAATCAGGTCGGGCAGGGCGTATGTAAAGGATGTGGGGACAGGCCCTGTGAGCTTTAGCCGTTGCAGGGCGCCTATCCGGGCATCTTCGCCCGCGATCCCCCGGAACCGGCGCCAAATCGCAGCATCATCAGCGCTGGAGCGCGTTCGGTCGGCCCGGAATTCGCTGTCTCCACCACCCACGGCACGGCCCATCCTGTAACCTACTATACATGAACGCTTGGTCTGAGCGCCCGAATATTGTCACCATAGGCTGAAGGCCCGCCCTTGAAAACGGCAGAACCCGCAACAATCGCAGTCACCCCCGCAGCGATTGCGCGCGGTGCAGTTTCACTATTCAGGCCGCCATCGATCTCCAGAATGATGTCGCGGCCGGTCTGGTCTATCATATTTCGCAACTGCTCCACCTTGCGCAGCTGGCTCTCGATGAAGCTCTGGCCGCCAAAGCCCGGATTGACCGACATGACCAGGATGAGGTCGACATTGTCCAGCAGGGGTTCGACGATCGAGGCTGGCGTACCGGGATTGAGCGCAACGCCGGGGCGCATGCCAGCGGCCCGAATCGCCTGCAATGTGCGGTGGACATGAGGTCCTGCTTCCGGATGCACCGTCAGGATGTCTGCCCCGGCCTTGGCAAAGGCCGAAATGAACGGATCAACCGGCGCGATCATCAGGTGCACGTCGAACGGTTTTTTCGTGTGGGGGCGCAGCATCTCGATGACAGGCGGGCCGAATGTAAGGTTGGGCACGAAGTGGCCGTCCATCACATCAATGTGGATCATGTCAGCGCCAGCAGCGTCGATTGCGCGAATTTCTTCTCCCAGAGAGGCAAAGTCAGCCGAGAGAATCGATGGGGAAATTAGAACCTTACTCATGTTAACTCCCTAAAAGGGAACAGCCGACCGCACAAGGCAGCCGGCTGTCCGGGTGGTTAAATTTTCAGCACATGCCTCCTGAGAGGCACGACCCTAGTATCCGCCGCGCGGCACCAGTTTCCAGCCATCAGCGCCGGCAATGATGTCGACCTGCGTGCCTGGCGCGATATAAAGATCTGCGCCCTGGATGATCTCTTTCACTTCGCCATTATTGAAGCGAACCACGTAGGCATAGCCCTGCTTGGTGCCGAGGCCCTTGCCGGCTGCGTTACCGGCCACGCCGCCGAGTACCGCGCCACCAATGGCGCCAGCTGTCTGGGCCTTGTCGCCGCCGCCGAGTTCAGACCCTGCAAGGCCGCCGAGGACGGCGCCTGTGGCTGTACCGATAAGCGAGCGATCCGGCTTGATCGTGACGGAACGCACGGACGTGACGGTGCCCTGGTAAACGGTCGAGGCCTGGCCAACAGATTGCGTGCTGGTCGTGCCGACGCCGGGATTGTTTGCGCAGCCCGCAAGAGCAAGCGTAAGCGCGGCAAGCGCGCCAGCCATGACCTTGCCAGGAACAGCGCGGGAAGAAGTAATTGCAAACATATCAGTGCTCCTTGCACGTTGAATGAGGTCTCTTTGCGGGATTTCAGCTGAATAGCAGATGAACCTGTACAGATTATCTTGTGACAATTCAGGGCAATTCAATGGCAGGACAGGCCGGGAAATCCTGAACTTTTCATCATGATTGACGGCCATTAACCCTGCCGATCCCGGCGCTAGCGGCCCATCAGGCCTTTTTCAGCCGGGAAATGTAGAATGTGTCGTGATCGGACTCTCCGCCCGGCAGCGTCAGCACATCTCCCGAAGACGTGATCGCATGGGCAAATCCGGGTACATCGGTGGCTGTAATGGGTGCGCGCTGGACCTGACCAGCAGCGAGCGCGGCTTCGACAATGTCGAGGCCTTCAGCGGGCAGCGGGGTGCAGACGCAATAGATCAGTGTGCCGCCGGGCGCGAGCATGTCGATTGCCGCGTCCAGCAGGCGTGCCTGCGCTGCCGGAAACCGGGCGACTTCAGCCTCACGCTTGATCCAGGCACCTTCGGGATGGCGACGCAGTGTGCCGAGCGCCGAGCACGGTGCATCCAGCAGAATTTTCATGACAGGTTCTGGCGGGCGCCATTCGTCTGCATTGGCAGTGATTACTGTCGCTTTCAGGCCCGTGCGCTGAAGGTTTTCCTTCAGCAGGCGCAGGCGGGGGGCTGAGCGGTCAACAGCCGTCACACTGGCGCCAGCGGCGGCCAGCTGAAGTGTCTTGCCACCTGGTGCGGCGCAGAGGTCGACAATCGTGTCGCCCGGCTGGGGCGCCAGTAGGTGGGACGGGATCATGGCGGCCAGATCCTGCACCCACCAGTCACCGGATGCGAACCCGTCCATGTCTTCCACAGAGCCGGTCGACACGGCGACGCCGCCGCCGGGCACGGCTGTACCGCCGGTTTCACCAGCGACAGTTTCTGCGTCTGATTTCGGGGTGAGGTAGAGCGTGGGCTCTTTCAGCTGAGCGGCCGCGAGGGCTTCCGCGCCGTCCGATCCGTAAGCGGAAACAAGAATGTCCTTCAGCCAGTCCGGCCAGATGCCGAGCGGTGACATGCGTGCAAAGTCAGGGCGCTCACGGTCTGCGCGGCGCAGCACAGCATTCAGGAAAGCACCGCCGGAGCGTGCTTCGGGCCAGCCCTTTGCGGCTTCGACCGTTTCGCCCACGGCAGCATGCGGCGGTGTATCCATCAGCCAGAGCTGCGTCACGCCGGTGCGCAGCAGGGCGCGTATCGGCGCCGTCACGGCGGGCAGGGGACGGGAAAGGAGCGGGGCGAGTGCCGTGTCGATCCAGCCGAGGTGGCGCAGGGCCGAACTCGCAATGGCGCGCGCGAAGCCGCGATCAGATCCTTCAAGCGTATTGAAAACCTGGCTCGTCATCATTGCATCGTCGAGCGTGCGGCGACTGTCGAGGGTCAGGGTCAGCAGGTCGGCTGCTGCGCGGCGAATATCGGCTCCGGACATGGTTCAGCCCCAGGGGCCGGCAGCGCGGCGCATTTCAGGGCTGACGTCTGCATTAATCTGGTCACCAGCCATCCGGCGAAGGGCGGCCACGCGGCTGGCTGTTGACGGGTGTGTCGAGAACAGGTTGTCCACGCCATGCCCGCTCAGCGGATTGGAGATGTACATATGGGCCATGGCCGGGTTGCGCTCGGCCTGGACATTGACCGACGCGCGGGCGCCGCGTTCGATCTTTTCAAGTGCTGAGGCAAGCCAGAGCGGGTTGCCGCAAATCTCTGCGCCCTTGGCGTCAGCTTCGTATTCGCGCGAGCGGCTGATCGCCATCTGCACAAGACCGGCGGCCAGCGGCGCGATGATCATGATGGCCAGCGAACCGATCAGGCCCGTTCGCTCGCGCCCGAAGAAGAGCGCAAAATTGGCCAGCATGCCGATGGCGCCGGCAATGGTCGCCGTCACGGTCATTGTCAGCGTGTCGCGATTGCGCACATGGGCGAGCTCGTGCGCCATCACACCGGCGACCTCCTCGCGGGTCAGCATGCCCAGTAGGCCCGTCGTAGCTGCTACGGCGGCATGCGACGGGCTGCGGCCGGTTGCGAACGCGTTGGGCTGCGGTGTCTCGATTATATAGATTTTCGGTGCTGGCAGGCCGGCGCGCTCGGCGAGCGAGGCCACATCCTTGGCAAAGGTGCGCAGCATGGGGCTCTTATTGTCCGGCGTCAGTTCCTTGGCGCCCTGCATGCGCAGCACGATCTTGTCGGCATTCCAGTAGGAAAACAGGTTCATTGCGGCCGCGACCACGAAAGCGATCGCCATGCCGGTTGTACCGGCCACGAGATAGCCGATACCCATGAACAGGGCGGTCAGCATGGCTAGCAGGATGAATGTTTTCGCAGTCCCCATGGGGGTATAGACTCCACTATGACGGCAGCGCGTTGTTTATGCGGGCGGTACCGCTAGGTATATGGTGACCGTTAACGAATTGAGGAGTCTGCTGGCACATGGGTGAAGAAACACCAAACACCGACTGCAGTTCCGATGAGGCGGAGCGTCGCAAGACGTTGAGCCCCGAAGCGCGCCGCGCGCTGGAAGAGGCCGATGCAAGACGAGCCGTTGAGGCGGCCGATGCTGCAGCCCTCCCGGAGAATGAGAATGGGGGACCCCGGAATATCGAGCCGACACGCTATGGCGACTGGGAGCGCAAGGGAATCGCCTACGATTTCTGAGGCTTGGGCAGCGTCAGACGATGCCGTTATCGATCAGGCTCTGCCCCCCGGCTATAATGGCTTCCTTGGCGGTGTGCGGCTTCCAGCCCAGAACTGTGCGGGCCTTTTCATTTGAAATCTGACGCTGGCGGCCAAGTTCCGGCAAGACCTGCTTGAGCGTGGGATTGACGAGTGAGACCAGTTTCAGCACGAAATCCGGCATCGTGCCGTTCGGTATTTTCTTTTTGTAATCCGGAAAAGCCTCGCGCAGCACGTCGGCGACTTCGGAGAACCACATGAAGGGCTGGGAGAGCAGGAAGCGCTCACCGGCGGCGCCCGGCAGCGTCATGGCGCTGACCTGTGCGCTGGCAACATCGCGTACGTCAACGATGCCGAAACCGATGCGCGGGACGGCGGGTATCTTTCCCGACATGGGCATGGTCAGCAATTCCAGCGAGGCGGAGAGATCGCCGCTCATGACCGGGCCCAGCACGGCGGCGGGGTTGATTACGGCCAGTTCCAGCCCCTTGCCTTCCCCGTTTACATAGTCCCATGCAGCGCGCTCAGCGATTGTCTTTGATCGCGTATAGGCCGTGTTGTCCTTGAGGTTGTTCGGGTTTGACCAGTGTTCTTCCGTGAGGATGGCTGGGCGCGCGTCGCCCCAGCCATAGGCAATGGCGGCCATGGATGAGGTCATCACAACACGTTTCACGCCAGCCGCCTTGGCAGCCTTCAAAACGCGTAAGGCGCCTTCCTTCGCAGGGCGGATCAGGTCTTCAGGATCTTTCGGCACGCCAGCAGGGAAGGGCGACGCAACATGCTGGACATAGTCCATGCCTGCGACGGCGTCGGCCCAGCCGGCGTCTTTCTCGAGATTGGCTGCGTAGAGCTCGATATTGACCGGCTTGCCGGCATACTTGCTGAGCGCCGCGTTGAGTTTCGGCGCGCTGGAGGCAGACCGGGCGGTGCCGCGCACCTCGTGGCCCGCTTCAAGCAGCTGGAGAATGACGTGTCCGGCGATGAAGCCTGTTGCGCCCGTGACAAGAACCTTGGCCATGCGAACCTCCCTGATGTGCGTGAACGATGAACGCGATCACCAAAATTCACAAGGGCGGCGTTGCCGCGCGGCCTGATAGCCTGTGTTCCCTGTAGGTAATGTAAAACGTGGCGGAGATAATGATCGCGGTACCCACCCACGTCCATGGACCCGGGAGGAGATGGAAGAGCAGCCAGTCGACCATGGCCGCCATGGGCAGCCGGAGATAGTCGATGGGTGACAGGAAGGATGCGTCGCCAATGCTCATGCCGCGAATATAGAGATACTGGCCAAGTGCGCCGCAGAGGCCCATCAGGCCGATCATGCTCCAGTCGAGCAGCGACGGAGCCACTGCGGGCCATTTCCAGATCGCGAGCGGCAGAAGGAGTATGGACGACAGGAGGTTGGCCCAGATCAGCAGTGTCATGGGCCTATGCAGGCGTGACAGCGACTTCACCAAGGCGATGGCGCCCGCCATGCAGAAGGCGGCGCCAAGGGCCAGGCCCGTGCCGAGGCTGACCCCCGTTTGTGGATGCGTCATGACAAGTACGCCGACAAAGCCGGCAAGCGTGGCGCCCCATCGGTGCCAGCCGACCGTTTCACGCAAGAACAGAGCAGCGATGACCGTGATGAACATGGCCCGCGAGAAACTGATCGCATTGAATTCCGACAGCGGTAAACCTACGGCATCGGACACGGCATAAAAACTGAGAATGAAGCCCATCGTGCCAAACACGCTGCGCAGGAAAACCATGCCCGGTTGCTGCACGCGCATGATGCCTAGCCCGTATCGGAAGATGACAGGCAGGGTAATGAGGAGCGCTACTGCGGTACGCCAGAAGGCCAGAAAACCGGGGTCATAATCAGCGGACTGTATCTTCGACAGCGTCAGGAAGGCTGTGAAGACGGCGCCTGACGCGGCCATCCAGAGCGCACCTTCCAGGTTGCGCGCGCCTTGCGGACGGTTATCTTCAGCCGCGTCAGACACATGTGGGCTATTTGCCATGAACCCTTTTACCGCTTCCGAGATCGACGAGATTGATCGCCTGTGGCGCCAATTGCCGATCGAACACATGTGGACCGGCTGGGCAACAGCAGGCGAGGCGCCCGAACAGGTCTGGATATTTCGCACCCGCGCGCACTGGCGCCGTTTCCCGCTGACCAAGAGCGCCAAGGGCTATGTTCTTGCCGACGAGAAGGGCCGCCGGATGTTCCGCTCCGCAACGCTCGAAGACCTGTTGCAGGCCGTCGAGGCCATCCCGGGGCTGGCCGATACGGTTCAGGACTGAGCGGCCATCGCAAGCCGCATCTGCTCGGCCTGTTCGGGCGAAATGCCCATCGCATCCAGCAGCGGACTAGCGACCTGCTCGTTCCAGCTATGTGGAGGTCCGACCGTCATGCCGCCATCGACGAGGAATTCGCCGCCGGTAATGAAGCTGGCAGCATCCGAGGCGAGGAAAGCAGCCATTTCGGCAATGTCGCTGCCGCGCCCGACGCGCCCGATGGGCTGCATGCTGCCACCCGCCTGCGAGACCATTTCGGCCATCTGATCGGCCACTTCACGCGAGAGCCCCAGCGACGCGCCGAAGATGGACGTCGCGATGAAGCCCGGGAGGATGGCATTGACGCGGATCTGGTATTTCGCGAGTTCGGCCGCTGCCAGCTTGGAGAAATGCGCGACACCCTTCTTGGCGACCGAATAGGTGATTGGCGCATAGCCCGCGCAGACGGCGCTGATCGACGACGTGTTGATGACCGATCCCTTGCCGCGCGCCTTCATGTGCGGAATGGCAAACTTTGTGCCCGCGAAGACCTGCTTCAGGAGCAGGTTCATGGTTGAATCAAAGCCGTCGAGATCAAGCTCTTCGACGCTGGTTGGCGTGCCGCCATGGCCCGCATTGTTCCAGAGAATGTCAAGGCCGCCAAAGGCATCCACGGCTGATTGCATCAGCGCTTCAAGCTGGCCCATGTCGGTCACGTCGCAATGCGTGAAGCGAACCTTGTCGGACCCGAAGCGCGTTTCCAGCGCCTTGCCCTTCTCGTCCTGAACGTCCCCGGCGATCACCTGCGCCCCGGCCGCAACGAACGTTTCAACGCCCGCAAGCCCGATACCGCTGGCCGCGCCTGTGATGATGGCAACCTTGCCCTTGAGATCCGTCATGGCTTTTATCCTCCCGTTTTGCGCAGCATGGGCGCGGCTTCCGCACGGGACGTCAAGGTGCATGGGAAAAGTTTTGCGGGCTCAGTCCGGTTTGCTGATGCCGAAGCGCTTGGCGAAGATCCCGTCCAGCATGCGCTTGGGCAGGCGGGTCGGGATGGTCCAGTTGGTCAGCTTGTTCGGGACCGGGGCATAGCGGGCCTTCGGGCTGGAATCTTCCAGCGCCGTCTGCACGATCTGGCCGATCTCGACAGGCTCGAGGCCGGTGCGCCCACCGCCGAGCATGACATCCTCGAACTTTTTCAGAGGCCCGGCCCAGTCGCTGTTGGCATAGGGCTGGTCCGTATTGGCTTCCTCCGCCTTGTCCCAGATCGGCGTCTTGACCGAGCCGGGGCCGATCGCGATGGCGTCGATGCCATAGATCATCAGCTCGCGGCGCAGGCTGTCGGTGAGCGCTTCGACGGCGTGCTTGGTGGCCGCATAGGCGCCGAGGAAAGGCGCAGCGAGGCGGCCGCCAACGCTGGTGATGTTGACGATGCGGCCGGGCGGGCCTTTGCGGTCAGGATCAGACCCCAGCAGGGGGATGAAGGCCTGCGAGGCGCGCATCAGGCCGAAGACATTGACTTCGAAATGCGCTTCGAACTCATCCATGGGCTGCAGGGCGAGCGGACCGATCTTGGCGATGCCGGCATTGTTGACGAGGCCGCCGAGCCGCGCGCCGCCCAGAGAATCCGATACTGTCTTGACGGCGGCATCCACGCTCTCCGGTTTGGTTACGTCAATGATCAGCGGGCGCAGGTCGCCGGTTGATCCGGCCTTCAGCGCCTCACCGTCAGACTCCTTGCGCACGCCGGCGAAAACGCGCCAGCCATGCTGGGCGAGATGGCGGGCGGTCGCCGCGCCGATGCCGGTCGAGGCGCCCGTTACGACGACGGTTCGCGGGGAATTCGGGGTCGTATCCTGGGTCATGAGAGGCCTTTACGGAGTGAGAGGTCTAGTCGGATGTGTTCGCCTTGCCGCCCTCGATCACGCGGAAGCTGGGGCGCGCAGGGGGCGTTGGCGGGGTATTCCCGGACCGTTCGTGGGGCGGCGCCGGGGGCGCTGCAGAGACAAGGCGGGGTTTTGACGGGGTAGGAGGCGGTGGTGCTGGCGTGTCCTCGGCTCTCGCCTCGTCCGCTTCGGCGTCGACATTGCGCACACGCGGCGTATAGGCCGGGCGCGATTTCGACTTGAAGCCGGAACCACCCTTGCCGCGCGCCTTCTTGTCGATTTCTTTCAGCTTGATGCGCTGAAGCGCGGAAAGGGCATCACCCTCGGCGCCTTTCTCAGGGTCGGCAAACGCAGAGCCATAGGTCTCGATGCGTTGCTCGACCTCTTCCAGGAACTGGCGTTCCCAATCGGAGAGTTCCGGGCCGAGGCCCTGTTCCGCAAGCGCAGCGGCCTTGCGCAGTTTGCGCAGGGCTGCACGTTTCTTGCGTTCGTCGACGTCGCGGGACATGGAATGAGACTTAGGTCATTCCGGGTCGAAGGCCAATGGGATCAGGCGTCGCCTGTAGCCAGAAGGTAGAGTTCCAGCATCATTTCCTGCTCTTCGCGGTCGGCCTTGTCGACCTTGCGCAGGCGGATGACCTGGCGGAGCGCTTTCACGTCAAAGCCGAAAGCCTTGGCTTCGGCGTAGACTTCCTTGATCTGCTCGGCGACCTCTTTCTTTTCTTCTTCGAGACGCTCGATCTTGCCGACAGTCTGGCGAAGCTTTTCCTTGGTGGTCTCGGTCAGGTGCGTGGCGGCAGCGTCTTCCATGAAGATGGTCCTCGAATCGATATGGCGGGGGGCAGGCTGAGCCTCTTAGCGAGACTTATCGTTAATGGCCAGACGCCGTATGGCATCAGCTACATCTGCGCCGTGCGCATGATGCGGCATGTGGCCTTCATCGGGCAGGATGACGAGGTCGACCGACACCTGTTTCTTCAGCTTGCCGACATGCAGGTTCGGCTTGATCACCGTGTCCTGGCTGCCGGAGAAAACCACGATTGGCACCTTGAGTTCGGGATAGCGCGGCGACTGGGCGCCGAGTTCTTGCTGCAGCGCCTGCACATCCTGCGCATTGGCGCGGAAGTTCGGCGGGCGGAAGAGAAGGCCGATGGCCGATTTCTCGAAATAGCCTTCCGGCACGGGTGCCGGTTTGAAAACGCCATCAATGCCTGCCTTGACCTGAGCCGGGCCAACGGTGGGCACGAGCTGGGTGAAGACGGGCCCAACGAGCGGTGTTGCCGAGATTCCATTGTACCAGGCCTGTCCGCCGCCGCCCCAGTCATGGGTCACGGGTGCAATCAGGACGAGGCCCTGCACAAGGTCTGGCCGGTCGAGCGCGAGGCGCAGCGCCACGCCGCCGCCAAAGGAATGGCCGACGATGACGGCCTTTTCGCCGGGCGCAAGCTGGTCAAGCACGCCAGCCATCTGGGCGGCCTGTTCGCCGAGATGCTCTGCACCGTCAAAGCGTTCAGAATAGCCATGGCCCGGCCTGTCGGCCATGAAGATGCGGTGATCTGCCGAAAGGCGCGGGGCGAGTGTCCATGTGAATTCGCGCGCATTGGCGCTGGCGCCATGGATCATCAGGATTGGCGGGCCCGATTTGCCGGCTGTCAGCACGTTTACGCCATGGCCGTTGACGGTCAGCATCCGGCCTTCAGACTCTGGATTGGCGGCTTCTATCTTCGACGTATAGGCCGCGCTGGACACGCAGGCGCCGGCGCCAACAGCCGTAAGGGCAATAAAGGCGAGGCTGATCATGCGTTTCAAAGTCCCTGGCCTTCGGCCTGCTTGGCGAGACGCTTCTCGGCCTGCAGGGCCTGGGTCATGAAAGGATAGATGTCGAGCGCCTGACGGTAGGCGGCGAGCGCTTCCTTCTCTGCCCCCATGGTTTCCATCATGATGCCGAGCCCGGCCCAGGCGCCGAAATGGCGCGGCTCCAGTCGCAAGGCCTCGTTCAGGTCGCGCAGGGCTTCGGGAAAGTTTTCGTCATTCAGGAACAGGCTCGCGCGGCGGCTCCAGGCCTCGGCATAGTCCGGCTCGATCATGATGGCGCGATCGTAGAGGGCGCGGGCGGTGTCATATTCGCCGACCGTCTGTGCATCGACGGCGCGCTCCATGATCATGTCGACCGTGGGCGAGCCCGATTCCATCCAGGCGGCCCAGATGTCCTGCGCGGCGTCATTGGCTTCGCTCTCGCTCGGCGCGTCGTGCAGTTTTTGGAACATTTCGTCCGACGGGGCGGCAGAGGCCTGCCCGGCAAGGAGAAACGCAGCAAGGATGAGCGGCCTGAACATGAAACCCAATATGGACGGGAAGCGCGCGGCGGCAACAGGTGTTTGCATCAAAGCAGGCCGTGGGCCTCCAGCGCGGCTTCCAGCCCTGCCGCGCCGGTGAAGTGATGCGTCGCGAATCCGAGCGCATCGGCAGCGGCGATATTGGTCTCGCGGTCATCAATGAAGAGGACGGTTTCCGGCGCAGGGCGGCCAATGGCTTCAAGCGCGTGGAGGTAAATCGCCGGATCGGGTTTCACCATCTTCAGGTCCGCGGAGATGACGACATGGCGGAAGCGCTGCAGCACCTCGAAATGGGCGAGCATTTCCTCCCATGGGTCAGATGGCATATTGGACAGGGCATAAAGCGGGACGCTGCGGGCATCGAGCCGTTCGATCAGCTCGGCCGTACCGTCGATATAGCCGTCGAACATTTCCATCCAGCGCGTGCCCCACGCGCGGATTTCGGCTTCATATTGAGGGTGCTGGGCGATGAGGGCGGCAGCATTCTCGGCGAAGCTCGCCCCGGCGTCGTGGCGCGTATGCCAGTCCATTGTACAAATTTCGCCCAGGAAATGATCCCGGGCGGCGTCGTCATCGAAAATTTTGGTGTAGAGGCGCGATGGCTCCCAATCGAGCACAACATGGCCGAGATCGAACAGGGCAATCGAAACGGTCATTTTCCCGCCTCATTGCCTGTTCATCTTCGGCTCAGGCCTGTTTGGCTTTAAAGCGCGGGTTGGTCTTGTTGATCACGTAAACGCGGCCCTTGCGGCGCACGATCTTGCAATCACGGTGACGTGCCTTGAGGGACTTCAGAGACGAGCGGACTTTCATGGGTCTGGCCTGACGATCATAAGGAATTAGGAAAGCGGTGCGAGTAATGAATCCGGGTAGCAGAGTCAAGGACGCACACTGTGATGCGCGTCATAACAGTCGGAGAGCCACAATGATACAGAAAGGCCTCGCGCGGACGCAATTATTGGCGGCTGCAGCGTTAACGGGTCTGCTGGCCTCCTGCGCGGCAGGGCCCCAGCCGACCAAGCCGCCCGTCACGGGCAGCACGCCGGTCGAGGCGCCCGAAACGGGCCCGATCAAGTATGCCTCATCCGGTCACGCGGCCATGGATGTCTGGCGCAATGATTTTTCCAATCGCGCCCTTGCCGCCGGGCATGACCGGGAACTGGTCAAGTCCCTGCTGACGGGCATCGAGCCGATTGCGCTCTGGCTCGGAACCGATTTCCAGGTCGCCGGCACAGGCATCAGCGATCAGGCCGAATTTTCCAAGCCGATCTGGGACTATCTGAAAGTGCCCCTCGGCGACAGTCGCATCACCAATGGCAAGGAGCGCCTCGCCGAGGCCCCCGCTTTGTTTGACCAGATCGAGGCACGCTACGGCGTCGACCGCCAGGTTGTGGTCGCAATCTGGGGCATGGAGACAAGCTATGGCGCCGTCATCGGCAATTTCGATGCGGGCAATGTGCTGGCCAACATGGCGGTCGAAGGGCGCCGCAAGAGTTTCGCCGAGAAGGAACTCTACGCCGTGATGACCATGGTTGAGCGCGGCGATGCCGAACGCTCCGATCTGATTGCAGGCTGGGCTGGCGCAATGGGTCAGACCCAGTTCATGCCATCGACCTATGTCGCCTATGCCGAAGACTTTGACGGCGACGGTCACAAGGATGTCTGGAAAAATGAAGGCGACGCGCTGGGTTCGGCTGCCAACTACCTGAAGAAATCCGGCTATATGATGGGCCAGCCCTGGGGCATTGAAGTCGCCGTGCCGTTCAGCTTCGACTACAGCCTCGCTGATGGGACCGAGCGCAACATGGACACATGGCGGGCTGCAGGCCTGACCCCGATTACGGGCGGCGCTTTCGAGACTGGCGGCGCCAACGCGGCGCAGCTCTGGCTGCCAGCGGGGGCAGCGGGTCCGAAATACCTGCTCTTCCCGAATTTCAAGGTGTTCAAGGCCTATAACAATGCCGACTCCTATGCCTTTGCTGTCGGCATGGCGGGTAATGCGATTGTCGGCCAGACCGGTCCGGTAACGCCTTGGCCGACCTATCTGAAGCCGCTCTCTGTGGCCGACATCAAGGCCCTGCAGGCTGGCCTCACGGCGCAGGGCTACAATGCGGGGCCGGTTGACGGCATTCCCGGCCGCCAGACCAAGCTGGCGCTGATGGGCTTCCAGAAGTCACGCGGCGTCGTGGCGGATGGCTATCCGACCAAGGAGATGCTGGATCTGGTAACGGGAACAAGTTCCGGTGGTGGCACTGTAGGTGTCTCGTCGGCCGACGGGCCAAGCTGACTATTCGGTATATTCGCCCACGCCATCCTTGAGGCCGAACCGGGCGAACAGAACCATGAAGGCCAGTAGGCCTGCGCAGAACACGAATGGCAGCTGCGGGTTCACATACTCGTAGATGAACAGGCCAAAGAAGGGCGTGATGATAAAGCCCATCCCGTTGGCGGAAATGACCAGCCCGGCCACATTGCCCTGAAGCTGGGGCGACACGGCCAGTGATGCCCCGCTGGAAAAGCCCGGTCGGGCAAGGCCCTGGCCGAGGCCGATACAGAATTGCGCGAGGATCAGGCTGGCATAGTCCCGCGCGAAGACGAGAATGATCGCGCCCACGAAGAGCGGCACGCAGCCGACCATCATCAGTGTTTTGTTGCGCATCTTGATACGCGGGATCAGCACAAGCTGAGCGAGCAGCACGGCCAGCGCGCCGACCGTGAAAGCCGGGCCGGTGAACTGGGCCGCTTCACGGCCGCTCACGCCCATCCGGTCCATCACGGTGAACACGAACACCTGCGTGAGGATGCCGGTCGTCAGCGACAGGCAGACAGCGAAGATCAGGAAGGGCAGGACCGAGCCAGAACGCCATAGGCCGCGTGCTCCGGTCTCGTCATCGAACTGGGTCGCGTCCGTCACCGGTTCGCGCTTTTCCGGCAGGCGGAACCAGATAAGGGCCGACATGGTGAAGGCAATCACGGCGGTCACGGCGAGCGGGCTGAGCAGGCCGGCCGTGGCAACGAGTGCAGCAGCGAAAGCCGGGCCGACAACGGTGCCGACGCTGAAGCCAGACGTGATGAAAGCGATTTCCGACTGACGCTCGGCCGGGCTGGTCCGGTCCGCGACATAGGCCTGCGCCGCCGGGTTCGTGCCGGACCCGAACAGCCCGAACATGGTGCGTGAGAGGGCAAGGCAGGAAAAGACGAGGAGCGTGCCCGTGATGTAATGGTTGAGGCTTAGCCAGCCGAAGATCAGCAGCAGCGTCATCGACAGGCCATACCCGGCAAGGCCCAGCGCGGCGACCGGGCGGCGGCCCCAGCGGTTGGAACGCTTGCCCCAAAAGGGCGAGGTGACCGACCACCAGAAAGCCGACAGCGCGAAGATTGAGCCCGCCATCCAGTCCGGCAGGTTCAGCTCGCGTGTCATCGGCGGCAACACGGCGGCAATCAGCATCGTGTTGCCCGCGCCAATCGCCATCAGCGAGAAGAACAGGAGAAAGAAAGCGCCCCGGCGATCGGGCCCCGACACGCCTTCAGGGGAATCATCTGTGTGGGTCATGACGATGACTAATCAGGCGGTGCTGCCGAAAAGTCCATATAGCGTCTTAGCCATTATTACCTGTTGCCGTAGGGTAGCAGGCGCCAGACCACGGCGTCAGGTTTGCATCCATCATGGAGCGGTTGGAATACGCGATGCAGGCGCGGCCATAGTCGCGCACGGCCTGCGTGGCCTGTTCCTCGGCCCAGGAATGGGCGCAGGCCGCCTGGTCAGGCGCAAGGCTGTCAGCCGGCATGCCCGGCTGGCGTGCGGCATCGATGAAGCCCGACACGCAAGCCGCATAGGCGGTGATCTCCGCGAGGAATGTTTCGCGCGCTTCGCCGGCTGCCTCGAGTTCCGAAAGGGACGCGAACCCGCCCTCGGCAAAGTCCGGTTGGACAAGGTCGCCGCAGGCCTCGCGGACAATGGTGCGTCCCTGCATGGTCTGTTCGGGTGCGCATACGCGGTAACCATTGCTCGGAATGGCCTGCTGCGCGGTCGCGGTCAGGGGGCCAGAGGCGAGGGCAAGGGCAGCAAGCATGATGCGCATGGTGGAAACAGAACTCCGCGGCGCCACCCCCCGATGGGCCTTCCTGACTGTGATAAGCGGAGCGGCGGGCCCGATCAACCGCCGCAAGCACGCAAGGGGCCTCCACACGAAATGAAACGCAGGGTTAAGACCCTTCTGCGTAAGTAGGGATCGTTCCTGCCTCGAAAGGCCCTTCCTTGGCGCAGCTTGCCGGCCTCATACTTGTCTTTGTCCTCGTTTTCGGCGGCCTCTTCCTGACGGGCGGCAGCGGCGCAATGCATGCCCTGCCCTTCGAAATGGCGCTGATCGGCGGCGCGGCTGTGGGCACGGTCCTGATCGGCAATTCCCTGAGTGTGGCGCGCGAGGCGCTCGGCGGGTTTGCCAAGGCCTTTGGCGGCGCGAAATGGCGGCGGGACGACTATCAGGACCTGGTGGTGCTGCTCGGCACGCTGATGCGCAAGGCACGTCAGGGCGGATTTGTGTCCATCGAAGGCGATATCGAGGCGCCGGGAGACTCCGCCGCTTTTGAAGCTGCGCCCCGTATCCTGGACGATGAAGCCGCCCGCGGCATGATCTGCGACGCCTTCCGCCTGATGGCACTTGACCTGTCAGACCCGGCGCGCGCCGAACAGCGGATGGACCAGTCCATTGCCGCTTATCTCGACCAGCGCATGAAAGCGGTCGGCGCGCTCAACACGCTGGCCGATGCCCTGCCGGCGCTTGGCATCGTGGCCGCTGTCCTCGGGATTATCCGTACAATGGGCTCGATTGACCAATCCCCGGCGGTTCTCGGCACCATGATCGGGTCGGCGCTTTTGGGCACATTCCTCGGGGTTTTCCTCGCTTATGGGCTTGTGGGCCCGGTAGCGGCCCGGTTCGGGCAGATTGTCGACGAGGATGCGCGCTTCCTTGATGTGATACGGTCAACGCTCGGGGCGTATAGTGAGGGTCTGGCACCTGGCATTGCCCTCGAAATGGGACGCGCCGCGATTCCGCCGGCGCTACAGCCCGATACGGCCACGCTGGAACAGGCCCTCAGCGCGTCCCGATTCGTTGCCAAATCACGAACAGCGGCCTGAAATTCCTCAGTATTATTTAAGACGCGCGCAATCGACCTCTGTCATATTCAGTCTCAGTTCTCTTGGGACGAGGTGAATCAATGGTCGACCAAACTGTAGAAATGGCGCCACGGCGCGATTACTGGATATCTGGCAACCTCAAAACGGTTGCAACCGGACTGACCGGGATCATTGCCATATTCGTGGCGCTGAAGGCTACGGCCTACAGTGCCGGCGACGTGGTTGGCCTTGATGACCACATCTTCCGCACCGTGGCCTTCGCATCGCTGACCGTATGGGTCGCGCTGACCATCGGCCTGCGCCGCTCCGGCGCTGCGGCGATCATCGTGCTCGGCATGGCAACCTTCATCGAGCTGATCCTCGCGCCTGTGCGCGGGGAGTCCTACGGTACGCTGGCCTCGGCCAACATGGGCATCGTGCTCGCGTATTGTGGCCTCCAGCTCTACTGCTACCGCGTCAACGAAAACAAAACAGGCAAATAGGCGGCAGCCGGGTCCTTCCCCGGCTTTTCGCGCATTGACCTTGCCAGCGGGCACGGGCGAATGTCCGCCTGATGCCTCAAATACGCCTTGCGACCTTCAATTGTGAAAACCTGATGATGCGCTGCGACTTTCGCAGGGCCGGTATACTCAATGCCCGCCAGCGTCTCACCGATGTCGACACGGCCGCCGTGGCCGCGCAGGTTGACGCAGTGTTCAACGTCCTCTCCGAAGATGATCGCACGCTTACCGCGCAGGCGCTGGCGGCCACCGAGGCCGATGTCTGCGCCCTTCAGGAGGTCGAGAACCTCGTGACCCTCACGGCTTTCGATACGCGCTACGTGGCCCGCTGGGCCGGCGAGGCCTTTGGCGGACGGGTGCTCCACGAAGGCAATGACACACGCGGGATCGATGTCGGCCTGCTTTCGCGCGTGCCGGTCGTGTTCCAGCGCAGCCATGCCCGGCGCACCTATGGATCGCTGGATGTGGCGCCGCCCGGCGCGCTGACGGTCAACGACCTCGCCTTCCGGCGCGACTGCCTCGAAGTGGACATTGCCGTGGATGGCCGCGCGCTCACGCTTTTTGTCTGTCATTTCAAATCCATGCATGGCGGCCGGTTGCGGACCCGCGAGATCCGTCTCGCCGAAGCGCAGGCCGTTCGCCGCATCGTCGCGGAGCGCTTTGCCGATCCTGCGGCTGAGGAATGGGTCATCATCGGGGATTTCAACGATTATCGCGAAGTCGACGGCGTGGCGCTCAATGACAGCGGCCTGGGTCCCCTCACGGATGAGGGTTTTGCCGTGGACCTCGCCTCACGCGCGATTCCTGATGCGCTGGACCGCTGGACCCACCATTTTGCTGAAGACGATGTCTATGGCGCCCTCGACCACATGTTCCTGTCGCCGCGTCTCGCAGCGCTGAATCCGGCGCCAGATATACGCATCGTGCGGGCCGGAACGCCCTATCGCGCGGAGCGCTACAAGGGCCCGAGATTCCCCGGAATCGGGTGGTCCACTCCCAAGGCGTCCGATCATTGCCCCATGGTGGCAACCTTAAAGTTTGATGGCCGGGCCTTACCGGCCTAGTCTTTCGTACATATCTGACCTGCCCAGGCCCGGAGGCTATGCCTATTGTCGCGTTTTGAAGAACTGATTGCCACGGTCGAGACCTATGAGGCGCTCGCCGCAGAAAACTATAACCGCATCCGCTCGCTGGCCGAGGAGATGCGCGCTGGCCTGTGCAACTATATCGGTGCGCCGGACGGCATCTGCGTGCATTTGGTGCCGCCACAGGGGGCATTCGAGCCCAAGGCGCATGGGGATCAGGCCTTTTCCATGCCGCCGCGGGGCTTTCGTCCGCTTGCGCCTATTGCTTTCGGGCTCGCCGTGCGCGTCTCGAAACAGGCCGACTGGATGCGCGTTACCATGGAATGCCGCAAGGTGGGTGACGTCTTCATCATTCATATCGAAGATGGGGCAGAGTATGAATTTCGCCTGCCGCTTAAGGACAAGGACCCTGAACCCTTCTATGACCATGTCTATTCACATGTACTGAACTGGTTTGCGGAGAATATCGAGCGTTACAAGGTCGGCGACTATGGCACCCGGGAAATCGGGTTCGACTTTGCAGATGACATCAAGGCCCAGTCCGCATAGTGCGGGCCGGGGGGAAAACGGCTCCTAAGCTGATAGGGCGCACATGAACCATATGGACTTTGCACTCGCAGGTGCCGGATCGGGCGAGCTGATCTTCGCTTGCGCGCTGATCGGCGCGCTCGGCATTGGTGCGCAATGGCTGGCCTGGCGCCTGCAGGCCCCGGCCATCGTGCTCATGGCGCTGGCGGGCCTTGCAGCTGGCCCGTTATGGGCCGTGATCTTTGGCGCCCCGCTGCTTGATCCCGAGCGCGTGTTCAATGGCGGCGGTAACGACCTGCTCCGCCCCATCGTGTCACTGGCGGTCGCCGTCATCCTCTTCGAGGGCGGCCTCGTCCTGAAATTCGAGAACCTGCGGGATGCGGGCGCGGCGGTGCGGCGCATGGTGTTCATTGGCGGGCCGCTGGCCTGGTTCTTCGGCACGCTGGCGGCGCGCTATGCGGCCGGGCTCGACTGGTCCAGCTCCATCGTCTTTGCTGGCGTCATGGTGGTCACCGGGCCCACCGTGATCATGCCTCTGCTGCGCCAGTCAAAGCTGGGCGGACGCACGGGCCAGTTCCTGAAATGGGAAGGCATCGTCAACGATCCTGTCGGCGCGCTGTTCGCGGTGGCCTCGTTCGAGATCATCCGCGTGGCGGCGACGGGCGAATCCATTCTGGGCAAGGGCGCGATGATCGTGCTGGCAGCCGGCATGGGCGTGGCGCTCGGCATTGCCTTTGGCTGGGCCATGGTGCGGGCTTTCCGCGCTGGCTGGACGCCGGAATACCTCAAAGCCCCAATCATCTTTGCCTCGATCATCCTCTGCTATGCGCTGGCCGAGCAGATCGAAAAGGAAATCGGCCTCGTCGCCGTGACGGCCTATGGCATGACGCTGGCCAATTCGCGCCTCGCAGGCATCGCGGAGCTACGCAAGTTCAAGGAAGATATCGCCGTCCTCCTCGTTTCAGGCGTGTTCGTTATCCTGACGGCCAACCTCAGGCCCGATGTCATCAAGGACGCGTTGACCTGGCGCACATTGGCCTTCCTGTTGTGCATGCTGTTCATCGTACGGCCTCTATCGGTCTGGATCGCCACCTTCGGCACGCTGAAGCGCAACGAGGCCCTGCTGCTCGGCTGGATCGCGCCGCGCGGGATCGTGGCCGTGGCCGTCTCCAGCCTGTTTGCCACCCTGCTGGAGGATCTTGGCCGGCGCGGCGACAGCAAGTTCTACTTCTCGGGCGCAGAGCAGATCACACCGCTCGCCTTTGCCATGGTGTTCGTCACCGTTGTGCTGCACGGCTTCACCATTGGCCCGCTGGCGCGGCGTCTTGGCCTCGCCCGCAAGGAAAAGCCGGGCGTGCTGCTGGTCGGCGTAAACCCCTGGAGCATCGATCTCGCCAAGGTGCTGCGCGATGTCGGCATCGAACCGATCCTTGCCGACAATAACTGGCGCCGCCTGCGGCCCGCACGTGAGGCTGGCCTCAATACATTCTTCGGCGAAGTCCTGTCGGAGGACGCTGAAGTGCGCCTCGACCATTCGGCCTTTGACCAGGTGGTCGGCCTGTCGGCGAACGAGCCCTATAATGCGCTTGTCTCCGGACATTTCGCGCCAGAGCTTGGCCGCCACAAGGTCTACCAGCTATCGGCACAGGATACCGAGGATGAAGACCCACGCGCCATCGGCATGGGCACGCGCGGGCGCACGCTCATCAAGCGCGGGCGCGGCTATGACAGCCTGATCCGTGATCATTATCGCGGCTGGACTTTCGGCAAGACGAAGCTCACCGACGAGTACGACCTCAAGGACTTCCGCGAAGACCGTCCAAAGTCGGATATCGTTGCGGAACTGCGGCTCGATGGGACGATCATGTTCCTGGGGCCCAACCGCGAGCCAAAAGGCGGCGAAGGCGTCACGCTGATCAGCTTTGGCCCGGCCAAGCCATCGGAATCCGAGAAGGAATTGGCCTCGGCGCAGGCCGGATAAGCCTAGCTTGTGTGGTCCGAAAATCGAACTCAGATTTCACGGCAATAGCTGAGTTCGCTTTTGAAGCTAAAAATTAGCCGACAAAAAAGACCCGTGCGGAAAGATAAATTTTTTGTCAGAACAAGGATTGATCGCAGCTGGGCTGAATCCGGTCAGTCTTCAGCGGGCGGATTATTCCCCAGCCGATTGAAGTCCTGCGCCATGTGTACGCAACCAGGCGCGTTGGCGCTTCCAGTCCGGGGTGCATTTGGCCACATGCGCCCAGAATTTGGGCGAGTGATTCATCTCCAGCAAGTGGGCGCATTCATGGGCGGCCACATAGTCCAGCACCTTCGGCGGGGCCATGATCAGGCGCCACGAGAAGGAGAGCTGGCCGTCCGATGTGCATGAGCCCCAGCGCGAGCGGGTATCCTTCACGGAAATCGCTTTGTATTCAACGCCTAATGTCTCGCAATGCCGGATAACAGCGCGCGTTAGATCCGCCTTGGCCTGTTTCTTCAGGTAGCGGGTCACGCGCATGGCCAGGCCTTCCGGATCGCCCGGCGCGCTTAGCAATCTGGGCTCGCCCGGCCACATCTTGGGCAGGCGTCCCTCACCATTCGCGGTCAGTTGGCAGGGTTCTCCCCGAAATTGAATGAATTCAGCTTCCTCGAACTTTACGGTCTCGGGCAGGTGCTGCAGGCGCGTGGAGATCCATTCGACGCGTTCTGCAGCAAATGCTGCAGCATCCTTGATCTGGCGGTTGCTAGGCGCTACGGCAACGGCTTCGCGGCGCCGCTCATCAAGACGAAGAATGAGCCTGCGCGCCTTGGAATTGACTTCAAATCGTACAACAACGCGGGCACCATTTGGCGCCTTCAGTGTCATTGTCTGGCCATTGTTGTATGCCATGTTTAAACTCTCAAGAGACGCGTCGGGGACACCTGCTCGCAGTATTCAATAAAGGGACTAAAGATGAAATATCTGCTGACAGGCGTTGCCGCCATAGCTTTGCTTACGGCATGCGGCGACAAAAACAAGGACAAGGATGGCGCCAGCCCGGCCGGAATCGAACTTTCCGACAGCAAGCTGCCAGGGGTCAAACTCCGTAAAGGAGACCCAGCCACGGCTCCCGCAGTGCTGAGTGCATTTTCGCTCGACCAGTCGGGCAAGGGCCGCGTCAGCTTTACCGGCAGTGAGGTCAAAGGCGCCAAGGCCGTCTTCAAGAACGTCACGCTCGTTTCCGCCGAAGAGGTCACCGATGCCGAAGGCGTCGCCGATGATGGCGAACTCAACCTCAAGGGCTCAGACCTCAAAGCCGCCGAAATGAGCTTCGAAGGCCTCGGCATGCTGAACGGCAAGCCGAACTTCTCCAAGATTGTCCTCTCGGATGTCAGCTTCGTCCCGAAAGACCCGGAAGAGAACCACGGCTCCAGCAAGATCAAGTCGATGGAACTGGTCAACCCGTCGCCGGAAACCGCCGCCTGGATCGCCAGCCTGTTCGGCAAAGGCGAAGCCATGGACATGCCCGAAGGCAAGGCGCTCGCCTTTGACCTCTGGTCGATGAAGGATGTGAACTTCAAGATCGACGAGGAAGAAGGCCAGAAGGGCGATTTCGTCATTTCCTCGGTCGACGTGCTCGGCATGAAGGACGAGAAAGCGGCGCAGATGGGCCTCAAGGGCCTGAAGCTCAACATGATCGACCCCACCGACGATACAGATCTGAAAGCCAGCCTCGGCGGTGTTGATCTGCGCGGTGTGAACCTCGCCGTGCTGAAAGGCATGAGCGCAGACGAAGCCGGCAGCGGCGCCGTCGCCAGCATGCTGGAAGTCTTCCAGAACGATCCGGCCAATCCGGGCTATGACTCGGTCCTCATCGACGACCTGAAAGTCGCTGTCTCCGGCGCTGATTTCGACATGCCGAAGCTGGCCTCCAAGGTCTCGCGCGACAAGAAGGGCCGCGCCGTCAAAGTCGTCACTGATCCGTTCAAGATGACGCTCGGCACCAGCGAAGGCGAACTCGGCGAGAAACTCGGCGCCCAGCTAGCCCTGCTCGGCTATGAAAAGCTGGAGCTCAGCGGCCAGGGCGAACAGACCTATGATCCTGACAAGGACATGGTCACCATCGCCAAGGGCAAGAATTTCTGGAAACTGGATGACGGTTTCCGGATTGATTTCTCCGGCCAGTATGAAGGCGCCAGCGCCATGGCCGCTGCCCAGGCCAAGGCCACCGCAGCTGAAACGCCGGTCGATCCCGGCGCCATGATGCAGGACGCGCTGGACAAGATGCTGATCCATAACTTCCAGCTCGCCATTGATGATGACGGTTTCCTCGCACGCGGCTTTAATGCCTATGCGGCCCAGTCCGGTCAGGATCCGCAACAGCTGCGCAGCCAGGTTGCCGGCATGATGGCGATGGCCCCGATGATGGCGGCGCAGTCCGGTGTCGACCCGGAACTGGTCACGGAAGCGGCCACCGCGCTGTCTTCCTTCGTCACCGATCCGAAGACGCTGACGCTCACGCTGGCGCCCGCCAAGCCGGTGCGTCTGGCTGACTTCGCCGAGATGGAAGACCCCTCGGCGCTGACCAAGACGGCGCTCGGCTTTTCCGCCAAGAACGAATAGGCCCCGGCCTTAGTCTCACTGAATCGCGCGCGTTTCCCGCTGGAGACGCGCGCTTTTCTTTATCCGCCGCTCAGGGCATAGGCTTGTTTCCATGAAGATTGCATTTTTCGGAGACGTCGTTGGCAAGCCCGGCCGGGCCGCCGTGCTGGAGCACCTGCCGGGCCTGAAGGCGCGCCTGCGGCTCGATTTCGTTGTCGTGAATGCCGAGAATTCGGCGGGCGGTTTCGGCCTCACCGAATCCATCGCCAATGATTTCTTCGGTGCCGGCGCGGACTGCCTCACCCTCGGCGATCATGCCTGGGACCAGCGCGAGGCCCTCACCTATATCCAGCGCGAGCCGCGCCTGCTGCGCCCGCTGAACTATCCGCCGTCGGCCAATGCACCGGGCAAGGGCGCCCATCTCTATGCCCTCCCAGACGGGCGCCGCGTCGGCGTCATTCAGGCGCAGGGCAATGTCTTCATGCGCCAGACACTGGTCAATCCGTTCGAGGCCGTCGATGCCGCGCTCGATTCCATGCCGCTCGGCGCCGTGGCCGATGCCATCATCGTCGACATGCATTGCGAGGCAACCTCCGAGAAAATGGCCATGGGCCACCATTGCGATGGCCGCGCCAGCCTCGTCGTCGGCACGCACACCCATGTGCCCACCGCCGACACAATGATCCTCGAAAACGGCACCGCCTACCAGACCGATGCCGGCATGTGCGGCGACTATGACAGCGTCATAGGCATGCAGAAGCAGAACTCCCTCACCCGCTTCATCACCCAGCTCCCCGGCGAACGCTACCAACCCGCCCTCGGCGACGGCACAATGTGCGGAACCTATGTCGAAACCGACGACAAGACGGGCCTCGCCCTCCGCATAGAGCCCATTCGCATGGGCGGCCGCCTCAGCGAACAGGTGCCGGCTTAGCCAAACGCCCCCCACGCCGCCGTCCCGGCGAACGCCGGGATCTCAGGCAATTGGAGACCAATCGCCGCCTCCCGCTCCCCCCTCTCCCTTTCGGGCTTGCGAGGATCAGCAATCGCACCGCGATTGCCCGAAGCAAGGGGCCGGGGGTGAGGGGTCACTGAGTCCCCCACAAAAACTGCACTCGCAGCGACGCCATCCCCCCTCATCCCCAACCCTTCTCCCAAGGGAGAAGGGAGCATTCCGCAGGTATCCCCGGCCGAGCGCAAACCTCCCTAAGGGCCTCATCCTGAGCGAAGTCGAAGGACGCGCCCCGTGCGATGAAAACAGGATGCCCGCACCCGCCCTTCGACTTCGCTCAGGGTGAGCGCTCCTCACACACCGCGCAGCAGTCCAGTAGGATGCATTGCGCTACGCTTGATGCACCCTACGCTGGCTCATCCAAGTCCGACGCGAACATCCGCTGCTGATTTTCAGATGCTTCGGGACACGGGGCAGCGGCATTCATATATATACGAGTTGTTTGGTGGAGGTCGGAGTCGATTTGACGTGAGAGGATAATATGATGGCCCATTTGATAGCAGATAAAACTATTTGTCCGTTGTGCGGGAAGACGATTTCTTCCGATGACGTTGTGGTGGGTTTTCCAGCCTTCTTGAAGCCTTCACACAGACTAGGCTTGTTTTCAGATGGTATTTTCCATCAAGCGTGTGTCGACTTATCTTCCGAGGGAGCAGAAGCGCAAGCCCTTTATACCCAGTGGCTGGCGGTTTGGCAGAGTCGTCCGTCCAATCTCGAATCGCTGGAGGATATAGACGAATGGGGAAAAAATGCCTTTGCCCACTATTGGCAAGAAGTGGCAAGAGCGGACTCTTAAGTGAATATAAGTGCTGTGCGGCAAGCGTAGAATGGGTTGAGTTCGGCGGTACCATCCCTCTGGGCCTCTCCCCCACCTTATCCAACCCTAATGGCGCCCGGCCTATACTGGCCGCCATGTCCCATCCGTCCGCCTTCGTCACCCACGGCATCGCCCAGGCGCAACGCGCGCTGGCCAACGTCGCTGTGATGACGAACGCACACCTCACCCCTACCACACTGAAACGCACTCTTGCCCAGCGCGCCCGCGCTGAACTCGCCCGCCTTGAAATCATCATCCGGCGCCTGCTCACATTGATGGCGCTGGGACTCGTGCTTCCTCCCGTCCCTGTCCGTGCTTTTTCCGTGCATCCTTCGTGCACCGGGCGCATCGAGACCAAGGCCTCGGGCCGCCTCACCGGCCTGTCACCGCGCCTCCTTGGGCCGGACATGGACGGCAGCGCTCTGGTCAGCGCGCCTCGCGCTTGCGGCCCCGTCCCGGCCGCGCCGATCCTCGCGCGCCTCGCGGCGCTGCAGGAACTGCTCGCGGCCCCGGAAGCCCATGCCAGACGCCTCGCCCGAACCCTCGAGCGCCAGCGCAAGGCCGGCGACGCCGCGCCCATGGCCCTGCCCATGACCCGCACCCACCGCCTGCCGCCGGAACTCGGCGCCATCGCCACGGCGCTGCCGGAACTCCTCCGCGACGCATTCAAAAGCTGGGAAACCTCGGGCTGAATCCGACAGTCAATCAGACTAGTTTGCCGGGCATCGCAAGATGGTCCGGTCGCCCGCGCAACCCTCAAACAGGCTCAGTCCGATCCAATGCTGCGGAGTGATATCAGCGCGAGTTTGGCCTCTTCATAAGCGTCTCCCGGGAACCTGGCCTCGACCTGTCCCTGAGCCCTTTGCCAAAGGGGATAGGCCTTTTCGAGGATTTGCGCGCCAGCGGACGTCAGGTCGATTTTCCGTTTCCGGGCCGGGCCTTCCTTGCCGCGTATCACATAGCCGGCGTCTTCAAGCGGCTTCAGGTTCCGGGTCAGGCTGGTGCGGTCAATGTTCAGCCACTGGCCAATCTCGCTGATCGATTCAGGCTTCATGCGGCCAATCGTGATCAGCAGCGTGAATTGCGTAATGGTCAGGCCCACTGGCCTCAGCGCATCGTCAAAGTGCCGCGTTATTACGCGCGCCGTGCCAAGTGTCCGCACTGCTGCGCAACGTCCCGCCACATCATCGAAAAGATCGTCCATCTTGGTCATGATGTGAATATACACGACGAGTGGGGCTTACCCAAGCCAACAAATACCGGCCTGACGGCTTGATAGCCACTCTGTATAGTGTGTACGCACTTTATGGCCAGGATTCCACATCGACGAGACGCCATTCGATCTATGGTCGATCCAGGGCTTTTATCCGCCGCGCGAAGGCACCGAAGACGAGAAAAGATGGATCGCCGAAAACAAGCCATCGCCCCGCACACACGCTTGATCTGCAACCCTTCTCCCGAGGGAGAAGGGGGAAAGACGGCCTAAGGCGTCACCACCGGGAACCAGAAGTCGGGCCGGTCTAGCGTGCCGAAGAAGGCCTGCAGCATGGCCGGATTGCCGCTGACGGTCGCGGCACCTGACTGGAGCTGTTCCGGCAGCGTCGTCTTGCCAAGGAGCACAAGGTCGAACACGGAGCGGTTGAGCGTCAGCGTCACGGCGGCATCCTCGACGCTTCCCTCACGCGGCACGAGGACAGACTTGCCAAGGTGCAGCGTCATCGCCTCATCCCGGTCCGGGAAGATGAGGTTCACGGCAAAGGGCTCCGCCGTCATTTTCGCCGGATTGTACCGGGCCGCGAGCGAGTCCATCAGGTCGATCGATTTGACTGCGCGCAGGAATTCCGGATTGCCGAGCTGCGGATTGCCGAGGCTCGGAATGCCATTGCGCAGCTCGCTGGCGCCAACCAGGAAATAGCTGCGCCACGCGCCGCTCTCGGCCTGGAAGCCAAGCTGTTCATAGGTCGCGGCCAGCCAGTTGCGGGCGGTCTCGCTTTCCGGCTCGGCAAAGACGGCATGGTTGAACACTTCCGCCGCCCAGCGGTAATCCCCCGCCTCGAAGGCCTTCGCCCCCACGGCGAGCGTCGCATCCAGCCCGCCCATGGCCTCGACATAACGCGCCGCCGTCACAACATGCGGCAGCTCGTAATACTCGGCCGGGACACCGCCCCACCAGCCGAAATAGTATTGGTAAACCGCCTTGGCATTATGATTCAGCGTGCCGTAATAGCCGCGCGTATTGAAGGCATCGGCCTCGCTCTCGAAGGCCGGTTCCTCAACCGCCTCGGCGGCCTCGGTCATCGTTGCGCCGGCATTTGCCGCGCGCAGGGTCTGGTCATGGACATAGCGATAGATGTCGCGCTGGCCCTCCAGCAGCGTGTCGACATTCTCCTCGCCCCAGGTCGGCCAGTGGTGGGAGGCGAAGACAACGTCGGCCTTGTCGCCATAGGTTTCCAGCACATAGTCGATGGCCCGGCTCCAGCCGAGCGCATCGCGCACTTTTGCGCCGCGCGGCGTCAACAGATTATGGAACGTCGCGGTCACGACTTCAGCCGTGCACAGCGCGCGCTTTTCCGGCAGGTAGAACATGAACTCGGCGGGCGCTTCTGTGCCCGCTGCGTCGATGAACTCAAACGTTACGCCATCAATCACGCGCTGTGTGCCACGCCCGGAAATCTCTTCGGTCGGCGCGATCAGGCTGATCGTGCCTTGTGGCAGGCCGGGGCCGAGGCCTGAACCGACATGCGCCGTCGGGCTGCGCGGAATCGTGTTGCCGAACATGAAGGTCGAGCGGCGGCTCATCTGGTTGCCCGCGATCAGGTTCTCGCTGACGGCATGCTCAAGAAAGCCAACCGGCGCGAGGATCGGTACATTGCGCTCAGCAGCGTCTTCCTGGCTCAACACGCCGCGCGCCCCGCCGAAATGGTCCGCATGGCTGTGTGTGTAGAGAAGCCCGGTGACCGGGCGCTCGCCCAGCGTGTCATTGACCAGTTTCAGTGCCGCGCTGGCGGTCTCCGTGCTGGTCAGCGGATCGACGATGATCCAGCCGGTCTTGCCCTCGATCACGCTCATCACGGAGAGATCATAGCCCCGCACCTGCCATATGCCGTCGCCGACCTCGAACAGGCCGTGTTCCGCTGCAAGACGCGACTGGCGCCACAGCGACGGGTTCACCGTGTCCGGCGCATCGCCCTTAAGGAAGTCGAATTGCGGGATGGCCCAGACCACATGGCCGTCCTCGGCGAGAATGGCGGGCGCATCAATATAGGCGATCCGACCGCGGGCGGCATCTTCCACATCGCTCTGCTCGTCCAGCGGGAGGCGCGCGGCCAGCGCGGCATTGGCTTCGCGCGTCGCCTCAGTTGCAATACCGGCTTCGGGCGGCGCGGGAATAGCAGGAGCTGCAGTCGTTTCGGGCGCAAGCGCCTCAGGGGCAGTTGCCTGGCTGGCGCAGGCTGACAGGGCAATGGCGCATAGCGAAATCATGCGGTGGCGCATACTGGTTTCCTCTCCCGGATTTTTTTGCAGCTTTCAGGATTTGCCAGCGCTCTGCAAGGGCTGTCGCCGGGGAGCTTGGCGCTTTGGCCATCCTGCGCTAAAGCGCACGCTTCACGTTTCTGACCCCCCGAAGAGGTTTTCATGGCCGGCCATAGTAAATGGGCAAATATCCAGCACCGCAAAGGCGCGCAGGACAAGAAGCGCGCCGTCAAATTTGCGCGCCTGTCGAAAGAGATCACGATCGCGTCAAAAATGGGCGGACCTGACCCGGACGGTAACCCGCGCCTGCGTCTCGCCATCCAGAACGCCAAGGGCCAGTCGGTCCCGAAGGACAATATCCAGCGCGCCATCGACAAGGGCCAGGGCGGCGGCGGCGATGATTATGTTGATATCCGCTATGAAGGCTTCGGTCCCGGCGGCGTCGGCATCATTGTCGAGGCCTCGACCGACAACAAGAACCGCACCGCGACCGATGTGCGCTCGGCTTTCTCCAAGAATGGCGGCAATCTCGGCGAAACGGGCTCTGTCTCCTTCAGCTTCGACCAGGTTGGAGAGATCGAATATCCGCTCTCGGTTGGCACCGAGGACGAAGTCATGGAAGCCGCAATCCTTGCGGGTGCCTCAGACGTTGAAACCGATGAGGAATCCCACTGGATCTATACGGTGCGGGAAGACCTTCAAA
The DNA here is from genome assembly GCF_036964545.1 of Hyphomonas oceanitis. Lineage (NCBI taxonomy): Bacteria > Pseudomonadati > Pseudomonadota > Alphaproteobacteria > Hyphomonadales > Hyphomonadaceae > Hyphomonas > Hyphomonas oceanitis. Next base: position 314,892 of record NZ_JBALTL010000003.1, read on the forward strand.
CGGTCGCCGATGCCCTGGCCGAGCATTTCGGCGCCGATGTGGAAGCCAAGTCGACCAAGCTGATCTGGAAACCGCAGAACAATATTCCGATTGATGGTGATTCTGCCGACACGCTGATGAAACTGCTCGATGTGCTCGACGAACTTGATGACGTGCAAAACGTCTACGACAATTCCGAGCTGTCGGACGAGGAAGCCGCCCGCCTGTCAGCCGAATAGCTGATCAGGCAGGCACTTTTGCTGGCGGGAATGCGCCTGCGCGGCTGAGCGACGACGACACCGGATGCTGGAGTACTTTCTCCAGCCAGTGTGCGGTATCGATCAGCTTGCCGAGGTCGAGACCTGTCTCGAATCCGGCCCGTTCCAGCATGTAGACCACGTCTTCAGTGGCCACATTGCCCGTTGCGGCTGGCGCAAACGGGCAGCCGCCAATGCCGCCGCAGCTGGCATCAATCACATCGACGCCCGCTTCGACGGCCGCTGCGACATTCGCGAGGCCAGCGCCGCGCGTGTCATGGAAATGCATGCGGAGGTAAACGTCCGGCGCCTCCATGCGCACCCGTTCGATGGCCGCGCGCACGTCCCATGGCGTTGCCACGCCAATCGTATCGCCAAGGGCAAGCTCATTGACGCCCGCCCGCTGGGCCTGCGCAGCGAGATTGCCGACAACCGCAATATCCACGTCGCCATCGAACGGATCGCCAAAGGCAACGGAGATGGTCGCTGACAGGGGAATACCGGCTTCAAGGATCAGCGGGGCACACTGGGCGAGCATGTCTGCGCTCTCCTGCGGGCTCATGCCCTGATTGCGGCGGCCGAACGTCTCGCCGGCCACAAGCACGAAATTGATCTCATCGGCGCCGGCATCAATCGCCCGGCGCACGCCCTTTTCGTTCAGCGCGAGGGCAATGTGGCGCGTCGGTTTGGAACGGTCGACACCCGCAAACACGGCGGCGGAATCCGCCATCTTGGGCACGGCTTTCGGGTTGACGAAGCTGCCCGATTCCATGCGCCGCACGCCCGCCTCTTCCAGCCGGGCAATGAATTCCAGCTTCTGCGAGACGCTAAGATCGGCTGGGTCGTTCTGCAATCCGTCGCGCGGGCCCACTTCGACGATATCAATGCGGCGTTTCATGGCTTCTATTCCTGTCTACTTGCCCTGGAAGGCCGGTTGGCGGCGCTCGACAAAGCTCGCAACGCCTTCCTTGAAGTCGAATGTCGTGAAGCTGTCCGCCATTGCAATATCTGCCTCTGCGAGGCTCTCCGAATAGGACTGGAAATAGGACGCGCGAACCTGGCGTTTCATCACGGCGACGGAGCGGGGCGAGACCATTTTCGAAAGGTGACCTGCGAGCTTCATCACATGGGGCATAAGTTCATTGGAAGGCAACGCCTTGTTGACGAGACCGAGATCGGCCGCCTCGTCGCCCTTGAAGACACGTGCAGTGAACAGGAGATCGAGCGCATTGGCCTCGCCGACGAGGCGGGGCAGGAGCCAGCCAATGCCATGCTCGGCAATCAGGCCGCGCTGGGCGAAAGCGGTGGTGAACTTGGCGTCCTCGCCGGCAAAGCGCATGTCGGCAAAGAGCGCAAAGATCAGGCCGATGCCCGCGCAGGGGCCGTTAATGGCCGCGATGATGGGCTTGGGGCAGGCATAGAGATAGCCGAAGCGGCCATCATAGATTTTCTCCAGCCCCTTTGGCGCGCCGCGCTCGACACTTGCAGTCGCAGATTTGGCGCCCGCATCGGTGTCGCCCTGAATGTCCTGCAGATGGTTCATGTCGGCCCCGGCGCAGAAGCCTCGACCCGCACCGGTAACGATAATGCAACGCACATTCTGATTGTCGCCGGCCGCGCGGATGGCGGTTTCCAGCTCGGCCTGCATCACCGGCGTCCACGCATTCAGCCGATCCGGCCGGTTCAGGGTCAGCGTCAGAACGCCCTCGTTCAGGTCTTCCAGGATTTGCGTATAGGCGGCCATGCCGGTTTCCTCCGTTATTTTTTGCCACTCTAGACCGCATTCCGGCAAAAGGGCAGCGCGCGATTATGTCCGTATCGGCTCGGGCCTGTAATGCTCGGCGCCAATCACGCCTTCGAGCAAGTTTGCCGCGAGTGGCGTGTCGCCGCGCGCACGGTGAAGGACAGAAATATCGCCCGTCGTTTCCGCGACCGCCGCATCGACCTGTGAAAAGTCGAGCACGTTTGCCTCACGCAACTTGCCCAGGAGGTCGCTCTCGGTGATCTTCGCCTTGTTCATCTGGTCGCGCAGCATCTCGCCATTCGCCATGATGAGGCGCGGCTTGTTGTTGGTGCTACCTTCAAACTTATCTGAATAGACCCGCAATGCGGCGACACCCATCTGCAGCGCAAACAGCGCCGCAAGCGCGGCGATGCCCTGCGCCACGGGGGGATCCTTTGTCAGGATAACAGATGCCAATACGGAGCCGATCGACACCGTGACGGCGAAATCAAATCCACTCATTTTTGAGAAACTGCGCACGCCGGCCAGGCGCGTGAGGATGATCAGCGCCAGATACATCGCTGCTGCCGACGCAGCGATGAGCATTAGCGATCGCGGGCTTGAAACAAACCATTCCATTTTGCATTCCCCTTTTTCTCCTCACATAGCGTGCCATAGCGGCGCGGGTTCCGCTGGCGCGTCTGGCGGTCCTGAACTATGGAGGCGTACATGACCCACTATTCTCTCCCTCTCTCGGGCAGCGCACAGGACGAGACCCGCGAATTACGCCCCAGGTTCAATGCCGACGGCCTGATCGCGGCCATCGCGCAGGACGCCACCAGCGGCGAAGTGCTCATGCTGGCCTGGATGAATGCCGAGGCCCTTGCGGCGACAGTGTCGACCGGGCGGGCGACCTACTGGTCGCGTTCGCGCGGCGAGCTATGGGTAAAGGGCGATACGTCAGGCCATATTCAAGAAGTGGTCGAGGTTCGCGTGGATTGCGACCAGGACGCCGTTCTGCTGCGCGTAAACCAGACAGGCGGCGCCTGCCATACAGGCCGCGACAGCTGTTTCTATCGGGTGATCGCCCCGGACGGGCAGACGCTATCCCTCGACGCCAAAAACACCTAGTTTCTGCCCGACTCACCTGAAGGGGACGACAATGCGCCTGACACATTTGATGATTGCCGCGTCGACTGCGGCCGTGCTGGCGGCCTGTGCGCCGAAAGCGCCTGCGCCAGAAGCAGAAGCCGCTGCGCCCGAGGCGGAAGCCACCGTCGAAACAGTGGAGGCCGAAGCGCCGCTCCATGTCGACGTGCTCGATTGCGGCAAGCTTGAAGTCTCGGACATGGACGGCTTCTCGTCCGCGGGCGACTATGCGGGTCAAACCGATACGCTCGTTGATACGTGCTACCTTGTGCGCCATCCCAAAGGAATATTGCTTTGGGATCTCGGCCTGCCGGGCATGCTGGTCGGTAACGGCCCAGTGACGCAGGGCGTGTTCACTGTGTCGATGGATACGTCGCTGACAGAGCAGCTGGGCGCGCTGAACGTCGTGCCGTCTGAAATCGACTATGTCGCCATTTCCCACAGCCATTTCGATCATACCGGTCAGGTTGATCAGATTCAGGGCTCGACCTGGCTGGTGAACCAGAAGGAAAAGGACGCCATGTTCCCGCCCGATGGGTCCGCGCCTTATGACCCGAGCCTCGCGCCGACTTTCGCCATGTTCAGCCCGATGGAACAGCAACTGATTGATGACGAGTATGACGTGTTCGGCGACGGCACGGTCGTGATCTTCCAGACGCCCGGCCATACGCCGGGGCATTCTTCGCTGCAGCTGATGATGCCGGAAAGCGGCGCTGTCCTGCTGACGGGTGACCTCTATCACCGCAAGGAAAGCCGCGAACTGAAACGCGTGCCGCGCTTCAACTTTGATGAAGCTGAAACGCTGGTCTCAATGGATGCATTCGAAGCGCGCGCCGAACGTCTCGGCGCCAAGGTCATCATCCAGCACGAGCCGGATGATATCGAACCGCTAAAGGGCGAGATCCGCTAGGACTTCAGGGCGCGTCGGTATCGCTTGGAAAGGCGAAGATCGACGCGTCCGGGTCTGGCTTGCCTGCAATCGCTGCGGCAACGATTTCCGCTCCTATCACGCTGAAAGTGATACCATTGCCCCCAAATCCCATCAGGGCGTGGACATGGGAGTGTCCCGGAACGGGGCCAAGGAAGGGAAGGCCTGTGGTGGATTCGCCAAATGCTGCCGCCCAGCGATGGGCTGGCGGATAGAGCGAAACGCCCGTGAGTTTTTCGAACTTTTCGACCAGCGTTGCGGTCTTGCGTTGCAGCTTGGCCGCGTTCATGTGACCCGTCTCGAAAGGCTCGTCCTCCCCTCCGATAACGACATGCCCATCCGTGTGCGTGCGGAAATAAAGGTAGGGGTCGGATCCTTCCCAGACGATGTGATCGTCCAGCCAGCCGGGTAGCTTGCCGCGTGGCCGGGCCGCGATCGCCCAGGTCGATATGATCCGGTGCTCGCGGCTCTCAAGCGATTTCAGGAACTCATAGCCCGTGCAGAACACGGCATGGCCGCATGTCAGGATCTGGTCGTTTGACAGTGTGAGCGCCGCCTGAGCGCCTGTCGCCACGAAATCGCATACTTCCATTGGTGAAACGATTTCGAGCCCTGAATCCATCGCCCGGCGGAGCAGGCCGGCCGTTAGCTGCGCCGGGTCCGCCGAAGCGGACGGTTCGCTGAGCAGCGCGCCGGTACGGTCCATGCCATAGGTCTCCCGCAATTCCTGTGCGGGAATGAAGCGGGATGTCAGCCCGGCCGCCTCGCGAGCGGCCTGTTCCGTTTGGAGGGCGCGGAAACCGAATTCGTCCCCGGCAAGATAGAGCGCAGGCTTTTCCGTGTAGCCGCAGGGAATGTTTTCCAGTCGGACAATCTCGCCGAGCCGCTGAACCGCCTTTGCCGAGCGTTTCCAGGCCCGGCGCGCCTTGTCCTGTCCGATCATCTCCGACAGTTTGAACAGAGGCGTGTCGATCTCGTACTGGATCATTGCCGTGCTGGCCGGGGTGGAGCCTGTCACCGGGGGTCGGCGGTCGATCAACAAAACACGACGCTTCCCGTCGCACAAATGCCAGGCCGTCAGCGCGCCGCTGATGCCTGATCCGGCGATGATGACGTCATAGGTCGAATGCTTGGGTGTCTTGCGAACGGCAAGATTGGGTGCGCCATCTGCGAGCCAGAAGGGCTCGCCGGTGCGAAGGTCACGTTTTTCGGTTTCTGTCGTCGAATCTGTTTGCGCCATAAGGCCTCCCTTCGCGCGGGGGTCGGGAAGCTGCGCGCGAACGAGAGCAACGGGCAGAACGCAAACGGGTTCACGTCCTGCCCGCAATTATTTTCAGATCAGGTCAGTTGCCGCTTTCAAGAAGGCGGCGGGTAATGACCATGGCCTGCACCTCGCCTGCGCCCTCAAAGATGTTGAGGATGCGCGCATCGGCCAGCACGCGGCTGATCGGGTATTCGACAGCGAAGCCATTGCCGCCGTGGATCTGCAGCGCATTATCGGCAGCGGCCCATGCAACGCGGGCGGCGAGCAGTTTTGCCATGCCGGCTTCAAGGTCGCAGCGCTTGTCGGCATCCTTCTGGCGCGCCGAGAAATAGGTCAGCTGGCGCACGCCGATCAGTTCGGCGGCCATCATGACCAGCTTGTTCGAGACGCGCGGGAACGAGAAGATCGGGTGTCCGAACTGGTTCCGGTCCAGCGCATATTGCAGGCCAATCTCGAACGCGTTCTGTGCCACGCCAATGCCTCGTGCAGCCGTCTGGATGCGGGCGCTTTCGAATGTCGCCATCAGCTGGCGGAAGCCCTGGCCCTCGACACCGCCGAGCAGGTTTTCCGATTTCACACGGAAATCGTCAAAGCCGATCTCGTATTCCTTCATGCCGCGATAACCGATCACCTCGATCTCGCCGCCGGTCATGCCGGTGGCAGGGAAGGGGTTGGCATCGTCGCCGCGCGGCTTTTCAGCCAGGAACATCGACAGGCCGGAGAAATTGTTCGTAGCCGGATCGGTACGGGCCAGCACTGTCATCACATCGGCGCGGACCGGGTGGGTGATCCATGTCTTGTTGCCGGTGATGGCGTATTCGCTGCCGTCCTCGGTTTCTACGGCGCGTGTGCGCAGGCTGCCAAGGTCTGAGCCGGTGTTCGGTTCGGTGAACACGGCGGTCGGCAGGATTTCGCCGCTGGCAATCTTGGGCAGCCATTGGGTTTTCTGGTCGTCCGTGCCGCCAATCAGGATCAACTCGGCTGCAATCTCGCTGCGTGTGCCGAGCGAGCCGGTGCCGATATAGCCACGCGAAAGTTCTTCGGAGACGACACACATGGCGATCTTGCCCATGCCAAAGCCGCCGAATTCTTCCGGGATGGTCAGGCCGAACACGCCAAGCTCAGCCATCTCGCTGACAACATCCATCGGGATATAGTCATTGCGGATATGCCAGCCATGGGCGTGTGGCTTGATCTTGTCGCTGGCGAATTTCGCGAATTGTTCGCGGACCATGCTCATGGTCTCGTCGAGGCCGGTCTCTTCCACCGTGTTGCGGCTGAGCGCATCCGGCAGCAATTTTGCTGCGGCGGCCATCGAGGCGGTTGTCTTGCCCTCAAGCACAAGGCGCTTGATGACGGCCGTTTCGAACAGCGCGTCAGCTTCTTTCAGCGTGCCCAATTCGTGCGGACGGATCGTCTCGCCCTGGTTCATCGGGATTCCGCTGACGATCTGCGCGAGGTATTCGCTGAACAGGATTTGCGAGAGGAGCGCTTCGACCTCACCGAACTTGCCTTCAGAGTCGATGCGTGAGGCCCATTCGGATGTCTGGCGGAGGGTTTCGAGATAGGTTGCGAGCCATGCCAGGCCGTGCGCCATGTGCTGCTGGCGCTCCAGCGCCTTGCGGTCAGGTTTGCCATCGGCCGTTTTCAGCTGCTTGCCGGCGGCCAGTGTGGCGGCATCGACATAGGCTTCAAGCGCCATGACGGCGTCGGCCATGGCGGGCAAAAGCCCTGTCATGACTGGGGATTGTTCAAGTGTGTCGCCTGCAGCGCCGTCCATAATATCCTCCACGATCTCTGGTCGTTTTGCTTAGTATAGTGCGATACAGGCAAGAGTCATGGCCAGATTGTGCGGTGCAACAACGCAGGCCAGCTTTAAGTGTCCATTCGCCGATAGCGTTTAGACTGGGCGCTGACCATGGCCCGTCCCAGCGATTCGGGCAGGATGCGTGTGAGCGTGGCCAGCGCCTTGTTTGCGCTGCCGGGCACGACAACCGGCTGGCCGCGATTGACCGCGTCGATCCCGGCCTTCACGACGGGGGCCGCCTCCATCCACATCCATTTCGGCATCTTGTTCGTGTCCTCGCGCGTGCCGTTCACATCGTGGAACTCGCTCCAGGTGAAGCCGGGGCAGAGCGCCGTGCAGTGGATGTCCGTCTGGCCGGTGGCGGCGCATTCGGCATTCAGGCTCTCCGTGAACTTGATCATCGCGGCCTTGACGCTTCCGTAAAGCGTATGCCCCGCGCTGCCAGCGGCATAGCCGGCCAGCGAGGCGACATTGATGATGCGGCCATAGCCACGCTCTGCCATCCCGGGCAGCACCTTGTGGGCCAGCTCAACCGGCGCCGTGTAGAGCACGCGTATGAAATCAGCCTGCTCCTCCCATGACGTGTTGAAGAATGTGCCGGGCAGGCCGTAGCCCGCATTGTTCACAAGCGCGTCCACATGGCGCCCCTTCGCTTCCAGTGCGGCGAGGATCGCATCCACCGCCTCTGGCTTGGCGAGATCTTCGGCAATCGTGATCGCAGATATCCCGTGGGCGCTTTCCAGCTCCTTGGCCAGGGCCTCAAGCCGGTCGGTGCGGCGCGCTGTCAGCGCCAGGTCCCAGCCAAGCGCCGCATACTGACGGGCAAACTCGGCGCCGATACCTGCGGAGGCGCCCGTGATCAGACAAAGTCTTCGTGCCATCGGAGATACTTTCGCGTGAGTATGACAGGAGTGTCATAATTACAACATGCCCGGCGGAAAACGCTACGTCCACTTGTGATTTATCCGGGGATGTCCACTCTCTGTTTAGATTCAAAGCCCAAAGCCGGGTCAGCTTCAAGTGGTCTCCCAATGCCGGGAACCACGTTCGTCAAGGAGGACTACTATCGTGCAGTTCAAAACTGTTCTGCGTACGGCTGCAGCCGCTGCTGTCATCGCATCCATAACCGCACCTGCGATCGCCCAGGAAGAAACGGCGCCCGAGGCTGACCGCCAGCTCGAGACTGTCGTTACGCTGGGCACACGCGTTGCCAACCGTTCCGCTCTTGATACAGCCGTTGCTGTCGACATCGTGTCGTCTGCCACGCTCGAGAAAATCGGTATCGGCGAACTGAACCAGGCCCTGTCGGTCCAGCTCCCCTCTTTCAACTTCCCACGCCCCGCTCTCAATGACGGTACGGACTCGGTTCGCCCGGCTTCGCTTCGTGGCCTCGGCCCGGACCAGACACTGGTTCTCGTCAACGGCAAGCGCCGTCACATGGCGTCTCTGGTCAACGTAAACGGATCAATCGGCCGTGGATCGTCAGCTGTCGACCTGAATACGATTCCAACCATGGCTGTCTCCGGTATTGAAGTCCTGCGCGACGGTGCCTCGGCCCAGTACGGCTCTGACGCCATCGCCGGCGTGATCAACGTCAATCTGCGCGAAGCGGCTGAAGGCGGCGCGGCCGAAGTCAGCTATGGCTGGCGCGAAACCGAATATAGTGTGCCTGTGGGAACTCCCGCAACGGTTGGCGGAACGCCCGTCATCTCTGCGCCAGCCCAGATTCAGCGCGACCGCTCTGATGGTCACGTCGTTACACTGTCTGGATGGAAAGGCTTCCATCTCGGCGAAGATGGCTATCTGACGATCTCGGCAGAGGTCAAAGATCAGCAGCATACAGAGCGGTCGGGTTATGATGTTCGCCAACAATATCCCGATGTCGGTGGGCAGCCCAATCCGGGTGAGGCTGTTATCAATCGCTTCAATGGCTGGACGGGTGAGCCAGAGCTCGAACAGGCCACGGTCTTTGCAAATGCGGGTTATGACCTCACGAATGGCGTGGAGCTCTATGGTTGGGCCAGCTATCAAAACCGTGACACGAGTTCCGCTGGCTTCTACCGTCGGGCGCTGGACTCGCGTAACGTCATCGAGATCTATCCCAACGGCTTCCTTCCTCTGATTTCACCTGAAACGACCGATGCTTCGGTTGCGGGTGGCGCTCGTTTTGAGGCGGCAGGCTGGGATATGGATGCGTCCGTCGTTTACGGCTCAAACGAGATGCAATTCACCATTGAGAATACGCTCAATGCGTCCATTGGGCCGTCGTCCAAGACGTCATTTGATGCTGGCGGCTTCAAATACAGCCAGGTCGTCGGCAACCTCTCGGCCGTGAAAGGCTTCGCCGTTGATGGACTTGCGTCTGATCTGAACGTCGCGTGGGGCATCGAAGCGCGCCAGGAAATGTATGAGATCAATGCGGGCGAACCTGATAGCTACCGTTATGGTGGGGTCATTCTTCCAAACGGAAACGCGGCGTCAGCAGGCAGCCAGGTATTTCCTGGTTTCCAGCCTAAGAATGAAGTCGATGAAGATCGCACTGCCGTAGGCGCCTACCTGGATCTCGAAGCAAATGTGACGGATGAATTGCTGGTCTCGGGTGCTGTGCGTGTTGAATCCTATTCAGACTTCGGTGAAACGGTCACCGGAAAACTGGCGGCGCGTTATGATTTCAACGATGCGTTTGCATTGAGGGGCTCCATCCAGAACGGCTTCCGTGCACCTTCTCTGCAGCAGCAGTACTTCCAGACCACTTCGACCAACTTCAACGCTCAGGGCGTTCCGTTCGATGTGACGACATTCCCGGTTACAGACCCTGTCGCTCGCGCTTTGGGTGCTCAGGACCTGAAAGCAGAAGAGTCGGTCAACTATTCGATTGGTGCCGTGTACCGCTCGGGCGGGTTTAACCTGACGGTTGATGCCTATCGTATTGATGTGAACGACCGGATCGTCCTGTCTGAAAACCTGGGTACGAGCCCAGGCAATGCGGCATCGGATGCCGTCACTGCCTATCTTGCGTCGCAAGGCTTTGCCGGAGCCGCAGGCCGTTTCTTCCTGAACGGTGTGGATACAGAGACGACGGGTATCGACATTGTGTCGAGCTATGCTTTTGGGGAAACCGAAGTTGGCCGCTTTACAGCCACCTTGGGCGCCAACTTCAACTCGACTGACGTGACAGCCGTGCCTGAAGTGCCGACGCTTTCTGCCCTTAGCCCAGCTCCAACACTGTTTGGACGCGTGAATGTGAAAACGTTTGAAGAAGGAACGCCTTCGGACAAGTTCACCGCTTCACTTGATTGGGAAAAAGACGCATTTGGCGTGACGTTCAGAGCCGTGCGTTATGGCGAAGTGCTGGTGCCCGATTCCAATGCGGCGAACGACTATACGATCGACCCAGCCACCATTATCGATCTCGAGGGCCGTTACACCTGGAACGAGCGCGTAACCCTGTCACTTGGTGCGGACAACCTGTTCGACGAGTATGGTACGCCTTCGCCGTTCAACGGCACCGGCAACACGCCGTTCTCCGGTTACATTCCATACGGCAGCTCGGGCCGCTTCGTGTACGTCAAGGCTGGCGTGAAGTTCTAGTCCCGGACAATCCGTCCACAATCAAACGCCGCCCCCGAAAGAGGGCGGCGTTTTTCTTTTTCGCTATATTGTAATTGCTCAGACCCGGCGCACGAGGAATCCGGCGCGCGGGAAGTGGACATGGATCGTCTCGGCTTCCGGTGATGTGCGCTGCAAGATGATGCGCTGGGCGTCCGCATGGACGAGTTCGCCTTCCACCCAGACCTGACCATAATCGTCGGGCGCAACGGCGACCGGGTCTCCCGGTGAAAAGCCCTGAGGCTCACTCTTCGTCGTTGCGGAGACAAGCCTTGGCGCGGCGGCCTTGCCGATGGCCAGCGCTTCAGCCGACGTGATCGTTTCCGGTTCCTGGCCTTCTGTCTCGGTAAGCCGGTCATACCAGGCCCGTGTCAGCGGCGCGTTCTCGAGGCATTCATTGGCAAAGTCCGGCACCGTATTCATCATGAACCAGACATTCATGTAGGCATGGACGTCGACAAAACCGGGCTTGGCGCCGATCAGGTAAATGCCGGCCCCTGCGCCCTTGCCGGCCTGCAGGCGCTCTTCAATCAGCATAAGCCGCGCGCGCCACTGGTCGCGCATCATCGGCGCTACCTGTTTCATGCCTTCAGTGTCGAAAGGCCGGCCTGACAGCGCTTCGCGGTCTTTCTTGAAGGCTTCGGGCACCGTGTCTGCCCGCTCGCCAAAGATGATTGCGACCGACGACTGGAACCAGCGCGAATCCGCCCAGCCCGCGACCATCTGGCCAAGGCCCTCATGGCCCGGTGTGCGCAGCGAAACCGTCGCGAACCGCGACTCCAGTTCGCGCAGGATAATCGCCGTGTCGCAATAAATGTCTGCGCCGATCTGCATCACCGGCGTGCGGCGATAGCCACCCGTCAGCGGCATCAGGTCGGGCCGCGGCATGATCACCGGAATCTCCACGCGCGAATAGGCGAGGTTCTTCAGTTTCAGCGTCAGGCGAACCTTCTCCGCGAAGGGAGAGGTTGGATATTCATGCAGGATAATGCTGCGGGCGTCTGCCATGGGCTGGTTGCCTTCCCAGTTTGACCAAACGGCTACATTGCAGGCGTTCAGGCAAACAGGGAAGGCTTTTCTTGGCCGCTACAGGGCCGCCAGCGCCTGGTCGAGATCTGCAATGATATCGGCAGCATCCTCGATACCGACCGACAGGCGAACCGTGTCTGGCGCGGCGCCCGCAGCGGTTTTCTGGGCATCGCTCAGCTGGCTGTGCGTGGTTGACGCCGGGTGAATGATCAGCGAGCGCGTGTCGCCGATATTGGCGAGGTGGCTGAACAGTTTCACGCCTTCGACCAGCTTCACGCCTGCCGCATGTCCGCCCTTCAGGCCGAAGGTGAACACAGCGCCTGCGCCCTTGGGCAGGTAGGTTTTGGCGAGGTCATTATGCGGGTCTCCGGCGAGGCCTGCATAGCGCACCCAGCTCACCTTTTCGTGGCCCTGAAGGTGGGTCGCCACTTTCAGCGCGTTGGCGCAATGGCGCTCCATGCGCAGCGGCAGCGTCTCGCAGCCCGTCATGATCAGGAAGGCATTCATCGGCGACATGGCCGGGCCAAGGTCGCGCAGCGAGAAGGCTCGCGCCGCAATGGCAAAGGCAATATTCACATTGGCGCCATCCGGGCCCAGCGGCAGGGCGCCGAAGGCCTCACCGAACACCATGTCATTGTAGTAGGATTGCGGGCTGGCCATGGTCGGGAACTTGTCCTTGTGGGCCAGCCAGTCGAAATTGCCGCCATCGATCACCATGCCGCCGATCGAGTTGCCATGGCCGCCAATGAACTTGGTCAGGCTCTCAACGATAATATTGGCGCCATGCTCCAGCGGCCGGCACAGATAAGGCGATGCCATCGTATTATCGACCATGTAGGGCAGGCCATGGCGCTGCGCGATATCGGCAATCGCCTTCATGTCGGTGACGAGACCGCCCGGATTGGCGAGGCTCTCGGTGAAAATCACGCGCGTCTTGTCGTCGATAGCCGCCTCGAACGCCGCGACATCGTCAATATCGACGAACTTCACGCCCCAGCCGAACTTCTTGAACGCATGCGAGAGCTGGTTGATCGAGCCGCCATAAAGCTGGCGCGCCGCGACGATATTCGCGCCCGGCTCCATCAGCACATGGAAGGCCAGCAGCTGCGCCGCGTGGCCCGATGCCGTCGCAACGCCCATCGTGCCGCCTTCAAGGTCAGCGATGCGGGCTTCCAGCGCGCCGGTCGTCGGATTGCCGAGACGGGTATAGATGTTGCCGAACTCCTGCAGCGCGAAGAGGTTCGCGGCGTGCTCGGCATCGCGGAAGACAAAACTGGTTGTCTGGTGGATCGGCTGGGCGCGCGATCCCGAAACCGGATCCGGTGCCGCTCCGGCATGGATGGCGCGTGTTGAAAAGCCCTGGGTCATCTGTTTCTCCCTGTCTGGATAGTGTTTGCGTGTCTTGTAGCGCTTTGGCGGCATCTGCACAGGCATAGAAGCTAAAAGCTCGGTTCAGCCGCCCCCGGCGCAAGAAACGGGTGGCAGCCCCGGTTCGCGCAAGGCACATTGGTCTCATGACAACGACATGCACCCCCCTTGATGAACGCGCCATCGCCTATGAGCGGATGGCCCACGCGCTTGATCACCTCGGCGACACCTGGCGCGACTGGCCGGACCTTGCCAGCGTCGCGGCAGCCATGAATCTCTCGCCCAGCCATTTCCAGCGCGAATTCACCCGCTGGGCAGGCGTCAGTCCGAAACAGTTCCAGGCCGCCCTCGCTCATGGCGCGGCGGGCGACTTGCTGCGCGAGGGCGCCAGCGTACTGGACGCGGCTTTCGAGACGGGCCTCTCGGGACCGGGACGTCTTCACGATCTTTTTATCGCCCATGAAGGCCTCACGCCCGGCGAGGCAAAGTCCGGCGGGGCAGGGGCTGATCTCATCATCGGAAGGGCGCCGACGCCCTTTGGCGAGGGGGCCTGGCTGATCGGTGCGCGAGGACTTGTTGCCCTTGGCTTCATCGACGAAGGCGCGCCCACACGCACAGGCTTTGAACATCAGGGTGTCGGCGAAAAACAGGCCTTCACCGATCTCACATCCCGCTATCCCGGCGCCGATATACGCCGTGATGACGGTGAAGCCGCCAGGTTCGCGCGCCGCGTGTTCGAGTCCGGCGAGCCGCTGCCGGTCGCGCTCTATGGCACGCCTTTCCGGCGCCAAGTCTGGCGCGCGCTGCTGGAAATCCCGGCCGGCACGACGCAGACCTATGGCCAGCTCGCCTGCGCGGCGGGCAGCCCGAAAGCCGCCCGCGCGGTCGGCGCCGCAGTGGGGGCAAACCCGATCAGCTGGTTCATTCCCTGTCACCGGGCCCTTGCAGCCGACGGCCGTCTCCATAACTATCATTGGGGTGTGGCGCGCAAACGTGCCATGCTTACCTATGAACGCGCCCATGCCGCCTGACAGGCCATTGGGTAGACGGCGCCATGCCGCATGACCCGGGCCTGCCAGTCTTTCCATGTTGCCTATGACACTGCTCTTCGTCGCGCTTCTTGCTTGGGGGCTTCACCTTGCTTGGCGCTGGAAATCCGCGCGCGATTTCGCCCCTGAAGTGCTTGCTGCCCGCAAGGAAGCCGGCGAAATCCCCGCTGATGTCACTGACGCCGAATTCACAGACCTTTACTTGCGCAGTGAAGGCCCGCGATCGGCGACCTATTTCTTTGTCTGCGCGACAATCGTGTCGGTCCTGATCGCGCCCTTCGTGGCGGCGTTCAACATGGTTTGGGGCCTGCTCTGGCAGGCGTCCGGCGGCTCGCCCGTTTTCGAGACCGGCACGCTGATCCACACATTTTCCGTTTTCCTCGGCATCATGGCCTTCATGATCGTGCTGCTCGCGGTCGCGATGCGGCGCTATTACGCCCTGATGCCGCCCAATCTGAAACAGGTCGTGCGCGACCTGAATGGAGGCCTCACTTGAGCATTGAATACCTGCACACGATGGTGCGCGTCGCGGATATCGATGCCGCGCTCAAATTCTACTGCGACGGCCTCGGCCTCGAACAGGTGCGTCGTGTCGACAGCGAGCAGGGCCGCTTCACGCTGGTCTTCCTTGCCTCGCCCGCGGACGTGAAACGCCTCGGTGGCATCGCGCCGGATGCCAACCCGACGCAGGTCAATATCCCGATGGTGGAGCTGACCTATAATTGGGATCCGGAAGCCTATCAGGGCGGCCGTAATTTCGGCCACCTCGCCTATATGGTCGATGATATCTATGAAGCCGTCGAACGCCTCGCCGCGCAGGGCGTGACGATCAATCGCCCGCCCCGCGATGGTCACATGGCGTTCATCCGGTCACCGGACGGTATCTCGGTCGAACTGCTCCAGAAGGGCGACCGCAAAGCGCCCAAGGAGCCGTGGGCCAGCGCAGAGAATATCGGCGTCTGGTAGATGTGTGCTGGGTCAGCAGCCGCAGTCGAAGCCTGACGTAAGCACCGCCACCACGGTTCCGTCTGGCTTTCTGAAGGGCATGTAGACCGTTCGGATCGGGTCGCTTGTCAGCCTGCTCGCATCATTGCCATAGATAGCCAGGACTTCGGCCGGCCAGTTCCACGAGGACAGAGCGGCCTTTTCTTCCAGTTCGAACCAGACACTTCCGTCCGCCACGGTGACCACATCCGTCACACGATATATGAACCCGGAATGCACCTCCATCTGAAGCAGTGCCGCTTCGTCATGCGGGTGGCCCGCCAGGACTTTGTCGCGGAAAGCATCCTGAGCAGGTCCGCGATTGGATGGCGGCTGAGTCTCTGCACCCGCTGCGGCCTGCGCATAAAGGACATCGGACGATATGCCTCCCTCATAACCGACCGCTGATTTCCCATCATATACTGAAGGTTCAAAATAGGTCGGAACGCCACGCGCCAAATGGTCGGACTGGACCCATCGGGTCTCTCCTGTCTTGAGCTCTAGCGCCGCCATCTGGCCTTCAACAGCAAAGACGAGCGGCGAGAAGTATTCGGAGACGGGATGGCCGATCTTGGCCTCTTCATCGGTGAAAATGTGTCCGGTTTCGATGACGTTGTCGCTGCGCACATGCTGGAAGTTCTGGCAGTCGTCCAGCCGGGTGGGCCCGACGGGCATCGGGCCATCAAAACTGATGATCCGGCAGATGTCTTGGTCATGCGAAGCCGCAGACAGATCGGTATCTTCAGACATCATCGGGCCATACGGGATCACGTAACCGATGGCCTTAGTGCCGATCATGCCAATTTCATGATTGCAGAACGTATCGGCGGCGGCCCTGCCGTAAAGACTGAGGATGAGGGCCGATAGCAGGACGCGTTTCATGCGCCCAGATTACCGCTTAGGTCTGTGGCCGTCGTTAATTTCCGAACGGAATGTTTTGCAGTTCCTGCAACTGACGATAAGCCATCCCATAAAGGGAGAACTATCCATGACCGCATTTGCCGCTGCAACACTCTATATCGGGCTTTTTGGCCTGCTCATGCTTGCTTTGAAGATGAATGTCGGGCGCGTGCGTACGTCCGAGAAAGTCGGCTTTGGCGACGGCGCCAATGAGGCACTCCAGCGCGCGATCCGGGTTCAGGGCAACGCTGTCGAAGATGTGCCGGTCGTCCTGTTGGGGCTGCTGGGACTGGCCGGGCTTGCGGCGCCAACGCTGCTGATCCACGTACTCGGCGCCACTTTCCTGCTCGGCCGCGTCTTGCACGCCATCGGTCTCGGTGGCTCGTCAGGCAGCAGCTTCGGCCGTATGGTCGGTACGCTGCTCAGCGTGATCGTCATGCTGGTAACGGCTGGTGCCTGTATCTGGTACGCGCTGACCTAGTCCAGCGCGCCGATATAGGGCAGGCCGCGATACTTGCCCGCATCGTCCATGCCATAGCCGACAAGGTAACGCCCCGGGGAATCGAAGGCGCAGAAGTCAACGCCGTCCTCGCCGCGGGGGGCCCATGGCTTCTGCGTCAGTGCGCACGTGATCACCTGGCGTGCGCCCTTGGCCAGCAGGTGTGCCTTGGCAAAGGCCAGCGTGCGGCCCGTGTCAAACACATCATCCAGCAACAGCACGCCGCGCCCCTCGACCGATCGGCCAAGATCGGCGCGCACGACGACACGGCCCGAGCTTTCGCGGGCATCGCGATAGCTCTCCAGCCAGATCACATCCAGAACCGGGTGAATGTCGCGCCGGGCCAGCGCCTTCATCAGGTCTGACGTAAACGGCGTTGCCCCGATCAGGATGGACACGGCCGACCAGTCGCCCTGCAGGCTGGGCGCAAGCGCATCGGCCAGCTCTTCAATGCGGGCCATCAGCTCATCCTCGGTGACGAGGACTTCAATCGGGGGCATTTCAGTCATTCCGTCGGGCTTTCGGCATCGGACGCTGCCAGATCGGGGGCAGTTTCGTCGGTTGGGGAAGCTGTCTCCGGCGTGGGCTCGGGTTCAGGCGGCACATCGGCGCGGTCAACGAAGGACAGCTCGATCTCGAAACTCTCCATCGGTGCCTGCTCGAGCACGATCTTGAATTCGCCAGTGGCCCCGGCGTTCAGCTCAGCCGGCGTCACGCTACCATATTTCAGGGCGACTTCCTTGCCGCGCTCGTCCATCAGGCCAACGCGCACCGCCGGCGTTTCCACCGTGCTGCGCGCCACATTTATCACTTTGCCCGACACAGTCACGACCGGGATCGTGTCATTGAACGTCCGGCTGCGCTCGATATCGCTGAATTCCAGCCCGAAACGGTTCACCGAGAAGCCGACCCGCTTGTAGGCCGTTGCCGATTCCGGCCAGACCTTCACAACGTCATTGCGGAAAATGATGGCGGCGAGGCCCAGCGTGAAAAACACGGCAGCCGTTACGATCCACGACACCAGGGCGGCAAACCGGCTCTTGCGGCGGCGCTGCTCGCGCACCCGTTCCCGGTACACTTCATGCGCTGCCGGTGCGGCGGCTGCAGGCTCATGCCCGGGCAAGCCTTGCGGGTTCACGAACCAGCTATGACCGCAGGTTGCGCAGGTTACGGTTCGCCCGCTTTCACCGATTGTTGAGTCATCGGCGAAATACTGGGTCTCACACGAGGGACAGGTGAGGATCATGACTTGGTCTTTCCCGCAATTCGCCCCATTAAAACCAATAGCCTGAGCTGACAGGCAGGAGCCCATGACCCATCCACGACACGACCTCTTTGAAGATGTCGCCGTTCGATTAGATTCGGTATCGCTCCGCTATGACACTTCCGAAGACATACTTAGCGATATTGATCTCGTCCTGAAACCCGGCTCGTTCAGCTTCCTGACGGGTGCCTCGGGCGCTGGCAAGACAAGTCTTCTGAAACTTCTGTATCTCGCCCTGAAACCCAGCAAGGGTGAAGTCAGCCTGTTTGGCCGTCCCACCAGCAATCTCACGCGCGATCAGCTCTCCGCCCTGCGCCGCAGGGTTGGCGTGGTTTTCCAGGAATTCCGGCTTCTGGAGCATCTCTCGGCCTATGAGAATGTGGCGCTCCCCTTGCGCGTGCTGGGCCGCCGCGAGGCGGATTACCGCGCCGATGTTGAGGAATTGCTCGCCTGGGTCGGCCTCGGCCAGCGTCTCCACGCCAAGCCGCCGACACTTTCGGGCGGCGAACAGCAGCGCGTCGCCATTGCCCGCGCCGTCGTGACGCAGCCTGATATCCTCATCGCTGACGAGCCAACGGGCAACGTTGACCCGGAAATGGGCACGCGCCTGATGCGGCTCTTTCTGGAACTGAACAAACGGCGCCAGACCACAGTGATCATCGCCACGCACGATCTCGGCCTTGTTCGCCAGGTCGAAGCCCCCGTCTACCGGCTGACTAATCGCCTCCTCGTACAGGATGTCGAGTTTGGCGGGCAGGCGGCGCGGCGGCGCACAGATCCCGGATTGGGGGGCTGACCATGCCACGCGTGAAGGAAACACCGCTCCTGCCGGTCGAGGATGTGCGCGAAGCCGCGCTATTCTTTGTCGTTGGCGCCCTCTGCTTCCTGGCGGCGCTGGCGGCCCTCTCGGCCAAGTCGACCTATGGCGCGGCAAAGAGCTGGACGGCCGAAGTGCAGGGCGAACTCACCGTCAGCCTGCCGGATGCCGACAGGCGCGGCGCTGATGACGCCGCCAAGATCATCCGCGAGATCGAGGGCGTGCGGGAAGTGCGCGTCTTCTCCAAGGAAGAGATCGACGCCCTGCTGGAGCCCAATTTCGGCAGCCGCGGCCTGCCTGACAGCCTGCCGCTGCCACAACTGGTCGCCGTCAAGGCAGACCCGAATGCACCCGACATGGGCCCCACGATTGCCCGCAAACTCACAGAGGCCGGTATTGCCAGCGCCGTGGATGAACATGCCGACTGGGCCGGCGATGTCCGCCGCGTGCTGGCCATTGCCCGCATGACGGCCATGATCGCGGTCGCGCTCCTCGTCTCCACAGCTGTTGCCGTCATTGCCTTTGCGACCCACGCGGCGCTGCTGGCCCGGCGTGATATCGTCGATGTGCTCCACCTTGCAGGTGCCCGCGACCGGTTCATTGCAGGCCTGTTCGAGCGGCGCTTCTGGGTGCTCGGTCTTCGGGCGGGTTCTGTCGGCGCGCTCATGGCGCTCGGTGCGGCCGCGCTGATGATCTTTACTGTACAGGCGCATGGCGGTCGGTCCGGTCTTCTGCCAGAGCTCAGCCTCGACTTCTTCGACCTCGTCATTCTCGTGATCACGCCCGTCATTGCTGGCTTTGCTGCCCGCCTTGCAGCCCGCATAACCGTGATCCGCGCGCTGAAAGGCGTCATGTGAAACGCAGCTCCACTTCTCGCTCCCTCGGAATCCTGCCCGCCCTCTTCTTTGTGGCGCTGGCCGGAATCACGTTCGATTTCTTCGCCTTCGCCAATCGCGCGGCCGAATCGGTCCCGGCCATTGCGCATGAAGCAGATGGCGTTGTCGCCCTTACGGGCGGGTCCGGCATGCGGATCGCAGCGGGCGTGGACCTCGTCACAGCCGGTCGCGGTGAGCGCCTGCTCATTTCCGGCGTCAATCCTGATGTCGGCATGGACGATCTGATCACGCTGGCCGGCGGCGCGCCTGAAACCTATGCCTGCTGCGTCGATATTGGCTATCAGGCTGAAACGACCATCGGCAATGCCGAGGAAACCGCCGCCTGGGCCTATGAACACGGCTATACGCGCCTGATTATCGTAACTTCCGACTATCATATGCAGCGCAGCCTGCTTCTGCTGCACCGCGCCATGCCCGATCTCGAGCTGGAGCCATATCCTGTCAGGACCGTGGTGGATCCGTCTGCGGTCCTGCGCGATCCCAAGTCGTTTCGCGGCGTACTGACAGAATGGGCAAAGTGGCGGGTGACGGCACTCGGCTGAGGGTCTAAACCTCCCCGTCCATGATGCAGCTGCGCTCCCTTCTCTTTGTCGCCTATCTCTATGGCATGATGGCCCTGATGGGCACGGTGTTCATCATCGCGCTCTTCCTGCCGCGTGTTGTCATCATGCGGGGCATCCGGATTTACGCGCAGTCGCTGCGCTGGGGCATGAAAGTGATCTGCGGCATCGAGACCGAATTCCGCGGCCTCGAAAACATCCCTGATGGCCCGTTCATGTATGCCGGCAAGCACCAGTGCATGTTCGACATCTTCGTGCCCTTCATCGTGGTGCGCGACAGCCTGATCATCATGAAGCGGGAGCTGCTCTGGTATCCCTTCCTCGGCTGGTATGCCCTCAAAAGCGACATGATCCCGATCGACCGGGCCGGCAGCACCAAAACGCTGCGCTCCATGGTGAAGCAGGCCAAGGCGAAAGTCCCAACGGGGCAGGGGCGTCAGGTCGTTATCTTCCCGGAAGGCACACGCAGCGCGCCGGGTGCGCCGCCGCATTATCATGCCGCTGGCGTCGTTGCGCTCTACAAGGCGCTGGACGTGCCTGTGCTTCCGGTGGCCACCAATGCCGGGCTTTGCTGGCCCGCCCACGGAACGCGGCGCCGCCCGGGCCGTATCGTCTACGAATTCCTGCCTGTCATCCCGGCGGGGTTGGACCGGAAGACGTTGATGAAGCGCCTTGAAAGCGACATAGAAACCGCCACGGATAGACTTTTGACCGAGGGGCTCGCCATTCAGGGCCGCACGCGACTGGACGAGGATATGCAGCCCACATGAGCAATTACTGGAATGACCCGGGCCTCGTGCAGCCTGTCGAAGAACGCCGCCGCTCGCGCTTCTGGCTGTTCTTCCCCTTCCTGCTGCTCTTCGCGCTGATCGGCGCCTATTCGGCCTATTGGGTCTATGCGCGCGGCGAAATCGAGCACGGCGTCGACGAATGGGTCGCGGCCGAGCGGGCGCGCGGCGCCATCGTCGACTATGAATCGCGCGAGATTGGCGGTTATCCGTTCCGCTTCGCGCTTGAATTCACCAAGCCGCACTACCAGCCGCCCAACATGGCCAGCTGGCAGGGTGAGCAATTGCAGGTCGTCATGCAGCCCTGGGACTGGCACCACCTCATCGCCCGCTCGCCGGGCCGCAATCTGGTGACGGATGTGCTCGGCATTCGTCACACGTTCGACATTGACGGCAAATCGGCCGCCAGCCTCTCATGGACAGAGGCCGGGCTGCACCGCGCCGCGCTCTCCCTCAACGATGTGTCAGCCCTGATCGACGGTCACGCCTACACGGCCAAGGCCTTCTCGCTGAACCTCGCCCCGCGCCCGGAAAATGCCGACGATCTTCTGGTCGCAATGCAATGGGACGCGCTCACAATTGATGCCGCGCCTGTGCAGGCGCCATGGCTCGGCACCGATCTGCAGGCAAGCCGCGTCATCGCCGAGATTCACAATTTCTATCCAGCCTGGGTCAGCAGCGGCGGCAAGCTCGACAAGCTGTACGATGCGTATCTTGAACTGGGCGGCGGCGTGGAACTGGGGCAGTTATTGCTGAACTGGGGTCCGCTGCATTTCGGCGCCAAGGGCACGCTGACCGTGGAAAACGAGCTGGTGAACGGATCGTTCGGTGTTCGTATCGACGATCCCGAGGGTCTGAAGGCTGCGCTCAAGGCCGCCAATTGCTGGCGTCTTCAGGAACAGGCCACCGTCGCGACGCTGGAAACGGCCTCGGCCAATGACGGCTTCCTGATGTTCACGGTCGAGAACAATCAGGTCAAGATTGGCGCAATCGTGGTCGGCCAGATACCGGTCCCCGCCCCATGACAGGCCCGTCGCAGGCAAGGCTAACCGCCGCCTGCGAGACGCTGTCGCGCGCTGACCCCGCCCTCGCCCGCGCCTATGCCGAAACCGGCCTGCCGGTCTGGCGGGAGGCTGCGCCTAGCTATGCGACGCTCGCCCGCATGATCTCGCACCAGCAAATCTCGCTCAGCGCAGCGGGTGCCATCTGGGCCCGCACCGAAACGCTGTTCGGCGACGTCACCGCCGAAGCCGTCCTCGCCGCTGATCCGGAAGCCCTGCGCGCCTGCGGCCAGTCTCGCCCAAAGGTCGCCCACCTCATTTCCATCGCCGAATCGCTCGTCACCGGCCAGCTTAACCTCGCCCGCGTCTGCGCTGCGCCCCTGGACGAAGCACGCCGCGAACTCCTCGCTGTGCGGGGCATCGGCCCATGGACGGCGGAATTGTTCCTGCTTTATGCCACTGGCGCGATGGACGCTTTCCCGGTCGGCGACGTTGGCCTGATGGAGGCGCACAAGCTGCTCTCGGCCCACGAAACCCGCATGGATATCAAGGCCTTCACGGCCCACGCTGAAAGCTGGCGGCCCAATCGCGGCGTCGCCGCGCACCTGCTCTGGGCCTGGCTGCACGCACACCGCGCGAAACAGGCCCGTCCGTGACCGGTTGCAATCATCCCTGACTGTCATAATCTCATGACATGAATCGCCTATCAGACGGGCGAGCGTGCAAAGGAGTGCTGCCTTCAGCGGGTTCAAACAGGTTACCAGTCTTCTCGTGCCGCATGGGGGTCACCATGGCTGAGATCATTTCTGCGCCGCCCCATGGCCGGCCTGCCCTCGTTCTGAATGCCGACTTCAGGCCCCTGTCCTATTACCCGCTATCGCTGTGGCCGTGGCAGGAAGTGGTGAAAGCCGTCTTCCTCGACCGCGTCGATATCATTGCCGAATACGATTATGTCGTGCGCAGCCCCTCAACCGAGTTCCGCCTGCCCAGCGTCATCGCCCTGCGCGACTTCGTGCGACAGGACAGGCCGCCGGCCTTCACGCGCTTCAACGTGTTCCTGCGCGACGGTTTCGCTTGCGCCTATTGCGGCACGCACGAGAACCTCACCTTCGATCACGTCGTCCCGCGCTCCAAGGGTGGCCGCACGACATGGGAGAACATCGTCGCCGCCTGCAGCCCCTGCAATTTGCGCAAGGGCGGCAAGCTGCTGCGCGACTGCGACGTCCACCTGCAGCACAAGCCCTTCCGCCCGAACAATTACCAGCTGCAGGAAATCGGCCGCAAATTCCCGCCCCACCACCTGCATGATACGTGGATGGACTATCTCTACTGGGACGTCGAACTGGAAAGCTAGGCGCTGCTACCGTCACAAAACTGCAGCCTTTCCGTCACAAAAGCCTTTTCAAATCAGCGTATGGCCAAATTGTAATGACCCAGGCCACGCCCAAATACCGCGCGATTTTCATCTCCGATGTCCACCTTGGCTCGCGCGGCAGTCAGGCTGAGGCCCTCTGTGCCTTCCTCAAGCTGAACACGAGCGCGCATCTCTACCTCGTTGGCGACATCATCGATGGCTGGCGCCTCAAGAAGAAATGGTACTGGCCGCAGGCGCACACCAACGCCATCCGCCGTATCCTGACGGCGGCCAAGCGCGGCACAGACGTCACCTATATCATCGGCAACCATGACGAGTTCCTGCGCGCCTTCATGCATTTCCGGCTGAACTTCGGCGACATCCACGTCAAGAACCGCGCCGTCCACCAGGGCGAGGACGGCAAGCGCTACCTCGTCGTCCATGGTGACATGTTCGACGGCATGATGCGTGCCGACCGCAAATGGATCATGCACCTTGGCGACCACGCCTATAATGTCCTGCTCTGGGTCAACACGAACCTGAACAGCGTGCGCCGCCTGTTCGGCCTGCCTTACTGGTCGCTGTCGGCAGCCCTGAAAAAGCGCACCAAGCGCGCCCTCAACTATATCCACAATTTCGAAGACCACGTCGCCGCCTATTGCCGCCGCAAGGGCTATGACGGCGCCATCTGCGGCCACATCCATGTCGCCGAGATGCGCGACATTGACGGCATCACCTACATGAATGATGGCGACTGGGTCGAAAGCTGCACGGCCCTCGTCGAACACCATGACGGCCGCTGGGAACTGCTCGACTGCCGCCCGGATTCGGTGCGCACAACCGTGCCCGTGGTCAAAGCCGCGCCCGTCGGCGAGCTGGAACTGGCCTGAGACCCCTTGGCGAGCGTTGCCTGCGTTGCTAGCACAGCGCCCATCGGCCACCAGAACAAGGCACTCCCATGACGCCCACCGCGCTATTGATCCCCACCTACAAGCAGATGCTTCAGGCGCTCGCCCTCTGGCTCCGCAAGGCCGAGGCGCAGGTCGAAGACGCCGACGCGCTGCTGGCCGCCCGCCTCGCGCCGGACATGTTCCCCCTGTCGACCCAGATCCGCTTCGCCTGCCGCCAGGCCTATGAAGGTGTCTACCGCCTCCGGCATGAGCCGTTTCCCGCCGCCATCGACGTGCTGCTCGACGAAGGCCGCAATGCCGGCGACCATTCCGGCACGATGGCCGAAGCGCTGGCCCGCGTGGACGAGGCGCTCGTCTTCCTGGACACGCTCGCGCCCGATGCACTGGACGCAGGCGCCGGCCAGCCCCTTGAGCTGGAACTGCCCATGGGCCTCACGTTCGACCTCGAAGGCGAAGGCTACGCCCGCGACTGGGCGCTCTCGCAATTCTACTTCCACCTGATGATCGCCTACGCGATCCTGCGAAACCAGCGCGTCGACCTCGGCAAGGCCGACTACGTCCAGCACATGTTCGCCTTCCTCCGCCCCGGCACAGCCCCGGCGGGCTGAGGACGCCCCCGCTTCCGAACCGAACCTTCAATATTTATCTCGCAGCCTCAAAAGCCCCCTCCACCCCTTCGGGGCACCTCCCCCGTAAACAGGGGAGGAAAACCGCCCCCTTATCCTCCCCCGCCTGCGGGGGAGGTGGCTGGCCGCAAAGCGGCCAGACGGAGGGGGCTTCTCAGACCTCAAATGATCTCCCTGCTGCACCGCCAGCAGACCCCCACCTAACCTCCCCCTTGCAGGGGTGGGGGTCTGCCAACCCCACCAACCCAAATTCCCGTGTCCCCTGCGCAGGCAGGGGCGGCTTCCGGACTAGGCCACTGGCTGCTCGTGCGCTGGAGCCGGGCCAATAGTAATTGGCTACATGAATTTTTGACTCCGCGAATCACTTCGACCCGGCTATGTTCTTGGCTGAAAAGAGGTTTTGTTTGAATCATGGCTTCTGCGGCCAAGCTCAAAACTATGGACTTTGACCTTCTCAATGACATCTTTGAGATGTGGCAGGGCTATGTGATGAATTTCAGTGATCGGACGTTTTCCGATTTCTTCGATGATGAGCTCGGCATCAATATCGACGATCCTAAATATTCACTCGCAGGCGGGAGCAAAGCTAAGCGTCTTCGTTATTTTTTGCGAGAATCAGAGCCGCAGCTGGTCGCCCGAACATTATTAGCATTAGGAGAGTATCGAGCATCCTACCGGCGCCGCAGCTCGGAACCCGACCCGTTTCCAACTGCACAGCAAGACATCGCGTCCCTGATAGCAAAGCTAGGTGGCTCGCGGACTGCGCAAACAGTAGCTTCGGCGCAGGTTGTATCTGCAGAGGTCGCATCGGCGCTTTCCCAAGAACTGGTAGCATTATCTAAGCAGCTCCCGCACGCGCGAGGCTTTGCGTTTGAGAAATTTCTGAAGTCAGCTTTCGAGGCGCATGGTCTGTCTCCCAGAGGGTCGTTCCGGCTGACTGGCGAACAAATCGACGGCAGTTTTGTAATAAACGGTGAGGTCTATTTGCTCGAAGCAAAGTGGACCAACGACCAAACCGATGCCGCGACATTGAGGTCTTTCAACGCTAAGGTCGAAGATAAAGCCCGGTGGACGCGTGGGCTGTTCATCAGCAACAGCGGCTTTACCGAGCAGGGGCTTCAAGCCTTCGGAAGGGCAAAAAGCATCGTCTGCATGGACGGATACGACCTTTACGAAGTGTTGAATGGCCAACTATCCCTCGGAGAAATCATTGATGCGAAGGCGAGACTAGCCGGTGAGACTGGTAATCCATTCATTCGTGTCCGCGATCTTAGACTATAAGACAGCCCCCGCTTGACTCCTCCCCGCATCCCCCGCACCACCTCGCGCCATGAGTTCCTCCCTCAAGGCCATTCTCGGCCCCACCAATACCGGCAAGACGCATTACGCCATCGAGCGCATGCTGGGCCACGGCACGGGCATGATCGGCCTGCCGCTGCGCCTGCTTGCGCGCGAGGTCTATGACCGCGTTGTCGAGCGCAAGGGCGCGGCCCATGTCGCCCTCATCACGGGCGAAGAACGCATCGTCCCGCCGAACGCGCGCTATTTCATCTGCACCGTGGAATCCATGCCGACAGACACGCGCGCAGACTTTGTCGCCGTGGATGAGATCCAGCTCGCCGAAGATGAAGACCGCGGCCATGTCTTCACGGATCGCATCCTCCACATGCGCGGGGCATCGGAAACCCTGCTGCTCGGCGCAGACACGATGCGCGGCCTGCTGCGCACGCTGAACCTCGGCGTCGAGTCCGAGGCGCGCGAGCGTTTCTCGGAACTCACCTACACAGGCAAGACCAAGATCACCAAGCTGCCCAAGCGCACGGCCATTGTCGCCTTCAGCGCCGAGGAGGTCTACGCCATTGCCGAATTGCTCCGTCGGCAGAAGGGTGGCGCCGCCGTTGTCATGGGCGCGCTCAGCCCGCGCACGCGCAATGCGCAGGTCGCCATGTACCAGTCTGGCGAGGTCGATTACATCGTCGCCACCGATGCCATCGGTATGGGGCTTAACCTTGATGTCGACCGCGTCGTCTTTGCCTCGCGCACCAAGTTTGACGGCCGCCGCCACCGCGCGCTGACCGCTGCCGAGTGTGGCCAGATCGCAGGCCGGGCAGGGCGCTTCCGCACCGATGGCGAATTCGGCGAGACAGGTGACTGCCCGCCCTTCGAGGAAGAGACATGGAAACGTATCGAGCAACACCGCTTCGATCCGGTCGACCATATCCAGTGGCGCAATTCCGCGCTCGATTATGCCTCGCTGAAAACGCTTATCCGCAGTCTTGAGCGCCCGTCCGGCAATCCGGTCCTGATCCACAATCCGAACGCGCTCGATGAATGGGTGCTGCGCCGCATGGCCGAAGATGGCGCCATCGGGCCCAACATCACCGGCCAGGCCCGCGTGCGCCGCCTGTGGGATCTCGCCCGGCTTCCTGACTTTAGGAAGGCTGGCCCCGAAGGCCACGCCCGGCTCGTGCTGGGCCTTGCCGAAACGCTGGCTGATCCTGACGCGCGCCTCTCCGATGCGGGCCTTGAGCGCCGCCTCGATGACCTCAGCGGCACCAGTGGCGGCATCGCAAAATTGCAGCAACAGCTTGCCAATATCCGCACTTGGACCTATGCGGCGCACCGGCCTGACTGGCTGGAAAACCCCGCCAAATGGCAGGATAGAACGCGCGAGATTGAAGACACCCTGTCTGATGCGCTACACACAGCCCTGACCGCACGGTTTGTGGATCGACGAACGACGGCCCTCTTGGCCAGCCTTAAGAAGGAAGATGCCCTCGTGACTGACCTGACGCCGGATGGCGACGTGACCGTAGAAGGCCACCTCGTCGGCCGCCTCAAGGGCCTGACATTCGAGCCCGTGCTCGATGCCCGCACGCTGGAAGGCAAGGCCGTTCGCGGCGCGGCCCTCGCGGCCATCCGCCCGATGCTGGTCGAACGCCTCGGCCAGATTGCCGGTGCGCCCGTCGGCGCGTTCAGCCTGAACGATGAAGGCAATATCGAATTCGGTGGCCACGCCATTGCCCGCCTCACCAAGGGCGGCGACTGGATGAGCCCCGGCGTCGAACTGATCGGTGCCTCCGAAGTTGAGCCCGGCGAGCGCGCTGCCGCCCTGATGCGCGCCTCCGACTGGCTGAAACATGAAATGTCCCGCGTCCTGCCGACGCACTGGAAGCTGCGCCACGAGAAGGCTGGCGATGCGCTCGAAGGCCTTGCGCGCGGTCTCGCCTTCCGCATCCTCGAAAGCGGCGCCTCGGTGGACCTGCGCCAGGACGATCCCTCCGCCCGCCTCACCGGGGAACAGCGCGAAGCCCTCAAGGCCCTCGGCCTGCGCGCTGGCCGCGTCGCGGCCCACGCGCCGGATGCCCAGAAGCCCGCCGCCCAGCGCCTCATCGCCATCCTGCGCGCCGTTCAGGCTGGCTCGCCATTCCCGCTCGCCCCCGAAGGCGCTGGTTCCTTCCCGCTCGACGGCACATGGCCGGAAGAGGCGCTCGCCGCCAATGGCTATCTCCGCTTCGGTCGCCGCGCCGTGCGCGCAGACCTCGCCGAACGTCTCGGCTGGGAAATCGCCAAGCGCCGCAAGGAGGCCGACAAGAACGCCTTCGCCATCCCGATTGATCTTGCCTCCGTCGTTTCCTGCCCGTCCGATGACTGGCCCGCCGTGCTGAAGGGCTTCGGCCTCGCGCCCGCCGAAAAGGACAAGGAGACCGAAGCGGTCCTCCTCTGGCGCTATGCCGCCCGGGCCCGTCCGGACGATAGACCTGCTCCAAAACCACGCGGCGAACGCCCTCAGGGCCGCCAGGGGGCGCCCGGCGGACGGCCAAAGGGCGCCGAACGGTCACGGAATGGTCCGGGAAGTCCCCGGAACGGTCCGCGAAGTGCCCCTCCTGAACGCAAGATGGACCCGGATAGTCCCTTTGCGGCCCTCGCTGCGCTGCTGCCGCCCACCCCGCCCGCGCGGGACAAGGCCAAGCGGAAACGCAAGCCGAAGGGCGCAAAGCCTGCTGCGCCTCCTGCTTTTGCCTACACGCCTTTCCAGTGAACGAGACCGCCAGTGTCAGACTCGATATCTGGCTCTGGCGCGCGCGCTTCTTCAAGACCCGTGGGCTCGCCACCGATCATGTGAAGCGCAAAGGCATCCGCATCTCCCGTGGGGGTCAGACACGTCGTTCCGACAAGCCGGGCCTCGCCATCTCAGTCGGTGATGTTGTCACTTTCGGCCGGGGGGAGCATATAAAAACCATCGAAATCCTGGCCCTCGGCGAAAGACGCGGTCCGGCAGAAGAGGCGCAGGCGCTCTACAAACTTGTGGAAAATGATTTATGATCAAGGCTCTAAGGCGTATGTTCGCCCCCAAGACACCCGCCCTCAAGGCCATGGACCCACAGGTCGCCGCCGCCGCCCTCATGGTCGAAGCCGCCCTCATTGACGGTGTTTACGTCAATATCGAGAGCGACATGATCGCCGAAATCCTGCTCGAAGCCTTCGGTTTTGACGCCGACAAGGCCGATGCAGTCCTGGCAGAAGGGGAGGCTCTGGCCGAAGAAGCCGTTGATTCTTATCAGTTTACCAGGCACGTGAAGAAGCTCGCCATGGTGGAGCGCGTCTCCATCGTCGAAGGGCTCTACCGCGTCGCGCTGTCAGATGGCGAAAAAAGCCCCATCGAAGAGGCCTATATCCGCCAGGTCGCCTCGCTCCTCTATGTCGACGACGTCTCCCGCGCCGGCGCCCGCCAACGCGCAGAAGCGCGCACAGATGGCGCAGCCTGACCTTCGCTAAACACTCAGGCCAGCTTGTCTCATTGACAGAGGGGCATGCTAAGGCCATTTCGCCCGCTGCACACCTGTTCAAGAGGCCCTCCCGCTCATGACCTATATCGTCGTCGATGCCTGCATCCGCTGCAAATACATGGATTGTGTGGAAGTCTGCCCGGTGGACTGCTTCTACGAAGGCGAAAACATGCTCGTCATCCACCCGGACGAGTGCATCGATTGCGGCGTGTGCGAGCCGGAATGCCCCGTCGAGGCGATCAAGCCCGACACGGAAGACGATCCGGACGGCAAGTGGCTGAAGCTCAACAGCGACTTTGCCAAGACCTGGCCCAACATCACCCGCATGAAAGAGCCGCCAGCAGATCGCGAAAAATTTGCGCAGGAAACCGGTAAGCTGGAAAAATATTTCAACCCTGCACCGGGCGAGGGTGACTGATCCCGTCCTGCCGCCCGCGCTGCTGCAATGACTGCAGACAGGCCCAAAGGTTAACGAAGTTCTTGATTTTATTGGCCGGACCTGCCCGGGCGCTATGCCGTACCCTGTTGTAAAACCTGCACGATTGTGATAGTCTTACGACTTGAGCAATAATTGAACCAGAGCTGAAAAGTCTAACCTCAGACCGTAAACAACGGACTGGGCAAAGCCTGTTTGGCTCTGAATGCGTAGAAAAGGGCGATACTTCATGGCTAAAAAAGCAGACACCGCAGCACTTGCATTCGAAGTCGGTCAGAGCGTCGTATATCCTGCGCATGGTGTAGGAAAGATTACCAGCGTCGAAAAACAAACCGTCGCCGGCATGGAACTTGAAGTTTACGTCGTCGCCTTCGATCAGGACAAGATGATCCTGCGCGTCCCGACCAATCGCGCCGAAGCCTCCGGCATGCGCGCCCTCGCTGGCTCCAAGCTGGTTGATGATGCCATGAAAACCCTTGGCGGTCGTGCCCGCGTCAAGCGCACCATGTGGTCGCGTCGCGCCCAGGAATACGAAGCCAAGATCAATTCCGGCGACCTGATCTCGATCGCGGAAGTCGTGCGCGACCTTCACCGCGGCGACGACCAGCCCGAGCAGTCCTATTCCGAGCGCCAGCTGTACGAAAGCGCGCTGGACCGGATGGCCCGTGAACTGGCTGCCGTCGAAAGCATCGACAAGGCAACCGCCATGGAAAAACTGGCCAAGGGCCTCGCCGCCAAGAAAAAAGTGGCTGCGGCCGCCTGATCTTTCTGGCCTTAAGCAATAAAAAAACCCTGCACCATCTGGTGCAGGGTTTTTCTTTGTCTTGCATCCTGCCTTAGCCGATGCGGCGGTCTCGCCCGGCCCAATAGGGTTCGCGCAGGTCCTTGCGCAGGATCTTGCCGGACGGGTTGCGGGGCAGTTCCGTCGCAATGTCGACCGTCTTCGGGCACTTGTAGCTGGCAATCCGCTCCTTGGCCCAAGCGATGATATCTTCCGCTGTCGGCGCCTCGCCAGGCTTTGGCACGATGATCGCTTTCACGCTTTCGCCCCACTTCTCGTCCGGCACGCCGATCACGGCAACGTCGGCCACGCCCGGATGCCCGAAGATCGCGTTCTCCACTTCGGCCGGATAGACGTTCTCGCCGCCCGAAACGATCATGTCCTTCACGCGGTCATGGATGTAGAGGAAGCCATCCTCGTCGAAATAGCCGGCATCGCCCGTGTGGAAGAATCCATTGCGGATCGCATCTTCCGTGGCATCGGCCCGGTTCCAGTAGCCCTTCATCACGAAGCGCGCCTTGATCACGATCTCTCCCACCTCGCCGGTCGGCACGGAATTGCCCTCTCCATCAACGCAGCGCACGACAGCGCCCGGCCATGGCACGCCGCAGCTGCGCAGTTTGCCCCAGGCAGGGTCGTGCGCTTCAGGCGGCAGATAGGTGCCTGCCCCTACGGTCTCTGTCAGGCCATAGAGCTGGGTAAACTTGACGCCCATGATCTCCTTGGCTTCCAGCAGCAGGCTCTCGGCAATCGGCGAGGCGCCATAGGAGACAACCTTCATTGACGAAAAGTCGGTGGTGCCGACATTCGGGTGCTGTGTGAGCATCAGGATCACCGCAGGCACCCAGAAGGCATAGGCAATCTTCTGCTCTGCCACGAGCTTCAGGATCACGGTCGGGTCAATGTCGCGCAGGACGACGGCTTTCGCGCCCTGCGCTGCCGTCAGTATCCCGACATTGACGCCCGCAACGTGGAACAGGGGCATCGCGTTCATGACGGCCTCACCAGCGCCATAGGCGGCCCAGTCGAGCGTCTGGGCCTGCTCCAGCAGGACCCGATAATTCTCATTGGTCAGCTGGACGCCTTTCGGGCGCCCGGTCGTGCCGGACGTGTAGAGCTGGATCACGTCATCATCGGCAAGCGGGGCGCGGTCTGGCGCGCTATCTGGCTTGGCGTTGCGCCAACTCGGGTAATAATCCCAGTCCTCACGGTCGCCATCGATGGTGATGATGCGCTGAAGGTCCGGCAGCTGATCGCGAATCTGGTCGATAATGGCGTAGAAATCCTTGCCGACGAACAAGACCTTTGCAGCCGCGTCAGACAGGATGAACTGGATTTCAGGGGCGGCGAGCCGCGTGTTGACGCCGGTCATAACGGCGCGCGCCTTGGCGCAGCCGAAGAGCATCTCGTAATAGACGTCCGTGTTCTTTGCCAGGTAGGCGACCCTGTCTCCCGGCTCAACGCCCAGGCTGATCAGACCATTGGCCACCTGATTGGTCCGCGTTTCCAGTTCGGCGAAGGTCGTTGACGCATTCTCAAACCAGTAGGCAATATTGTCTGGTACGCGTGTCGCCTGCACGCGCGGGATGTCTGCAATGAATGGCATCGCCTCTACGTCGATCATGGTTTCCTCCGGTAATCTTTTGTTTCAGGAATGAACTTAAGGGTTTCAGGAGAAGAGTCAGCTAGTGATTATATATAATAGGCAGGACTGTTTCGGGGGAGCGCAGCGCTGAGAAGCGCGCAAAGAAAGGTGAGGGGGTCCGGCTTGGCTACGGACAGGCAAGGTCACACTCTGATAGATGAGAAACTGGCGGCGAGGGCCGGGATCTTCTCAGCTGTCATGTTCACGATCATTCTGGTCGGGCAAAGCATGATGCATCCGGAATATAGTCAGGTCAGTGAATTGATCGGGGCGCTCGGGTCCTATTCGAATGGCTGGATCCAGGTCGTCAGCACTGCCGTTACCGGAGCGGCGATGTTTGTATTTGCGCTAGGTCTTTGCATGACGCCTCTGAAGGGCTTCGGATCACGGGCGGGCCCCGTTCTTCTGGCCGTCGCCGCAGTGGGCGTCATCTTGTCTGGTCTTTTCCCTTCGCAGCGCATTTCGAGCGACTATGCCATAACGCCCGGTCATGCGGCCGGGGCGATGATCGCGTTTCTGGTCCAGCCTGCAGGGCTGATCTTGTGTTCCCTGGCCTTCTTCCGTTCAGCCGTATTCCGAAAGGCTGCTTTGAAGGTCCTGTCTGCAGGGCTGGTCACGGCGGCGCTATCGATCACACTGATACTTTACGCTGTGCCTGAAGACGGTTCCCTGCATGCCTATCAGGGCCTTATACAGCGGCTGATTGTGCTGTTGTGGCTGATGGCTGTCATCTGCATCAGTGGGCGCCTTCTGGACGTGTCGAGGCGGTCTGCTGTGCCCGCCTGACCGCTGTCGATGTCGGCTGCGGGGCTTGCCGTTTGCCTGTGTTTACGGCACCTAGGGCTCATGACTGTTCAATCTCCCGTTCCCGACTCCGCCCTGACTGAAACCATGATGGACATGGGCACGCGTGCCCGCAGTGCATCGCGTGCGCTTGGCCGTCTCAGCGCTGACGACCGCACACGTGGCCTGAAGGCCATCGCGGAAGCGATCCGCGCCGCCGCACCGACCATCCTTGAAGCCAACGTGAAAGACATGGAAGCGGCCCGCAAGAAGGGTCTCGATGCTGCCATGCTCGACCGCCTCGCACTCGATGAGAAGCGCGTCGACGGCATCGTTTCCGGCGTTGAAGCGATTGCTGCTTTGCCTGATCCCATCGGCCGCGAACTCGCGCGCTGGAAGCAGCCCAACGGGCTCGACTTTGCCCGCGTCGCCGTGCCGCTCGGCGTTATCGGCATCATCTATGAAAGCCGCCCAAACGTGACCGCTGACGCTGGCACGCTCTGCCTGCGCTCCGGCAACGCGGCCATCCTGCGCTGCGGCTCGGAAAGCACGCGCTCGTCGCACGCGCTTGTCGATGCCATGCGCGCTGCGCTGAAGGCCGAAGGCCTGCCCGAAGACGCGATCCAGCTCGTCGGCACGACAGACCGCGAAGCTGTTGGCCACATGCTCTCCGGCCTCGACGGCCAGATCGACGTGATCGTCCCGCGCGGCGGGCGCAGCCTTGTCGAGCGCGTCCAGATGGATGCCCGTGTGCCGGTCATCGGCCACCTTGAAGGCCTCTGCCACACCTATGTCGATGCCGCTGCTGATCCGCAGAAGGCGGTCGATATCGTCGTCAACGCCAAGCTGCGTCGCACGGGCGTCTGCGGCTCGCTGGAGACCTTGCTTGTTGATGCCAAGGTTGCCGACACGCTGTTGCCAAAGATCGCCGCTGCGCTGACTGATGCCGGCTGCGAACTGCGCGGCGACGCCAAGGCCCGCGCCATTGTGCCGAGCATGAAGACGGCCACCGAAGAAGACTGGGCCACCGAATATCTCGCGCCTATCCTCGCTGTGTCTGTCGTCGACGGCATTGACGGCGCCCTCGCCCATATCGAGCGCTGGTCGTCCGGCCACACCGATGCGATCATCACCGAGGATCAGGCCGTGGCTGACCGCTTCCTCGCGACGGTCGACAGCGCCATCGTGCTGCACAATGCCTCGACCCAGTTCGCCGATGGCGGCGAGTTCGGTTTCGGTGCAGAGATCGGCATCGCCACTGGCCGCATCCATGCGCGGGGCCCTGTGGGCGCCGAGCAACTCACGATCTACAAATATGTCGTGAGGGGCACAGGGCAGACCCGTCCTTGAATCACCTGAAGCTTCCGGGACCAGTTGACGGCCTGCGCATTGGCCTGTTTGGCGGAAGCTTCAATCCGGCCCATTCCGGCCATCTGCACGTTGCCGAAACGGCGATGCGGCGCCTCGGCCTGGACTGGGTCTGGTGGATCGTCGCGCGCGGCAATCCGCTGAAGACCTCGCATGGCGATTTCGACGCTCGCCTTACCTCGGCACGCACGCTTGCCACCAACCCGCGCATGATCGTGACCGACATCGAGGCGCAGCTCGGCCTGACCTATACGTCCGACACGCTGGCCGCCATCGTGAACCGGGCACCCCAGGCGCATTTCGTCTGGCTCATGGGGGCAGATAACATGGTCGGCTTCCACCTCTGGCAAGACTGGCAGGGCATCGCCAGCACTTTGCCGATTGCCGTGATCGCGCGCCCGGGCGTTGGCACCGGTGCGCGCAACTCACCTTTCGCGCGCCGGTTTGCCAGCAGCCGTATCCCGGCCTCAGCCGCGCGCGCACTACCCATGGCCACGCCGCCCGCATGGACCTACTTGACCGCCCCGCTCGATCCGGCCTCATCCACCGCTCTACGGGCCGCAAAATCATGACGTCCCAACCCGTGGATATCGAGCGCCATAAACGGCATATCCTGCTCAAGGAAATTGGCGGACCCGGCGTGCAGAAACTGCGCGGCGCGACAGTATCGATGGTCGGGGCAGGGGCGCTGGGCGGCCCATGCGCACTCTATCTCGCCGCAGCAGGTATCGGCCGGCTCGAGATATGGGACGATGATGTCGTCGACCGTTCAAACCTCCAGCGCCAGATCCAGTTCGGCGAAGGCGATGTTGGCCAGCCCAAGGCTGAAACGCTTGCCACCAGTTTGCAGGCTGCGCATCCGGATACGCAGGTCTCCTGGCATCGCCACCGGTGGAGCGAAAGCCATCCGCTCGCTGGCGATATCCTGATCGACGCGTCCGACAATTTCCCCACCCGCTATGCGCTCAACGCCGCTGCCCACGCATCGGGCCGCGCACTCGTGCAGGGCGCCGCTGCGGGCTGGTCCGGGCAGGTCAGCGTCTTCGCATCCGGCCTGCAACCGGGCGCGCCCTGCTACCGCTGCTGGGTGCCGGAGACGCCACCTGACGCCGAAGCCTGCGATGAAGTCGGTGTGGTTGGCGCCATGACTGGCATGGTCGGCGCAGCCATGGCGCTGGAAACCGTCAAGCTGATAACCGGCGCTGGGGCGCCTTTGATCGGGCGCATCCTGCTTATGGACGGGCTGGCCGGAACGCAGCGAACAGTTAAACTGAAAGCGGACACGAGCTGCAGCACCTGCGCCAGTATACACGCCGATTGACAGTGGGGCCGCACTCTCCCTTAGTGCTTGCCAGAGGGAAAATAGAATCCGGAAAGGACGCACAATATGTTTCGAGGCCTGATTGCGATTGTCGTAACACTTGCCATCATTCTGGGCGCGGGATGGTTCGTCATGAAGCGGGACGATATCGGCTATGACCGCCTGGAATCCATGTATGCCAGCAAGGCCAGCCGCTTCATGCCGATGGGCGAGGATAGCCGCATCCACTATCGCGATGTCGGCCCGCGCGACGCGCCGGTCCTCGTTCTTGTGCACGGCTTTTCTGCTTCGCTGCACACATGGGAGCCGTGGGTCAAGAATCTGAGCAAGGACTACCGTGTTCTGACGATTGACCTGCCCGGGCACGGCCTGTCACGCTGCCTTGATGTGTCGGCGACGGGTATCCCGCAATTCGTTGATGTTATCGATCAGGTCACGCACAATCTGAATGTTGACCAGTTCACGCTTGTCGGCAATTCCATGGGCGGCCATACCGCCTGGTCCTATGCGCTGGCGCATCCGGAGCGCCTTGATGGCCTTGTGCTGGTGGATGCCTCCGGTTGGCCGAAAACAGGCGATGAAGCCGAATCCTCACCGCTCGTTTTCAAGCTGCTCGCCAATCCGCTCGCGCGGCGCGTCATGAAGGATATCGACATGACGGGCCTGATCCGCAGCGGCCTTGAAGACAGCTTTGCTGATCCGGCTCTGGTCACGGATGCCATGGTCGAACGTTACGGCGCGCTCAGCCGCGCCCCCTGCCACCGTGAAGCCATCCTTAACCTGATGACTGGCCGCGACGACCGCTCAGATGCGAGCGTCGAAAAGCTGGCCGCCATCACCGCGCCGACGCTTATCCTGCAAGGTGAGAAGGATAATCTTGTGCCTGCCACGCATGCCGAGAAGTTCCATACGGCCATCGCCGGATCAGAGCTGAAGCTCTATCCCGATGTCGGGCATTTGCCGCAGGAAGAAGCTGCATCCCAGTCGGTGGCCGACCTCAGGAATTTCCTGTCGACGCAGGTTTATGTCGTGTCAAATGAAGCGCTGCCGGAGCCGCTGCCTGCGGAATGACGGCATGGCCGTCACTCCAAATCAGGAAACGCGTTCGACCATCATGTGCTTGATCTTGGCGATGGCTTTCGCCGGGTTCAGCCCCTTCGGGCAGACCTGCGCGCAGTTCATGATCGTATGGCAGCGATAGAGCTTGAACGGATCTTCAAGGTCATCAAGGCGCTCGCCCGTGGCTTCGTCGCGGCTGTCGATCAGCCAGCGATAGGCCTGCAGAAGCGCGGCGGGGCCGAGA
The DNA here is from genome assembly GCF_036964545.1 of Hyphomonas oceanitis. Lineage (NCBI taxonomy): Bacteria > Pseudomonadati > Pseudomonadota > Alphaproteobacteria > Hyphomonadales > Hyphomonadaceae > Hyphomonas > Hyphomonas oceanitis. The sequence continues at coordinate 352,081 of NZ_JBALTL010000003.1, forward strand.
TACTTGTCGCCGTTCCACCAGTAGGACGGGCAGGACGTCGAACAGCAGGCGCACAGGATGCACTCATACAGGCCGTTCAGCTCTTCGCGGTCGGTCTCTGACTGCTTCCATTCCTTCTCAGGCGCCGGTGTGACGGTCTTCAGGAAGGGCTGCACATAGGCGTGTTGGGCGTAGAAATTGGTCAGGTCGGGGATCAGGTCCTTGACCACCGGCAGGTGGGGCAGGGGAGAGATCGAGATCACGCCGCCGGGCAGTTCGTCAAAGCCCTTGGTACAGGCAATCGTGTTGTTGCCCGCAATGTTCATGGCACACGAGCCGCATACGCCTTCGCGGCAGGAGCGGCGGAAGGCCAGCGTCGGGTCAATCGTGTTCTTGATGTAGAGCAGGACGTCCAGGATCATCGTCCCGGCCTTGTCCATATCGACCCAATAGAGGTCCCAGCGCGGATTGCCGGCTTCCTCAGGGCTATAGCGATAGATCTTGAACTGGCGCAGGTTTGTTGCGCCCTGCGGTTTCGGCCAGGTCTTGCCTTTGCCGACTTTGGAGTTCTTCGGAAGTGTCAGTTCAACCATCTTAAAACCCCTAGTAAACCCGTGCTTTCGGCTCGATATACGCGATCTCGTTTGACATCGTGTAATCGTGCACGCCGCGATAATCGATCGTCACCTTGCCGGCGTCATCGACCCAGGCGAGCGTGTGCTTCATCCACTTTTCGTCGTTGCGGTCAGCGAAGTCTTCGCGCGCGTGGGCGCCGCGGCTTTCCTCGCGGTTGGCCGCAGAGTTCACGGTGACGGAGGCTTGAGCGATCAGATTGTCGAACTCCAGCGCTTCTATCAGGTCCGTGTTCCAGACCATGCCGCGATCTTTCACGTCGATGCCCGGCAGTTTCTTGTAGACGCCATCAATGGCTTCAACGCCGCTGCGCAACACGTCGCCTGTGCGGAACACGGCGCAGTCATTCTGCATGGCTTTCTGCATCTCAAGGCGCAGCTTGGCGACCGGCTGGTCGCCGCTGGCGTTACGCATCCGGTCAAAGCGGGCGAGGTGGCTGTCGGTTGCGCCCTTGGGCAGTTCCGGCTGCGTCGCGCCAGCATCTGTCGTCTCGCCGCAGCGCAGGCCAGCGGCGCGGCCGAAGACGACAAGGTCGATCAGCGAGTTGGAGCCGAGACGGTTGGCGCCGTGCACCGAGACGCAGGCCGCTTCGCCAACGGCCATCAGGCCCGGCACGACCGAGTCAGCGTCGCCATTCTTCTTGGTCAGCACTTCGCCGTGATAATTGGTCGGGATGCCGCCCATATTGTAGTGAACCGTCGGCAGGACGGGGATCGGCTCCTTGGTCACGTCGACACCGGCAAAGATTTTCGCGGTTTCCGAAATGCCCGGCAGGCGCTCGGCCAGAACGGCGGCGCCAAGGTGTTCGAGGTGAAGGTGGATATGGTCCTTTTCCGGGCCAACGCCGCGGCCTTCGCGAATTTCCATCGTCATCGCGCGGCTGACAACATCGCGCGAGGCAAGGTCTTTCGCCGATGGCGCATAGCGCTCCATGAAGCGCTCGCCCTCGGAGTTGGTGAGATAACCGCCTTCGCCGCGCGAGCCTTCGGTAATCAGGCAGCCCGAACCATAGATGCCGGTCGGGTGGAATTGCACGAATTCCATGTCCTGCAGCGGCAGGCCGGCGCGCAGCACCATGGCATTGCCGTCGCCCGTACATGTGTGGGCCGATGTGCACGAGAAGAAGGCGCGGCCATAACCGCCGGTTGCCAGAATGGTCTTCTGCGCGCGGAAGCGGTGCAGCGTGCCGTCATCAAGCTTCCAAGCGGTCACACCGCGGCAGACGCCTTCGTCATCCATGATGAGGTCGAGCGCGAAATATTCGATGAAGAACTCGGTCTCTTCTTTCACGCACTGGCCGTACAGCGTGTGCAGCATGGCGTGACCGGTCCGGTCAGCCGCCGCGCAGGTGCGCTGGACAGGGCCCTGGCCGAAGTCGCGTGTCATGCCGCCAAAGGCACGCTGGTAGATCTTGCCTTCATCGGTCCGCGAGAAGGGCATGCCCCAGTGCTCGAGTTCGTAGACGGCGGCAGGCGCGTTGCGCGTCAGGTATTCGATCGCGTCCTGGTCGCCGAGCCAGTCGGAGCCCTTGACGGTATCGTACATGTGCCAGCGCCAGTTATCTTCACCCATATTGCCGAGCGAGGCAGCAATGCCGCCCTGTGCAGCAACCGTGTGCGAGCGCGTCGGGAACACTTTGGTGATGCAGGCCGTGCGCAGGCCGGCCTGGGCCGCACCGAGCGCGGCGCGAAGGCCGGAGCCACCGGCGCCAACGACAACGACGTCATATGTGTGATCAACGAATGTGTAGTCAGTCATCGTGGTTTCTCCCGCAGCCGCCATCAGGCGTCCGCGCCAATCCAGAGTTTGAGCACCGAGAGGGCGACGGTCGCGAACAGCGCGATACACGCGAAACTGTTCAGGATCAGCAGCGCCGAACGGGTACCTGTCTTACCGATATAGTCCTCGATGACGATCTGCATACCGATACGCATGTGAAAGAATGCCGCGCCGGCTGTCAGGATCAGAAGGATCGCGTTCCAGGGCTTGGATGCCCATTCGACAGCGCCGTCATAACCCGCGCCTGAGGCGTGAATGACCGAGTAGAGAAACCATGGCACGAGAAACACCATCGCAATCGCGGTGACGCGCTGGCGGATATGGTCGCTGGTGCCGGACTTGGCCGATCCGAGGCCGCGTGCGGCTTTGGCAGGCGTGATGAACTGATTGTTCGCCATCTTCTAAAGACCCCTTATGCCAGCAGCACGACGGCCCAGATGGCCACCGAAGCGAGAACGGCAAAAACATAGTTGAAAACGGAAACGGCGCTGGCGGTCTTCGGGTCGAAGCCGATATGCGGGCCGTCCCAGAACAGGTAGCGGATGCCATTGGCGAGGTGGAACAGGACAGCCACTGTCCAGAGGAACAGGATGACCTGACCCGGGATCGAGCTGATGATCGGCTCGAAAAAGGCGAAGGCGTCAGGGCCGCTGGCCAGGGCGACCAGCCATGCGGCGATCAGGAATGTGCCGAAATACATCGCCATGCCGGTAAACCGGTGCGTGATCGATGCAAACATGGTGGCGTGATACCGCCAGATTCCCAGATGGGGCGACAGGGGGCGGGAATCGGCCTGGTTCGTGCCTGACATGAAAGCTTACCTCACCTGTAATGAAACGCTTGGCTTCGCGTTCTAGGCGCCTCTATGATCCTGTCAACGTGAAGGGCTATAGGAGCGACAATATGAAACCGCTTTTTCTTGGGATCGGCCTGATCCTGATGCCGCTTCTCGCAACTGCTGAGCCTGCGCCAGACCCGATGGACGCGCTCGTCAGCGCCTATGAGGCCTATGTCCGCGACGTCAACCCGGACCAGGCGGCCGAAGATGACGACACAATTGCGCGTCAATGGCGTGATGTGCGCACGGAAACGGTCGAAGCGCAGGCCAAGCGGGCGTCCGCTCTTCAAGATGAGATCGCTGCGGCTGAAACCGGCCGCACGGTGGACAAGGCGATCCTGAATCGCCTCCTGCAACTTGATATCGACGACGCAAAATATGACGCTGCCCGTATCCCGTTCACCGGCGATTGGGGCTTTCAGGCCGAACCCATCTTCACCGCCATGCAGACAAAGCTCGACTCCGTCGAGGATGCCGAGGCCTGGACCGCGCGCCTGAATGACGTGCCCCGCTATTTCGGTGAGAACATTGATAATATGCGACGCGGCATCGCCACCGGCTGGATCGCCCACAAGGATCCGCTGAACACGATGACCGACCAGATCCGCGAGCAGATCGTCACCGATCCTGCCGACAGCGATCTCTACAAGCCGTTCGAAACCCTTCCAGCTGACATGGATGCCGAAACCGCTGAGCGCCTGCGCGCCGAAGGTCTGGAGGCGGTTTCTCACGCGGTCACCGCCTACAAGGACACGCTGCGCTTCATTCAGACCGAATATGCCTCGCATGCGCGCCCGGCGCCGGGCCTCGCCAGCCTTTCCGGCGGGCAGGAAGTCTATGCCGCCGCCGTCGAGCATCACACGGCTGGGGCCGGCTACACGCCGGTCGAGATCCATGAGCTTGGCGAGCGCGAAGTCGCGCGCATCCGGTCCGAAATGGAAGATATCATCGCCGAGATCGGTTTTGAGGGCAGCTTTGCCGACTTTCTTGCCTTCCTGCGCTCCGACCCGCAATTCTATGCCGCGTCTGCCGATGATCTGATGGCCAATGCCAAGGCTGTCGCCGCGCGCATGGACGCCATGTTACCGGATTATTTCGGCCGCCTGCCGGAGCTTCCTTATGATGTTGAGCCCGTGCCGCTCGCCATCGCGCCCGGCTACACGTCCGGTCGCTATGTCGAGGGCGATCCAAAGGAAGGCCGTCACGGCATCTATTGGGTCAATACGTACGCGCTTGAACAGCGTCCGCTCTATGAACTGCCCGCCCTTACCGCGCATGAGGCGGTGCCGGGCCACCACCTGCAAATCGCGCTCAGCCGTGAAATGACCGACCAGCCAAAATTCCGTCAGGACTATTACGCGACTGCGTTTGGCGAAGGCTGGGGGCTTTATGCTGAACATCTCGCAGGCGAAGCGGGCATGTATGAGACGCCCTATGAGCGCTTCGGTGGCCTCTCCATGGAAATGTGGCGGGCCTGCCGGCTTGTCGCCGATACGGGCCTGCACTGGTACAACTGGACGCGCGAACAGGCCGAGGCCTGCTTCAAGGAGAACACGGCGCTGGCCCAGCTGAACATTGACAATGAAGTGACGCGCTATATCGGCTGGCCGGGCCAGGCCGTAGCCTACAAGGTAGGCGAGCTGAAAATCCGCGCGCTGCGGGCCGAAGCAGAAGCGGCACTGGGCGAGCAATTCGACATCAAGGCCTTCCATGATGTTGTGCTGGGGCAGGGCGCTGTGCCGCTCGATGTCCTCGACGCGCAGGTGAAAGCCTGGATCGCCAGCCAGTTGCCGGAAGCCGAGCCTTCCGCACCCGCAGAATAGGCCCACAAAATATAGAGCCACTGCTTGTGCTGAGGTCGGCTTGAGGCCACATGGGCGAGCCATGTTTAGCTTCTTTGAACGCCGTATTGAGCCCTTTCCCGACGCCCCTTTGGAGGTTCCTCCGAAGGGCTTCCTGGCGTTCATGCTGCATTATGTACGCGACGCCGTGCCATGGCTGATCCTCATGTCCGTCTTTACGGCGATCATCGCCATTGGCGAAGTCACGCTGTTTGGCTTCCTGGGAGGCATCGTTGACTGGCTGGCCAGTTCAGAGCGCGAAGGCTTCTTCCAGCGCGAGGGCGGCAAGCTCGCCCTCATGGCTGTGGTTGTTCTTGTTGTCCTGCCGTTGGCGACGCTGGCGCAGGGCCTGATCGTCTATCAGGGCCTGATGAGCAATGTGCCGATGAGCGCGCGCTGGCGCATGCACAAGCAGATGCTCGGCCAATCAATGAACTTCTTCGGCAACGAGTTTGCCGGCCGCGTGGCCACAAAGGTCATGCAGACATCCCTGTCGGTGCGCGAGACGGTGATGAAGGTGCTCGACGTCTTTGTCTTCGTGATCGTCTATTTCCTGTCGGCCCTTACGCTTGTTGCCTCAGCCGATCCCCGTCTCACGCTGCCGCTCATCCTTTGGGCCGTGGTCTATGGCTTCGTCCTGCGCTGGTTCATCCCCCGGCTTGGCAAGATTTCCGAGAAGCAGGCCGATGCGCGCTCTGTCATGACCGGGCGCATCGTTGATTCCTATACCAACATCCAGACGGTGAAGCTGTTCGCCCATGCGGGCCGCGAGGAAGACTATGCGCGCGAAAGCATGGATGGCTTCCTTCAGACTGTTTACAAGCAGATGCGCTATGTCACCGGCTTCAACGTCATCGTCTATCTCAACAATTCGCTGCTCGTCTTCCTGATCGCCGGCGGCGGCATCCTGCTCTGGCAGGGCCAGCTTGTCGGCGCGGGCGCCGTGGCAGCTGCCATCGGCCTCGCACTGCGCATCAAGTCCATGTCGCAATGGATCATGTGGGAAGTCGCAGGCCTCTTCGAGAATGTCGGTGTCGTCTATGATGGCAAGGCCATGCTGGAAAAGCCGGTCATCGTGGCCGACACACCGGATGCGCAGGTCCTGCCGCGCGGCGCTGGCGCCATCGCTTTCGAGAACGTGACCTTCCACTATGGCAAGGGCGCCGGCGTCATCGAGAACATGTCCCTCTCCATCCGTCCCGGTGAAACGATCGGCCTTGTCGGGCGCTCGGGCGCCGGCAAGACCACGCTGACCAATCTTCTCTTGCGTTTCTATGATGCCGAAAGCGGCCGCATCCTGCTCGACGGGCAAGATATCGCCCATGTCACGCAAGACTCCCTGCGCGCGCAGATCGGTGTCGTGACGCAGGACACGTCCCTCCTTCACCGCTCCATCCGCGAGAACATTGCCTATGGCCAGCCGGATGCCAGCGATGCCGAGATCAATACGGCGGCCGGCAAGGCCGCTGCGCTCGATTTCATTGCCTCGCTCGAAGACGCAAAGGGCAATGTCGGCCTTGATGCCCATGTCGGTGAGCGCGGCGTGAAATTGTCGGGCGGCCAGCGCCAGCGCATCGCCATTGCCCGCATCTTCCTCAAGGACGCGCCCGTCCTGATCCTCGACGAGGCAACCTCGGCCCTCGATTCCGAGGTCGAGGCCGTCATCCAGGACAAGCTGTTCGACCTGATGGAAGGCAAGACCGTCATCGCGATTGCCCACCGCCTGTCGACCATCGCCGCGATGGACCGTCTGATCGTCCTCGACCAGGGTCGCATCGTGGAAGAGGGCACGCATGAGGAGCTCGTTCAGGCCGGTGGCCTCTATGCCGACCTTTGGGCGCGCCAGTCGGGCGGCTTTCTTGTCGAGCCCGAGGCGATCGAAATGCAGGCGGAGTAGGGCGGCGTGAAACTGACGATTATCGAAACCGGGCTCGTTCCGAAGCCTATCCGGGCATCATTCGTGGATTATCCGGGCATGTTTCGGGCACTTATTCGGGCATCCGATCCCTCAATTTCGTTCGAGACGGTGTCAATTATCAAGGGCGAGCGTCTGCCGGACCCGGCAGGTCTTGAAGCCATTCTGATCACAGGATCACCCGCCGGCGTCTATGATGACGAGCCCTGGATGGCGCCGCTGATGGCGTTCATTCGCGGCGCCGCCAACGCGCAAGTGCCGCAGGTCGGCATCTGCTTCGGCCATCAGGCCATCGCCGAGGCCCTTGGCGGCAAGGTCATCAAGTCGCCCAAGGGCTGGGGCGTCGGCCGCCACACATATGACGTCGAGGCGTGTCCCGGCCTTGTCGCAAAAAATTGTCCCAAAACCATATCCGTCGCGGTAAGCCATCAGGATCAGGTCGTCACCTTGCCGCCGGGTGCGGAGGTCATCGCACGGTCGGATTTTACGCCCTATGCGGGCCTCCATTATGCGCAGGCGCCAGCGCTCAGTTTCCAGTGCCATCCGGAGTTCGACGACACCTATTCTGCAGCACTCTATACAGCACGCAAGGAGCGCCTCGGCGCTGCGGCAGAGGCTGCCGTCAGCTCTCTGGCGACCCCGCACGACAATCACGTTCTGGGCAGCTGGATCACCGGCTTTCTCAAGGCGCATGCGAGCTAGGGGATTGCAGGGTTAACCGATCGCCCGTGGCGCGAAACCTGCATCCGGTTGCCAGCAGCAACAGACTTGTGTTGAACACATGCTGAAACCCGGAGATTGCCCGCCATGATGCCGAAGCCCCTCGCCCATATCGAAGCCAACACGCTCGAATTCGAAATCCTGCCCATGGTGAAGCCGACAGGCTTCCGGGAGTATGATGCGCGCTGGTGGTTCAACGGCATCGGCCATGAGAAGGCTCCGGAACTGAACTTCACGGGCGTTCAGGCCCTCGGCCTCGGCATGGCGACGCTGTTCCACGAAATGGGCGTCACGCCGAAAGTCGTCACCGGCCACGATTTCCGCTCGATCAGCCAGCCCATCAAGAACGCGCTGATACTTGGCCTCGTCCAGGGCGGCTGCGAAGTGCTCGACGTTGGCCTGGCCCTCTCGCCAATGGTCTACTGGAGCCAGTTCGAGCTCGACGCGGCCTGCTGCGCCATGGTCACCGCCAGCCATAACGAGAATGGCTGGACCGGCGTGAAAATGGGCGCCGACCGCCCGCTCACCTTCGGTCCTGTCGAAATGGGCCGCCTGAAAGAGATCGTCATGGCGGGCGCCTTCGTCCCGCGTGCCGGCGGCGGGCATCACCGCGTTGACGGCATGCGCGAGAAATATATCGCCTCGGTCGCCGACGGTGTGAAACTGTCGCGCCCGATCAAGGTGATCGCAGCCTGCGGCAACGGTACGGCTGGCGCCTTCGCGCCGGATGCCCTGCGCGCAATGGGCGCCGAAGTCATCGAGATGGACTGCGATCTCGACAACACGTTTCCGAAGTATAACCCGAACCCCGAAGATGCCGAAATGCTGCACGAAATGTCGAAAGCCGTGAAAGACCTCGGCGCCGACGTCGTGCTTGGCTTTGATGGCGATGGCGACCGCTGCGGGGTTGTCGACAATACGGGCGAGGAAATCTACGCCGACAAGATCGGCCTGATGCTGGCCCGCGACCTGTCGAAGAACTACAAGAACGCGACCTTTGTGGTCGATGTGAAATCGACAGGCCTCTACAAGACCGACCCGATCCTCAAGGAAAACGGCGCCACGGTCGACTATTACAAGACCGGCCACTCCTACATCAAGCGCCGCACGAACGAGCTGGGCGCCCTCGCAGGCTTCGAGAAGTCCGGCCACTTCTTCTTCCGTCCGCCCATCGGGCTTGGCTATGACTGCGCCCTGACGGCTGCCAAGGCGATCCTCGAAATGCTCGACCGCAACCCCGGCAAGACCATGGCCGACCTGCGCGACGAGCTTGGCGTGGCCTTCACGTCCCTCACCATGTCGCCGCATTGCGGAGACGAAGTGAAGTATGAGGTGGTCGACAAGATGGTCGCCGAATACGAGGCGCTGAACGGCACTGAAATCCTCGGCCGCAAAGTGGTCGACGTGAACACGGTGAACGGCGCCCGCGTGACGCTGGAAGATGGCAGCTGGGTGCTGATCCGGGCTTCCTCCAACAAGCCGGAACTCGTTGTCGTGGTCGAATCCATGTCCAGCGAGGACGACATGCGCGATCTCTTCCACAAGGAAATCAAACCGCGCCTCGGCAAGCATAAGGAAGTCGGCGCCTACAATCAGGAAATCTGACGGTCATGGGCCTGAATCCGAACTATGCCGCCGTTTCCGGTCGCCAGCAGGTGACCGGCCGCTGGGCCATCACCCTGCCGGGTGAGTTCAATCGCCGCGAAGAAGAGGCAGGACTCTGCTTCTGGCGGCCCGGCCTGACGATCTGGCTGACGGCCTATGGCGCCGAAGACGGAATGACGATTGAGCAACGTCTGGCGCGCGATCGCGGCAATGCCTCGCCGGAGGCAACAGATATGGACGAAAGCCAGCAGGATGGCGTCGGCCGTCTCACCTATCGTCTTGCGGAAACAAGAGCGGACGGCGCGATCGTCAATGGCCTCTACTCTTATGTCCATGGCGAGGCCGGCCAGGTGATGGTGGCGGCGTATTTTGATTCCGACACGGACCTTGAGGCGGCTCGCCAAGTATCCGCCTCAATAACCTATACAGGCTGACGAACGGGTACAGGCTCTTGACCTGACGGCCCAAAAATCGCACGCCCCTGCGCAAACCGGGCGGGCTTTCGAAAAGGATGATTCCATGCGCGTTGCGATGATCGGTACAGGCTATGTGGGCCTGGTTTCGGGTGCTTGTTTTGCGGACTTCGGTCACATCGTGACCTGCGTCGACAAGGATGCCTCGAAGATTGAGCGCCTGAAGAATGGCATCATGCCTATCTACGAGCCGGGTCTCGACGCACTTGTCGCCAGCAATGTTGAGGAAGAGCGCCTGTTCTTCACGACCGAGGCCGCCGAAGCCATCAAGGATGCAGACGCCGTCTTTATTGCAGTCGGCACGCCTTCACGGCGCGGTGACGGCCATGCAGACCTCTCCTATGTCTATGCGGCGGCTGAAGAGATTGCCGGCCTGATGGACGGCTTTACGGTTGTTGTAACGAAATCGACTGTTCCGGTTGGCACGGGAGACGAGGTTGAGGAGATCATCCGCAAGGCCCGGCCCGACGGAGACTTTGCGGTTGTTTCCAATCCTGAATTTCTGCGCGAAGGCGCCGCAATCAAGGACTTCAAGATTCCGGACCGCGTGGTCGTCGGCACCGAGGATGAGCGCGCCCGCCAGCTGATGCGCGAGCTTTATCGCCCGCTTTTCCTGAACGAGACGCCTATCCTGTTCACGGATCGGCGTACGTCTGAACTGATCAAGTATGCCGCCAATGCCTTCCTTGCTGTGAAGATCACTTTCATCAATGAAATGGCAGACCTGTGCGAGAAAGTCGGCGCCAATGTGCAGGAAGTGTCGCGCGGTATCGGCCTCGACAATCGTATTGGCCGCAAGTTCCTGAACGCGGGTCCTGGCTATGGCGGCAGCTGCTTCCCGAAAGACACGCTTGCCCTCAGCAAGACAGCCAATGATGTCGGCGCCCCCGTCCGTATCGTCGATACGGTCGTCGAAGTGAACAAGGCGCGCAAGAAAGCCATGGCTGACAAGGTCATCGCGGCCATGGGCGGCGATGTGAAGGGCAAGACCATTGGCGTGCTCGGCCTCGCGTTCAAGCAGAACACCGATGACATGCGCGATGCACCGAGCCTCGACATCCTGCCGGCGCTGATGGCGGCCGGCGCGAAAGTTCGCGCCTATGATCCTGAAGCGATGACGGAAGCGGCGCACCTGCTCGAGGGCGTCGATTTTGCGACAAGTCCCTATGACGCGATCCAGAATGCAGATGCCATGGTCATCATCACTGAATGGGATCAGTTTCGTGCGCTCGATTTTGATCGCGTGAAAGCTGCGCTGAACACGAATATCGTGGTAGACTTGCGCAACATCTATTCCCCCGAAGACATGGCGGCCCGCGGCTTCGCCTACACGTCAATCGGACGCCCGTAATTCCCACTTTCCTTTCCAGACCGGATCCCAGACATGAAATTCTTCGTCGATACAGCTGATACAAAAGACATTGCCGAACTGGCCGCAACCGGCCTGATCGATGGCGTCACGACCAATCCTTCGCTGATCGCCAAGGCCGGGCGCCCCTTCGCTGAAGTGATCCAGGAAATCTGCGGTCTCACCACCGGCCCCGTCAGCGCTGAAGTCGTCGCCACCGATGCCGAGGGCATGGTGCGCGAAGGCCGCAAGCTGGCCAAGATCGCCGAGAACGTGGCCGTGAAACTGCCGCTGACATGGGATGGCCTCAAAGCCTGCCGCACGCTGTCTGACGAAGGCACGGCCGTTAACGTCACGCTTTGCTTCTCGGCAAACCAGGCCCTGCTGGCGGCCAAGGCTGGCGCCGCATTCATCTCGCCCTTTATCGGCCGCCTCGACGACATCAATCTCGACGGCATGGAACTGATCAGCGACATCCGCCAGATCTATGACAATTACCTCTTCGACACTGAAATCCTGGCAGCCTCGATCCGTACGCCCAATCACGTGAAGCTCTCTGCGCTTGCCGGCGCAGACGTGGCGACCATGCCGCCCAGCGTCATCAAGAGCCTGGTCAACCATCCCCTGACGGACAAGGGTCTCGAGACCTTCCTCGCCGACGCGAAGAAGGCAGATATCAAGGTCTGATGCATCATGGCTGAGGCCGTCGATCGCAAAGGGCGCGTGCTCATCATTGCCGGTTCGGACTCGGGCGGCGGTGCCGGCATCCAGGCCGATATCAAGACCGTTACCATGCTCGGTGGCTATGCCATGACGGCCGTTACGGCCATCACGGTGCAGGACACTAAAGGCGTTCACGGCGTCTGGCCGGTGCCCATTGATGCCGTCATCGGGCAAATGCGCGTCACGCTGGCCGATATTGGTGCCGACGTGATCAAGACGGGCATGCTGGGGTCCGCCGCGCTGGTTGAGGCCATTGCCGAATGTCTGGACGAGCACGCCTTGATGATCCCGCGGGTGATTGATCCCGTCATGGTTGCGACATCGGGTGACCGCCTTGTCGACGCCAAGGCCGTCGAAGCGATCCGTTCCGAACTGGTGCCGCGTGCCCGTCTGGTGACGCCAAATGCCCCGGAAGCGGAAGTGCTGACAGGCAAGGCCGTCGAATCCATTGATGGCCAGCGCCGGGCTGCGGACCGCCTGCTCGAACTCGGCGCCCATGGCGCGCTGGTCAAAGGGGGGCATATCGGTGGCAGCGTGATCACCGATGTGTTGCAAACCCCGACGGGCGAATGGCTATTCGAAAGCCCACGCATCAATACACGCTCCACGCACGGCACAGGCTGTACGCTTGCCTCGGCGATTGCGGCCTATCTCGGGCAAGGCGTCAGCGTTCCGGACTCGGTTGAGCAGGGGCGTGACTATCTGCTGGGCGCACTGCGGACCGCGAAGGGACTCGGAATGGGCCATGGACCGGTCAACCATGGCTGGCTTCTGGACGGGGATTGACCCGTTAGGCCCTCTGAAGGCCCTGTCAGAAATCGTCGTTTCTGTACGGACAGGCGGTGTGCTTAAAGCGTCTCTCAGGAGATAAACCGATGACCCAGCCCTTGCCCCTCTACCAGGTAGACGCCTTTGCCACCCGCGCATTCGAAGGCAATCAGGCCTGTATCATGCCCCTGGACGCCTTCCTTCCGGATGAGGTGATGCTGGCCATCGCAGCCGAAAACAATGTCGCTGAAACGGCCTACATCGTCCGCACCGGCGAAGGGAGCTGGAACCTGCGTTGGTTCACCCCGGCCGTTGAAGTGCCGCTATGTGGCCATGCCACGCTGGCGGCTGCGCATGTGCTCTTCACGCATGAAGGCTATGCGGGCGAGACTATTGCCTTCGACACGGTCAAATCCGGACGCCTGACCGTGCGCAAGCTGGAAGACGGGCGGCTGGAGATGGATTTTCCATCGGGCCCGATAACGGAAATCCCCGTCAGCGACGATGTCGCCGAGGCGCTCGGTGCACGGCCCGTACAGGCCTGGGGCGGCATGTTCTATGCGGCCATGTTCGAGACGCCTGATGCAGTGCATGCGCTCAAACCGAACCTGAAAGCGCTGGCTTCGCTCGGTGTGCCGGGCGAAGGCTGGGACCGTGGCAATTTCGGTTGTTTTGCGCCCGGCGGAGACGGCGTTGATGTGACCAGCCGTTTCTTTGCGCCGGGCAGCGGCATTGATGAAGACCCTGCCACGGGCAGCTGGCACACAATACTGGCGCGCGTCATGTCGGAGCGGTTCGGGAAGGACGCCTTGTCCTGCTTCCAGGCCTATCCCGGGCGAGGGGGACGGATCGATACGCTCCTGCAGGGCGATCGGGTTAAGCTCTCCGGCCATAGCGTGACCACAGTCGAAGGCCGCTTTTTCCTGCCGGTGTAAAATCGCGTCTCACGTGCGGCTATTTGCGGGCGGCATGAAAGGTCGATATTGGTTTCGCAGGCCCTAACGGCAGCCTTGTGGATTATTCAATATGAGATTTCGATCAGGCGTGCGTGGTATTCGGCGATCAGTCCTTTTGGGCGCGTGCAGTCTGCTTGTCGCAGCATGCTCTGTGGCGCCAGCGTCTGACCCCAAGCCGGTATCATGCGACGCGACCATGTTGGGCGTGGACCGTACGATAAAGGTAACGCCTAGGACGGGACCGATTGATGCGCTGCTGAAAGACCACGAAGTGGTCCTGACATTCGATGATGGGCCCGATCCGAAGCGAACGCGCGCTGTGCTCGACGCGCTCGACAAGGAATGCGCCAAGGCAACCTTCTTCCTGTTGGGGAATCAGGCGAGCCGCTATCCCGCAATGGTCCGTGAAATCAGCGCAAGAGGCCATTCTGTTGGCAGCCATACATGGTCCCACGCAAATCTGGTGAACATGAGTGATGCGAGGGCGAAGGATGAGGTTTCGCGCGGCCAGGAAGCCGTCAATGCTGCGCTGACCAGTATCGACAAGCGGTCCTTGATGTTTCGCTTTCCATACGTCGCGACGACGCCGGACTTGTCCCGGATGGTACGGGACATGGGCTTGCTTGAAGTCGGCGTGACCGCTGATGGCGCCGACTGGACCCGCATTTCGCCGGAAGAGGCCGTGGACCTGGTGTTTCAAAAGCTGTCGATGAGCGGCAACAAGGGTGTGATACTCCTGCATGATCCCTTTAACCGTTCAAACGTGCGCACGGCGCTGCTTCTGTCGCGGCTGAAGCAGGACGGGTACAGGATTGTCGCCCTCGAAACCGCAAATTCTACCCAGTAACCTTTCGCTCTTGATGGCATGATATGTGCAGTCGCTATGGGTAAACTGACGCGCATTTCGCGCCAGTTCCTCGCGCGTGCTTAGGGAGCATTGTCTTGTCAGAGCGTGGAATCATGTCGCGTTTGCGTGTCACTCTGGTGCCTTGTGTCATCGGGGCGGCGACATTCGCCCTTGTGGCAAGCGGCTTTTCGCTGGCGCTTCGACGCGCCGCACCCGTACCGGACATGAATGTTTTGAGCCCGAAACTCGCTGCCTATCGCGACCATGCCGCCGACTATGACACCGTCTTCATCGGCACATCGCGCACCTTTTACCATATCGTCCCTGACGAGGTGGAAGCCGCAATGGAAGCCGAAGGCTGCCAGCGGCCCAACGTATTCAATTTCGGCGTTTTCGGCCTGACCGGCGCGGAGCAGGACTGGCTGCTGGATCAGGTTCTGAACGTTGGGCAAGGCGCTTTGCGCAACGTTATTATTGAAGACCCTCTACCTGAGGCGCGCTCGCTGGACGATGCCACGAATGAACGTGCGCGCTTTTTCCATGCACCATCAGACTATTCCCCCACGTTGAACAGTATCAGCTCGTTCCCCGAATCTGCGCCGAAGAAGGTTTTCCGGCTTGGCATATTTGGCGCGGGCGCCGCCTACGATCTCTCCGGTGTTGGCCGGGCGGCTGAGTTTTTCTTCCCGGCGCCCGTGAAGCCAGCGCCCTATACGATGGATATGTCGTCAGACGGGTTCGAAATTCTGGGATCGATTTCGTCGCCAGACATTGA
Organism: Hyphomonas oceanitis; assembly: GCF_036964545.1. NCBI lineage: Bacteria > Pseudomonadati > Pseudomonadota > Alphaproteobacteria > Hyphomonadales > Hyphomonadaceae > Hyphomonas > Hyphomonas oceanitis. The sequence goes on from NZ_JBALTL010000003.1 coordinate 367,281, forward strand.
GGCGCGCCGCAAGGATTTCGTGGATCATCCGGAAAAGTATGACGAAGCCTTGGCGCGCTATGGCGCGGCCAGTGACGAAGCTGTCGAGGCGCGGGCTGTCTATCTCGAAGAACGCCTTCGCAGTCTCAAGGCGCAAGACCTGAATGCAGCGCTCTTCATCTCGCCGGACCCCGAGGAGCTGGACCGTACGCCCCGTGTGGGTATCGAACTTGCGCGTATCGCGCCGGACCTTTCTGTGATGAATTTCAACCGGCCGGATGTCTATCCGGACCTCTTTGGTCGAAACCTCTGGTTCGATCACAGTCACTATGGTGAGGAAGGTGCGCGCAAGCTGAGCCGCCTGGCCGGTGCAGAGCTCTGCCGCGATCTGAAGCAGTCGGATGCAGGAGGTCAGCATGCTGTTCGTTGAGCCACGCTTCTTCCTTTTCTTTGCCGTCGTTTTCGGTCTCGTCTGGATTTTGAGAAACAACCTGTGGCGCAAGCGCGTCCTGACGCTGGCCTCTTATGTCTTCTATGGCGCCTGGGACTGGCGTTTTCTTGGCCTGATCCTTCTGATCACCGTGATCAGCTATGTGGTCGGCGCGGCCGCCAGCCGTTATCCTGCGGGTGACAGGACGCGAAAACTTGCTCTGACGGCCGGGATCGTTGCCTCGCTCGCGCTTCTCGGCGTGTTCAAATACTTCAATTTCTTCGCTGACAGCTTTGTCGATTTTGCCGGCATGATGGGCTTCAGTGCGGGATCGGTGACGCTGAACCTGGTTCTGCCTGTAGGCATCAGCTTCTACACCTTCCAGGCCATCTCCTACATGGTGGATGTCCATCGCGGCGACATTGGCGCGCGGCGCTCTTTTCTCGATGTGGCCTTCTATATCGCCTTCTTCCCGCAGCTGGTGGCCGGGCCGATCGTTCGGGCATCGGAATTCATTCCGCAGATGGATACAGCCCGCAAATGGGCGGATGTCAGCGTGCGCGCCTGCCTGACCCTGTTCCTGATCGGCTTCATCAAGAAGGCCTGTATCTCGGATAATATCGCGCAATATGTCGACGTTATCTTTGCCGATCCGTCATCCTTTGCGGCCTCCCAGGTAGTCGCTGGCGTGCTGCTCTACGGCGTCCAGATCTATTGCGACTTTTCGGGCTATTCCGATATGGCCATCGCCTGCGCGGGCCTGCTTGGCTACAAGTTCCCGGCCAACTTTGACTCGCCTTACCTGTCGGCCAATATCCAGGATTTCTGGCGTCGCTGGCATATCAGCCTGTCCTCATGGCTGCGCGACTATCTCTACATTCCGCTGGGGGGCAATCGGCGCGGTAATGGCCGCCGGGATGTCAACCTGATGACCACGATGGTGCTGGGCGGCCTCTGGCACGGCGCTTCGTTCAATTTCGTCATCTGGGGTTTCCTGCACGGGATCGCGCTGATCATTCAGCGCTTCTGGCACCAGCTTGTGGCACGCCGCGTCCCGGCCATGGGGCTTCTGGGTGGGTTCATTGGTGGCGCTGTGACCTTTTACTGGGTGAACCTGGCGTGGATCTTCTTCCGGGCGGCAGACCTTGGCGAAGCGCTGAGCATTTCACAGACATATCTGACATGGTCCTCGGCCGGGCAGAACATGCTGCCCATCGCGGTCTGGCCATTCCTCGCCTGTCTGGGCCTTGCGCACTGGCTGTCACACCGGTTCGGCGCACAGGAAATGATCGAGCGCCTCGCGCCCAATCGCTTTGCGGTGACCTATGGGGCGATTGTGGCGATTGCGATCGCCTTCGTTCCGCTCGGCTATCGCCCGTTCATCTACTTCCAGTTCTGAACGGGCGCCGTGCCCTTTGGTACCTCTGGCCGGACTCGAACCGGCACTCTGTCACCAGAAACGGATTTTGAATCCGTCGCGTCTACCAGTTCCGCCACAGAGGCCCTTAGCAGGGAAGGCTTCTCCTGCCGCATGGCAGGCCGTCCTGTCAATCATCTCGACGCGGCGGGAGAAGGCCGCTAACACAATGAACATGCCAAACGCCTCTTTTGCCGCCGAGCGGACCTTGTTGCAAACCCTTGAGGCCATGGCCGCAAGCGCCCCTGAAGAGGGGCTGACGCTGCGCGATATCATGGATCAACTGGACGAAAGCGCGTTCGGCGCCGGGCTGTTCTTCCTGGCGCTGCCCTGCTGCATTCCATTCCTTTATGGCGTGCCACAAGTGGTTTCATTGCCCATGATGGCCTTGGCAGGCCAGATGGCCGCTGGCCGTTCGCAGCCATGGATGCCGGAAAAGTTCGGCGAGCGGAAAATCGACCGCAAGGGCCTGACCCAGATGGCCAGGGGCGGACGTAAGTGGCTTGGCTGGATAGAAACCTTCACGAAACCAAGGTTTAAGGTAATTACGGGGAAGCGATCCGAGCGGATTATCGGCGGTTTCCTGTGCCTTTTCAGCGCATCAATTCTGCTGCCGCTGCCGATGACGAACACCGTACCGGGCTTTGGCGTGGCGTTGGCGAGCTTTGGTCTGATCAACAAGGACGGTATTCTGGTTATCCTCGGACTATTGCTGGGGCTGGCCTGGATATTCGGGCTGGTCGTGTTGGGACCAGTCGCTTTGCTGGCCCTGATCGGTGCCGCGAAGGACACAATCATGGGTCTCACGCCATCGTGACGCTGCGCCGCATTGTGGGTGCGGGCAATGGCGGTGTTAGTGGCAGGATGTTGAAGCTCCAAATGCTCTTGAGGGACTGGACGTGGCCTGCGGCGGCGCTGGTCATATCTGCGCTGATGATCGCGATTGCGCATGGTTTCCAGACATTTGGCGGACTTGCGCCCTGTCCGCTCTGCCTGCGCCAGCGGGAAGTCTATTGGGCATTGATCGCCATGACCGTCACAGGCCTCGCTATCTGGCGATGGCAGCCAAAGCGGCGCTTCCTCGTGGCGCTGAACGTGCTGATCGGATTGGTGTTTGGCGTCGGCGCAGTCGTGGCCGCGTACCACGCTGGCGTTGAATGGAAGATGTTCCCGCCACCCGCCGGATGCGCTGCGGCTGCGGCGGTGGACCCCTTCGCGATCCGGGACCTGAACCAGAATTTCCACGTGGCTGATTGTACCGCAGCACCCTTCTACATCCTCGGCCTGTCCATGGCCGGATGGAACGGTGTCGTCTCGCTGATCCTGTCAGCGCTTAGCTTCGTGGCGGCTGCGGCGACGGTGCGGCGCTAGAGGCCCAGCACCTTGCGCGCAATAATGGTGCGCTGGATCTCGTTTGTCCCACCATAGATCGACTGGGCGCGGCCGGCGAAATAGGCTGATACATCTTTTGCGGCGTGGAGAGGTAGGCCGATATCCGCCGCGTTTGCACCGAAACCTGGCTGGGCAAAGACGGCGGCTGTGTCGAGGAAAAGCTCGGTAATCTGCTGGTGAGTTTGCGTCGCGAGGATCTTGATCGTCGATGCTGCATCACCCGGAGATCCCCCCGAAGAAAGCCCGGATAATACCCGAAAGACCGTCATTTCGAGCCCGTCAACAGCCATCTCGGCCTCGGTGAGCTTGCGGGCGAAGGCCGCATCATCGATCAGGCGATGGTTGCCGCCATTCGGGATGGAAGAGGCTAGTTCGCGGGCATGCCGCAACATGGCGCGCTTGCCGCCAATGCGGGCATAGGATGTGCGCTCGAAGCCAAGCAGGTATTGCGAATAGGTCCAGCCCTTGCCCTCTTCGCCGATGCGATAGTCCTCAGGCACTTTCACATTGTTGAACAGGACTTCGTTGAGCACGTGCTTGCCGTCGATGGTGATGATCGGGATGAGCGTTACACCGGGCGCGTCCATCGGGCAGCAGATGAAGGTGATGCCTTCCTGCTTCTTGCCTTCACTGCTCGTGCGCGCGAGCAGGAAGATCCAGTCGGCATGCTGGGCGGCGGAAGTCCATATCTTGTGGCCATTGAGTGTGTAAGTGCCGTCTTCCAGAACGGCGCTGAACTGGAGCGAGGCGAGGTCTGAGCCCGCGCCCGGTTCGGAATAGCCCTGCGCCCAACCGACAGAACCGTCGCGAATGCCCGGCAGCCATTTGGCTTTCTGATCGTCGGACGCAAATGTGTAGAGCACGGGGCCGACATAGACGACGCCCATCGGCGTGACGGTCGGCACGCCAGCGCGCTCAAGTTCTTCATCGAAAACGTATTGCTCTTCGACCGACCAGCCGGGACCGCCATACTCCTCAGGCCAGACACTCGCGAGCCAGCCTTTGGCACCAAGCGCCATTTCCGAGCGGCGGATGTCTTCGGTTGTCAGGGATTTTCCCGCCCGGTTTTTCGCGATGATCTCCGCAGGAAACTCGGTCTCGAAGAAGGCCCGTACTTTTGCACGAAAGACTTCGGTTTCAGGGCTGAAGGTGAGGTTCATCTTTGGCTCCGCAGCAGGCGTTGCTAAAGCCTAGGCAAGGTCCCTGTCGTGACAAGCCCTGCCGCGACGTCGCTTCGATTACGTGTGGTGTGAGCTGCGTCAGTCCTGCCGGGGCAGGGTGAGACCGCCTTGCGTTGCGGTAATGGGGCGGATGCTGCCATCCTCATTGAAATAGAGGTGTTCTGCGCGAACCGAGCGGCGGCCCATTGCGCCTTCCACACCATCAATGCTGAGCGCCGCATTGTGATAGAAGAAATACCAGTCGCCCTTGAATTCGACGATGCCGGGATGGATCGTGAAACTGTTCTCGCCTGGGCCCATGATCTTTCCGCGATAGGTCCAGGGACCTGTGACGGTTGGCGCAGTCGAATAGTAGATCTGTTCGCTCTCGTTCTCCGCTTCGTCGATGCCTGCATAGGCCATGTAGTAGAGGCTGCCGCGTTTGAAGAGCCACGGGCCTTCCTCGAAATGCATCAGGGCAACCTTCCGGACCGGCGCGGCGAAGCTCACCATGTCGTCCGCCAGCGGCGCGTAATAGAGATTGGCATTGCCCCAGTAGAGCCAGAACGTCCCGTCCTCGTCCTCGAAGACGGTGGGATCAATGTCATCCCATGTGTGCGGGCCGTCCGTTTCTGAATTTGCGACGAGCGCCTTGCCGAGCGCATCAGTGAAGGGGCCTGTGGGGCTATCTGAGACCGCGACACCGATGGACTTACCGTGATCCGTCTCATCATGCTCGACGGCAGTGTATAGCCAGAACTTGCCGTCCTTCTCGATCGGTTCAGATGCCCAGGCGTCGGCGACCGCCCATTTGAAGTCGGTCGGTTTCATGATGGCGCCATGATCGGTCCACGTTTTCATGTCGTCTGTTGAATAGGCGCGCCAGTCGGTGATGCGGAACATCTCGCCCTCGCCGGCCTCGTCGTGCCCGACATAGAGGTAGACGCGCCCGTCATGGACTATGGGGGCAGGGTCCGCCGTGAAAATGTTGGTGATGATCGGATTGATGGCCTGCGTGCCGTCAGGCGCAGCGCTGTATGGCCGAGAGGCCGGGCTGGCGCAGGCGGCGAGCGAGGCGATCAGAGCTATCGCTGCCAGGCGGTTCGACATGGCATCATCCTCCCACAGTCTGCCATTTCTGACTGTCCGGACTGGCAGTGCTGAAGTCAAGTTAGCGCTAACTTTTTGGCGTGCCTATAGCGGGAAAAGAAAAAGCCCTCCCCGTTTCCGGAGGGGGCTTTTCTGGTTCGCGCGTGGAAAGCCTCAGGAGGCCTTCTGCGCCTCGATCCAGGCGTCGACCTTGCGCTCAAGCAGCTCAAGGGGCAGTGAGCCGCCACCGAGAACCGTGTCATGAAAGCCGCGAATGTCGAACTTGTCGCCAAGTTCGGCTTCGGCCTTCGCACGCAGCTCCTGGATCTTGATCATACCGATCTTGTAGGCGGTCGCCTGACCCGGCATCACGATGTAGCGCTGCACTTCCGAGCGAGCCTGCGTTTCCGTGATGGCGGCATTATCAAGGAAGTACTGAACGGCCTGTTCTTCGGTCCAGCCTTTCGAGTGCAGGCCGGTGTCAATCACCAGGCGGATGGCGCGCCAGATTTCCGAGCCGAGGCGGCCGAAGTCCGAATAGGGGTCGGCATAGGTGCCCGGCATTTCCTTGGCGAGCCATTCGGCATAAAGACCCCAGCCTTCGGCATAGGCCGTAAAGCCAGCCTGTGTGCGGAACATCGGAACGCCTGTCAGCTCCTGCGCGATCGAGATCTGCATGTGGTGGCCCGGGATGCCCTCATGATAGGCGATCACTTCGAGTTCGCGCTTCGGCATGGATGTCATGTCCGAGAGGTGCGCGTAATAGATGCCGGGGCGCGAGCCATCCGGTGTGCCCGGATAGTAGTGCTGGGCGGCGCCGTCCTGTTCGCGGAAGGCCTCGACGCGCTTCACGACAAGATCGGCTTTGGGCAGGATGCCGAAATAGTTCGGCAGCTGTTCCTTGATGCGATTGATATCGGCCGTTGCGTCAGTGATATAGGCGAGACGCCCTTCATCCGTATTCGGATAGTAGAAGCGCTCGTCATCCTTGCTGTCGCGCAGCATGGTGAAGAACTCGTTCAGCGTGCCCTCAAACCCGACCTGCTCCTTGATGGCTTCCATGTCGCCGCGCAGGCGGGCGACTTCCGATAGGCCAAGTTCGTGAATCTCGTCGGCAGTCATCTGCGTGGTTGTCTGGGTTTCGAGGCGATAATTGTAATAGGCGGGGCCATCTGGCTGGAGGTAGGCGCCGACCGGCTGGGTCGAGTCCGGCGAGTTGGCCATGTCAGCCGTCGCGAAGGCGATCACGTCTTCATACGCGGTGAGGAAATCGCCCTTTAGGGCTTCTTCCGCTTCGGCGAGGAAGATGCCGCCTTGCACCTCATCAATGCTGCCATTGTCGACCAGCGCCTGGATATCGGATTTGACATCAGCATAAATGGCGCTGTCTTCACCGTCCGTGAACGGCGCACCAGTGATGATCTTTTGCGACTGATCGATCACGCCTTCATAAGCGAATTTTGGCGCGTGCACGCCGCGATCGGCAGATTCCTGCGCCACATTGATCGCTTCATGCAGGGCGCGGGCGCTTCCGCTGATGCGCTTGATGTAGGCGGTCATGTCTTCCGGGGTGTCGACCGTGTGGAAGCTGATCAGGAAGGTCGGCAGGAAATTCTGGATGCCGTTCATCTGGTCGAACACGAAACCATTGTATCGGAACGCCGCGCCTTTGGCGGCTTCGTCATATTGGTATTTCCAGATGTCGTAGGACATCTTGTCGTCCGCCGAGAGCGCGTCATAGTCGAACGAAGCTTCCATTTCCTCGGTTACTTCTTTCAGCCACGCCAGTTGTTCATCCTGGCAGGCCAATGTCATGCAATCGATCTGATCGTTCTTGTCCTTACGGCCAAGGAAGGTCAGCCCCATCGGGCTGAACTGGAGCTGTTCTTCGTATTTGGCGTCAAACCAGGTATTCAGCCGGGCACTCAATTCAGACTGGGTTTCGACCGGTGCTTCGGCGACGGGTGCGGCATTCAGTGGTTCCGCAGGGGCTGGCTTTGTGGCGCAAGCCGACAAAACAAGGGCGAGGGCGATGATGGAAACGGAGCTGCGCATGTATGAGGGTCCTCCCGGCATTTTCCGATTAACGATATGTGAGCTATCGCCTTCTGCGGCGCGCTGTCAATTGGCAAGCGCCTGTATGACAGCTAGAGAAGTGTGATGACAGATCCACGGATATCCCCTGACAATACGGCTCGCAGAGACCAGCGCAATGTGCGCATAGGTACGCGCGGTTCGCCCCTCGCGCTGGTGCAGGCGCGGCAGATCGCAGCCTCCCTTGAGGTCGCCTCAGGTGGCGCCTTGCGCGGTGAGATCGTGCCGTTCACCACGACGGGCGATCAGCTGACGACGGAACGGCTGATAAATTCCGGCGGGAAGGGCCTGTTCACCCGCGAACTCGATGCGGCGCTGGACCGCGGCGATGTCGACATAACCGTGCACAGCCTCAAGGACGTGCCAGCTGTCCTGCCATCGGGACAGATATTCGGGGCCTTCCCGCATCGCGAAGATGCGCGCGAGGGGTTCCTGTCGCCGCATGCCGAGAAATTGGCAGACCTGCCCAAGGGCGCGAAGGTGGGTACGGCTTCGCTGAGGCGCGAGTCGCAGACGCTGGCGCTGCGGCCCGATGTGGAGATCGTGACGTTCCGGGGGAATGTTGCAACACGCATGCGCAAGCTCGAAGATGGCCTTGCAGATGCAACCTATCTTGCCATGGCCGGGCTGACGCGGCTGGGCATGGCGCATCTGGCAACACCGATCCCGATGGAAGACATGTTGCCGTCAGCCGGGCAGGGCATCATCGGCGTGGTCATGCGCGAGGATGGCGATGCAGAAGTGCGCGAGACGTTGGGCGGCATTGACCACGCTGAGACCCGGGCTGCTGCAACAGCCGAACGGGCTTTCCTGGCGGCGCTTGACGGAAGCTGCCGCACACCGATTGCCGCGCACCTGTTTGACAGAGGCGAGGAATGGGAGCTCATCGGCGAAGTTCTTGCGCTGGATGGTCGGCAGCGTTGGCGCGCTGATGGCACATGCCGCAAAGAGGCCAGTGAAGCGCAGCTTGCGGCGCTCGGACGCGATGTGGCGGCAGATATTCGCGCAGCGGCTGGCGGCGTGCTTCCCGCCTTCGTGGACGAGTGGTGAGCCTTCCCGTTATCGTAACGCGGGCTGAGCCGGGTGCGTCCGAAACTGCCGCGCGTTTAAAGGCTGCTGGATACAAGCCGCTCCTCTCCCCCGCGCTGGTGCTTGAGCCTCTCAGTGCAGACCTCGACCTGAGCGGCGTGACCGATCTCGTGTTCACCAGTGCGAACGGCGTGCGCCACTTCCCGGCGGTCAGCGATGGCGTTGAGCGAGTCTGGTGCGTCGGCGAGGCAACGGCTGAAGCCGCGCGCAAAGCGGGCTGGCAGGGCGTGCGTGAGGGCAATGGCAATGCTGTCGACCTGGCTGAGCATATCATCGCCGCGCCTGAGGCTCGGACCGGCGCTTTCCTGCATATTGCCAACGAGGCTGCGGCGGGTGATCTGATGGCGCGTTTGAGGTCAGCAGGCGTCAATGCGCGGTTTGCGGCGCTCTATCGCACGCTGCCCGTGTCTGCCGTGAACGACGCTGCGGCGAGCGCGCTGACCCGGGCGGCGCGTGTGGTCATTCTGGTGCATTCGGCGAAAGGGGCCACTGCGTTCCGGAATGCGGCGAGGGGGCTGGACCTCAGGCGGTCAATTGTTGTTGCGATCTCTGAAGCCGCCAGCAAGCCGCTTGTCAGTTGCGGTGCGCGTGCTGTCGTCAATGCGGCGCAGCCCAGTGAGACGGCGCTGATGGAAGCGCTCGACACTGCCGTTCTGGCGCTCTGAAGGCGACCTTTGATCGCCATGGGCGTATGTGTCAGTGTATTTGAAATCCCGCCTGCTAGGAGCAGACAGACCTATGAGTGACGATCCCGAAGACGATATCGCTGTCGACTCCACAGAGCCGATTGATGCTGACTTCGAACCGGCATTCGAAGACCAGAAAGCATCGCGCGCAAGCAAGGCGGGCGCGGGTCCTGGCTGGCTCGGTTTGGGCGTGGCCAGTCTTGTCGCTGCCGGTATTGGCGGCGCGATCGGCATCGTCGCCACAATGGTGCTGCCCGGGACCAGTGCAGACGGCGATGTGTCGGCCCTCACCGCAGAGCTGGATACGCTAAAGGCCGAACAGGCAACGGCAGATGTCGAGCGCAACAAGGTGATCCGGAATTCAGCTGATCTCGAGGCGCGCCTTGATGCACGACTCAAGTCTGTTGCTGCTGCAGGCGGGGACGACCTTGGGCCCTTGCTGGAGGAACTCGATGCCGTTTCGAAGCGGATCGACGAAGTGATTGCCAGCGATGATGGCGGCGAGGCGCTGGCAAAGCTGTCAACGCGGCTTGAGGCGCTTGAGGCCGTCGACACAAGCGGTGAGGCCAGCGCGCAGGAGCTGGCGCGGTCTGTGGGGGCGCTTGCCGAGCGTGTGACATCTTTGGAGGCCCGGCTTGCTGACCTCCAGTCTGATATTGTGCGCAGCGGCGGCGACACGACGGAACTGACAAGCCTGATCGAGCGCATGCGCAATGATGAGGCGGCCGTCCGGGCCAAGGCTGAAGTTTCTGAAAGCAATGCAGATGCAGCCCTTGCGCTCTCGGCGATAGAGGCGGCTTCACGGCAGGGCCTGACGTTTGAATCCGACTATCGCAAGCTGCGGGTTCTGTTGCCGCAATCGGCCGAGGTTCGGTCTCTTAGCGGCGTCGCGACCACGGGTGCGCCGACGCTGGCGGACCTTCAGCGATCCTTCGGGCCAGCGAGTGCCAAGGCGCGCGCCGCTGAGCCGCGTGAAAAGGAGGGGCGTTGGGGGTGGCTCAATCATGTGTTCGGCGATGCTGTGACCGTGCGGGGTGAAAATGCTGAAGAGGCAGGTGCGCCCGTCATCCTCTCGCGCGCCAAGGACGCGCTCGATACGGGAGAGCTGGAAAGCGCCGTTGCAATCATAGGCAATCTGACCGGTGAGCCAGCTGCGGCCATGGCTGACTGGACCGAATCGGCAAACCGGCGCATCACACTCGAAACAGGGCTTAAAGCCCTGAGGCTGGACATGATTGGTGGGGAGAACCAGGCGCAATGAATCGCATCTTCCTGTTTGTTCTTATCCTTCTGATTATCGTTGGCGGCGCCCTGATCGGCTTCTGGGCCGTGAATTTGCCGGGCAGCGTCGTGATCAATGATAGCCGCGGCGAGCTTGTTTCCCTTCATATGGGTGTCGCAGCCATTGCGCTGATTGTTTTTGGCGGACTCGTGGCGGCGGCCTGGTGGTTGATCAGCGGTCTTTTCGTCCTGCCGGGCAAGATTGGCCGTGCCCGCCAGTCCAGTCTCGCCCGCAAGGCCAACATGGCACTGACTGAAGGCCTGCTGGCCGCAGAGGCAGGTGACCCGACTTATGCGCTGAAACTGGCACGCAAGGCGGTCAAGCATGCCGAAGACGAGCGGTTGAAACTGCTCCTTGAGGCCCGTGCGGCCGAAGCTAATGATGACTGGGCGGGTGCCGAGCGCGCCTGGGGCCAGCTGACGCGCCTGCCGGGCGGGCAGCTCGCGGGACTGCGCGGGTCTGCCATGGCGGCAGCGGAGCGCGGTGACCAGGCCACTGCAGAATCACGCGCGCGCGAAGCGCTCGGCCTGAAATCCAATGCGGACTGGCCGTTCAATTCCCTGTTCGACCTGCAAGTGGCACGAGGTGAGTGGGAGAAAGCGCTTGAGACGCTCACCATTGGTGAGAAGCGCGGCCTGATCACAGGTGACAGCCTGCGGCGACGCCGCGCCGTCTTGCAGACGGCGCGCGCTGTCGGCCTGCCGCATGATCGCAAGCAGGATGCCCAGAAGGCACTCGCTGAGGCTATCAGGGGGGCGCCGGGCTTTCCGCCTGCGGCCTTTCATGGCGCGCGGCAGCTGATGATCGACTCCAAGGAAAAGGCCGCGCAAGGCGTGTTGGAGCTGGGCTGGAAGGCGCGGCCACACCCGGCGCTGGCGCAGCTTTCACGTCGCCTCGTGCCGCAGGATGACCGCCATAATATTGCGGCGCGCCTGAAAGCTTTGGTCGCCACGCATCCGACGCACCGCGAAAGCCGCATCCTGTCAGCCGAGCTGGCGATGGACGAAGCCAACTGGGTCGAGGCGATCCGTTTGCTGGCGCTTCTGGTCGAGGAAAATCCGACGGCGCGCCTGTGTCTCCTGATGGAGCGCGCGCTCAAGGGCTATGGCGACAAGGACGAGGCGCAGCGTTGGGGCCGTATGGCGGCTTCAGCGTCCCGAGAGGCCGACTGGTCGGACATTGATCCCAAGGGCAACGCCTTTGACTTTGCCCAGCGCGACTGGAGCAGGCTGGTCTATGCCTTCGGCGATGTCGGGGATCTGGTTCATCCGCGCTATGAATCCTATGGCCGGGAACTGGAAGCTGGCCGGGTTCTGGCGATTGCCGGCCCGGAAGAGGAAAAGGTTGCCCCGCCCAAGGCCCCGAATGGCCCGCTGACGCCGCCGCTGGATTATGCCTCTGACGATGACTGACCGGCAGGACGCCTGAACGGCAAAAGCGTCTTGCGCTGATGCCTCGGGATGAGTATTCAGGCCGAACGCTCATTGTAGCATGCCGCTATAGCTCAGCTGGTAGAGCATCGCATTCGTAATGCGGGGGTCAGGTGTTCAAGTCACCTTAGCGGCACCATTTTTCTCCAACAATAACATAGACTTAGGCGAGCGGTGCGAGTGATCGCGCGGTCACTCATTTCGTGTGCCCGCACTATGTCCGCACCGAATGGTGCGATCTGTAAGTTTGACTGGGGTAGTTTTCTTGGATGCCTGCGGTCCAGAAGGCTTCGAGAGTGGGGCAAAAAAACTGGATCTGGACCTCTTCCGCCTTGGCGCTCCTGCATCCGAAATGGGTCCGCTCCCAAACTGCCATCTTTTGAGGCCGGAGTTTTCGGCGCTACCTCAGCTTGGCGGGTTGACGTTGCAAGCGTAGTTAGTCGGCACATTCGGCTCAATGTCCCGCAAAATACTTTGAAGGAGCGTGTGGACTTCCTTGTTTTCATCGGGATGAACGAGCGCCAAGGCAACAAGCAACTTGCTCGAGAGCCCATGCGTTGTCATTGCCTCTGACTTTGATATCCTGCCAAGCAGTTTCTTATTCAGTGCGTAAAGTTCATCAAGACGATCACTGAGTACGTCCAAGGGAGCAGCCTCGACGTAGTCTGCAAGCTGCGGTTCGCTGAGTTGAAACAAATTGTGCTCGCGCATCAAAAAGGTTTCAAGTTTTTGCCAACGCTCCGCAAGTTTTCTTTGATCGGAATGTCGATCCAGCCACTCGGCACAGACTTTGGTTGCTGGGTCGGGACGGGACTCGCTAAAGTCGGACGCCAAGGGAGAAGCATGCTTCAAGATGGAGCGAAAATGTAACTTGCTGAGCATGCGAAGTCTCCTGGCGATGGCCATCCAAAAAGCGAAATTCCAACTGAATACATACTATAGTAGATAACACTAAAATATGTAAACGCTAATCTGCCAGCATGGATATGCGAAAGCTGGTAGGCCGTAATTTTGCGCGCATTCGTCGTGAAAAACACCTCACGCAGGAGGAGGTCGAGGCACGCTCAGGATTTAGTCAGCAGTATTTGAGTGGATTGGAGCAGGGTAGACGCAATCCGACAATAGTGACTCTCTATGAATTGGCGCGGGCGCTTGGGGTGTCACACATCGACTTGGTGATGCCGGATTGACGATTTCATTCTTGCATCCGTGCGAATCGCGGATGCGGTAATAGCCGATGCTTTTTAGAGTGGCCGGGCAGCATAGACGTCTTTCTGGAGACGGCGCTCAAGGGAGGCGCGATTTTGCTTTCGAATGGGGTTAGCAAAGCTGACTGACGTTCAATTGAAGCTTTCCGTCTCGCGGTGCATTCGCGATTCAAGGTTGAACCATTTTGCAAAGCAGATTTGGATGCAGCGATTTGAAATTCTTTTGAACTGGCGAACTCCATCAGACAGAGAAAACTTCCACCTCGTGCCGCCTCGCTGATCGAATCTCTCAGGGATCTCGGATATTCGCTCGAGACCGCGATTGCCGATATCATCGACAACAGTATCTCGGCCAACTCGACCAAGGTGGACATCTGGTGTGCTGTGGATGCGGAGCCACTTGCGCTGGCAGTTGTCGACGACGGCCACGGGATGACTGAAGACGAGCTGATCGCAGCGATGCGCCCGGGTTCGACGAGTCCGACAGAGGCACGTAGCGCCGGGGATCTTGGAAGGTTCGGCTTGGGCCTGAAGACCGCATCCTTTTCACAGGGTCGCCGACTTACAGTCGTATCCCGAAAGGGTGGAGCCACAAGCGCCGCGATATGGGACCTCGACGCGCTTGCCGAGCATGACGACTGGATCCTGTCCTTGCCCGAACCCGAGGACATCGAAAGCCTTCCATGGCTCGAAACGCTGGGTGATCAGGGGACAATGGTTCTCCTCGAGAAGCTGGATCGCCTGGCCGAGGAAACAGAAGGCCAAGCGCGTTCGGATCTGCTCAGCGGCAAGCTTGTCGTTCTTCAACGACACCTGTCCTTGGTCTTTCATCGCTTCATCGAGGGGGACACGGTCGATCGGAGAAAGCTCAAGTTCCGCGTGAACGGGATTGTCGTGGAATCATTCGACCCGTTCTGCAGGGGGCAGACCGCCACGCAGGAACTACCCGTCGAAAGGATGTCCATCGACGGTGAGACGATCGAGATCCGGCCCTACATCCTTCCTCATCATTCTAAACTGTCGCCACAAACCTGGCGGTACTACAAGGACCGGAGCGACTTTCTCTCGAACCAGGGAGCCTACGTCTACAGGAACGGGCGATTGATGGCTTGGGGCGACTGGTTCCGGATGATTCCGCGAGGTGAAGCGACGAAACTTGCCCGCGTCCGGATCGACTTTCCATCAACACTCGATGCGCTTTGGACGATCGACATCAAGAAATCCCGAGCCCATCCGCCGCCTGCAGTCCGCGCGAGGTTCAAGAGAATCATCGAGCGAATCGCGGGACGGAGCGTACGGGTGCACCAGGGACGAGGCGAGCGGATCCTTCAGCCGGGTGCCTCCCCCGTCTGGACCCGCACAGTGGGTCGCGACGGAATGATCTCCTATGCCCCCGATTTCGATCACCCACTGTTGCGAGCAGCCATCGAAAGCGCAGGGCCTGACAGCGAGACGCCTGTACGCACGGCGCTGTTGGCGATGGGCGCCGCCTTTCCCGTCGACGCCATCTATGCGGACTTCGCCGACGATCCGAAGCGCGTAACGCTGGCGCGTGACCACCCCGACGAGCTTCGCGGGACGATTGCCGGATTGAAATCGGTTCTCGATCCCGATGGCGACATGGAGCCGCGGGACTTCGCAAGACTTGTCCTGTCGACTGGACTCGCGGGCCGAAGTATCGAAGTGATCGATGCCGTCGCTCTTGAGTTGTATGCGACCTGACTTGGAGTTCTGTTATGAACCATGATGCGGCAGCACAACAAGTGTTGAGGACGCTTGTCGGTCGGTTCGGAAGCCAGCTGGTGCCGCCGACGGTCGAGGAGCTCGAAGCAACAGCCAAGGGCCTTGCAGACCTTTTCGGGTTCACTGTGGACGTCGAGGCGATCGTCCTTCAGGCCAGAGCGCAGATTTCCCATCGCATGGGCGAGGGCGTTTCGCTCATCGGGCCGGATGCCGCTCACGATCCGAACTGGTTGTCGCATCGTGCCATCGAGTGGAAGTATTCCGATTCCTACCTCGAATTCCTCCGCCAGGATGGATGGCCTCCGCGCGTCGCCGACTCGCTCGGCATGGTGACGCGGCGACTTGTCGGTTACCTTCAGGATCCGGAGGTCGAGGGCAGCTGGGACAGGAGGGGACTGGTCATCGGTCACGTCCAGTCGGGCAAGACGGCGAACTATCTCGGCTTGGTCGCACGCGCTGCCGATGCCGGATACAAGTTCATCGTCGTGGTTGCGGGAATCCACAACAATCTGCGGCGTCAGACACAGGAGCGCGTGGACGAAGGTTTTGTCGGCGAAGTCAGTGACCCGGCCCGAAAGGAGAAGCTGAAAGCGCAGACAGGAACCTCGAAGATCGGCGTGGGTCTGGTTGACCCCGATCACCAGCGCCCGGTCGCCCTGACGTCCACCGCAGACGATTTCAAGAAGGCCGTCGCCAATTCGTTACGCGGCGGGCTGGAGGACTGGAGCAAGCCGGTCATCGTCGTGATCAAGAAGAACCGATCGACACTCGTGGCGCTGAACAAGTGGCTCGAAGATTTCAATCGCATGCCCGGACAGAAGCAGATTGCCAACATTCCGATGCTGTTCATCGACGACGAGGCCGACAATGCGTCCATCAACACCAACAAGCCCGAGCTTAAACCGACAACCACGAACAGGCTCATCCGCAACCTGCTCGGGCTGTTCAGGAAGAGCTGCTATGTCGGCTACACGGCCACGCCCTTCGCCAACATCTTTATAAACCCCGAAGCCTATGACGAGGAATCTCGGAAGGATCTGTTCCCCGAGCACTTCATTCACTGCCTTGATGCACCAAGCAACTATTTTGGCGCGGAGCGTCTGTTCCTGGAAGATGAATCGAAAGCGCGGCACGTCAGTGCCATCGACGACTGCGAGACGATAATTCCTCTGAAGCACGCAAAGACGCACGAGTTTGCCGAATTGCCTCCATCGCTGAAGAAGGCAATCCGGTCCTACCTGCTGGCCCGCGTCATCCGGACGGCACGTGGACAGGGCGCAAAGCACTGTTCGATGCTGATCAACGTGTCGCGTTTTGTCGATGTGCAGAGCGAAGTCGATCGGCAGGTCACGGTCTATCTTGATGAGCTGCGCAACGCCATTCTGGCGAACGCAGGCATGCCTGCCAATATTGCCCTGAAGAACGCACATCTGGCCTCAATCAGATCGACCTTCGAAACCGAGAAGTACGATAGCACCGGTGTCGACTGGAAGACGGTCCAGGAGCTCCTCCCGGATGCAATTCGCTCGATCATCACGGCGGTGGTGAACAGCAAGTCGCCCGACGGACTGAACTATGCGGATTCGTCCGACCGGGGGGAAGCGCTCAACGTGATCGCGATCGGCGGCTTGAGCCTGTCGCGTGGATTGACGATCGAGGGGCTGACGATCAGCTACATGTATCGCAACACCAAGATGTACGACACACTGTTGCAGATGGGGCGATGGTTCGGGTATCGACCAGGCTATGAGGATCTGTGTCGCGTCTGGCTGGCTGCGGACTCGATCGGCTGGTACACGCACATTTCCGAGGCTTCCGAAGAATTGCGGGATCGCATCAAGGAGATGAATCGATCCGGTGCGACGCCTCGCACTTTCGGACTGATGGTGGAATCGCATCCCGATAGCCTGACAGTCACCGCGATGAACAAGATGCGGGCTGCGGAAACGCGTACGGTCAGCGTCAGCTATGACGGCAAGCTTGTCGAGACCTATGTTCTTTCGAGCAAGATCGAGCCACACGAAGCGAATATCGAACTGTTCAGGAATCTGCATGACCGCCTCCTGGACGAGCATGCAGGGCAGAAGGTCGAAGGCGGAGAGCGGCCTTCATCCCGGGTCTGGCGGGGTATTCCGGCGGACATCGTCAACGATTTTCTCGCAGACTTCCAAGTGCACTCCCTAAGTGCCGAGAGGGTGATGAGTGCCCGAAAGTATCTTTCCCTGATCAAGGATCGCTTCCCGGTCTGGGACATTGCATTTGTATCCTTGAAAAATGCGGATGGCGAAAGCTGTTCGACCTCGCTCGGCAATTTCCAGATGGTGCATCAGACACGTTCGGCGGGCACGAGCGAAAACAAGCTAAAGGAGATCGATGGCGGTCTTTTCGTGACGAACAACCAGCGCGTTGCAGGCACGGGCGATGAGAGTGCAGGTCTGTCCAAGAATGAAATGGAGGCGGCACTTGAGGTCGCCACTTCCCGCAAGCGAAGCAAGTGGACCGACAGGGATACGCGCCATGTGAGTGTCAGGGGCGCGCCATTGCTGATGCTTCACCTGATCGATCTCGAGAATCCCCTGGAAGTGCATGGCAAGAAGTCGCTTCTGTCCGGGGCGCCGGCAATCGGCCTGAGTTTTCCTGCCACCGGAGATTTCTCGACGGTGGAATACGTTCTCAACCGCGTGATGGTGAACCAGCTGGAAAGCGAGCGCTTCGACTCGGCTGACGAGGAGGACGACTACGATCGCGACGATGTAATGAGCGACTCCGAGGATTTGACGTGAGGGGTCTCTGGAGCCAGTTGCAGCCACCCGGCGCTGACTACATCTGGAAGCTGACAAGTTCTGTGTCGCCGATCCGGACCTCAGTCGGCCGGCATGCGGACGGACATATCGCGTTCATGCTGGAGATGAAGTCCGACCATGCGGATCTGCTGATGCGGTTGCCCGAAATCCAGGGTCTGACTCTCGATCATCGCATGTTTGCCGGGGCCGGTTCGTACGGTTTGATCGTGGCGCTTCGTGAGGCGAAGGACGAGGAGCTCTTTGCAACCCTTTGCGAAGACCTCGCCGCCTGCATAGGGGACCTCACCGAGGAACGTCAGGCAGTCCTGTCCTTTCTATCGCGGCTAGACCGATGGCAACGTTTCCTGGCGCGAGATGGGCGACGTCTGCTGTCGACAGATGGCATTCGTGGTCTTGTCGCCGAGCTCGAGATTCTTGGGCTTCTGATTTCGGACAACGGCCGATCGGCAGCCGACGCGCTGACGGGCTGGGTGGGGCCTTTGCGAGCTGCTCAGGACTTCAGGTTCGCGGACCAGTTGATAGAAGTGAAGTCGTGGGGCGGATCGGGCGGAGCAAAGATCCGGATTTCCTCCGAGTTCCAGCTCCAGGTCGATGATGCTCCCGTGTTCCTCGCTGCTGTGCAGCTTGTAGAAGAGGAGCTTGGACATTCACTCAACGAGGTAGTGACGGCGTTGAAATCGATCCTCCCCGCAGAGGTCCTGGATCTGTTCGAGGACCGGCTCGGTGCCGCCGGCTACATCGAGCTTCCCTACTACGATGCGCCGAGGTTCAGGCTGGGCGCCATCGACTTCTTTGGCGTCACGGAAGAATTTCCGGTGCTGACGCCCCGGCAGCTGCCCACCGCTGTGTCTGGCGTCCAGTACACGCTCGACCTCGTCCAGCTGTCCGGTTTCAGAGTCGCAGAACTACCGGGACCAGCCCTATGACGGATACAACAATAGAAGAGACGTTCGAGGAATTTCGTCAGGAAGTTCTCGCCTCCGCTATGGCGAACAAGGATTTCGAGAAGATCGAGTTCCTGAATGCGTTTGGCCGGGAGCTCGAGCAATGCGACGAGATCGAGGAACTGCAGACCTGCATTTCTCCGAATGTTCGTGGTGTCCAGATAGATGGTTTCGGGTTCAATTCGGACGACGGGCTGGACCTTTTCATCGCCGACTTCAACCAGAGACCGGGCCTTGAGACGTTGACGCGGACTGAAGTCACGGCTTTCGTGAAGCGCCTGACAGCCTTCTTTTTGCGGTCCCTGTCGGGCGAACTTCATCGTTCACTGGAAGAGACTTCGGAAGTCTATGCGGTGTCACGGGCCATTCACGAGCGCGGACGCCAGTTCGGACGGGTCAGGCTCTACGTGCTTTCGGAACGCCAGTTGAGTGACCGGTTCGACACGATCGATCTGTCGATGCACGATGACGAGATTCCAGTCGCGCTTCATATCTGGGACATGAGCCGCCTTCACCGGCTCAGGACGTCTCGCAATCAGAAGGAAGCCATCGAAATCGACTTCGAGTCCTTTGCTGCAGGCCCAATTCCCTGTCTGCCTGCGCATCTGGAAAGCGATATCTACAAGTCCTATCTGCTTGCGCTGCCAGGGTCGGTGCTGGCGGATTTGTATGCGCGATACGGGGCTAGACTGCTCGAACAGAATGTCCGTGCCTTTCTTCAGGCGACCAACAAGGCCAATCGCGGTATTCGCGACACCATCCTCGGGGATCCGGGCATGATCTTCGCCTACAATAACGGAATCACTGCGACCGCTTCCGCCCTGGATGTTGTTTCGGATGGTGGAACGAACCGGGTCAGGACAATAAAGGACCTGCAGATCGTGAACGGTGGACAGACGACCGCGTCCTTGTTTCACGCCCGCAGGAAGGATCGTGCCGATCTTTCCAAGGTCTTTGTCCAGATGAAGTTGACCGTGATTGACGAGGCAAGATTCGAGGAAGTCGTGCCGAAGATTTCGCAATATGCGAATACCCAGAACACGGTCAATGCGGCAGACTTCTTCGCCAATCACCCTTTTCACATTCGAATGGAATCATTTTCGAGAAGACTCTGGGCTCCGGCGCCTGCCGGACAGCAGACGGAAACCAGATGGTACTACGAGCGCGTTCGAGGGCAATATGCCGAGGAACAGACGCGACTCGATGCACGGGGCAAACGGGTATTCCTGCAGCAGAATCCGAAGAGTCAGCTGCTGCGCAAGACCGATCTCGCAAAGTACGACAATATCTGGGACGATGACCCGGTTCGCGTGAATCTCGGTGCCCAGAAGAACTTCGCCCGCTATGCTGTCCGCATCGGCGAGGAATGGAAGGAACACGCTGAAAGGTTCGACGAGGACTATTTCCGGCAGGCCGTGATCAGGGCAATCATCTTCAAATCCAGTGAGCGTATTGTCTCTGCACAGTCCTGGTATGAGGGCGGATACCGCGCAAACATCGTGAACTATGCAAATGCGCTACTATCTCGCGCCCTTGATGCTGAGGACCTGACGCTAGACACCGCTGCGTTGTGGCAGAAACAGCAGATTCCCGATTCGCTGACGGCGATCCTTGTCGGCCTGTCGGAGACGGTCAATCGGAAACTGACGAGTTCGGGGCGTGGCCTATCCAACGTCAGCGAATGGGCAAAGAAGGCAGAGTGCTGGATATCCATTCTTGAACATCTGCCTCAGGCGCGCGAAAGCGTGCGCAAGTCTTCACAGGGCTGGTCGAAGCCTGTTGCGACGTCACGCGGCCTCGCTTCCGGCCTCTAAAACGAGCAGGTCGCGCCCGCTTCGGCGATCTCTATTGCCGCTGGCCAGGAGGCGCCAGACGACATCCGCGATGTTTCGGGCGAGGAACGGGGGGACTGCATTCCCGACCTGCACATATTGCTGAGTCCGGTTTCCGAGGAATACGTAATTGTCGGGAAACGTCTGGAGTCTTGCGGCTTCCCGAACCGTCAGGCTTCTGCACTGAAGCGGATCCGGATGTATGAAATAGTGCCCGTCCTTGGATATGTGGCTCGTGACCGTCGTGGAAGGGCGCGACCAGACCTGTACGCGGAACCTGTCGGAAAAGTGGCCGGAATTCCAGTTTTCATGCAGTGGCGACAGGGACTTCGGGAACTCGCCCGCTTTGGGGGAGCGCTTGTGTACCAGCGCGAAAAGCGAGGCAAAGAGATATCGACCAAGATCGGAGCGTATGTGCGTTCTGGCTTCGTGGTTGTGCGTGCGCCGCAGATCGGGATCCAGTATCCATTCCGCCAGCGCGCCAGGGCAGCGGGATGAAACGCCAGGCACACCCTGCTCGATCCGGCCGAGGGCCGCATTCCGGGAGCGAAAGGAGTCAAGCCGGTCGGCGGCCTTGTCATGGACCTTCGGGTCGGATTTCCTGGTCTCGCGCAGAATCGCCAAATAGGCGGCTTCCACAGCCGAGCGCCAGTTGTCGAGACTGTCGGCCTCCTTGCTGAGGCCCGATCTCAGGTGGGGAAGTCCCTTGAGAACGTCCCGAGACCTGGCGGGCACATGCTGCGCAAGCGCGACCTTGGCGTTCGCGTTCCATAGATCGTTTCGGATGCCGATAATGATCACGCGGTGCCTCGCCTGGGGCAGTCCCCACTCTTCGGCACGCACGACGAAATCCTTCATCGAGAGGTCTTCGGATTCTCCGAACAGGGTGTCTTTGGTGCCCAGCGATACCAATCGATAGCCGATACCCTTGGAGCCTGCATTGCGAAGGTCGTCGAGAATCTGCGATGCAATCGCCTTGCCGTTGACGTTCGAGGAAACGATCCCCTTGACGTTCTCCATCACGAACAGGGCCGGATTCACGCGTCCGAGAATCCTGATGTATTCGCGATACAGGAAGTGTCGCTGGTCCTCCTCCGGCTTGTAGTCCTTGTTGCCGCCGTTCCGGGATCGGCCCGCCAGCGAATATGCCTGGCATGGAGGGCCGCCTATGACGATGCACCGGTCGGCCGCTTGCGCGACAATGGTATCAAGCCGCGCGTCGATGGCGCGATCGGCCGCCTTTTTGCCAAGTTCGAGACATTGCGCTTCTCCCACGGCACTCGCCCATTCATCTGGATAGAGTGCCTTCCAGTCGGGTTGATCGCCCCCACCGTTCAGCCAAGTGTAGTATTCTTCCGGAAAGCTGCCCGAGAACTGGCGAAGAAACGCCCTCAGCAGGAGTGTCTTGTGAGCAGCCGGATCCTTTTCGACGGACAGCGCGATCTTGAACCGACGCGCTCCATCTTCCGAACTTGATGCGCAGAATCCTTCTGCGAGCCCCCCCGGTCCTGCAAACAGATCGATGACGTGATATGGTTCGGGCAACTTTTGCGGTCTCCAGCGTTTTGTGGAGTCTATACAATTCGGCGCGTCGCGCCAGGATGGAAATTCGTTGGTTGATGTAGTTTCTTCGAAGGTCCGGTCCCGAATGATGGCCGGAATTGGGGGGAAGGACACCCGGCCCGAACTCGAATTGCGAAAGGGACTCTTCGCCCGAGGTCTGCGTTACCGGTTGCACGACCGCAAGCTGCCCGGTCGACCAGATATCGTGCTGCCGCGATGGAATGCAGTCGTCTTTGTGCATGGTTGCTTCTGGCATCAACATCCAGGCTGCAGATATGCTTCCACGCCATCGACGCGGGCCGAGTTCTGGATGGACAAATTCGCGAAGAATGTAGAGCGTGACGGGCGCAATATTGCCGCGTTGGAGGCGCTTGGCTGGAGGGTTCGAATCGTCTGGGAATGCGATATAAAGGCTGATCTCGACGCAACGATCCTGAACGTTGAGCGATGGATACGCGACGAGCACTCCGCGTGATTTCGGTTTTACGCGAACGCCCCTCTGGCGAGGGGGCTGTTCGGAGGCTGCGCGCACATCGCCTTGCTGCTGCCGGACTGCGCCCGGCACACCTTCGGCCGGCAGACGAGCGAGACACCGACCTTTCGTCCGGCGATCACGCCCGCCTGCCTGATATGAGCACCGTCTCCGGCCCGGCTCGTCTCCGGTCACGCCGCTGTGCGGCGCGCTGCGGGGGCTCACCGGCTTATCGCCGCGCCTGCGCTTCCTCGCTGCGGGGCAGAGAGGGTCGTAGGCGCGATCCGGACGTCGGATGCGTCGTGTCCCAGGCATTGGGGTGTATTTCCGGAAAGCCGGTCCGGGGCGGACGGCGCGTATGCCAGCGCGCGGCCTGGCCGCAAGGGGGCGGGCTTTGAGGGCCGTCTGTTTCTGTGTGGCGTCCTACCTGTTCCCCTTGCAGCCAGTCCTAGTGCGCTCTGGCTGACGCGTCTTCCGCCGCCCCATCCCGTCTTGCCGGGAAAAGCGACAGGGCGGGAAGGAGGATGACATGGACACCAGCACGACACCCGCACCGACATTGCCCTGCCGGGCAGAACACCCCCGGATCTATGTGGCATGCCTTGCTGCCTATAATGGCGGGCGACTGCATGGCCGATGGATCGCTGCGACCGAGCCGGACGAGGTTCGAGCTGAGGTTCGCGCGATGCTCGCCGCCTCGCCGGAACCGGACGCCGATGAGCACGCGATTCACGACTATGAGGGGTTCGAGGGATGCACGATTTCGGAATGGGCGAGTTTCGACACGGTGTGCGAGCTTGCCGATTTCATAGAGCAGCATGGGCGCCTTGGCGCCAGGCTATATGGCCATTTCGGGAACAGCCTGGACGAGGCCCGCGCCGCATTCGACAATCATGCGGGCGAATATCGCTCCCTTGCCGACTTTGCCGAAGAGATCACACGCGAGAACGGTCCGGAGATTCCTGACGCGCTGCAATACTATATCGACTGGGAAGCCATGGGCCGCGATCTGGAACTGAATGGCGATGTGTTCACCATCACGCTTGGCTTCGATGAAGTGCACGTGCTCTGGAACCAGTGACGGCGATCGCCCGGGGCTGCCTTGTGTTCCCTTTCGCCGGGCAGCCTTTTGGCCCGTCCTGTCCCTGTCTCTTGCCGTATGACCTGGACGGCGCGGCCCGGTCCCGAAACCGGCGGGGCGAAGAATTTTCCTCTGCGCTTTTGCGCATTCACCGCGAAGCAAAATTCATCGCCCCGCCGGTGCTCCGCTTCGCTTTGCCCGTGCCGGTTCAGGGACGGGCCGCGCCGTCCTTGCGGTCCGGCGTCGACAGGGACGAGGCGTCCCTCGAAGTCGGCAGACAACGCAAACGAACAGGAGACCACAATGGCAAACGCACTCGGCTATGTCAGCGAAACCAAGACCGGCTTTTCCGGATCCCTCGCGATGATGAACCTCACCGCCCCCATCCGCATCGAGAAGAACGCAGACAAGAAAGTGCCCGCCCAGCCGGACTACCGCATCTTCACCGGCGACATCGAAACCGAGATCGGCGGCGGATGGGTGGTCCGGGCAAAGGCGAGTGGCAGGGAATACATCTCACTCACGCTCGCAGACCCGCAGATCGGGCTGCGGAAGATCTACGCGAACTTGGCGCCGGTGAAGGGCAAGAAGGGGCGGTACGTTTTGCTCTGGAATCCCAAGAAGTAAGATCGGTGGTGACGACTCCAGCCCGAGCCGTCACCAACCACTCGGTTTCTTCGCGTCGTCTCTGGGCAATGTGTCCCCTACCTCAGAACGTCCATCGAAAAATTGTATCGTTCCGGGCCGCATATCAAAGAACCCGAAACTATCGAGCCTGTTGGCTGCAAAACACCTGCGGCTTTGCATTCATTGAGCGTCGAGTTGTAGGTTGTACCTTTGATATTCACTGCGAACGACAAACGATCTCCCGCAAGATTACCTCGACCGGCAATCTGCGTTGAGTTTTTGCGGTCGAGCGCCGAATGGGAACTAACCGCCAAAAACTCGCCTGTCCCCTTTGCAAACCCAACAACCGAGACATCAATGACACCGCCGACGAAGTCCCAAACTTCATTCTTGTGTTCGGAATCTCTATCGAGCGTAACGAGGTATGATGGTTTGCTGGCGAGAAGATACTCCAAGCTTGCAGACCGCAAATTGTAGTCTGAACTCGACAAAGCTGTCTGTGCAGCGAGCCGCCTGATCGTTTGGTCTTTGGATTCAAATGCGCCTTCCAGAGTGATCAACCGCGAGACTGGATCGGGAGAATTTAGACCATCCACGATGCGTTCGAGAATGGCTGCTCGTTCCGAGCTGCTCTGAGCGGTGGCGCCCGAGTTGACGAAACAAGCCGCCAAAACAAATAATGCCAATCTGATCATGTATCGCCTCCTAACTGGTAAAAATCTGAACTTCGCGGATCACATAGTTCACTCATTGCTTCTCGACGATCGACAGCGAATTTAGCTCGGTCACGCTGCCGACCAGCACGATTTTCAATCGGCTGAGTTTCCAACTACCCAGAGAACAAGAAACGATAGTTGATGCCGCAGAAACGCGGCATGGTCGGTCAGTACCGACCGCGTTGTCTGACACATCAGTCAAGATCACCATGGATGGTGCACTATTGGCTGCAAACTCGAGGCTGACGCCATCGATCGTCTTTGCCTCACCCAGATCGACGATCAGAGCAGGATAGGTCTCTCCCTTGACGGCGCGCCAACCACATCCACGGTCGGGCTTTATGAGGTTCGATGGTCCACATTCGGATGACGGCGTGTCACCGCTGAACTCTGAAATGCTGAAGGTGACCATTTCTTCGTTCGGTGTCGCGGCTGAGCGCGGCACCAGAAGGGATTGAGCACTCGCCCGCACAACATCCATTCGGATCACGTCAACATATCCAGATTCAACGCTGCTCTGATCCGCGATCACCAGGCCAAGAGGCAACCCGGCTTCCAGAACACCGGTGCCCCGCATTCTGATCGGACTTCCACTGTCACTTTGTACGATTGCGTCTTCGCTCACGCGAAGCGGCCGTATGGTGAACGTGCTTGCGGACTCGGATATGGCAACAACCTCGACCGGAACGATGTCTGTACCGAACGCGCCGTCACCAGACGCCCCACCAACCCGCTTTTCGAGTGAGATGGTTCTTCCCTCTTGCAGAAGTTTCCGAAGTTCTGGCCGCGAATCTCGGTCCCCGAGAGACGAAGTCGGACAATGTGTGGCCAACGTTCCGACAATGCGCACGAAAGCCAGATCGAGATCCGGATGTCGCCTTATCTCAACGCCCTCGGCTTGCTGCCCCTCCCTGCCGGCAATCAAGACGCCCGCGTTATCGGAAACGACATGGCCCGCCGTTGCAACCCAGCAGGTCTTTTCCTGCGAAAATACCCATCCTTGACCTTGTGTCTGCCCCGACTGGACCAAGACCGCTTCGGCGTTTGCCGCCGCAAAGCCAAAAAATGCGCCGAAGACGGCTGCGCACCCGACGGCTCTCGATGACCAAACCGACGTCATTCCTGAATTCTTCGCTTTGGAAGCAAGCGACCAAGCAAGCCCACGATGAGAATGAGCGCCGAAATTCCTCCAAAGATCACATGCAGGTTGGGATCGTTCGCCAGCCTCGCGCCAAACGTCATCGATATTGTGTCTGCCAGAAGCGTCGGCGGTGCGCCGCCCTTGGTTTGATTTGAAAGGCGCGGTGAGGGCGCAAATATCGACAGCTCACGTGCATTCGTAGAAACATGCAGTATCATTCCTTCGCCCGGCAAGGCAGTTTCCGGCGAGACGATTTGAACGTCAGCGAAGCCGGCAAAACGCGCGGAACCGCCCTCAAGGCGAGATCCGGCCGGAATATTGTAGGCGCCTGCATTGAACAGCTTGCCTGGCTCAATGGGTGTAAAGGCGGCAAACAAGGAAAGTGGCACGAAGCCGAACACACGTTCGGTCGCGCGGCCATGAATGGTCAATCGACCCGAAAGCAGAGGACGCAACTCAGCCGGTGAAATTTCGCCGCTAGCGGTCATTCCCGCCGTCAATTCACCAACAATGGGCAGACGAAGTGTCCCCCGCCAGGCACATTGTTCACTGCTGGATGCAACAAGAAAATACGCCCCCTCGGGCTCGACGATTTGAGCGGAACTCAAATCGCTCGACCAGTTTGTTTCACCTCCTGTCGCGACGACGAGGCTACCATCGGGTTGAAGCGTCAAAAAGACTTCGGCGCCTCGTTCCACGCTTATTCGGACATTCGAGGCGCAGACGTCGCTTCCCTCCATGACGGTCGAGGCAAGTGGAATTTCCAGGATCATTTGATCCGGGTTGAGCACTCTGATCTCTGCCGACTCTGTTTCCAGTTCGCCGGAAACAAGAACGCTCGGGGAGTCGAGCGTCAACACAAGACCTACGAGTAATCCCGCAAAGCCAATAGCGAAAATGAAGCTGATCCAGCTCAGCAAACCCGGCCCCTCGAATTTGTCAGTGGCGGCGGAACGGTCAACGTCTTCTGACATTGGCTCGCTCAGGAATTGGCATCGGGCAGGTATACGGTGATCCGATCGGTTCGAGATCCCGTCCGCATTCGACGTGACAGTTCGATCTCGCCTTGACCGATCGCTTTGGCATCAACGGCAAACACGCACGTCATATCGAATGCCGTTGACCGCACATTGGAGGTGACTGATCTGGCACATGAAGCTTCGGACACTTCGCCCGACACCAGAGTGAGCCTTGCTTTCCCACTAATCGCGCGTTGCGAGTTGATCATGAGAGTGATTTGTGAATCGCTCCCCCCACTGAACCGGGCTGGAATCGCTGGTGCTTCGGGATCCATCAGGCAATCGTCACCCATTCGGATGATCAAGGCAAAATCAGACAACTGGTAGTCCACAAGTTCCTCGTCGTGTTTCCAGCCTCCTTCGGGATTGAACGCGAATGATTTGTCCCGTCCGGCCGGCAGATCGAATTTGCTTCGCGCCCAGAACTGTCCGTCGCGCGTTTTAGCGACTAGGCATCCTGTGCTGGCGTGAGACGAAAAGTTGGGAATGCGCAGTCTGTTCAGCTCGGTCGCTCCGTCAAATGTACCTTGGATCATGCCGACGAAGAGGTTGCCGGAAACGGAAACTGAGGGTGCGAAATCCTCTTCGATCGGCGCAACGATAGCGCTCTGTGCGCTGGCACGAGCTACAACGATCAACGTTGCCACCAACAACGCCAAGGTTTTCATCGACGCGCGCTCCATGATCAATTAGCTAGCGAAGGAGATCAACTTGAATATCGTATGGGATATCATCGCAGGACATCGTACCTTTCATTAGTGTACCTCCATCCTTTGCGCTCACGCTGCCGCGGCAATTATCTCCTGCAAACCCCCCTACGCTTACATCAAAGGAAATTCGATCACCCGAAATGGCTCCTAGTTTGTATACACGTTGTTTGTCGCGCGAGGTCGCATAAGGCGTCGTGCCCATGAATGTGCCGGTATCTTTGTTAAAATCCTTGATCTGGACTTCAATTGAACCACCAGTCGATTCCCAATAGTCCATTTTGCCTTCGGGACCCGCCACGAACTCAATAACGAACGAAGGTTTTTGCGAAAATGCGGCCTCAACGGCTGCGGTCCGGACGGTCTGGTCCGAACTAGCGAGGGCCGTAGAGATTGCGATTTGCTTGAGGTTCTTGTCCCCGTTTGCAAGCGCATCTTCGAGAGTCACCATCCTTGTCACTGGATCCGGAGAGTTGAGGCCGTCGACGACGCGCTGCATTTGTTGTGCCCTGTCTGCTGCTTGCGCGTTCGCTACGTGGCCGACTGCCGCACAAATCAGGGCGAGAGCGATTAGTTTGTGAGGCATGTGGGATGGCTCCATGTTGGCTGATAACCAACTTTTAACCTTCCTTGAAGGCTTTCAAAAGCGAAACTTTTGGTTGCCGACCGCGCATCTTTGATTTTTCTTCGGAAAAATGTTGTTTGAGCGTCCGGTCGCTGCGCACTCGCAACCTCCCTGAAATCAGGCTTGTAAACTGTATATGCTTCAGGGCGCGGCATTTGTGAACTCACCTCTGCGCTCACCATGACGGGTAATAGGTTCAAGTAACAAATCGAGGAGCGCTACGGAAAATTGTAGAAGTGGGTGTCACACCCCATGCACCTTCGATGCTGACAAATCGCGAGTGATTTTGTCTGAAACACCCACTGCAAAAGGGAAATTCGCCCGCTTGGCCTGTACACGAAAGGTGTACACGGCGATTACAGAGCGTGCCGGTTAGGCGCAAAGTGACCGTCGCAATTGGGCCTGCCGCCGTGTACAATGCGAAGCAGCACATTTTCAGGTTTCGCGACGGGAACGGGCGAGCTATTTAGGAGCGTGCGGAAAGCCCCCCGGCCAGCTTGGAGAATCCTCATGGAACGCGATCCCAACCTTGTCTTCTCGCCCCGGAATGGCCGGGTGACGCGCAATGGAATGACGGTGGAATTGTGCATCGTGCGTCTGGAGCACGGAGATGAATGGACTCTAGAAGTGGTGAACCAGAACGGGACTTCGATTGTGTGGGATGATCCGTTCGATAGCGACGAAGCCGCCTTCGAGGAATTCGAACGGACGATTGCCGAAGAGGGGATGGAGGCTTTTCTTGATGACGCCAGGATCATCCCGTTTCCGCGCCGCTGAGCCATCCGGCAAATCTATTCTGAGCGCAGGTAATCCCGTCTGCTATTCTGCTTCACGTTCGCGCTCAATCCGTCTCTGACGCAGGTTTACCGCGATGCCCGGCATGCCTGTTGACGCGCGCGAGACGGCGGTGATTGCGGTGAGCATTTGTCTCGCTGAAGTAAAGACGCGGCTTGCGGATTTGGTGGCATTGCCAATGCCCGGTTCGGGCGTTTGTTGTTGTTGGGGCGCTGTTTGTAATTGCTGCTGGCGCGCCTTGGCGAGATCGAAGCCGAGCGTTCTGGCCTCTGCCTGCCAGGCCTGGAACAGCGCCGTACGCTCCCGTGGGCGCTTGGCTTGCCTTGTGCGCAGCGCTGCGAGTTCCATGCCCTTGGGAGTCCGGTAGCCGTATACATCAGCCGCCTGTTCGATCGCCTGCCTGCGCTTCGAAAAGGCGCGCTCGATGACGCGGGGGATGCATTTAAGTCTGAAGGAGGTGCCATGGCGCTCGACGGCATGGCCGTCGCGTTCGAGCCGGTTGGCCAAGTGTTCGCGGTAGACTGCGCCAGCTTCCTTCTGGGCCTTGTAGAGGTCGCGGCTGACAACACTACCCCAGGTTCCGTCCCGGCGCGGGGCGGTGTTGAAGATGAACGCGTGTGTGTGGAGCTGGGGATCGAGGTCCCGGCTGGTTTCGTGGTGGAACCGGGCGATGGTGAGCCCTGCCACGGGTTCGCGGACCGAGCCGCCCTTGCCGCGCCGGGTGAACGCGTGATGATCTTCAAGATGCGTGGTGGCGGCATGAACGGCCTGGCGGTGCGCGGCTTCGATTGCCTTGCGGTCCACTGGCGACGAAAGCGCCCACATGACCGAAACCGATTTTGGGGCCGAGAACGTCATGTCCCAGCCAGGTGCGTTCGACTTTCCAATCTGAGTGAGGCGCTCGCCGGTCCTCGGGTCGATGCCGTTAAGGGCCGCCTCGAAGTCAGCCTTCGAGACCGGCCCCTCCAGGGCGAGGCGTTCCGCGCCCCGCCCGTCCCATTCGCCGTCTGCTTCCGCTTCGGCCTCGCCCTGGCCGGTATAGTATTCGTCATGGGCCATGTGCTTGAAATAACTGACAGCAGCCCCAACCGATTTCCGGGCCGAGATGGAGGCGACCATCAGTTCAAATTTCCTGGTTTCGGCTTGCGGATACGGGCGATGTCGTCTGCCGAGAGCAGGCCCGCGTTTTGCGGGCGCTGGATCGGTGAGGCAGGGCGCGCAGGCGCGGGATGGGTGCCCAGAGGTGCGTGATCTGGCCGGGTCCAGTCAGCTGGCACGTTGGCGGGACGTTGAGGCGGAAGGACAGTGATCGGCAGATCGACTTCGTGAACATTTTCACCGAAGCCCAGCACCAGCATTCGGACCTTGCGCCCTTTTCGTCCAAGGCGCGACGAAAGCTCGCTCGGCGTCATAACCGGCCGTAACGAACGTTCGACGGCGACATTGACCGAACTGTTGCCAGCCGAATGCGTCTTGCTGCGCACTTCGCGCTCCAACTCCTGCATGCCGATGGCCCGGCTGATGTCCTCGGCCCCTTCGCCCGGATTCATGCGGCCGATGATGTGGGTGCCAATCATCGACAGCCAGGCATTGGTCCGGTCGCGGCCATACTTGATACGGATCTGGGATGTGTCCTGCGCGGCCGGCACCACGCACACGCCCTTTGATCGCCCGAGGTCCAGCAGGGAAGCCAGGTCGTCCATCGCTTCGAGTTGCGGAAACTCGTCAAGGAAGAGCCAGATGCGGCGCTGGCTGCTTTCGCTGAATGCAGGACTGCAGACATGCGATGACAACAGGCTGACCAGCCCGCCGATCCAGGCATTGGTCAGCTGGGGGTAGCGGCCATCGCGTTGCAGGATGACAGGATTGGTGGCGTGGGGGTCTGTCAGCCAGTTCGCCGCGCTGAACTTGTCCTGATCCTCTGCGCTCCAGGCTTCTGCCATTGCTTCCAGCACATGGATATGTGCCTTGAATGTGGTCAGGATGGACATGGCCGTCTTGCTGGCCGGATCGCCGATCATATGCGCGGCGGCCGGATGATGGATGAGTGCCATGTCTTTCAACGCCTCAGCACTCAGCAGAGCGCGGGCATGAAGATCGCCCCACGACCAGGTGGCGGGCATTTCCCGCTGGAGGCTGACGATACAGGCAACGAGCAGCTCGCGGGCAGCCTCTGCCCACATCGGGTCGCTGCTTTTCGGGATGAACCGGGCCGCCAGCTCCCGCGCATCCTGCTTGGTGACGCAATCGGCTGAGATATCCCAGACCGCTGATCGCTTGTCCTGCGGTGCAATCAGCGTGATCTCGCCCGGCAAGCGTTCGGTCATGTCCCCCTTGGTGTCGAGGATGAGCATCTTGTCGCCCCAGCGCATGGCTTCCAGGATCATGTGCTGGATGGTCTGGGTTTTGCCGGAGCCCACAGACCCAGATATCAGGCAGTGACGCGATTCCCGGTCTCGGCTCATCGCGAGGCCGGGCGGGAAGTCGATCCCCGCGCCGGTCTGCCTGATCTCCTTTCTGCTTGTCTTTCTTATCGCGGCGTATGCTTTTCTTCCGGTCAGGCGCACGGGACCGCGTACGACTTTGGGCGCTGATTTTTCGATGCGAAGGGCGATCAGCGCGCAAGCAAAGAGCAGCAGGGACGCAAGAACCCCAGCCGCAAACACCATCCATCGCAAATGGACCGCCCCGCGAATGCCTGCTGAGCCCAGGACTTCATCACAGTATGCCTGCTGGTCTTTCGCTTCGTCCACGCCAAGACGGGCAAACAATTCTGCCTTCCCGCATCCGGTCATATAGTTGGGATGAAGCGCAATGATTTCACCGGATGGAAGCGGATAAGTCGGCGTGATCCTCAGGAATGCAAGTTCGTGGAAGCCCCATGTCGCCAAGGCCAGAATGCACCCAACACCGGCAAGCGACTTTCTGATACTAGGCATGACGTGCCTCCATAGGTTCGACCTCGCCGCCGAGCGCTTTGAGCAGCGCGTCGAACATGGCTTCAATCTGTCCGAGTGAGTGGGAATGCCCATCGGCTGCGGCCATCATTCCTCGAAGATCCTGAGACAGCACCGCCAGTCGTCGTTCGATTTTGAGGAGCCGTTGGGCCTGCGTGAACGGATCGCCGTCGGTCAGGCCGGACAGGATGAGCTCGCGAGCAACGCCGGTCGGCGTACCGGAAATGCGGCGAGCGCGTTCAGCGAGATGGTCGATGTCCTTGACTGCAAGTCGGATCGACAAGGGACGGGTTGGTTCAGTCATGGATCACCCCGTCGCGGTCGACATATGGTACCTCGCAATCCGACATCCAGGACAGGACGGCGCGGCGGCGGTAGCGCACACTCTTGCCGAGTTTCAAGAAACGTGGTCCGCCGCCTCGACTGCGCCAGGTAGTCAGGGTGCAGATGGGAACGCCCGTCAACTGACTGACGGAGGGAGTATCGATGGCCTCGTCAAGCCAGCCGGGATTGTCCTGGAGTATCTCTTCCAGATCGGGAAAGTTGTGATTGTGGCTGGACATGAACGCTACTCCTCTCGTTGCGAATAAGGAGAAGGCCAGCACGGATTTTGAAGGCAAAAAAGCGAAAGATATCGATCAATATCAAGCGCACATGCGCATATATCGACAATTGTTCGCCCGGGGCGGGGAGGTGGTGTCCGAAGACTCGCGCAATGCGAGAGGCAGCCTACGGATCATTGCGTGTCAAAGAAAATCTCTCGTCGACAATGGCCTTCGCTGTATCCCGAAGCAACTTCATTTGTCGGACAATCGTCGAGAGTGCAAGAATCTCCCGGTCAGGAAATTCATGAGCGAGTGTCGCGTGCACGGTCGAGGCGAGTTCATTGTTGTATCTATCAGGGTTGGCTTGGTGAAGCTCGATTACAAGTTCCTGGATTCGCGGCCAGAGGTCGGAATTCGGCCGCCCGCGGACCGGAAGCGGGCTTGACCCTATGAAGGGTACTGCTCGTAGTGGCTCGTTGCAGTTGGCGGCAGTCTCGTATTCGGGCATCTGGCGGCTGGCATGGTGCTCTGGCGCGGACATCAGGCCTGCGATCTCGAACCAGTGCATGAGGCGGTTCCGCTCAATCAGAACGTCATCGAGCAAGTTGCGCGCAGTTTCGCTGAATTGCTCTATTGGGAGAGTAGCCAGAGCAGCGCAGACTTCTGCGGCCGCTTCCCTGGTCAAATGCTTGGGCGTGTCCATCGGAAGCGCCCCGACTTGATGTAGCGTCAGAGCGACATCCCGGCTTGTCCCATATCTGTAGTCGAAATCGGCCATCCCGCTGGAGCGGACACAGAGCAATCTTGCATCGAACACAGACAGGTCAGGAATTGCGATTGTCTGCGCGTTTCGGAACCGCGCGTGCCCATACCGGGAATGCACAGGCTCGATATCGGGTGGATCGAACACGCCGAGAAAGAGGTCAGACACAAGAAGCTGCATCACCCTGTCGCCGCTGATTCCCACATTCAGCGATTCAAGCAATTCTGCCGGCTCTGCGAGCCGGGAAAACCGGGCTTCTTCGGAAAGTGACAGTGCGAGTTTCGGAATGGCCGACTCCATCAGTGTAGAGCCTTGCCGAAGCACGATTGATGCCAAAAGGGCCGTCTCGGCCCTTTTTTGACGGGATCAATCGTATGCGGCTGCAGGATAGTCCGCGAATGCGACTTGTACGATTTCCTCCAGTTCGGCGACTTCTGCATCGGCCATACTGGCGAAAGCGCCTGTACGTCTCGCCTTGGACAGATGGCCGTTGTTCTGCCGAACGAACATGATGAAATCCTTGGCCAGACGGTCCGGCATTTCGACACGGTTCATGATATTACGTTCGGCGTCATCATGGGCTCGAAGATAGGCGATTTCCTTTGGGAGATCGGTCTTGATGGTTCGCTGGACGCAGGCATACAAGAACTCAGCCACGTCTGTTGCGTCGAAGTAGCGATAGAGATCGCCCGTGTCATTGAGAACTTCGACATTGCGCTCAGGCGTAGCGCGCCAATCGATGAATGGCATCAACGCAGCGGAGTGGGCTTGCAGCGTTGCCCTGTATTCGTCGATCCGGTCGAGCATGACGCTGGAGACCGGAAACACCATGCCCGCAGGGGCAAATTTACGTTCGGCCAGAACATGATGGATCAGGCAGCGGTGAAGGCGCCCGTTTCCGTCTTCGAGCGGGTGTATATAGACAAAGCCGAACGCAATAACGGCCGCTTGAATGACTGCATCGACCTTCGTCACGCGTAACCGATTGTTGCAAGTATTCCATGCCAGCATCAGGTCCGTCAGATCGTCCGGTCTCGCGCCGATGAATTCGGGCAATGGGTCCTGATTGTGGTCGCGTTCACCCAGAAACACTCCGGCAGTCCGATAACCGACCGAGGTAAATCGGTCATCGCCCAGCAGAATATTGTGTAGCCGATAGATTTCCGTCTGGTTCAATGGGCGCTTGCCGGCTTCCTTGATGGCGTTCGCCCAGCGCTCAAGGCGATTGCGCGGGGGCCGTTCGCCCTCGATTGCAAAAGTCGCCTGACTGTCTGCCAGCAGCATGAAGCTGGCGGCTCGGGAAATCAGATGTGCGCCAGTCTGGCCCACGGTTTTCTGCGCCGCCTGTGCAAGGCCGCTGGCAATGAAGCCTTGCAGGGCTTCGGTTCGGCGCACGATCGGGCAGAAACCTTTGCCGCCCAGAAGATTGTCCCTGACGCGGTGGCGCTGTGAAAGATGCGGAGAATCAAGGGTAATATAGTCATCGGGATCAAGCGCATCGATCGCCGCGATGTTTGGCGCGTCGGGGATATTCAGTTTCCGGCCTGTGAACTCTTCGTAGAAGAACCAGAGCCTGCGGGCAAATACGCCTGTTGGCGTGTTTGCAATATAGGCTTCAAGGGGTTCCGGGCCGAGGGCATCGAATGCGCGCTTCAGAATCAGCAGGTCGAATGTTTCATTGCGGAGCGCAAACAGCATGTGGGCGATCGGCTTGTCGCCCGGATGATATCGCTTGTCGAATAGCCGCCAGATTCCTTCGGACCGCTGACTTCCGCTGATATGGGCTGTCGAAACGCAGGCGGGGTCACGTACAGGTGCATCAATCCCAAGGCCATGCACGAGGGCGGCCCATCCAATCAGGCGGGAGTTTTCCGGGAGCAGTTCGCCCTGGAAGCTGGCAGGAGAGTCGGAAAGGAAGGCCATGCGTCGAAAAACTCTTGTTATCGTCGAAATATACTATGAGTTTTGCAGTATCGTCGAAAAAGAATAATTACTCGATAACATCGAAAACCGCAATCGATCGTCGATAATGGCCTCATAGGAAGTTAATTCGTCGAAAAACACATAAAAATTGTGCGAATTCGAGCCAATCATTCCATGGGCCAACTCATCCTGTCGAAACACCCAATGCGGCTGCCACCATGTCCGATACATCATTGGCCGCTTGTCTTGCTGCGATGTCGGTAAGGTGTGCGTAGCGCTGAGTGGTCGATGTATTCTTGTGGCCGAGCAGGGCGCCGATGATGGGGAGTGACAGCCCGTTGGCTGCACCGAAGCTGGCAAAGCTGTGCCGCAGGTCGTGCATGCGAAAATCTTCCAGACCGGCAGCCTCGCGCACCTCGCGCCAGATCTTGGGGAGGCCCTGATAGGGGCCCGTGCCTTTTGCATCCGGAAAAACCCAGGTTTCATGAACGCGCGGCGCTTCAGACAGAAGCTTTTGAGCCGCGCCTGAGATGGGTCGGATAGACTTGCCGGATTTCGTGGCATCTAGCCGAAGGAAGCCGCGCTCGAAATCAATCTCGGACCATCTCAGTTCCATGATCTCGCCCCGGCGAGCGCCGGTCAGGGACAAGAGGCGAATGATGCGGATGGCGCTTGCCGCCTCGCCGCGCGCCTCGAACGAGGAAAGGACTTCTCCCAGCCGTTGTGCCTCAGCTTGAGTGAGATATCGCTCACGCTGCACACCGGGGGGAATGCGGACACCGTGGCAGGGGTTCTTTTCCAGGAGTTCGAGATCCAGGGCATAGGCGAAGACGCTCTTGAGCATCGCGATCGTACGACGCGCGGTGCCCATACCGCCTTTGACTTCCTGAATACCACGAGATTTCGTTTTCCGCTTCTTGGCTGTAGCGCCAGTCGCGATCCCGTCGCGCAGACGAACGATGTCGTGCTTCTTGACCTCGGTAATCGGCATCTTGCCGAGAATGGGGTTCACGTGGACCCGCAACAGCCGGATGTCGTCATTGTACCTTTGCGACTTGCGGGGTGCGCCTGTTCGGCGATTGAAAGGCGCGGCTTCCTTTCCCCACAACTCAATGAGGGCTGACACTTTCATGATGCCGAGTTCGTCGCGCCGGCGTTCGGCTTCGGGATCGAGGCCGATGCGGGCCTCGGACCGGAAGTCCTTAGCCTTGCTTCGTGCCGCTTCACACCGAAGGTCAGTCGTCTTACCGAGGGTAACCATGCGCTCGCGCGCCAGACGCCCCTGGCCGATACGATACCGGATGATGAAGGACTTCACGCCTGTTGGCATCACCCGGAGACCGAAAGCGGCGATCTCGGTGTCCCAAATGATAAAGCGCTTGTCTTCTGGTTCGACTGAGTCGATAAAATTCTGAGTGAGCTTGTGTTTTCGTGGCGACATATTACGGCTCATACCTCCCATATTTTCATCTGCATGCGGCTGTTTCGTGCTCGCACCATGTCCGCACGGGCGGCGCTTTTGTGCGCAAATGCAGTCAAACGCGCGCAGACATTAATATCTTATAACACTTTGTTTTAGTTGTAAAATATCACGCCTCCGCAGAGGTCCGCAAACTTGCGCATAGGAAAAAAAACCTATTCGTAATGCGGGGGTCAGGTGTTCAAGTCACCTTAGCGGCACCATTCCCCAAAATCCTTGGAATTCGCCCGCTCGGTTCAGGACTGGACGACGAACAGTCCGGCGATGATCAGGCAGGCGCCGATCGCATATTTCAGGGTCAGCGGTTCTTTCAGGAAAAATGCGGCCATCAGCGGGACCAGTACGAAGGTCAACGCCATGAAGGAATAGGCCATCGATAGCGGAACCATTTTCAGGACATAGACCCAGGCTAGCGTCGCAACGCCATAGAGGAAGACCGCGACAATGAAGACCGGGTTGAAAAGGATGGAATAGAAGGGCGTGTCAGGCCCTTCCGCGAGCTTTGCGCCTGTCATTTTGAAGAGAACCTGACCGAACGCAATTGTCATGGGCGTCAGAACGAGCAGACCATAGACGGGCGCTGACAGGGCCTTGATGGCGCTCATTGTGCCTTGGCCTTGCTCGTGTCAGATACGGTGTGGTGACCGGCTGGCTGACGGCGCTCGATAAGCGGCGTTGTCCCTGCGTGGTATCGTTCGCCGCGCGATGGCGCCATCGAGAGATAGTGTATGCGTTTCTGTTCAGCCCGGCCTCGGGCGACAGAGTCCAGGATAACACCCGCGATGAACGTCATCATTGAGCCCAGTAGCAGGGTCATGGCCAGCATCCAGGTCGGTATGCGGTCAACAAGTCCGGTCTCGAAATAGTCGCGGACAACCGGTGCCATCAGGAAGATCGAGGCCGCCAAAATGAAGACGGCGATATAGCTGAAGAAAAGGAACGGCCGCGTCTCCTTCATCAGCATACCCATCATACGCAAGATGCGGAAGCCATCCCGGAAGGTGGAGAGCTTGCTGTGCGAGCCTTCCATGCGGCGACCGTAATCGAATTCGACTTCGGAGACTGGCAGTCGGAGGACAGATGCGTGAACCGACATTTCGGTTTCGATTTCGAAACCGGTCGACGACGCTGGAAAACTTTTTGCGAACCGACGGGTAAAGGCGCGGTACCCTGAGAAAATGTCCGTGAACTCGTTGCCGAACAGCGCTTTGTAGGCCGCGTTGAACACACGGTTTCCAAAGGCGTGACCGCTACGTCCTGCATCCTGTTTGATATGGCGGCGCGTGCCGACGACCATGTCGGCATTGTCTTCGAGCAAGACCTGTATCATGCGCGGCGCTGCGGTGGGATCATAAGTGCCGTCGCCATCGGCCATGATGTATATGTCGGCGTCGATGTCGGCAAACATCTGGCGCACGACGTTGCCCTTGCCCTGTCGGCGTGACGGGACAACGGTGGCTCCCGCCATCGCAGCCTGCTCGGATGTGTTGTCTGAAGAATTATTGTCGTACACGTATATTCTTGCGCCCGGCAGAGCCTTGCGAAAGCCGATGACAACAGCTGCGATCGACTGCCCTTCATTATAACAGGGCAGCGTCACGGCTATACTGAGATTGTCGAAAGCACTGTCAGTCACACGCGGGCCACTTTCCGAATTTAGTCATTTCTACACAGGCAAGGGTTAAGGTCCTCTTTCACGCATGCTGCGCGGGGGACGATATGCGACGACCGGCCATCTCGATGACGCCAGACCGCTGGATCGCGGTTGGGTTTGGTGTGCTGATGGTTGCCTCACTTTTGGTGATGAGCGCCTTGTCGGGACACATGTCGGCGTCTGCCATGGAGGCTGACAATGCGATGCGGCTTGTCCAGATTCAGGATTTCCTGAAAGGGCAGGGATGGTTCGATTTGCACCAGGATCGGCTCGGTCTGGAAGGTGGCACGGCGATACACTGGTCACGGCTTGCTGACGTACCGATCCTTATTATCAAATCAGGGCTCGACATATTCCTGCCATCGCAAAAGGCCCTGGAGATCGCCTGTCTTGTCTGGCCACCCTTGAGTGTTTTGCTGGTCGTCTGGGGATTGATGAAGGGCGCGCGCTTCATGGGCGGGCGCGTGGTTCTGGCTTTTGTATGCATCATTGCCGCGACAGTCCTGTTCCGAAACGCCAACTTTCTGAGCGGCAGCATTGACCACCACAATATTCAGCTTGGTTTCCTGGCGATAGCCGCCGGATTTTCGCTGGACCCCGAGAGGCGCCCGGTGAGCCTGGCAATCGTCGGCGCGGCGCTTGCCTCTTCCACTGCCGTCGGTGCGGAAGTCTATCCGTTTGTAGGCATTTTCTGCGCCTTCCATGCGCTGGACTGGGCTTTTGCCGGAGCACCTGCGCGCCGGGGCGTCATAGCCTTCGGGGCAAGCTTTGCGGCTCTGACGGCCCTGTTCTTCGCGGCTTCCGTGGCTCCTGCCAATTACGGCATTGTGCATTGT
The DNA here is from genome assembly GCF_036964545.1 of Hyphomonas oceanitis. Taxonomy (NCBI): domain Bacteria; kingdom Pseudomonadati; phylum Pseudomonadota; class Alphaproteobacteria; order Hyphomonadales; family Hyphomonadaceae; genus Hyphomonas; species Hyphomonas oceanitis. The sequence goes on from NZ_JBALTL010000003.1 coordinate 406,764, forward strand.
GACGCGCTTTCGCTGGTGACCCTATCGGCAGCCGTTTCGGGCGGCGCAGGCCTTGCCATTGTGGTTGCGGTCTTGTCGGAGAAGCCTTTCGCCTGGCGTCTCGCCAGTCTCGGCGCGCTTGGTCTGGTGTGCGGACTGTTGCTGACGGCGCAGGCGCCGCAATGCCTTGCAAATCCGCTGGATGGCTTACCGCCGATTGTCCGCACACTCTGGCTGGAAAAAGTGGACGAGGCGCGACCCCTTTTTACCGTCAGGCCGAGTATGGCGCAGGAAGTACCTTTCATGGTCGGGGTGTCGCTGGTCGCCCTCATCGTATCGATATGGCGCGTATGGCGAGGGGTGCAGCGTCGCGCCCACTTGCTGTTTGTCGCTTTGCTGGCCGTGGATCTGCTGCTTACGTTACAGCAAGTGCGGTTCTATTCGTTCGGACATGTCTTCGCGATCCTGCCATTGGGGGCATGGGTGGCGGGCCTTTTCGCGACACGAGAGGACGGGGAGCGAAGCGCCGCTTACCTGCTGGCCCTCGCAGTGTCCCTGCCTTTGGTCTGGGGCGCGCCCGGCAGGATGTTTCGCACGCCGCCAGGTGAACTTGTGGATAATGGTAATGGCGCCTCGGCGTGCGCCAGTCCTGGCATGCTCGCGGCGCTGGATGAATTGCCTGTCGGCCGCGTGCTCTCAGTCGCCGATGTGGCGCCGGATATGTTGCGATACACTCGGCAGAGTGCCCTCCATGGACACTATCACCGCAACGCTGCCGGCATCGAAGCGGCACTCAATATCTTTACGTCACCGGCAGAAGAGGCGTCTGGCCTTATGCGGGAAGCAGGGGTGGATTATATTCTGGCATGTCCCGGACATGCCGAGTTGCGGATGCTTGCAGATGAATCTCCCGGCGACTTCGCTGATGGGCTTAACGCGGGGATTATTCCTGATGGCCTGAAGGTTATCCGCCGGGCCGGTGATGGCGAAACGCTCTACGCCCTTCAGCCGCTGGCTCCGAGAACATAGTCGGCTTCCGCCACATACCGGCTTGGCCCTTTACCGGAATGGCTGGAATAAAGGTGGAAACTGTCTGCCCAGAAGGCCTCACTGCAATAGGCGTGACGCGGCTGCGCCCATGCCGTCACTTCTTCCGGCGTTGCCCCGTGCAGGTAAGCCAACGTGACATGAGGCAGGAAGGGGCGGCGGTCTGGTGACAGGCCGAGGCGCCGGGCCGCCCGCTCGCACTGACCTGAAAGGGCGCGTAGCTCGTCAGTCTCTCGCACCCGTGCCCAGACAGCACTCGGCTCGCGCCGCCCGAACCAGCCAACCCCTTCTAGCCGAAGCTCCATCTCCGGCGCGCGGATTTCCCCCAGCATATCATCAAGGTCGCGGGCATGCTCGTGCGTGAGATCACCGAAGAAGCGCAATGTGATGTGAAAATTGCGCTCAGGTCTCCAGCTTGCGCCGACCAGACCTTTCTGAAGCGCTTTGAGGCCTGTTGTAATGTCCGGGGGCACAGGAAGAGCGGCGAACAAGCGATACATCGCGCCATCTCAAACAGGATTGCAGGCAAAAGAAAACCCGGCTCCACCAAGCCGGGTTCCTTTTCAGCCCCTGGTATCCCGCTTAACTGGCGAGATGGTCCAGCTTTCCGAAATGCTCGGCGAGCAAATAATAGAATGTCACGCGAGACTTGTTGCTTCCTTCTGGTTGCAACTTGTCGCAAACGGCCTTCATCGCTGCGTCGAGGTCATCCTTGGTTTGGGCCAGACCGAGCTTGCCCCGGCACCAGCGCTCTCGCACGCGGTCCAGTTCGCCGCTATCCGAGCATGAGACCAGTGAACTGTCGCGATTGCGTAGTGCAATGCCAAGATGTCCGACGATCTTCTCTGCGGCGGCTTGATTGTAGCCGCTCGCATATTTCTTGATGTTTTCGGCGTAAGCCGATGCGTCTGCCATGATATATCCCCTTAGATTTTCTGGTGCCCCAACCGTTGGAACTACACCAGATCGGCAAAATTACCCTTTGGTTAATCTGAGTCAATGCAAAAGACGAAGACCTGTCGTCTTGAAGAGGCCTCTGATTCAATCCCGTTCACTTGAGAATCCCTGCGCTCCATAAGCAATGATAAAGTAAAGACATTCTGTTCTACGATAATGCTGCAAATGGCGCGGTGTATTCGGCGGGAGGGCAAGCGTCCGCTGGAGGACAAGGCAAGGGATCATGTCCGGTTTTCCTTGCAGTCGCTGATGAGTTTCACCATATTCAAAAGTAACACGCGCGCGTTTACGCGTGGAACCAAAACAGAAGGGTATTAAACCTATGAACGAATTCAATCGGGCCTACACGCCAAGAACCGGCGCCGACTCGATGGACATGTCCGTGGATGCTGGCCTGCGTGCCTTCATGTTGGGCGTTTATCAGAAGCTTGCCCTCGGGATTGCCCTGTCGGGCGCCATTGCCTTCGTGGTTGGCTCGGGCCTGGTGCCGGGGCTGACGCAGCTCCTGCTCGGGACGCCGCTGTTCTATGTGTTCCAGTTCGGACCGCTGGCTCTGATCTTCGGCTCTGCCTTCCTGATGAAGAACCCGTCGCCGCTCGCGACCGGCATCCTTTACTGGACCATCGTTTCCATGCTCGGCGTCTGCCTGTCGATCTGGGTGCTCATGGCGATGTCAGGTAACAGCGTGACGACCCGCGGCGGCGCGTCGATGACCGTCAACTTCCTGATCATGACGAAAGCGTTCCTGCTGACGGCCTCTGCCTTCGGCGTGCTCAGCCTGTTCGGCTACATGACCAAGATGAACCTGCGCCCGATTGGCATCATCGCCGTGTTCGCGCTGTGGGGCATCATCGGCATCTCGCTGCTCAGCTTCCTGTTCCCGCCTTCGGGCATGATGGAAGTGCTGATCCAGGTCGGCGTGCTGGGCATCTCGGGTGTCCTCGTGGCCTTCCAGACCCAAGAGTTGAAGCAGAGCTATTTCGCCTTTGAAGGCGATACCCGCTCGCTGGCCGTGATGACGAATTCGGGCGCCCTGAACTTCTTCATCATGTTCTACAACATGTTCACGATCCTAATGTCGCTGCTCTCGCGCGACTGATCCGGGATCCTGAAGGATCAAGAATGGACGCCCCGCAAGCCAGCCTTGCGGGGCGTTTGCTTATCCGCCGCATTGCACGCTGGCGCCGTGTGGGCTAGGGCTCGCGCGAACCTGTTTCCAGGCCCTTTTTTCGAGGAGAAACACCATGGCCCGCAAGAAAATCGCCCTTATCGGTTCCGGCATGATCGGCGGCACGCTCGCCCACATCGCAGCGCGCGAGGAGCTCGGCGACGTGGTCATGTTCGACATCGCCGAAGGCCTGCCGCAAGGCAAGTCGCTGGACCTCGCAGAATCCACCCCCGTTTATAATTCGTCGGTCAGCCTCAAGGGCGCGAACGACTATGCCGACATCAAGGATGCCGACGTCTGCATCGTGACGGCCGGTGTGGCCCGCAAGCCCGGCATGAGCCGTGACGACCTGCTCGGCATCAACCTGAAAGTCATGAAGTCGGTCGGCGAAGGCCTCAAAGCCAACTGCCCGAACGCCTTTGTCATCTGTATCACGAACCCGCTTGACGCCATGGTCTGGGCGCTGCAGCAGTTCTCAGGCTTCGACACGAAGAAAGTTGTCGGCATGGCTGGCGTGCTGGACTCGTCGCGCTTTGCCTACTTCCTGTCCGAGAAGACCGGTGTGTCGGTGGCTGACATCCACGCCTGGACACTTGCTGGCCATGGCGATGATATGGTGCCGATGGTGCGCCACTCGACCGTTGGCGGCCTGTCGCTTCCGGAACTGGTGAAGCAGGGCTGGATGAGCCAGGCAGACCTCGATGGTATCGTCGAGCGCACCCGCAAGGGCGGCGGCGAGATTGTCGCGCTGCTGAAAACCGGTTCGGCCTATTATGCGCCTGCCGAAAGCGCCATCTCGATGGCGAAAGCCTACCTGAAAGACCAGAAGCGCGTCCTGCCTGTCGCCGCCTATTGCGACGGTCAGTACGGCCTTGACGGTATGTATGTCGGCGTGCCGACCCTGATCGGCGCCGGCGGCGCAGAGAAAGTTGTCGAGTTCGATCTTAACGATGATGAAAAGGCGATGTTCGCCAAGTCGGTTGAGTCCGTGCAGGGCCTCCTTCAGGCCTGCAAGGATATCGACGCCTCGCTCGCCTAGGAGCTGGATGATGGCCATTGGGCCAACCATAGAAACCGAACGCCTGATCCTCCGCCCCCCAAGGGCGGAGGATTTTGACTCATGGTGTGCATTTCACGCCGACGAGGACGTGATGCGCCATCTCGGTGGCGTTCAGGGGCCGGAGCTGACCTGGCGGTCGATGTGCGCCATGACGGGTGCGTGGACCATTGAAGGCTTCTCGATGTTCTCGGTTATCGAGAAGGCGACCGGCGAATGGGTTGGCCGGCTCGGCCCGTGGCGGCCTTATGGCTGGCCGGGAACGGAAGTGGGCTGGGGGCTTGTGCGGTCCGCGTGGGGCAAGGGCTATGCGAGCGAGGGCGCTGCGGCAGCGGTGGACTATGCCGTGGACATTCTCGGCTGGGATGAGGTGATCCATACAATTGATCCGGCCAATGCTGGCTCGATACGGGTTGCAGAGCGGCTCGGCAGCCGCGTGTTGCGTCAGGTCACGTTGCCAGCGCCGCTCATCCTAACGCTGGATGCCTACGGCCAGAGCGCGGATGAATGGCGGGCGCGGCGGATCAAAGGCGCGTGATCGGCGTCTGATCCGGCTCGCAGGCGACCGCCTTTGCGGCTAGCGTCTCTACAAGCGTCCCGAGGAGATTGCCGCCATGATCCGCACTTTGTCCCTTGTTTCCGTACTTGCCCTGCTGCCAGCGACCGCCTGTGGGCAGGAGCCGTCGGAAGAGGCCCTGAATGCCAAGGCTGCTGAAGCCGAAATGGCCATCGAGGCTCGGGCAGAAACGCCTCAGGTTGGCCTGCCGAACGGTGCTGAAGCGCCGGCTGTGAGCCTCGTTGATACCGCAGGCGAGACGCAAACGCTTGAAACGCTGGCGGGACCAAAAGGCACGGTGTTTGCCTTCGTGCGCTCAGCCGACTGGTGCCCCTATTGCAAGAAGCAGCTGCTGGATCTTGAGGCCGCTGCTGCGCCGCTTGCTGCGGCGGGCTGGACGCTTGTGGCAGTCTCCTATGACCCTGTCGAAACGCTTGCAGGCTATAAGGCCGATAAGGGCCTGACATATGAATTGCTCTCCGATGAAGGGTCTGCCGCGATCAAGGCCTTCAACCTGCTGAACACGGAAGTGAAGCCGGGGTCTCGCTATGAGGGCATACCGCATCCCGCCATCGTGTTCGTCAATGCAGACGGTCATGTCGTGAAGACACTGCGCGAGGAAGGCTACAAGACGCGGCCCGCTGTGGATCTGGTGATAGAGACAGCCGAAGGCCTCTAGGCGGGTTTCATTGGTCGGCGCTCTGGCATAGTTTGCCGACAGACAAGCCGGAGCTGACGCCATGAAACATATCCTGACCCCCCTCATTCTGGCGGCGGCTTTGACCGCCCTGCCGGCTATCGCAGATGACACCGCCGTGCTGGACCCCGCGATAAAGGCGCAGGCCGAGGCCCTTATGGCGGCTGGGCTCAAGGATGATGTGGGGCTGGAATTCACTGAAAGCCTGACAACGGAGATCGGCCCGCGACTGGCTGGCTCGGATGCCGAATGGCGCGCGCGGCAATGGGCGATGGTCAAGCTGAAGGACCTGAATTTCCAGCAGGCCTATATCGAGGACTTCAACATTCCCTATTGGGAGCGCGTGACCGAGACGGCTTCAGTCACCGGCGCCAATCCGCAGAATCTGGCCATCACAGCGCTGGGGGGCTCCAAATCGACAGCCAAGGGCGGTGTTGAGGCGGGGGTTGTGCGTTTCACCAGTCTTGCTGATCTGAAGGCGGCGCCTGCGGACTCGCTGAAAGGCAAGATTGCATTCATCGATGAGCGTATGGTGCGGGCGCAGGATGGGTCGGGTTATGGCTACGCTGTGGGAAAACGGAGCGGCTGTGCGCAGGCGGCGGCAGACCTTGGCGCGGTTGCGTGCCTGATCCGTTCGGCAGGCACCGACTCGCACCGCATGCCGCACACCGGCGGCATGGCGCGTGAGGGAGCCCTCGGCGCGCTGCCTGCAGCAGCGCTTGCAGCACCGGATGCTGACCAGCTGGCGCGCCTTCTGGAGCGCGGGCCAGTTGAGGTGAAGCTGAACATTCAGGTCAATACGGCTGACTCGGCGGCGTCAGGCAATGTGATTGCCGAAGTGGGAGGCTCGAGCCTGAAGGAAGAGATTGTGCTGATCGGCTGTCATCTCGATAGTTGGGACCTCGGGACAGGCGCGATTGATGATGCGGCCGGGTGCGGGATTGTGGTGGCGGCGGCGAACCTGATTCAGCAATTGCCGGGCAAGCCGAAGCGGACGATCCGGGTTGTGCTTTACGGCTCGGAAGAAGTCGGCCTGTTTGGTGGCAAGGCGTATGGAGAGGCGCATGCGGATCAGTTGGACAAGCATGTGCTTGTTGCCGAGAGCGATTTCGGCGCGGGCCGCATCTGGCGCCTGACAACGGGGTTTGGCGAGGGTGCCATGGCCTATGCCAAGGCGATGCAGGACCTTGTGGCGCCGCTGGGTGTCGTTCCGGGCGATAACAGTTCCAAGGGGGATTCAGACGTATCTGTCCTCGGGAACGCGGGGGTGCCGGCCATCTCGGCAGACCAGGACGGAACCGACTATTTTGACCTGCATCACACCCCGGATGACACGTTTGACAAGATCGATCCTGAGGCGTTCCGGCAGAATGTCGCTGTCTATGCGGCGCTGACCTATGTGGCGGCGGAAACGGGATGGGATTTCCGCAAGGCTGCGGCGCCTGCGACTGAAGACCAGTAGGCATGATCGCCGACAGGCAGGCGCGCATCGCGGCGAGCCTGGACTCGGTGCATGAGGCCCTGCGCTTTGTGCACCGTGAGCTTGACGGTGTCGCGTCAGATACCCAGCGCTGGAGATGGATTTCGGTCGGCGCGGTCATTGCCCTGCAAGGGGCGCTCGTCGCGGCTCTGAGCGGATACGAGACGGCGGAGGTGGATGATGTTGTCGATCCATCTTACCCGGAGCGCTACGCGCCCGTGACGCTTTTGCTGCGCCGCGCGCGCTCGACAGACTATCTCAATCCTCCGGAAAGACTGGACCTGACCGGGGCGGCCGCGCGCCGGATCGAGCAGGTCATCGCCTTCCGCAATGGGGTCGTCCATGGGACATCGCCGGGCATTCATGGGTATTCCGAGTCCATTCACGGACCATTCCGGGAGACTTTCTCGGCCATTCGGCACGTATTGCTGGTCCATCCCGCGTTCGATCGGGGGCCGCATGGGCTTGTGACTGCCCTGATCGCCGATCAGTTGGCTGCGATCTCGCGCAGGCTTCTCCCCGATGGTTAATGTCCGGGTCATGGTCGCGTGGCATGAATGGCATTCATGCGACCAATCCTTCGCCCCCTCGTGCTTTCGTGCGCCGCCTTTGCCCTGATCGCGGCGGCGCCGGCGACCTTCACGCGCGAGGAGCTTGATGCGCTTGAGGCTGAGCGGCAGGCGGCGATCACGCGTCTCGAGGCCTTGCAGACGGCGGGGCAGGAAACCGAGACGGACCTCCGGCAAATCGACAGCAAGCTGATCTCTGCCGCGATGGAGGCGCGCCGCCGGGAAGAGCAGGCGGCTGCCTCCGAGAAGGCGCTGATCGATCTGGGCACGCGCCGGGTGGTTGCGCAGTCGGCCTTGCTGGAAGACCGGCAGGCGCTGGAAGACCTTCTGGCAGCGCTCGCAGCGGCAAACCGTCGGCGGCCTCCGGCGCTGATCGTGTCGCCGGGCAAAGCGAATATGGCGATCCGGCGGGCGATCCTGATGAGTGAGACAACGCCGCGACTGGCGGCGCGTTCTGATGCGCTCTCGGCCGAGATAGACGAGCTGAACCAGCTGGAGCGTCAGATACGCGGCGAGCGCGCGCAGCTTGAGACGGCCGAAGCGACGCTGGCGCTGAAGCGGGTCGAGATCGAACAATTGGCGGCAGCCAAGCGCGGCAGCTTCGAGGACATAACCGGCGACATAAACGTGTTGAAGCAGCGGGCCGATACACTTGGCCGCCAGGCGGAGACGCTGCGCGACTTGCTGTCGGCGCTGGAATCCAGTGCGCCTTCGGCGCCGGGCGTGAAGCCGGCAATGCGTCCGACTTTGGCTTCGGCGTCCAAGACTGTGTCCCGGCCCAAGGCGCCTTCGCCTGCGCCGCAAAGCAGCCCCGTATCGCGCCCGCTTGGCAAAGCTGCATTGGGCGGACTTACCCAGCCGACAGCCGGTAACGTGCTCTATGGTTTTGGTGACAAGATGCCGACGGGCGGCAAGACGGAATGGATCACGTTTTCGACAAGACAGGCCGCCCAGGTGGTCGCGCCGACCGACGGAAAGGTCGAATATGCGCGTCCATTTCGCAGCTATGGATCAATGTTAATTTTGCGCACAAGTGACGGATACCATGTTATTCTTACAGGTATGAGCCGGATCTATGTCACCGAAGGCCAAACAGTGTCAGCGAACGAGCCAGTCGGGCGTATGCCCGACCGGGCAGATCCGCCGCCTGAGCTGAATATGGAATTAAGGCTTGGCGACAAGGTGATGAATCCGGCACAGTGGTTGCCGAGTGACAGATGAGGTCACGCATGACGGAGGATTGGAATATGCGTTCACTGCTGACGGGTGCCGCGCTTGGCATCGTTCTGGGTGGGTCGGCGGTCGGATTCTCCGCACTGGCCTGGCCACAGGAAAAGCCTGCCGATTCGCGCATGGTGACCTACCAGCAGCTTGAACTCTTCGCTGAAATTCTCGCCCGTGCCCGTCAGGACTATGTGGTCGAGGTTGACGAGAAGGCAGCGATGGAATCGGCCATCAATGGCATGCTCACCTCACTGGACCCGCATTCCGGCTATCTCAATCCGGACGACTTCCGCTCGATGCAGGTGCAGACCTCCGGCGAGTATGGCGGCCTTGGCATCGAAGTGACGATGGAAGATGGCTTCGTCAAAGTCATCTCCCCGATGGACGGCACCCCTGCAGCGCGCGCCGGCATCCAGCCGGGCGACCTTATCACCGCAATCAATGGAAAGCCGATCATCGGCCAGACCCTGAACGATGCCGTCAAGGAAATGCGCGGCGAGAAGGGGACGGACATCCTGATCACCATCCTGCGCGCGGGTGAAGACCCGTTCGACGTGACGCTGACGCGTGAAGTGATCGAACAGAAATCCGTTACCTGGGAAATGGAAAAGAACGATGTCGGCTATTTGCGGATTTCGAGCTTCAACGAGCGCACCACGCTGCTGCTCGAAGAAGGCATCGAAGGTATTTCGAAAGCCACTGGCGGCCGACCCAAGGGCCTGATCATCGACCTGCGCAACAATGGCGGCGGCCTGCTCGACCAGGCTGTGTCGGTGTCCGACATGTTCCTGTCGGGCGGCGAAGTCGTCTCGACGCAGGGCCGCCGGGCCTCTGACGTGGAGCGTTACAATGCGCGCACGGGTGAAGTGTTCAAGGGCGTGCCTATTGTCGTGCTGATCAATGGCGGCTCGGCTTCTGCCTCTGAAATCGTTGCCGGCGCGCTCAAGGATCGTGGACGGGCGACCATTGTCGGCACGACCAGCTTCGGCAAGGGCTCGGTCCAGACGGTGATCCCGCTGGGCGCAGATCGTGGTGCGATCCGCCTGACGACAGCGCGCTATTACACGCCGTCCGGCCGGTCGATCCAGGCATTGGGCATCGATCCCGATATCGAGATCACCAATACGCGCCTGACCGAAGAAGAACTGGCGAAGATCAAGCGCTGGTCTGAAGCCGACCTGCCGCATGCGCTGGCCAATGAAGACGGCGAAACCCGGCACCAAATGGAGATGCCGGACGAGCAGCCGCCGGAAGACTACAAGGGCGAAGACTTCCAGCTTGAACGCGCCGTGCAGATGCTGAAAGAAGGCACTGTAACGGCAAGTGCATTTCAGCGGGCTGGTTAACGAATATTTGTAAATCGTTAACCAGATTACGGCATCTATGGTCGTTCAGGATTCCATTTGTTGATTACATGAGGTCGCCCCATGCCTTATCGGAGAGACGCTGATCCGTCTCCTCTGCGTACCGGACTTGTCCATGCGGGGTTGAGCCTGCTGGTGTTCGGCGGACTTGCTGGCGCCCTTGGTGCCGGTATCCAGTTTTCAGGTGACCCCTCTGCGGCAGGCCCGCGCCAACAGCTTGCCTTGTTCGAAGTGATCGACGAGGGGAAACCGGAACTGAAAACCCGCCTCAAGACGGACGGAACCGAGATGGCGATGCTGCCGCAGGTCGATACCGATGGTTATGCGGAAGTCGAAAGTGGCGACGAACCGAGCCTTGACGTGGCCTATGCCGAGGGCGCCGAAGCGACCGGCACCGGTGGGCCTTCGGATGATGTGATGGCCGATGGCGAGGGTGTTGGTGTTCGCATCAATGGCAAGCTCGTGAAGCCCGGCGAATCCTATGGCGAAGTCACCAAGATCGCGTCGCTGGATGACGCGCCGATTTCAGGCATGACCGAAACGCTGAACGGTGTGCGTCTGCCGCGTATCGCGCCCGATGGCCGGACGCCTTCCGAAGTCTACGCACGCCCGTTTGCCAATCCGAGCCAGAAGCCTGTTGTGGCGCTGGTCGTCGGTGGGCTGGGCATCAATGCCACGCATACGAAATCGGCCATCGAGGAATTGCCGCCCGAAGTAACGCTCTCGTTCGCGCCGGATGCAAACCGTCTCCAGTACTGGATCGACCGGGCCCGCGCTGCCGGGCACGAGGTGCTGATCGAGCTGCCGATGGAAAACTACGATTATGGCCGCATGAAAATGCATCCGCAGACACTGCTGGCCGGCAAAGGCGCCGATGTGAACGTGCCGCGCCTCAATACGCTGCTCGGTCGGGCCTCGGGCTATTTCGGCGTGATCAATTACCAGGGCGCGAAATTCGCCGAGGATGCGGCCGCTGTGCGTCCGGTTCTCGATGTGCTCGGCAAGCGCGGCGTGGCGCTGGTCGAGGATGGCAGCCTTGAGGAGGCCAGCCTCGACAAGGTGGCTGACCAGACGCATGTGCGTTACGCCAAGGCCGCCTCGCCCATCGACACAAAGCTGACGGCGGACGACATCAATCTGGAGCTGATGGAGCTTGAGACCATCGCCAAGGAGAAGGGCGCCGCCATGGGCGCAGGCTATGCTTTCCCGATCACGATCGAGATGGCGAAGATCTGGGCCAGCGAGCTTGGGCCAAAGGGCATCATTCTGGCGCCTGTCTCTGCGCTTGTCGGCACGACGCCTGCAGAATTGGTCGACGCAGAGCGTGTTGCCACTGGCAGCAAGGCGCCGGCTCCTGTAAACCCTGCCGGGTGAAAACATCTATTATTGACCCTGAACGCTATCGCCCGAATGTCGGGCTCGCCCTTTTCTCGAAGGCGGGTCACGTCTTCGTCGGCCGCAGGATAAACGGTCGCGGCGCTTTCCAGTGGCAGATGCCGCAAGGCGGCGTCGACAAGGGCGAATCACCACGCGATGGTGCCCTGCGAGAGCTTGAAGAAGAGATCGGCGTTCCCGAAAAGCTCGTCGATGTGCTCGAAGAGACCGACGACTGGCTTTATTACGATTTCCCGCCGGACCTGAAGAAGCGCCTGCCGGGCCCCTATATCGGCCAGCGTCAGAAGTGGTTTGCCTTTCGCTTCAAGGGATCTGACAGCGATGTGCGGCTCGACCGCCACACGCCGGAATTCGATGCCTGGCGCTGGGCCCCGCTGGAAGAAACCCCGGGCCTGGTTGTGCCGTTCAAGCGTCTCGTCTATTCCGAAGTAGCCGAGCGGTTCAAACCCTGGGCCGAACCTGTGCATGGCGGCAAGATCGCCCAAGGCTGAGGGAGCGATGCATGCCGAAATCCCTGTTGATGATCCATGGAATTGGTTGCGGCGGCGACGCCTGGGACCATATGCGTCCGGGATTCGAAGCGGCGGGATGGACCTGCGAAGCGCCGACGCTTTTTCCGGATCAGCGCACATTGGAGAACCCGCCCGCAAGCCTGCCGGACCTCGGCTTTGATGACTATGTCACGGCCATGCTTGAGGCCGCGCGGAAGATTGAACGCGATACGGGCAGTAAGCCTGCCGTTATCGGACATTCGATGGGCGGCCTTATTGCGCAGTGCCTGGCTGAAAAGGGCGCCGTGTCACAGGCCGTGTTCCTGACGCCGGCGCAGCCCAAGGAATGCGCCAAGATCGGATTGTCCGTCGTCTACACGTTCCTCAATATTATCCTGACGCGTAATCGCCAGAAGGCCTACAAGGTGTGGCGTTCGGGCTTCCGCTTTGGGGTGCTGAATTGTGTGCCGAGGCGGCGTCATGACGCGATCTATGCGCTGGCGCGCTACGATTCCGGGCAGGTCTATGGTGATATCACTGACGGGATCGAGGTGGACGAAGGACTGGTGACAGTCCCGACGCTGACCATTGCCGCATCGCAGGACCGGGCAACGCCGGCGAGCGCCGTGCGCAAGGTGGGCGAGAAATATGCGCGCTCGCCCGTGCCGGGAGACTTCTTCGAGTACCCGGACAATGCACACTGGATCGTTGATGAGCCGGGCACGGATGCTGTCGTGGCTGACATCGTGGAATGGCTGGACGAACCGTTTCCGGCGCGCGGCTGAGCGACCAATCGCTGCTTTCGGACATGAAAAAAGGCGCTCGCGATTAACGAGCGCCTTTTGAATTTTACGCCTGAGCGCGGCGAAGCCTATTGATTGGCGGCGCGCAGGAAGCGGTTGCGAAGGTCTGCATCCGATTTGAAAACGCCCGTGAACTGGGTCGTGATCGTAGTGACATCCTTGTGGTGCACGCCGCGTGTCGACATGCACTCGTGAACGGCTTCGATCAGGACGGCCGTGCCCATTGGCGCGAGGCTGTCCGTGATGGCGTCGCAGATTTGCGCGGTCATCGTTTCCTGCGTCTGGAGGCGTTTGGCAAAGATTTCGACGACGCGGGCGAGTTTTGAGATGCCGACAACGGCGTCCGACGGCTTGTAGGCCACATAGGCCTTGCCGATGAAGGGCGCCATGTGGTGCTCGCAATGGCTCTCGACGTCGATATTGCGCAGGATGACGATGTCGTCATAGCCCTGAACATCTTCGAACGTGCGCGAGAGATATTTGACCGGGTCTTCGTCGTAGCCTGAGAACCATTCCTTGTAGGCATTCACGACACGCTTGGGCGTATCGATGAGGCCTTCACGGCGGGGATCGTCTCCGGCCCAGGCGATGAGCGTGCGAACGGCTTCTTCAGCTTCCTGCACGGTCGGGCGAACGAGAGGTTCCCCCCGCGACTTGTCATTCTTGGGCGTAATGGCGTCCATGGCCATGTTTAAGTGTCCTTCGACTGAGGGACGGAGGTCGAGCCGAGGCTTGGTCTGGGAAACCGGATGGCCCCCTGCCCGGACTTAACGCCCGCCCGAGTTGATACCCTCAGGGCGATGCATGATTAGATAGGCTGGCAATTCAGGCGTTTCCAGAAAATTCTTCCGTGACGCAGAGTAAATCCTTGACTGGAATCGCATTGCCCGCAGCGGTAGCCAGTGGTATCTGCCCCCTCATGAAGCTGTTTCGGACCCTGCTCGCATTGCCAAAAGGCTGTTGCTGTTAAGGCAACTAGTGCCCATTAGGGCATCCGGCCCTGCTGCAGGGCGCTGATTTTACCCCTTTTTCCGTTCGAGCCCGAAATTCCATGACTCTTCGCATTTACGATACCGCTGCCCGCGCAAAGCGCGTTTTTGAACCGCAGGATCCGGCCCGGGTGACGCTCTACGTGTGCGGTCCGACGGTGTATAATTATGCGCATATCGGTAATGCGCGGCCGCCTATCGTGTTTGACGTGCTGCGCCGGGTGGTGGCCAGCCAGTATGGCGCCAAGGCCATCGTCTATGCGCGCAATATCACAGACATCGAGGACAAGATCATTGCGGCGTCGCTTGAAACAGGCGAGCCGATCGAGACGATCACGCACAAGTTTGCGAAAATCTATAATGAAGATGTCGCTGCCCTGAACGTGATGGCGCCCACGATTGAGCCTTGGGCGACGGGCCATGTGCCGGAAATGATCGAGATCATCGAGAAGCTGGTGCGGACGAAATATGCCTATGTTGGCACGCAGGGTGTCTGGTTCGCGGTGGGCTCAATGCCTGATTATGGCAAGCTGTCGGGCCGCAAGCCGGAAGACAATGAAGCCGGTGCCCGCGTCGAGGTCGAGACTGACAAGCGCGATCCGGCCGATTTCGCACTCTGGAAGTTCGCCAAGCCGGGCGAGCCGGAAGACGCGATCTGGGATAGCCCGTGGGGCCGTGGGCGGCCGGGCTGGCATATCGAATGCTCGGCCATGGCGGCCAAGCACCTTGGCAAGACAATTGATATTCATGGCGGCGGAATTGATCTCCAGTTCCCGCACCATGAAAACGAGATTGCCCAGTCGGAATGCGCGCATGGGCAGGTGATGGCCAATTACTGGATGCATAATGGCTTCCTCGACATGGGCGGGGAGAAGATGTCCAAGTCGCTCGGCAATGTCGTGCTGATCCATGACCTGCTGAAGACATGGCCGGGCGAAGTGCTGCGCTTCGCCATGCTGAGCGGACATTACCGCGCTGCGCTCGACTGGAACGAGGACCTGCTGAAACAGGCCAAGACGACGCTTGACCGCGTGTATGGCGCACTGCGCCGCGTATGGGACGAGGAAGGTGGCAGCGCGCGCGACAAGGGCGTGCTGAAGGCCCTGTCGGATGACCTGAATACGCCCGAGGCGCTTGCTGAACTGTCGCGTCTTGCAAGCGAGGCCAATACGGCCGCCGACCACAAGGACCGCGACGCGATGGCGGATGCGCGGGCGAACCTATTGGCGGCCGGCGCACTGCTGGGCCTGTTGACCCATACGCCGAAGGATTGGGAGCAGGGCGGCGACAGCGACGGCAATGCCCGTATCGACGGCCTCGTTCAGGCGCGGATCGATGCGCGGGCGGCGAAGGACTGGGCTGAGGCTGACCGGATCCGGAATGAGCTGGCGGCTGAAGGCGTGGAAATCATGGACGGCGCGGGCGGATCGACCTGGCGGCGCGTTTAGGGCGCGCGTAAATTTCATCGAAATTCGCGCGGCGAACTGAACGCGGCGTTGGTGTGGCCGGTGTATGGTGCCTCATCACCAGTATTTCGAGGGGCCCATGCAAAGGGGCACTGGCCCGTCGTTTACCTCTCAACTAGGGTCTTCCGGTCACTCGGGAGACCCTTTTTTATGTTCCGGATTTTCGTTGTCTGCGCGGCCATGCTCCTTCTGCCCGGATGCGTGGCGACAAAAGTTGCCAAGACGGCTGTTACCGTTCCCGTGAAGGTCGCATGGGCCGGCGGTAAAATGGCGGGGAAGGGCGTCTATCATGCCGGCAAGGGCGTGCTGAACCTTGCGCATGACAATTATGAAGTTGCCGGGGCGCCCGTGGGCTTTACTGACGCGGCCCAGACGCAGAAATCGGATTTCCTGATGCTGCGGGCGGAATTCATTGATCATGACGGGCGCACGCGCGTGCTGGAGCGAAAGGTGCCTGCTGAGTCGCTTGAGGCCGAACTCGCGGCGCTGGAGCGCAAGCTGGATGGCGCGCCCATGGTGGCCGAGGTCGTATCAATCACAGTTGATGTCGTCTGAGAGCGGTATCCTGACGGATCGTTAAATTGACCATAGTGGGCGGCGCGTGGGACGAATGGGTCTCGGGCCTAGAACCCCCGTTTCAATGCACCCAATTCTTTAAAGGTCGTCCTCTTCACACCTGTTGAGGGCGGCCTCTTTTTATCGGCCTCTGGCAGCGCTGCTTGTCATCAGAGCCGCCCAAGGCCATCTGTATGCGTGATGAGCGAACTCTATCACAATCGTATCCTGGAGCTGGCAGCGAACATTCCGCATGTCGGCACGCTTGAAGGCGCCGAGGCCTCTGTGCTGAAGGTGTCCCGTGTGTGCGGGTCGACGGTGAATGTCGAGATCATGCTGGACGAGCGCGGCGATCATGTCGTGGCCATTGCTGTCGACCCGAAAGCCTGCGCCTTGGGGCAGGCGTCGACGGCGATCCTGTCGGAATATGCCCTCGGCGCGCATGTGGATGAGGTTGTCGCTGCGCGCGATGCGCTGAAGGCGATGCTGAAGGACAAGGGCCCGCCGCCGGAAGGCCGGTTCTGGGAATTGCGGCACCTGCAGGCCGTTGCCGACTATCCCCCGCGCCATACAAGCACGCTGCTTGCCTTTGAAGCCGCTGTGGCGGCGATTGAGCAGGCGCGGGCAGCACGCGGCCTTGCGCCCGTCGAGGCGTCTCAGGGATGAGTGGGCTGCGCCGCAAGACGGCCTATGTGCTGCTGCGGGTCTACAAGGCCAGTTTCTCGCTGGTCTTCTACGCGGCGGGCGCGCGCTGCCAGCACAAGCCAACGTGTAGCGAGTATGGCGCTGAATGTGTGGCGCGTCATGGCTGGTGGCCGGGGGGCTGGATGGCGATTGCGCGGTTCATCCGCTGCCGTCCCGGCGGTAGTTTCGGCTATGATCCGGCGCCCGAGACAAAACCTGATGTGCCTGCGTGGCTGCCCTGGCGCTATGGCGACTGGACATCGGGCGGCAGGCACTTCCCGAACCAGACAATTGAAAACCCGCCGGAAGCATGAGATAAGCCCGCCCAATGACATGTTCGAACCGTCTCCTGCTGCCCAGCGGCCTGACCACGCGAACCCGCCGGGGTGCATGATCCCCGCGAGGCTGCGCCGCAGTGCGCGCTTCACGTCTCATGTACCCGGTAAACTCCCTCAGAACCCCGGCACGCCAGCCTGATGTAATCGCCACCTTGAATGGGGTGGGATTTTTAGCGAACTCGCGCTAAGCACACCGCCGCAGGCAGGCCTTTCGGAACAAGACTTTGCCGCGCCCCGTGCGCCAGACCGCTGAAGAAGACTGAAACATGATCAAAGTATCCCTGCCCGATGGATCGGTGCGTGAGTTTGAAGAGGGCGCGAGCCCGTTCGATGTCGCAAGTTCCATCTCGAATTCCCTTGCCAAGAAGGCGATTGCCGCCCGTGTCGATGGCGAATTGCGTGACCTGATGCGCCCGCTGGACGGCGATGCGCGCGTTGAAATCGTGACGCCAAATGACGCTGAGGGCCTCGAGTTGATCCGCCATGATGCCGCGCACGTGCTCGCGCAGGCCGTGCAGGCGCTCTATCCCGACACGCAGGTCACGATCGGCCCGGTGATCGATGACGGCTTTTACTATGACTTTGCCCGCGAGACGCCGTTCTCGACGGAGGATTTCGAGAAGATCGAAGCCAAGATGCGCGACATTGTCGACGCCGACTATCCGATCATCCGCGAAGTCTGGGACAAGGACGAGGCGATCGCGATGTTCCGGAAGATCGGCGAAGACTACAAGGCGCAGATCATCGACGACATCATTCCGCCGGGCGAAGCGATCACGCTTTATCGTCAGGGCGACTGGTTTGACCTTTGCCGCGGGCCGCACCTGCCATCGACGGGCAAACTGCCGAAGGCTTTCAAGCTGATGAAGCTGGCCGGCGCCTATTGGCGCGGCGACTCGAAGAACGAGATGCTGCAGCGCATGTACGGTACGGCCTGGGGCAATGAGAAGGACCTGAAGGCCCATCTCGTACGCCTTGAAGAGGCCGAGAAGCGCGACCACCGCAAGGTCGGTGCGGCGCTGGACCTGTTCCACTTCCAGCCCGAAGCGCAAGGCTCGGTCTTCTGGCACCCGAAAGGCTTCATGATCTGGCGCCAGCTGGAGGCCTATATCCGCCGCCAGCAGGACGCCGATGGCTATGTCGAGGTGAAGACACCGCAGCTGCTGAACTCGGTGTTCTGGGAGCAGTCGGGCCACTGGTCTAAATTCCGCGAGAACATGTTCGTGGTGCCGGACGAGATCCCGTCGACGGAGGATGACGCGCCGATCCTGACGGGCGAAGGCGACCTCATGGCGCTGAAGCCGATGAACTGCCCCGCGCACGTTCAGATCTTCAAAAACGGGCAGCGCTCGTATCGTGATCTGCCGATCCGCATGGCGGAGTTCGGTTGCTGTCACCGCAACGAGGCGCACGGCGCGCTGCATGGCCTTATGCGCGTGCGCCAGATGACGCAGGACGATGCGCACATTTTCTGCCGTGAAGACCAGATTGCCGACGAGACGCTGCGCTTCCTGAAACTGTTCGAGCGCGTCTACGGCGATTTCGGCCTGTCGGAGATTTCCTACAAGCTGGCCACACGGCCCGAGCTGCGTGCCGGTACGGACGAAACATGGGATCGCGCCGAGAAGGCCCTGTCGGACGCCCTGACGGCGGCTGGCATGGAATTCGAGATCGCCGAGGGCGAAGGCGCCTTCTATGGCCCTAAACTCGAATTCCACCTGACGGACGCGATCGGCCGGACATGGCAATGCGGCACCTTCCAGCTCGACTATGTGCTGCCGGAACGCCTTGATGCGGAATACACAGGGTCGGATGGCGCCAAGCACCGTCCGGTCATGCTTCACCGCGCCGTGTTCGGCACGTTTGAGCGATTCATGGGCATTCTGATCGAAAACTATGCGGGCGCGTTTCCGCTCTGGCTCTCGCCGGTTCAGATCGTCGTCGCGGCCATTACGGACGCGGCGAACGATTATGCGCTTGAGGCGGCGGCTGCGCTGCGCAAGGCAGGGCTGCGGGTCGAGACAGATCTTCGCAACGAGAAGATCAATTACAAGGTCCGTGAGCATTCGGTGCAAAAGGTGCCGATCATTGCCGTCGTGGGCGGCCGGGAAGCAGAGGAGCGCACGTTGGCGCTGCGGCGCCTCGGTAGCCAGGGCCAGCAGATGATCAGCCTTGATGAGGCCATTGTCAGCCTCGCGCAGGAATCGCTTGCGCCTGATCTGAAGCGGGACGTGTGATCAAGGACTCGTGACAAGTCAGGGCGTTGGCGACAGAGTGAACGGCATGTCATATGCGCCCATTCTTGCAGCCGCCTTTGTGCTCTGGCCTGTCATGGGCCTGCTTGGCGCGCAGGGTTATGGCCCGCTGCTGGCAGTTGCTGCGGTTCCTGTGCTGGCCATAGCACGCCCGAAAACACCGCCCGCAATCTATGCCCTCATGGCGCTTGTTTTTGTCGGCTGGGCAGCCTTGAGCGATATGTGGTCGCCTGCTTCTCGCGGGTTTGTCTCGGGCAACCTGCTGGAAGGCGACTTCGCGATCCGCGCTTCAGGAGTGCGGATCGTTTTGACGGCCGTTTTCGGCATGCTGGCGGTCGCAGGCGCGCTTCAGATCAAGCAGGGCAATGCGCAGCGCTCTGCGCGCGTTATGCTGGGCGCATTCGCCGTGCAGGGCCTGCTGGTCGCGCTGAGCGCCGTGATTGGTGGTGCGGTCGTGGCGATGATCTATGGCGCAGACCCTATGGAACAGGCCAAAGGCGCGCAGAACATATCGCGCAATGCCAACGCCTTCATGATCGTGCTGCCGATATTACTGGCTTATCTCGTCGCGCGCCCCGGGTGGAAGTGGCGGGCCGTTGCAGCCGGACTTGTGGTCGCCAGTATTGTAAGCGTGATCTTCGACGACACGGATTCCGGCCTGATCGGCATCGTCTTCATGCTTGCTGCGGCTGCTGTCGTGACGCTGGCCCCCAAGACAGGATATCGCTGGCTGCTGTGCACGGTGGCAGCCTATATTGCCTCAGCGCCATTGCTGATCGGCGCCGGCGTGAAACTCATTTCACAATTGGGCATCTCGCTTCCTGGCTCGTTCCAGTCGCGCGTGTATTCATGGCAGCTGGTCATCAGCAAGTCTGTGGAAGAACCGATCATCGGTCATGGCATCGCGGCCTCAAAGACCTGGCGCGACACCTATGCTGACCATCCGGCGTGGCTCGCGCAATTGCCGGCTTCATGGGCCGAGTATCCGGTCATTCCCGGCCATCCCCATAACATGGCATTGCAGATATGGGCCGAGACAGGCGTTATGGGTGCCGTCGTGGCGGCCCTGACACTTGTTGTCATAGGGTTTCGCCTGCCGGCACCTTCCACACTGCGGACGGACATTCGCTATGCGATTGCCGGGCTTGTGGGTGTCGTCGTCAGCCTGTTCAGTTTCTCCTATAATGTCTGGAACGATTCCTTCTGGGCGAGCATCATACTGGCCGTGTGCGGGATCATCCTGCTGTCGCGGCGGGAACGTCTCTCACTGTGAGCGCACTGCCAACGACCTCCGCCATTGTCGTAAGCTATCATACCGGGCCACGGCTGCAGGAATGTCTCTACGCACTGAAGTCAGACCCTGATATTTCCGAGATCATCCTCGTGGATAATGGCAACACGCCTGAAGCCGAAGCGTGGATCGACAGTTTCATTGCGCGCACGGAGACGGCGCGTCTCATCCGGGCGGGCGACAATCCGGGGTTTGGGACCGCAGTCAATCGCGGGGCAGCCAGCGCCCTTGGGGAGCTGCTTCTTGTGATCAATCCGGATGCCATCATCAGGCGCGGGTCTGTCGGTCCTCTCTTTGCAGCGATGTCGGGACAACCGGACCCGGTTCTGGTCGGCGGCAAAATCTTTGATCTGCACGGGCGGGAGGAGCGCGGATGCCGCCGTAATACGCTGACGCTCGCGCGTGCGCTGGGACTTGGGCAGTGGACACTGGACCATGAACCGGCTCCCCCCGGACCTATCGCCGTAGGCGCTGTTTCAGGGGCGTTCTTCCTGATGCGTCGGGATGGCTTTGATGCGCTCGGCGGATTTGACGAGGATTATTTCCTCCATGTCGAGGATGTCGACCTCTGCCGGCGTGTGATCGAGGCGGGTGGCGCGGTGATCTACCAGCCGCTGGCGGGCGCCCTGCACTATGGGGCGACATCGGATGCGCCGTCCGGTGTGGTGCAGGCTCACAAGGCCCGAAGCCTTGCGCGTTATTTCCGCAAGTTCGCAAAAGGCCCGTTTGAGCGGGCGCTGGTGGCCGCGATTAAACCGCTCTTCGCTGTGGCGCTTAAGCTGCGCGCCTAGAGGATCGCTGGGATCACGCGGTCCGGTGGACGGTGACCATCGGCGAACGTCTTGATGTTAATGATGACTTTCTCGCCCATCTCAGTGCGGCCTTCGATTGTGGCTGAGCCCATATGAGGCAGGAGCAGCACATTGGGCAGGCCAATCAGGTCTTCACTGACGGCAGGCTCGCGTTCGAATACGTCAAGGCCAGCGCCGGCAATCTTGCCCGACTTGAGCGCCCTTGCGAGGGCGGCCTCGTCAATTACCTCACCGCGCGCCGTATTGATGAGATAGGCTTCCGGCTTCATGAGGTCGAGGCGGCGGGAATTCATCAGGTGGAATGTCGCCGGGGTGTGCGGGCAATTGATCGACACGATGTCCATGCGCGAGAGCATCTGGTCGAGGCTGTCCCAATAGGTTGCCTCAAGCAGCTCCTCGGTGCGCGGGCTGACCGGCTTGCGGTTATGGTAGTGGATCTGCAGGCCAAAGGCCTTGGCGCGGCGGGCAACCGCCTGACCGATACGGCCCATGCCGACGATCCCGAGTCGTTTGCCAGCGAGGCGGCGACCCATCATCCAGGTGGGTGTCCAGCCATCAAACGTGCCGTTTTCCATTACCATGGCGCCCTCGTGGAGGCGGCGCGGCACGGCGAGGATCAGCGCCATGGCGACATCGGCTGTGTCGTCTGTCAGCACGCCGGGCGTGTTGGTCACGGTGATGCCGCGCTGCACGGCGCTTTGCACGTCAATATTGTCAACGCCGGCCCCGAACTGGGCGATCAGGCGCAGCTGGTCACCGGCGCGGGCGAGCACCTTGCTGTCGATCCGGTCGGTGACTGTGGGCACGAGGACGTCGGCCGTCTGGACGGCGGCGACAAGTTCCTCGTGAGTGAAAGCGTGGTCGTCCTGGTTCAGGCTTGTGTCGAACAATTCCTTCATGCGCAGCTCGACGGGGGCGGGCAGCTTCCGGGTTACGACGATCTTCAGTTTCTTGGCTGGCATCTGGCCCCCTCGTAATTCTTTCCTCGGGCTTAGCAGAGCGATCCCGGAACGCCAACGCCTGTTGTTTTACACGTGATTCATCTGGGTGTGAGAGTGTGAGGGTCTCAACAGCGAGTTTGGCTTCTTGCGCATGAAATGGGCACCCTTTTTAGCATCGGGAATCTTCCTGTTCAGCGGCTTTGCGGCGGCTGAAGGCCCGCAGGTTACGCGCATCAGCCAGTTCTCCGGCAAGGCCGTTCCGCGCTTTGAAGTGTTAAAATTTGCCGCAGTGAACGGTCGCAAGGGACCGAGCCGGGATCAGGAAATCCTCTGGCGCTACGAGCGCAAAGGGTTGCCCATGTTGATCATCAAGGAGAGCCGCGACTGGCGGCGGGTGCGCGACCCATCTGGCGACGAGGTTTGGGTGCATGCGCGCATGCTGGAGCCGGGCGCGGCGGCGATGGTGCAGTCGGCGACCGTGATACATGAGACGGCCGATGCGGCGAGCGCGGAAGTCGCGTCACTGGAAGCTGGCGTACTGGTGCGGCTGGGCGATTGCGAAGTGAAATGGTGCGCGGTGGAGGTGCAGAATTTCAATGGTTGGGCGCTGCGCGAAGCGCTGTGGGGCGCTGACACAGGTGAGGCAGGTCTGTAATTCCGGGTGGCTCGGACGGTTGACAAGCCGGGCCGGTCACTGTGGTTAGGCGGTTACGCTAAATTCCAGGAGAATCCGCGATGTCCGGTCCGCACGATTATCACACGCCGAAGTCCAGCTATACGAAGGCTGACCTGCTCGAGTCGGGCAAGGGCGGGTATTTCGGGCCCGGCAATGCGCAGCTGCCTGCGCCGCCAATGCTGATGATGGACCGGATTACCGAGATCAGCATGGATGGCGGTGTGTACGGCAAGGGCCATGTCATTGGCGAGCTGGATATCGATCCGAGCCTCTGGTTCTTTGCATGCCACTTTCCGGGCGATCCGGTGATGCCGGGCTGTCTCGGTCTCGATGCGATGTGGCAGGCTGTCGGCTATTGGCTCGGTTGGTCCGGCAGCCCGGGCAAGGGCCGTGCGCTGGGTGTTGGCGAGGTCAAATTTACCGGCGAGATCACGCCGGATTGCAAGCTGGTGCGCTACGAGATCGACATTCACCGCGTGCGCCGCGGCAAGCTGGTTCTGGGCATTGCGGACGGCAAGGTGTTCGTCGACGAGCGCCACGTCTACACGGCCAATGACATGAAGGTTGGCCTGACCGTTCCGGGCCAGGCAACGCCGGTCTAGGACCCGCAAGAGCCATTCTGAACCTTTGAGTGCAGGCCACACCCATGGGCCGGTTGAGCGGCGGGACGCTTGACGGTTTGACCGTGTCCGCCTAGCCCCTAAGGCAGAAAAACAGCCAATGAGGAGGCCCGCATGGCCGAAGAATGGAACCTGCCGTCCGGTGACCTGATGAAGGGCAAGCGCGGCATCGTCATGGGCGTTGCCAACCAGAACTCGATTGCCTGGGGCATTTCCAAACAGCTGGCTGCCCAAGGCGCCGAGATTGCCTTCACGTATCAGGGCGAAACGCTGGAGCGCCGTGTGCGCCCGCTCGTCGAGAGCATCGGCATGGACATGATGATCCCGGCTGACGTGACCGATGATGCGAGCATGGACGCCGCGTTCGCCGAGATCAAAGCCAAGTGGGGCAAGATCGACTTCCTGGTCCACTCCATTGCCTTTGCCGGCAAGGACGAGCTGCAGGGCTCGATGGTCGCCAACACCACGCGCGAAGGCTTTCGCCGCGCGATGGACATCTCGGTCTATTCCTTTATCGACTGCGCCCGTCGCGGGGCCGAACTGATGCCGGATGGTGGCTCGATCATGTGCATGACCTATCTCGGCGCAGAGCGCACCGTTCCGTCCTATAACGTGATGGGCGTCGCCAAGGCGGCGCTTGAGGCCTCGACGCGCTATGCGGCGCGCGACCTCGGGCCTCAGGGTATTCGCGTCAACGCGATCTCGGCAGGCGCCATGCGCACGCTGTCGCTGGCGGGCATCAAGGGCGGCAAGAGCCTGATGGGCACGGGCCGCGACTGGTCGCTGCTGAAGGAAGACACGAGCATGGAAGGCGTCGCTGGCTGCGCGCTCTACCTGCTCTCACCGCTCGGCCGCTCGATTGCCGGCGAAGTGATCCATGTCGACGCTGGTTTCCACGTCGTCGGCGTGCCGGATGTGCCGGAGGAATAGGCCTCAGTTCACGATCGTGACGGATGGTCCTGCCAGCCGGATTGAATAGATCATGCCTTTCTTTTCGCCCATCTGGATGCTGAAGGCGGCGAGGTCTACGTCGCCCTTGAGGCCATCAGGCACGATGGCGCCGCGCGGGGTCTGCCGGAACGGCGTGTAGGCGTGTCCCGGTGTTTCGGCTTCGAAGTGGCGGAAGGTCCAGTCATTGAGCGAGGGCTCTGCGGTGAGGCTCTGGCCCGCCGCCATGCGCAGCGGCACGTCTTCGCTGAGCGTACCGGAAAGGCCTGCAAAGACCTGCGTGGCCCAGACGCCTTGCCTGGTAACGAGGACGCCAATGGCGACATGTGTGAAGTCCGGATTCAGGATATTGGCGCGGTGGCTGGGGCTGTTCATCAGGTTCGCGTGAAGCTGCGGCAGGCTCTTCGCGAAATTGTAACGGCCCTTGACGATTTCGAGCATGGCGAGGTTTTCGGCTGAGCGCTGCAGGAGCGCGCGCCGGTCGAGCGCCGTCAGCCGGTCACCCGGAGTGCGCCCATCGGGCCCGATATGATCGAAGAAATGATTGGCGGCCATGTCCAGGCTCTGGAAGCGGGCCGGGGCGAGCAGTTCCCGGCGTAGCTGTAGGGGCGGGAGGTCATGGGCAGCGCGCGCTTCGTTTATGCGCGTCAGGAAGCCAGCCTCCATTTTCAAGTCAAACCTGTAGCCGGGAGGCAGTTGCGCAAGGCACGGGCGCACCGTCTCCACATAGTCGGCTGTGCTCTGGCCACGCGCGCCAAGGCGCAGGTCGCAGGCCTGTGCGGCGCTGGCCATGAGAATGCCGGCGCCTGCGAGTGCCAGCCATTTGGACAGGGTTCGCCTCATGGGTGAAAGCCTAGCGGCGCCCAAGGGCGTGGCCCAGCTTTTTGTGCAGCCGGAACATTCCCCTTTGAGGCCGGTTTACCCGGAAGGATAAGACGGATGGGAGGTGTGGCATGTTGATGATGGTGATTGTGGTGGCGGTTGTGTCCGGGGCCTTGGTCGCCGGCGCGGCATGGGGTCTCTACGGCAAACTGCCCAAGCCATTGGAGGGTTTTCTCGTGGCGCTTGCGGGCGGCGCGCTGATCCTCTCTGTCGTGACAGAGCTGATTGAACCGTCGATTGAGACTTCCACCCTTTGGCTCTCCATGCTGATGACTGCTGTGGGCGCGGCCGTGTTCACGGGCGTCGATTATCTGATCGATGAAAAATGGAATAGCGATAGTGGCGGCGGCCTGCTGGCGGCGATCACGCTGGATGGCGTGCCGGAGAACCTTGCGCTGGGCGTTGCGCTGATTGGCGCGGAGCCCATGGCTGTCGCGGCCCTTGCCGGATCAATTCTGCTGTCGAACTTGCCCGAGGCTGCGGGTGGAGCAAAGGAGATGGCCGATAACGGCACCTCGAAAACGAAGGCGCTGATGATGTGGCTCGCTGCGGCGGCCCTGCTGTCAGCGGCGGCTGTTCTCGGCAATCTCCTGCTTGAAGGGGCAAGCCCGCATTTGCTGGCGGGGATCCGCTGCCTGGCAGCCGGCGCCGTGATTGCTTCACTGGCGACCGAAGTCTTTCCGCAGGCCTATAAAGAGGATTCCCACATGGCGGGGATTGCAACGGCGCTGGGTTTCATCCTGGCACTTGTGCTCAGCGAAATTGGCTAGAGCTTTGCCCTGTCAGCGAGGACACCCAGGGAGCGCAGACGTTCGAGCACGGGTGCAACCATGCGCTCAATCGCCTCGGCATTCGGACGGACATTGCCATAGGCGGGCAGGCCCTCGTCAGCGATGACGAGATCGGCCTCGAACTTGGCCGGATGGGTCCAGCGATAATGCGCGGCGCGGACAGTGGACATGTATTGCTCAAGCACATTGTCGACGTCGCGGCCGCGATCGATCACGTCGCGCCGGATGCGGCGGGCGAGCCGCAAATCGTCCGGCGTATCGACATAGACGGAGAGGTCGATCAGGGACCGGATCTTGGGCATGGAGAGGGCGTGGATGCCTTCGAGCAGCAGGATTGGCGCCGGCTCGATACGGCGGGTCTTTTCGCTACGGTCGTGGCGCTCGTAATCATAGATCGGTTGGTCAACGCCGTGGCCGGATTTGAGGGCTTTCAGGTCGCGGACAAGGTGGTCGACTTCCTTGGAGATCGGGTCGTCATAGTTGACGCCGGCGATGATGGCCTGTCGCTCTTCCTCGGTTATGTAATCACCATAGTGGCGCATCGGGTGGTAGTAGGCGTCTTCCCCGAACATGACAGCCTGCCCGGGGCCGAGGTGTTCGAGCAGCGCTTCGGCGAGCGTTGACTTGCCAGAGCCGGAGCCGCCGGACATGGCGATGAGGAAGGCGGATTTGCGTTTGGTCATGAGGGCTGCTTAGCGCCAAACCGGGGCATTTTCCAATAGTTCCGGTCTGTTCAGCTGTGCGGACATGAAAAGCCCGGCCCCTGTGCAGGGCCGGGCGGGGGACGCATGATAAAGGCGTGTCTACCGGCCGACGACGAGCGGGCCGCGCAGGGCGTATTCCTGGGTGTTGCGGGCCATGTCGAAGGTGACATAGGCCTGCTGGCCGGGCGCAAGCGTGCCTGTCATGTTGGCGCCATAGCCGCGCGCAACGGTTTCACCTTCGGGTGTTGTCAGGCGCCAGCCGACGGGTTGCACGCCTTTCTCGTCAAATGTCGCCTTGATATCTGCCGGGCCGGATACCTGGATGGGGAGGGGAGATTCAAGGTGGCCATCGACGCGCGCGAAGAGCTGGACGATATAAGTGCGGCCATTGGCTTTGGCGATGCCGATGCCTGTATGGGTGAAGGCATCGCGCGTCATGTTGCTCGCATTGACCGGGTCTGCCCGTAGCGCTTTGAACACCGCATCAGCATCCCCTTCGCCTTCGAGGATGGCGATGTTGGCACCTGCTGCGCCGATCAGCACTGAACGGTCCAGCATGCGGACGCGCTCCAGATGGCCACGGCCTTCCTTGTCCATGTGGCCGGCATAGTTGCGGGCGGCCATGTCCATGGCGTGGATGCGCGCGGCTTCTTCAAGTGAGGCAAGGGGAATGAGGGCGGGCTCATTGTTTGTAGCCCGGACGGCATCCGTTGCCTGAATGAGCGATTTCTCGAGCCTGGCATCCTTGGCGATGCTTGTCGGCGTGCTGTAGCAGGCCGCGACTTCCTGATTGTAGGCGACGGGATCGAGCGGCAGGCCGTCTGCGAGTTCGCAGGTCGACACGGCCGACGCGGGAAATGCGAGCGCCGCAAAGGCTAGCGCCGACACTGACATATATTTGTAATGTAACTGTAACATAAGTGTCACATTAGTTTCATGACACTTCCGTGTCAATGAAAATTCATCCGGGTACAGAAAGATGTAGTATTTGCGGCAGGCCGGATTGGACACTGACGCAAAGAAAAAGGGCCACCCCGAAGGGCGGCCCTGATCTGCTGCTTACAAGAAACTGTAAGTCTATTCTTCGCCTTCGGCGCCTTCGAACTGCTTGCCGGTCGCTTGATCGACAACTTTCATCGACAGGCGAACCTTGCCGCGATCGTCAAAGCCCATGAGCTTGACCCAGACCTTGTCGCCTTCTTTGACCAGTTCCTTCGGATGGCCGATGCGCTCTTTCGCCATTTGCGAAACGTGCACGAGACCGTCCTTCGGGCCGAAGAAGTTCACGAAGATACCGAAGTCTTTCAGGCCAACCACGGTGCCTTGGTAGATTTCGCCGACTTCGGCTTCTGCGGTGATTTCCTTGATCATCTTCAT
Organism: Hyphomonas oceanitis; assembly: GCF_036964545.1. Classification (NCBI taxonomy): domain Bacteria; kingdom Pseudomonadati; phylum Pseudomonadota; class Alphaproteobacteria; order Hyphomonadales; family Hyphomonadaceae; genus Hyphomonas; species Hyphomonas oceanitis. The sequence goes on from NZ_JBALTL010000003.1 coordinate 434,880, forward strand.
GGCTTTTTCGATCGCCGGGCGGTCGAGCGCAGAGATCTGCACTGTGCCGTCGTCGTCGATATTCACTTTGGCGCCGGATTCTTCGACGATGCCACGGATGACCTTGCCGCCGGAACCGATGACGTCACGGATCTTGTCGGTTGGCACTTTCATGATTTCCATCTGAGGTGCGTTTTCCGACAGGCTGTCACGCGACGTGTCGAGGGCTTTTGCCATCTCGGCGAGGATGTGCATGCGCCCACCCTTTGCCTGCTCGAGCGCCGTTTTCATGATGTCTTTCGTGATACCGGCGATCTTGATGTCCATTTGCAGGGACGTCAGACCTTTTTCGGTACCGGCAACCTTGAAGTCCATGTCGCCGAGGTGGTCTTCGTCGCCGAGAATGTCGGAGAGGACGGCCACGCCGTTTGGTTCCTTGATCAGGCCCATGGCGATACCCGAGACAGGACGGGTAACCGGCACGCCGGCATCCATCATGGCAAGCGAGCAACCGCAAACCGTTGCCATCGAGGACGAGCCGTTGGACTCGGTGATCTCGGAGACGAGGCGGATCGTGTACGGGAACTCGGCGTGGTCAGGCAGGACAGCCTGAAGCGCGCGCCATGCGAGTTTGCCGTGACCGATTTCGCGACGGCCTGCGCCACCCATGCGGCCTGTCTCACCGACCGAATAGGGCGGGAAGTTGTAGTGCAGCATGAACTTGGACTTGGACGTGCCGTCGAGACCGTCGATGAATTGCTCATCATCGCTGGTGCCGAGCGTTGCGACGCAGATCGCCTGCGTTTCACCGCGGGTGAACAGCGAGGAGCCGTGCGTGCGTGGCAGGAAGCCGGCAATGGCTTCGATGGAGCGAACCTGATCAAGGGCACGGCCGTCGATACGTTTGCCGGTCTTGATGATGTCACCACGGACGACCGAAGCTTCAGCTTCCTTGAACGAGGCCTTGAAGGCGTCGCCGGTCATCTCGCCGGGTGCTTCTTCGGTGCCGACAAGGGCCGCTTTGGCTTTGTCGCGGGCAGCGCCCACAGCAGCCTGACGCTCAAGCTTGTCGGTGATCGAGTAAGCAGCCGACAGGTCCTTGCCGACCAGTTTCTGGATGGCTTCGAGGGCAGCGGAGTTGTCGTCAGGTTCGAAGTCGAATGGTTCCTTGGCAGCTTTTTCGGCGAGATCGATGATCGCGTCGATGATGGGCTGCATGGATTCGTGACCGGCCATGACAGCGCCGAGCATGACATCTTCGGAAAGCTCATAGGCTTCCGATTCAACCATCATCACTGCGTCGGCGGTGCCGGCGACAACGAGATCAAGGTCGGAGTCTTCGAGTTCGGCGATGGTTGGGTTGATGACGTACTCGCCATCGATATAGCCAACGCGTGCCGCGCCGATCGGGCCCATGAATGGGGCGCCGGACAGGACGAGGGCAGCCGAAGCGCCGATCATGCCGAGGATGTCGGCATCGTTCTCGAGGTCATAGGACATGCAGGTCAGAACGACCTGGACTTCGTTCTTGAAGCCTTTGACGAAAAGCGGGCGGATCGGGCGGTCGATGAGGCGCGATGTCAGCGTCTCTTTGTCTGTTGGGCGGCCTTCACGTTTGAAGAAGCCACCTGGGATGCGGCCCGATGCGTAGTATTTTTCCATATAGTTGACGGTCAGGGGGAAGAAGTCCTGGCCTGGCTTGGCCGACTTGGCGAAGCATGCGGTCGCGAGAACCTGGGTATCCCCGTAGGTTACCATGACGGCGCCGTCTGCCTGACGTGCCACTTGGCCCGTTTCAATTGTCAGCGTGCGTCCCGCCCATTCCAGCGACACGGATTGTTTGTTGAACATTTCGATTGTCTTTCTTTTCACATACGAAAAGCCCGCCGCGGCCCTATTGCCCGGCGGGCTTGTTTTTCGGACCTAGCGGCGGATGCCGAGTTCCGTGATGAGCGTCGTGTAACGCGCTTCATCTTTGCCTTTGACATAGTCAAGGAGCTTCCGGCGCGTGGCGACCATGGTCAGCAAGCCGCGGCGGGAGTGGTTGTCTTTTTTATTGGTCTTGAAGTGGTCGGTCAGGTTGTTGATGCGTTCCGTAAGAATCGCGACCTGAACTTCCGGGGAACCTGTATCACCATCCTTGATGGCGAATTTCTTGATCAGTTCCTGCTTTTTTTCTGCCGTAATCGACATCGGGTCTCTTTCTATAAAATCGCCAAAAGGCGAATGTTTGCAGTGTATTGCGGCCTAATGGACGCGGGGGTTTTGAGAGAATTCGGGGCCTGGTGTCCGCAGCCGGGATGTCGTCCAGCGAGGGATTCAGGGCGATATTCGCCTCAAGGGGCGGCTTATGACGGATTTAGGCCCGTTTGGGAAGGGGGCGGGGTGATATGGCCGGTCGTCTGGCGCTGTGCGTTTTGAGGGCGTCAGGCTGTCCAAATCCCTATTCGAGTGGATGTGGTTTCAGATCGCTGGAAGCGATATGCCAGCGCAGCTGCTCTTCCGTGGCGCCAGGCACGTCGTTGACCCGTTTAATCGTGACCGGGCCGACCATGCGGAAGGGCTGCCCATCCGTCATCTCACCCGTCATGGTGACTTCCGGCTCATAGTAGAGCGAGCCGGCTGCGCCCTCGGCCTGAACGTCCGTGTATTCGATATGGATGGACTTGTACTGCTGATAGGCGGCCGCGAATTCGGCTTCCGAGAGGCCACTCTGGGCCCCTTCGTCTCCCCATTGGGCCCGCGCTGTGGACCAATCGCCCGCTTCAAGCGCGCTGGCCCAGGTTTGCAAGACGCTTTCGGGTGTGGACGCGGTGACCGGCGCCTCAGGGGCAGGATTGGTCTGTTCCGGTGCAACGGCGCCCGGCTCTGCCATCGTGGCCGGCTCCGGGGCGGGCACTTCGGTTTCAGGTGGCTGGCAGGCGGCAGCGAGGAGCGCGAGTGTGCAGATGGCGATACGGTTCATCCTTTTACTCCTTTCAAGAGTGTCGGGACATCAATCGCCAGGGTGCTGACTCGTTCCGCGATCAGGCGCTTTGGGTCTCGCGAATATTGAAAACGCGGACGGGTTCGAAATGGCCTGCGCGCACATCGCCCAGGGCGACGGCTGTTCCGTTGCAGGTGGCGAGCGCGACCCGGTCTTCCTCGTCGGCCGGATTGCGGGCATCGCGCCAGGCCTCGAGAATGTGCGGCATCAGCATGATCGTGCGGCCCTGGCGCAGGCTGGCAGCATCGCCCGGGCTGACGGCCAGATCGGGAATGCCGGTGAGGACCGATTGCAGAGGCTTCAGCGCGGCGAGCAGGTCTGCCTTTTCAGTCATGCCCTGAAGGGCCTCAACCGAAATGGCGTCCGGCGCCGAGAAGGCGCCGACGCGCGTACGGCGCAGCTGGCTGATATGGCCTTCGCACTCAAGATCGAAGGCAAGGTCCCGGGCCATCGCGCGGACATAGAAGCCCTTTCCCGAGGTAACGTGCACAACCGTATGGTCGGCATCCGGCATGCCGATCACCTTGGCCGAATGGACCATGACTTCGCGGGATTTCAGCTCGAAATCCTCGCCTTCACGGGCAAGATCATAGGCGCGCTGCCCGTCGACCTTGATTGCGGAGAATTTGGGCGGGACCTGTTCGATGAGGCCGAGATAATTGGCGAGCACCGCCTCGACGGCTTCGCGGGTGGGGCGGGCGTCGGATGTGGCCGTGATTTCGCCTTCGGCGTCCTGGCTGGCGGTGGAGACGCCCCAGCGGATGGTGAAGACATATTCCTTCTCGGAATCCATCGCCCACTGGACCGTCTTGGTGGCCTCGCCAAAGGCAATCGGCAGGATGCCATCGGCCAGCGGGTCCAGCGTGCCGCCATGACCGACTTTCTCGGCATTGTAGAGGCGTTTCAGGATGGCGACCGCTTGCGTGGATGTCATTTCAACGGGTTTGAAGAGGTTGAGCCATCCGCTGACCGGATCACCCTTACGTTTTCTTTGACGGGCCAAATTTTTTGTCTCCTGCGGACCCGTGGCGGTTCGAACGCCGACGATCCGTCTCTTGCGGGCATATTCAAAATGAAGGCGCGGCCTTAGGCCGGGCGGCGGCTGGCGTCAACCGCAGAGGTTCAGGATGCGCTCTTGAGCTGGGCGGCGGCTACCGCCTCTTCCTCATCGGCATCGAACAGGATTTCCGGGTCGTCTGATCCTGGCGCCAGTTCAGGCCGGGCAGGGGACCTTGCCGCGGGCTGGGCCGCCCTCGGAAGTTTCAGGTCGACAATATCGAGGTTGAGGTCGAATTCACCGACGGTTTCAGTGTCGCCCGTATCCATCTTGTGGCGGACAATGTCGCGGATCTTGATGAGCACGTCGCGATTGTCGTCGACAATGGGAATCTGCCGGGCATCGGATGCGCCGATGGTAAGGCGGTAATAGGGTTCGCGCCTGCGAATTTTCGCTGCGATCATGGCGGCGCGAATGCCGAGGAAGATGCCAAGCAGCAGAAGTACGCCAGCGATGAACAGGGCGACCGTGCTGGAGGGCTGGTTGGGCACAAGGCCCCACCAGGCGAGCGCAGCCAGTGCAAAGAAGAGATTGGCGACGCAAAGCGTGGCGTGCAGGCGCTGGCTCTGGCGGTTACGGGGCATGTCCCACGGCGCAAATTCCATGGATTCGACACACATGGTGGCGATGCGGCGAATGGCGATCGTGTCATCGCCCAACTGTAGCGATGCCGCCGATATTTCGCCGTGGCGGGCGCCTTCCATATCGAGTGTCTGGCGGTCCATAAGGCCCGTCCCCCTGTCACAAGTCCATTAACGGTCTCAACAGATGGCCGGGATGTCAAATGACAATGCGGATAAGACGCCTGTGAGGCGAAGCTCAGTCTTCGAGATCGCGTTTGACGCGCGGATCGGCCAGAAGACGGTCAATATGCGTGGCTTCGTCATAGGATTTGTCGGCGATGAAGTGCAGCTGTGGCGTGAACTTCATGTCGATCTCGCGGCCCAGTTTGCCGCGCAGGAAGGCGGCTGCCCGGGTGAGGGCCTCGGCGAGCTTGTCGCGGCCTTCCTGTGTGTCATCGCCCAGCGGCGTGACGAAGATATTGGCGTGGCGCAGGTCGGGTGAGCAGCGCACCTCGCCCACGGTGATGATGACACTGGCGAGATCGGGATCGCGAAGGTCTTCCCGCGTGAGGATGTCAGCGAGGGCGTGACGGATGATCTCGCCGGCGCGGAGCTGGCGCTGGGAGGGCATGCCGGCGGAGGCGGGTTTACGAGCCATCAATTAGGAGCCTTTTCCTGCAGGCGTGTGGTGAACGCGGCGCGGGCCGCCTTGTCCTTGCCGAACCATGCGTCCGGAATGATCAGCGCATCCGCACCGTTAATAAGCACAGATACATGACTGCGCGATGTGCGGACTGCTTCAACACAGGCCCAATCTATCCGGGTTTCGATACCGCCGCGCTTTACAAGAATGGCTGCGTCATCAAGTGAAATGGCCGTTTCAAGCGTCATTTCCGTGCCCCGTCCGAATTTGTGCCGGTAGGACCAGCGGATGAAGATGAGATACCAGCTGATCCCGGCAAATGCCGCCACAAGCGCCGCAATGAACCATTGCCAGTATTCCGACAGCCCGGCCATGCGCATGGCTTCGCGTACCATGACAGACATGCTGGCCGAAATGACCGGCGCGGTAACCCCGGCATAATAGACGGCCGTGGGGCCGACCGAGCCGCCGCGCGTGAGACGGGTAAGGCGTCTCACATCTTTCTCCCGGAGGAGGCCGGATATGCGCAGCGGCTTTGTCATACTGCCTGTCTTTAGGCGAGCGTCCTTGCGATTTCCTCAACCTGGAAGCACTCGATCTTGTCGCCGACGCGGATGTCTTCATAGCGTTCGAAGGCCATGCCGCATTCCATGCCGCTGGAAACTTCGTTCACTTCATCCTTGAAGCGCTTGAGCGTTTTCAGCTTGCCTTCGTGGATCACGACATCGTCGCGCAGGAGGCGGACGCCGCAACCGCGGACAACCTTGCCCTCGGAGATGCGGCAACCAGCAACCTTGCCGGTCTTCGTGATGTTGAAGACTTCGAGAATGTCGGCGTAGCCGAGGAAGGTTTCGCGCTTCTCCGGCGCCAGCATGCCCGACAGCGTGGATTTCACGTCGTCGATCAGGTCGTAGATCACCGAATAATACCGGATTTCGACGCCTTCTTTTTCGGCCAGGTCGCGGGCCTGCTTGTTGGCGCGGACGTTGAACGCAAAGATCGGCGCATTCGACGAGCGGGCGAGCAGGACGTCGCTTTCGGAGATACCGCCGACAGCGCCATGGATGACGCGGGCGCGGACTTCTTCGGTCGAGATCTTGTCGAGCGACATGGAGATGGCTTCGACGGAGCCCTGAACATCGCCTTTGACGACGACAGGGAGTTCCGAGGTTTCCACCGTGCCGTCCTTGAGGCGGCTGAGCAGCTGGTCGAGCGAAGCACGCGCGGCGGCGCCTGCCTTACCGGAGACCTGACGCTTGTTGCGGACACGGTATTCCGTGATTTCGCGGGCGCGGGCTTCGGTATCGACCACAACGAAGGGTTCGCCCGGATCCGGGGCCCCATCAAGGCCAAGCACTTCGACGGGCAGCGACGGGCCGGCATCAGCGAGTTGCTGGCCGCGTTCGTCCGTAATGGCGCGAACCTTGCCCCATTGGGCGCCGGCCACGACGATATCACCGCGTTTCAGTGTGCCGCGATTGACCAGTATGGTTGCAACAGGGCCGCGGCCCTTGTCGAGCTGGCTTTCGATCACGACACCATCAGCGGCGCGGTCAGGGTTGGCAGCGAGTTCGAGCAGTTCTGCCTGAAGTGTAATCGCGTCAGTCAGCTCATCGAGACCGATGCGCGACTTGGCGGACACTTGAACGGCCTGCGTCGAGCCACCCATGGATTCAACCTGGATGTCATGCTGCAGGAGGTCGGTAAGGACCTTTTCCGGCTGCGCATCGTGCAGGTCGATCTTGTTGACGGCGATGATGAGCGGAACGCCGGCGGCCTTGGCGTGATTGATGGACTCAATCGTCTGCGGCATCACCGAGTCGTCAGCGGCGACGACAAGGATGGCAATGTCAGTCGCATTGGCGCCGCGTGCGCGCATGGCGGTAAAGGCAGAGTGGCCCGGCGTGTCGAGGAAGGTGATCTTCTGCCCGGACTTCAGCTGAACCTGGTAGGCGCCGATATGTTGCGTAATGCCGCCGGCTTCGCCTGCCACAACGTCGGTAGAGCGCAGGGCATCCAGAAGGGATGTCTTGCCGTGGTCGACATGGCCCATGATCGTGACGATCGGTGGGCGTGGCTTCATCAAGGCCGGATCATCGGCTTCGCCCTCAAGGCCGATTTCAACATCGGATTCGGCAACGCGCTTGACCGTGTGGCCAAATTCTTCGGCAATCAGTTCCGCCGTGTCGGCATCGATGATGTCATTGCCGCGCAGCATTTCGCCCTGGTTGATCATGAATTTGACGACGTCGGCGACGCGCTCGTTCATGCGGCCTGCGAGATCCTGCAGGGTGATGGTTTCCGGCAGTGTGACTTCGACGGAGACTTTCTCGCGCTGTTCGCCACCGCCGAAACGGCGTTCGCGTTCGCGATCACGGGCCCGCTTGAGCGAAGCAAGTGAGCGTTGGCGGTCAGCGTCGTCGCCGAGCGCAGAGGAAATAGTGAGCTTGCCACGGCGGCGTTCGCCACTGTCGCGGACTGTGCGGGCGGCAGCATCGCGCGAACGGTCGTTGCGATCATCCTTGCCCTTGCCACGTTTGCCACGACTAGCGGCTTCTTCTGCCGTCGGTTCCGGAACGGACGCGTCAGCGGCAGCATCCTGTTTGGAACGGCCGCGGGCTGGCTTGGCGTCGGCTGTCACAGGTGCGTCAGCTGCTGCGGCGGCAGCGGCTTCCTCAGCCTTGCGCGCCTCTTCTTCAGCTTTACGACGGGCTTCGGCTTCTTCGCGCTCACGCGCTTCAGTAGCCTTGCGCTCCTGTTCGGTGCGGAGGCGATCCTGGGCCGCTTCGACCTGAATGTTTTCCTTGGCGCGGTTGGCTTCTTCAGCCTTGCGCGCCAGAAGAACCTTCTGACGCGTCTTCAGTTCCTCGACTGTGATGCCCAGCTTTTTCGCCGTAGCGATCAGGCGCGCTTCAAGCGTGTCTGTTTTCTTGGCGGGTGCGTTGTCTGAAGGCGTGGGGCCTGAGCCGCCTGGGCCAACCGCCCGGCGCTTCTTGGTCTCAACCACAACCTGCTTCGAGCGACCATGGCTAAAGCTTTGCTTCACCGTACCGGCAGATTTGCGGGCCACGGTGAGCGGCTTGCGGCCACCCTGATTATTACCTGTATCGTTCGTTTCGCTCATACGTCCTACATATCACAATTTGAACCGAAGCGCCCATGCGTCCCGGCAAGTTTTCAAGACCGATCCTGATCCTTGAACCAGTTCAATTCGGGGGCTTCGCGAAAGCCGGTCAACCGGCGATAGGCCAGAGTCCACGTCTTCGCAATGGCTCCCTTGCGGACGAGACCGTGTATCACACGCTCCCGGCCAAAAGCCATGCCCAATTCCGCCGAGGTGAGAGCCCCAGCGACGTTCACGCTGCTATATAATGCTTTCGCGAGAAAATACACCTTGTTGCGCCCATCTTCTGCACCATCGGACGCCTCAAGCAGGATTCCGTGGGTTCTGTTGCGCAGTGCGTCCTTCACCTGGTCGTAACCAAGGATCACGCCCCCCGCCTTCTTCGCCATGCCGAGCACACTCTGGCAACGTTTCAGCAGAAGGCCTTCGACCTGATCAACCAGGCCATCGGGCACTTTTACCTGCATTTTGAAACCACGCGCGAAGGCGCCTTTGGTTGCCGCCAGCTCGATTGTCTGGCGATCAGCCTTCACCCAGACACCGCGGCCCGGAAGCTTTGAATTGATGTCAGGTGTGACGACCATGTCGGGCGATAGCACAAAGCGCACCATCTCCGTCTGCGCCAGACGCTCTCGCGTCACGGCGCACTGACGGACGGGGCCCTCCCCATCCGTCGTATCACCTGCAGTGCCGGCTAAGCGCGGATCACTCTTTCGGTGCGGCTTCGTCATCGCCGCCCTCCGCTGCCAGGGCGTCGAGATCAAACTCAAGCTCTTCAAGCGCGGCGTCTGCCGCATCTGCGCCGCCGAGATCGCCAAGGGCGAGCAGGGCGCGTTCTTCTTCGGTCAGGTCAGCCGTCGACGTTTCTTCAGGCTGCTGTGCAGCGATCAGTTGTTCGATGGCGTCCTGTTCGATCCAGCCAGCGATGACGCGGGCCTTCATAATGAACATCTGGGCGTCGTCCTTACGCATTTCGCCCTTCTTCAGGATGCCCTCGACCCAGACAGGCTTGCCATCAGGACCGGGCTCACGGAAGCCGGTGATGTCGTCGGGCACGAGGCCAGCGACGTCTTCAACAGTCTTCACGCCCTCCTGGCCGAGTTTCACGGCGAAGGCTGGCGTCATGCTGTCGAGTTCCATGACTTCGTCTTCAACGCCGAGTTCACGACGCTTGGCGTCGTTTTCAGCGGCGAGGCGATCGAGGAATTCGCGGGCGCGTTCCTGCAGCTCGGCTGCAACGTCCTCGTCGAAGCCTTCGATCTGGATGAAGTCTTCCGGTGCCACGAAGGCGATCTCTTCGACCGTTTCGAAACCTTCGGACGCAAGCAGTTGGGCCAGCGTTTCGTCGGCATCGAGGGCCTTCATGAAGAGGTCGGTCCGCTCCTGGAATTCGCGCTGGTAGCGCTCGGAGTCGGCAGACTCTGTCACGAGGTCGATCTGCCAGCCGGTGAGCTGGGAGGCGAGGCGCACGTTCTGGCCGCGGCGGCCAATGGCCAGCGGGAACTGGTCATCAGCGACGACGACTTCAACGCGGCGTTCCTCTTCGTCCAGCACCACTTTCGACACTTCGGCCGGCTGCAGGGCGTTCACGATGAAGGTCGCGTCGTCATAGTTCCACGGGATGATGTCGATTTTCTCGCCCGAGAGCTCGCCAACGACGGCCTGCACGCGCGCACCGCGCATACCGACACAGGCACCGACCGGATCGATCGAGCTGTCGTTCGAGATAACGCCGATTTTCGCACGGCTGCCCGGGTCGCGGGCGCAGGCACGGATATTGATGACGCCATCATACACTTCAGGTACTTCCTGAGCGAACAGCTTGACCATGAAGTCAGGCGCGGCGCGCGACAGGAAGATCTGCGGGCCCTTCACTTCGCGGCTGACCTTGTAGAGATAGGCGCGGACGCGGTCGTTTGGCTGGAAGTTCTCGCGCGGGATACCGTCATTGCGGCGGATGATGCCCTCTGCGCGGCCCAGGTCGACGATGATGTGGCCATATTCGACGCGCTTGACGATGCCGTTGATGATCTCGCCGACACGGTCCTTGTATTCATTATACTGGCGTTCGCGCTCGGCATCGCGCACCTTCTGCATGATCACCTGTTTGGCGGTCTGCGCGGCGACACGGCCGAAATCGAAGGGCGGGAGCTCTTCCTTCAGTTCGCTGCCGACTTCCAGTTCGGAATCGATGCGCTTGGCTTCCGAGAGGCGCAGTTCCTTGGATTCGTCTTCAAGGTCAGCATCAGCGACGACTGTTTGAATGCGCCAGAGCGTCTGTTCGCCCGTTGTCGCGTCGATCTTCGCGCGGATGTCATGCTCCTGGCCGTACTTGGCCTTGGCGGCCTTTTCGATGGCCTCCTGCATGGCTTCGACGACGATGCGCTGGTCGATCGATTTTTCCTCTGCGACTGCCTTGGCAATCTGCAGGATTTCCAGCCTGTTGGCTGAAACGCCGATTGTGTTCATGTGACGTCTCCCGTCTTCTCGTTTGTATCTGTGTCGTCTTCGGTTTCGTCGATCTCGAATTCCTCAAGACCGTCTTCGTCCATTTGCGGCGGCAGGCTGCCGTCAGCGCGGGCAGCCTCAATCAGCGCGTCGGTGAGGACGAGCGAGGCGCGGCTCATCTCATTTACATGGGCAACCAGTTTGGTCTCATCGTCCAGTTCGATATGCGCGCCGTCTTCGTCTTCACCCGTGATCGTGCCGGTAAAGCGGCGCCGGCCATCAAGCGGGCGTGCCAGTTCGATCCTGACTTCATGTCCCACCCAGCGGCCGAAATCCCCGGGCCGGGTCAGTGGGCGGTCAATGCCGGGCGTCGAGACTTCCAGCACATAGGCTTCCTTGATCGGATCGGCTTCCTCGAACACAGGGCTGAGAGCCCGCGAGAGTTTGGCGCAATCCTCGACACTGGTCGGGGCGCCGCCGGTCCGCTCGGTCATGATCTGCAGGCCCGGACGGCGTCCGCCCATGACGCGCAGGCGCACGATCTCAAGCCCGAGACGCTCGGCCACGGGGGCAGCGATCTCGAGAATACGGCGTTCCTGTTCGGTCAGGGCAATCATTGTATCAGGGCAAATCCGGGCAAAGAAAAACGGCGGCCCCGTTGCCGGAACCGCCGCCGATATTTTTCGACTTGAGGGCTATATAGAGGCGGATGTCCTGTATGTCGAGTGGCTAGTCCACTAACGGCCAGACAACAAAACGGCGGCCCTGTGGTCAGGACCGCCGTTGCAGATCGTCTGTCAGGACGAAATGACGCCTACAGGATCTTCAGATCCACTGCCGAAGTCTTGCCTCGGCGTTCGTCCTTGTAGAGTTCGTAGGAGATTGCCTGATCTTCGGCGAGAGTCCGCAGGCCGGAGCGCTCAACAGCCGAAATGTGGACGAATACGTCGGTGCCGCCATCGTCAGGCTTGATGAAGCCGAAGCCCTTCTGGTCGTTGAACCATTTCACTTTGCCAGTTGCCATTACTTTATTCCTTCGCGTTTAGCTAAAACGTCCAGGCACCCTCATGAACCTGATCCGCCTATCGAAACGGGTAGGAAGAAAGTCATAGCCGCCGGTCTGACGGGGTCTTGATATTCAGACCGACCGAATTCGATGGCGACATGAAACACACAAGTGCGACATTTCGTCAAGTAAATCCAGTTAGGGTTGCACGCGGAAGTCGAACCAGACCGGTTCGCAGTCGCCCAGTCGCTTGGCTTCATATCGTGTCGGCACATGATCGTCAGGCGCCGATCGCCAGTCTGCGGCGCGTTCTGCCTGCCATTCGAAGCCGCCATGCGCTAGGAATCGGCCGAGCGCTTCGTCAGCATAGCTTGCGACATCGGTTGCAAAACGCACTCGGGCGCCGGGCGACAGGATGCGGTGCAATGATTGCAGGAAGCCGGGCTGGACAAGGCGCCGCTTCTGCTGACGCTTCTTGGGCCAAGGGTCAGGAAAAAGGATGAAGACCTGATCCACAGACGCATCGGTGAGGCTATCGATGAGTGTGCGGGCATCATCCATCCAGAGTCGGACGTTGGCGAGGGAGTTGTCCTCAACGCCGACAAGCGCCTTGGCCATGCCTTCGATGAAGGGCTCGCAGCCGATGAAGCCTGTCTCAGGTGCGCGGCGGGCCTGTTCGATCAGGTGCTCTCCACCGCCGAAGCCTATCTCAAGGCAAACGGGCCCCGGCGTTGAAAATAGGGTGTGCGGGTCGAGCAGGCCCGGCGTGCCGACAGGAACGGTGAGGCGCGGCAACAGGCTGTCGATAAGCTCCTGCTGTCGGCCAGACAGCGGGCGGCCACCCTTGCGCCCAAATGTACGGATGGGGCGGGTGGAGGGATCTTGTGTGGGGGAGGTCATGATCCCCGCCTATTGCCCCAGCGTGCCGGGGCAATCAATCCTGTTGTTTGAACTCGAATGCAGAGGCTGCAGCGCGCACAGTGTTGAGCAGGGACTTGCGCAGCGACATGTCTTCTATCTTCTGGAATGCGGCAATGAGCTCAAGCATTTCCGAATTCATCACCGGGGCGTGAATGTCGTCACCATCCTCGGCAAACTGAGCATTCTCATGCTCGACAAAATTTTCCGCACCTTCGTAAAAATACGTTATCGGAACACCGAGTACGGAGGCTATTTCGAAGAGCCTGCCGGCCGAAATACGGTTAACGCCCTTCTCGTATTTTTGGACTTGCTGGAAGGTGAGGCTCAAAAGCTCGCCGAGCTTTTCCTGTGTGAGTTTCAGCTCCCGCCGACGCCAGCGCACCCGCTGGCCTACCACTCGATCAATTCCGCTCGGTAGTTTGTTCTCTGACATATCCCACCCGGAGTGCTTAGCGCTTGTATTTTCATGACACTTTAACGCCGCCAGCTTGCGAAAGCTAGACCTGCGAATAGACAGATGCTCAGCCAGAAGAGAATTATGCCGATGCGGTGTTGGTAAATTGTCTCTTCCGCAGGAACCGGCAAACGGCCGCGACCGTAAGCGGCACTCCAGCCTTCGGGTGCGCTGGCATAGGGCGTTCCGCGCAAAACTTCGCGGCCATAGCCATCAACAATTCCTGACGCCCCACGGCTGGCAACGCGTGCCATGGGCAGGCCGGTCTCGATCGCGCGGTAGCGATTCTGTGCATAATGCTGTGCCGGGCCCATTCCGCCCCCGAACCATGCGTCGTTGGAAATCAGCACCAACCAGTCGGCTCGACCATTCAGGTTCGCGTTGCGCGGGATAGAGGGAAAGAGGCCTTCGTAGCAGATCATGGCAACAAAAGGCGGGACGTTGTCTGCATAGATCACGGCAGGGCCAGGGCCCGGCTTGAAGCCATCCGTTGCCATGCGCTGCATGGCGCCGGGAAGGATACCGGAAATGTAGCGGCCGAATGGAATGACCTCGGCGGCGGCAAGTTCGCCAAAGGGGACAAGCCTGTGCTTGTCATAGAGTGCGAGGGGGCCGGAGCGCGCGGCGCTCTGGTCGATGACGGTCAGGCTGTTGAAATAATCGCGCGCGTCATCACCCGTTATTTCATAGCGCGTGGTCCCAGCTATGAGGACACGTGGCCCGAGGTAGGCATCGATGATGTCGATGGCGTTGGGGTCCTGCAGCAGGTTCACCGGGATAGCGCCTTCCGGCCAGAGGATGATGTCGCCCGGGGCGCCTTCCTCTGTCGTCATCATCTTGATGTATTCGTTGAGGATGGGGTCTGGCCCGACTTCCCATTTCTTGTCCTGTGGCACGCCGGAATCCATCAGCACGATTTGCGTGTCGGACAGCGGCGACGGCTCGGCAATCCGCTGCGCGCCCCATGCCCAGCCAAGGGCAACGAGTATGCCGGCGCCAAAGACAGGCATCATGCGCACGGCGAGGCCGCGCATATCGCGGGTGTCTACCAATGCGGCGGGGGCGGCCATTACGAAGACAGTGAGAAGGGTGAGCCAGTAGACACCGCCGACGGACGCGGCCTGCGAAAGCGCGCCGCCGGGGACCCAGGTAGTGCCAGGCAGGTTCCAGGGGAAGCCGCCGAACAAATGCCCGCGTACAAATTCAGCCAGCGAGAAGAAAAGGGCAAAAACGAAAACCCGCGAGGGCGAGGCTGACCAGAAAGCGCCTGCCATGGCGCCCGCTGCGCCCCAGATCAGGGCCATGCCGGCAGGCAGCAGGATCAGTGGCATCCACAGAAAGATCGCGAATTTTTCGGGCTCGACGAGGAAGGGCGCCGCCGTCCAGTGCATGCTGATCAGGAAGAAGCCGACCCCAAAGGCCCAGGTCCGCAGGAACACGGCCCTGCCCCAGCGCCTGTGACCTCGGGCGCCATCCAGCATCCAGACGAGACCAGTGAAGGAAATAACCAGTACGGCGCTGAAGTGAAAAGGTGCGAAGGCGACCGCCGAGAAAGCGCCCAGCAGGAAGGCTGTGCCGGCGGCGGCCCAGCCCGTCAGGCGCGCGAACGCCTCATGCAGGGGGCCAAGGGCGGTGAACCCGTGGCTGCGCACTCCGTCTTTCATGCTCTACTCCTGGGGAATTGGCTCTGCGCCAGTCTCCGGTGTGCGCAGGCGAAGGCGGCGTATGCGGCGCGCGTCTGCATCCATGACCTCGATTTCGACGCCGCTGGGATGGCGCAGGACCTCACCACGGACAGGTACCTTGCCCGCAAGCGCGAAGACAACCCCGCCAAGCGTGTCGATGTCCGTTTCCATGTCGGCGAGTTCAAGATCAATTCCGGTTTCCTCTGCGAAATCGTCGATTTCGGTGCGTGCATCGGCTTCCCAGACCCGCTGGCTCCGGCGCACGAACATGGGCTCCTCATCGTCGTGTTCGTCTTCGATGTCACCGACGATTTCTTCGACCAGGTCTTCAAGGGACACGAGGCCATCTGTGCCGCCGTATTCATCGACGACAAGACCAAGATGTATCCGCGTTGATTGCATCTTCACAAGCAGATCTGTCAGCTTCATCGAAGGCGGGACATAGAGCACTTCGCGGTGCAGGCGCTCAAGCGGCCGCTTGTTGATTTCGCCGCCTGTGGCGAGTTCCTTCACAACATCCTTGATGTGGACAAAGCCGATCGGATCATCGAGCGACTCCCGGAAGACGGGCAGTCGTGAGTGGGTCACTTCGGCGAAATACTTCAGAAGATCGGGAAACTCAGTGCCGACTTCGACAGCTTTTACTTCCGCGCGCGCCACCATGACGTCTTCAACGCGGAGCTGTTCGAACTCGACAATGCGCAGACGCATGTCGTGGGGTGTGACGGACGGTGTGCCGTCAGCGGAGTCGGAAGCTTGATGTTCGGCATCATGTCCCTTGCGGCCAAAGCCGAACATCTTGCGTAATCGCCCGCTAGGGACAGGATCTGAAGGGTCTGGGTCGCTCATCTAATTAGGTGCTTTAATCTGACTCATAGGGATTGGCTATGCCGAGTGAGGCAAGGGCCGCGATTTCGAGGGCTTCCATGATCTCGGCTTCGTCCGGCTGCATGTGATCATGCCCGAGCAGGTGGAGATAGCCATGGACAAGGAGGTGGGTGAGGTGGTCTGCGAGTGTTTTGCCCTGTGCGGCGGCATCGCGTGTGCTGATGCCATATCCGACGGCAATATCGCCGAGAAGCGGGCGATCCATCGGCAGGGCCGGGAAGGACAGGACGTCGGTCACCTTGTCGATGCCGCGGAAGTCCTTGTTGAGCTGTTGGAGCACAGCGTCGTCTGTCAGGAGAAGCGACACGGTGCCGTCAGCTCGTTCCACGCTGCGCCCGGCATCGAAGGCGCGCTGGCTCAGGGCTTCGAGGTTTCCGAGGGCGTCCCAGCCGTCATCTTCAACGATCAGGTCGATATCGATCATTGTGTGGGTCAGCCCTCTCCGGCGGCCGCGTAGGCATCGATGATGCGGCTGACCAGCCCGTGGCGGACAACGTCTGCAGCCGTGAGGTAATGCGCCTGAATGCCATCGACGCCTTCAAGGATGCGCAGGGCGTGTTTCATCCCCGATGGCTGGCTGCCCGGAAGGTCGACTTGTCCGGGATCGCCCGTCACCACCATGCGGCTGTCGCGGCCAAGGCGGGTCAGCACCATTTTCATCTGGGCGACGGACGTGTTCTGTGCCTCATCGACGATAACGAACGCATTCTTGAGCGTACGGCCGCGCATGAAGGCGAGTGGAGCAACCTCGATTTCACCGCGCGCCATGCGCCGTTCCATTTGCTCCTGTCCCATAAGGTCGCGCAGGGCGTCCCAGATCGGCAGCATGTAGGGGTCGACTTTTTCCTCAAGCGTACCCGGCAGGAAGCCGAGCTTCTCGCCCGCCTCAACGGCCGGGCGGGTTACGATCAGGCGCTGGCGCAGGCCCGTGGTGAGTTCTGCAACGCCTGCCGCGACGGCGAGGAATGTCTTGCCTGTGCCGGCCGGGCCGACGCCAAAGACGAGGGCATTGTCAGCATTTGCAAGCAGTTCGAGGTACTTGGCCTGACCGCGTGTCTGGGGCTTGATTGGCTTTTTAAGGCCGACCAATCCTCCAAATGTCTGGGCAGGGGTGAGGGCTGCTTCGAGGGCGCCTTCGACTTCCATGTCATTGGCCTCCGTGCCGCTGCGGATGCGGCGTTCGAGTTCGGCCAGCGTCGCCTCCGCGATGGAAACCCCTTCTGCGGTGCCGATCAGCAGGATGCCGCCGCCCTGGCTTTCGGCGCGCAGGCCGAAATCGGCCAGCTTGGTCTCAAGTATCTGGAGATGGCGATGGTGCGGGCCGCACAGGTCCCGCAGCCGCTCGGCATTGCGGACTTCGTAGATGCGGCTGATCGGTGCCTCGGGCGAGGCGGGCTTACGGCGCTTGACGGTCACGCGGCGTCCTCTCGGACCGACACGCATTGGCCGGTCAGTGAATTCATGCTGGAATCGATCATGCGCACAGAGGCGATCTGGCCGATCATGCTTTCCGGTCCTTCGAAGTGGACGGCCTGCTGATAGGGCGAGCGGCCATGGATCTGGCCTGGGCGTCGTCCCTTGCCGGTGACAAGTACGTCCATTGTCCGACCGATGCATGAGGCATTGAAGGCCGTTTGCTGGTCACGCAGCAGGGATTGAAGGGCCTGCAAGCGGGCATCCTTCACGTCTTCCGGCACCTGGCCGAACATCTCGGCGGCCGGCGTGCCGGGGCGCTTGGAGTATTTGAATGAATAGGCCGTGGCGAAGCCTGTCTGTCGGATGAGGTCCATCGTTGCTTCGAAATCGTCATCGGTCTCGCCCGGAAAACCGACGATGAAATCGGAGGCGAGGCCTATGTCCGGCCGGGCCGCGCGTACTTTGCGTATGATCTCGTGGAAATCGGCTGCTGTGTGGCCACGGTTCATGGCCTTGAGAATGCGATCGGAGCCGGACTGCACGGGCAGGTGCAGGAAAGGCATCATGGCGGACGTGTCGCCGTGGGCAGCGATCAGGTCGTCATCCATATCGCGCGGGTGGCTTGTTGAGTAACGGATGCGGTCAATGCCGCCGATCTTGGCAATGTGGCGGCAAAGCTGGCCAAGCGTCCAGTCAGCCACGCCTTCAAGGACAGGAGCTGCGCCGTGGAAGGCGTTCACGTTCTGGCCGAGAAGGGTGATTTCGCGAACGCCCTGCGCCGCAAGGCCGCGCGCCTCGGCAACGATATCATCGACACTGCGCGAGAGCTCGGCGCCGCGTGTGTAGGGCACGACACAGAACGTGCAGAACTTGTCGCAGCCTTCCTGCACCGAGAGGAAAGCGGCGGGACCATCCACTTCACGGGCTTTCGGCAGGGCGTCGAACTTTTCGAGCGTCTCGAACTCGGTTTCCAGGCGGTCACCAACGGCGCGGCTGACGCGGGCGATCATTTCCGGCAGCTTGTGATAGGCCTGTGGGCCCAGCACGAGGTCAACTGCCGGCTGGCGGCGGATAAGCTCTTCGCCTTCGGCCTGGGCGACGCAACCTGCTACGGCAATCGTCATCCGGCCGCCGGAGGCCTCTTTCATCTTCTTCAGCTGGCCAAGTTCGGAATAGACCTTTTCGGTCGCCTTTTCGCGGATGTGGCAGGTGTTGAGGACGACAAGGTCGGCGTCTTCGGGCCCATCAACCGGCGCATAGCCGAGGGGGCGCAAGACATCACGCATGCGTTCGGAATCATATACGTTCATCTGGCAGCCATAGGTCCGGATAAAGAGACCTTTGGCGGGCTTTGCGGTGTCGGTTGAATTCATCCGCGGGCTTATGCCTCAAAAGCGCCCGTTCTGCCAGAACCTTGTGCGGCTGTTGGGGAATGGCAGTTGGGCCCGGTTGGCAAAGTGACTAAAGCTTCACATGAGGGCAAACGTGGCTAGGGTGGCGCCAGTTTAATCAAACAGGGAGGCCGGGGAGGCCCATGGAAAATCTGATTCACTCGCTCAACGGGCTGGTATGGGGCATTCCGATGCTGACCCTGCTGCTCGGAACAGGTCTGTATCTGACGATCGGCCTGCGTTTCCTGTCGGTGACGCGGCTACCTTACGCCTTCAAACAGCTGTTCAAGAAGCCTGACAGCAATGACGAAGGTGATGTGACCCCGTTCGGCGCCCTGATGACGGCGCTGTCGTCCACAATCGGCACCGGCAATATTGCCGGCGTTGCCGCGGCCATCGCCATTGGCGGCCCGGGCGCGGTATTCTGGATGTGGATGACGGCCATTGTGGGCACGGCGACCAAGTATTCCGAAGGCGTGCTGGCCGTGAAGTTCCGGGAAATTGATGCAGAGGGGCGCCATGTCGGCGGGCCGATGTATTACATCAAGAACGGTATGGGTTCGAAATGGATCTGGCTGGGCGGCGTGTTTGCCACCCTTGGCGTTCTCGCAAGCTGGGGCACGGGCGCGTCGATCCAGTCGAACTCCATCGCTGATGCCCTCAATTCCACTTATGGCATCACCCCTATCATCTCTGCCGTCGCCCTGTCGGTCGGCGCTGCGGCGGTTATTCTCGGTGGTATCCAGCGGATTGCCAGCGTTGCCAGTAAGCTGGTGCCCATTATGGCCTTATCCTATCTGGCCGGTGGTCTGCTGGTTGTTGCGCTGAATATTGAAGCCGTTCCGGCTGCTTTTGGTCAAATATTCCGGGGTGCATTCGGGTTTGACAGTGCTGGCACCGGTATTTCGATCGGCCTCCTGATGCTGGCGATGCAGAAAGGTGTTGCCCGGGGTATTTTCTCCAACGAAGCAGGCCAGGGGTCTGCGCCGATCGCGCATGCTGCGGCCAAGAACCATGATCCTGTCGATCAGGGCATTATCGCGATGCTGGGTACGATCATCGATACGCTGATCGTTTGCTCGATTACGGC
Source organism: Hyphomonas oceanitis (assembly GCF_036964545.1). NCBI lineage: Bacteria > Pseudomonadati > Pseudomonadota > Alphaproteobacteria > Hyphomonadales > Hyphomonadaceae > Hyphomonas > Hyphomonas oceanitis. The sequence continues at coordinate 454,531 of NZ_JBALTL010000003.1, forward strand.
GCTGGTTATCCTGACCTCCGGTGTTCTGGGTGTGGATTGCATGCCGACGGCTGCAACCGCCCATGACATACTGGCCAATGGACAGGCCGCCGGCTGTGATACAGGTGCGCCGCTGACCGTGGCGGCCTTTGATGCCTCCTTGCCGGGGATTGGCCAGCACATCGTTGCCATCGGGCTCACCGTGTTCGGTTTCACGACCATTCTCGGCTGGAGCTATTATGGTGAGCGCTGCTGCGAATACCTGTTCGGCGAAAAGTCGATCCTGCCGTTTCGTATCAGCTGGATTATCGTCGTGTTCTTCGGCGCTGCCGCGCTGATGTTCGAAGGCGAAGTCAAGAACCTTGTGAACCTTTTCTGGCTCGTGGCGGACACTTTGACAGGGATGATGGCTGCGCCGAACCTTGTCGCGCTGGTTGTTCTGAGCCCGATCGTGTTCAAGCTGACGAAGGATTATTTCGCGGCGAAGAAGAATGCGGCTGACGAGGATTCTGCAATCCCGCCAGCAGAATAGGCCGAATCTTCGAGGCAAGTCAGGCCCCGCTCCCGTTCGCCGGGGGCGGGGCTTTTTCTTGCGCGGCATGTCCAAACTCTCGCCTCAGGTGAATAGGAGGGTTCCGTGAGAGGAGGATTTCTGGCTTAATATGCCATGACGTGTGGGGACACAGACGATGATACGCAAATTCGCTCTTAGCCTGTTGGCCGCCATGACCTGCCTGTCAGGTCTTGCCATCGCTCAGCCGCGCATCGCGTTGGTGATCGGCAATTCCGACTATCGCCAGTCAGGCTGGGACCTGCCCAATCCGGTCAAGGATGCCGATCTGATTTCGCAGACATTGCAGCAGATCGGCTTTGAAGTGGTGGAAGTGAAGAATGCCACGGAAGACGAAATGGAAGTCGCCTTCCAGGATTATGGCGAGCGCCTGAAAGCGGCCGGGACCGACGCGATCGGTGTGTTTTATTATGCGGGTCATGGGGTTCAGTCGGAGGGGCTGAACTATCTGGTCCCTGTCGACGCCAATGCGCGCACTGAGCAGGACCTCTGGCGGCAGGCGCCACGCCTCGGCGATGCCCTGCAATACATAAACAGCGCGGGCAATTCGGTGAATTTCGTCATCCTCGACGCCTGCCGCAATAACCCGCTGCCCAGCGCGACCAGGGACCTCTCAGGCGGCCTCGCGCCTGTCGGACGCGCACGAGGACTGTTGATCGCCTATGCGACGGAGCCGGGCTTTACAGCCTTTGATGGGGAAAACCAGCATAGCCCCTTTACCGAAGCTCTGGCGGCCGTGCTGCCGACGGATGGGCTGATTGCGGAACAGGTTTTCAAGCGTGTTGCCGACCGTGTGAGCACGGCAACGGAGGGCGCCCAGACCCCGTTCTACAATAGCGGCCTGACGGGCGAGGACATCTGTTTTGCCCAATGCATGGCAGGTACCGGCATCTCCAGCGCCGAGCAGACCGTGTTCGACCTCGCTCAAAGCCCCTGCGAATACGCCGCTTTCCTTGACCAGTATCCAGCAAGTCCACTGGCTGCGCTCGCCCGTGAGCGGGCCGCAACCTGCAATGCAACCGACGGAAGCGATGGACGGGACTTGGCTGAAAGTACGCCCGGTGCGCCGGTTTACACGCCCACAGTCGTTGCCAGCGGATCTGACATAAGCGCGTCGCTCGCCTGTATCGCGGATCATGCCAAGGCGGACATGTGCAAGCCGGATGACTGGAGCAGCGTCTACGAGGACTGTAAGACCTATGAACATGCCCTGCTGGATGATGGCGGGCTGTCGCGAACGGTGAGTGAGGGCATGTGTACGGCCAAGGGCTGGCCGGCGATCATGAAGCGTTACACATGGGAAGCGCAGAACGAGGCGGCTTTCGCCCAGAAATATGCGGCACAGCCAAATGACTTCCGCTCATCCATCACCTGCCTTGATGCCTATGCCCGCACCGATCGCTGTACTGACCGGCGCTGGAGCGAAATATACGGAACGTGCCGCACATATGACCATGAGCGGCTGAATGACGGGGTTCTGCAGGCGGCGGTAAAAGCGGGGCAATGTTCCGGGAAAGACTGGGGAACGCTGCAGATCCGGTTGGGCGCCGTGAGTGGCTTGCTCGAGCAGAAGTCGGTCGTTCCCTATGTGCAGGAGCAGATGAAGTCGAAACTGCCTTATCAGCAGGAACAGCAGCAGCAGGCCCCGCTGCCAGAGCTGGATATGGGGAAATCTTATATCCAGAAAAAGAAAAACTGAGGCACGGCGGCGCGCCCCGGCGTGCCCGAAAGAATGCCCGTAAAAACCCCGGATAGTCTACGAAATAGTCCGAACCTTGGCCCAGAATGAGAAAAACCCCGGCCATAAGGCCGGGGCAATCCCACTCTACGCATCATAAAAGACCCGTCGGTCTTACATGAAGCCTTTGAATTTGTCCTTGAAGCGCGACACGCGGCCACCGCGGTCGAGCATCTTGCCGTCGCCGCCAGTCCACGCCGGATGCGACTTGGAGTCAATATCCAGAACCAGCTTGTCGCCTTCGGCGCCATAGGTGGAACGGGTCTGATATTCGGTGCCATCGGTCATCACAACGGTAACGAAGTGATAATCGGGATGCCCTTCTTTTTTCATAGCCTGGGCCTCTCTATGTAGCCTGGTGTAACGGGTTGAATTCGCACGAGGTGCGCTGGCATGTCTCAGCCATTTTTCGAAGCCCGGCGTGTAACTGAAACAGGACCGCCCTGCAAGGGGGGGCTTGCATTTGAATCCGAAGCGCCCGGCGCAGAAAGACTTCCCCATGGCTGACTCAGAGACCCGCCTCGTTGAGGATCGGCGTACCACGTTGCCTGACGGGGGCGAAGCGCTGGGTCGGCCGAAGGCGCGCAGCCTGAAGCCCCTGACCCTGCTGCTGCCCTATTTCCGGAAACACTGGATCACGGTCATGATTGCCGGGGTTTTCCTGATCCTGGCGGCGGCCTCGAGCCTGTTGATCCCCGTTCTGCTGGGCCGGGCGGCGGATGCAGGCCAATCCGCCGAAGGCAACGTCCAGAAACTACTGGAGCTGATCAACAAGGCGTTTTTCTGGGTGTTCCTCGCAGCGATTGGCTCCGGGATGCTTGGGGCCGTGCGGTTCTACTTTGTGTCGCGCTTCGGCGAGCGGGTGGCGGCGGACCTGCGCCGGGACCTCTATGCCCACCTCCTGAAGCTGTCGCCAGCCTACCATTCCAAGATGCGCTCAGGCGAAGCCGTGTCGCGCCTGACGGCGGACATCACCCTGATCGAGACCTTCCTTGGCACATCGGCCTCGATGGCGGCCCGGACGCTGCTGACCACGACAGGCGCGCTGGTGATGATGATGGTGGTGAACTGGAAGCTTGGCCTGACTTTGCTGGCCATGCTGCCGGTGGCGATCCTGCCAGTGCTCGGGATTGGCCGGATCATACGGAAAATGTCGAACCGGGCGCAGTCGCGCCTCTCCGATGCCGGTGCTGAGGCAGCCGAGGCGCTGGACGCGATCGAGCTGGTTCAGGCCTATGGGCGCGAGGACGGGCGCCTTGCCTCGTTCACGACGGCTGTGGAGGCAACCTTCGCGGCGGCCATGAAGCGGATCGGGGCGCGGGCCCTGATGATCGTGATGGTTTCTGTCCTGCTGTTTGGCGGCTTTGTGGGGGTGCTCTGGCTTGGAGCGCGCGGCGTGGCGACGGGAGAGATGACGTTCGGCAATCTCGCGTCGATGGTCATGTATGCGCTTTATGCGGGATCCGGCATCGGCATGCTGGCGGAAGTCTATGGGGAAGTGATGCGCGCGGCGGGCGCGGCCGACCGGGCCGCCGAAGTGCTGAACACCGATATCGAGATTGCGGCGCCGGACCATCCCGTGGCGCTGCCAGCGAACGTGACCGGCGCGCTTACTTTCGATCATGTGACATTCCGCTATGGGGAGGAGACACTCTCGGCGCTCGAGGATTTCTCGCTGACCGTGAAGCCGGGTGAGTTTGTTGCGCTGGTGGGCCCGAGCGGGGCCGGCAAAACGAGTGTGTTCCGCCTCGCGCTGCGCCTGTTCGATCCGCAAAAGGGGAAAGTGTCGCTGGATGGTGTGGCGTCGGTGTCGGCTGACCCGAGCGACTGGCGCCACCAGTTTGCCTATGCGCCGCAGGAATCGGCGCTGTTTACCGGCACGGCGGGCGAGAACATTGCCTTTGGCACAGACAATCCGGATGCGGCGCTGCTGGAGCATGCCGCGCGGATGGCCGAGGCGATGGACTTCCTGAATGCCAAGGAAGGCCTCGCGACAGACCTTGGCCAGAAGGGGCGGAGCCTCTCAGGCGGCCAGCGCCAGCGCGTGGCCCTGGCGCGGGCCTTGGTGCGGGATGCGCCTGTCCTGTTGCTGGACGAGGCGACAAGCGCGCTCGATTCCGAGAGCGAGGCGGCTGTGCGCCGCGCGATTGCCAATGCTGCCGAGGGCCGCACGACGCTTGTCATCGCGCACCGCCTGTCGACGGTGCGCCGCGCCGACAGGATCGTGGTGATGGAGCAGGGCCGGATCGTGGAAGAGGGCACGCATGACGAACTGGTTGCCAAGGGCGGGCTCTATGCGCGCCTCGCGGAACTGCAGTTCGCCAGCGAGCAGGCCTGAAGCCGGTTCAGGCACTGCACCGGTTCCGGTTCTAACAATACTTGGACGACATCGTCGTTTCGTACCGCTCAATTGGTGGCATGCCTGCCATAGCCCTTCGCTCATTTAGATGTTCGGCATCAAATGACGGTCGAGCTTTCCACTGGCCTTTGGCAACACAACTGCCCTGTGTGCCGAACTGCTGCAATGAGCCCTCTTTGATGGCGATCCGGTCTGTCAGCATCGCCACATTTTGTGGGTCCGTTTCCCCGTGCACCATACGAGCACGCAGGTCTGCAAGAACCTGTTGCTGCCAGGTTTCGTTGCCCGAGTGCTGAATCAGCAAGAAGGCTGCAGCATCAGCGGTCTCGCCATAGGTTCTGATGGTGAACCAGCCGACGTGCTGCATGGCCTTTCGGAGCCAAGCATCATTGTTTGCTGAAATGGTGTCGGCGTATGCCCTGAACTTTTCGTAGGGTATGCCAAGGATGATGATGTCGTCGGTTTGTTGCCCGATTGCTGGAACGAGAAGCTGGGCAACATACGCGTCGATAAAGGCGCGCTCATACAAGTCACATTGGAATGGCAAAGCGCCATCGCAGTCCGCGTGCACTTTGAAATAATATTCCCAAGCCGTATCAAGTTCGCCATCCATTTGAGACGGTACTCTCAATGCCTCCAGTGCACTGGCGTAGGCGTCCGCAGGTTCGCTAGTCATTGGGACCGTCGCCGCGCAGGCTGTGAGCCAAGCTATGGCCATTGATATAGCCAGTATCTGCGCACACTTCATATCGACCCCTTCCTATCTGGTGGCGTGTGCCTGTGCCTGACATTCGCGAGCGAGCAGGCTTAGCCTTTACGCATCTTTTTGACCTTGCCATCAATGGTGAAGGCAAAGGCGAGCGACAGGATCAGCGGGACCCAGATCGGCAGTTCGCCGAGGCCGGGTGTTTGCAGGGCCGCCGCGAGGTGATCGTCAACGCACCACCATAATAGCCATAACCACATACAGATACTCCTTCTTCCGTACGCCCTTAGGGTATGGGATCTATTCCGGGAATTATAGGGGTGGAAGGCTTTATGCGCCGCCCCTGCCTTCGCAGGGGACACGGGAACCTGGGTTCGTGGAGTTACCAGTTGAGCCGTTCGTAGAGATCGGCCCCGTCCGGGTTATCTTCTTCGATCTGCCGCAGCTTCCAGTCGCGCTTCCATTTCTTCATCTGCCATTCGCGTTGTTTGGCAGCGTCGCGGCTTTCAAACTCTGCATACCAGACCAGCTTCTTGCAGGCATGGTCCCGGCTCCAGCCCGGCAGTAGTCCATGGCGATGTTCGTGTGCGCGCCGGGATATGTCGTCCGTATGGCCGATATAGAGCGCTCCCGTCGTGGGGTTCATCACCATGTAGACATAGAACGCCACCCGGCCCTCCAAATCACACGTGCACTATTCACCGTGTCCCCTGCGAAGGCAGGGGCGGCTTCCCTTTAGTTTATTCAGCCGCCTGTAAAACCGGGTTCTCGGACTTGGCCGTTGCGCGTTCCGGTTCAAAGGCCAGTACGCCATCGTCAACGCGGCCATAGCGCAGGTTCATCATGTCGGCTGTGTAGCTCTGGTGGAGCTTCCAGGGGGCTTCCTTGTGCTGGCGGGGGAACTTGTCCATCACGCGCTGGAAATAGCCGGACGAGAAATCGACGAACGGGTCGGTCTCATCGGGGAAGGCATCCAGTTTTGCCGTGACCGAGGCATAGTTGTTGCGGTCCATATAGTTGATCAGGCGGCAGACATATTCCGATGTCAGGTCAGCCTTCAGCGTCCACGACGCATTGGTATAGCCAAACGTGATCGCCAAGTTTGGCACGTTGGAGACCATGACGCCCTTGTAGTTGAGCAGGGAACCCGGCGCGGCTTTCACGCCATCGACGCTGACATCAATGCCGTTCATGTATTGAAGATTGAGGCCCGTGGCGGTCACGATAATGTCTGCCTCCAGCGTTTCGCCGGATTTGAGCTCAATGCCATTCTCGGTGAAGCGGGCGATGTGGTCGGTGGCGACGGAAACCTTGCCGGCCTTCAGGGCTGTGAAGAGATCAGAATCCGGCACGAGGCAGAGGCGCTGTTCCCATGGATTATAGGACGGCGTGAAATGTTTCTCGACGTCATAGTCCGGCCCCAGCTCTTCGCGGACCATGCCGAGCAGGCGTTCGCGGGCTTTTTCCGGATGGGCGCGGGTCTGGCGGAAGAAGAATTGCTGGAACAGCACGTTGCGCCAGCGGATGAGGCCATAGGCCCAGCTATCGGGCAGGAATTTGCGCAGCTTGTTGGCGAACGTGTCGACGGCGGGGCGCGACACGACATAGGTGGGTGAGCGCTGCAGCATGGTGACATGGGCGGCCTTGTCGGTCATCGCCGGAAGCAGCGTCATGGCGGTCGCGCCGGAGCCGATGATGACGACCTTCTTGCCGGAATAGTCCAGGTCTTCCGGCCAGTGCTGCGGATGGACGACCTGGCCCTTGAAGCTGGCTTCACCCGGGAATTCCGGCTTGTAGCCCTGATCGTAATTGTAATAGCCGCCGCATAGGAAGAGGAAGCCGCAGGTGATCTGCTCGCGCGCGCCTGACGCGGTTTCCAGGGTCACATGCCAGAATTGATCGGCGCTGGACCAGTCGGCTGCGACGACCTTGGTGTCGAACTGGATCTGGTCAGTGATGCCGTATTCGTCAGCGGTCTGGCGGACATATTTGCGGATCGACGGGCCGTCGGCAATGGCCTTGGATTCCGTCCACGGTTTGAAATTGTAGCCCAGCGTGTGCATGTCGCTGTCCGAGCGGATGCCGGGATAGCGGAACAGATCCCACGTGCCGCCAATGGCGCTGCGCTGTTCGATAATCCGATAGGATTTATCCGGGCAGCGCTTGGTCAGGTGTACGGCGGCGCCAATGCCGGAAAGGCCGGCGCCGATGATGAGAATGTCTGTATCTGTCTGGGTCATGCCCGGAATGATACAATGACAGTGTCGATGCCACAAGAATAGATGACGCGAGTGTCACCTATATTCGCGTGCTATTTGATGGCGGCGGCCTTGCCGAAGGCGTCGGCGTGACGGATCTGCTTGCGCACAGCGGGGAGGATGTCCTCGTTGCCCGCGACGATCGAGCCGGTTTTGAGCACGTCGCCGCCGTCGATTTCCTCAACATAACCGCCCGCTTCGCGCACGAGGACGATGCCGGCTGCGATGTCCCATGGTTTGAGGTCGCGCTCCCAGAAGCCGTCAAAGCGGCCAGCGGCAACCCATGCGAGGTCCAGCGCGGCGGAGCCATAGCGGCGAATACCGGCGCAAACGGGCGTCATGGCAGCAATCTCGCGGGCAAAGCCGATATGGGCGGCTTCGGACTTGCCGATCCACGGCGTGCCGGTGGCGACGACGCTTTCGCTGAGCTTGCGGCGAGCGGCCACGCGCAGCTTGCGCTGTTCGAGCCAGGCGCCGCGGCCGGTTTCGGCCCAGAATATCTCGTTCTTGGCAACGTCGAACACGACGCCGCACAGCAGCTGGCCTTCACGCTCAAGCGCGATGGAGACCGAATAGTGCGGCTGGCCGTGCAGAAAGTTCAGCGTGCCGTCGAGCGGGTCGACAATGAAGCGGTTGGACTTGTCCGTGCCTTCGATGATGCCGCGCTCTTCCATGACGAAGCCATAGCCGGGGCGGGCCTTGGAGAGCTGGGCGTAGATGATCTCTTCGGCGCGGTGGTCTGCATTGGAGACGAAGTCGCCCGGGCCCTTCTTGGAAACCTGAAGGTTCTCGACCTCGCCGAAATCACGCGCAAGCGCCCGGCCAGCGGCGCGAGCAGCAGTGATCATGACGGAACCGACGGCGGAGGGTTTTGACATAGGAGGTCCTGACTAGTCTGCGCGGCGCAGATAGGTGCTGTCGGCGGTCTGCACGACGATCCGCTCCCCGACGCCCACGAAAGGCGGGACGAGGACGCGGATGCCGCCTTCGCACATGGCAGGCTTGAAGCTGTTGGCGGCCGTCTGGCCTTTGACGACCGGTTCGGTCTCGAGGATTTCGATGATGACCTGCTCTGGCAGCGCAACGCCGATCGGGCGCTCGCCGTAGAATTCGATCGTGACCATCATGCCGTCCTGCAGGAACGCGCCCTGGTCGCCGATGAAGTCCCGCTCGATCATGATCTGTTCGTAGGTTTCGGTATCCATGAACGTGAACGCATTGTCGTCAGCGAACAGGTACTGGAAGTCTTTCTGCTCGAGGCGGACGCGCTCGACCGTCTCACTGGAGCGGAAGCGCGTGTTGGACTTGGAGCCGTTGAACAGGTTGCGCAGTTCAACCTGGTTGAAGGCGCCGCCCTTGCCGGGCTTGACGGCCATGGTCTTGATCGCGCGCCATACGGTGCCTTCATACTCGATCACGTTGCCTGGCTTGATTTCATTACCATTGATCTTGGCCATTGAAGTCGTCCTAATTGGGGTTTGGCGCGGCGTAAGCCTTTGCCGCGCGAGGGTCAAGCGGCGGGGTGTTAACGCGAATGCAGGCTGTCCAGCAAGGCGTTGAAGGCAAATACAGCTGCGGCGGCGCCCTCCGGATGGTTCCAGACGCCGGATGAGACGGCGAGGAAGTCGGCGCCGGCGGTGACAAGCGGGGCGGCATTATCGACCGTGATGCCACCAATCGCGACGCAGGGCAGTTCCATTGTCTCCTGCCAGAACTCGAGGAGCTCCAGCTCTGCGGGCACCGTGCCAGCCTTGGTCTCGGTGGGATAGAAGGCGCCAAAGGCGACATAATCAGCGCCCTGTTCACCGGCGGCCATCGCCGCGTGACGACTGTTCTTGGCGGTCGCACCGAGGATCATGTCGCTGCCGACGATCTCGCGGGCCTTTTTGATGGGCATGTCTTCCGGGCCGACATGGACGCCGTCGGCGCCAAGCTCAACGGCCAGTTCCGGGCTGTCATTGATGATGATGGCGGTGCCATAGGCTTGCGCCATGGCCATCACGGTCTCGGTTACTTCGCGCGTGGCGGCCACATCGATGAGGCCGCCGTCGCCTTTGAGGCGAATCTGGAGGCTGGCGACATCGCCTGCTTCGAGCGCGCCTTCGAGAATGGCAGCGAACTCCGCCACATCGCTGATGCGGGGTGGGGTGATGAGATAGAGACGGGTGCGCTCGCGCGGAGGGATCTTTTCAGCCATGGGCGGGCTCTCTAGCCCAAGCGGGGCAGGGAAGGAAGGCGGCTTTACCGGTTACTTCGGCCCGATGCGCTTTGTACTCGCCGGATTGCGGGCGAGCGCCGCGCCCTTGCGCATCGGGCGGGGCTCGAGCTCGCCCTTGCAGTTCGGGCAGACGCCGTCGAGCGGACCATCGGTGCATTCATCGCAGAAGGTACACTCGAACGAGCAGATGAAGGCGCCGACTTCATCTGGTGGAAGGTCTGCGTCGCAGCGTTCACAATTGGGGCGCATCTCGAGCATGGCAGGCCTATTTCTTCTTTTTCATCGGCTTGCCGGACTGGGCGGCGTCGATCAGCTTTTTCTCGTAGGCTTCTGGCGTCCAGTCGCGGCCGAGGAAATCATGAACCAGTTCGGCGGCAGGTTTTGACGAGCCGGGCGCCAGGACATTGTCGCGATAGCGGGCGGCGGTGTCCGGGTCGCGCAGGCCGTTCTTTTCGAACTCGGTGAACATGTCCGTCGAGATCGCGAGCGACCATTGATAGGTGTAGTATATCGCCGAATAGCCATCGAGATGGCCGAAGCTGGCATAGCGGTGGACATCCGGAAGAGCCTCGAACGGGCTGAGGGCGGACTGTCGCTCATTCCAGATTTCGTCGAAATCGACTTCATCCGGCGGCCGGTTGTAATAGTTGAGCGATACGCCCGCATAGATGAGCTGGCGCAGCGTGCCGAGGCCTGTGCCGAAGTCACGGGCGGCGTTCATTTTTGCGACCAGTTCACGCGGGATGGTTTCACCATCTGCATTCACGGCGAACTTGGCAAGCGTGTCATAATCCCAGACCCAGTTCTCCAGCATCTGCGACGGAGCCTCGATGAAATCCCATTCGAGATTGCCCATGGTGAGGTTGGCAAAGTCTGGTTGTCCGGAGAACATGCCGTGGATGAGGTGACCGAACTCGTGGAGGAAGGTCTCGACCTGACGGTGTTCCATCAGGCCGGTCGTGTGATCGCCTGCCGGAAAGTTGCACATCAGTGCGCCGACCGGCACGCCGTCCGAGGTCGGGCCGAAGCGGATCGGGAAGGCGGCGGCGTGCTTGTACTTGCCGTCGCGGGGATGCATGTCGAGGAAGAAGCGACCGATCAGCTCGCCGTTCCGGTACATCTCGTGGGCGGTGACACTTTCGTCCCAGAGGGGGGCATTGGCCCAGTCGCGTATCTCGACGCCGAACAGGTCCTGCACCAGCGAGAAGATCCCGCTGCGAACATTGTCATAGGCGAAATACTGGCGGACTTCCTGGCTGTCGAGCGCATAGTCCGATTGGCGGATCTGCTCGGCGAGGTAGCTGCTGCTCCATTCAGGTACGCTGTCGGCATCGGGCTGCGTCTCAACGAGCTTGGCGAGAAGGCGCTGGTATTCGATGCCGGCGGCATCCGTTGCGGCGGTTTCGACACGCGACAGGAAGGCTTCGGCGACTTCCGGCGAACCGGTCATCTTGTCTTCGGTGACATAGGCGGCCCAGTTCGGATAGCCGAGCAGGGTGGCGAGCTCGTAGCGCTTCTCGAGGAGTTTGCGGAGCGGGGCGACGTTTTCAGGATAAGCGCGGTCGCTGTCGACCTGGCGCAGTTGCTTGCGCAGCGCTTCATTCGGCGAATAGCTGTAGATGGGGCCGGTATCGGGATAGTCGGTGGTGATCGTGATCTGACCGTTTTCGTCGGGCTGGTGCGCGTCGATATAGTCCTGCGGCATGCCCATCAGGGCATCGACGGATTCCAGAACGACCTTGCCCTGGATCTCGCGGAGGTTCTTGCTGAATTCAGTGCTGATCTCAGCCAGTTCGGCATTGATGGCGCGGACTTTGTCACGCGTCTGCTCATCCTTGTCGATGCCTGAGCGGCGATAGTCGCGCAGTGTCCGCGCGAGCAGGAATTGTTCACGCTCATTCAGCGCTTCGGTATCAATGGAAGACAGGCGTTCGTAGACGGGCCGCGACAGGGAGAGGCGCGTCAGGACATCGGACGTGCGTTGCTGGCAGGTGTCGCCCGCTTCCCGTATGGCCGGGTCGGGATTGGCTTCAGCCATGACCGATGCTTCGCCATAGCCGACCGACATGGCGAGGTTTGTCAGCGTGTCGAGGAAATAGATATCTGAGGCGCCCGCGACGCTGTCACGGCCCTCAAGGTCTGCGATCATCTTGTTGGCAAGGTCGAGGGCATTGTTGCAGCGAACGGTGAAAATATCGGCGCTGGCAGGGGCCAGAACGAGATCGGCCATCATCGTCTTGGCGTCGGCGGCGAGCAGGTTTTCAGCTGGGGCGTCAGGCGCTGGTGCTTCGGCCTTCTTGGCGGGTGAGCAGGCGGCGGCGGCCATCAGGAGGGCTGCGGCGGAAGCGGCGATCTTCAGGTGTTTCATCTGGCGGTGTCCCTCGTCATGCGGCGAAGATTGTCCCGTGGGGCGTCGCCTCGCTAAGGTGGCAACTTGTCTTGCCGGAGTGCTGGTGTCCAGCCCGGGGGGTGAAACAAAAAAGGCGGCCCGGAGGCCGCCCTTTTCAAAGCTATCCAGCGAAGGTTCAGCCGGCTTTTGACGCCTGAAAAATACCGTCAATCGTGGCGGCGAGCGTGCGATCAAAGTCTGCATCGCTTTGCTTGGCCGAGAGACCTTCGGTGAGGGCGCGGGAGAAGCTGGCAATCATGCCGGTGTTTGACGAGAGCTTGTCGTTTGCCTCTTCGCGGCTGTAGCCGCCTGAGAGCGCAACGACGCGCATCACGCGTGGGTGCTGGCAGAGCGATTGATACTGGTTGGCTTTCTCGGGAAGGGAGAGCTTGAGCATGACCTGCTTGTCAGCGGCGAGCGCATCGAGCTGCTTGGTGATTTCGGCAAGCAGGATGTCTTCAGCTTCGGCCTTGTCGGCGATCGTGATCGTGACTTCAGGCTCGATGATCGGCATCAGGCCGTGGCCGAGGATCTGGCGGCCAACATCAAACTGCTGCGCGACGACGGCGGCGATACCGACCGGGTTTGCGGCGTTGATGACCGAGCGCATCTTGGTGCCAAAAATGCCCTTTGTGACGGCATGCTCGAGCAGGTGGTCGAGCTCCGGCATCGGCTTCATGAGCTGGACGCCGTCGGCTTCGTCGGCGAGGCCCTTGTCGACTTTCAGGAAGGGAACAACGCTGCGCTCGTTCCAGAGATATTCAGCTGTTGGCACGCCGTCGATTTCGCCATCCATCGTGCGTTCGAACAGGATCGCGCCCATGACCTTCTCACCTGTGAAGGCGGGGGACTTGATGATGCGGGCGCGCATCTCGTGGATCTTGCCGAACATTTCTTCGTCATTGGCGTATTCGCTCTCCTCGACGCCATAGAGGCGTAGAGCCTTTGGCGTGGAGCCGCCCGACTGATCGAGCGCGGCGATAAAGCCGTCCTTGTGGGCGGCCTGTTCGGCCATCTGTGTCTTATCCATGTTCAATACCGCGTCAAAACTCATTGTCTGGGGACCTGCTTGGTTGTTTGCAGGCAGTTGCTTTCAAGTACCGTGCCCAAATGTGGCGTCAACAGGACCGGCTGTGCATCTGTCTGAACCGGGGAAATCGCTGCATTTGCGGGGATTTCGGCGCTTTTGGCACAAGGCGGGGCAGGCAACGCGCTGCAAATCGGAATGGACACCGACCAATTCCGGCACAGTCCGATTTCGGGGAAATCGAACGGCGCTGAAATGTGATCGCTATCATTTGGAGGGCCCTGCGCGATTTGCCGCAGGGTGTGCCAATCAGGCTCAGCCTTTCAGGGCATCCACACCGGGGAGGGGCTTGCCTTCCATCCATTCCAGGAAGGCGCCACCAGCGGTCGATACGAACGTGAAATCGTCTGCGACACCCGCATGGTTGAGCGCTGCGACCGTGTCGCCGCCGCCGGCAACGGCGACCAGCTTGCCGGCGGCGGCGAGCTTGGCGGCCGTCTGGGCAGCTGCGACGGTGGCCGTATCGAACGGGGTCATCTCGAAAGCACCGAGCGGGCCGTTCCAGACGAGCGTCTTGGCGGTTTCCATGGCGGCGCCGAGGGCCGCGACGGTTTGCGGTCCGGCGTCGAGGATCATTTCGTCGGCGGCAACGTCATCCAGGCCGCAGGTGCGGTTGGCGGCATTGGCGGCGAACTCTTTTGCCACGACGAGGTCTACGGGCAGGAGGATCTCACAGTCATTGGCCTTGGCGATGGTTTCGATTTCGCGGGCCGTGTCGGCGAGATCATGCTCGCAGAGCGACTTGCCGACCGACAGGCCGCGCGCCGCGAGGAACGTGTTGGCCATGCCGCCGCCGATGGCGAGCATGTCGACCTGGGTCACGAGGTTTTTGAGGAGGTCGATCTTGGAAGAGACCTTGGCGCCGCCAACAACGGCCAGCACGGGCTTCTCCGGATTGCCGAGCGCCTTGTCGAGCGCATCAAGTTCGCGCTCCATAGCTGCGCCAGCATAGGCGGGCATGATCTCGGCGAGCACGGCGGTCGAGACATGGCGGCGGTGGGCGGCGGAGAAGGCGTCGTTGACGTAGATGTCACCGAGCGCGGCGATTTCCTTTGCCAGGTCCATGTCACCCTTTTCCTCACCGGGGAGGAAGCGGGTGTTTTCCAGCAGGATCACGCCGGCCGGTGGCAGGTCGGCAATCGCCGCCTTCACATGGTCGCCCCGACAGTCAGCGACGAAGCTGACATTGGAGCCGAGCACCTTGGAAAAGGCGCCGGCGATGGGCGCAAGGCTCATCTCGGCCACGCGCTGGCCCTTCGGGCGACCAAAGTGTGCAAGCAGCACAACCTTGGCGCCGTGGGTGCGCAGCGTCTGGACCGTTTCCACGGCAGAACGCAGGCGGGTCTCATCGGTGACAAGGCCCTTGTCCATCGGCACGTTGAAATCAACGCGCACGAGGGCGGTCTTGCCAGTGAGGTCGCCGGCGTCGGCGATGCGTTTGAAGGTCATCGCCTGCAGGCTCCTAAAGGAATTTCGCCATCACGAGCGCGGTGTCGCTCATGCGGGTCGCGAAACCCCATTCATTGTCATACCAGGTGAGGATCGAGACGAAATTGCCGTCCATGACCTTGGTCTGGTCGAGGTGGAAGATCGACGAGCGGTTGTCGTGGATGAAGTCGCACGAGACGTTCGGCTGGTCGGTGAAGCCGAGAACGCCTTTCATCGGGCCCTCATTGGCCGCAGCGATGATCGCATTGTTGATCTCTTCCGGCGTCGTCTTGCGCTTGGCGACAAATTTCAGGTCGACAACAGAGACGTTCGGGGTCGGCACGCGGACCGAAATACCGTCCAGCTTGCCTTTCAGCTCCGGCAGCACGAGGCCGACGGCCTTGGCGGCGCCGGTGGAGGTCGGGATCATCGAGAGCGCTGCAGCGCGGCCCCGATAGAGATCCTTGTGCATCTGGTCGAGCGACGGCTGGTCGTTGGTGTAGGAGTGGATCGTGGTCATCATGCCTTTTTCGATGCCGACCAGGTCGTTGAGGACCTTGGCGACAGGGGAGAGGCAGTTCGTGGTGCACGACGCGTTGGAGACGACCATGTCATCCTTGGTCAGCGTGTCGTGGTTCACGCCGAAGACGATGGTCTTGTCGGCATTGGTCGCTGGTGCGGACACGAGAACGCGCTTGGCGCCTGCAGCAAGGTGGGCAGAGGCCTTTTCCTTGTCGGCGAAGATGCCGGTGCATTCCATCGCGATGTCGATGTCGAGTTCGCGGTGTGGCAGGTCTTTCGGATCGCGGATGGCGGTCACGAGGATCGGCTTGCCATTGATGACGATCTTGTCGCCGTCGACCTGAACGTCTGCCGGGAAGCGGCCGTGGACGGAGTCGAAGCGCAGAAGGTGAGCGTTCGTAGCAACGGGGCCGAGGTCGTTGATGGCGACGACTTCAATGTCCTTGCGGTCATGCTCGATGATGGAGCGGAGGACGAGACGTCCGATGCGACCGAAGCCATTGATTGCAACACGTATTGCCATTTTAATTTTTCTCCTCAGGCGGGATATAAGCTGCGACTTTGCAGGCCCTTTACGATGCTGAGGCCCGCCCGTCCACCCGGATGACCTGCGGTATCGAGCCGCAAAACCAGGTATTCCGGGGCGTCTTTCAGCCAGAGCCGGTATTGGGAGGCGCGGCTTGCAAGTTCCGTGCAAAATTTGCATGGACTTGCACGGAGGCGCCTGTAATGCCTGAAGGCCTGCTTTGAGAGGTTCGAGGGTGACGGGAGACGTTCCAGACGCGAATATTCCGACTCTGGTGCCGGCAAGCCCTGCCGGCCGAACGCTGGGCGACTGGGTGCTGTTCTGGTTGCTCAGCCTGATCTGGGCCAGTGCTTACCTTTTCACGCGCATAGCGGTCGACAAGGGCCATGCTGACGCGGGCCTGCCACCGGAATGGGTGATCTCGGCGCGCCTGACCATTGGGGCCGTGGCCTTGTGGTGTGTGATGCTGGCGACGCGCCAGCGCCCGCCGCCTTTCTCTGACCGTCGCCGCTGGGGCGCCATTATCGGGATGGGGCTGGTTGGCTCGGTCGTGCCCTTCTTCCTCATCACGACGGCGCAGGAAGTGGTCAATTCAAGCCTTGCCGCGCTCTATACATCGGCCGTTCCGATTTTCGTGGCGATTGGCGCGCATTTCATGTTTCGCGACGAGCGGATGACGGCTGGCTCCCTGCTGGGCGTGCTAATCGGCTTTGCCGGTGTGGCCTGCCTGTTCGGGCCCGAGGCCATGAAGGGGCTCGGTTCGGCCACGGCGCTGGCGCAACTGATGCTGATGGGCGCAACAATGGCCTACGCGATGTCGAGCCTGATTGCACGAGGCGCGCCGGTCATGCGGGCGATACCGTTTGCAACGGCTTTCGTGACGGTCGCGGCGGTTGTCTCGTGGCCGCTGGTGTTCCTTGTTGATCCGGGTGAGGTGAATGCGGGCTGGTCGAACTGGCTCGCCGTGGCGGGGCTGGGGCTCGGGCCGACCGCGTTCGCACAGGCGCTTTACATGCTGTTGATCGCGCGCACGTCGGCGACGTTTCTGTCTCTGACAGGATATTCCATTCCGGTCGTGGCGGCCATTCTGGGCTACTTGCTGTTCGGCGAGACGCAGAGCTGGAATGCCCTTGCGGGCTTCGCGCTCATCCTCGGCGGCGTCTGGCTTGCCCGCAATGGCGGTGGCGGGCGGCGCGCGACCTAGAGGCCGAGGCTTTCGAGGATCGTCTCTGTATCTGCGCCAAGACAGGGCGGATCAATCCGGGTGCTGGCGGGGCTGTCAGAGAATTTGACCGGATGCTTCATTGAGCGATAGGCGCCTGCGACGGCGTGGATGCGCTCCTCGAAGAAGCCGACCTGTTGCAGGTGCGGGTCTGTCAGCACCGCTTCCATCGTGTTGTAGCGCATGGCCGGGATGTTCGCGGCGTCCAGCAGGACGAGCCATTCATCGGTTGTCTTGGTGGCGGCCACTTCCTCGATGAGGGCATAGAGTTCGGTCACATGCTCGGTGCGGGCGGCATAGGTCGAGAAGCGCGGGTCCTGGAAAACATCCGGGCGGCCACCGATGGTGAAGAACTGTTCCCATTGCTGATCGGAATAGGGGACGAGGCCGATATAGCCGTCCCTGGTGGGGTAGGGCTTGCGGTTGGCATTGATCGAGCGGGTGTAGGCGAGGCGGCCATTGCCCGGAATGAAGGTCTCTCCGTAGAGGTTTTCCACCATGTTGAAGAAGGTAAAGCTCTCGAGCATTGGCACCTGAACGAACTGGCCCCTTCCCGTACGTTCCCGGTGAAACAGCGCGGCAAGCGTTGCATAGGTCGCGAACAATCCGACCGTCTTGTCGGCGACGAGGGAGGGGGCGTATTCAGGCGCGCCGCCGGAGCGCATGGCATTGAGTGCGGCAAAGCCGGAAGCACCCTGGATCAGGTCGTCATAGGCCTGTCGGTGCTCATATTCGCCGCCGACACCGAAGCCCGCGCAGTGGACGTAGATGATGTCCGGATTGATCGCCTTGACGGCCTCATAGCCGAAGCCGAGACGGTCCATGCCTGCGAGGCGGACATTGTGGAAGAAGACGTCGGCGTCTTTCAGAAGTGCCGTGAGGGCGGCCTTTCCGGCGTCTGTCTGGGCGTCGAGGACGATGGAGCGTTTGTTGCGATTTAGCGCGGTGTAGATGGGGCCGAGGTCGCCTGTGGGGGAGGCGCCGGCATAGCGCATCATGTCGCCCGCCTTGCCCTTCTGGCCCGCTTCGACCTTGACCACGTCGGCGCCGAGATCACCGAAGATCAGCGTGGCGAACGGGCCAAGGACGACCGAGCTCATGTCGACAATCTTGATGCCTGAGAGGGGACCTTTTGGGACTTCATGGGTCATTGCGGGGAACTCTTGGGGTATTCCCGGACCGTTCCGGGGTTATTCCGGGTGACCGTAAGGGGGCGCGCGGGGGGCAACAAGGCCGAACGCAGGGTCAGGGCGCGAGGGCGAGGCGGGCGGCTTCAAGATGCGCGAGCTTTGCTTCGAAGGCGGACCAGTCATCCTCGGCGGCGATCGGCTCCCAGAGGGATTCGACATCCTCTATCAGCAGGGTGACGGGGGCGGCGGCCTGGAAATAGGGGAGGGCGAGCCGGGCCGGATGGGTGGCCTCGCGCGCGGCAATCAAATCGCGGACAGGGGCGAAGCTTTCCGTCTGATAGAGCGCAGCCTGGGGCGAGGCTTTCATGCGGGCCGCGCTGGCCTCGCCGGCATAGAGATCGAAGAAGGTCTGGGGCCAGGCGGCGCCGCTGGTCGTCATCCAGCCATAGAAGGTCTGGAGGTAGGTGAGGTCGGTGCGCAGGTCGCCGGAGCCGTTCAGCCCAAGCAGGTGGTGGGTGTGGGCGGCGAAGGATTGCTGGTAGGCGGCTTCATAGGGCGCAAGGCCCCTGGCGAGGTCTTCGGCGTCTGCAAGTGGCAGGAGCGCGGAGGCGAGCTGTTGCAGCGCCCATGCGCCTTGCGTTGGCTGGCGGCCGAAACTGTAGAGACCGTTCTGGTCGAAATAGGCGGCGGTGAAGTTGGGGTCTGACACGGGCAGGAAGCGCCACGGGCCGAAATCGAAGGTCTCGCCGGTGACGTTGAAATTGTCGGTGTTCATGACGCCGTGCACGAAGCCGGCGGCCATCCACTGGCCGATCATGGCGGCGGTGGCGCGCGTGATGGCGGTGAGGAGGTTCACGGCCTTTGTGGCCATCTCCGGTGCGTCGGCGTCCGGGTGGAACTCGGCAATGCAATAGTCGACGAGGCGGGCGAGGCCTTCGCTGTCGTCGAGATAGGCGCAGCGCTGGAATGTGCCGAAGCGGATATGGCTTTCCGAGAGGCGCACGAGAACGCTGCCCCGGGTGGGCGATGGCTCGTCATTGCGCGCGAGTTGTTCGCCGGTTTCGACCAGGCTGAAGGCCTTGGATGTGTGGACGCCGAGCGCTTCCAGATAGGTTGCGGCGAGGATCTCGCGCACGCCGCCCTTGAGCGTCAGGCGGCCGTCGCCCTGGCGTGACCAGGGCGTCTGGCCGGACCCCTTGGTGCCGAGATCGAAGAGGTCCCCGGCGGCATTCCGCACCTGTGCGTAGAGGAATCCGCGCCCATCTCCCAACTGGGGGTTGTAGGTTCCGAACTGGTGACCGTGATAGCGCATCGCCAATGGGCGCTGCAGATTGCCGGGCAGGGGCTCGAATCGGGCGAAGTGGTTTACCCATGCGGCATCATCGAGATCGCCCAGACCGACGGTTTCCGACCAGCGACGGTTGCGAAAGCGCAACACATGATCGGGAAAATGTGCCGGTTCTACCGCATCTGCGAAATGATCTGCCAGCGCAAGAAAGGGAACGGAGGGAGGTGGTTCGCGCAACATCCATTCATTTTTGGCATGATTTCAGGCTCTTGCGCAACAGGTTTGCTGTAATGCATGGCTGAATTGCAATATTGCGGTGCAGCATAGGTCGGCCCTATCGCCGCGGAAAGATGAAGCTAAGGTTAGAGGCCAGTGAGGGAGGTATCCGGGAAACATAACCCGGAGCACATCACAGGTATAAACGGAGGAAACCAAATGAAATTTACCACACGATTGGTGCTGGGGGCGTCTGCCCTTGCGCTCATGACGGCCCTGCCCGCCTTTGCGCAAGAAGAAGCAGATGAAGGCACACGGAAATTAAGCACGGTTACGGTGACCGGTTCGTTCATCCAGGGCACGCCGGAAGACGCCGCCCTGCCGGTCGACGTGCTGACAGCCGGCGACCTGAAACTCGAAGGCCAGCCTTCGATCACGGAACTGATCCGCAACCTCGGCCCGTCTTCGGGCGTGGACGGACAAACCAACCAGTTCTCGTCGAACGGCCTTGAGGGCACATCCAACATCAACCTGCGCGGCCTTGGCCCGGCACGGACACTGGTGTTGATCAACGGCCACCGCCAGACTTACCATCCCTATTCGATCGGTGAGCAGGCACAGTTGTTCGTTGATACGAACAATATTCCGGCCGCCGCCATCGGGCGGATCGAAGTGCTGAAGGATGGTGCTGCGGCGCTTTACGGTTCTGACGCCATTGCCGGCGTTGTGAACTTCATCACCAACCGCGATCTCGACGGCTTCGAAGTCGGCGGCTCGTTCTCGAGCTTTGACGGGTCGGACGGTGACTATGACCTTTCGGCCGCCTATGGCCTGCAAGGCTCGAACTTCAGCTGGGTGACATCGGTTGGCTACAACAAGCGCAGCGAAGTTCTGCTTAACGAGAAAGACTGGGCCGTCCTGCCTTATGCGGAAAACCCCGTGGGGGGCTGGTCTGCGCTGTCGAACCCAGGCCGTTATGTTCCACTCAGTGCCGGTGGAGTTCCCTTGGCCGCGAATGTGAATGACAATGGCTGCGATGAGGTCGGCGGCACTTATGCCACGGCGCTTAACTCGTGCCAGTTCAACTTCACCCAATTCGACAATCTTGTGGAGGAAGAGGAGCGGTATCAGATCTTCTCCGAATACAACCGTCGTTTGGGGAATGGCGCCGAACTGCATTTCGAATTGCTCTATGCCCACACGGACGTGCCAAGCTGGAAGACATCACCTTCCTACCCGCCACAAGTCTTGACGAATCAGGTCCTGCTCGGAAACCATCCGGGCTTCCAGCAGTACGTGGCCGATAATCCGGGGGCGTTTCCGACGGGCACGGCCGCAGCATTGTTTATCGGGCGGTCCTTTGGTTATGGCGGATTCCCTGGCACAGGCGGCGCACAAGAAGGCTATCGCACCAGCGATACCTGGCGCGGTTCGGGCTCCTATGTCGGCGACTTCGACAATGGTGTTCATTATGACGCCGCGCTCAGCTACTCGACCACGGAAGCCGAACGCCTGACGAATGACACATATATTGTGGGTCTTACTTCAGCCTTGCGTGGATTTGGTGTGTGTACGGATCCAAATACCGGTTTCGACCCGGCCACCGGAACACGGCCCTATGCGCCGGGCTATACTGGCGCGCTCACTGCCGGGGCAGGGGGATGCGAATACTACAACCCGTTCTCGAATGCCATTCCAGCAAGTGCTGTGACGGGCGAGCCAAACCCGAATTACGTGCCGGGCCTCGAAAACACAGCTACGCTGGCAGACTGGATGACGGATCCTAGCCTGACAGTTGCCACAACAGACCTCATGGTCTTCGATGGCGTTCTTTCCGGTCAGAGCAATGTGCAGGCTGCTGGCGGCAGCGTCGGTTGGGCTGCAGGTGTTCAGGTTCGCCGCGAAAGCTATAAAGTCGAACCCTCGCCGCTGACAGACCTGACCGTCACGCCCGGACCCGGTGGAACGGGCCCTTACTCGTTCCTTGCCGGCACGGTACCGGCAGACGAAGACCAGACCATCTTTGCTGTCTTCGGCGAACTTCAGGTGCCACTCTATGACACCCTGAACATGCAGTTTGCCGTTCGCTACGAAGACTACGGCGGTGACATCGGCTCGACCTTCGACCCGAAAGTGGCGGCCAAATGGGACGTGACGGACAATTTCGCCCTGCGCGGTTCGGCCCAGACCTCGTTCAAGGGGCCAACGCTGAACCAGCTGGGTGGCGTGGGTACGACGCTGCAGTTCATCTCGGCTGCATCGGCGTTCAAGGCAGTTGATACGTTTGGCAATGCGGCCCTCAAGCCGGAATCAGCGTTCAGCTTCAACTTTGGCGGCATCTATGAAGTGAACAACTTCTTCGCCTCGCTCGACTATTACAATTTCGACTTCTCGGATCCGGTCATCGTGGAAGAGCAGTCGAACATTGTGAACGCGGCGGTTGCAGCCATCAATGCTGGCGATTTCGAGAACCCGATCCTGACACGTATCACGTTCAACGATCCGGCCGCTGTGCCTGCAGCAAGCCAGATCTCGCGTGTCCGGACGAATATCACCAACGGTCCGGATATCCAGACATCCGGTGTCGACCTGCGCCTGCAGCATAGCTGGGACATGTCGAACAATGCCGAGCTCTCGGTGGGTGCCGATGGCACGTACATCATCGAGTACAAGGTAGACCCTTACTTCGTTGAAGGTCTGCCAATCGGCGGCGGTGATTATGTCGGTCAGTTCAACCGGGGCAACTTCATCCGGTCCATGCCGCAGTGGAAAGCGAACCTGTTTGCGAACTATGCACTCGGCGAGCACAACTTCCGCGTCGTGATGCGTCACATCGACAGCTACAAGGACGAACGTGCCGCGGCTGCCCGTGGCGGCGTTGGCGAGAAGATCGACAGCCAGACGACATTCGATCTGTTCTATAACCTGCAGACTGAAATGATCGGTGGTTTCGAGCTTGGCCTGTCAGTGGTCAACGTGACGGACGAAGACCCGCCATTCGCGGCCTTCGATGTCAACTACGATCCTTATACGCACAACCCGTTCGGTCGTACGTTCAAGATCAGCCTGACCAAGCGGTTCGGCGGTTCGGGCAACTAAGCCGGACCAACATCTCCAGAATAAAAAAGGGCGGCCCAAGGGCCGCCCTTTCCATTTGGACTTATGAGCGCCGAAGCGATCAGTAGGAGTAGGTCAGCTCGACGCCAACGAGACGGCCCTTCTTGAGCGGCGAGAATGTGCCGCCGGCAGGGTAGTCCTGGTAAGGCAGGTTGACGCCGGTCGAGTTCGTGCCTGGGAATGGCAGCTGCGTGTCGTTGCCAACCTGAACTTCGTCGAGCAGGTTCTTGCCGTAGAGCGAAGCCGAGAGGCCGTCGATTGGCGTTTCCCATGTCAGGTTCACATCGACCATTTCGGCGGCCTGGACCCAGCCATAGTTGCTGTCGGTGTAGGCGATCTTGTCACGGTACTGGTAGTTGGCCGTAACCACGATCGCGCCGTTGGAGCGAAGATCGAAGTCCTTGATGATGCCGAAGCCGTACGTCAAGTCAGGCACACGTGGCATGTCGAGATTGAGGTCCTTGCTGTCGATCACGCCGTCGCCGGTAAGGTCGAAGAACACGTCGTCATATTTCGCGTCCATCATGCCGACATTGAACGTGCCGAGCAGGGAGTCCGTGAAGGCAAGGCGGCCGTCAACTTCGATACCGAAGATCGAGCCGTCAGCCGTGTTGATGATGTTCTGCACGGAACCCGAGTCACCCGCCGTGTTCACTTCACGCTGTATGTTCTTGATGTCGGTGAAGAAGGTCGCGCCGTTCACCTGGATGCGGCCGTCATCGCTCTGGGCCTTGAAGCCGAGTTCGTAGGAGTTGACTTCTTCTTCGTCAAAACCAAGGTCGCCGGTCGCGTTTACGAACTGCTGGAAGATCGGCAGGTCGGTGATGCGGAAGTTATAGCCGCCCGAACGGAAGCCCTTGGTGTACAGAGCATATGACTGGACATTGTCGGACCAGAAGTATTGCAGGCCGAGTTTTGGTGTCCAGTTTGACCAATCGTTGGAGTCGCTGAAGCCATTATCTTCAGTTCCGCCCAGCAGCGCGTTTGTGCCGTTCACATCACATGTTCCGTCAACGACGCTACATGGGAAGCGCGGCCGGATGTAGATGACATCAGCCGACTTCTCTTCGGTCGAGTAACGCAGGCCAACGGTGGCCACCAGCTTGTCGGTGATCGAGTAGTCGACGTTTGCGAACGCACCGAAGACCGTGTGCTCCATGCTGCCGCCGCCGTAGAAGCCCCATGGGATGGAGGCCGGAAGTGTGGCCGGACGTGTGTCCGGAAGGTTGCGGATCTCGGTATAGTCAAGCGTCTGCTCGAAATAGTAGAGACCTGTGGTGACGTCTGCTTTGCCGAACGTGCCGGCGTAGCGCAGTTCGTCCGAGAACTGTTCCTGCGCGATTTCGGCATCGGAGTGGAACTGCGTCTTGGCGCTCGCATCAATGTCGCCGCTAGAGACGCCGTCATATTTGCGATAGCCGAAGATGTTCGTGATCACGCCATTGCCGAAGTTGACATCGAGATCGGTCTTGAGCGAACCGAGCGTCGTTTGGCTTTCGGCGAGGCCTGGATTGTCGATCGCGAAGTCGAACGAGTAGCGATCATAATTGGCCCGGTTCTGGCCGGATGGGCCGTCGCCGCGCGAGTCCGAATATTCGAGCTTGCCGAGGAAGGTCAGCGAGTCGGTCGGCATGTATTCCAGGGCGCCGCGATAGGTCGTGGCCTGAAGTTCGCCATGATTGTCGCCATTGTACAGGTTCTTGAAATAGCCTGCGTCGGAATTGTAGGCGATGCCGAACTTACCGTTCAGCTTGCCTTCGATCAGCGGGCCCGAAATGGTGCCCTGGATGGTCGAGTTGGCGCCGCCGCGATCACCGTCGACCGGGCCGTCTACATTGGCGCGGACTTTGTAGTGGAATTCGTCGGTTGGGTTGCCAGTGTTGACGACAACAGCGCCGCCGGTCGTGTTGCGACCGAAGAGAAGGCCTTGCGGGCCGCGCAGCACTTCGATGCTGTCGATATCGAACAGGTCGACGACAACGCCGCTGTTGATGCCGAGATAGACGCCGTCAATGAAGACGCCGACGGCTGGGTCGATCGAAGGGATGGACGAGTTCACGCCAAGGCCGCGAATAGCGAAGTTGGCTGTACCGCGGGATGTGCCCACGTCGTCAAGCGAGACGTTCGGCGCCGAGTAGCTCAGGCTTTCGAGCGTGGTGACGTTCAGCGCATCCAGCGTGTCGCTGTTGAAGGCCGAAACGGCAACCGGCACGTCCTGGACGTTTTCAACATTCGCTTTTTTGGTGGCTGTAACGGTGACGGTGCCAAGGACGCGGGAAACGGCGTTTTCGCGTGTTGATTCGGCGTCCTGATCCTGTGCAACGGCCGCACCGGCGGCAAATACAATTGCAGATGCTGACAGGGCCAGCATGTTTCTGAATTTCATTCTGTGTTTCCTCTAGATTATATTTACTGCAACCCGAGGACTCTGGGAGGTGGGCGCAAGCACTGCATATGACGCCGCGAGACCCTCACAAAAGGTGTATACACCGCTGCCATGCAATTTATTGGATGACCGTCTCAAATATGCAACGGTGAGTTTAGAAATTCTAATGAATGGGCGGGTTAAACTGCTCCCAAAGCCCTGCCAGCGACATGGCCGGCATCGCGTATGGCCAGACGAACCGTGTCCGACAGGGCCGTCATGTTCATGAAACCATGCACCATGCCCGCATGTTCGCGCACGGTTACAGGCACGCCGAAACTGGCCATTTTGTCAGCATAGGCAAGGCCTTCATCCTTCAGCGGATCCCAGCCACAGAGCACGAAATGCGCTGGCGGCAGGCCTTTGAAGGCGTCCGGACCGGCAAAAAGGGGCGAAACACGCACGTCCATTCGCTGGCTCTCGTCCGTAATGTAGCTGTCCCGGAAATACTCGAACAGGTTGGCGGATATGAAGAAGCCGCCCTCCTGAAAGCTCATTTTCTTGGTGCGGATGTCAACGAATTGAACGAGCGGGTAGAGCAGGAGCTGGAATGCGGGCTTCGGGCCGCCGGTACGGTTCATTTCCTGCGCCAGATAGGCAGATAGATTGCCGCCCGCGCTGTCGCCACTGACAGCGAGACGGTCCGGATCAAGCCCAAGCTGTTCGGCATGGGTGATGATCCAGTTCCACGCGGCGAGCGCATCCTCATGTGCAGCAGGAAATGTGTGTTCGGGGGCGAGCCGGTAGTCGATGGCGATCACCCGGCTGCGGGCACCTTCAGCGAGCCGTTTGCAGACCATGTCATGGCTGTCGAGATCTCCCAGCATGAAGCCGCCGCCATGGAAGAAGACAATCCCGGGGCCCGGGGGGAGGCCAGCGCCGAGCGGGGTATAGAGGCGGGCCTTGAGCGTGCCGGCGGCGCCTTCGACCTTCACGTGGGAAATATCGGCCATTTCCGGAGCATCGCGCTCGATCGCGCGACTGGCGACGTGGAATTGCTGGCGCAGCTTGTCGGTCGAGCTCTTCCAGTCAAGGTGAGTCAGATCCGGCATCTGGAACCGGTCAAGGAATTGGCGGAAGGATTCGTCGAGCGTCATGGCGGCAAGATGGGTCTGAAACGGGGTCTTGTGAAGGCAGAATTGGCGGGGAGGAGAGCGTTTCCTGAAAATCGTGGAAGCGTGTTCCGGTGACGTGCCCAACCGCCGGTCTGGACAGCCTTAATAATGGGTCAGACCGGCGAGGTCTGCATTGCCTTCAGCCAGTTGCCGGACCAGATCCGCGAAGACGCGTCCCTTGGTATCCTGGGGGAGGGTCTTCAGCGCCGTCATGGCTGTCGCGCCGAGTTCACACATGTCGAGCTTGCGCCTGAGTTCATCCGGATTTCCGCTTGTCTGGGCAGCCATCAGAAGCGGCATGACCTGTGGGTCTGACAGCATGGACATGGCAACGCCCTCGAGCGCCGCCTTGTCAGCGTGCGTAACGGGCCCATGGCTGACCGGGTTGCGCGCCGCATCGTCGGCGGCCAGAAGGAGACCGGCCATCAGTTCGAAACCGTAATCCTGGAGCGGTGCCTCAAGACGCGCAAAATTCTGTTCAAGCGCAGCAGGGTTGCGCAGGGCGCTTTCATCCAGATCGGCATACTGGTTGCCGTCACACCATATGTTGCCGGCCCGTGAGGCCGCTTTCAGGCGATCCCGCGTCATGACCAGGATGTCGTCGACATGGCGTGTGTCTGCGTGGGAGAGGTCGCTGGCCCGTTCCTTCAGAAGCGCGGCGCCATGCGACAGAACGATATTGGCTTCATTGATGCCTTTCGGTCCGCGGGACTTGCCCAGGCGCGACTGGAGGCTGGCCGAGGCAGACGGATCAATACGGGCAAGTGTCTCGAAATAGTATGTCGCAGGCTTTGAGGAGAAGCTGCCAAGTGCAACCGGCGCTCCAGTTTCGGCGATAGCGACAATGTCCTGTGGCGCATCGCCCTTGCCGGGAGAGTGGGGAAAGTTGAGCAC
Source organism: Hyphomonas oceanitis (assembly GCF_036964545.1). Classification (NCBI taxonomy): domain Bacteria; kingdom Pseudomonadati; phylum Pseudomonadota; class Alphaproteobacteria; order Hyphomonadales; family Hyphomonadaceae; genus Hyphomonas; species Hyphomonas oceanitis. Next base: position 481,719 of record NZ_JBALTL010000003.1, read on the forward strand.
GGCGAGGAATGCGCCGCCCACGACTGCGACGACGACGCCTGCGAACATGGCGTTGCTGCTGATCGCAGGGCCTTTGCCGCCGCGGGCATCGAACGTCATAGGGCGTCCCTCCACAAGTGAAGGGCACCTTAGCTTGAAATGCCTGACAGGGCTTTAAGACGCGGGCGGACTAAAGCTGGACGACACCGTCTGCCAGTGGCTCCGAATAGATGCGGGAGACCAGGTCGGCGCGTCGGTCGATCACCAGGCGCTGGTTCACATAGCCCTTGTCGGTGATTTCACCTGCGTCGATCGATGGCGGCTCGGTCAGCACGAGAAGCCGTTTGAGGCGGCGTGAGGAGCCTGGCTCGCCGGCATTGAAGGCCCTGGCCTTGTGCGCGATCTCATCCGTAAACGTCTTCATGGCGCGCGCCTTGTCGCCTCCCGCTATCTTCACATACTGTTCCATGACGGCCTGGGAGGGCCAGACCATCACGGCAGCATAGTCCTTGTCCTGACCGGCGATGACGGCGTCGAAGATGAGCGGGGAGCAGGCTGCGACGAAGTCCGGGCGCAATGTGCCAACGCTGACCCATGTGCCGGAAGAGAGCTTGAAGTCTTCGCCGACGCGGCCGTCAAAGACGAGGCCTTTCTCGGGATGGTTCTCGTCCACGAAGGTGACGGCGTCGCCAAGGCAATAATAACCTTCCTCGTCGAACACTTCGGCATTCTTCGCGGGGCTGTTGAGGTAGCCGGGCATGACCGAGGGGCCCTTGACGCGTACTTCCAGCTTGGCGCCATTGGGCACAAGCTTGAGCGTCATGCCGGGAAGCGGCAGGCCAATCAGGCCGACACGTTCGGCTTCCCAGTGGACCACCGTGATGCCCTGCGTTTCGGTGGCACCGTACATGGTGATGATGGGGATGCGCCGACCGGTGGCCTTGATGGCGAGGGCCTGCAAGCGATCATAGAGATCGTCCGACAGCGTTGCGCCGCCATAGCCGATAGACCGCATGTTCTTGAAGAAGGCGGCGAGCAGCGTGTCGTCCGCCTCCATGGCGTCGGCCAGCATCGCAAGCGCGATAGGCGCCGTGCCGAAGGAGGAGGGCGAGCAATCGCGAATGTTGTCAATCGTGCGCTGGAAGAGGGCAGGGGTCGGCTTGCCGTCGTCGATCCAGAAGGTGGCGCCATTCCAGATCGCGCCGTTGAAGTTCACATTGGAGCCGGAGATGTGGTTCCAGGGCAGCCAGTCGAGCACGTTCGGGATCAGGTCCGGATCATATTCAGGGTCGCGCGCATCGTCGCGGAGGCCTTCCTGTCCGCCAATCATGGCGCACATGGCGCCTTGCGTGGTCGGCACGGGTTTCGGCATGCCGGTGGAGCCGGAGGTGAAGAGGTATTTCGCGATGGATCCGTCGTCGAGTTTGGCCATGGCGCTGGCGACGGCATCCGTTGGCTCGGTCGCGACGAGGTCGTCATAGTTGCGCACGCTATTCTCGCCCGCCGGTTCGGCGGAGAAGATGTGGCAAGCATCGGCATTGAGCGCGCTGATGGCTTTGCGGAAGGGCTCGTATTGTTCGGCGAAGATGACTGCAGGCTTTACGGCGGCGAAGCAGTGCTTCAGCTTCTCATAGTCGGTGGACATCAGCGAATAGGGGACTGAGATCGGTGCGGCAGGCGCGCCGATTTTTTGCGCCGCCAGGATGACCATGGCGGCGCGCGTCGAGTTGCCCGACAGGATCATGACCGGCGCGTCGGGGCCTGCGCCCATGTCTAGGAAGGCCTGGGCAAGGCTGTCAGTGATCGACTTGGCTTCGCCATAGGTGAGCGTCTGCCATTCGCCGGTGGCCGGGTTTTTTTCTCTCAGGAAGGGGCGATCGGGGTGTTCTACGGCGCGCTCGTCGAGGCAATGCGGCACCGTTTTGGGGCGGTCGCCAGGGGCCTGGCGCGGCGTGACATAGATGGTGCCGCCCTCAGCGCGGGTCATCTCGATGTCCGGCGCCTTCATCGGCAACAGGCGAAATGGCGGTAGGGTCTGACCTTCGGCCATGGCTGCGTACTCCCTCGGATATGGTTGTCATGTTTTTTGCCAGTGTATTTGAAACGGGCGTATTGGCTAGCGGCCACTATGCGCTGGCGCGGGCAAACGGGCCGATGACGTGGGGTTAGTTTGCGCTGAATGGCCTGTCGCCGCTACGTCAGGGCCTAGCATTCCTGACAGGGTGTGACGCGCTCAGGCTTCAGCCTCGACGGCATCGACAACGATCTGGAGGCCCTGTTTCATCAGGTCCGCGTCCAGCGCTTCAGCCATGACCCGGATAAGCGGTTCCGTGCCGGACTTGCGCACCACCATGCGACCACGCGCGCCCATCAGCGCGTCAGCCTCGGCAAGGGCGGCCTTCACGCGATCACTGCCCATCGGATTGGTTCCCGAATAGCGGATATTGACCAGTTCCTGCGGGGCGGGGGTAAACACCCGTCCGAGTTCCGACATTTTCTGCCCGCTCTCGGCGAGGATGGAGAGCACATGCAGGCCCGCCAGCAGGCCGTCGCCCGTTGTGGAGACATCCGAGAGGATAATGTGACCCGAGGGTTCACCGCCGAAATTGAAGCCATGAGCGCGCATGTGTTCGCCGACATATCGGTCACCGACTTTGGTGCGGGCGAGGGTGAGGCCTAGCGACTGCATGTACTGGTCGAGGCCCATGTTCGACATGACGGTAGAGACCATGCCGCCGCCTTTGAGGCGCCCGGTCGCGTGCAGCTCGCGCACGATCAGGGCCATGATCTGGTCGCCATCAATCTCGTTGCCGGTCTCATCCACGACGATGATGCGGTCAGCGTCGCCGTCGAGGGCAAGGCCGATATCGGCGCGCGCGTCGAGGACAGCGGCTTTCAGGGCCGCGGTGTCAGTCGATCCGCACCCGGCATTGATGTTCACGCCGTCGGGCCCCGCGCCGATGACCCGTAGGTCCGCGCCGCAATGGAGCAGGGCTTCCGGCGCAACCTCGAAGCCTGCGCCATGGGCGCAGTCGAGCACGACCTTGATGCCCTGCATCTTGCTGCAGGAACTCACGGTGGCGAGGCAGCTGCGGACATAATCGTCGCCGACGCCAGCCATGCGCTGCGGCGTCGAGATCATGTCTGGCGCGGCGAAGGTGCCGTCAAAGGCCGTTGCCATGGCGGCTTCGAGCGCTTCTTCAGTCGTGTCGTCGAATTTCAGGCCGTCTGGGCTGAAAAGCTTGATGCCATTGTCTTCGTATTTGTTGTGCGAGGCTGATACCATCAGGCCGAACCGTGCACCTGAGACGCGGGTTGTCATGGCGACAGCTGGCGTCGGCACGATGCCGGCGAGCTGGGGTGTCAGGCCCATGCTGGTGAGGCCCGCGACCAGGGCGGCTTCGATCATCTCGCCAGAGCGGCGTGTGTCGCGGCCTATGACGACCGTGCCATTTCCATCGGGCGCAAAGGTGCGCGCCGTTGCGATGGCGAGCCGGAGCGCGGTTTCCGCCGTCATCGGCTTCTGGTTCACGCGGCCGCGAATGCCGTCGGTTCCGAAATATTGACGTGCCATGCGCTTTCTTCTCCCTGCACGTTTCTTGGCAGAATTAAGCGGCTTGATCGAGAGCCCGCTTCAGCAGGGTGTCACATCGCCATAGACAATGAAGTGCGGATTATCATACCCGCGCTCGCGTTTGCCATAGAGGAGGGGCGCGCCATCTTCCGTCAGCACGCGGCCGCCAGCGGCCTCGACCACCGCCTGGCCTGCAGCTGTGTCCCACTCCATCGTGCGGCCCATGCGGGGATAGAGGTCAGCTTCGCCGGCCGCAATCAGGCAGAATTTCAGGGACGAACCGGCGCTGAGCGTCTCGCTGACATTGTGCTTGTCCAGCCAGACGTCGGTTTCGGGCGTGCGGTGTGATTTCGATGCGATGGCGGTGACGCCTGCTGCGGGGCAGGGGCGGATGCGCAGCGGCGTGCGCTCTGTCGGCACGGCGCCGCCCGGCTTGGCCGTCGCCTGCCAGCCGGAATTATGGCTCTCGGCGACAAAGAGACGATCGCGGGCAGGGGCATAGACGACGCCCATGACCGGGCGCCCATGCTCAATGATCGCAATGTTCACAGTGAATTCGCCATTCTTGCTGACGAACTCACGTGTGCCGTCGAGCGGATCAACGAGGGCGAAGCGCGGGCCATGGTCCGGCACATTACCTTCACTCGCAGCCTCCTCTGCTACCACCAGAAGATCAGGATCGGCTTTGGCAAGTTCGGCCAGGATCAGTGTCTCGGCTTTCTGATCGGCTTCGGTCACGGGCGAGGCATCGCCCTTTTGGGCGACGTCAAAATCGCTCTCATAGATGTCCATGATCAGCTTGCCGGCGTCGAGCGCGATACGCGCCAACTGGTCGGGTGAAATGGTCAAAATGAACGCTCCGTTGATTTAATCCGGTTTCTCCCTGTCAGCCCTGCCGGATAGAGGCAAGCCCCAATGAGCGCCCGTTGACGATGCGGGTCAGGGTCGGGCAATGTTTGACGCGGACTGCTACGGTAGGTGTAAATGATTTCGCGTCGTCAAATGCTGATTCTGGGAGGGGCTGCCGCGATTACCTGGCCTGGGCGTGCGCAGGAAAAGCCCAAGGCGCCCCATTATGCCCTCATCATCGGCAATGCGGCCTATTCTGACGGGATTGGGCCGCTGGAAAATTCCGTGAGCGATGCTCTACTTGTGGCTGACGCGATCCGCAATTGCCGTTTCGAACTGGTAACCGGCGATGTGGTCCGTGACGCCGATCGCTCGACCATGCTGAGCAGCCTTCGGGAATATGTGAACCTGATGGAGGAGGCTGGCCCGGATGCGCTCGGGTTCCTCTACTATGCCGGACATGGCGCAGCGCATGAAGACAGGGGGAATTTCCTGATCCCTGTGCAGGAGGCAGCGCAGCTTGATGATGCGCTGTGGGACGATTCCATTTCGCTGGAATCGGTGATGGACCGGCTCTCCAGACTTGATGCGCCGAGTGTTGTGGCGATTGATGCGTGCCGGAATGTATTGCGGTTGCCCGCCGCGCAGCGGGCCTTGGGGGGAGGGGAATCCTTCCGCGGCCTGCGCCGCTCTGCCGGGGGAGCGGGGGAGCGCAACATGTTCCTGTCATTTGCAACCTGGGAAGGCGAAACGGCCAGTGATGGCTTTGCCGATGAGAAGAATGGGCCCTATGCGATATCGCTTGCAACGCGCCTTACGGCGCCGCCTGTTACAGTGCGGGACATGTTTGAACAGGTTCGCGTCGATGTACTCGACAGGACATTTCAGGTTCAGGAGCCGATGAACCTGAGCCGGCTGCAAAGGCGCTCGATTGACATCAGTATCGGCTCTGAAGATCAGGTCTATGATCCCGAACTTGCGTGGAAATGGCATCCGAATCTGCGCCATGCGCTGGTCGTGTCCAATGCGTATTCGGGCATGAAGGGCCATGGGCGGCCCGGCGCGGACGCGGATGGCCGCACGATAGCGCGCGCATTGGACGCGAGCGGCTACAAGACAAGCCAGGTCCGGAATGCGGGCCTGTCAGATGTCAGCATCGCATTGAAGGATTTCAGTGCGAGCCTGGACAAGGCGGGGCCGGCCAGTGTCGGTGTTCTCTATATTTCCGGCTATGCGACCATGGTTGATGGGGAGGCGTATCTCATTCCCGACGGCTGGTTGCCGGAAACCGAGGCGGATGTGCGCTATGGGTCGATCCCGTTTGGCGATCTGGTGTCACAGCTTGAGGGGAGTGCGGCGCAGGGGCTGGTTGTTGTGTTCGACTGTGAACCATTTGTCCTGCCGGGGAAGGATGCGGATAGCATGTCGGCCTTCAAGCGATATCTTGGCGAAAAGAAAGTCGCCGTTGTCTATGGTCCGGGCGCCAGCGGATCGCAGTTTGCAGATGCATTTGCCAAAGAGATCCGTTCCGCTGACCGGGTCAGTATCGACACCGTCATGGCGCGTGTGTCGGCGGACATGGAAAAACGGCCTGGCGCGGGCCAGGCCGTCTGGTTTGGAACGCCATCGGCGCTGCCGGTCTTTTTCCGGGCGAATGCCGATATCGAGCCTGCCTAAGCGGGCCTGCGGCCTTAGCCGCGTTTCATTACGTCCATGAGTTCGACTTCGAACTGCAGGGCTGCGTTTGGCGGGATCGGGCCACCGGGCGTGCCGGCAGCGCCGTAGCCGAGGTCAGCCGGGATGTAGACCATCCAGCGGTCGCCAGGCTTCATCATCGCAAGCGCCTCAACCCAGCCCGGGATGAGCTGGTTGGACGGGAAGACTTCCGGTGCGCCGCGCTCATACGAGCTGTCGAACTGTTCGCCGTTTTCGGCGAGGCGGCCGTCATAATAAACGGCAACCATTTCGCCGTTTTCCGGCGATGGGCCTGACGGATCGCCGCTGGCGAGTACGATATATTCAAGGCCTGACTTGGTTTTCTTGACTTCGGGCAGGCTGGAATCCCATGGCATGTATTTCTTCCAGGCGGCGGTATCGGCCGTTTTGGGCTCCATCACTTCAAGAAGGTTGACGCGGAAGACAAGGTCGTCGCCGGCCTTGATGACATTGCCGCGCGCCGTGTTGCCATAGGCAAGCTTGTTCGGGATGAAGAAGAGGTAGTCATCGCCTTCGCTCATCAGCTGCAGGCCCTGGGTCCAGCCCGGAATGACCTGGTTCAGCTTGAAGGAGGCTGGCTGGCCGCGGTCAAAGGAGCTGTCGAATTTTTCACCTGCCGCTGTGCGGCCGTCATAATTGACGCGCACCATGTCGGTCGGCACGGGCGACTTGCCGTCCTTCGGGCCTTCGTTCAGCACGATATATTGCAGGCCACCTTCGGCGGACTTCACGTCCTTTCCGTTGGCATCCCATGGCAGGTATTTCTCGAATGGCGCGTTCACGTCGGTGATTTCCTTGGACTGGCTGCAGGCAGCGATCATGAAGAGGGCAGCGCAGGCTGCAGCGAATGTGCGGATCATCTCGGGTCAGGCTCCGTCTGGTTCAGTTTCGGCGCGGGTCTAGGGGGCTTTTCGGCCCAAGTCACCTTAACGCTACAGGGGACGCGGCGGGTAACCCTCGGCTGTGAGGGCGTCGATTACGTCCTGCGTATGCTGGCTGTCGCGGGTTTCGATGAGAATATCGAACTCGGCGCCCTTGGCGGGCACGTCCAGCGCGAGGCGGTTGTGAGCGACTTCCATGATATTTGCGCCATTGTCGCCGATGATCTTGGAGACCAGTGCGAGCAGGCCCGGCCGGTCGTCGCCTATGATGCGGATGGAGGCGAGGCGTTTCTCGCGCACGAGGGCGCGGGTGAGCACGGATGCCAGGAGGCGCGTGTCGATATTGCCGCCGCAAAGGACAAGGCCGACCTTCTTGCCCTTGAACTTGCCGGGGTGGGCGAGGAGAGCCGCGAGGCCTGCAGCGCCAGCGCCTTCCGCGACCGTCTTTTCGACGTTCACATAGAGCGTGATGGCCTGCTCAAGGTGCTCTTCCTCGACAAGGAGGATCTCGTCGACGAGGTCGCGCACGACCTGCAGCGGCAGGCGGCCGACATCGCGTACAGCAATGCCTTCGGCAATCGTGGCGCCGCCGACATGGACGTCCCGGCCTTCGATTTCGCAGAGCATGGCCGGATACATGGAGGCCTGCACACCGATGATGCTGATGTTAGGGTTGATGCCTTTGGCAGCGATGGCCATGCCGGAGATCAGTCCGCCACCGCCGATCGGGACGATCAGTGTCTCGAGTTCGGGAACCTCGGCCAGCATTTCCAGCGCGACAGTGCCCTGCCCAGCCATGACGTGAGGGTCATCAAAGGGGTGGATAAAGGTCAGGCCCCTGCGCTGGCAGATATTATAGGCTTCGGCCTTGGCTTCATCGAAGTTCAGGCCGTGGAGAACGATCTCCGCGCCGTGGCTGCGGGTCTGCTCGACCTTGCTGAAGGGCGTGGTGCGCGGCATCACGATCGTTGCCGGAATGCCGAGGCGCCGGGAATGATAGGCCACGCCCTGGGAATGGTTGCCGGCGGAAGCGGCGATGACGCCTGCCTTGCGCTGGGCATCTGACAGGTGGGTGAGACGGTTCAGGGCGCCGCGCTCCTTGAAGGCGGCGGTGAACTGGAGGTTCTCGAACTTCACCCAGACTTCGGCCCCGGTAATGGCCGACAGCGTCCGCGAATAGTGCATTGGCGTATGCACTATCTGGCCTTCGAGGACGCGCGCGGCGGCTTCGATATCAGACAGGGTCACGGGCAGGGTGGAGGTCAGTGTATCAGGCATTTCAGGGGTCCCGGTTGAAGTCGGCGCACCCTATTCTCCCAACCCCATAAGGGCAAGGCGGGGAAATGCAGGTCGTTCTGTGGGTATTCCCGGACCATTCCCGGACCAGTCCGGGGACAATCAGGGGACTTGAGGGACCGTTTTGAGTCCATTCAGCGGGGTTTCAGGGGGCTTCGCCGGCGATTAGCCGCTCAAGGGCATTTGCCAGCTTGGTCTCGTCATAGGGCTTCTGCAGGACATGGCAGGCGCTGAAGCGTTCGGCGAGGCCCCGGCGGCCATAGCCGGAGACGAACAGGATGGGTACGTCGGCGGCGATCAGATAGTCGGCGATCGGGTCGCTGGGTGTGCCGTTCAGGTTGAGATCAAGCAGGGCGATATCCGGCTTCTGTCCGTCTTTCAGCTTGTCCATCGCCTCGTCGAGGCTGGTGGCGCTGCCAGCAAGGCCATATCCGAGATGGATAACGATGTCTTCGAGATCACAGAGGAGAATGGTTTCGTCCTCGACAATGAATATTCGGGTGGCGATCATTGTCACTTTCCGTTGTCAAGCCACCCTTCCATTTTACAAACAAGGCCGTCGGGCTTGTAATCCAGTGATAGGTCGCCGTTAATTTCCTGTGCGAGGATCCGGGTCAACATCGTCGTCCCGAAACCCCTGCGGGTTGGCTTTGTCACAGCCGGCCCGCCGGACTCCCGCCAGGTCAGATCGAAATGTGAGCCGTTCGTGTTGTTAAACGTCCAGCCGACATGGACGGTTCCTTCATCATTGGAGAGCGCGCCATACTTGGCGGCATTGGTGGCCAGCTCATGCAGCGCCATGGAAAGGGCCTGCGCCTGTTTGGCGGTGACGCGGGCATGTGGGCCGTCCAGCGTGATGCGGGAGGCCCCGTCTGGTTCATAGCCAAAAGGTATCAGGGCATTTGAAAGTACGGCTTCGATGTTTGAGCCGGCCCAGTTGCGTTCCACCAGCAGGTTCTGGACTTCGGACATGGCATGCATGCGCGCCAGAAGGTCGTCACGTGCCTCCTGCATCGACTTGGAATCGACGAGGGACATGCGGGTGACTGCCTGCATTGTGGCGAGCGAGTTCTTTACCCGGTGGTCCAGTTCACGCATCAGGACACGGTTTTCCTGCTCTCTTTGGTGCTTCTCGGTGATGTCGACCGCGTTCTGCATCACGTATTCGACCTCTCCGGCAGCATTGCGCAGGGGTATTTGCGTACAGATCCAGACAATTTCGCGCATGCCGCCGCCATCAACCGGGATGGCGTAGGGTTCGGTCATCAAGACGTTTTCGCTGCCAGCAAAGGCCTGTTCGAATGCCGCCCTGAAGAGGGCTGTGCGGGCTTCCGTTTCAGGAAAGGCCTCAAACACATTGCGCCCCTGTATCTCCGACAGGGTACAGCCTGTGGTCGCCAGATAGGCGGCGTTCGCGTAAACATAGTCGAGATCCCTGTTCAGGATCATCAGAGGGCTCGGCGACAGCTCGAAGGCTTGCTGGAAGTCGAACGAGCCTGGAACGGGCCGGTCAATGCGATTGGTTTCGGTCGGCGGCTTCGGTCTGATCTTGTACATTGATTGGCCTGTTGAAGCCCCGGACGGGGCGAGCGGACGGCACTCTAACCATTTTAAAAGAATCTGGAATAACCAATGTTATGATTCCCGGGCTCTGCATGCTGATAATCAGCTTATATGCAGCCCTTCGCTGCCCAGGACCGCGTCATGCTCGGCCACCATATGTCCTGGCGCGATTTCGACCAGTTGCGGCTGGTATTGTTCGGCATCGGGATCGTCCACGCGCTTTGACTTCAGGAAGCGAAGCGGGGCCCGGCTATCCAGCGGGCTCGGCAGGTCTCCGGTCAGCTTGATGCGCTCGCGGGTGCGTTCGAGTTTCGGGTCAGCGGCCGGGACGGCGGCGATCAGCGCCTTCGTGTACGGATGGCGGGCATCCTCATAGATGGCGGTCCGGCCGGCCAGTTCCACAACCCGACCGAGATAGAGCACCATGACGCGGTGGCTGATCTCGCGCACGACCGAGAGGTCATGGCTGATGAAGATCATCGCGAGGCCGAATTCCTTCTGGAGTTCAATCAGCAGGTCGACAACCTGTGCCTGTACGGACACATCGAGCGCCGAGACGGCCTCGTCGCAGATAACGAGTTTTGGCTTCAGGATCATCGCGCGGGCAATGCCGACGCGCTGGTTCTGGCCGCCGGATAGTTCGTGCGGGTAGCGGTTGATAAGGGCTGGGTCGAGGCCGACGCGGGGCATGATGGCCTGGACGCGCGCGTCTCGTTCGGCGCGGGTGAGGCGCGGTTCATGCACCTGAAGGGGTTCGGCAATCGACGCGCCGATGGTCATGCGCGGGTCGAGGCTGGCGAGCGGATCCTGGAAAACGATCTGCAGGTCATCGCGCAGGCCGTCCATTTCGGATTTGCCGGCTTTGGTAATGTCCTTGCCGAGCCAGGCGACCTTGCCGTCGGTCGGCGGGATCAGACGCAGGACGCCGCGCGCGAGCGTGGACTTGCCGCAGCCGGATTCCCCGACGACGCCCAGCGTTTCGCCAGGGCGCAAATCGAACGAGACGCCGTTGACTGCCTTGAGCGGCTTTGTCTTGCCAAAAAGACCGCCCTTCACCCGGATGGGGAAGTGAATCTTCATGTCATCGACTTCGAGAACGGGTTTGATTGATGCGTCCGGCGCAGGGCCGAGCGTGGGGCGGCCGCGCCGATCCGGCTGGTCGATCCGGGGCACGGCTTCGAGGAGCATCTTGGTATAGGCGTGCTGGGGATTGTAGAAAATCTCGTCGACCGTGCCGCGCTCGACGATCTCGCCATGGCGCATGACGATCACGCGATCGCACATGCGGGCGACGACGCCCATGTCATGCGTGATGAGGGCGATGCCGGTGCCCGTATCGCGCTTGAGGTCATTCATCAGGTCCAGGACCTGGGCCTGAACGGTCACATCGAGCGCCGTTGTTGGCTCGTCGGCCAGCAGCAGGCGTGGATTGCAGAGCATGGCGATGGCGATCATGACGCGCTGGCGCATGCCGCCGGAAAGCTCGTGCGGGAACTGGTCCATGCGGCGGGCAGCTTCCGGAATGCGGACATTCTCCAGCCATTCGACGCAGCGCTTGTCGGCTTCCTCGCCCTTGATGCCCTTATGCAGGGACAGGACTTCGCGCATCTGCGCGCCGACGGTCATGTGGGGGGTCAGGCTGGTCAGCGGATCCTGGAAGATCATGGACATCTGTGCGCCGCGGATCTTGCGCAGGGCCTCAATCGGGGCGTCCAGCATATTGGTGCCGTTGAAATCGATATGGCCGGTCGCCGTGCCGTTTCCGGCCAGAAGACCGAGCGCGGCAAGCGCTGTCTGACTCTTGCCGGACCCGCTTTCGCCGACAATGCCGAGGCATTCGCCCTCAGCGACGTCAAAGCTGATACCGCGCACCGCGTGCACAAGGCCGTCGGGCGTGTCGAAATCGACCACAAGGTCATTCACGGAAAGTATGCTCATGCCCGCAATCTCTACATCGGGTGAGGACATGTGCAATGATTTCAATGCACAAAAAAACCGCGCCCTTGCGAGGCGCGGTTCAGTATGACGGTCGCTGCTTCCGGGAGGAACAGCGGTCCGTCCGGCGCTAGAACTTGTAGCCAAGCCCGACGCCGATAACGAGCGGATCGATATCGACATCGGCCTTCACCTTGGCGCCCAGCGCTGTCGTGAAATCGACGGTGACGTCGGTGTTGATCCAGATCTTCTTGATGTCCGCATTGAAGGCCCAGCCACCTGGCTCGCCGTCGAGATCATAGTCGAACCCGGCCTGCAGGGCGGGGCCGAAGCTGGAATCATAGCTGATGCCGTCGGCCACTTTGCCTTTATCCTCGTCGAAGAAGAAGGTCGCGTTCACGCCGGCGCCGACATAGGGCTTGAAGCGGCCCATTTCAGTGAAATGGTACTGAGCGGTCAGCGTGGGCGGCAGGAGCCAGACGTCGCCAAGATCGATCGTGGCATTGGTGAGCGCGCCGGGAACGGTGACGTTGACGGCTTTCACATCATGCGGCGTGACGCCAAGGATCAGTTCGGCGGCGAGATGCTTCGTGAAGAAGTAGGTGATGTCGAATTCCGGCACGTACTGGTCGCCGATATCGACATCGCCGGGCAGGGTGGCCGCGCCGACCTTGAGTGTGCCGCTTTCGTCCGGAAGGACGCCGATGACGCGGGCGCGCAGCATCCAGGGATTGTCCTGGGCCTCTGCGGCCGGGCTGGTTCCGGCCCAGGCGGCGCTGGCCATGAGGGCGGCGAGAAGGAGATGTTTCATTGGTCTATACCCCGAAAAGTGACTGCGATGAGCGGGAGGTAGGCCTTTGTTTTTACTTTGGTAATTGTCCGTTTTGACGCGCGGTCGCGCGCCGCGCGACATGAGCGCCCGGATAGGTAGAAGTCCCGATTGCGGGGCCCGCCGGGGCGTGGGACCAAGACGGATTGCGCCGCGTTGATGGATGGGGTGCGGCGTGATGGCGGGGCATTTCCCGTTGCGGCAGGCTTGAACTTGTGCGCGCGAGCGGGGAACATGCTGGCATACTCATGCCGATCCCGGCCCTCACAGGATAGTTTTCATGCCCGTCATCAATTTCCTTACGCCCTGCATCTTTGATTCCGGTGCGCTGAAGCAGCTGGAAGTCACCGCGAAGAAGCTTGGCATCACACGGGCCTTCATCGTGACCGATCCGGGCATCAAGGCGGCGGGCATCCTGGACAAGGTCGTGGCCGCTCTGGGCACTGCGCCTGCGGGCATCTTTGCCGAGACGGTCGCCAACCCGACCGAAACGCAGGCCAAGATCGCGACGCAGGCCTACAAGGATAGCGGCGCGGATGGCATCATTGCCGTGGGCGGTGGCTCCTCGATGGACCATGCCAAGGCGATCGGCCTGATGGCTTCGCACCCGGAGCCGCTCGAGAATTATGCGGCCATTATTGGCGGGGCCAAGAAGATCGGCAAGATTCCGCCGCTGATTGCCATTCCGACCACGGCGGGCACGGGCTCGGAAGTCTCGATCGGCATGATCACGACGATGGAGAATGGCCGCAAGGAGACGTTTGCATCCCCGAACCTCATTCCGTCGACGGCGATCTGCGACCCGGACCTGACGCTCGGCCTGCCGGCCTATATGACAGCTGCGACCGGCATGGACGCGGTGACGCACTGTATCGAGGCTGTGCTGACGCCAACCGTGAACCCGCCGGCTGAAGGCATTGGCTATGACGGCGTCGTGCGGGCGCTCGGCGGTGGCTGGCTTGAGAAGGCCGTCAAGGATGGCGGCGACCCGGAAGCGCGCTGGCACATGATGATGGCGAGTTATGAGGGCGCGCTGGCCTTCGTGAAGGGCCTTGGCGGCGTGCATGCGCTCAGCCATGCGGCGGGCCGCCTGCATGAGAAGAAGCTGCACCATGGCACGCTGAACGCGATCTTCCTGCCGCATATCCTGCGCTTCCATGAAGGCGCTGCCGACGAGAAATATGTCCGCTTGCGCGCCGCCATGGGCCTGAAGCAAAAGGCGGACCTCGGTGATGCGATCCAGGACCTGAACGATGCGATCGGTATTCCGAAGACATTGTCGGATATCGGCCTGACGGCTGCGGACGGCCCGGGCATCGTGGAATATGCCCTCAAGGATCTCGCGCATTTCGGCAATCCACGCACGATGAGCGCGGATGATTATGCCAAGGTCTACGAAATCGCGCTTTAGGGCCTGATAAAGTGAGGGGCGCGTCCGACAATCACTGGTCGGGCGGCCCACGACTGCAATCAGCGCCCATAGCGAATTCGCTTCCCGCATGAACGCGAATCCCTGCATGAAGCGCGCATGATTGCAGAGATACAGCATTATGCGGGCGGACTGGGCGTAGCAGCGAGTGCCATGGCCATTGGCGCAGGCTGGGTCGTGGCGATCGCATCGCCCAATTGCAGCTTCGACAAGCTCGATGGCAGCCGGGCCGACCGGCATGTGCGCGAATTGCTACACGCGACCGCCGTCCCGATTGCCGGGATCATGCTGGCGGCGATGGCCTTTTTCGCGATCGCAACCAGTTGGGCGGCGACCGTGACAGCGGCGCTGGCGGCCTTCGGCTTCTTCTCGACGCGGCTGATGCTGGCGCCGAAAGAGGGCAAGAACCCGAAGGGCGTGCGGACAAGCCGCAAGGATCAGCGCGCCGTATCGGTCAGCCTGTCACTGATGTTCATGCTGATTGCCGTGATTGCCGGTATTCTCGGCCTGATCGGGATTTAGGCGTAGACCAGCCAGAGACAGCCCATTTCGTGGAGCGTCCGGAAATTGTCGACCGAGCGCGTGGCGGCCTTTCGGGCAATCTCGCCAGCTGATTTGCGATTGGTCGCCAGCATCAGGGCACAGATCGCAAGGCCTGGGATGAAGGCCCACCAGACGAAAGCAAGCGTGGCGAGGAAGCCGAGCAGGCAAATCATGTAGGCGATCGCGTCGAGCACGCGGAAACGCGTATACATGTTGCGGCCAAAAGCGTTCAGAAGCTCGGGCGTTTTGTGCAGCTGCTCAGCATCAATGGCGTAGCGCTGGCCGGGCACGTGCTCGAATACGAGGGTGCGTGTCATGCGGCCGGCGCGATGGGGATTGGGCTCACACTTGAGAAACATGGCGTCTCGTCCTCGCTGTAGCTCCCGTTAAAGCATCCGCTTCTTAACTCTCTTGTGACCAGGCGCGTGCAAATTTTACGCAAATTAAATTTCTCTCGCGCGGAACTATCATCACGCGCATCTGGCGAATCTGATTGCTACGCCAGAAACTTGTACTTATGTTGCGATGCAGCATGAAAGGTTTGTAACGCTATGCTTTACTCACTTGTCGAAATGAACCGGGTGGCGATGGCGCCGATGAGACTGGCCGCCAAGGCTGGCCGGGCGGCGCTTCTTTCCCCGCTCAATCCACTCGGCAAGACGGAATACGGCAAATCGCTCGCAGCCTTTGCCGACGTTTTCGAGAGTTCGACGCGGTATTATGGAAAGCCGGAATGGCAGATTAATACCGTTCGCGTGAACAGCGCGCCGATCAAGGTGACGCCGACCGTCTCGTGGCGTTCGCCGTGGTGCAATCTGGTCCACTTCAAGAAAGACCCGGAACAGCTGGCTGCCGTACGCAAACCGGGCGCACCGCCGCTGCCCCGCATGATCATCACCGCGCCGCTCTCGGGCCACTATGCGACCCTGCTGCGCGGCACGGTTGAGGCCTTCCTGCCCAATCACGACGTCTACATCACCGACTGGGCCGATGCGCGCATGGCGCCGGTCTGGCTCGGCCGGTTCGATCTTGACGATTATATCGACCATATCCGTGACATGATTACCCATGTCGGCCCGGGCGCCCATGTGCTCGGCGTCTGCCAGCCGGGACCACCTGTGCTGGCCGCCATTTCCATGATGGCTGAAGACAATGATCCGGCCCGCCCGGCTTCGATGACGTTCATGGGCTCGCCCATTGATGCGCGCCGCAGCCCGACCGTGCCGAACGAACTGGCTGAAGAGCGCTCGTTCGCGTGGTTTGAAGAGAACATGATCCACACCGTGCCTGGCCCTTATCCGGGTGTCATGCGGCGGGTCTATCCGGGCTTCGTGCAGCTGGTTTCGTTCATGAACATGAACTGGGACCGCCACGTCGATGCGCAATGGCACTTCTTCAACCATCTCGTCGATGGCGACGGAGACGAAGCCGGCAAGCACCGCGAATTCTATGACGAATATCTCTCCGTGCTCGACCTGACCGAGGAATTCTACCTGCAGACCATCCAGCGCGTTTTCCAGGAGCACCATCTGGCGCGCGGCATCTACATGTATCGCGGCGAGCGGCTGGTGAAGCCGCAGGCGATCCGCGATGTGGCGTTGATGACGGTCGAGGGCGAGAAGGACGATATTTCCGGCATTGGGCAGACGCAGGCCGCGCATGATCTTTGCACGAAGATCCCCGACGATATGAAGGCGGACTATATCCAGCCGGGCGTCGGCCATTATGGCGTGTTCAACGGCAACCGGTTCCGCACGGAAATTGCGCCGCGCGTCAGCCAGTTCACGCGTCGCTTCATGGATGTGCAAGCCGAAGTCGCCGCGCGCGAGACGGCCGCCGTCAGCTGATCCGGCTACGCAATTCCTTCAACTCCTGTTAGACTGAAACGGCGCCCGAACGGGGCGCCGTTTTGTCTAAGGGAGTATCGAAATGCCCCAGATCAAAGCCTTCAGCCTCGCCCTCGCCGCGGCAGCCCTCATTACGCCTGCCGCTAGTGCGCAGCTGGCGGGATATGAAATTGTGGCGCAGGTGACCGCTTACGACGCGACCGTGTCCAAGCAACTCATCGTCAATTGTCCGAAGGACAAAAAGGTAACGGGTGGCGGCTGGGCCGCGCTCGACAAGACCGACGCCATTCTGGAGGGGCAGGCAACCACCAGCCAGCCCGCCTATGACGGCAGCCACTGGATGGTCAATGCCAAGAACCAAAGCAGCTTCTCACCGAAGTGGAAGCTGAAGGTCTGGGCGATCTGCGCCAAGGCAGACTAGGCCGCGCGATCAGGCCGGGCAGGGCGTCGCTTCGAAACCAAGCAGCTCGATCTCGGGGCTGAGATAGCCTTCCTTGACCGGCTCGCTGCGTGACAGCGCGGTCGAGAGATATTTCTTGTTGTCGTCACAGAACACGGTTGCCACGCGGGCATCCGGGCCAAGCCGCTCGGCAGCCTTCAGAGCGCCGATCAGGTTTGCGCCGGACGAGATGCCGACACCGAGGCCGAGTTCGCTGGCCAGCGCCTGCGCCATCAGGATGGCGTCGCCATCGGAGACGGCGATGACGTCATCCAGCTGCGCAAAGTCGACAATGGCCGGGATGAAATCATCCGAGATTCCCTGGATGCGGTGGCTGCCGACCTTGTGGCCGGTGGAGAGCGTTGGCGATTCCAGTGGCTCAAGCGGATGGATCTTGACGCCGGGCAGGCTGGCGCGCAGCGCGCGGCCGACGCCCATCACCGTGCCGCCGGTGCCGACACCGGCGACGAAGGCATCCGGCGCAAGGCCGAGCAGGGCCATCTGTTTCAGCAGTTCCGGGCCGGTCGTGTCGCAATGGCCGCCCGTATTGTCGCAATTGGAGAACTGGCAAGGCAGGAAGACGCCGTCCTGGCTTGCAGCGAGGGCGCGCGTGGCTTCGATGGCGCCGATGAAGCCACCTTCCTCGCGGCTGATGAGGTGGAGGTCAGCGCCAAGGCTGCGGAGCAGGCTCTTGCGTTCGTCGCTCATCCAGTCGGGCATGTAGATGTCGACCTTGTGGCCGAGGGCGCGGCCAAGCGCGGTGATCGCGATACCGGCATTGCCGCTGGTGGCTTCCGCGATCCGGTCTCCCGGGCGCAGCGCGCCGGAGCGCATGGCGCGGCTGAGGATCGAAAAGGCCATGCGGTCCTTGATCGAGCCGGTGAGATTATAGTGTTCCGCCTTGGCGTGGATGACGCGCTCAACACCGCGATAGCGCAGGTGGATTGACAGGAGGGGCGTGCGACCGATCAGGTTCGACAGGGCGCGCAGGCGAGGATGATCAACCGGGTTCGCCGTGCGGATTGCGTTTTGGGATGTCGCGGTAGCAAGGGCGAGTGGCATGGATATCTCCTCATTTCAGTGAGTGAGAGTCCCACAGATGCGATCAAATATCATCGCAGTCTTACAATTATAATGATGGAATATGGGTGGATATTTCGGTATATAGGCCAAATGGAAGAAAAATTTGATGATACAGACCGTGTTCTGCTGCGGGCACTTCAGGCGGATGGCACGCTTTCGCTCGAATCGCTTGCCGGGCGGGCGGATATTTCGACCAATACGTGCTGGCGTCGTGTGAAGCGCCTCGAGGAAACCGGGCTGATTGCGCGACGCGTGGCCCTGCTGGATGCTGAAAAGCTCGGGCTTGGCCAGACGATATTCGTTGCGATCCGGACAAATGACCATTCGGCTGGCTGGCTGAAGCGCTTTGCCGATGCGGTGCGCATGATCCCGGAAGTGGTCGAGTTTTACCGGATGGCGGGCGAGGTCGACTATTTGCTGAAAGTGCAGGCCCGCAGCGTTCACGACTATGACCGCGTCTACAAGGACCTGATCGCGCGGGTGAATATTTCCGATGTCAGCGCGACGTTCGCCATGGAATGCATGAAGAATACGACCGAGTTGCCGGTCTAGCGCAGCATGGACGGGTCGCTCTGGCCGGGCACATGCATCATGCGGTTGAGGCTGAAGCAAGCTGCGATCGGCTCTCCCTTGTCGGTCGAGAGCAGCGTGTCGGGATCGCCCAGATAGGCTGCAAGCTCGCTGATCGCGCCGCGATCAATGTCTTCGAGGGAGATATCGTCCGTCACTTCGCCCAGCAGCGCGGCTGACCGGCAGGAAAGGCGTTCGGCGACAATGAGCTCGGCCACGTCCGTGCCTTCGCGCAGGCTGCGCCAGGCGGCGCGCTGGGGCGCATTCCGGATCAGGATGCTCGACGGAAGGCCTGTGCCGGTTGGTACGGCCATCCAGAGCGCTGTGACGGCCAAGCCGGGATCGGGATGGGTGTAGCGGACGGAATAGATCGTGCCGCCGCTGACCTTGTAGGAAGCGAGCTTGGCGGCATCGGTCGCATCAAGCGACGCAAGCCAGCCGGAGACGGCAAGGTTGCGCGCTTCCCGGCCGCGGGCCTGTTCACCGGTCGCCATCAGCACCACGGCCTGGTCCATACGGGCAGACGGTGAAAGCTGGGCGCCGGCGGCGAGGGCTGCATCGTAATGGAAGGCGGAAACATCGGCGCGCCCGGAATCGAGCGCTGCACGGGCGGCAACAAGGTGGGCATCGCGCACTTCAAACCGGTCAGGGCAGGCGGCAATAAAGGCCTCTGCCGTGCGCAGGAAATAGGCGGGGCTACCTTCTTCTGTCGGCGCGGCGATGGCGTTCTGGTAGCGGGTGGCGTCCGCAAGGCCGCAGGCTGGTTCGGCATCGGCATATGGCGCCAATCCGATCAAGGCGCTTATGCCGGAGGCGATCAGGGCTGAGACTGCTTTCAGTGCGAAACGTGAATAGGCCATCGAGACTCTCCCTGAAGTGGAGACGACGTTGCAAAGGCCATGCCGATGCTAGCGCGCTCTATCAGTTCAGCAGGTCTGATTGCAGCCCGGAAAGGCCGATACGTCAATCGCTGAGCGGGTGGATGTGCGCGGGGTCGTGATTATGAAAGAGCGTTTCGTTCAGGGCATGGCTGTGACGATGGAAGGGCAGGCTCGCAATTGCGACGGCGATGGCGACACCTGCGCCGAGCGACAGGAAACTGCGCAGGGGCGGTTCTTCCTTCAGCGGCTCCATCAGCGGTCCGGTGGCGACATAGAGGAGCAGCCCGGCTGAAATGGCGAAGAGGTTGCCAATGGTTTCAGAGCCCAGTCCGTACATGAAGGGCGCCGAGGCAATGACACCCAGCGGGGTCGTGGCAGCCGCCGCGAGGAAGGCAAAAAAGAACGCCTGACGGTTGGCGAAACCATGCCGACGCAGGATGGCGAAGGCGATCACGCCTTCGGGAAACTTGTGAAGCAAGAGCGAGGACGCGGCATAGACGCCGGATGAAAAGCTGGCCGCGAAAGTCACCGAATAAACGATGCCATCGATGAACGAGTGGAGCGCGATTGCCAGCACCGGCGTTGCGGCCGCGGCATGGCTTTCCTCTCCGCCTTCGGGAAATATCACGCGGACAAGGAAGCTCATGAGCAGACCGCCGAGGAAGCCCGACAGGATCAGGCCGGGGGCATGCGGGCTGAGCGCGAAGGCTTCGGGCGTGATATGAAGGATGCTGAGCGTGACCAGCATGCCGCCGGCGGCGAGCGCGAACAGACCGGAATGGCGCGCGCTCCAGTCGCCACGCGCGGCAACGGCGAGCAGGCCGATCGTCGTCACAAAGGCGGCAATCAAGCCGAAGAAAAGAGGGGCCTGCATGGACTGGAGCATGGGTGGAAAGCGGTCTCGGTGGGCCGCGCAGGGCCAGAAAATGAACAGAATAGGCGATGCTGCAGCGAAAAACGGTAATGCGGCCTTGTGGAAAAATGTTATATAGTCTCATTATGCAAATCGCGAGTACAAATTTGCGGTTCGCGCAATTTCCCCTCATTACGGCGCCAGGAGGCCCCTCTTCATGTTCACTTCACCGCGTGTGGCCCTGTGCCTTATTTTGACTGTTCCAGCCCTCGCGCTGGCGGGTTGCAGCAAGAAAGCGGAAACGCCGCCTGCCGCGCCGGAAGTTCCCTCCGTCGAAGCGCCCGAGAATATGGAGGGTGAATCAGCCGTTCCGGAAACGCCTGAGGTTCCCGAGGCAGAAGAGACCGCATCCGCAGGGGGTGAGGCACATGTTCATGGCGCCGGTGAGTTCGCTGTTGCCATTGATGGCGATCTGGTGACCGTTACGCTTGATGCGCCGCTGGCCAATTTCGGCCTCGGCGAAGGCGACACCGATGCGCTGGAAGTCAGCACCGGTATTGGCGACAAGCTTGTCAGTTTCCAGGGCGGCGCCGACTGCACGGAAGGCAACCGCCATATCCAGACCCGCACGGTGGGCGATCATAGCGGCCTGACGCTGACCCTCGAGTTCACCTGCAGCAACCTCGACAAGCTGGACGGCGTTCGCCTCAATGCCTTCTCCGAGTTTTCGGGCTTTGAGACCGTTGATGCGGTCTTCGTTGGTCCTGACTCCCAGACAGCGGCTGTGCTGACCCCGGGCAATCCCGAACTGGCCACCCGTTAAACCTTCGAAGCGGCACGCATGACTGATCTTGCCATACAGATCGACGGCCTGCGCTTTGCGTGGAAGGGCAATGCGCCCGTGCTCGATGTGCCCGCCTTCACGCTGGCGCGTGGCGAGCGGCTGTTCCTGCGCGGGCCGTCCGGCTCTGGCAAGTCGACACTGCTGGGCGTGATTGCGGGCGTGCTGGAGGCTGATGCGGGCAAGGTCAGCGTGCTGGGGCAGGATCTGGCGTCCCTTTCCAGTTCTGCCCGCGACCGGATGCGGGCCGACCATCTCGGCGTGATCTTCCAGATGTTCAATCTGGTGCCTTATCTCTCGGTCGTCGGGAACGTGACGCTGCCGCTGAAATTCTCGGCGGCGCGGCGCAAGGCGGTTGGCGGAGACGCGGAGGAAGAGGCGAAGCGCCTGCTTGGGCGGCTTGGCCTGACGGATGAGACCCTGCTTGAGCGGCGCGTGTCTGATCTCTCTGTCGGTCAGCAACAGCGCGTGGCGGCGGCCAGAGCCTTGATCGGTGCACCGGAGATCGTGATCGCAGATGAACCAACCTCCGCGCTCGATGCCGATGCGCGGGACCGGTTCATCACCCTCCTGTCGGAAGAGGCGGCCCGCACTGGGGCCGCGCTCTTGTTCGTGAGCCATGATGCGTCGTTGGCGCGCCTGTTTGACCGGGCGGTGGACCTGGCGGAGATCAACCGCGCCGGGGTGAAGGCATGAGCGCCATTCTTTCTCTCGCCTGGAAGAGCCTGATGAACCGCAAGGGGTCGGTGATCCTGACGCTTGTGGCGGTGGCGCTCTCGGTGGCGCTCTTCCTCGGTGTCGACAAGGCGCGGACCGGCGCGCGCGAAGGCTTTGGCAACACGATTTCGGGCACAGACCTGATTGTCGGCGCGCCGACCGGCAGTGTAAACCTGCTGCTCTACTCGGTGTTCCGGATGGGCAATGCGACAGCGGAAGTCTCGTGGCCGACCTATCAGAAAATTGCCGACAGGCCGGATGTGGCCTGGACGGTGCCGATCTCGCTGGGCGACAGCCATCGCGGTTTCCGGGTGCTTGGCACGACGAATGACTATTTCGTCCATTACAAATATGGGCGGGGGCAGCCCCTGAAGCTCGCCGAAGGCGCGGAATTCAGCGACCTGTTTGATGCCGTGATTGGCGCCGATGTGGCACGTGAGCTTGGCTATGAGATCGGCACACCGCTTGTGCTGAGCCATGGGCTAGGTGCCGCGAGCCTTGGTGCGGGGCACGAGAACCGGCCCTTCCGCGTCGTCGGCATTCTGGCGCCAACCGGCACGCCGGTGGACCGCACGGTGCATGTCTCGCTGGAGGCGATCACCGCGATCCATGTTGGCTGGGAGACCGGCGCGAAGAATCCGCTTGCGGACACGATCGACGAGAAGATGATCCGCAGTTTCGACCTGACACCGAAGACCATTACGGCCTTCTTTGTCGGCCTTGAGCGCAAGGGGACCATCCTGACGACGCGTCGGGCGATCAATACAAACAAGGGCGAGCCGCTGATGGCGATCATCCCGGGCGAGGCGCTGGCCGAGCTGTGGAGCGTGACGGCCTTTGCAGAACGGGCGCTGATGGCCGTGTCCGTGTTCGTGATTGCGGTGGGGCTGGTGTCGATCCTGACCTCCATCCTGACGAGCCTGAATGAGCGGCGGCGTGAAATGTCGATCCTGCGAGCGGTCGGCGCGCGGCCGGGGCATATTTTCAGCCTGCTCGTGCTTGAGGCAGGCCTGGTCGGTTTCCTGGGGGCCGTGATCGGCATTGTGCTGATCCACGCGATCCTGCTGGTGGCCGGGCCGATGGTGGAAGCGCGCTATGGCGTGTCGCTGGCCGGGACAGGGCCGGGGCTGACAGACCTTTATACATTGCTGGCGGTGACGCTGGCCTCGCTGCTGATCGGCATGGTGCCGGCCTGGGCGGCCTTCCGCCGGTCGCTGGCCGATGGCCTGTCCGTGAAAGTGTGACTGAATGAACCGCTCAAACCGTCTGGTCCTGCCAGCAGCTGGAGTTTAAGTTGAGACCCATGAAAACGATCCAGATCCTATCCGCCGCCCTGCTTGTGACTCTTGTCACGGCATGTGGCCAAACCGCTGAGCCGGAAACGCCTGCCGCGCCAGCCGCCGCGACCTCCACCTCTGATGCCGGTCCCAAAGTGGGCGACAAGATTGGTGAGAGCGACGCCGAGCAGGCCGCCAAGGCCGCAGAGAAGAAGGCCGAGAAGGATGCCTCCATCGTCGCCAAGGCGGTCGAGGAGGCCCGTATCGAAGCTGAACTCAAGGCGCGCGGCATCCGCAGTATTGGCTGGGAAGACCTGATGCCGGAAGGGGAGGAGGAGCGCCTCGCCCAGATGTACCAGTCACAGATGGCCTCGCTCTATTCCGGATCGCCGATTGCCGAAGGCTCTGCTGCCGACACCGCGATGCAGATCGGCACGTTCAATACGGTCGCCGCGCTTGATGGTGTGAAGGTGCGCATCCCAGGCTATACGGTGCCGTTCGAATACGGCTCGAAGGCTGAGATCACGCAATTCCTGCTGGTGCCGTATTTCGGCGCCTGTATCCACGCCCCGCCGCCACCACCGAACCAGACGATTTTCGTGAAGACCGATACGCCGATCAAGCTGAAGGATCTGGCGCAGGCGGTCTGGATCGAAGGCACGATCCGGACGCAGACGCAGAATTCCGATCTGGCCGATGCGGCCTATACGATCGAGATGACGAGCCTGACAAAATACGAATACTGAGGCCGACATGATCAGACCTGAAGACATACGGGTCGTCGCCTGGGATTTTGACGGCGTGCTGAACCGGAATGTTCAGGATGGCGTCTTTGCCTGGTCGCGTGGCTTTGCCGAGGATCTTGGCCTGTCGTTGGACTCGTTCAGCAGCTTTCTCTTTCAGGGACGGTTCCAGAAGGCCATGGTCGGAGAGGCCTGCCTGAAGGAACTCGTGACCGAATGGGCGGCTGTGAATGGCGCAGTGGGCCGGGAAGGGGAGATCCTCGACTATTGGTTCACAAGCGACGCCCTGCCGGACGCGGATGTACTGGCCATGGTCGCGCAGCTGCGTCAGCGGGGCATAGCCAATGTCATGGCCACCAATAACGAGATCCACCGCACGGCATTCATTGAATCCGATATGGGCTTTGAGCGGCACATGGACCGGATCTTTGCGGCTGGCCGGATGCGCGTTGCCAAGCCTGACACGGACTATTTCCGCCATCTGGAGCAGGAGCTTGGCATGCCGGGCGCGCACATGCTGCTGGTCGATGACATGGCGGAGAATGTCGAGGCGGCGCGCAGCATTGGCTGGCAGGCCTTCCATTTTACCGAAGGCGCGCATGACGACCTCGTCGCGGCGCTCGGCCTCTAAGGCAAAAAAAGAAGGGCAGCCAAACTGACTGCCCTTCTCCTTACTCTACCTGGCACTCTACTAATCGTAATCCTTAAGGAAAAAACCCTAACGGTTTACGAATGCGCATTGCGTCGCCTATTTGGCGCCTTTTGCAAGCAGGTTGCGGATTTCTTCCAGAAGAACTTCCTGGCGTGGCGGCTCTGATGGCGCGGCCTCTTCCTTCTTTTTCATCGAATTCATGCCCTTGATGATCATGAACATGACGAAGGCGACGATGATGAAGGAAATCACGGCGGCGATGAAATTTCCGAGCTCGATGACAGCGGCTTCCTTGGTCACTTCACCCGAAGCATCAACGACAGCGGGCGAGATCGTGTAGCTCAGCGCTGAGAGATCGATGCCGCCCATGATGGGCGCGAGAAGTGGCAGGAAGACGCCCTGGATGAAGGCCGTGACCACAGTTGCGAAAGCGCTGCCCATGACAAAGCCGACGGCCATGTCGATGAGGTTGCCCTTCATCGCAAATTCCTTGAACTCCTTGAGCATTGCCAGCCCCTTCCCAGATTGTGTGTTTCGTAAAGAATACAGAATTAGTCGATCTATTCGAATCCGCGGTCAAGCGACGACTTTGCAAGCGCCCGGCGCTAGCGCGCTTCGGGATCCTCGCCGCCATTGACGCGGGCGCGCAGCTCCTTGCCGGCCTTGAAGAAGGGGACAGCTTTGGCAGGCACCTTGACCGGTGCGCCGGTGCGCGGATTGCGGCCTTTGCGGGCGTCGCGCTTGCGAACGGAGAAGGCACCAAAGCCACGCAGTTCAACACGGTCACCGCGGGCGAGGGCATCGGCAATCTCGTCCAGAATCACATTCACCACGCGCTCCAGATCCTCCTGGCGCAGGTGGCTATATTCTGAAGCAAGCTTCGCGATGAGTTCTGACTTTAGCATGTTGTTGTTATTAAACGTATTTGCGGCGGGAGCGCTAGGCCCCCGCCGCAAACATTTCATCAATTTTAGGAAGCGGGTGCCGCTTCCCGGGCAAGCCTAGGCCATCAATTCCTCAGCCTGGCCTTTCCAGTCGTCACGCTCCATGCGGCCCTGGACGCTGAGCTCTTCTTCAAGCTCTGCGATCTGGGCTTCATTGAGGGCAGCGACCTGCCAGAAGTGGTAGATACCGGCTTCGTTCAGCTTTTTCTCGAATGCCGGACCGACACCCTTGATTTGCTTCAGGTCGTCAGCATCGCCTTGCGGGCCTTCGAGACGGCCGCGCTCGTCGAGCGAGGACGCGTCACCGGCCTTGATGCCGTCGGAAGAAGCGGGTGTCGCTTCGACCTTCTCGGATGTCGCCTTGGCAGGCTTGCCGACCGAAGAGGAGGCAAGCGCTGCGCCGAGGATATCACCGAGCGAGGCGCCGGCATCAGCCGAACCGTACTGGGCAACAGCATCTGCTTCTTCAGCAATTTCGAGCGCCTTGATCGACAGGGACACGCGGCGCGAGCCACGGTCGACTGTGAGGATCTTGGCGTCGACCTTGTCGCCGACAGCAAAACGCTCTGGACGCTGGTCTGCGCGGTCGCGGCTGAGGTCGGAGCGGCGGATGAAGGATTTCATCGCCGGGGAGCCGAACTCGACTTCGATACCGCCCGAGGTGATCTCGGTGACGGTGCAGGTGACGATCGAGCCACGCTTGAGGCCTGTGCCGCCATCAGCAGGGGCTGCGATCGGGTCGCCGCTGAGCTGCTTGATGCCGAGCGAGATGCGCTCTTTGTCGACGTCGACGTCAAGGACGCGTGCCTTGACCATGTCGCCTTTGTTGAAGCCTTCAATGGCTTGCTCACCGGACTTGTCCCAGGCGATGTCATTGATGTGCACCATGCCGTCCAGGTCGGGACCGAGGCCCACGAACAGGCCGAACTCGGTGATGCCACGGACTTCGCCTTCGATTTCGGAACCGACCGGATGTTCGGCAACGAATGCGTCCCATGGATTGTCCATGGTCTGCTTGAGGCCGAGCGAGATGCGGCGCTTGTCGCTGTCGACGTCCAGCACTTCCACGTCGACTTCCTGGGTCGTCGAGAGGATCTTGCCGGGGTGGACGTTCTTCTTGGTCCAGCTCATTTCGGAGACGTGGATCAGGCCTTCAACGCCGTCTTCCAGTTCAACGAATGCACCGTAATCGGTGATGTTCGTGACCTGGCCCTTGAGGCGTGCGCCGACCGGATAACGCGAGTCGATGCCGTCCCATGGGTCGGAACCGAGTTGCTTCATGCCGAGCGAGATACGCTGGGTTTCAGGGTTGATCTTGACGATCTGCACTTCGACTTCCTGGCCGACTTCAACAACCTGCGAAGGATGGTTGATGCGCTTCCAGCTCATGTCGGTGACGTGCAGCAGGCCGTCGATGCCGCCGAGGTCCACGAACGCACCGTAATCGGTGATGTTCTTGACGATACCTTTGCGGACGTCGCCTTCTTTCATGTCCGAAACGATTTCGGCGCGCTGTTCGGCGCGGCTCTCTTCAAGGATGGCGCGGCGCGAGACAACGATGTTGCCACGTGTGCGGTCGAGCTTGAGGATGGCGAACGGCTGGACTTCGCCCATGAGCGGGCCGACGTCGCGAACCGGGCGGATGTCCACCTGGCTGCCGGGAAGGAAGGCGTTGACGCCGCCGAGGTCGACCGTGAAGCCGCCTTTGACGCGTCCGGAAATGGCACCTTTGACGGGCTCTTCCTTGTTGAAGCTGCGCTCGAGCTTGATCCAGCGCTCTTCGCGGCGAGCCTTGTCGCGCGAGAGGACAGCATCGCCGAGGGCGTTCTCGATACGGTCGAGATACACGTCGATGATATCGCCGGGCTTCGGCTGGTCGTCTTCGAGGGCGAATTCCTTGACCGGAATGCGGCCTTCGGTTTTCAGGCCGATATCGACCAGGACGTTTTCGTTCTCGATGCGAATGACAGTGGCCGGGATAACCTGGCCTTCCTGCATGGCGCCCGCGGCAGCGGACGATTCGAACATCGCCGCGAAATCGTCGGTTGTTGGGTTCATCTTGTCAGTCATTGTGTCTCCGGGGACGGGGCGAACGGTTCAAGGCGGGCCTGCACCATTGCAGCCCGCGTCGGAACGACCCGTTAGAGTGGTCTGTCATTTCAGAGCGGTACCGTTTGTTTGGATTTGAGCCTTTTGGGCCCTTCAGACGGTCTTTCCACGGGCGAGAACGGCCTCAACGGCTGCAATCGCCTTCTCCACTGCGGCGTCTATAGTCAGATCAGTCGTATCTATCAAGACAGCATCTGACGCGATGGCAGCGGGCGCATCCTTGCGGGACTGGTCGCGTTCATCGCGAATCCGGAGCTGTTTGATGACCTCTTCGAGCGTCACATCCGGCTCAAAGCCGACCAGCTCCTTCCAGCGCCGATAGCCGCGCTGCTCGACATTGGCATCGACCCAGAGTTTCACATCGGCGTCAGGTGCAATGACTGTTCCGATATCGCGCCCATCGAGCAGGGCGCCGCCGGCCTGCGTGGCGAAGCTGCGCTGCAGCTCGAACAGGGCCTGACGGACTTCCGGGATAACGGCGACCTGGCTGGCGGCCTTGCCGGCTTCCCCTGTGCGCAGGTCGGAATCGCGGAATTTGGACAGGTCGAGATTTATCGCGATCTGCTGCAATCCGGCCGCGTCATTGAGAGCAATGCCCTGTTTCAGGGCCGCAACGGCGGTCGCGCGGTAGAGGCAGCCCGTATCTATGTGGGGCAGGGCGTATTTCGCCGCGAGCCGCTTGGCGATCGTGCCTTTTCCCGAGGCCGTGGTTCCGTCGATGGCAATGATCATGCTGCGCCCTCGGAAATATCAGCTCCCAGTGTCGCCATGTGGGCGAGGAATTCCGGATAGCTGGTGTCGATCATGGAGATGTCGTCTACGCTTACAGGCTTCTGCGAGGCTGTGCCCATGATCAGGGCGCTCATGGCGATGCGGTGATCGTGGCGGGTCTCGACCAAGCCGCCGCCGGGGGGCGGGCCGCCGCAGCCCTGGACGACGAAGCCGTCTTCGCGCTCTTCGGCCTCGACGCCATTGGCGCGCAGCATGTCGACCACGGCCTTCACACGGTCCGTTTCCTTGACGCGCAACTCTTCGGCGCCGGTGACGACGGTTTCGCCGGTTGCAAAGGCGGCGAGCACGCCGAGGATCGGGAATTCGTCGATCATGGAAGGCACGAGGCGTTCGGGGACGTTACGACCGATCAGGGCGGCGCTGCCGGATTGGATGTCGATCAGGCGTTCGCCAGCGGCGTCGCCTGTGTCTTCGGCGCCGAGGCGGGCGCCCATGAGTTCAGCGAGATCATAGAAGCCGGACCGGGTGGGGTTGGACATGACGCCTTCCACGAGAACATTGCCATCCGGCGAAATGAGGCCGGCGGCGATGAGGAAGGCCGCCGAGGACGGGTCGCCCGGAATGGCCGCCTCGATGGCCGAGAGCTTCTGGCCACCAAGGAGCGAAATGGTGCGGGCCTGACCGGCGCCGCGCGTGACGCCGACTTCGGCGCCGAAGCCGCGCAGCATGCGTTCGGTGTGGTCGCGGGTGGGTTTTGCCTCTTCAACAATCGTTGTGCCGTGGGCATTGAGGCCCGCGAGCATCACGGCAGATTTGATCTGGGCGGAAGCCTGTGGCGGCGCATAGGTGATGGCCTGAAGCGCGGCAGAGCCTGTGAGGCGGAAGGGCAGGCGACCGTGCGGCTCGGCCGTGTCGGTGAGGCCCATCTGGCGCAGGGGCGTCAGGATGCGGTTCATCGGGCGGGCGCTGAGGCTGGCATCGCCGCAAAGTTCAACGGTGAGGGCGTAGCCGGCCATCAGGCCCATCATCAGGCGTGAGCCGGTGCCGGAATTGCCGAAATCAAGCGGGGCAGCAGGGGAGGTGAGCCCGCGCGCGCCTGTGCCCGTGACCTCCCATTGCCCGGCGCCAGTACGCGTGACCGTGGCGCCAAGGGCCTGCATGGCCGCGCCGGTGCGCAGAACGTCGTCGCCTTCCAGGAGGCCGGTGAATTGGCTGGTGCCGTGCGCGATGCCGCCCATGATAAGGGCGCGGTGGCTGCAGGACTTGTCGCCCGGGGCGCGAAGGATGCCGTGCAGGCGGGAGACAGGGCGGCTGGTCCAGACCATGGGATAATTCCAGTTGAGCAGTTCGAACGTGAATTGGGGCTTTGACAGCGCGCAGCGTTCATGGCAAGCGCCCGCCAGACCAAATTCATTGAAACTCCGGAGGGAGCCGCACAGTGTCGAAAGACAAACTCGGAACCAAGCAAGTCTGCCCAGACTGCGAAGCCCGCTTCTACGACCTGCACAAACGCCCGGCCGTTTGCCCCAAATGTGGCAATGAGTTCGATCCCGAAGACGAAGTGATCAAAACGACGATCACGAAAGTGAAAGCCAAGGCCGCCCGCGCCGCCGTCAAGTCTGACGACGATGACGATGATGATGACGACGAGGAAATCGACGTTAAAGGCAAGGGCAAGAAAAAAGGCGACGATGACGACGACATCGAAGATGATGATGAAGACGAAATCGACGACGAGGAAGATGCCAAGGAACTCGGCGGCGAAGAAGCCGAAGTGATCCTGGAAGGCGCTGGCGAAGACGACGAGGAAGAAGGCACGACGGCCAAGGTTCCCGCCGGATTCACCGAAGAAGGCGTCGATGATGACGATGATGATGACGTCATCCTGGACGATGATGAGGACGACACATTCGACATCGACGCTGATGCGGACGATGACGATGATGATCCGCTCGTTCTTGATGACGAGGATGAAGATTAGGGCTTGAAAGGCGCGTTCACTGCGTCTAGTTCTCGCCCTTCCCGAGATTGGGGCCATAGCTCAGTTGGGAGAGCGCTTGCATGGCATGCAAGAGGTCGTCGGTTCGATTCCGTCTGGCTCCACCATTCTTGGTTTTTTAGTGGGTTCCGTATCGGCGCTTTGCGCCTCACATGAACGGGCTCACGGCTGATCTTACAACAGAACATCTGATGCAGCTGCGCGGCAGCAGCATCGTTTAGCTTCACTTAAGTGTGAACGCTGTCTCACTTCCGCCACAGGTTGGCGCTTGAAGCGGACACATTGATCCCCCACCTTCTTATTGAACGAAGGGTCCGCCCATGAGGCACGGCAACCGGCTCTGGCGTTCGGTATCTGTCTTGTGACGGAAAGGATTGGAAAATGATAACGACCGAACTGAAAACGAACCCGTTTGAAAGCGACGCCTTTGTCTACATCCGCCACCTGGATGCTGACGAATTGCAGACGCTGATGCCCGCAAATGCCATGGAGCAGATCAAGGATCCCGAAGAACTCTTTGTTGTCCTGTCTGCCGATGGCGTACGGCTGGCGGTTGTCGAGGGCCGTGATGCCGCCTTTGCGGCTGCGCTGGCCAACGACCTGAAGCCCCTCAGCGTCCACTAATCTGAGCGGATCGCCCTTGCTTTCCTCCGGTTTGACGATGGCCTTTGGGACATTACGAGGAGCCGGGGGAGAGCTTTTGGCGCCTATTTGCGGCTTGCCTGGTGTGTAAATGGACTGCGGGAGATGAATTCCGGGCCAGCACCTGCTAAAGGGCGCGCATGAGCGCTGACGTACAGATTTTCATTGATGGCGATGCTTGTCCGGTCAAGGACGAGATCTACCGTGTGGCGGTACGCCATGGCGTGCCTGCTGTGCTCGTGTCCAATTCCTATATTCGCATGCCGGAGCAGGCGCTGCTCTCACGCCAGATCGTGACAGATGGTTTTGATGCCGCAGATGACTGGATCGCCGAGCGGGCGCACGCCAAGAGCGTCGTGATCACGGCGGACATCTTGCTGGCCGACCGCTGCCTGAAAGCTGGCGCGAAAGTGATCGGGACGACGGGCAAACCCTTTACCGATGATTCCATTGGCGCGGCGGTCGCTACGCGGGCGATCCTCGCTGACTTGCGCGTCGGCATTGCCGAGACAGGCACGCCGCGGGCGGGCGGACCGGCGCCCTTTACCAAGGCGGACAGGTCGCGCTTCCTCTCGGCGCTTGATGAGGCGCTGGTGAAGCTGAAACGTATGCCCTAGGCCACGGCTTGCGTGGTTGCGGGCTTCTTGCCATGACGGGAGGCTGATAGCGCCAGTGCGGCGCGCCGACCAGGGAGCGGCCCGTTTGAGCCAGCCATCCATACGCCTCGAGATCAATGCGCCTTTCGGCGAGATCATTCTCAACAAGCCGGAAAAACGTAACGCCCTGTCGGTCGACATGTGGGCAGCGATTCCGGAACTGATCGAACGGGTGATGGCGGCTGACACGGTGAAGGTCGTGATCATCCATGGCGGTGACGCAGGGGCCTTTGCGGCGGGCGCGGATATTTCGGAATTCTCCACAATCTATGCAACGCCCGAGGCGGCAGCCCAGTCCGGCGCGGTGATCGCGGCGGCACTGAACGCCGTGGAGGCCTGCGCAAAGCCGGTGATTGCGGCTATCGACGGTGCCTGCGTCGGCGGGGGCATGAGCCTTGCCATGGCGGCGGACCTGCGGGTCGCGAGCGAAGACGCACGGTTTGGCATCACACCGGCCAAGCTGGGCATTGTCTATCCGGCGGGCGACACAAGACGGCTGGTCGCCGCGATTGGCGCCGCACGGGCGAAGGATATCCTGTTTACGGCGCGCATTTTCGATGCGGTCGAGGCCCAGGAGATGGGCCTGCTGAGCCGTGTAGTTGCGAGAGGCGAGGCGCTCGCCGGAGCCCGCGCCCTTGGCGATGCGGTGGCCGCGACGTCGCAATGGTCGACACGGGCGATAAAGCGGATGGTCGCGGGTATCGAGGCCGGGTGGGACGACACCTCGTCTGAAGCGACAGGCCTGTTCGCCGACGGGTTTGCGAGCGAGGATTTCGTGGAGGGCTATTCTTCCTTCCTCGAAAAGCGCCCCGCCAATTTCACATTCAAATGATGCATCGCGCTGACAGTCTTGCCGAGGGCTTTGCCGCGCTGCGGGCACTGAAGCCGGGGCCTGCGCGGCTCTACCTTGCCGGATGCAGCGGCGAGCCTGTCGGGCTATATAATGCGCTCAGCGCCGAGGCTGAACTGGCGCGGGACCTCACCTTTGTCGGCGTACCCGTGCCAGGCCTCAATCATCTCGACTGGACGCACCTGCATGCGACCGCCCGCGCGGAAATGCCCTTCATGTATGGCGCCATGCGGGACGGATTCGCGGCGGGGAAAATCCTTCTGCGTCCCATGCATTATACCGAAAGCTACCGTGAGATGCAGACCGGGTCGATTGACATGGCTGTCATCATGATCTCGCCGCCGGAAGCCGACGGAACTGTCAGCCTTGGCCTGTCGGCGGATTTCTCAGGCGCGATCCTTGCGCGTCCGGATATTCCGGTGATGGCCGTGGTCAATCCGTGCATGCCGGCGCCGCGCGACACGTTGCGGGTGCCGCTTTCGCGCTTCGACGTGGTGGCCCGCGATGAGACGCCGCTGGTGGAGCTGACGGAATCGGCCTTGCCGCCGGTGTTTGCGCGCATCGGGGAATGGATTGCGGATCTTGTTGGCGGGGAGGCGGCGTGCCTCCAGTTCGGGATCGGCAATGTGCAGCAGGCGGTGCTGAAGGCGCTGGCTGACGCAGGCGGACCAGCGAACCTGACGATCCATTCCGGCCTCGTGACCGACCCCGTGCTGGGCCTGATCGATGCAGGTCGCGTGGTCGATGCGCCCGGCGCAATCCTCACTGGTGTCGCGATGGGCACCGAGGCGCTCTATGAGCGGGTGGCGCGCGACAAGCGGTTCCGCTTTCGCGGTGTCGATGTCACGCATGGCATTGAGGGGCTGGCGAAGATCCCGCGCTTTACGGCGATCAATTCGGTTCTGGAGGTGGACCTGTTCGGGCAGGCCAATGCGGAATTCATGAAGGGGCAGCAGGTGTCCGGCATCGGGGGCCTCGCCAATTTCCTGCGCGGTGCAGCCGCCTCTGAAGGCGGTATGCCGATTGTCGCTCTGCCGTCGACGGCGGCGAAGGGGCAGGTCAGCCGGATCGTGGCGCGGCTGGGGCCAGAGGCGGTCAGCGTACCGCGCTCTGATATTGCATGGGTCGTGACGGAGCAGGGCGCGGTGAACTTGCGCGGCGCCAGCCTTGATGCACGGGCCGAAATGCTGATCTCGATTGCTGATCCGGCACACCGGGAGGCGCTGGCGGATGCCTGGGCCGAGGTGCGGGCGGGGCTCTAGAGGTTCAGCTGGGTCTGCGTGGTCAGGCTGATCAGTTTGCCCTCAGGCGTTTCGACGCGTGTTTGCCAGACTTGCAGGCGGCGGCCGACGCTGATCGGCAGGGCTGTGGCGCGCAGGACTGTGCCGACGGGCGCCGCAGCGATCAGGTTGGTCTTGCTCTCGGTCGTGGTCGTGCCTCTCGCGTCATCGGGCAGGTTCAGAAAGGCTGCGACAGCCCCGACGCAATCTGCCAGGGTCATCAGAAAGCCGCCATGGGCAATATTGCCGGAGGTGCACTTGTCAGCCTGGACAGTGACCTCGCCAATAACCTGATGCTTCGTGGCTTCGATGACGCGCAGGCCGATCTGGCCCGCGAAAGGCATGGAGGCAACGATGGCCTGCATTGGGTCTCTGGTCATCATCTGCTCCCTCTGGTGTGCCTGAAAGCTAGCCCCGGCATTGGTGCGGCGTCAAATCGGAACCGGGTTCCGGAAACCGCCTGAACCGATCATTTGCCCTTAACCGAAGCCATGCTAAAGCGCTGCGCATGAACGGAATCCAACTGCATAAGGGCGATCTGCCCAAAAATATCGATTTCGGCGCGATTGTTGCCATCGATACCGAAGCCATGGGCCTCAACCCGCTGCGCGATCACCTGACACTGGTGCAATTGTCGTCCGGCGACGGGACTGCGCACCTGGTCCAGCTCGGTCGGGATTATAATTGCCCGAACCTGAAGGCGCTGCTGGCCGACCCCAAGGTTATCAAGCTGTTCCATTTTGCCCGGTTCGATGTGGGTATGATCAAGCGCTGGCTCGGCGTTGATTGCGCGCCGATCTGGTGCACCAAGATCGCCTCCAAACTGGCGCGGACCTATACCGACAGGCATGGCCTGAAGGATGTCGCCCGCGAAATTGCAGGTGTCGACCTCTCCAAGGCCCAGCAAAGCTCCGATTGGGGCGCGAAGGAGCTGAGCGATGCGCAGCTTCAGTATGCGGCTTCCGACGTGCTGCACTTGCATGCCATCAAGGAAGGTCTTGAGGCGATGCTGATCCGCGAAGGGCGGCTGGAACTGGCGCAGTCCTGTTTCAACTTCCTGCCGACCCGCGCTGCACTCGATCTGGCCGGATGGGGCGAACAGGACATTTTCGCCCATTCCTGAAGCAAGCGTCATGTTGTGCGCGCTTTTGTTTCGGCCCTATCAAAGGTAAACACGACCTGTAATAGTCAGTAACAGGCCGCAGGCGCTCGCTTTCATGGACGCAGTCAAGCATCACGACCCGGCATCCCTCTGGGTGCCCCGCCGGCAATTGACGCTGGCCGATGCCCGCAAGCGGTCGGACCGTGTGCGCGGCCTGCGTATCCTGTTCATGGCCTGCGCGGCGGTCTCTATGGGGCTTTTCCTGGGCTTCATCATCAAGAGTGCCCTGACGCGTGATGCCGTGCCGGTTCAGATTTCCGGTGACGAGGTCGTCACCATGCTTAATCCGCGGTTCACGGGGCGTGATTCTGCGGGAGAGAGCTTCACGATCACGGCGGATGCGGCGCGCCGCAAGGAACTGACGGCCAATGTTGTTGACCTTGTCGCGCCCATCCTGCGCGATGCAGCCGGTAGCGAAGTGCGCGCGCCATCGGGCATGTATGACCGCGACGCTGGCATACTTGAGCTTTATGATGATGTGAAAATCACCGATGCGTCGGGCTATTCCTTCCATACAGCCGCCGCGCGCGTGCATGTCGGGCAGGATTGGGTCGAAGGTCTTTCGCCGCTACAGGGCAAGGGACCGCTTGGCGATATCCGCTCGGACTCGTATGAAATTCTTGACGGTGGTAACCGCGTTGTCTTTCAAGGTAACGTAAAAACAGTGATCTATCCGGCCGAGCCCAATGTGGCGGCCAGTGATGAAGGTGGTGCAGATGGCAATCCTTAAACTCTTCGGGGCAGCGCTGGCGCTCTCCTCTCTGGCCGCCCCGGCCATGGCACAGATTTCGTCGGAAGGTGGGCCAATCTATATCGATTCCGAGCGGACCGAGAGCCTTGAGCGCGAGCGCAAGGTGCTGCTGATCGGCAATGTCGACATTCAGCAAGGCACGGCCCGGCTGCGCGCTGACACGGTGACGATCATATTCAGTGGCAAGGCCGAAGGCGGTGAGTCCTCCGGCGTCGGCTCCGGCTTTGGTTCGATCGAGACCATGGTTGCCGAGGGAAACGTGTTCTATGTGACGCCTGAACTGAAGGCCAAGGGCGACCGCGGCGTTTATGATGCAGCCGTCGATACGATAACAATGACGGGGCATGTGGCCTTGATGCGCGATCGCGACGTGGCCGAGGGCCAGACCCTGAAAATGGAAGTCGGCAGGCGCCGTACGACCCTTGATGGCGGTGCCGGACGGACGCGCATGGTGATCGAACCGGACCAGAAAACAGCCGGGAACTGAAAAATTCGAGCAATGGCGTGAAGCCGATCTTAAGTATGTCAGGCTATGCAATTTCCGGGGCGACGATACTGCCCGTGAACAGGGACGAATTCACGAGATGACTGAAGCGGCCGAAGGCCTTGTCGTTAAGAATATTGCCAAATCCTTTGGCAAACGACAGGTGGTGCGCGATGTGTCTCTTTCCCTGCAGCGCGGGGAGGTTGTTGGCCTGCTTGGACCCAACGGGGCCGGCAAGACGACCTGCTTTTACATGATCATGGGCCTGATCGGCGCGGATTCCGGATCGATTTCGATCGATGGGGAAGACGTGACGCGCCTGCCCATGTACCAGCGCGCACGCCTTGGCGTGGGCTATCTTCCCCAGGAAGCATCCATTTTCCGGGGAATGACAGTGGAAGAGAATGTCATGGCCGTGGCGGAACTGGTCGAGAAAGACCGGTCTGCACGCATGGCACAGGTCGACAGCCTGCTGAGCGAGCTGCATGTGGAACATCTTCGCGGCCAGGCGGCCACATCCCTTTCGGGGGGTGAACGTCGCCGGGTCGAGATTGCACGTGCACTGGCATCCCGTCCGAGCTTCATGCTACTGGACGAACCGTTCACCGGTATTGACCCGCTCGCCATTTCCGACATTTCCGAACTTGTCCGCTACCTGAAGCAGCGTGGCCTGGGCGTCCTGATTACGGACCACCAGGTGCGCGAGACGCTGCAGATCGTGGACCGGGCCTATGTCATGTATGATGGCGACGTTCTCTTCGATGGCACACCAGGCGATGTGCTGAAGAACGAGGATGTGCGCCGGGTCTATCTGGGTGAACAGTTCGCCGCTTGATCGATAAGGCGCGGGCTACGGAATGAAACAGTCACTCGACATGCGCCAGGGCCAGTCCCTGGTAATGACGCCGCAGCTGCAGCAGGCGATCAAGCTTTTGCAACTCTCCAACCAGGAGCTCGCCGAGTTCGTGGAAAACGAGATCGAGCGCAATCCCTTGCTGAACAAGGCCGAGGAGAATGCCGAGGATGGTGGCGGCGAGCAGGGCGATGCGCCGGCGCGCCGTGAGCAGCTTTCCCTTGATGACAATTCCGGCCTCGGCGCTGCACGCGAGCAGCTCGATGCGCCTGGCGAGGATGTGTTCGAACCGGGCACGGGCTCGGATGCGGCGATGCCGGTCGAGGGCTCTGGCCCGTCGGCCCAGACGGACTGGTCGAGCGCCACATCCGGCGGCAGCTTCAACAGCGAGGAATATGACTTCGCGGCGAACCTCACGACCGATCTTACCCTGCAGGAGCACCTGCACAACCAGTTGAACATTGCCGGTCTCTCGGCGGCAGACCGCCTGATCGGTGCCCGCCTGATCGATGAGACCGATGAAGCCGGCTACCTGCGCGCGCCTCTCGAGGATGTCGCCAAGGCTCTCGGTGCGGATGAAGCCAACGTGGCCGCCGTGCTCGCTGTCTGTCAGGGCTTTGAGCCGACCGGAGTGATGGCGCGCTCAATTCCCGAATGCCTGACCCTGCAGCTGAAGGAGCGCGGCCGCTTCGACCCGGCCATGGAAGCCATGCTCGCCAATCTCGACATGGTGGCGAAGCACGACCTGAAGGCGCTCGCCGATGTGTGCGGCGTCGACAAGGCCGACCTCATGGACATGCTGGGCGAGCTGCGTCAGCTCTCGCCCAAGCCCGGCAGTGGCTTTTCCAGCGACACGACCATTGCGGTTGCACCAGACGTGTTTGTGCGTGAGCTGCCGAATGGCAGTTTTGGCGTGGAACTCAATTCAGAGACCCTGCCGCGTGTGTTGATGGACAAGGCCTATTATGCCGAAGTGAGCGTGCTGCCGATGCGCGATCAGGAGAAGGAGTTCATCTCCGAATGCGCGGCGAACGCGACATGGCTGATCAAGTCGCTCGACCAGCGCGCCCGCACCATCCTGAAAGTGGCGAGCGAGATCGTGCGCCAGCAGGACGCCTTCTTCGCGCACGGCGTGGCGCATCTTCGTCCGCTGAACCTGAAACAGGTGGCCGACGTGATCGAGATGCACGAATCCACGGTCAGCCGTGTGACGTCGAACAAATACATGGCGACCCCACGCGGCCTGTTCGAACTCAAGTATTTCTTCTCGGCGGCCATTCCGTCGACCGGTGGCGGCGAGGCCCATTCAGCCGAAGCCGTGCGTTACCGGATCAAGGCGCTGATTGATGGCGAGACCGAGGATGATGTGCTCTCGGACGACCAGATCGTCGAGATCCTGACCGGCTACGGCATCGAGATCGCCCGCCGCACGGTGGCGAAATATCGCGAGAGCCTGCACATTCCATCGAGCGTCCAGCGCCGCCGCATCAATCGCGCCAGCGCCTGAGGTCAGTCTTCTGATTTTGCATGAAGGCAATCCAAGGCAGGATCACAGCGGCAAACCAGAAGTAGGTCCTTCGATGTCATCCAGAATACTTGGCGCCTTGCTGTTCGCCCTTACTCTGTCGTCCTGCTCTGGTGAGCAGGAGGGACCTTCGCGCTCGGGAAGTGCATCATCGCACGCGCCCCGCCCGCCATCGTTCTTCTATCGGATGAAGGCAGACTTCATCTTGAAGGAGACGGACGAAACCGTTCAGTTCGATTATGTCGCGGCTTGTGGTGGGGTCGTGCAGAATTATTCCTACACCACACCATCTGTCTTTTACACGCATCATCCCATCATCATGTTCCAACCGGTCGGCGAAGGTCAGGCGCTTGGGCTCGTTACCATCGATATGTGCGACAACTGGAAGTGGGGCAAAGTCGAGTTTGGGCCGCGGGCTGGAAAGAGCCGCATACCTGACGATCTGCGGCCGCTTGCTATCTGGTTTGACGACATCGACGACCTGAGCAGGGGATGGGGTTACAAGACGGATGATGCCTACGAAAGTCCGCTCGCAAAAATGAAGTTTGTGAGCGCAAGCGTATCAGTCACGGATAAAAGTGACTGGGAGAAATGGCGGGCAGAGGCGGAAGCGTCCTACGAGCAGATTGGCGTGCTGCCAGGGCCGTGGGGATATAGTTATACAAACGAAGAAATGAGATCTCGGGCAAAGGCTGCTCACGAGGGTGGACTGGGTATTGTTTCGCCTCAATGTACTTCAGTTTTTCGCGTCAAAATACACAAAGACGTTGCTGATGCGATTTTCGCCAAGTCGACGGACGATATTGGCAGGTATTGGTTTACGACCGAGTCCGCAAAAATCGCTTTAGATGAAACGACAAAGCTGTTTTCACGCGATGAGCCGCTTCAAGACGGGCACTCCTATCGTGATTACGTATCCGGAGGGAAGCAATACTCCGGAACACTGCGTCGGTCCGGAGGTGGTTACATTATCCCGATGGGAGAGAC
This sequence comes from Hyphomonas oceanitis, assembly GCF_036964545.1. Classification (NCBI taxonomy): domain Bacteria; kingdom Pseudomonadati; phylum Pseudomonadota; class Alphaproteobacteria; order Hyphomonadales; family Hyphomonadaceae; genus Hyphomonas; species Hyphomonas oceanitis. Next base: position 521,190 of record NZ_JBALTL010000003.1, read on the forward strand.
GGCAGACAATGCAAAGGGGTTTGCATATCGAGATGTGTATCCTTTTCAGACACGGTCACTTGCAATGCCTGCCGTGGAAATGGCTCAAGACACTTATTATCAAAAGGTTTTGCTCTACCCGGAGTATCTGGGGTTTGGTGCGTGCTCATCGAGCCTCAATCCGATTGATTCATTGCAGAGGACTTCTCCTTGGCTCAGAGGCACCGAGAGGCAGTATGATGCGCCCTTCGATCCCGAGGGCTTATCCAAGCGTCATGTTTTGATGGTTGGAGATATTCCCGTCGAGGGAGTTCCTAGAAGCACATATTTTGCCCAAGACCCCCCCAACATTATTGATCGTGAGGGCTTTTTGCTGGGGCCAGACCATTAGAGCAAGGATGTACCAGTCGATGGTGTTCCGAACTCAATGGTGACCAGTCAGCAACCCTACATCCTTCTGGATCGTGATGGGTTCGTCTGGAATGTAGCTCGTTAATGGAATAACGACATTCCCATTTGATCCAATTCACTCAGCGCCCGCTGTTTCGAACATCTCATTCAGATAGGCCGCAAGGCGCACGCCGCCTTTTGACAGCTGCTGGCGGATAATGTCGCGCGTCTGGTAGGCGTAATCATAGGACAGGATCTGCGTGTCCGGGTAGATCGTGTCGCGGATGGCGGCGCTTTCATCGGCCCAGTCAGCAGGGCTGGCCTTGGCCCATTCGGCGAGCTGGTTCGCCGTGATCTTCTGCACGAGCCATTCCGTCCATTCGGTGTAGGAGAGTTCCTGGTAATTGATCAGCAGCTCGTCCCAGACTTCGTGCAGGTTGCTCATTTCATCAAAGAAGGTGCAGACGAACTGGTTGCCGCCGCGGTCCGTGCCATTGCCGACATGCAGCGGCTGGTGCAGGTCGCCGACAATGTGAATGATGAAGCGCAGGGCGCGCTGGCGCTCTTCCAGCGGCGCAGAAGGGTCAATCGCAATGGCGCGGTAATGCGCAAGCGCAGTGATTGCGTCGCCTTCCGGCGGCGGGGTAACGTCGGCATAAGTCTGGCCGACGGGAATAGTCACATAGTGCCAGGGATTGGCTTCGGAGCGCCAGAAAGGCTCGGGGTTTGAGCGCATATGATCCGGCCAGTCGGCGGCCTCTGCGATGCCTTCAGGGCCGAGGATATCCTTGACGCCCGTATCGGCCGACTGGCTGAGATAGGTCTGCGCGACGGCGCCGACCACTCTGTGGCCGGTCTTGCCCCAGGCATGGGCCGGCATGACGGTGGCGAGGGCCATGAGGCAGGTCACGATCAGGCGTTTCATCGGGTGGTCTCCAAGGCTTTGGTGCTGGCCTGACCTCAAAAGGATTTGCGCTGCCGGGTCAATGCAGCCTGTCGCCTCAGGGCCATGTTTTCGCAACGAGCGCGTCGACCTCTGCGCGCTTGGGCAGGCTGGGCTGAGCGCCAGCCCTCGTGCAGGCGAGCGCGCCGGCACTAACGGCAAAGCGCAGGGCGGCCGCTTCCGTCATGCCTTCGATCAGGGCGACGGTCAGGGCCGCTGTAAATGTGTCACCGGCGCCGACTGTGTCGACAACCTGCACTTTGGGAGAAGTCTCCAGGGCGATCTCCTTGCCATACCGATAGAGCGCCGCACCTTCGCCGCCGAGCGAAATGGCGACCAGCGCGCCTGATGCGTGCAGCGCGTCGCCATAGAAGGCGGCCTCGGTCTCGTTGACGCAGAGCAGGCTGGCGCGGGCGAGGAGGGCGTCAGGAACGGTCATGGCGGGGGCAAGGTTCAGGCTGACAAAGCCGGTGGCGCGACTGGCGGCGGCGAGCAGTGTGTCGGCCGGGATTTCGAGAACGCCTATCATGTGGGTGATGTCCGCGTCTTCCACGTCCGCTGGGCGCAGGGCCCGGTTTGCACCGGGACAGACCACGATCAGGTTTTCGCCATCGGCCGAGACGGCGATCAGGGCGACACCCGTCGTCTCGCCATTGATATGCTGCACGCCGGAAAGGTCCACGCCGCCTGCCTGTAGTAGTTTCAGCGCTTCCTCGGCCATGTCGTCAGCGCCGACTGCTCCGATCAGGCGGACGTCCGCGCCGAGGCGTTTGGCGGCGAGCGCCTGGTTTGCGCCCTTGCCGCCGGGATGGCGGGCGAGGCGGGCATTGGTCACCGTTTCGCCGGGGCGGGGCAGGGTGGGGCCCGTGGCGACGATATCGAGATTGATGGAGCCCGTGACGGTGATCATGACGGTGTCATCAGCCCCTCAACGAGGGCGAAGAAGCCGTCTGCATCGGCCTTTGTGACCCATGTATGCGGGCCATCTGCCTCTGCCGAGAGGCGCGTCTGGCCGAAATGGGCGCCTTCAGCGGTGTCGACGCTGACAGTCGCCTTGCGGCTTTCGAACAAGTGTGGGGCGAGCAGGTAGGCGATCGTCGACGGGTCATGCATGGGCGTCATGCGGCCTTCCTTCCAGCGCGCTTCGAGCACATTGGCGGCTTCCAGCAGCTTCACCATGATGGCTGGCCGCGCGCCGGGCAACTTGCGAAGCTGCTCAAGGCGCTCGGGTTCGGCGCGAACCTGATGCGTCACGTCGAGGCTGAGCAGTGTCGTCGGAATGGCGCTGTCGAACACGACGCCGGCGGCATGGGGGTCAGCGAAAATGTTGAACTCTGCGGTCGGCGTGATGTTGCCACCTTCACTGTCAGCGCCGCCCATGATGACGAACTGGTCGATGCCCCGGGCAATATCGGGGGCCATGACGATGGCAGTTGCCACATTGGTCAACGGGCCGGTGACGACGATGGTGTATTCGCCAGACGCCGCGCTACGCAACGTGTCGATCAGGTGGGTGACGGCGTGGCCTGCCGCGAGCGGTTTATCAGGTTCGAATGGTTCCAGCCCGGCAATGCCACTGTCGCCATGGAAATGTTCGGCGGTGACTGGCTCGCGCAATATCGGGCGCGGGCAGCCGGCAAAGACGGGCACGTCCGGCCGGTCCATGATCTGGCACATCATGCGGGCATTCCGGCTGGTCAGCCTGAGCGGCACATTGCCGGCAACGGTCGTGATCGCGCGTACGTCCAGCGCTGGGCTGGCCAGCGCCATCATCAGCATTACGGCGTCGTCGACGCCCGGATCGCAGTCTATGATGATCGGGCGGGCCGTCATGCGTGTATCGCCAGCGTTTCCAAACGGGTTTTCCTTCCCTTGTAGGCTTGTGGTGGCCCATGCTAACCAACGGACCCGCCCCGGCAAGTGAGATCAGGCGGCAAGCTGCATTCAACCCTTGGAAAGCATGGGGATTTTCGTGACCAATCTTCCTGAAGGTACACTTGAAAGACTGGTTGAGGCTGCGCGCGCCGTCCGCCTCAATGCCCATGCGCCTTATTCCAGTTTCCATGTCGGCGCGGCCGTGCTGGACGAGCATGGCAATGTGTCTGTCGGCTGCAACATGGAGAATGGGGCCTATCCGCTCGGCACCTGCGCGGAGGCGGTGGCGCTGGGCTCAATGGTGGCGTCAGGCGGAAGGGAGTGCCGGGTGATCGTCATTGTTGGCAGTGGCGACACGCTGATCACGCCTTGTGGCGGCTGCCGCCAGCGGATCGCGGAACTCGCTGTCGATGGCACGGATATCTATTGCGTGGCTGAAAAAGGCGACGAAACCCAACGCATGAGCGTCGAAGACGTGTTGCCGGGCGGCTTTCGCCTCTAGGGGCGGACCTGCAGGTCGTCCAGCATGGCGCGGAAGGCCGGGGATATTTCCGGACTGTCCATGTGCAGGCCATAGCCTTCAAACACCATGTCGATCGTCACGCGCTGTTTCTTGCGGCCGACAAGGCGCGCGACCATGCGGCTCTCGGCGACCGTGCGGCCCTTTGACATGAATTTGTGTTCGAACAGGATATAGCTGCCCTCCCAGCCTACGGGGCGTGTGTGCAGCTCGAATTTCTGCGGGAAGCGCATCATGCGGTGGAAGCTGATTGCCTCGCTCTGGATGATCGGGGTCCAGCCATTCTTCCGGAAGACTTTAAGAAAGCCGGTGCGGGCGATATAGTTCAGCATGCCGAGATCGGTGAATGAGGCATAGCGCGAATTCGTCATGTGCCCCATCGGGTCATGGTCGCCGATCCACACGGCTGACTTGATGACGTGGACATCCAGCGGCTGGGTCCGCTCGCGCGCAAACCAGGCAGGCAGAAATATCCGGAGGAACCGGAAAAACAGATTCATGGCTCGCACGCTCCCGACGACTTGCCCTCATGCGCGTCGTCCCCCGACGACACGCTCACGGCCTGCATACTGCAATCTCTAGGCCGAAATGCGAGCGTGGCAGAGACTGGCTAAAAAAGCGTGAGGGGCGGTTTGGGAGTGGTAGGCTTAGTCGTCCGACGGCATTTTCCGGATACGCCGGATGATATCCATCAGCCTTTCAGACAGCGGCGTGGAGCGGTCGGTTTCGGATGCTTGCTTAACAGCGCTCCGCAAGCCTTCGGGAAGTTTTCCATTTCCTCCGCCATTGAGGTGTGAGGCGTGCGTAGTGGGGGGGGTATCATCGTCTTTTTGGGCCACGGGATTTGTACTTTTTTGCGGTGGGGGGAGGTGGGTGGCGATGGCTTATTTAGAGCGCCTATCTCATCGCCTCGCGGAGTTGATCCAGGGAAAGAAAGACAGTTACGTTGTTGGCTATGGCGACTTTCACCATGTCGGATTCAAGCACGTCCTTGAGGTATTCGAGATAGAGTATCTCGATCGTGTCGGGCTCGATCGCCATCGGCCTTGCGATCTCCCGGTCCAACACGCGCAGGAGGAATCCGGCAACGATACGTTCGGTCAGTTCGGGGTCACCGGTTGCTGTCAACGTCATGGCGCGGAGAGGCACGATTTCGCGCTCCAGCGCATCTGCGAACACGGCGTATGAAACCGCTTTTGCCTCGCCCCCAGGCTGATCATTGAGTTCCATTTATATGCACCACCCGCCAATCGCAGAAAAATTGATCTAGAATGGAACGATATCAGCTCGAGGGCATAGGAATGAATAAGCACTTCTACCTATATGGGCGCGACCCATTCCAGCGAGTGCGTCAAGTCGAAAGCAACGATAAGTTGCTTCGTATGCTCTGATTTCAAGGTTAAGGGCCAATCCTGCCTGCTGGCGGGAATATTACTGTGCTCTTAAATCGGTCAATGCAATTGCACAATCAGTCCCTGTAAAGACTTTCTGTATGTGTCCTTTATCTGCTGAAAGCACAGCAGAACGCGAAATCCATCCCTATTTAACCTCCTGGAAGGGATGATGAACAAATCGTTTTAACCCGTTAAAATCATGGCAATAATTGCTAACACATCGGGCTGCAATATGGCCAAAAAGTAATATCTGCTTCATTTCGGACCCTTATTTATTCAAGCCAGCGTTGCGTGGGGAGAGCCTGCGGAGATCGCTTTAGGATTGAGTGATACTGGAGTTCCAAGATGGATTTAAACCACGACACCGGCCGCGCTTGCGGCCGAAAACATTTGATGGGGCGGGCATTGGGTTCCGCCTCCGTTTTCACCCTCGTGCTGGCGGTTCTGGCGCCGGGCACCGCCAGCGCAACGCCCGCCGTTTTCTTCAACGAAGATACATCAGCAGGGCTGCAGACGTTTATTGATACGGTCCTTGCGGCCGACGCATCATTCAACACAGCGAACCCGACAACACCTCATACGTCTGATGTTTACACATTCGACATCCTCAACACGACGGGTGGTCAATTCACGGTCTCGAGCACGAATGGTGGTGACGACATTGTCGTTGAAACCGTGCGGCTCGGGAATTTGGCGCCCAATAACTTCACCGGCGATGCGGGTAGCGATGGCTTTACCAACTGGAGCAACAGCTATTCTTCAACCTTCGCCGATGCTGAGGCCATGGGGTATACATACAAATTCTTCGAGGCCGATGGTGTAACGCCCTACGACATGAACGCCCTGGGAACATATGTGAATGACTGGGGTACGTGCTGCACGAATGGCGTTGATCCTGACGGGAATTCTACGGGCGCCTCGGCAGTCTACTTCCGTTTTGGGGCCAGTGATCCTCTTCTGCTGGGCGGGATCGAGCAATCAATTAGCGGTACGGAACACTTCGTCGGAGCGATCAACGATACCGGCCTCTTCAACAGTGTGACCATTATTGCGACCGGCAACGGGGAATATTTCGGCGCGGGCGCCTATCTTGCCTTCTCGTCGGTAGCCCTGAACAGCGTTCCGCAAGGTTCTTCTTCCGTCGACCCGTCGCTGTCGGGTGCTTTCAATATCGATACGAACAGCGCCTATTATCAGGCCTCGCAGCTCAATGGATCGCAAGTCAAACCGAACTTTGTAGGCGGCACACTGAAGTTTGCTGATAATGCCGCAGTCGGCGCAGACTTCACGGTCCAGTCAGAAGGCGGCACGATTGATACAGAAGGCAATGCCGTTGTTGTGACCGGCACATTCTCTGGCGTCGGCAATATCATCAAGAAGGGCACGGGCATTCTGGCCCTGTCAGGCACTAACACGACGACGGGCGGCTTCACCATTGCAGAAGGCGCGCTGCAGATATCGCAAGCCGCCAATCTTGGTACGGGTACGTTGACAATCGGAAAGGGATCGCTCCAGGTTTCCGGTGACATGACCGGTACGCAGGACATCATCGTCGATGGCGCATCCGCGCGCATGGATGTTGGCAGCAACTCGGTGGCCTGGAATGGCAAGATTGCCGGAGATGGCACGCTGAATGTGCTTGGCACGGGGCGACTTGAGCTGACGGGTGCCAACACCTATTCCGGTGGCACCTATCTGGAGCAGGGCACGCTGGCCGGTTCGACGAACTCGCTTCAGGGCGATGTCGAGAATAACGGAACGGTTGAGTTCGACCAGTCGGATGCAGGCACCTATGCGGGTGTCCTTTCCGGGACGGGGCAGCTCAACATGCTGGGGACAGGCCGTCTCGTCCTGACCGGCATGAACACTTATTCCGGCGGCACTGTTGTCGAGCAGGGTACGCTGGCCGGTTCGACGAACTCGCTTCAGGGCAATGTCGAGAACAATGGTACGGTCGAGTTCAACCAGTCGCAGAACGGCCTTTTTGCAGGCGTCCTGTCCGGCAGCGGCGGTCTGCGCAAGCTGGGCAACGGCATGCTGATGCTGACGGGTAATAGCACGATGACAGGCACAAGCACGGTCGAGTCCGGCAGCCTGAGCGTGAATGGATTATTCGGCACGAGCGATCTGATCGTTTATGACACGGCCTCTCTCTATGGTTCCGGCGTGGTCGACGGTTCAGTCCGGGTGTTGAGCGGCGGCACGCTGACACCGGGCAACTCTCCGGGCACGCTCTATGTGTCAGGCGATATCACGCTGAATGACGGGTCCATCTTCCTTACAGAAATAGACGGTCGCGATTACTCACTCGTTGGCGGTGCTGGCAGCTATGACCGGGTCGTTCTCACAGGCGCGGATTCGACCTTCACGGCGGCAGGTTCGGTCAATCCGATCCTTCGTGGAATTTCGGGCAACGCCAATAACGATTTCGAGGCGGTCATCGGCGATATGTTCACAATCGTGACGGCGGCCAATGTGACAGGGGAGTTTGATGCCCTGACACAGCCGAGCGAAGGCCTTCAGGCAAATGCCCGGTTCAAGGTCATCTACAATGCGGACTCTGTACAGCTGGCGGTAGTTCCAGAAAGCCTGAGAGTTCTGGTCGCGGATATGTATGGAACGGGTAATGCGATTGCTGCAGCTCAGGCCATTGATTATGGCACGGGCTATGGCAATGCCGCGACGGGCGATCTTGACGACCTGCTTGTCTCCCTCATGCCCATGCGGGCTGCTCAGATTGGTGTGGCGATGGAATCCCTGTCGGGCGACATGCATGCTCATGTCCTTGAGAGCACAGAATCGGTCCTGTTTGGGTCTGACGATATCATTATCGCCGCCGCGCAAGGGAACACTGGTCTCGGGGGTGTCGACAATCAGCTCGAAAACGGGGTTCGTGTCTGGTCACGCGTCGACGCGCGCGGCGCCAGCTATGATCCGGACGGCAACACGATGGGCTTCGATGAAGACACGTATGGCGTTACGCTGGGCGCGACTTTCATAAATACATCTGAAATGCGTGTGGGCGTCGCAGCCAGCTATAACACGGTCGAACTCTACACCGACACGGCCAGTGGGGCGACCAACCACATGGCATCGCTCTACGCCTATGGCAGCCGCACAGTGACACCGCGTCTGACCCTTTCGGGCCTTGTCGGCTACACGAAGGCTTCGCCCAAGACCGACCGCGTGACACCGCTGGGTGGCCTCGTTGCCGCCTCGAAGTCGAAGGAAGACTTCTCGGTCATGCACGTTCAGGCCGAGGCGCGCTATGCGCTCCTCCAGCGTGGTGCGACCAGCCTTTATGCGATTGGCGGCCTGCGCGCAGCCAGCCTCAATCAGGATGGCTACACCGAGTACGGCAATGTCGATTACACCCAGCTCGATGTCATGGCGGAATCGCGTAACACGGTTCAGTCCAAACTCGGCGGTGAAGTAGTTCACAGCTATCGCGGCACGGATCTCGCCGTGTTCACCAACTGGGCACATGACCTCGGTGATGATCCGACCGTCGAACGTGCGGTGTCTCTGGGCAATGCGATCTGGCAGACCCGGTCGGTTGGTCGCGGACTGGACACCTATAATTACGGTGCCAGCGCCCGCCGCGACATCACGGACCGTGTTGACTTCGAGATCGAATACACCGGTCGCTACAACCCATCGCACTATGATGCCCAGCAACTCATGCTCGGCGTGAATGTCGCCTGGTAGGCCACACCCAAACTGAAAAAGGCCGGCTGCGGGAAACTGCAGCCGGCCTTTTTTTTGCCGCGCGCGAATAGGCGGGGCGCAAGCCGGGATCGTACCCGCGCAATGGTGAGCCTCGCATCCACTTTCGCAGGTACGAGGGGCAGACCTCGGCTGAAACGGGAGAAATGGTGCACCCAACAGGATTTGAACCTGTGACCTCTGCCTTCGGAGGGCAAGGGATTTAGGTTTCTGGTCGTTTCCTGATGTTCCCAGAAAATCGACAACACGCTGAATTTATGTGAAAAGATGGCCTGCAGGTTTCTGGAGGTGTTTCCAGATTCCCCGAATGGTGGTTACTATGTGGTTACTGGAAGCCCGGAGTAACCACCAATGGCCAAGCGCCTTACCAATTCAGTCGTGAACGGCGCGGCGAAGCGGGACAGTGATTATTTCATCTGGGATGGTGACCTGAAGGGCTTCGGGCTGAAGGTCTGCAGCGGTGGCCGTAAGTCCTATGTCTGTAAATACAGGTTGGGAACAGGTCGCAACGCGCCCACGCGGCGCATGACCATCGGCACGCATGGCTCGCCCTGGACCCCGGAACAGGCGCGAAAGCGCGCGAGCCAGATACTCGGACTTGTCGCGCATGGTGAAGACCCGGCGCAGGCCAAGCAGGCAGACAAGAATGTGCTGACGGTTTCCCAGCTGTGCGACCGCTACCTGGAGCATGGCGCGGCCACCAAGAAGGCTTCGACTTTGGCAACGGACCGAGGGCGCATCGAGCGCCACATAAAGCCGCTGCTGGGGCGCATGCGCGTGCCAGACGTGAAGCGGGCGGATATTTCCCGGTTCCTGCAGGATGTTGCTGCCGGGAAGACTGCCGTGGATGTGAAAACCGGAGCGCGGGGCAGGGCGATTGTGCGGGGTGGCAAGGGCGCCGCGACGCGAACGGTGGGTCTGCTCGGTGGAATATTCTCCTTCGCAGTGGAGTCTGGATGGATTTCCGAAAATCCTGTTCGCGGCGTGAAGCGCTTCCGGGACCGGCGCAATGAGCGCTTCCTCGGTGCCGACGAATTGCAGAAGCTGGGCACCGCGCTGGTTGCGGCAGAGACGGCTGGAGAAAACCCCTACGCCGTCGCCATCATTCGCCTGCTCATCCTTACGGGCGCGCGCAGGGGCGAGATCGAAAGCCTGCGCTGGCCCGAAGTGGACTGGCAGTACAGCTACCTGCGTCTGGCTGATTCCAAAACTGGACAGAAGCTGGTCATGTTGAACGGCGCGGCGATTGAAGTGCTTCAGACAGTGCCGCGCCAGAACACTTCAGACTTCGTGTTTCCAGCGTCCCGCTCGGATGGATACTATGAAGGCACTCCGAAAGTCTGGCGTCGGATTCGAGAGAATGCCGGGCTGGAGAATGTGCGAATCCATGACCTTCGCCACAGCTTCGCGAGCATGGCAGTGTCAGGTGGGGTTAGTCTGCCGGTGATTGGTTCACTGCTTGGGCACAAAAATAGCGCAACGACCGCAAGGTACACTCATTTGGAAGATGATCCGGTCCGGCGCGCATCCGAAGGAATTGGTGCGGCGATTCAGGCTGCGTTAGTGCGTTCCTGAAGTTCAAGAGAGGATTGAGGTCATGGCATTAGAGGAACTTGAGCATGAACTGCTACCAGAAGCTTTGCCTGCGGCAGAAGCAATTTCATTGCGCGCTGCTGTCGCCTGGTTGGCGGGTTTGCCCAAAGGAGACCTCGACGACTTCGACACGTCGAAGCCAAGCCACAGGCTGGGTCGCACTGAGCAATCGAAACGATTTTGGTTGCGGGTATTTGATCACCTCGCCTCTCGGGATGAGGGGCTAGATACGAATCTGGATTGGCATGGGATGATATTCCATGATGCCGTTCGACAAATTCCTGCAGATTCGCGTCGGGCGCAAACGGAACGGCGGATTTTTTCTGCGGCGCGACGGTACCTGGATTCAGGAGGTCGCTCTGCTGCGGAAATGAGCTCCGAGTGGTCTGAAAGTCTCAAGAATGAGATCGGACGAATTTGGGTCATACGCGACGCATTGGGGCTTATATCTGAACATATTGGAACTTTGCTGTGCGATCAGAATGCTGCTGAGGAGCTACGCAGGCGTGTCGATAGTCAACCGAGGGACGCGACAGGTTACTGCGTATCGCTTCGTACCAACTCGCTGGACTTAGTGCGATGGCCAGAGCACGAGGGGACGCGATTTGTGGAGCTTTGGAGAGAGACGAAGAGCGCACAATTTCGCACTCAACTGAAGGCGGACGTAGCACTCAAGCGCTCGGAACTGGTTCGTCTCTTTGTGATTGAGCCTGATCAGGACCGAGACAATTGGATTTCAGCAAAATTGGATCAGCCGTTTTGGCCTATTAGTGTCGCGCTTATGTTTGTCGCGTTCAATGGGCAAATGGAGCAGGTTTATAAAACCGTTCAAAGTCTTTCGACGCACGGCTATTCTGAGACTAACGTGACCCTAGACCGCATCGCCATTTGGACCGTGAGTGATGATGAAGATGATGATGTTGGAGTCCCGGCGGCTTCCTGCCTGATTCGAAAAATGCTGCAGTCCGCCAAGCTTGAGGCACGCGGTGTTAGGGCACATGATTCGTTTGAAGGCAAAATTGATGCTGCTAGTTGGCAGTTCTTGGATCTGAAAAGCAATTGGCATCCAGCATTCATATCTGCTGAGGATACTTCCGGACGAACGTCGATAAGTTGGCAGCATGTATTGATAGACTCGCTGCAACTGCGGAGTTTGATCATACCCGAATTGCCTCATGCAGCACTGCCAAACGAGCGCTCGTTCGCATTCCAGGTACCGCGCGACACTCCTGAAAAGCGGCGCCTCTGGGAGCTTGTAGCCTACCTTGAGTCTCAAGTAGCCAATTCTAGATACTCAACACATCGGAGAGACGCCATTTTGGAGCGACTATTGCCTGAAACCTCACCGAATGAGCGAAACAGGCTTTGGCACGCTGCGCAATTGCTTTTACCCGAACCCATTGCGGAGCAATGGGCTTTGCCCGGAAAAAAAAGATCAATAGATTCATAGTCTTAAATGGGTGAGCCCAAAAAAGTGCTAATTCCCAAGCTTATTGGGGGAGCGTGATTGCGCCATCTTGCGATTGCTGGAGCGTTCCAGCGATTTAGGAAGGTCTTTCTTAATGGAACTCATCGACACGAATGAACTCGCTCGGCGCACCGGCACAGGTGCCAATACCTGGGCCAAGAGAAGGATGCTCGGAGAGCCGCATTCCCCTCGCTGGTATTCTCTGGGCCGTTCGGTCAGATACCGCTGGTCCGACGTGGAAGCCTGGCTCGAAACCCGCCAACGGAAAAGCACCTCTGAGGCCGCCTGATGCTGGCCCCAGACATAAATCGACCCCGGAGCGGAATTGCAGTCCGCTGCCGGGGTCTCTCGAAGCTAATCACCCTCACAGGAGAATTTTTCCGATGAAACGGAAAGTAACGCGTCGCCACCGTGCGCGCAATGACAATGATCTTCTTCCCCTCTTTGCCTGGGCAGATGCCTTCCGCCAGCGCCCTTGGGCTCGGAGCCTGGCTGCACGAGAGATCCAGCGGCGCGGTGCTTACCCGCCGTCCACAGCCACGCTGTACGCCCGCCTGGCGGGCCTCCACGTGGAGGAAGACTGATGTTCGACCATGATGATGACAAGTCAGCTAAGGACTGGCCTTTCACCAAATATCCCCCCGGCTATTTCTGCCTGCGCGAACAGCTTGGACCTCCTATCGGCCTATTGTTTGAGCTTTATGACGATACCGATTTCACCCACCGCCAGCGTGCAGCCTTTAAATCTATCAGCCTCCGTATGGTTGCGCTGGTGGATGACGATGAGCTTGGCCTAGTCGGCGCATCACCGGAAGAACGCGTGCGGTTTGCCCTGTCCCTGAGGGCAATAGCAGCATGAATGATCCTTACAGGAAATCTGCGGCTGCGAGTGTAGCGCGTGACTTTGGCGCACCGTCAAACGCCATTGGCGAGGCAGCAGACGATATCAGCAGAGCAGTGGAAGGCACAAACGCCCCGTCAGACTATGATGGCGGCTGGAGTCACCGGCTTCACAGCGGCACGCAAACTTCCGAGAAACCGATGCCGGACAAGGGGAAAGGATTCCGGTTCGTTGCAGTGTCTAACCTGGAATACTCTCTACCCGATTTTCTTGTTGAGGGTTTGATAGAGCGTGACACGCTTGGCCTGGTCTTTGGCGATCCTGGATGCGGCAAGAGCTTCCTGGGCGTTGATCTTGCACTGAGCGTCGCCACCGGCCATTCATTCCATGAAGCACCCGTAAAAAAGGGCGCCGTGTTCTATATCGCTGGCGAAGGCCACAATGGTCTTGTGCGGAGGTTTCATGCATGGGCGGTTGAACGCGGCCAGTTGCTGGAAGGTGTGCCGCTATTCAAGTCGGAATGCGCGGCTCAATTCCTGGACAAGAGTTCAGCCCAATCTGTTGAATTTGCGATTTCGCAATTGGCTGCCCAGCACGGCAGCCCTGCAATGGTCATTGTTGACACGTTGGCCCGCAACTTCGGTCCTGGCGATGAAAACTCAACCCAGGAGATGAGCGCCTTTGTCGCCGCGATGGACAAGCTGCGGGCAAACCTGCACGGCTGCGTTATCCTGATCATCCACCATAGTGGCCATCACGACAAGGAGCGCGGCAGGGGTTCTATGGCGCTCAAGGGCGCTCTGGATTTTGAGTATCGGCTCACAAAAAGTACGCAAACCATGAGGCTCTCAAACACGAAGATGAAAGACGCGGAACCGCCGCGCGACTTAGTTTTTACGCTGAAGGATGTGCCGCTTGCGAACGGTGCCAAGAGCGCAACGCTGGTCATCTCAGAGGCATACGAAGAGGCGGGCGACAAACCCCAGAAGCTGAGCCGCAACGCGAAGCTGGCGAAAGAGACATTTTCCGAACTGGCAGCCATCTCTGGGGCCGAATCCGAATCAGGACCCGAAGGCGGCTTCAAAATAGATCTGGAGGCGTGGCGGGTGGCATTCTACGCCAAGCACACGGGCGACAACACCGACAGCAAACGGCAAGCATTCAAGCGCGGGCGCGACGCGCTGATTGATAAGAATCTAATCGAGGCAGACAATGATGTTTACTGTTGCATAGACCCGAAAATGAGGCTCGCAATCAATCTGAACTGCACGCGTGACAAGCGTGACGTCACGTGACAGTCGCGCTTTGTCACGCGGGGCGTTTACCGTGACGTGACGTGACACACCCCTATAGGGGTGTCACGCTTGTCACGCCCTGAAGAATTATTGTAAGGCCGATGCAGACTTGCACCCGTTCCTGAGCTTTCTGCGAACTTTGATCCTGAAAGCGTGGGCAACCAATTCATCGCTCAGCTCTGGCAACTGCAGGCCGTTTAGCCCGCCTCCCGCATGCGACTCCACCCCGCGCGAGGTGAGCCAGAGTTTCTTAGGACTTGTCCAGGGCTTTTCGGGCAAGCCGACTGGGTTGTCTTCGTTCGGGAAATCTTCCGCGACACCAACACGTTTTGACAGGGCTCACCCCCGAAAAACGCTGAGCAAACTCGGCAGCTCAATCTCGCAAAAGCTATGCTTGTAGGACATCATTCGCTGAATGGGCCCGAAGTGCTGAAGCCGGGCGCCGTCTTCTGCCAGCCACTTCGCGGTCTCGAAATGCATCAGCGTACCGATGCTGAGGCCAGCCAGTTCATCGCTGTAGCTCGTCTGCTGGCCGCGGTAGATGCCGTGGCTGGCGCCGCCAAAACAGAAACCCACATCTTCATCAGCCTGCTTCGCAAACACGACCCTTGCGGCGCCGCGCTCTGCATAGGCCCGCAGGAGCGTCTCGTAGAACGCACGAACAGCCAGCAAGCCTTCGCGCCTTGGTCCCTTCCAGCTCTTTTCCTCAACAGCGAGCATCCGGTCGTAGCAACGATCTGCGTCGATCTCGGATGAGGGTTGCGCACGCTCAAACCAGGTGCCCCCGGCCTGCGCGCGCCGCTCTGCGCGTTTCAGGTTGCGGCGGAAATTGCTACTGCGTCTCGAAAGCCAGCCTTCGATGCCTCCCTCAAGCGACGCAGCACAAAGAATTTTCGAGCGGTACTTACGGATGTTGAATCGGCTGTCATATCTGCGCCGAAGGTCGCGGTAGAGACAACCTTCCGGTTCCAATCCGCTCACGATGAATGCGGGGAGTTGCTCGGGATAATATGCCGGTAGCTTCGGAATCAGGTCATCCAGTAGGTCAAGGGCGTGAGGGCCGAGCGCATTACAGCCGAACATCCACATCGTCTCGATGGGCGCCAACACGGGCCGCACGCCTCCCAGCCGATATTTTGCGAAATGGATGAGACTGTCGTCGGCTTGATACATAAGAACACTCCGGCCGGGCTCGAATGCCTCATGGAAGCAAAGTTGCCAGTCGGAGCTGCAGCTGAACGGATCCTGTTGAGGCGATGACCGGGCAATCTGGTTCCATGTCGATGCCAGTTCGTTGCCGACAGAAAAGTCTGCGCCGCTGACAAATAGTTGCTCGGCATAATCTTGTGGGCCGGCTGGGTTGTCTCTGTCGCGACTGCCCCCCTTCATGAGTACCCCATAAAATGTATATTCTTTGACGTGTCGTTCAGCCTAACCTTCGGCCTTTCGCTTCTGTCTCATCGTCTGTCCTGCCAAGGAGGTGATGAGCCACAAAACCTACTTTAGCAATTTACCCGATTTGTCTGATGGTCGCTGACCGGGAACAAAGCGGAGATTGGCCGACTTCAGAGACGGACTTTAGGACGCCGCACACGTCATTAGTCTGCAGCGCGGGTCACTGTCACGGCCTTATATTTGGACGAACTTCAACCGGCTCAAGGCTGGATACGGGCCATCAAACCGCTCTGGTTGGCATTGAGCTACTTGTATGGGCTAACCGCTGAGGCGTAGTTCTCAGTGTCAGCGATAAGACCCCGACATCTAAAGTTGGCTTCCCAGCGATTGATTTCTTGTCCCGGATAAAAGAGCTGACGGCGCTCCACGCTCACGGCATCGGTAGAAATGGTGAAAACGCAGTACCCACCCGCATTGGCCAAACTGAATTGATTTTCGTCACCATCATTTAGACTAGCCGTACCGATTATGTGGTCCAACGCTGCCACGTTCACTATTTCCGTACCTTTGAACTTAGTATGTTTGTAAGCGTGCCTGTGCCCAAATACATGCATTAGCGGTGGCGTTCCGGTATCAGAAAGTCGAAATAAGCGCTCGTGAGTTAGTACTATCGTTCGCCGGTAGTCCGTTCTCTGCAGCAACTCATCGAGTAGACGTCGATTGATGGCGGCTGTCTCGGCGAACACAGTTCGCATGGTTTCGCGATAGAGTTGGAAGTTGGTTGAATCTTCGAATTGTTGAAGCGACTGTTCGATCCGAAGTCTTGCTGCTTCATAGCGGTCGTCCGCCGCTAACTGCAATTTCTGAAGACGTCGTCGGTAGGCTTTCTTTCGGCGGTCTTTGGTGCGTGCCTTTATCGCCTCAGTTTCTTCCGTAAGCTGATCGGAAGTCTTCTTCCTTTCCGTTTCGAGCAACTGCTGAGTTTCTGCCTTCAACTTCGCATGAGCGGCAAGCGTCTCGCGGTGCCGGTACCTCACCGCACCCTTAAGCTCTAGCAGGCTGCTGAAAAAGCCTGTTTGCACGTTGTGGAATATAGATATTTTG